>NZ_QVMP01000039.1 GCF_010501095.1 Dysgonomonas sp. 520 | reverse complement strand
AATTTGGAGAAAATTCTATTTGTTCTTTCTTTAGTTTTTCTTTCAATAAATTAGTGATTCCTTCTTGAATAACAGGTATCTGCTACGTGCAAGCAGCTGTTTAAGTGAATCTCCGTTTTCAAAAGTTGGTGCGATGTATCGTTCGCCTTTAGCTTTAGCCACAGCCATATCTACCGCTTCCCTGTCCAAAGCCTTCCAGCGTGCTTTGATACGCATCTCTTGCACTGCCTCGAAAGCCAGCTTCTGTACATGGAAACGATCTGTTACTCTTTTGGCGGCCGGAAAACAAGTCCTGGCTATCAGTTCCATATTAGGAGCCATATCCAGGGTTATTTCCCGAACCTGAAACCTTCGTCTGCGGGACATCTTTAATAAAACATCACAAACAGTTTTTACATCTGTGCCTTTGATAATGGCTATGATTGATCCGTTCTTACCTTTTGCTTCTTTATTGATCAGGATAGTATAAAGTTCTCCCCTTGAAAGGGCCACTTCATCAATACCTACATAACTGCCTATATTCTTTTCGAAGAGAATCCAATCGGTAGCATGAGATAATTGATCCCAAGAACGGTAGCCACTCAAGTGATCCCGGTATTGACGTTCATACAAATCGCCATCTAAACCGTAAAACTCTCCGATACCTTTACAACTCACAGCTGTTTTATCGGTGTAATCCTTTTAAAAAAGACGCAAACTCTTGCGTGATACGGGTACCTTCGGCTATTAAGTGTAGGTTTCTGTTAAAGTATTCTCCCGTTTGTTTATGTATCCATCGGCGACGACGCAGATCCAACAACAAGGTTTTGCCTCTGACTGGAAAATCATTGACCAGGACATTGGGATAAAAACCTTTGCTTTCATACTGGGGATTATCCAGGTTGTTCTTTTCTTCCAGGTAAATCTTGATCTGTGCTTTGCTGTCTTCTACTTTCAGGATAGAAAAGTAATCCAATAAACCGCAAGGTAACAACAGGCTATAACCATCTTGATACATAGCTTTTTTATGCCAAAGATATATTTTTTCTAAATTTATCCCCTCATGTTTTTACGTTGAGCCGTAAAAACTAAATCCCTCAACTTTTTTCGGTGATCCGAAAATCCCATAAAAGGGCACGGACGTGGGCACTAAAAAAGAAAAACCCTCGCAAGAGCTTGTCTTACAAGGGTTTTCGATACTTATTTGTGGTCCCACCTGGGCTTGAACCAGGGACCCCCTGATTATGAGTAGGATTCAAAACAGTTAATACTGGATTGATTATAAGACTATTACTTATTATTTTACTACTCATGGTTTACTGTAGGTTTACAATGTTGTGATAATACCACACTTGGGTTAATACTATTGTTAATTCACTCTATAAAAAATTTCCTAGCATAAAGAATAATAGATTCAGAATAAATACTTGCAATATTTCTCAATAATCTTATCTACTCTATATTGTTTCAAGTTGATTTTATCTTCATCAGATAACATTAAAGTTGTTATTGATTCAAATAATATCTTCTTCTCCCAATGGTAGGGTTCATCAAAATACTCAAAGAATGCCTCAATGATTGGGAAATTACTATCTGACATATCTATGAAATAATCATATCCATTTCTCTGAATAGGTATCCAATAAGGTCTGAAAAAATCTTTCTCCATACCTTTATACTTGGAATATAACCATATCCATTCTTCCTGTTGTTTATACAATTCTTGGGGAGTTATTAAATCCTTAATCTTCAGGTCTGATAAAGCCTTTGGATATGTATGCAAATATTGAAGAATAAAGCTGATTTGCTCCAATTGAGGCTTCCACTGTCTTATGAAATAACCCTCAATCAGATTAATCATCTCATCTTTAGTTACTTTTAAAATATCTTCTGATACTACTTTATACTCATAATTATCTTCTTCAATTAATAAAGAAGGCACTTTGACTAATTCAAAGTGAAACTCTTTATGAAGAATACTTGTAACATTTCCTTTGTCTATTTCAACAACTAACTCTTCTGGGTATATTGGATAATAACCTGCACCTATATGTTGATGGGTTACATTGCCTACATGTATCTTCAATTTACCAGAGAACCAAACTGCTTTAACAGGAGAGGTAGATTCTTCATGAGATAAGTCTTTAAGTTTAACTTCTCTATGCCTCAATCTACCATTGAAGTCAATCAGATATAGACTATTGTCTTTCAATTCCCATGTGCCAACATAGCCTCTCCAACATCTTGAATCTGTGGGAGTAAACTTAACTCCTTTTTCTTCTAAAAGTGGTCTTAATGGTTCTGTTGAGATACTTAACTTTAATTCTATCCCTGCAATTATTATTTTTTCTAATGCTTGTACTGTCATATTGATTAAGTTTTATTTGGTGTGATTATAAAAAGCAATAGGAGAATTTATATTATCCTCCTATCATTCTTAAAGTTAATTTGAACTACAGTTCTATTTACATTTGGTTATGGATTCAATTATTACATTCTTCACAATCTTTTTAATGTTTGAGTTGAAGTCCAATTTATCATTTCTACTATTGCATTATAGAAGCATTGGTCTTCTTTATCAGATAGTTGTTCCCTTTCAATAATGTCATTGATTGGCATCTTAAAGAAGCAATAGTATAAACATCCTAAATCAGAAGTAGGATTTTCTGAAAGAATTTCAATCTGAGAGAGATAAAACTTCAATCTTTTATTGATGAAAAATATTAAGTCATCATCTTTCATGTATATATCAGATTTGGGAGCTTCTTTAATTAAAAATCTAATATAATCCTCAAAAAGATTATTCTTGTATTTACTTTCATTTACATAAGTCCAAGCCACAATAGCAGCATTGAATATCAATATTTCAAACCTACTCTTTGGAGTGCTTATTCTTTTATATAAACCAGTATTTAATAGTTTGTTAGTAGCATCTTTTGTAATACTAATCATTTCTATTGAAGTATTATTATTCCCTATCCTATTAGCTTGCCATTCACAATAATTCTGTATTTCTGTAATCATTTTCTCTTGAGGATAACCATTAGGATATTTCCATTTTTTAGAATGCTTACCAATAACAGGAGCAACCCCTCTCAATTCTACTTCTAAGTTACCACCTACATAATCCAAATATATCTCCATTGCTGAGGCTGTTATAACTACACTATCTTTAGTAACTTTTGTTACCTTAGCAGGTACTCCATTTACAAAATGATTGATAATCACACTATATTTTTGCAACATTCCACCTTGATTAGTAAGCTTAGTACTAACCTCTTTCTTATACTCTTTATTTATTGTATAAATAATAAATCCTATTACTGCTATACCAAATATCCACCACATAATTATCTTTTATTTTTAGTTTAAATTCAATCAGAATAACTTTAATTCATGTTTATAGTCTTCTCTTAAACCTGCTCTTAAATATCTATCAACCTCATATTTAAGATGCTCCTCAAGAAATACATCTCCACCCATTTCATATACTTGATAGAATTTCAATACAATAGTATTAAGATAAACTGCTGGTATATGTTCATTCCTTTGTTTTGATGCTTCTTTGAAAGCAGAACCAATCTTTGAATATATCTCTATAATTTTATTATCAGAGGTTTTAGATGTTGGTGCAATTCCATTTTGATAAGCAATATTCCTATAACTTCTTATCACCAATGGTTCAATTACTTCTCTTGTTGCTTCATATAAATTTGTTGGTTGTTTCTTATTATTAGTTGATGTATTTGTTATAACTGAATAAAGCCAACCTCCAATACCACCTCCAACAATAGCACCTATAAAGACACAAATAACAGCACCAAAGCCCTCCATATTATATGCTACTTTTGAACCTAATATTGAGCCTATAATTAATGAAGCAATCCCCAATATAGTACCTATCAATTCTTTCATTTTCTATAATTTTTATATCCTATTCATAAACTGCTACCCATTCTTGACCATCAGTTGTTATGAGTGTATATTTATCTTTTATTTCAAATGCTTTTATTATTTTTCCTTTATTCTCTGTAAAAAGAATATTATCATAAGCTATATATTTCCCCTCAATTACTTTGGAAAGTTCTTGTGGATAATTTTCATCTGGCATTGTAAAGAGTACAAATATAGTATACTGATTCTTTTCTTTATTATAATAATAATTTTGAAAGAGAATACTATATTCACCTGTTGGGCTCATATATTTTAAGTTTACTAACATTTTGAGATTCTTTTCAGTAGTGTTATTTTGAGTGCTTTCCTTATAAAAATCATTTGTATTTTCTTGTTTCTTCTCTTGACTAAAACATGAGATAAAGAACATAAGTATTAATAAGAACTTTAGTAAAATTATTTTTTTCATAACTATTGAATATACAATGCTTACTCTAAATCAGTTTTCAGCTTTCCTGCTGTACCAACTTAAAATAAAAAGGTGTGGTACTTAACCTTACTTGGAGTCCTGAGGATTACCACACCCTACAATCACACAAACAAGGAAGCCCACACCAAATAGTATGAGCATCACTTATTATTACTGTTGTGATTGTTGTCTTTAAAGTGGTAATTTTAGGACTTCACTAGCAATAAAGCAATGCTTTACATATATGTCTTGATTCTATTATCTCTTCATAAGCAAGTATGATTATTGTTCATTGACAAAAATAAGCATTTTCATCAAGAATTAATCACTTACTTTAAAGAAGTTAAAATCAAGACTCTGGTGTGGACTATTTCCTTATTATATAATTGGTTGAATATGCTCCAAAGATAATGGAATATATTTGAGGATATTTCTTAAACATTCTTCAATCCTTACCCAAAGTACTATAAGTTTAATAATAAAGGCTCTAGGAGATTATCATTAACCCCTAATCATAAACTTTTTTGTCCCTAAGTTTATTTATATAGAGAATCTAATTTCAGGCACAAAAAAGATATATATATTCTTTAGTCACTTCTTAACAGGAGAGGATAGAGGGAGAAGTATAAGCACAATCTTACTACATAGCTGCTTCCTACACACTTAAACTTCACTCAATAAACCACTTGTACTCACTATCCCCATGAAGAGCCTTATTGATACCAGTGGTCAATTCAGTTGCATTTAAAGACCTGTCAAGTAGATTATCAATATAGCTGCTCTTATTGGCTGATGTGAATAAATTATATACTCTCCAAAGATTGATTGCTGTTGCTCCTTCATCTATTTTGAAGTTATCATCATTATAATATGCTCTGGCTACTGCATTAATATGAGCATCTCCAAATTCAAATGCTGGAAGAGTTTTCTTTTCAGCATTTGGTAAACAATGATACAATTTAGATTTGCCTATCAGTTGAGCAAATTGATGCTCAGTCAAATAAGTATCTTTAAAACTCCTCATCAAGTGCAAATGTTGTGAAACATTGTACCTTTGAAACAACATCATAACTGCATTGAATAAGTCATGTATACTCATTACCTTAATTTCAGTCTGATAACCATCAGTAGAGACACACAGGTTACAGCATACCAAATTTTTAAAGCCAATGAAAACCTTGAATTTTTCTACTCCTTTCTTGCTATACAAATTTTCATGATTGTAAGCTCTTACTCCTCCAATGGTCAGATTCAATCTGTTACCCTCAATATCTTCATAAATAGAGGGTATTTCAAAACAGAATGCCATTCTCTCATAATAGATGGTCTTATCAGTCTCTAAAAGCTGATTCACAGGCTTATGAATAGCTTCTGGAACTCTACCTTTGATTACATGAGATACTCTTATATCAGGTTCTAAGAATCTTTCATTTGGAAAGAACTTATTAGCAGCTTCCCAGACAGTTTCAATAAAATTTGGATGACTGATTGTAATTTCATTATCCTTACTGAATACAGGTACAACACACTCATTCTTTAACTGAAATATATCAACCTCTTTAGTATTAGCTTCAATGAAATGTCTTGCATCACTCTTGCCTAATGGTCTTTCTGACAGAGGTGTTATATCAATTATCTGAGGTGTGTTTGGTACAATAATTTGTTGATTAACTGAACTTACATTTGTTCTAATTGGTACTAACTGCATTGTTTCCATAATTCAAATTTGAGGGGTTAGAAATAATTGATTGATTACTACTTTGGGACTGAATGACTAACTTCCTGTTCATAAAGTCAGGTGTTAGTTCTTCTCTCCATTCTGGGTACTGATGATAGATTGAATAAAGCTCATCTTCTGATTGTGCCATTCTCAAAGCTGATTTGACTGAATCTATATTAGCTCCACTATTGCACCATTGAAGTATTCTTTTGCCAATATCAGAAGATATTTGAAACTCTGGTTTATTAACAAACATACCTGTTCTATCTTTACTTGCAACAGCATTATGCTTGATGTCAATATCAAAGACTATGGTAAATTCATAATCTACTCCATCTCTCATAACAGCTTTTAGTCCAACTTTCTCAGGTATCATTTTACCATTCTTTTCAGTCAAGATATAATCTTGCTTGGTTCTCATAGTACAAATGATATGAGAGTTACTACTCAATACCTTTTGAATAAAGGCATTTTGTCTTGGTGTTATCTTTCCCCAATTAGTAAAGCTGTTGCCTTGAAGTGATGAATGATACTCTAACAGATACTCCCAACAATGAGAGATAGAATCAATGATAATAACTTCCATTCCTGCTTTCTCACACACTTCAATAGCCTGCATATACTTCTCTGGTGTAAATGGAGATTGCAGGGTTAATACATTGTAATTCCCAAGATGTGCATATAAATCAGCACTACCATTCTCAGAATCAATGATAGCAATCTTATTCCAATTGGTCATACCTGATGCCAGTAGCAGACTTGAATAAGTCTTGCCACTACCTGAGCATCCTTCCAATGCCAACTTTATCTTGGCTTGTTTCCTTTGTGATTGTCTTAAATTCATATTATAACTATTTTGTTTAGATACAAGTAAAAAAAAGGTAAGGAATACTTAAACTCCTTACCCAAAGTTGATAAATAACAACATCTTATTACAGTTTAGCCAATGTTGTGGCACCTCCTGTCTCTCCTCTCTGATGCAACAAGAAGAACATCTCTCCTGTCATTGGTACACATACCTGAGATATAACAGGCATAGTAACTTCTCCTGTCACTACTTTCTTTGAACAAGCTCCTGTTTCTGCTCCATAAGTGAAGAAACATTTACCTGTTGATTCATTTCTTTTAATTTCAATCTCCTGTACTTGCTGATTACTTTTGAAGTCATTTACTGACCAAGTTTGTAAGAATTTTAAATTTTCCATATCAATATTATATTTTTAATGATTAGACACAGGGGTATAAACCCAATTTCCATGATATGGAGGGAGTATTGATGTGGTTATATGCCTCTCAAACAGCTATTATTAATTCTTCAAAACTTGACAAAACAGTTATTATTATTTAATGCTTCTTGGGTGGGGGTAGTCAATTTCTTACCCAAAAGGTAGGGGTAGATATAATATTAGGTAACACTACATTTCTAAAAAGCTAACAGATGCTTAATTTTTCTGTTAGCTTATATTTATAATTCTGAAATAATCTGAGATTTGTACTCACTTTACATATATAAATACTTAAGAAGTGAGTACAAAAGTTGGGAATCTGAACAATTCTCTAATATTGGTAGTAGCACTTATTATATCTAAAGGAGTACCAAAGTTATTAACATCATAATTCAAAATGAAATAAGGATTACCCAGTTCTCTATCTCTAACCCTCTCACTTATTTTACAAAAAATCTGTAAGTCTCTCACTGCTTTATTTTTTGTGCCTATACTATAACCAAAATTGCTTCCTAATAAGTCATTCAATATACCCTTTATATCTTCACTATTAAGAGGTGTTTCAAGTGGTAATCTTTGTTTAAATGCAATCTTAAATGAATGTTCTTCTGACAATGCCCAAAACATAACTGAATTATAGAATCTATCATATTTAGCTGGAGTATTATGTTGAGGTAGAGTTGTTATTAACTCTTCAAAAGGCACATAGTTTTGAAGTTCTAAAAACTTGTTGATAAATGTCTCTCCTTTATCTGATGCACCTATTTCTATAACATATCTGTTAGCAAGTCTAATTCTCTCTCTTATAGTATGTCCTCTTCTAAGATGTTCTATTATGGCTTCTATCTCATCTTCTTCTGCAACTCTAATATGTTCATCAAGATTTTCTTGAGCTTGAGTAGACATTCTTTCTTCTGATTCTTCTACATTTTCCCAAGTAACTATATGCCCTTGACTCTGTAATGATTCATACAATGCCTGCTCTGATAGATACAAAGAATCTAGTATCTTATATTGAATCACTATATTATCAATATTTAAATAAGCAGGCTTAACATTATTATGAATATCTTTCCTTAATAATTTCACAGCTTTTGATTCATTATACCTCATGAAAGAGTTATCAATAATATCATCTATACTAAACTTATTAAAGTAACTATTACTTAATCTTTTATAAATGCCCTTCAATGTTATTATTGCATTTATGTGATTAATAAGCAGTTGTGCACATTCTTTTGTTTCTTCCTCTACAGTTTCAGGAGTTGGGGGAAAAAGAAAAACACTTCTTGCTATTCTTGCTCTTGAATGGTAAATTACAGTTTCACTAATCAGCCCCTCTTCATGCCTACATCTGCCAGCTATTTGTTCTAACTTATCTTCTGAGAGTAAAGTATGAAGTTGATAATAAAGACCTTCTGCAACAGAGATTAAATGAAATCTCTCTAACATATCAATACCTACAAAGTAGGTGCAAGTCATAAAGGTTATTTGATTAGGAAGCTCCCCATTTATTATATCTTCTGAATAGTAGTCTCCTGCATATT
Source organism: Dysgonomonas sp. 520 (assembly GCF_010501095.1). GTDB lineage: Bacteria > Bacteroidota > Bacteroidia > Bacteroidales > Dysgonomonadaceae > QVMP01. The sequence continues at coordinate 5,742 of NZ_QVMP01000039.1, read as the reverse complement.
GTTTACTTCTACTACTACATAGTATAGCACATTTAGACCTTAAAGTTTCATCTAAACTTTCTATTATTTGTAAGATTCCTCTTCTTACAGAGTTGTAGGCTATTACTATCTTAATATTAGGGTCTATTCCTAATATAGAGTTAATTTGTCTAACTGTTGTTGCTATAACATTATTAGTATGTAGTAATTTAATGTCTCTTGGTTGAGGTTGATTAAATGTTACATTGATAACAGGCTCTTCTTCTATCTTTTCATTAGAGAATCTTCCAATAGTTGCAGAGACTAAGCATCTTTTTTTAGGTGGAAATTCAAAGTAATAATCTATAACATTTTCTAAAGTTGGTCTATACCATGCATCATACTGATAAGAGTCCACTTCATCCACCATAAAGAAGTAGTCTTTATAATTATCTTCACCAATCTTTCTTAAGAGCCTGGGGAGACTATCAGCAACAACAATAAACTTTTTATCTGGTATTACTTCATCAGCTAAATACTCTTCAATAGTTGGTACATTAAATCTAGTAATAGCACTCCCTACATATTGAACTTTATACTTTACCTGCCCATCTATTATTACCTTACTATCCTTAGCTTTATTATATGCTAATGCTTTTGTAGGTACTACAACAATGCTATTTCTTTTAGACCTTAATTCTAAGGTTGTAGCACCAACACCTGTTCTATTCTTCTTAATTAAACCATAAGGAGTAGTTTCAAATATATCACTCAATTTAGCCTCATCTCTTGGCATCAAAAAATCAACTGAACTGATAGAAGATTTAGCTTCATCCTTATATTTAACAGTACATTTTAAATCTATATCAGAAGACTTTACAGAACCATTGTTTAGATATTGAACTGCCTTATCTCCATTTGGTGCTGAGGAGTATAGTATTTCATAGTTACCAATAGATAGTTGATATGAGTCATTTATATTAGTTTCATTCATAGATGTAAGGTATTATTTTAGATAATAGGCTATAAAGATAAGAGAAATGTACTCACTTTTCCTACAATAAAATGATAAAGTGAGTACATTATTATCAACCCTCTCTTATACTTCATCTTTTGGGTGAAGTTAAGATGTTAATAGTTGCATTAAATCAGTATTATTCTTTATCCACTTCTTGGGTCTAAAATAATAATTGTACAGCTATACCCACTTGAAACAGAGAAGCATCATAACAGATGCTTCATCGCTTCATTAATCTGGGAGTTCTCAAAACTATCAAGATATATTTGAGTAACTTTTTCATTGCTATGTCCTAATGATTCTGATATAATTGAAGTAGATACACCAGACCTCTTTAAAACAGTGGCAAATGAATGCCTAGCAACATACGTTGTTAAGGTTATAGGTATCTTCAACTCTTCACCAATGGCTCTGAGAGACTTATTTACTTTCCTCAAAGTCTTATTAATTCTATTCATCTTCTGTTGGTCAGTTTTATGAAAGTTTGAGAGTATAGGAAAAAGGTAATGATTATTTACTTGACTATATTTACTCACTATTAGCAAAGCCTTTTCTTGAAGAGGAATCTTTATCAGTTTCTTAGTCTTCTTTCTTGTATATACAAGCCTGTCATCAAGTATATTATCTTTAGTGAGATAAGCTATATCTGTAAAATTTATTCCTGCACACAAATAAGAGAAGAAAAACAAGTCAATAGATAATTGAGTGTACTCTCTATCAGACTTATAGTTAATAATCTTTTCAATATCAGATTTACTAATGGCTCTCTTGACTGTATCTTCATGCAATTTTGACACCTTAAAGACTTTAAATGGATAGTACTCTTGCTTAACAATGTTATCTTCAATAGCTTTATTATATATGGCTCTTAGGGTTCTAAACCTGACTCCTATAGAATTATAAGCAAGACCTTTACCTCTTAACCATGCTTCATAGTTTTTCAACCAAGTAACATCAATATCAGAGAAGAGTATGTCTAAATGATAATTAAACTCTATCAGAGAGTTCTTTAACTCTTTAAATGTAGAGGCATATTTTAGTCTACCCTCTTTTCTCAGTTGTTCAATATAAATATCAAACAACTGTTGAACAGTACATTTACTTGATACTCCATTAACCTTATCTATAAGATTAGTTATTGTAAACTCTCTATTGGTAGTCTTTAACTCCAATATATGTTCTGTATAAAGGTTAATTTTCTCATTAATAAGCCTCTGAATAAGGTCTTTATTAGGACAATTCCTTTTGGGTAGGTTCTTCTTAAAATCCCAATGTTGAGGATAAATTGATACACCAAGACTTAAATACTTTCTCTTACCATCTTTAGAGATACATAACATCAATGGATGTTCACCTGTTGATAATGTTTTTGATTTGTAACACAATACATTAACTGTACAACTCATGTTGATTTCTGGTTTACAGTATGGTTTACCAACCTCACTGAAACACTACTAAAACATCAGGTATATAAACAAAGAAAGAGTCACAGCAAAAACTGTAACTCTCTGATTTTTAAGTGGTCCCACCTGGGCTTGAACCAGGGACCCCCTGATTATGAGTCAGATGCTCTAACCAACTGAGCTATAGGACCTGAAAAGGTTTGATCTCGAAATCGGATGCAATATTACTCTATTTTATTTATATATGCAAGTTCTGATAAGCTTTTTTTAATAGTGATAAGTAATTTATATTTCGACGATATTGTTTAACGACTGATTATTACTACCTTTGACAATAACATGGATACCGATAGATGAATAAAAAAATTCTTGACCTGAAAACTTTACTTGATCGAAAAGTTGAACAATATAACAATCAAGGCTTCATAATAAATGACCCGATTTCAATTCCTCATCGCTTTGAGAAAAAGCAGGATATCGAAATCATGGCTTTTTTTGCTTCTATATTTGCTTGGGGACAACGAGCTACAATAATAAATAAATGTATCGAACTGTCGGAAAGAATGGATAATTCACCTTATCAGTTCATTATGGAGCATAATGAGGAAGATTTAAAGAGCCTGTTAGGTTTCAAACATCGCACATTTAACGATTTGGATCTGCTTTATTTCGTAGAGTTTTTCAAATACCATTATCAAAAAAATGACAGTCTAGAATCTGCCTTTTTCCCAAAAAAAGGAATGTCTGTTGAGGATGGGTTAAACCATTTTCGTTCATATTTTATGTCTTTACCATCATTCGTCAAAAGAACAGGTAAACACGTTTCGTCGCCAAACAAAAAATCAGCATGTAAGCGACTGAATATGTTCCTTCGATGGATGGTGCGGAAAGATAAAAAGGGTGTTGATTTCGGCCTTTGGAATATGGTATCACCAAAAGATCTGATTTGTCCTCTGGATTTGCATGTTGAAAGAACCGCCAGAATGTTAGGCCTGCTGACAAGAGACAAAAATGATTGGAAAGCAGCAATTGAGTTAACACAAAACCTTTGCCTACTGGATCAAGACGACCCCGTAAAGTATGATTTTGCTCTTTTTGGTATTTCTATCGAAGAAAAATGTATTATAGATAGAAGTTTTAATTAACCAACGCTTCCTTCCAAGCTGATTTGAAGCAGTTTTTGCGCTTCCACAGCAAATTCCATCGGCAGTTTTTGCATTACTTCTTTCGCATAGCCATTTACAATTAACCCTACAGCTTCTTCAGTGGAAATACCTCTCTGATTACAGTAGAAAATTTGATCCTCACTTATTTTTGAAGTTGTGGCTTCGTGTTCTATTATTGCTGTTTCGTTTTTGATATCAGAATAAGGGAAAGTATGCGCACCACATTTATCGCCCAATAGCAAGCTATCGCATTGTGAATGGTTGCGTGCTCCTTCTGCCTTAGGTGAAACCTTAACCAGACCACGGTAAGAGTTTTGACTGAATCCTGCGGAAATCCCTTTCGAAACAATACGACTCTTGGTATTTTTCCCCAGATGAATCATTTTTGTACCTGTATCGGCTTGTTGATGATTGTTAGTCACCGCAACAGAGTAAAATTCTCCTATTGAATTATCTCCTGCAAGGATGCACGACGGATATTTCCATGTAATAGCTGAACCGGTTTCGACCTGAGTCCAAGATATTTTAGAATTATTACCTTTGCAGATACCTCGTTTTGTGACAAAGTTATAAACCCCGCCATTTCCCTCTTTATCACCCGGATACCAGTTCTGAACGGTTGAGTATTTAACTTCTGCATTGTTCATCGCAACAATTTCCACAATCGCGGCATGGAGTTGATTCTCGTCACGCATCGGAGCCGTACAGCCCTCAAGATAGCTGACATAGGCATCGTCATCGGCAACAATCAAAGTCCGTTCAAATTGCCCTGTATTTGCAGCATTTATTCTGAAATACGTAGAAAGCTCCATCGGACAACGCACGCCTTTGGGAATATAGACAAAAGAACCGTCACTAAACACAGCCGAATTCAGTGCTGCGAAAAAATTGTCACGATAGGGAACCACCGATCCAAGATATTTTTTCACCAGATCGGGATATTCTTGTACCGCCTCACTGAAAGAACAGAATATGATACCTTTTTCCGCAAGTGTTTTCTTAAATGTTGTTTTCACAGAAACACTATCCACCACGGCATCTACAGCCATGGTCTGAACACCTGCAAGCACTTCTCTTTCGTGAAGAGGGATGCCTAGTTTATCAAAAGTTTTCAAAAGTTCGGGATCAACTTCTTCCAGACTTTTAGGTCCGTCTTTTTGTTTAGGGGCAGCGTAGTAACTTATTGATTGATAATCTATTTTCGGAATATTCAAATGAGCCCAGGTTGGCATTTCCAAAGTCAACCAATGATGGTACGCTCTTAAGCGGAAATCCAACATCCATTCCGGTTCATTCTTTTTTGCTGAAATCAAACGTATCACATCCTCATTCAGCCCTACGGGTATGATTTCTGTTTCGATATCGGTGACAAACCCGTATTTATATTCGCCATTGGTAAATTCTTCTAAAATTTTATCTTGATCTTCTGCCATTGTCTTATATAAGTTTAGTATAGTATAACAATACTGCCGGAACAAAGGTTCGGACACATATTGTGAAACGCAAAGATAGGTAAACATACTCTATTTTTGACAACGCCGGTCATATTTTTGTATTGCTTTTTTCTATACCATATCTAAAGCATATATTATTTATCTGTCTTTTTCACAGAAAGTTATACGAAAATGTTTAAAATTTGTTTATCTTGATCAAAAAGCAAAGATATTCCCCCAATAATTAGGAAAAATCAAATATAAGGCCTATGTTTATCCGCATAGTATAAATTGAGTTAAAGAAAGGATTGCGTATGATTGAAACAAATTGTTTGTAGCTATTTATGAGTAAATTCTCATAATCGTATTGTTGAATTTTTTTAAATGATATTATGATGGGGAAATATAAAAAATTGCAGATAGCATTTTGGTCTATATATGCATTATTCGTTATTTATCTTATTGTTTTATGTACCGGAAATTTTGATCTGTCAAATTATCCTCGCTATATAGTTGCGCCATTAATTGTTTATGGACTAGTCAACACAGCGATACATATCCTGATGAAGAGGGAGCGGAAAAAGCAAAAGAAAACAAATGTGGAAAATGAAATTGAAAATCTGGATTATTTGCCAAATTTATCTTCGGGCAAATAGATGTGTTTATGTCGATATGAATTCCATTTTTTTTTACGTGATACATCGTCAATATTTCAAATTTTTTCTATCTTTGTAGCTTAAGATAATGATTTACAGCCTGCCTCT
>NZ_QVMP01000038.1 GCF_010501095.1 Dysgonomonas sp. 520 | reverse complement strand
ATCTGGGCATATACATTCGATAAATTATACAAACTATAAATAGCAACTTGAATTAATATACCTAAATTCATAAATATAGTATATTAACCCGTAGTGCATTATTATTTTTGTGATATTGATAATCAATAAAGTAAGTATTTTGTTTTTCAAAATCGAAAAATGAAAATCATTGAAAATCAAGTTAAACATTTGATTAATGCACTACGAGTAGTATATTAATGATGATACTTATTTATCATAAATCAATACTATTTTCACATAATATATACATACATATATGAAAATAAATTCCATATATATTATTTAATTAATTTATAATTTGATAAATACATATACAGTATATGTATAAACGGGCAACATTAAGCATAATGAACAATGCTATTTTTTTTAATATAAATTTGACATTTCGCTTCAAAATATTATATTTGTTGAAGTCTATCACAAATGTCAGAGTTATGGGATCTATATACAGAGAAACTACACCACTATCCGAAAAGGATTGTTTCATGATTTTTTCCAGAATAAAGAATGAATTTACATTTCCAGTACATGTGCATGCTGAGTTTGAGTTGAATTTTGTAGAAAATGGCGCAGGAGCAAAACGTGTTGTAGGTGATAGTATCGAAATAATAGAAGATCTGGATCTAGCATTAATTGCAGGTAGCAATCTTGAGCACGGATGGCTAAATCACCATTGCGAATCAAAAGAAATAAAAGAAATTACAATTCAATTCCACAGTGACTTGATGGATATTCATTTATTACAGAAGAATCAATTTAAATCGGTAAAGCAAATGTTTGAAAAAGCGGCAAGTGGTATCACTTTTTCAAAAGAAACTATCCTGAAAATAAAAGACCGTTTATATTCATTAGCTTCAGAACCAGAGGGAGCGCATTCCGTATTCAAATTGTTCGGTATATTATATGATTTATCTCGTTCGAACTCAATCAGAGAATTATCTAGTCGTGCCTTCAATAAAAATATGCATAATTATGATAGCCGCCGTATTGAAAGTGCTTATAATTATATGCTTGAAAACTACGAAAAAGACATTAATTTGCCTGAAGTCGCTAAATTAATAGGTTTAACAGAAACCGCTTTTTGTCGTTTTTTCAAACAGAAAACAGGTCGTACTTTTGTCGAATCTTTGATAGATATAAGAATCAATCATGCGGTAAGGATGTTAGTTGATTCAACTTATAATGTATCTCAGATATGCCATCTTTGTGGATTTAATAATCTGTCTAATTTCAATAGAATTTTCAAGAAACGCAAAGGATGCACTCCGAGCGAATTCCGTAATGGCAACATTGAGGCTAAATTCTTTCTTTAATGATACTTTTTTGCATTTATTGCAGCAAAAAAAGTATTACAAAAAAACTAAAAAATATACTTCAAATAATATCAATAATTGCTAATAATGAGGTATTGTTGTATTGAAACAATATCTCATTTTGATAATATAGTATTATTTATTGATAAAAAAATACTTGACTCATACTTTCTATTGTCAATATCTTTGTAACGTCAAAATCATATTAATAATATATGCAACAGCCCAGCGTAACTGAAAGCTGTTCCTGATTATTATGCATGGAGATTATTTATCACGTGAAACACATTAAAAGATAATTGAAAAAATGGAAAATATCTTTGCAGAACGCTTAAAAGAAGTAACCACAAATCATAAAGAGATTCTTTTACGTAAAAACAAACCAATATTACCGAGTAACGGAATTTTCGAGCGTTATGAACATCCGGTGTTGACAGCAGACCATGCTCCTTTGACCTGGCGATACGATATGTCTCCTGTTACCAATCCTTATTTTATGGAGCGTTTTGGAATAAATGGCACTTTTAATGCGGGGGCAATAAAGTGGAATGACAAATATTTAATGTTGGTTAGAGTAGAAGGGAATGATAGAAAATCCTTTTTTGCAGTAGCAGAAAGTCCTAACGGAATAGATAATTTCCGATTCTGGGAATATCCTGTTGTTATTCCTGAAACCGAAACCCCGGACATTAATGTTTATGATATGCGTTTAACTTCACATGAAGACGGATGGATATACGGTATTTTCTGTTCAGAGAGAAAAGACCCCGATGCTTCTCAAGGGGATTTGTCTTCAGCAATTGCTTCTGCCGGAATCGTTCGAACAAAGGATCTAAAAAATTGGGAACGTTTACCTGATTTAAAATCAAAGAGCCAGCAACGGAATGTGGTATTACATCCGGAGTTTGTTAATGGCAAATATGCCTTATATACCAGGCCACAAGACGGATTTATTGATGCCGGGAATGGTGGAGGTATCGGTTGGGCTTTGATAGATGATATTGCTAATGCGGAAGTAAAAGATGAGAAAATAATAAATCATCGTTATTACCATACAATAAAGGAAGTAAAGAATGGAGAAGGTCCTCATCCTATAAAAACAGAGAAAGGATGGTTACATTTGGCTCATGGAGTACGGGCTTGCGCTGCCGGTTTAAGATATGTGTTGTATCTATATTTGACCGATCTTGAACAACCCGATATGTTAATAGCAGAGCCTGCCGGGCATTTACTTGCTCCCATCGGAAATGAACGTGTAGGTGATGTTTCCAATGTCCTGTTTTCAAATGGATGGATAGCAGATGATGATGGTACAGTCTTTATATATTATGCTTCTTGCGATACGCGTATGCATGTTGCTACATCATCCATCGACCGATTACTAGATTATTGCCTGAATACAGCGCCTGACGGGTATCGTTCTGAAACCTCCGTTCAAACTTTAAAAGGTATTATTGACAAGAATAAAAACCTCCTGAATGGAGTAACTGTCCAACAATACACAACGGAAACGATTATCCAATAAAATAAATATTACCTGACATATTAATGATGAACTACACAGTTGAAAAAATAACTCTAAAAGAAAGAATCGGTTACGGTTTTGGAGATGCAGCCTCATCTATGTTCTGGAAGTTGTTTGGTTCATACCTGATGATTTTCTATACAGATGTTTTTGGACTTCCGGCTGCGGCTGTAGGAACAATGTTCCTCATTACCCGTGTGTGGGATTCTGCATTTGATCCGATTGTAGGTGTAGTAGCAGATAGGACAAATACACGCTGGGGTAAATTTCGTCCATATTTATTGTTTTTAGCTATACCATTTGGAGTGATAGGTGTTTTGACTTTTATTACTCCGGACTTGCCTGACACAGGCAAACTGGTATACGCTTATGTAACCTATTCGTTAATGATGATGGTTTACTCGGCAATTAATGTACCTTATGCATCATTGTTAGGTGTTATCAGCCCCAATCCTAAAGACAGGAACATCTTATCTACCTATCGTATGACATTTGCATATATCGGAAGTTTTATAGCATTATTGTCATTTATGCCCTTGGTCAACTTCTTCAGCAAAGGAAGTAAACTAATAGAAGACCAGCAGTATGGATGGATGATGAGCGTATTGGTTATAGCAATAATATGTGCTGTATTGTTTTATTTCTGTTTTGCCTTTACAAAAGAAAGAGTGAAACCCATAAAAGAAAAACAAGCCCCGTTGAAAGATGACCTGCGTGACCTTTTAAAGAACAGGCCTTGGTGGATTTTATTGGGAGCCGGTGTTGCAGCACTTATTTTCAATTCTATAAGGGATGGGGCTACGGTATATTATTTTAAATATTTTATTGTAGAGGAAAACATCGGAACTGTCAATTTTCTTTCTATCCCTTTTGTCCTTAGTGGGATATACCTGGCCGTAGGCCAAATCTCTAATATTATCGGGGTAATTTTAGCTGCACCGGTGAGTAACCGCATCGGGAAGAGGAAGACATATATGCTGTCAATGCTGATAGCGACTTGCCTTAGCATTGCTTTTTACTGGCTTGATAAAGATAATCTTGTTTTAATATTTGCCTTACAGATTCTAATCAGCATCTGTGCCGGAAGTATATTCCCATTACTTTGGTCTATGTATGCGGATTGTGCCGATTACTCCGAATTAAAAACAGGAAATAGGGCAACCGGATTAATATTCAGCTCTTCGTCCATGAGCCAGAAACTGGGATGGGCTATCGGAACTGCTATAACAGGATGGTTATTAGGTTATTTTGGATTTCAAGCAAACGAAGTGCAAAGCGCCGATACAATTAATGGTATAAAAATGTTCTTAAGTTTCCTTCCTGCTATAGGGACTCTGTTGTCTGTCATATTTATTTACTTCTATCCCTTGACAGAAAGTAAACTGAATGAAATAACACGTCAACTCAACGAAAAAAGACAATCTGCAAATGCACGGGAATCATGAAAGGATTTAAAGAAGAATTGGTAAATAATATACTTCCATTTTGGATTAAGAATGTGCAGGATGTTGAGAATGGAGGCTTTTATGGGCGTATCGATGGAGATAATATACTTCATCCATATGCAAATAAGGGAGCTATTTTAAATGCTCGCATCCTATGGACATTTTCCGCTGCTTATCGTTTACTTAAAATACCACAATATTTAATTATAGCCCAGCGTGCTTTCGATTATATCACAAAGCATTTTCTTGATAGAAAAAATGGAGGTATTTACTGGGAACTTGATTATAAAGGCAATCCTGTAAATACAAAAAAACAAACATATGTCCAAGGTTTCGCATTATATGGATTCTCCGAATATTACAGAGCTAGCGGCAATCCTCAAGCTTTAGAGTTATCAAAAGACTTTTTCTTACTGATAGAAGATAAGTGCAAAGATAAAGTTGCAGGAGGATATTTTGAAGCTTTTACAGAAGAATGGAATTCGATAGATGATATGCGGCTAAGTGAAAAAGACGCTAACGAGAAAAAAACGATGAATACCCATTTGCATATTCTGGAGCCATATACAAATCTTTCCCGCATCTGGAATAGCAATCTTCTGGAAAATGCCCAGACAGAACTAATAGAGGTATTTATGAATCATATAATAAATAAAGAAACATACCATTTGAACCTGTTTTTCGATGAACAATGGAACGTCAAATCTTCTATTATTTCTTATGGGCACGATATTGAAGCCTCCTGGTTATTGTATGAAGCAGCTGAAATATTAGGAGATAAGAAAATATTGGGAATAATAAAAGAATTTTCATTAGCAATTGCCGATGCAGCATCAGAAGGCATTATGAAAGATGGCAGTTTGATATATGAAAAAGAAGACCAAAAGGCAGATTCAGACCGGCATTGGTGGGTACAGGCTGAAGCTGTTGTCGGGTTTATGTATGCATTTAAAAATTCGGGGAAAACTTACTATAAACATAAAGCTGAGCGAGTTTGGAACTATATCCAAGAACAGATAATAGATAAAGAAAACGGAGATTGGTTCTGGAGCAGATTATATGACGGAAGTATCAACCGAAAAGAAGATAAAGCCGGCTTTTGGAAATGTCCTTATCACAATAGTCGTATGTGTTTGGAAATGATTGAAAATAAAAATGAATAAAACACCTCTCAAATTTTAAAGCCTATGATTAATAAACTACGATAAAATGAATTACAAGTTACCTCATTAAATTTTTTAATTATAAAATAGATATCATGAAAAATCCTATTACGTATTTATTGATGTTTTTTTTATCCATAAGCATAACCAATGTTTATGGACAACAAGAGCAAAGAAGTGTTTCGGGAACCATCAGTGACATAAATGGAGAACCCTTAATTGGAGTCAGTGTTATAGAAGATGGGACTAACAATGGAACAATAACTGACATAGATGGAAAGTACCAAATAACGGTCTCTTCTAAATCTAAATTGAAATTTAATTATATAAGCTACAAACCGATAGAGATACAGGTCGGAAATCAAACAGTTATAAATTTAACATTAGAAGAGAATTTATCAGAACTTGACGAGGTCGTTGTTATAGGTTATGGAGCAGTAAAAAAACGGGATTTAACAGGCTCTGTAGCTTCTCTTAGTGCTAAAAAAATTGCGGAGATTCCTGTAACTAATACAGCCCAAGCCTTACAAGGTCGTGTTGCCGGGGTTTTAGTCACAAATACCAATTGGGATCCAGGTTCCAGTCCAAGTATACTTATAAGGGGAAAGCGCTCAATTAATGCCAGTAATGATCCATTATATGTTGTGGATGGTATTCCTATAACAGCAGGAATGAATGAGCTATCTCCCGGTGATATCGAATCGATGGAGATATTGAAAGATGCTTCTGCGACAGCCATCTATGGATCTCGTGGGGCGAATGGAGTAATCCTTATTACAACGAAAAAAGGAAAAGCTGGCAAAATACAGGTCGATTATAATGGGTATGTCGGAGCACAAACCATTCAAAATAAGATTGAATTAATGAATGGGGCAGAATATGCAGCATACACTCGTGAAGCATATAGGGCAGCCGGATTGTATCCTTCGAATGTACCTAATAAAGATTTGGATTATACAATTATCGAATCATTTGGGGGAAATACTGGTCCTGAAGGCTTAAATGGAGCTCCATTAGATGCATATACCTGGCAGTCCATTGCAATGGCATATGATGAGAATGGTAACTACGATCCTTCTAAAGTGCGAACAGGTGCCGCATGGTGGGATGAGGTAGAAAGAACTGGGTTAATTACAGATCATCAATTAAGTATAAAAGGAGGAAGTGAGAAAACTAAATTTTTATTAGGCTTGAATTATTTTAAAAATGAAGGAATCTATAAAAGTAAAGATTTTGAACGTTATTCTATTCGCTTAAATCTCGATACAGATGTATTTAATTGGTTTAAGGTGGGAGCACAAACCCAATATACCCATTCTGTGCAAAACAGAGGTACAAATTTTGAAGATAATTGGCGTGTTAATCCTCTGGGACGTCTCCGTGATGATGAAGGGAATTTGGTTGACTGTACTTCAGGAACGGATACCCAATGGTGGAATCCTTTATTATACCTTGAAAAAGGAAATGTCGTTAATCCTAAGAAAATAAATCAGTTTTTTGGAAGTTTCTATGGAGAAATTAAATTACCTCTTGAAGGTTTGCGCTTCCGGACAAATGTCGGCTTAGACTTTATTTCGACTCAAGATTATAGTTTTGTTGCAAGTAAGGCAAGACAGGACAAACCCAATATGGCAACTAATGCAACTGCACAACGATACTCATATACAATTGAAAATTTGTTATTCTATGATAAAACATTCAATAAAGATCATAATATAGGAGTAACACTATTACAGTCTGTTCAAAAGGATATAAACGAAACCAATGGAATAAGGGTTGAAGATTTACCTTCTGATGATTTGAAATATTATGATATGGCGTCTGGATTAACTCTGGGATATGTGGATAGTAACCATCAGGAATGGAGCATTGCTTCCTATATGGGGCGTTTAAATTATAATTTCAAACAACGTTATTATGCAACAGTATCTGTACGTCGTGACGGTTCTTCTCGTTTGGCAGATGGGCATAAATGGGTTTCTTTCCCAGCCTTCGCTCTTGCTTGGAGAATTAATGAAGAATCATTTCTAAAGAATGTTGGGGTTATTGATAATCTTAAGCTAAGAGTAGGTTATGGAAAGACTGCAAATTCTGCTGTTAATCCTTATCAAACCAAAGGATTATTATCTAAGATTTATTACAACTTTGGAGATAAGAATGCTATTGGCTATGCCCCTGGAGCTTTATCTAATAAGACATTAACATGGGAAACTACAGGGCAATGGAATTTAGGTCTTGATTTCGGCTTCTTGAAAAATAGAATCAACGGAACAATTGATATATATAAGCAAAATACCTCAGACTTATTATTAAACAGACAGCTGCCTGCCGTTTCTGGCTACACAAGTGTCTTATCCAATGTTGGGAAAACTGAAAACCATGGTATTGAAATAAGTTTGACTACGCTAAATGTAAAGACAAAGGACTTTGAATGGTCTACAGATTGGATGTTTTCGTATAACAAAGAGAAAATTGTTGAATTATATAACGGGAAAGTGGATGATATAGGAAATGGTTGGTTCATAGGAAAATCAATTAATACATTTTACGATTATAAAAAAGCGGGAATTTGGCAAGACACTCCGGAAGATTTAGCAGAAATGCAAAAATTCAATGATAATGGACATACTTTCACGGTCGGTTCTGTCAAAATTGAAGATGTAAATGGAGATTACAAAATTACTGCAGATAAGGATCGTCAGTTTCTTGGACAGTCACGTCCAAAGCATATGGCTAGTTTTGTAAATTATTTTAAATACAAAAATTTTGATTTGAGTGTATTCTTCTACGGAACTTTCGGAGGAATGATTGCCAATGAAATACGTTATGGTCATCAAGCTGGAAGAAATAATACTGCTAAATATGATTATTGGACTCCGGAAAATCCCACCAATGCTTTTCCGAGGCCAAATAAAAATAAAGAACCAGAATATGAAGCTGCATTATACTATGAAGATTCTGATTTTATCAGGCTCAAAACAATCACTCTGGGATATACTTTTCCCAAAAAGCTAATCAGCAAAGCAGGCATATCAAATTTCCGGATCTATGCAACAGCACAAAATCCTTATGTCTGGAGCAATTACTCGGGAGTCGACCCTGAAGGTGCTGCTAGTGGAGTAAGTAAAGCCTCAGGATATGCTTCTCCAAGTGTAAGCAGTTGGATTTTCGGAGTAAACTTGAGTTTCTAATAATCTAAAAATAATCAAACATGAAAAATATAAGAAATATAAAAATAAAGAGCCTAATCATTTCGGGAGTTATCGGAACGAGTCTCTTTTTTTCGGCATGTGACGATTTCCTTGATGAAAAGGAAATTCCAAGAATAACAAATGAATATTATAGAACATCTCAAGGAGTTGAGGCTGCAGCAACAGCGGCATACGGATATTTACGATTTGGAGTTAGTGGAGATTATGCAAGTCAATTGCTAGAAATGGGAAATGATATAATAACGGGAGCATCAGGAGGCGTTGGTTCAGCTTATAATATCTATGATAATAATCTGAGCCCGTCTCGATATTATACCAATCATTTATGGGAAAATCATTATAAAGGTATAAATACAGCCAACCTGGTTATTCAGGAAGTCCCAAACGGCGATCTAAGTGATGATGCTAAAACAGCAGCAATTGCTGAAATGAAATTTATGAGAGCATTTTTTTATTTCGAACTTGTTCAGCAGTTTGGTAAAATTCCTTTAGTAGAAGAAGCCAGTTCTGAAGTTAGAACCGAATTCAAAAGAGCCCCTGTTGAAGATATCTATAAGCTTATTATATCAGATTTAAGGTATGCAGCGGAGAATCTTCGAGAAACAGCTTCTGCTTCTGACGGAAATTTTGGGAAAGCTACTCGTTATTCAGCAGCACATTTACTGTCAAAAGCTTACCTTACCCGTTGCAGTGCTGTTACTGAAGAAAGAGGCCAAAGACCAACAGATGCAGATAGCGCTTTATATTATGCCAAAATGGTAATTGACAGTGATAAATATGAATTACTCAGCAATTTTGCAGATCTATGGAAGCCTGATAATCAAAGAAATAAAGAGGTCGTATTTGCTGTACAATTTACAGAAGAGGCTGTTTATAATGGTTCAGGCAATTTATCGCACCTATACTGGAATTCAAATTACGATGGAATTGCAGGATTAACACGAGATCTAGAGAATGGTAGAGCATATGGTTTTCATAGGGCAACAAATAGAACTATGTTTGAGCTTTTTGATCGTAAAAATGACTCCCGTTTCCATAAAAGTTTCAAATGGGTAAGATATGCCAATGTTGCTGTAAGTGGACGTAATCCTATTAATATAGGAGATACAGCAATGTATTATAGCTTGAAGCCTAAACCCGCAGATTTAAAAGCCAATTACGTATACGTAGCATGGGATAAAGACGATGTGACCAAAAACAACCTCTATTTTCCACCTTTAATAAAGTATATGGATCCTAATAGGGCTTCGGTAAACGAAACTAAAGGTACCAGAGATTGGGTTCGTATGCGTTTAGGCGAAACATACCTATTAGCAGCAGAAGCTGCCGGAAGAAAAGGAGATTTTGAAACTGCGGCTTTTTATATTAATGAACTCCGTAAACGTGCTGCATGGCATGCCGGTGAAGATAAGAATCCTAAATATTGGACTGAAGAAGGTGGTGTATACGGAGATAAGTCTGACACATACGAACATATTAAAGTTTCAGCAAGCGATATCTCTTCCAATTTTGTAGATTTTATATTAGACGAAAGAGGTCGGGAATTATTGGGTGAACATACTCGCTGGACAGATTTAGTTCGTTGTGAAAAATTATATGAATACATAAAAGAGAGAGGGTACAATCTGGAAGCAGCAAGAAACATTAAGCCTTTTCATAAACTTCGTCCAATTCCACAAGTTCACATTGATCGATTAAATCCAAGGGGACCGATTGAAGAAGAACAAAATGAGGGATATTATTAATTAAGAAAAGAAAATCAGACCTGCCGGAATCGATAAAATCTTTTTTGGCAGGCTGATTAAATCACACCATTAATATAATAAATCTTATTCCATGAAAAATAATATACTCTTTTTAATTGCAACCATTAGTTTATTCCTTTTCGAGTTAGATGGTTATGCACAAACAAAAATTAGTTCTGATGATTTCACATATCGTTCAGAAGGTTCTGATGAAGCATATGCTTTCGATGGTGACAATGATACATATTGGCAATCTACATCTGCAGCCTACCGTTTTTTTGAAATTGATTTGAAAAAGAAATATAAAATTTCAAAGGTTATAATAAAATGGGAAGGCGAATATTTTGCTACAACTATTCAGGTGTTTGCTAAAGCTGATCCGATAGAATTCGGCACAACTTCTTCAAGTTTCGAAGATAAAACAAATGGAACTGAGCCCAGACCGACGGCACCTGTTATAAATACTTATGATGGGTTAAGCTATGACGGAGTCAGATATATTGGATTCTGGTTACGGGGGAGAAATATTGCAGGTGGAAATTACCGAATAAAGGAAATAGAAATATATGGGGAAGAAGATGGTCCCAGTAATGTTGCAATGAATAAAACTGCAACTTCCCCCAACGGAGTTACAGTAACAGGTAGTAATCCCGCTAATGCTTTTGACGGAGATGAAGGAACATACTGGCAATCTAGTACAAGTTTTAAACAGCAATTGTTTGTTGATTTAGGTGACAGATATGATATTTCTAAAATAGTTTTAAAATGGGATGACGTATATTATGCTACCACAATTGATATAGTTTATTCAGATATCCCTATTACGATTGATAATGTTGACAATGTTTCAAGACAGAGCTATAATAGTTATAATGAGGCAGGTATAAAACCTATCACCAATATATTTGAGGATGGCAAAAAGGTAGGTATCACAAACCTTACTTTTTCTAAGTTCACTGCCCGGTATGTTGGGATACAGACGAGAGGGCGGAATGCAAATTTTGGAGGAGACCATTATCGTTTAAAAGAGTTTGAAGTTTACGGAATGAAGAACGAAACAGCAATCGAACAGCCTATTCTTGACCCGGATAAACAGGACGCATTGGATATCATTACAAACAAGCTGATTACAAAAGCTCTAACGGGATTCACGAGTGATACCAATCCTACCAATTTCTTCAATTCTATGTTGGAAAATGGCAGCTGGAGCGATATCAACTATGAAGATAAGAAGTCAGGTGATGGCTGGTCTCCAGCCACTCATCTTACAAGACTAGGAACTATGGCGGTTGCATTCCGTACAGTAACAAGTGCATGGTATGAGAATGCAGAGATGCTGGAAAAAATAGAAAAGGGCTTACTTTATTATAAAGCAAAAGATCCGAAGGCAGATGATAATTGGTGGTATTATGACATTGGCGATCCTCAAAAATATATGGTTCCAACCATATTATTGAAAGGGTATTCCTCTTATCAGAACCTTATGAATATCTCAGGTTATCTTCGTGACGGAACAACCAATGTCGCCCATCAGGGACAGAATCTGGCCTGGATTGCAGAAATTGTCACTTATAAAGGATGTATTGAGAATGATTTTGAACTGACAAAAAAATCATTTGATAAAATGGCTTCTATCTTAAAAATTGTCTCTACTCAAGGAGGAGAAGGAATTAAAATAGACGGCAGCTTTCATCAACACCACGAACAATTATATTCAGGCGGATATGGATTATCTGTAACCGATTATTTGTCTGCCTCTATGGAACTAGCTACCGGGACATTGTTCTCTCAATCTTATACGCCAGAAAAAATAGAAATATTCCGAAATATGCTACTTGAAGGTCATCGCTTGTTAGGATATCGCACTGTCATGGATTTTGGAACCATTGGAAGGAATATCTCACGTAGTGGGGCTGGAGTTAATATATCTTCGACAGTTTTAGATAGGATGATTGTTGCAGATCCGGAAAAAGCAGAGGATTATCAGGCCTGGAAAGAGCATCTTTCTGGAGCACCAACTCCGATTGAGGGTAACAAGTATTTCTGGAAATCAGATATCATGACTCACCGTGGAACCAATTATTATATGTCAACAAAAATTATATCCAAACGAACCTATGGAACTGAATCTTTAGGTGGAGAAAATTTGTTGGGATATAATCTTCCGATGGGAGCCACTAATATATTGACACATGGTGCTGAATATAAGGGTATATTCCCAATTTGGGAATGGAATAAAGTTCCGGGAACAACATCTGCTCAAGATGAAAATGCTCCCAAAATGTCTGATGGATATTTAATTGGTTCCAATAGTTTTGGCGGAGGGGTTAGCAGTAGATCGGCAGGTGTCATAGCTTATGAGCATTATTATAAAGGATTGAATGCAAACAAAGCGTATTTTATGTTTGGAGATGCCATGTTGTGTCTAGGTTCTAATATTCGGTTAAACAGTGAGGTTGAAGTATCTACTTTCATAAACCAATGCTTCTTAAAAGGAGACGTGTTTGTTTCGACTGGAGGTAATTCTTCTGAGAAAATTGGAGCTACTACAAGCAATAGCTATACAAACCTGCGTTGGATACATCATGATAACATCGGATATATTTTTCCTGAGGATGCTGATATTACAGTGAAGAACCAACGTCAACAAGGCAGATGGTTAGACATTAACAGTGCAGGGACAGGAAGTATGGTAAGAGGATATGTATTCAATGCATGGATATCGCACGGAGTGGCTCCGACAGCCGGAACATATCAATATATTGTGGCCCCGGATAAATCGCTCGAGAATTTTCAAGCTTTTGCGCAAAATCATGGTTTTGTTGTCATCCGTAATGATAACATCATACAAGCTGTACGTAATGATATTTCTCAAAAAGCCGGGATTGTGTTTCATACAGGGGGGACTGTTGATTTGGGTAATGGACTGACTATTAATTCCAATAAGGCTATTCTTGTATTAATCGAAAGCAATGGTCAGAATTATACAATTTCAGTTGCCGATCCAAAACATAATGAAACCTCTGTTCAGCTAACTGTTAATAAAAGCCTCGAAGGAGTTAATGCTGTGGCATCGGGAGATAATACAATCATAACAGTGGATTTGCCAGCTGATGATTATAAAGGTAGTACAGTCATAAATGAATATACAGATCTTAATTACTCCTCAATTGGTCAAAATCTGAGCGGAATTGAAAATATTACAGTATTCCCTAATCCGGTAAGAACTGGAACTGTCGTCAACTTTGGAGGATATACATTTTCAAAAATGGAAATCTATTCTTTAGATGGGAAATTAATAAGAGTAACACCATTGAATCCCTCGGACAATTATGCGGAAATATCTTTAGATGATTATTCTTCAGGTACATATTTCCTAAGATTAGTGGGGAAAGACCAAATTATAACCCGTAAAATATTAAAATAATACCTTGCTTATAATAAAAACAATTATCATGAAAACAATTAAAATTTTAATGGCAATCGCTATTATTTTGTTTGCCAATCAAGCTTTTGGTCAGACAAATATAGCATTAAATGCAACTGCGAGCACTCCGGATGGAGAAACAGTTGATGGGAGTAACTCTTCAAATGTTATTGATGGAGATGAAGGCACTTACTGGCAGTCAACTGCAAGTTTTAAAAGACATATCATCCTTGACTTAGGTAAAAAATATGATGTCTCTAGAATCGTATTAAAATGGGACGGTGTTTATTACCCGACAACAATAGATATATGCTATTCCAATACTCCAATAACAGTTGACGGAAGTAATAATATAATAGCAGAAAATATAAAAGGATTCAACAGCTATAATTCTCCGGGAGACGGACCTATAACGGATACTTTTGAAGATGGAGAAACTGTAGGTGAATTAACATCTGTCTTCTCTGGATTTACTGCGCAATATGTTGCAATCCAGACCAGAGGGCGTAATATGGATTTCGGAGGTGATCATTTCAGATTAAAAGAGTTTGAGGTATACGGAGTGGAAGCTACGGAAGATATTTCCGGAAATATTGCGAAATTAAAACCGGTTTCAGCATGCTTTAATCCTAATAATTGCAATGCAACAGCAAACGGTAGTAATCCATCGAATGCTGTGGATGGAAACGGTGAAACGTATTGGGAATCTATTAGCAGTGCATCCAACATCTTTTTCTGTGTTGACCTGCAAAAAGAGTATGAAATTTCAAAGATTGTAGTCAAATGGGAAGGCGAAGCTTATCCGGATGGTACTACTAATGTAAATAGCAGAATGTCAATAGGCTATTCAACAACAGGTATTATTAATTCAGAAGAAAGCTTGAATACAGCAATCAGTTTTGCATACCCGAGAGATGCTTCCAGCGCAGATCAAGTGGATGTGTTTGGTGCAGATGCGACAAATCCGTTGTTTCTTTTTGATGAATTCACGGCTCGTTATGTTGCACTTAGAATGAAACGTTTGGGAACAATCGGATATATAAGAGTTTGTTTAAATTTTATTCAACAATAATTTTATAGAAGCAATTTTGACCATC
>NZ_QVMP01000037.1 GCF_010501095.1 Dysgonomonas sp. 520 | reverse complement strand
CTAAGCCAGAAGATGAGAACAATGCTGCATATTCCTTGAATTACATAGAGTTGATCCCGATTTTGACGAAAGCCATTCAGGAGCAACAGGCAATCATCGAAAAACTGGAAGGCAGGCTAAAGATTCTCGAAGATAAATAGTTGAGAGAGTATTTGAATATTATAGGGCGTGTGTCAAAAGTTCCAAATTTCAGAAAATAACCTCCAGCCCCCTAAAGGGGTGTATTGATTATCAATTGTTTAGAAAGTCCCTTTTAGGGGATTAGGGGTAGAAAAGACTTTTGACACACGCCTATAACAAAAATACTATCTATAACCCGTAGTGCATTTAAGACTTTGATGTTAATTCAATTATTATAAGATTTATATCCGTTTTGTCATCCTGAACAAAGTGAAGGATCTGTTTTTTAGAAAGTACAGATTCTTCGTTGCACTCAGAATGACAATGTTCGAGGAGCGAAGGCGACTCAATGACAATGTGAATATGTACTATGTTTCAGTTAGTTATCTTTCATTTTCTAAATGCACTACGGGTTATCTATAAGTTAATTTCAAGATTTACAAATATATACTGCTCCGAACCTGCCCTTTTCGGATTTATATTTCTGAAATTCGGAGCAATTTTTATTTGCTTGAGGGGAATAAATTCGATGCCTCCCATAACAATCTGTCCATCAAGACTATTCCATTCGCTGCTGAAATTAGAAGGTTTGTGAGAATCCATAAGGTCGTATCGAGCAAATACCCTCCACTTCGGAGCAACCTCGACAGATGCGTAGGCAGAATATCCGTAATAATCTTTTCCTTTGACCATACCTTTATTCCAAACCTTGTTAAATTCTAGTCCGCCCGAAACTTTTTTATCCTGATAACCGGCAAAAAAAGATAATGTTTTCTGGTCTTCAAAACCAACATTCACAGAACTTTCGGGTGCTGACTCCCTGATGTCGTCACTATCGGTGTAGATGTCTCCATATAGCCTAAACAGTATATTATTTGCAGGAGATATATTAATCCCGGCCGCATATCGGTTGCTATTATTCCTGGAAAGTTTTTTGTACCCCTCTCCATTGGTGAAACTGACATCAGCCGAAACCATTTTGTTGAACTCGTATTGTACAGTAGCACCCAAATCTACACTGGGAGCCATTTTATTCAAATCCTGAAAAGACTTCATTATATAGCGGTGCTTCCAATATTTTTCTTGAGTACTGAATTGCAACAGTCCAATTTGCCCGACATTAACTGTAAACCCCTTGTCTTTCCACTGAACAAAAGCATTTCGGAGATGTGTTTCCAAACTGCCGGAAGATGTACGCCCTGCAGCTGCATCAATAATAACTTGCCCGCTCAAGGTTGGCGTTATCCGGTAGTTATAACCAAGAAATGCTCGCGTTATATCAAATCCCGATTCGTCGGCTTCTCCAAATCCGGCACTATAATCAAGAAATGCTCGTGCAATGATTTTGCCTGAGGGCTTAAAATCGTTTGCTTCTTGTGCAGAAATGTTTTTTATACAAAAACAGAAAACAAATGAGACTGTTATAACGTTTAATATTTTCATAAGTATTATTTTATGGGGCAAAATAACAGCAAGAATGTTTCATTTTACAGGATATGGCTGTTAAGAAATGGTTAAGACCTCTTCATTTTTATGAATAGGTTTTATTATATGTAAAATATATTTCAGTAACTTCGTTTTTATTTACGAAACTCTAATTAGTAATAACAATAATGTCAACTTTAGAAAAAGCTATCAAAGAACTTCCCGAAAAAGGATATTTGAGAATGGAAATACCTCAAGACATTGATCTTGTGGAAGAAATAAACAGGATGCGTAAAGAAAAAAATGCGGTTATCCTGGCTCATTATTATCAAACAGGAGATATTCAGGATATTGCCGACTTCTTGGGTGATAGCCTTCAACTGGCACGCGCGGCAGAAAAAACGGATGCAGATATGATTGTTTTCTGTGGTGTACATTTTATGGCGGAAACTGCAAAAATATTGAACCCCGATAAAAAAGTTGTTCTACCCGACCTTCTGGCTGGTTGCACATTGGCTGATGCCTGTTCCGGCGAAGGACTGAGGGAGTTGAAAGCAAAACATCCGAAGGCAATAGTTGTAAGTTATATCAATTGTGACATAACTGTGAAAGCTGAAAGCGATATTATTGTAACGTCATCCAATGCAGAACATATTATCCGGGCATTACCCGAAGATCAGGAAATTATTTTCGCTCCCGACCGCAACTTGGGTAGATACCTGAATCAGGTTACAGGGCGAAATATGATACTTTGGGATGGAGCATGTTATGTTCACGAGGCTTTTTCGCTGGAGCGTATCGCACAACAAATGCTCGAACACCCTAAGGCAAAGTTGATAGCCCACCCCGAATCGCAGAAACCTGTTTTGCAGGTAGCTGATTATATCGGATCTACAGCCAATCTTCTAAATTTTGTAGCAACAGACGATAGCGAAGAATTTATTGTCGCCACGGAAGAAGGTATCTTACATGAGATGCGCAAGCAAGCTCCAAATAAGATATTGATACCTGCACTTACGAATGATAAGTCGTGCAATTGTAGCGAATGTCGTTTCATGAAGCTCAATACGATGCAAAAACTTTATCTTTGCATGAAATATGAATTGCCCGAAATAAAATTGGATGAAGAATTAAGACTACAAGCATTGAAATCAATCAACCGAATGCTTGAAATGTCTAAAGCTATAAAATAGATTGTATACATATCGAATAAAGGGTTATTCGATTCGTTTTTAGCAATATATAAACGTTCATTTTTTTTCAACAGTTATTCTGCGCGCAATCCAATAGATTGCTTGCATTCCTTTTGACCTAAGCCTCAAAAGGAATCAAAAAGGCTTTTTGTGACTGAAGCTTCTTGCCGACCCACAACCAGCTTATAAGTGGAACAAAAAATAACTCGCACCAGAAGCCTATAAAATTCGAATGGTTCGACTATGCTCAAACAGCTTTTTGTTCCTATCAC
The DNA here is from genome assembly GCF_010501095.1 of Dysgonomonas sp. 520. Taxonomy (GTDB): domain Bacteria; phylum Bacteroidota; class Bacteroidia; order Bacteroidales; family Dysgonomonadaceae; genus QVMP01. Next base: position 16,735 of record NZ_QVMP01000037.1, on the reverse strand, counting down.
TTATTTACGCTGTGTGGGTACCCCGTCAATTAGCTATAGGTCACCCGGTTCGATATCAGGCGTAAGCGGGATGTGCCTTAGTGAAGCAGCCGGGCTACCTGACCGATGAAGTTGACCTAAAAACTAAATACTTGTTTGAAGCCTGAAAGGCGAGTTTATTTAGTTTAGTCAACGAATCGCTTTGTCTGGTCGGCGAGGAGCGAAGCACTGTTTTTTGCAACTTTTTGACACCAAAAAGTTGAGAAGGCAAATCTCCGAAAGAGACGCAGAATAAATGTTTAAGACAATTGAACAATAAACTCACTCAATCAAAAAATATAAGCAGCGTTATTAAATATAAACTCTAATGATATACACAGACGTATTAGTTATAGGTTCGGGAATTTCGGGTTTGTCTTACGCTTTAAAAATAGCGCAACAATTGCCTGATGCCAGAATTACGATTATTACCAAAGCTGACGATGAAGAGTCGAACACAAAATATGCCCAAGGCGGTGTAGCGGTGGTAATGGATCTCAAAAAAGACAGTTTTGAAAAGCATATCGAAGATACATTGCGCGCCGGTGACGGTTTGTGCAAATTGGAAACTGTTGAGGTAGTTGTTCGGGAAGGTCCTGAACGGATTCGGGAGATTATAGAATGGGGTGCAAACTTTGATAAAGATACGCCCGAAACTTACGATCTGGGTCGTGAAGGCGGGCATACCGAAAACAGGGTGGTGCATCACAAAGACGTGACTGGTGCAGAGATAGAAAGAGCATTATTGGCAGCAATAGACAAACTTCCTAATGTACAGTTGTTCAATCACCATTACGTTATCGACCTGATAACGGAACACCATATTCCGAACGAATCTTTCGATAAATATAACCTTAACTGTTACGGGGCTTATGTGCTGGACATGAAAGCACAGGTGATAAAAAAGATGTCGGCAAAGATTACCCTCATGGCAACAGGAGGTTGCGGACATGTGTACAAGAATACGACGAACCCAATTATTGCAACCGGAGACGGGATAGGTCTGGCGCACCGTGCCAAAGCTCGTATTTCGGGGATGCAATTCATACAATTCCACCCAACGGCTTTTTACAGTAACAAGCCGGGACAGCTATCCCTCATATCGGAGGCTGTTCGTGGATTCGGAGCAAAACTTCGCACTAAATCGGGAGAACCTTTCATGCACAAATACGACGATAGGGAAGAACTTGCTTCGCGCGATATTGTTGCCCGTGCCATAGATAGTGAAATGAAACTTCGTGGTGATGACTATGTTTGTCTCGATTGCCGTCATTTAGATCATGAGAAATTTATGGCTCATTTTCCTAATATATATCAGATGTGCAAAGACGAGGGATACGATATGTTCACAGACCTTGTTCCCGTTGTTCCTGCCAGTCATTACTTGTGCGGTGGCATAGATGTCGATTTGTTCGCTCAGAGTACTATCAAAAATATGTTTGCAGTTGGTGAATGTACCAATACCGGTCTGCATGGAGCAAACCGATTGGCATCCAACTCATTGCTCGAAGCATTGGTGTTTGCTCACCGAGGAGCATTGAAAACGATTGAACGATTGAAAGAAGACAACTTCAATTATACCAACTTGCACAAGATACCTGAGTGGGATCAGGAAGGTATGAAAGTAAACGAAGAAATGGTGTTGCTTCAATATCTTCGCCGGAGTTTGCAGGACTTGATGAGCGATCTTGTGGGTATAGTTCGTAGCGATGCACGCCTTGCAATGGCAAAGCAGAAAGAGGAAGAAATATACCGGATGGTGAAAGAAATTTATAATTTCTCTATTCTTTCGCCTCAACTATCGGAATTGAGAAACCTTGTAAGCGTTGCGTTCCTTATTATTACGCAAAGCATTGAACAAAAGGAAAATAGAGGAGCTTTTTATAATAAAGATTTAGATAAGAAAAATGAAAAGGCCTGAATACGTTACAGAAGAAAGAATTCACCACTTCATACGTGAAGCGCTTAGGGAAGACCTTGGCGATGGTGATTATTCAACATTGGGAAGTGTTCCTGCTGATAAGCAAGACAGGGCAAAACTTTTGATTAAAGAAGACACGGTTCTTGCCGGAGTTGAATTGGCTCAGGAAATATATAAGTTCTTTGACGATTCTTTGAAAGTTAATGTCCTCATCAATGATGGAGAAAAAGTAAAAAAGGGAGATGTTGCTTTCACTGTTGAGGGATCGGCACGCTCCATTCTCATGACTGAGCGTCTTATTCTCAACTGTATGCAGCGCATGAGCGGAATAGCTACCTATTCCCGTGAAATGGCTGACCTTGTGAAAGGGACTAATGCAAAAATTCTGGATACCCGAAAAACCACTCCAAATTTCAGAATGTGTGAAAAATGGGCGGTTTATATCGGAGGTTCTCAAAATCATCGTTTCGGACTTTTCGACATGGTGATGCTAAAGGACAATCATAACGACTATGCAGGAGGTATCACAAAATCGGTAGCGTCTGTCGTGAATTACCTGAAAGAAAATAGACTAGACCTAAAAATAGAAGTTGAAACCCGCAATCTGGAAGAAGTGAAAGAAGCTCTGGATACGAAAGCCGTGGATATTATCATGCTCGATAATATGTCTTTAGATATGATGCGGGAAGCTGTGCAGCTTATAGGCAATGCGGCAAAAACAGAAGCATCGGGAGGTATAACACGCAAGACAGTGTGTGCTGTTGCTGAAACGGGTGTTGATTTCATATCTTCCGGGTCGGTTATTTATGGAGCCACTCCCAAAGATATGAGTTTGAAAGCATATTGATATTGAATCTGGATATACAGTTTCAAGTATAAACAATAGGCTATCCGTTTTGGATAGCCTATTGTTTTAAAGAATAATAAGAAGCGAGTAACAAAGAAGGTGCTAAGAGAAAAGAAATTTAATAAGATCTTAGCCATTATTATTATTTTTTTTGTTATTCTTACATTATTAACTCTTATTTTTATTTCTCCTGCGCCAGGCTATGATTGGTATCCGGGAAAGAGATTATTCTAAATAAATATCTAATGTCTCAAGTAGGGATAGAATATATTAAACCATTAATAATTTAATCAGGCATAAGAAGATCTTATGCCTGATTTATAAAATTAACTCCTCAGCTTTTGGAGGCAAAGAATTTCATTTTAAGTAAAATGGAATTTACAATTATTCGCCTTCCAGTTTCTTTGCCTGAACTTCAGCTTCATCAACAAGTTTTTGTCCTTGTTTTTTAGCCTCGTCAACCAGTTTGTTTGCCGCTGCCTGAGCCGCAGCTTTGGCTATGGCATTTTTGGAGGCATCCACCAATTTCTGACCTTGAGTTTGAGCCTCAGAAACCAATTTGTCGGATGCTGCCTTAGCTTCACTTCTCAGTTTTTGTGCTTGTTTAGCTTTTTCTTCCGACAATTTGTTTGTCAATTCTTCTTTTTTGTCGTCAAGGCTTCCTCCTAAAAGTTTTTCGGCTGCCGTATTTGCTGCCTCGGAAACTAAAGATGCTGCATCCACACTTACTTTCGGATTTGTAAATGTTCCTCCGATAGTCAATCCTACATTCTTGACAATGTCATTAGACAAGGCTTTCGGCAAAGCAATCGTGCCTTTATAATTAATAGTCTGATCGAGACTTGTTGATCCTTCAAGACTCAATTTGCCATCACCTGCAAAATTGAAAGAGAAAGGTTTGGTGCTTATTTTTCCATCATTGATAGAGAATGGTATATTCACATCCTTAGCAGTAAAAGAATTCAACGCATTCGATTTCAAAGCCGAAGACAATGCTGAAAGAGCCTCTACACCTTCAACTTTTACTTCGCTTGTTGAAATTGCACCACTACCGGTCAGACTACTCAGCATCTGCATGATATTGTCGCCCATAGTGGTATTGAAACTCAAATTCATAGAATAATTCCCCATCAACTTATCAAAGATTGGTGCAAATTTCTGAATAGACTCTACCGACTTAAATGTCTCGGAGAAAGACACTTTACTCAAAGCTAAAGCCAAATCAACTTTCGGGCTTGTGGGGTTGGACGTGTTGTAAGAACCATTCACCTTGCATGAACCACCCAATGCGTTTCCGCCTACATCAGTCATTGATACAACTCCATCTTTCACGCTGATAGTACCTTTCAGATTTGTTATGTTTACTTTTTCATACACAACCTCATTCATCGAAGCATTGAGCAGGAAGTTGACATTTTTCGGTATAACCACGCTTTCGGTCGAAGATGATGCTTCTTCTGCTGTGGTTTCTCCACCCATAAAATCATTCAGATTGAAATAGTTGGAGTTAATATTGAGATTTCCTTTCAATGTTTGGTCTTTCAGCATGTATGCGATGAAATTCCCTAGCCGACCAGTGGCTGCAAGATCGTTCTTTCCTATTTTTACATTCAATGAACTCAGGTTTACAAACTGAGGTGTAAAATCCAAGCCGGCATCATTTATCGTCACTTCGGGCATATCCGGCGACTTGTAAATCATATTTGTAAGTTTAAGATTTCCTGATGCTGATACATTCTGATATTGTTCTCTTTCAATAGCCGAAAGACGTGTAGCGATGTTCAGGTTAGCAGTCAGTTTTCCGTTCATCTCCGTACCTTTCTCTAGCGGATATACATCTTTCACTATGCCCAAGTCAATCATTCCATCAAGGTGTGCTTTCAAGTCAGGATCGCTCATTGGCGTTTTCACATTCAGGCTGGCATTGAAAGGATTTCCACCCATATTCATTTTGAATTTGCTGATGTCAATCATCATATTGTCAAGAGAACCACCTTTACTTGCAATGGACATGTCTACATTGATGTCATTCACCGATTTAGGCAGCGACGGATATTGAAACATGGCATCTTTCACAGCCAGCTTCACATCGAAAGCAGGATAAGTTTCACCCTCCATCAAGCCTTTTACAAAAGCACTCAACGAAACCGAACCTGCTGTTTTTATATCCTTGAAGTCTTCCGTATACATTGCCGGAAGAATTGATAAGATATCTTTAAACTGAGTTTCCGGAGCTTGCAGCTTCAAATCGAAATCCATACCATCTTCGCCAACCATACCTACAGAACCATCTATCGAAGCCTTTACTTCGTTCATTTGCAGGCTGCTTTCTTCGAATGCAAACTTCATATTGTCCAGATCGGCATCCAATTTTGCATTGGCAGTGGTTTTTATCTTGTTCAACAACGGAATACCATCCATGATGAAAGACAGCTCATCAATCACAGATTCGGTTTTGATAGTAGTTGTGCTGGCTGTAAAATCTCCCGATACAGTACCATTCCACCCTTTTATCACGGCTTTCATTCCGCCTTGACGATCGTCGTAAGTTATGTCGCAATCATTAATGCTTATTTTCTTCAAACTGAGGCTGAAAGGCGATGATTCTTCCTCAACCTCCGTAGAGTCGGCCTTCACTATATCCCAGTTTGCCCTTCCATCTGCCAATACTTTGGCATAAAGATCCACCTCATCCAAATCAATCTTTGTGATGGTATAATCGCCTTTAAATACCCCGATAAGATTCAGAGCCACACTAGCCGATTTTGCCTTAACCAAGGTATCTCCTTCGAAGTCACCGACCCCACTTAACGATACGTTATTCAAGGAAAGGGTAGCATTGGGAAAATTTGAAAACAAATTCATCCCGAAATCTTCCACCTTGAGTTCCGCATTCAGTTTTTTGTTTGCTATGTTTATCACAGCCTCCTTAATAGTCCCCTTAAACAGAAAAGGGATGGTTATTAATAACACCAAAAGGATAGCTAACACTATCCCCGCAATCTTTAGTCCTTTCAATCCTTTTTTACTCATGTTGTTTGCGTTAAATTAAATTGCTTTTTGCCCACCTCGGCAAGCATATCTTTCGTTACTCTGTCCAAGTCATATTCGGGTTTCCATCCCCATTCTTCCCGAGCCTCACGGTCGTCGATACTGTTTGTCCACGAATCGGCGATTTCTTGTCTGAAATCGGGCGAATATGTAATTTCAAAATCAGGCATATATTTCTTTATCGACTCTGCCATTTCGGCCGGCGTTGTACTGAATGCTGCCAGATTGTATCCTGTGGCACATGTCAACCTTGATTTATCAGCCTGAAACAGTTCGAGGGTAGCCCTCAAACAATCGGGCATATATATCATAGGCAACATTGTGTCCTCTTTCAGAAAGCAATTATACGACTTTTTTTTCACTGCATCAAAATAAATTGCCACAGCATAGTCGGTTGTACCACCTCCCGGCAGTGTTTTGTGACTGATAACACCCGGATAACGCAGTCCTCTGATATCCATTCCGTAGTGATGATTGTAGTAATCGCCCAAAAGTTCTATTGCCACTTTTGTCACTCCATACATGGTGGTCGGATGCAAAATAGTTCGTTGAGGTGTCATTTCCTTAGGCGTATCGGGCCCGAAAGCAGCGATGGAACTGGGCACAAGAATTTTTTCAAGTTTTTTCTCCCGTGCTATTTCGAAGATATTTACGGTTCCGTTCATATTTACGTTCCATGCCAATTGTGGATTTTTTTCACCCACTGCCGATAATATCGCCGCAAGATGAACAACGCTACCTACGTCATATTTATCTATCACGTTCACTATCGACTCTTTGTCCAGCACATCCAACTGGACGAAAGTACCGCTATCGAGCAACTCGCGGCTAACATTCGCAGACAAGTCGGTAGCAATCACATTTTCAGAGCCATACACATTTCTGAAAGCCAAAACCAGTTCCGAACCTATTTGCCCTCCACAACCCGTAAAAAGTATTTTTTTCATTCTTTTACTTAATTACATTCAACTGTTTTCCGACTTTGATAAATGCCTCTATACATTTATCAAGATGCTTTCTTTCGTGTGCGGCAGACAATTGCACTCGGATACGTGCCTCTCCTTTAGGCACAACAGGATAGTAGAAACCTGTTACATATATGCCTTCGTCTAACATCAAGGCTGCCATATCCTGCGATAGTTTTGCATCGTAAAGCATCACCGCACAAATAGCCGATTGAGTGGGTTTGATATCGAATCCTGCGGCTTGCATTTCAGAAACGAAATAATCGACATTTTCGTGTAGTTTGTCTTGCCTTTCGTTAGTTTCGTCCATCATTTCAAACATTCGGATTCCTGCCCCCGCAACCATCGGAGGGATGGAGTTTGAAAACAAATAGGGACGTGAACGCTGACGCAACATGTCTATAATCTCTTTGCGTCCTGTGGTAAAACCACCTATTGCCCCACCAAATGCCTTGCCTAGTGTTCCGGTGATAATATCCACATTGCCACGACTATTATACAATTCGGTAACCCCTCTACCCGTCTTTCCTACTACCCCGGCCGAATGGCTTTCATCTACCATCACCAAAGCGTCGTATCTATTAGCTAGTTCAAGTATTTTATCCAACGGCGCTACATTTCCATCCATCGAGAAAACCCCGTCGGTAACAATTATTCGAAAACGTTGAGCCTGTGCTTGTTTCAGGCATTCTTCCAGTTCTGCCATATCAGCATTGGCATACCTGTACCTTTTAGCCTTACACAAACGTACCCCATCAATGATGGACGCATGATTCAGAGCATCGGAGATAATGGCATCCTCTTCCGTAAGAAGTGGCTCAAAAACACCGCCATTAGCATCAAAGCACGCTGCATAAAGTATTGTATCTTCTGTGCCGAAAAAGTCGGCAACCTTTTTTTCCAGTTCTTTGTGGATATCTTGTGTACCACAAATAAAACGTACGGAAGACATTCCGAATCCTCGTTCGTCAAGCGCCTTTTTTGCAGCATCTATCAATTCCTGATTATCTGACAATCCCAGATAGTTGTTGGCACAAAAATTAAGAACCTCCTGACCTGAATCTACTTTAATTTCAGCATCTTGAGGAGACACGATAATCCGTTCTTTTTTAAACAATCCTTGCTCTTCTATCAAGGATAATTCTTTTTGCAGATGAGATTTAAATTTTCCGTACATGCAATTATGTTTATTACAATTTATTTATTCAGTTACTATATCACGACAACTTATGGATTACAAGTCCCGAACGCAGTTTCGGTTCGAACCAAGTAGTCTTGGGCGGCATAATATTATCAGTATCGGCAATGTCCATCAACTGTTTCATTGTTACGGGATAAAGCGCCAATGCCAACGCCATTTCACCGCTATCCACACGTTTTTTCAGTTCGCCCAATCCTCTTATTCCACCTACAAAGTCTATTCTCTTATCGGAACGTAAGTCCTTAATATCAAGAATTTCGTCCAGAATATATTTCGACGAGATTGTCACATCCAATACTCCTATCGGATCGCTATCGTCATAAGTGTCCGGTTTAGCCTTCAATTCGTAGCAAGTACCATCCAAATAGATGGAAAAATGGTGTAATGCTTTTGGTGTTTCTATATCCGAACCTCTTTTTTCTACAATGAAATGCTTTTCCAATTGTTCGATAAATTCAGCCGGGGTAAGTCCGTTCAAGTCTTTCACCACACGATTATAATCAATGATACTCAACTGATTATCGGGGAAGCAAACCGCCATAAAATAATTATACTCTTCATCTCCTTTATGATTAGGATTCTGACGGGCTTTTTCCGCCCCCACCAAAGCGGCAGCCGCCGACCGGTGATGTCCATCGGCAATATAAAGGTCTGATATTTTGGCAAATGCGTCTGTTATTGCTGTTATATCCGATTCATTATCAATCACCCAGAAATGATGACCAATACCATCCGAAGTTACAAAGTCATACTCGGCAGGAGAAGCAATTATTTTCTTTACTAATTTATCCAACTCGTCATTGTTATGATAAGCAAAAAAGACCGGCTCTATATTGGCATCATTCACCCTTACATGCTTCATTCTGTCTTCCTCCTTATCCCTGCGGGTAAGTTCGTGTTTCTTTATCCTTCCATCCATGTAATCGTCAACATGAGCGCAAACAACCAACCCGTACTGAGTCCGCCCATTCATGGTTTGAGCATAGACATAATAATTTTCCTGAGTATCTTGAACCAACCATCCTTTCTCCTGAAATTTATTGAAATTTTGCAGTGCACGTTCATAAACTTCCGGCGCATGCTCATCTATATCTGTGTCAAAATCTATTTCGGGTTTTATTATCCTATAAAGTGATTTTTCGTTTCCTTCGGCTTCTAGTTTTGCTTCCAGCGAACTCAGCACATCGTAAGGGCGGGAAACTACATCTTCTACTATTTCCCTGGGTGGACGAAGCCCTTTAAACGGTTTAATTATAGCCATGGTTTATATATATTTTAGATTAAAAGTTATTCGTAAATCTTTATCACAAATATAGTGAAAAGGATTTTGCATAAACACAAGCTGATGTGTCTTTTTTATATTTTAAATCAAAAAAAACATGAAAAATAAATTCCAAAAGAGGTTTTTCATGTTAAACGACAGCTATTCTTGTTACAAAATGAAAGGAAGCTATGTTTTTTTCAAAAGATAGCTTCCTCGTTATGTTTATTTTGTTGTATGGACGAAATGTTTTGTCAGGATGGCTACATAATTGCTTTCAAATATTCAGCCATTTCTTCCTGAACTTTTTTAGCCTCTGCACGAGCCACAACATCAAAATTTTCAGTTGAGTCGGCATAAATAATTGCTCGTGAAGAATTTACAAGCAATCCGCATTGACTGTTCATTCCATATTTCACCACATCAGCCAAACTGCCTCCTTGAGCTCCTACTCCCGGAACAAGCAAGAAATGATTTGGGGCACACTTACGCACATCCTGAAACAGAGATCCTTGAGTAGCGCCAACTACGTACATCAACTGGTCTTCCGTTCCCCACTCCTGCGATTTTTTCAATACTTTCTCAAATAGCCTTTCCCCGTCTGCATCTTTCGTGAATTGAAAATCGGCAGAACCTTTATTTGATGTCAAAGCCAACAGAATCACCCATTTGCCGGAATATGCAAGGAAAGGTTTCACGCTGTCTTCACCCATATATGGAGCCACCGTAACGGCACTTGCTTTCAGATGCTGAAATGCTGACATTGCATACATGTCTGAGGTGTTGCCTATGTCTCCACGTTTTGCGTCAAGAATGATAAACTGATCGGGATATTTGGTGCGGATATACTCTATTGTTTTTTCCATAGACAGCATACCTTTCACACCCTGACTTTCGTAGAAAGCGGCATTGGGTTTATAAGCTACACAATATGGAGCAGTTGCATCCACAATAGCTTTATTGAAAGTGTAGACAGGATCATCTTCGCCCAATAAGCATTGTGGAATTTTATTTATATCTGTATCCAATCCAACGCAAAGGAAAGATTGTTTTTTCTTAATGTTTTCAAAAAGTTCTTGTTTTGTCATTTTTATTTTGATTTCTTATAATTCACTTTCTTTCAACCGCTCTGCGTTTTCGGCAATTATCAACTGGTCTATAATAGATTGTATTTCTCCGTCCATTATTGCCGACAAGTTATACAAAGTCAGATTGATGCGATGATCGGTTACACGTCCCTGCGGATAATTATAGGTACGTATTTTTGCCGAGCGGTCACCCGTCGACACCATTGTTTTTCGTTTCGATGCTATTTCGTCCTGATATTTAGATAGTTCTATATCATATAGTTTCGTCCTTAGCATCTGCATAGCCATCTCCCTGTTTGCTAATTGAGAACGTGCCTGCTGACACACCACTACTAAACCTGACGGTTTGTGTGTCAACTGCACCTTTGTTTCCACCTTGTTCACGTTCTGACCTCCAGCACCGCTGGAACGGGCTGTTTGCATTTCAATATCGGCAGGATTTATCTCTACGTCCACCTCTTCCGCTTCGGGCAATACCGCCACTGTTGCGGCTGAGGTATGCACACGTCCTTGTGTTTCTGTTGCCGGAACCCGCTGCACACGATGCACGCCCGACTCGTATTTCAACGTTCCATACACATCCTCGCCCGACACTGTCATTATTATTTCCTTGAAACCTCCGGAAGAGCCTTCCGTACTACTGGTAACTTCTGTCTTCCAACCTTTTGCTTCACAATATTTCTGGTACATGCGATACAAATCACCCGCAAATATGGCTGCTTCATCTCCTCCTGTTCCCCCTCTGATCTCAAGAATGGCATCTTTCGAATCTTGCGGATCGGATGGAACCAACAGCAGCTTTATTTCTTCTTCCAACGAAGGTAAACGTTCGGTACAAGCGTCCAGCTCTTCCTTTGCCATTTCCCTCAGATCGGGGTCACTTTCTGTTTCCAGTATATTCTTCGCCTCATCAATGCCGGTCAGCACTTGTTCGTATTCTTTACGTGCATTTACAATTTTTTCGAGGTCGCTATATTCCTTATTCAGTTTCACATAGCGCTTCATATCCGAAATGACGGCAGGGTCTGTTATCAATGTTCCGATTTCTTCGAAACGAACTACAAGGGCATCTAATTTGTTTAGCAGTTGAGACATTATATTCTGATAGGTTCTTAAATAAATTCAGGATGCAAATATACGAATTTTTATGGCTATATATTTCTGTTTTTTCTATCAATAATATTTTTCTTTAGGTCGCACGTTTTTATAGCATTTGTAGCTTAAACAACATATAGTTATGTACCTGAAATGAACATATTTTAGATCTTATCAGTTACTTATTGGTTATGTTTGTTGTTTGACGGTAATAAAATAAATTATTTTCATATGGATGCTTCTGAAAATAAATGGAAGATACCTTTATTGGTTATAATTTTTGGTCTGGGGATAATTATTTTTCTGGAAATGACCCCTTATCTGAGTGGCTTTTTAGGAGCTTTCACCATATACATAATGGTCAGAAACCAGATGAGAAAATTGACCGATAATAAAAAAATGAAAAAAAGCATTGCCGCAACACTTATATTGATTGAGGTGATTTTGCTTTTTATTATTCCCATCTCGGCTGTTGTATGGCTATTGGTTAGCAAAATTAAAAATATAAATCTCGACACACATGAGTTGATACTGCAAGGACATCAAATAATCGGTACAATTCAAGAAAAAACAGGTTACGATCTTTTGAGTTCAGATAATCTTTCGAGTGCCACAGCCGAGGTATCAAAACTTCTTCAGATGGCACTTGACGGCATCACATCCTTTTCCATTAATGCTGTCATTATGGTATTTGTCCTATACTTTCTTCTGATAGGCGGATCGCAATTGGAGAAATACATCTTCGATATACTGCCATTCAAAAAAGGGAATAAAAAAAATATCCTGAGAGAAACAAAAGTCATGATAACTGCTAATGCAATAGGCATCCCGCTACTTGCATCCGTGCAAGGGATGGTTGCATACGCCGGATACGTAATATTTGGAGCATCAAGCCCCATACTATTAGCCGTACTAACATGCTTTTCAACTATACTGCCTCTTGTAGGGACAACAATAGTGTGGCTCCCGGCCGCTCTTTACCTCGGAATTTCAGGAAACTGGCCTAGTGCCATCGGATTATCCCTGTACGGCATGATCGTGATTTCGGGCAGCGACAATGTAGTCAGGTTTTTGCTGCAAAAGAAAATAGCCGATACAAATCCGCTTATTACTATTTTTGGAGTGATAATAGGACTTTCGCTTTTCGGATTTTGGGGCGTGATTTTTGGTCCCCTGCTGCTATCTACTTTCCTTTTGTGTATTGACATTTACAAGGAAGAATACATAGACAAGACAGAAGTGTGATTAGTTGCTCATACCAAGCTCTTAAATAGCAAAGTATTCTTTTATCAGAAAAAATATAGCAAAATGTTTGCATGATTAAATTTTATCATTAATTTTGCAAACAACAAAGTAAAAGAAGTACAAAATGTTTCAAAAGAAAAATACATATTGGTGGTGGCGCTTACAACTCTCAAAAGTCGTGAGCTAAGGTGCTATATGTATTAATCTGAAAGAAATACAAAGATATATAAAAGCCTGTCGTTACTCACGATAGGCTTTTTTTATAACAGAATAATAACATAAAAAATATTTCAAAAAAACTTAAGTATAACAATAATCCACTAATCATGAGAAAGAAAATTCTTTTAAGCGAAAACGAAATTCCTGAAAAATGGTATAACATTGTGGCAGATATGGTAAACAAACCTTTACTACCACTTCACCCCGCAACCAAAAAACCTTTACAGGTAAGTGACCTTGAACCCATATTTGCAACCGAACTGGCCAAGCAAGAGCTTAACTATACCGATCGTTGGATAGAAATACCTGAGCCTGTGCGCGAGCTATATAAAAATTATCGTCCAACACCTTTGGTACGTGCCTATGGCTTGGAAAAAGCGTTGGATACTCCGGCTCATATCTACTTCAAAAATGAAAGCGTTAGTCCGGTAGGTTCGCACAAACTCAATTCGGCGATAGCACAGGCGTATTACTGTAAAGAGCAAGGTATTACAAATATCACTACCGAAACAGGAGCCGGGCAATGGGGTGCAGCCTTGTCGTATGCCGCCAACCACTTCGGTTTGGAACTGGCTGTTTATATGGTAAAGATCAGCTATCACCAAAAACCATATCGTCGATCAATCATGCAAACCTATGGTGCTGAGGTTATAGCATCGCCAAGTATGAGTACTAAAGCAGGACGTAAGATTATTACAGAAAATCCTACCTATCAGGGAAGTTTGGGTACAGCCATTTCGGAAGCGATAGAGCTGGCTCAAAATACACCAAACTGCAAATATACATTAGGTAGCGTTTTGAACCATGTGTCTCTCCATCAAACCATTATCGGATTGGAAGCCGAAAAGCAAATGGAAATGGCAGGCGAATATCCGGATGTTGTGATAGGTTGCTTTGGTGGAGGTTCTAATTTCTCAGGAATTAGCTTCCCATTCCTTCGTCATAAACTAACCGAGGGCAAAGACGTTCGTCTGGTTGCGGCAGAACCTGCATCATGTCCGAAACTAACTCGTGGTAAGTTTGAATATGACTTCGGTGATGAAGCCGGATATACACCTCTTCTGCCAATGTATACTCTTGGGCATAATTTTGCACCTGCCAACATTCACGCAGGCGGACTTCGCTATCATGGCGCAGGAACTATTGTCAGCCAACTGAAAAAAGACGGGTACATAGAAGCCGTAGATGTGAAACAACTGGATACGTTTGAGGCAGGTATATTGTTTGCGAAAGCGGAAGGTATAATACCTGCGCCGGAATCGTCTCATGCCATTTATGCTGCCATTCAGGAAGCATTGAAAGCAAAAGAAGAAGGCAAGCAAAGAACAATTCTGTTCAATCTGTCGGGACATGGACTTATTGATATGGCTGCCTACGATCGCTATTTTGATGGCGAATTGGCTAATCATGAGTTGTCGAACGAAGAGATAGCCAAAACAACAGATAGTTTGGAAAAACTAGTGTAACTGAAAGCAATAGATGTACTTGCCCGTATGCTTGCGGGTGAGTACATTGCTTAAAAAAAAGTGTAGCCGAAACCCGAATGCTTTGGCACAAAACAGGAATAAATCTCACCCTAGTATTTCACTTTAATCTTAGCCATCCCCTTACCATTCCATAAAGCGCCGTTTCGGAGCAGAGATATAGCATCATTGTCTAAAGAGTCACATACGCTTTTCGCAACGCGAATATTTATGGGTTTTCCGTCTTCGCCAACTTCAAACTCTAGTTCCACTGTGCCTTTCTTTTTTTCACAGTCAGAACCTTTTGTTCGAGTTTTGTTGTCGTTTAAATACTTATTATAAGATTTCCAACCTGTATATGGCTCAGGTTTAGAGTTGCTTGCTTTTTTTGTGGTAATTAACACAATGCCATTGCTCGCCCGTGAACCGTAAATGGCTGTCGAAGCTGCATCTTTCAATACTTCCATTGATTCGATGTCGGAAGGTGATATGTGGGATATATCAGAAACAGGAACCCCGTCTAAAACGTATAAAGGCTTTTCGTCTGTCGATATTGAACCTGCACCTCTTATCCGTATTTTGGCATCGTCGTTCGATTTGGCTTGAACTCCTGCCATCTTTCCTTCAAGAGCCTTATTTACCTCCGAAGTATTCGCCAGAGCGAGATCTTTTGCTTCCACAGTTGAAATCGCACCTGTAAGTTCTTTTTTCTTTAATGCGCCATGACCGGTAACCACAACTTCATTCAGAGCCAACTGGCTCTCTTTCATTGTTATGTCCTGATTAGCAAATGGATTCGAAACTTCGGCAGAATCAAAACCAATATAGCTAGCCACTAGTTCGGGCGATTCTATATTCGACTTAAGAGAGTAGTTTCCGTCTATATCGGTCAAAGTTCCTGTATTTGTGCCTTTTATAGCAATGCTTACCCCGATAAGAGGCTCACCGTTCTGATCTGTAACACGTCCTTGTATCACATTTCTACTTTCAGCCACTTCGCTTCTTGCAGTCTCTGTATGAGAAATACTTTCCGGCAATATATAATCAGACTGAACAGACGGAGTTGCCGCCACTGCCAATAATTGTTCGCTTGAATTCATATCATATCTATCCCTATCGTAGTGCGATTCGGGATAATATACATACATAGGTTCGAATGGTTGAATAATTTCGTTCAGGTTTTCAACCTTAACTATCGGATTTAAAGATGCTTTTCCTTTCGATTCTTCTTGCAACTGAGTTAATTCCGCTCTCTTTTTTGCAAGATATTCTTCCGGTGCATATATATAAAAGGTGTCTTGCTGATTTTCCTGAGCCGACAACATTGTCGATTTATGGTTCATCAGTGTAAGATATCCACTCAATGCGGCTATCAGAACCACCGCAGCAACGGCAATACGATAACCAACAAACCGTTTGTCGGCAGAAGACGAAGAAGCTGTGCGTGCAGCTATCTGAGCCTGCATGCGGGAAATCTTGTCTGCATGATCCCCTTTCACAGAGTCGAATCCTTCCATCGCATCTGCTAAAAAAGGGTCTTGCATCGCATCCAGCTCCAGCTTGCGAGCGCCTTTTCCTTTTCTGTTTCCTTTTATGTAATCCAGTAAATTCATTCTTCCTTTACACTGCTTTCAATACAATTTTTTAAATTACGTTTTCCGTTTTGGATATAACTTTTCACGCTTTTCAGGTGAAAACCTGTATTTTCAACAATTTCTGCATACGACATATCTTCAAAAAAGAATTTATATACAGCTATTCGTTGTGGTTCGGGCAGTTTTTCGAGGCATTTGTTCAAAGCCTTTTCACGTTCCGTATCCACATCTTCAACCAATAGAGTCAAAACAGAGTCGGATTCCATAAGGTTTGAATCAAAATCTACTGTTAATTCCCGTTTATTTTCCTTAAGTATGTGGAAACAATGATTTTTTACGACGCTATACAGCCATGTTTTGAATACTTTTATTTCATATCCGGCAACTTTTGGCAATAGCATTTCAAATATTTCCATCACGGCATCCTGTGCCTTGTCTTCATTCTGCAAATATTTCAGGCAAACCCCATAAACAAGTGGCATATAACGATTATAGAGCAGGCCAAAATACTCGGAATCGTTCGTATTCCGGTATTTGTTCAGCAACTCTTCGTCTGTATCGTCCTCTTTTTTATGTTTTTTGAAAAAATTCAAATCTGTTTGAATGATATATTTGCATTACAACTAAAATACAAATTTGCGAAAAAATTTCCGTGCATTATGGAATATTTGTGAAAAAAACATCTATAAGGAAAATGTGAAATATATAATTAATTTAAGTTGCTACTTAAAATTTTCTAATAAAAAAGGCCAATCCATTACTTTTG
>NZ_QVMP01000036.1 GCF_010501095.1 Dysgonomonas sp. 520 | reverse complement strand
AGTGACAGAGCTTTACTATTATTGATAACGAGAGTACAAATATACGCAATTTTTTGATACGGCAATTTTTTTTCGAAAACTAATCCCGACAGAGATCCTATAATTTTTTCTGATTATATGTAACTACCTGTTATACATAATGAAAAAGAAATGGATAGCAAAAAAGTAGAAATTGATGTATACCTCAAATAGGGGTCATACATTTCGTTAGAAGGAGTTTTGTATAGCTTGAAAAGTATCCATATAAGCGGAAAGAAAAACAACATGTAGAAATACTCGTAATAATACATATTATACAATAAGCTATACCAAATAAAACATAAGATACCTCCAAAAGTGAGAAAACTGTGATATAGTTTGGCTTTTGTTAGACCCAACTTCGCTGCTAATGTTATTTTTCCAGATTTTATATCATTGCTCATATCCCGCATATTATTTATATTGAGCACGGCAGTTGTGAATAGCCCGATGCCAATGGCAGGCAACCAGGGCTGAAAAGATATTTCGTGAACATGCAAAAAATATATCCCGACAACAGCCACAGGACCAAAGAAAACAAAAGCGAACAAATCGCCCAACCCTCTATACCCATACGGATTTTTTCCGGCAGTGTATTTTATTGCAGCCACAATGGCAGTTCCTCCCAAAAATACAAATAGCAGCAAATACCCAATGCTGATAAAACGAGACACCTCTTCGATCAATAAAAAACCGGAAATAGCGCATAATATCATAACAAACCAGATAGCCCTGATCATTTGAGTAGACGAGATGGCTCCACTTTGTACTGTTCGTGTGGGGCCGACTCGTTCTCCCGTAACATCGGTTCCGTGCTGAAAATCGCCCAGGTCGTTTGCCAGATTTGAAAGCAACTGAAGAAATGTCGCAGTTAGAATACTCAACACACATACAGATACATTAAAGAATCCGGTTGAATAAGCAATGCTATTGCCACATATAGTAGAAGCCAGAGCCAGAAATAATGTACGGGGACGTAGTGCAGAAATCCAATGCTTTATGTTATTCATATTTTACTTGATCGTGAGTCTTTTTTTTAATTATAGTAGCAATTTATATAAGCGACAAATATACTACAAAATTAATCATCTCCGATAGAATTTCAAACAGACTCTAATAATACTTCCTGAAACAAATTCTGATTATGCTAGTCCGGAAATGTAATTTTTTATTTAAAATAATGACAAAAAGGTGATATTATACAGCCATATAGATTAATTTGTATTACTTTTGCATGCAATTTTTTAGTAAAAAGGAATAACCATAAACTTATGCTTACAGTCGAAAAAATTGGGGGCACATCCATGACCCAGTTTAAAAATGTTCTGGAAAACATCATAATAGGAAAACATATTTCCGACAACTACTACAACCGGATATTCGTGGTATCGGCATACAATAATGTAACAAATTGGCTCTTGGAACATAAAAAGACAGGAGAACCGGGTGTTTATGTTAAATTTCTTGAAAATGAAGATTACAATATAGCGCTCGACAGTCTTTGCCAAAGGCTATTATTGATCAACAAAAGTTTTGAAGATATCAAACTTGATCAGGAAGAAGCTAAGGAATTTATCGAATACCGGATCAGGCAGGCTAAGACCATGTTGCACAGTCTTAGTAACGTTATGGCTTCGGGATATGTGAAAACAGAAGATATCTGTTTGGCTGCAAGAGAGATACTGGCTTCGATTGGTGAGGCACATTCGGCTTGGAATACAGTTAATATACTCAATAATAATAATATATCCGCCCGATTTATTGACCTGTGCGGCTTTAACGATTCGATGCCTCTCACCATTGACCAGCGTATAGAGAAAGCATTTACAGGAATAGATTTCAGCAAAACACTTTGCATAGCAACCGGATATACGAAAGGTACGGAGGGTATTATGAGAGCTTTCGACAGAGGGTATACAGAGGTAACATTCAGCAAGATAGCTGTGCAAGTTAAAGCTCAGGAAGCCATTATTCATAAAGAATATCACCTGTCAAGTGCCGACCCTAACATCGTTGGTGTAGACAAGGCTGTGCCTGTTGGCCGTACAAACTTTATAATAGCCGATCAGCTTGCCGATATTGGGATGGAGGCTATTCACCCAAAGGCTGCCAAACCGCTGGAAATTAACGGAATAAATATTAGGATAAAAAATACTTTTGAGCCGGAACATCCCGGAACACTCATTACTAAAGATTACATCTCACCGGAAGCTAAAATTGAAATTGTATCAGGCACAAGCAAAGTGTTGGCAGTGGAAATACACGACCCGATGATGGTGGGCGAGGTAGGGTTTGATTTGCGAATAATGACTATATTTGCAAAACACGGAGTGAGTTATATCCTTAAATCGACCAATGCAAACTCTATTACAATGATTGTTTGGGACAACTACAAGTCTCGTGAGCTTATAACAGAATTGCAATCGGAATTTTATGAAGTTGTGGTAGAAAGAGTTGCTTTGGTGTGTGCCATGGGAACAAATATTGCAATGCCCGGATTTTTATACAAAGCATCGAAAGCGCTGTTTGACAACAAAATAAACATAGAAAGTTTTGGGCAATCGCTCAGGCAGGTAAACATGCAGTTTGTTATCAGAAGAGAACACTACAACGATGCGGTAATAGCATTGAACGAGGCTCTTTGCTTTCAGCCAAAAGAAAAAGATATTTAGATATAAATAAGCAAAATAAAAAAAAGTATAATTTTTCGCTATTAAAGGTATTTGTATAGCAATTTGTTTATATTTTTGTTAGGATAAATTTTGCGGTTAATTTAATACCTATAAATAAAATGCTGTTTCGTATAAAAAATTGAATGTCTAACCTAAAAACATAAATACATCATAACTTCCTGTTTTCATATAAAAAATAGCGTGAAATATTTATATATTCCTCTTTTTGTGACAAAATTGTTTCAAAAAGGGTTTTTTTCGTGTTAGGAATAATAAATAATTTAAGTTTTTAGAATAAACATTTTTATATTTGCAGCCAATATATTGAAAAAAATAACGTTCAAATAAGAATAAGATTTATAATATATTCAGAATAATCAAATTATTAACTAAAACAATTTAAGATTTACATTATTATGGAAACTAAACCACAAACAAAAATCAAAAAAAGATCTAAAGGTATTTCTTCTGGATGGATTATCCTTGGGTGTTTAATTGTTGCTCACGCATTTTTCTATTTTTATGCCGGACTTGGTAGCTTCTGGCAAAACCCAACAGAACCGGGATTAGCTCCTGAAGTTGTTGAAAAATACCTTGCTCAATCTCACTTTGATGCAAAACTTCACCCAATCGACATGTGGGGTACACTATATCAAGGAGGTTTCGTAATTCCTATCGTTATCACTCTTCTTCTTACAGTTCTTACTCTTTCTGTTGAAAGATTTTTTGCATTGAACAGAGCTAGTGGAAAAGGTAACGTAGCACAATTCGTTGTTGACGCAAAAGCTAAACTAGAAGCAGGAGACATTGAAGCAGCAGAAAAACTTTGCGATAAACAAAAAGGTTCGGTAGCTAATATTCTTAAAGCGGCACTTGTTAGATACAGGGATGTTGAAAACTATCCGGGTATGAACAACGACGAAAAAGCAGCTATCATCCAAAAAGAAATTGAAGAAGCTACAACTTTAGAATTGCCATATTTGGAGCAAAACCTGAACATCATTGCAGCTATTTCTTCTCTTGGTACACTATTCGGACTTTTCGGAACGGTATTGGGTATGATCAAATCGTTTGGTGCGATGGGTCAAGAAGGAGCTCCAGACTCAACTGCACTAGCTGTGGGTATCTCTGAAGCCTTGATGAATACAGCGATGGGTATCGGTACAGGTGCTTGTGCTATTATTGCTTACACATATTTTTCTGGTAGAATACAGGATATGACTAATTCTGTTGACGAAGTAGGTTTTGCAATTGGTCAAACTTACGCTAAAAAACACACAGAAAAATAATTTTTAATTTTTTAAGAAATATAGTTGTGGAATCCAACAAAGATTCTACTCTATCTAAAAAGTAAAAAGGAAGAAGAATATGTCTAAAGTAAAAAATAAAAAGCATGATACATTCATCGACATGACGGCGATGAGTGACATGACCGTACTCTTGTTGACATTCTTCATGCTTACTGCTAACTTTATACCAAAAGAGCCTGTTCAGGTGATGACTCCTGCATCCGTGTCGGAGATCAAAATACCTGAATATGATGTATTGACCATATTGATAGATCCCACAGGACGTGTGTTCTTAAACTTGGACAAACCTGAAGATAAAGAAGCAGTGCTGAAGGCTATTGGAAAAGCATATAATTTGCCTAATTTCTCGAAAGAACAAATCAGTTCGTTCCGAAACCAAACTTCGATAGGAGTTTCTGTAAGGCAATTGCATGAATTCCTAAACAAGCCAATGGATGAACAAGACCAAATGTTGAAAGAATCCGGAGGAGTACCAACCGATACCATCTTAGGGCCTAGCAATCAATTAGCAAAGTGGATAGAACTTTCTAAACAAGCAAACCCTAGTTTGGCATTAGCTATCAAGGCCGACCAACAAACGCCTTACCCGATGGTGAAGAAGGTATTTTCTACTCTTCAAGATTTGAAAGAGAACAGATATAGTTTGATCACAACCTTAAGGGCAATGCCTGCGGGATTGTAATCCGGTTAGTCGAATATTAATTATTAGAATTAAAAGAAAGAGAAAATTATGGCAAACTTGGATACCGGTGGTGGCGAAGCTAAAAAAGGTAAACCCAAAAAGCAGACCCTCAGGGTAGACTTTACTCCGATGGTGGATATGAACATGCTTTTGATTACATTTTTTATGTTTTGTACAACACTGAGCAAACCTCAGACAATGGATATTGTATTGCCAACCAAAGATAACGCACAGATGAAAGATGAAGACAAGACTAAAGTTAAGGAGTCATCTGCCATCACTGTAATTCTTGGTGAAAATGACAAGATATATTGTTATGAAGGTCAACCAGATTATGAAAACTGGCAATCTGTAAGAGAAATGAATTACTCCGGAGAAGGAGATCAATCATTAAGAAACCTGTTGCTTGGCAAAAATGAGAAAATAGTAAAAGAAATCTCAAAACTGAAAAACGACAGATACAGAAAAGCCATTAATGAAGAGCAATTCAAAGAAAAATCGGCCGAAATCAAAAAAGATAAGGACGCTCCGGTTGTTATCATAAAACCAACAGACGGATCAACTTACAAGAACATGGTCGATGTTTTGGACGAAATGCAAATATGCAGTATCGGTAGATATGCAGTTGTGGATATGGGCGAAGCTGATTCCTTCCTTGTTCAGAATTATATGGAAAAGGGAGCATTATCGGCACAAGCAGCACCTAAAAAATAATGAATCACTCATTTAAAAGAATAAATTATGGGAAAGAATATTAATATCAATTCCGAAGAATGGCGTGATGTTGTTTTTGCAGACAAAAACAAAACATATGGTGCTTACAAATTGCGTAGTACTTCTTCGAAAAGATATGTGGTGGCATTCCTTGTTGTACTCGGATTTGTCGGCATAGTGGGAGCAGTTCCATACTTGATGAAAGAAGTGCAAAAACAAATTGAAAAAAGAGCCGAAGGAACGAAAGAAGAAGTGAAAATGGCAGAAGTGGAAGAGCCGGAAGAACCGGAAGAAGAAGTGCTTCCACCAGAAAACCTTCCACCACCTCCTCCTCCGGTGAAAGCATCTATCCAGTTTACGCCTCCGGTTATTGCTCCGGACGAACAAGTAACTGAAGATAACCAAATTAAAGACCAGGAAGACTTGAACAAGGACAAAGGTCTTGAAATTGGTAACTTCAACAATCTGGAAGGTTCGAGAGATGCAAATGCCATTTCGGCAGATCAGGCATTTCAGAATACACAGGTTACCGGTACCGGTGACGCAAAACCAAAAGAACAGATATTTAAGGTTGTGGAACAAATGCCGGAATATCCCGGAGGACAATCCGAACTGTTCAAATATCTTAGTTCGAACATCAAGTATCCTACTATCGCTGCCGAAAACGGTATCGAAGGACGTGTAATCATCACATTCGTTGTAGGTAAAGACGGATCTATCACAAGCGTTAAGGTAGCCCGTTCTCTTGACCCATCTTGCGACAAGGAAGCCGTTCGTGTGGTAAAAAGCATGCCTAAATGGGTTCCTGGTAGACAAAATGGACAAAATGTAACAGTAGAGTATACCTTGCCTGTAACATTTAAATTGCAGAAATAAATAATAATCGAAGATATTGATAACATCAAGATTTGATTATTTGAAATAAGCAGATCAAAAGGAGAGAAGCTAATTATATTGATTAGCTTCTTTCTCTTAAAAGAAAAGAGATGAATAGTGAAAAAAAAGTAAATTTTAAAGTAGTGTGGGGAGGCATTATGTCTGTCGTGTACATATGTATTGCAGCTATTGTTGGATTCACTCCATGGATTTTTCGATACAATGACATGAACGATAGATCAATGGGGGACAATTTTCTTCCTATTCGCATCATACTAGGTGCATCACTGTTTCTGTATGGCCTTTTTAGAGCATACAGGGCTATAAAAGGTAAACCCTAAAATTTTACCTTTTCGTTTTTACAAAAAAAGAATTGTAGGTACATTTAGTTTATTTAGTCATACAATTATGAAAAAAATAAGTTTATTAGGTTTATTGATTGTTGCAATTATTGCAATATCAGCTTGCAACGACAAGAAAGGCAATGGAGGCAAAAATGCTTTACGGGATGATACCGAAACCAGCGGATTTGCAGTAGTTGCGGGAGAGGATTGTTTTGCTCCTATTGTTGAAGAACTGATAAATGTTTTTGAAGGTGTGAACAAAGATGCATACGTACAATTTGTGAATACATCCGAACATGAAGCTTTTAATATGTTATTGGACGATAGTGTCCGGATGATTATAGCTGCACGCGACCTCACCAAAGAGGAAAAAGATCATATTAAAAGTAAAGACAGATCTTTAAATCCCCGCTCACAGAAAATAGCTATCGACGGGGTTGCCTTAATTATAAATAAGGCAAATACAGACTCATTAATGAGCCTGTCAACATTGAAGAAAATTATGACAGGGGAAATAACATCATGGAAACAGATCAATCCTCAGTCGAAACTAGATAATATTTCAGTATTGTTCGATAGTCCAAGTTCAAGTACCGTCCGGTTTATGAAAGATTCCATTTGCGGAGGAAGTGCTTTGTATAGCGAGCTTAGGGCTCAAAAAAGCAACAAGGATGTTTTGGAAAAGGTGTCTAAAACTCCGGAAGCGTTAGGCATTATCGGCGTGAACTGGATTCACAAACCTATAATCGATTCTACTAAAATGCACTTTAGTGATATAATACGAGTTGTATCTGTAAGTAGAAGTGATGTAGCCACACCCGACAACAGTTACAAGCCTTATGCAGCCTATCTGGCTTTTGGCGATTATCCGTTGAGAAGGGATATTTACGCTATCTTAACCGATTTGCGTGAAACTCTGCCTGCCGGATTTATGAAATATCTGACAGGAAATCCGGGACAACGTGTGGTTCTCAAATCCGGATTACTTCCGGCAATAGCTCCGACCCGTTTGGTGGAAATTCAAGATAATATGAAATAAAACAAGAATAACTAAATAAATTTAATCGAAAAAAGATGAAAAGAAAGTTTTTTTTAGGTACTTTTTTATCTATCCTAATTAGTACTGTGAGCTTTGCCCAGAATGACCTTGGTAAAGAGTATTTCTATGTCAAAGAATATGATGCGGCAAAACAGATTTTTGAACAACAAACAACAGCCGAAGCCTATTATTATTTGGGCGAAATAGCTCTAGCCAATGGAGATCAGGCAACTGCCAAGTCAAACTTTGAAAAAGGTTTAGCTGCCAACCCTGAATTTGTGCTCAACAACGTAGGGCTTGGAAAACTTATATTGAAATCCGATCCAAAAGAAGCGGAAAATGTATTCTCGGCTGCCATTAAGAAAAATAAAAAGGATGTTGAAGTATTGGTTACAATAGCTAATGCCTATTTTGAAAATGGAATGAAGGATAAAGCAGATAAGATGCTTGCTGATGCTCGCAAAGCAAAAAAAGACTCTCCTTATCCTTACATAGCTGCCGGCGACATGTTGTTTGCAGAGAAGGATATAAATAAAGCGGCCTCTCAGTATGGACAGGCAATTCACTTTGCTCCTAAAAGCATTATCGCATACATTCGTTCTGCCCAATTGTATGACAGTACTGTAGCCGGGCGTGCTACTGCGATTGACGATTTGAACAGAGGTATAGAGGCTCGCCCTGATTTCTTACCTACTTATAAATATCTCGGCAATTTATATTATCTGAGTGGTAATTACGCAAAAACAATTGAAACTTATAACAAATATTCTGAATTGGGAGGTGAACCTACTACCAGCGAAATTGCAAATCTTTCCGGCGCATATTATTTCACAAAACAATATGACGAAGCCAAAAAATTATTAACTCAAGGTTTATCAAAATATCCAAACGATTTTTTCATGAATCGTGTTTTGATGTATGTATATACAGATACTCAGGACTATGAAAGTGCAGTTAGCACAGGTGATAAATTTTTCTCTGTTGATGTTCCTAAAAATGCAAATTACCTTTTCTACGATTATATGAAATACGGAACATCTTTAGGTAAATTGAAAAGAGGAACCGAAGCTGTAGCACAATTTCATAAAGCATTGGCTCTTAGTGAAAAAGATGGTGAAGTAAACCACGATTTATATAAAGAATTGGCTCAGGCGTCTTCTAATGCCGGTGAAGCGGGTGAGGGAGCATTGTTCTACAAAAAATATATTGAGTTGACTAACAGCAATGATGTTAGGGATTATTTCGATATGGGACGTTATTACTATGCTTCTGGAGTTGCAGTGATGGCAGGTTTAAGAGATACGACAAAAGTAACACCTCCTGCTGTTGTTGAAAAAGGTATGCAAGACCTGAAAGAGGCGGATGTAACCTTTGCTAAAGTGATTGAACTTGAACCGACAAATATATTTGGTTATTTATACAGAGCCAGAGCAAATTCGGCTATGGACCCGACATCAGAAAATGGATTGGCTAAACCATACTATTCTCAATTGGAGGAAATGATATCCAAGAATAATGCTGAAAGCGGAGAATTCAATAATAGAGCGGAATTAGCCGAGGCTTATTACTATTTGAGTGTTTATTCTTACCAACAATACGATAAAGCTAAAACACCTGAAAATAAGGCTTTGGTGAAATTGTATAGTGAAAAACTTTTAGCTGTTGATCCAACAAATCCAACTGCAATACAATTGGTTGAATATTTTAAATAATAGAGAATCTATCAATATCAACAGAGGCTGCAAATTTATTTTTGCAGCCTCTGTTTGTTATAGAAAACCAACCACTGATTATCTTATAAACAGTAATTCTCTGTATTTAGGCAATGGCCACAACTCATTATCTACAATAAGTTCCAGTTTGTCGATATGATAACGTATTTCTTCCAGATAAGGAGCCACAATATCATGATATTCGATCGCTTTCTCACGTTCGCTCGCAATATTATTGGCTTTTTTACGACAGTCGATCATTTCATGCACTTTTGCATTGATGGCATTCACATGAATCGAAACTTTTTCGATAAGACGAAGCTGTTCTTCCGCCATTTCTTTAAATTTGGCAGGATCGGTAAATATCTCCTGTAGGCGAGATACGTTTTGAAGTAGAATTGACTGATATGTTATTGCAACAGGTATAATATGATTAAGTGCCAGATCGCCAAGAACACGCGATTCTATCTGGATCTTCTTCGTATAGGTTTCCCATTTCACCTCGTTGCGTGCATGAAGCTCAACTTCGGTCAGAACATTCTCAAATGTTTTGATGCTTTGTTTTGATGTATAACTATCAAAAATCAGAGGAACACTTGTTTCACAATCCAATCCACGTTTTTTAGCATCTTCTTTCCATTCGTCGCTATATCCGTTTCCGTTGAAGCGGATAGAACGCGATTCTTTTATGTATTTTTTAAGTACATCGTACAATGCTTCTTCTTTCGATTTTCCGTTTGCGATGAGTGTATCCACTTCTTTTTTGAACACTCTCAACTGCTCTGCCACTGCTGAATGCAACGCAGTCATTGCCGAAGCACAGTTTGCGGAAGAACCTACTGCACGAAACTCGAAACGGTTTCCTGTAAACGCAAAAGGCGATGTGCGGTTACGATCCGTATTATCCAACAAAATCTCAGGAATTTGTCCGACACCTAAACTAAGGCCTTTTTTCTCGTCAGCAACAATGGCATCTTTGACCGTACTATTTTCAAATTTATCAAGAATATCACTTACTTGTGTTCCCAAGAAAACCGATATAATTGCCGGAGGTGCTTCGTTTGCGCCTAAACGGTGGGCATTGGTTGCCGAAGATATAGATGCTTTCAACAAACCGTTATTTTTATAAACGGCTGCCAAAATATTTACAATGAACGTAACAAACACAAAGTTTTCTTCTGTATTTTTACCCGGAGACAAAAGGTTTACACCTGTATTTGTAGTCAACGACCAGTTGTTGTGCTTACCCGAACCGTTAATGCCTTTGAATGGCTTTTCGTGCAACAATACTCTGAAGAAGTGGCGGCGTGCTACTTTTTCCATTAACGACATGATGAGCAAGTTATGGTCTACTGCCAGATTGCACTCTTCATATATGGGTGCCAACTCAAACTGATTTGGAGCAACTTCATTATGACGGGTTTTTACAGGAATACCCAACGCATAAGCCTCATATTCCAACTCTTCCATAAACTTAAGAACTCGTTGTGGAATTGCTCCGAAATAGTGGTCTTCCAACTGTTGGTTCTTAGCACTCTCGTGGCTCATCAACGTCCTTCCGGTAAGAGCCAGGTCGGGACGAGCAGCAAACAAGTCTTCATCAACCAAGAAATACTCTTGCTCCCATCCTAAGTTTGAATATATCTTTTTTACATCATCATAAAAATATCCGCATACGTCTTTAGCCGCATTGGTCACTGCCGCTATCGATTTCAACAATGGAGTCTTATAGTCGAGCGCCTCGCCTGTATATGAAATGAAAATTGTAGGGATACAAAGTGTATCTTCGATAATAAATGCGGGCGATGTAGGGTCCCATGCCGAATATCCACGGGCTTCGAACGTATTTCGTAAACCTCCCGACGGGAAACTTGATGCATCCGGCTCTTGCTGAGCTAGAAGTTTTCCGCTGAATTCTTCAATCAAACCACCATTGCCGTCATGCTCCACAAAGGCATCGTGTTTTTCGGCCGTACTGTCCGTCAACGGATGAAACCAGTGCGTGTAGTGTGTTGCCCCATTTTCAAGAGCCCACATACGCATACCTGCCGCAACATGCTCAGCTATTCCTCTGTCTATTGTTTCTCCTAACTCTATAACTTTCATCATTTTTTTGAAAGTTTCTTTCGATAGGTATTTACTCATCGCTTTACGGTTAAATACCTTTTCGCCATAGTATTCCGAGAATTTTTCTTTGGGGGCATCCACTTCTAGTGGTTTACGGTCGGCTGCTGCGGCGACCGCCCTGAATCTTAACTTTGACATAGCTGATTTTTTTATGTGTTTGATTACAAGTTTTTTATTTTATTTTTTTCAATCTTTCCACTGCTTCTTCCGTATTTTCAAGAGTTCCGAAAGCAGTTAATCGTAAATAACCCTCTCCATTCGGACCAAAGCCAACACCGGGAGTCCCGACGATATTCAGTTCGTGAAGCAAATAATCGAAGAATTGCCAGGAAGTCATATTGTTTGGAGTTTTCACCCATATATATGGTGAATTTACACCGCCATACACCTTCAATCCTTGAACTGCCAATCCCTCACGAATTATTTTCGCATTATTCAGATAATAATTTATTGTATCTCTCACCTGTTGCTTCCCTTCCGGCGAATAACAAGCCTCTGCCGCCCGTTGAATAATGTAAGGAACACCGTTGAACTTGGTTGTGTGACGACGGTTCCATAGTTTATTGAGCGATACGGCCTCTCCCTGTTTCGTGTATCCGACCAGTTTTTTCGGAACAACGGTGTATGCACATCTTGTACCCGTAAAACCTGCTGTTTTCGAAAAACTCCGAAACTCGATTGCTACGCTTTCGGCTCCGTCTATTTCGTATATACTATGAGGAACGTCCTCCTCCGTGATAAATGCTTCATACGCCGAATCGAAAAGTATGAGCGACTTGTTATTTATCGCATAATCAACCCACACTTTCAGCTGGTCTTTTGTCAAGGTTGTCCCTGTCGGATTATTCGGATAACAAAGATATATTATATCTACTTTATTTTTAGGTAATTCGGGCACAAAATCATTTTCGCTCGTACTTGGAAGATAAATTATCTTGCTCCACATGTTGTCGGAGCCTAATTCTCCCGCATGACCTGCCATTACATTCGTGTCCACATAGACAGGATAAACAGGATCGGTAATAGCTACAATATTGTCTAAGCCAAGAATGTCTCCTATGTTTCCCGTATCGCTTTTCGATCCGTCACTGACAAAAACTTCATCTGCCGATATATCTAATCCACGCGCTTTATAATCATTTTCAACGATGGCATTCACCAAAAAGTCATACCCTTGCTCAGGGCCATATCCCCTGAATGTTTCGGCATTTGCCATTTCGTCAACAGCCTTGTGCATAGCATCAATGCTAGCCTGAGGAAGAGGTTTGGTTACATCTCCAATTCCCAGCCGTATTATATTTGCAGTTGGATTAGCAGCCTTAAATTCACTTACTTTCCTCGCAATGTCGGAAAATAAGTAACTACCAGGTAGTTTAGTGTAATTTTCGTTGATTAATATCATATTTGCTTATTACTTTATTAAAATATTTCCTTCAAATACAGTGACAGCTTCTCCTGTCATATAAATATGATTGTCATGTTCTCTCCATTCGATCTGAAGGTCGCCCCCCAACAAATGTATCAATACATTTCGGTCGCAATAGTCATTCAACACAGCAGCCACAACCGAGGCACATGCACCCGTACCACAGGCTAATGTCTCACCTGCACCCCGTTCCCAGACTCTCATATTAAGAGTTTTACGGTTAATGATTTCTATAAATTCGGTATTTGTCTTTTTAGGGAAAATAGGATTCTTCTCAAATTTAGGACCCAATACAGGCAAATTTAAATCTTTTATTCCTTCGGTAAATACCACGGCATGAGGATTTCCCATCGAAACGCACGATATCTTCCATATTTTGCCATCAATATCGAGAGGAAAATTCAGAACAGGTTCTATATCTGCCCGAACGGGTATTTTTTCGGGATCAAGGATTGGCTCACCCATATCAACAGTCACTTTCCGTGCCGTTTCATCTCCATCTAAAAGTGTAATATACTTTACGCCGGCTCCGGTTTCGAGCGATATCTTTGTTTTATCTGTCAGTTTGTTGTCATACACGTATTTACCAACACAACGGGATGCATTTCCACACATCTCGGCTTCCGAGCCGTCCGAGTTAAACATCTGCATCTTAAAATCACAAACATCGGATGGAAGAATAAGGACAAGTCCGTCTGATCCAATACCAAAGTGACGGTCGCTGATTTTTATTGCCAATTCTGATGGGTTGTCTATTGTTTGAGTAAAACCGTTTACGTAGATATAATCGTTACCTGCGCCATGCATTTTGGTAAACTTCAATTTTTTCATCTAATAACCTTCAAATTTTGCATCTGTCGTTTCTCGATACAAAATTGATACAAAATATTCGATTTTGCAATAAAATAGACAATATTTTTATTAATCCAATCAAATAAAATCAATTTGAAAGCATTTGCATATTTTACCAAGACAAAAAGTCAATCTTGAAAAATCTGGCGATAAATATTTTTGAATATAGCACATTTAGTGATGATTTTGTAGAATCTTTCGATAACTAAACTTAATAGTAAAGTTACACAGAAGTATAGTTCAAATTATTCATGCCATCCTTCCTATTGCTCTTGGAGACGCTTACTTTCAAATAGGAAAAAACGGAGAAGGCAAATATGAACTGATTTTATGAACAAGTGAGAGATTAAGTACCGATTTTTTTAACAAAATCGGTACTTTTTTGCTTTATAGGTAGTTATTGATGCATTTTTATACATCTTTTTTGTTTAATATGTTGAAATTGTGTAATTTTATGGAATTAACTTAAATCAAAAAGTATTATGAATACAGGAAATAAAATTACACTTCAAGGCGTATTGCAAGAAGGTGTTGGTATCGGAGTAAAAAACTTACTTTCGTTGGTGGGTGCTGTTGTTATGTGGATTCTGACAATTTGGATTCCTTATATTAATGTAGGTACAACAATTGCAATTTTCTCTATACCCATCGAATTGAGTAAAGGAGGAGTAATTTCGCCTCTGTTTATTTTTGATGCGAAATATCGTCAGTATATGGGAGAGTTCTTCACGTTGATAGGGCTTATGTCTATAGCCATAATTCCAGCTATGATGTTTATGTTAGTTCCCGGTATCATAATATCTATTGGATGGTCGTTGGCTATTTATCTATTGTTGGACAAGAAATTGTCGCCAACACAAGCCATGATGAAAAGTAACCAGGCAACTTATGGCTATAAGTGGACTATTTTTGGTGTTACTTTTGTCCTTTACATTGCATTCCTTCTTCTATCTAGCTTGTTAGGACTATTAGGCGTAGTGGGCACTATTCTCATCGTGATTGCATATATTTTCTATATGGTAATTATACTTGGATGTAATGCAGTTATATACAGAGATCTAACAAAAGATATGGATGTAGACGACGAAACTATAGTTATAGTTGAAGAAACAAAGGTGATGTAATTTACATATCAGCTAAGATGATAACAAAAACCGGAACCGAATAGTTCCGGTTTTTGTTTTATTTGATGGTCTTTGCTTACGAGTTTGTTTAAAAATATAAACAGGCTGTAAATATAATTAATCAGTATTTCAAGATTAAAGTAAACTATTAACTTTACTGAATTTTAAAATATTTATAACTATGAATAATTTCGCATTTGTAAATCCCGTGAAGATTATCTTCGGGAAGGATACCATCAAAGATATCTCAAAAGAAATACCCCAAAGTGCCAAAGTATTGATTATTTACGGAGGCGGTAGTATCAAAAAAAATGGAGTATATGATCAGGTTGTTGATGCCTTGAAAGGATATACATATTATGAATTTGGAGGTGTTGAGGCCAACCCGCATTACGAAACCTGCATGAAAGCCGTTGCATTGATAAAGGAAAAACAATGTGATTACCTATTGGCAGTGGGAGGTGGTTCGGTTGTGGATGCAACAAAATTTATCTCTATGGCAGCATGCTTCGAGGCTGGCGATCCCTGGTCGGTTGTAGCCAGTGGCGCGAAAATGGAAAAAGCACTACCTTTCGGTGTCATACTCACATTGTCGGCAACAGGGTCGGAAATGAATTCGGGAGCGGTAATCACCAGAGCCGAAACACAAGACAAACTGGCATTCAATTCGCCGTTGGTTTTCCCTAAATTTTCAGTGTTAGACCCTACCACAACCTTTACTTTGCCCGTAAGGCAAATCGGTAACGGGGTTGTCGATGCCTTTGTGCATGTTGTGGAGCAATATGCGACTTATCCGGTTAATGCCATGATTCAGGATATGTTTGCCGAATCAATACTGAGAACGTTGGTTATTGAGGGTTCAAAAGCGTTGGAATCTCCGGAAGACTATGACGTCAGGGCAAATTTGATGTGGGCATCAACCTGGGCATTGAACGGTTGGATTAACTGTGGCGTTCCTCAAGATTGGGCTACTCACAGCATTGGACATGAATTGACCGCACTGTATGGTCTGGATCATGCTCAAACATTGGCAATCGTTTTGCCGGGAGTATTGGAATACGAGAAAGAACGTAAGGCGGAGAAGATCATCCAGATGGGAGAGCAGGTCTTTGGTATATACAATACGATGGATAGGGAAGAACGTATACAAGCGTCGATAAAAGCGGTAGAAGATTTCTTCGAACAGATGCAGGTGAAAACACACTTGTCAGACTATGAACTGGGAGAAGATGCTGTTGAAGCTGTGGCGAAAAGGCTCAACGACCGAGGATGGAAACTAGGCGAACATGCCGATATTACAGGAGATGTGGTTCGGAAAATTTTGAAACTGCGTTTATAAGTAAAATGAAAAAAGGTTCTATTATTCATGACAGTTTGACGTAATTTTATCATTGGTCTGATATTTGAAATAAATTAATCATGAATGGAAAAATAGAAATTATAGAAAACGGTAAAGATCAACAAATTGATGATTTTTATCTAACCTTTAAAAAGAAACTGGAAGAAATACATACATTTCCGTCAGATTATGTCTTCAAGTTTATTGTAACATCGGAGCAGAGCAATATTGCAAAGGTACATTCCGTTTTTGAAAATTCAGATGCAAGTTTTTCGGTGCGGGACAGTAAGAACGGTAAATATTCGAGCATTACGGTTAAAGCTCCGGTTAGCGATGCCGATGATGTAGTGATTTATTACAGGCAGGTGGCGGCTATAGATGGAGTTGTGATGCTTTAACAATAGTTTACTCACAAAATATAAATCCTCAAGCAGATATTGTTTGAGGATTTTTTTTCATTTTATCTATAAAAGTTATACTTTAGGGGATTACTTATTTTAAACCATAAGAATGAAAAAAGTATTTGTTAGTGGATGCTATGATATGCTTCATAGTGGTCATGTGGCTTTTTTTGAAGAAGCCGCGAGCTATGGCGATTTATATGTAGGCATTGGTTCAGACAAAACAATTCAGGATTTGAAAGCCCGAAAAACAATAAATAACGAAGACGAGCGGCTCTACATGGTCAAGTCGTTGAAGTTTGTTAAAGATGCATGGGTGAACCGAGGAGGTGGATTAATCGACTTTCTGGATGAAATAAAGGAGCTTAAACCCGATATATTTTTTGTTAACTCGGATGGACACAGCGCAATGAAAGAAGAATTGTGTAAAGAGTTAGGCATAGAATACATTGTAAGCAAACGCATACCACACGGAAATCTTCCGGTTCGTTCAACCACGGCTTTGCGGGAAGAGTGCCGTATTCCTTACAGGATAGATTTGGCAGGAGGATGGTTAGATCAGCCGTATGTCAGTAAATACAGTGCCGGTGCAGTGCTGACAATTAGCATAGAGCCGGATTATGAGTTTAACGACAGGAGCGGAATGTCGACAAGTTCGCGCAAAAAGGCGATAGAACTGTGGCAGGTTGATATTCCCGCAGGAGATAAAGAAAAGCTGGGTAAGACATTGTTTTGCTTCGAAAACCCACCGGGAACGAAGTATGTAAGCGGTTCGCAAGATGCTTTGGGTATAGTGCTTCCGGGGTTGAACAGGCTCTTCTACGATAACAATTATTGGCCACAGGAAATAGAAAGCGTTTTGGACGATACTATCTTGGGTTGGTTGGAAGCACGGTTGTGGATGGTTCCTTTATATCCCCGTTATGACGATTACGACGTTCTGGCAAATACAAACATAAATGAAGCAAACGCAAGCAAACTGAGCGCCGCTTCGCAAAAGTGTTGGGATGCTATATTGAATAAAGATAGCAGGAAATTTGGCGAGGCGTTTACGGAAAGTTTTAATGCCCAGATAGAAATGTTCCCCAATATGATGACGAATGATATTTGGGAAGTTTTGGATAAATATAAGTCGAAAGTTTTAGGCTGGAAAATGAGCGGCGCAGGAGGTGGCGGCTATCTCATTTTTGTGAATGAAACGCCCATAGAAAATGCTATCCAGATAAGAATCAGAAGAGGGTAGGGGTTAGTTGCTGTTTACATGAATATAGGGGGGGGAAACTTTCACCCTCGGATCTTCAGAAAGGCACAATATCGCTCCCCATAACAGGGGGGGCGGATGAAGGTTGAGCATTATTGCTGAAAGAATTCATCTTTGAGCCTAACTCTTGCCTGTTCATATTGTAGTCGTCATCAATATTTTGGAAGCGGGCAAATTCACTCTTGAATCGAAGCAACACATCGCCCGTAGCACCATTACGGTGTTTTGCGATGATTATTTCGGCCAAACCTCTGAGGTCGTTACCTTTTTCATCTTCCAGAATTTTGTAATATTCGGGGCGGTGAATGAAGCATACCATGTCGGCATCCTGCTCAATGGCTCCCGACTCACGAAGGTCTGATAGTTGAGGACGCTTACCTTCGGCTCCTGTTCTCCCTTCTACACCTCGATTCAGCTGCGACAGGGCAATGATAGGAATATTAAGTTCTTTAGCCAATCCTTTCAATGATCGGGAAATCATACTAACCTCCTGCTCACGGCTACCGTAGTTCATACCACTGGCGTTCATAAGTTGAAGGTAGTCGATGATTATCATTCTTATACCGTGCTCACGTACCAATCTGCGGGCTTTGGTTCTCAGTTCAAATACAGACAAACTCGGAGTATCGTCTACAAACAATGGCGCATCGTAAAGTTCCTTTATTTTGAAGTCGAGCTGTTCCCATTCGTAAGGCGCAAGTTGTCCGTTTTTTATTTTTTCGCCCGGAATCTCACAGGTGTTTACGATCAGACGGTTTACCAGCTGAACGTTAGACATTTCCAGAGAAAATAGAGCCACCGGGTAATTGAAAGCCACCGACATGTTTTTTGCCATGGAAAGCACGAATGCCGTTTTACCCATCGCCGGACGGGCGGCAATAATGATAAGGTCAGAGTTTTGCCATCCTGAAGTGATTTTGTCAAGTGCATCAAATCCTGTTTGCAAACCACTGAGGCCTTCGGGTCTGTTAGCTGCGATTTCGAGCAGGTTTAAGGCTTCTTTAATCACCGGATTAATCTGGGTAACATCTTTTTTTACGTTACCTTGCGATATTTCGAAAAGTTTACTTTCCGCTTCTTGCATCAGGTCGTCAACATCCACTGTTTCGTCAAACGCTTTATTGGTTATTTGAGACGAAAACCCGATTAATTCCCTTGCCAGATATTTTTGGGCGATAATGCGCGCGTGAAATTCTATGTGTGCTGCCGAACCAACCTTTTCGGTCAATTGTGCAATATAGACAGGACCACCTACCGATTCCAGTTCGCCGTCTTTTCTCAACTGCTCCACAACAGTCAGCATGTCAATCGGAGCCTGATGTGAAGCCAGATTTACTATTGCAGTATATATAATTTTATGAATGGGATCGTAAAAGCTGTCAGGCTTAAGAATGTCGCTCACCAAAGAATAAGCGTCTTTTTCGAGCATAAGGGCGCCAAGTATGGCTTCCTCTAACTCCCTGGCTTGAGGCTGGATTTTTCCCAAATCGGCAATAGATGATATTTTTTCGTTCGTTTTTTTTCGATTATTCCTTTCTTGTGGCATAGAACTCACCTTCCTTGTTTTATGTGGAATTCAAAGATACATTCTTTAATCATAAAAAAAGAATCAAGTTATCAACAAAAAATGTTGATAAGAGGTGTAGTAGATTGAATATAAATGAAATGAGGCTTTTAGTCTGCCCAAAAGTAGGAGTGTGAAATCTTACATCCGAATATCAGGGCGAATAAACATTCGCCCCTACTTATTCCTATATTATTGAGGATTGTATTTTGAACTCTTTAATATTGACGTAGCATCTGTTGCTAGCAAATCCTTTATAGATACATTTGATTTTTTTACATATAAATCAACAATTTTGAATCCGAGCCAGGCTCCAATTCTTCCGGGAGATTCGGGCGATATTGGTGCGGTGTGTGGCGCTTCAGCCATAAATTTACTAATCAGCAAATTTTCGGTCGAGAAAAGGTAATTATTTTTGATAATGACCTTCCATATATTTTTTTCATTATCGTCACACCATTTCCATTGGTCTTCGGTGTAACCGAGCAGGTCGGTTTTTTCCCATTCGGGCAACAGAAAGGAAAGGGTATATAATATTTTACCTTCATTCACCGAAAACTCTAATAAGTCTTTTTTCTTACTATCCGGTTTCATTTCCGAAATGATCCAGGCACGAAGAATATCGCGCGTAATCATTTCCGGTCGCATCTGTATACGCTGAAAATCTTCGAAGAATTGACTGTAAGCAGGATAATCTTGCCCGAGATATTTGTCGCTCGATATTGAAATATAATCTTCCACGGCAATCGTATTCGATTTGAATCCGGAAATATGGATACCCAACATCGGGAGTTGTTTCCCATCAAAATTCTTTTTTATCAATTCATTTGCGTTCGACAGCTCTGTCTCGTATTTCGAAATATCTTCGAAGCGGGATAATGCGTCCTTATATATATGTAGCAACATATCGTTGGCATAATATTGCTTAAGTTTAGGGAAAAAGATACTGCTGTCGGCATTGGCTTCGCCGATGGTAATATAACCGAATGCAGGCAGAAAATTTTTAAAATCAGTCTTTAATTCAGACTCACCATTCGCAGTAGGAGTTTCCAAATAGTTGAACAACGCCTTGTCGAATCGTTCGATCTTCACAGTCCCTTCGCTATTCACAGTCTCGATAGAGTCATTTTTCGATTTCTGAGAACAACTGATAAAACCATATATAATAAGTAAACTATATATAATATACGAATGGATGCTTTTCATAAGATAATTATTTCAAAAAAATACTATGACAAACATAACGAAATTTTGCGAGAATAATTTTGTAATCTAAAATATTTCTGGTAGTTTTACAGTCCGGCTCAAAAAATTCAGAATAAACATAGAAAAAAAGAATTTAAGCCAAGTGATTGGAATATAGAGTTATGTAATCACTACAACACAAAACTTTTAAAAAAGTTCAAAAAAAGGTTGTAAATAATTTGGATTGTGTTGTAAAGTGTTTTACTTTTGCACCCGCTTCCT
>NZ_QVMP01000035.1 GCF_010501095.1 Dysgonomonas sp. 520 | reverse complement strand
ATCTGGGCATATACATTCGATAAATTATACAAACTATAAATAGCAACTTGAATTAATTAACACGACAAACAACATTTAAAAATTATGAAGAAAAAATTATTATTATTGACTCTTTTGGCTTGTTCCGTTGCTTACGGACAGGTCGGAGTAAACACGGAAAGTCCTCAGGGTATTTTTCACATTGATGGGCAAAGAAACACAAACGGAAATACAAACATTTCGGACGATGTGGTGGTGAAAACTGACGGCAACGTGGGGATAGGGACAAATGACCCTCAAGCAAAAGTTGATATTCGTACTGCTACGCAAGGTGAAGGATTTAGGTTACAAGACGGAAGCCAAGGTAATGGCATGGTATTAACATCAGATGCCACAGGCAATGGGAAGTGGTCTGCACCCGGGTTTAGTGATTTTACGAGGGTGGAACCAAAAATATTCTCATTTTCAATTCCAACAATAGATGATTCGTCTCTTAAATCTACAAGCGCTATGTTAAAAAATGTAAGCACTAATCAGACTTATTCGATAGAAATGCCGTTTTATGGAACATATTCTTTTACATTGGGGATGAGGATTGTATTTACAAACCTGAGGTCGGACTCATATGTAGACTGTGTGGTCATTCAACTTCTTCCCCGGGATGATATAAGTATCTGGAATGCAGCGTCACCCCGCTTTCCAGGTTCATACGAAGTATATGGTCAAAAAGAATCGTTCAGTGGTATGAATAGTTATCGTTTTTATTTGAGCGAGAACATAACAATAAGCACTAGCACAGGTCGTACTGTATATTTTGCAGTTTCGGTGAGAGGTAGAAACTTACCAAGTCCCTTGACTGGAAGTTTTAGTATTGGTTCTGTAGGGGGATGCCCTCAATGTACAGGTGGGTCTTATGTAAGGATTAATTAGGAGGCTTAAACCCAAAATTTCATACGATAAGGACAAACATTTTTCAGTAAGTGTTTTGTCCTTATTTTTTTCTGAATAGCAGCTCTTGTCGGTGCTTGTCGTTTAGAAAAATATGCCTATATTTGCTCTAATGAATCAAAAATTAAAAAATACAGATATAATATGAAATTTGTTGTTTCAAGTACATCTTTGCTAAGTCATTTGCAGGCTATAAGTAAAGTGATCAATTCAAAAAATACTTTGCCTATTCTCGATTGTTTCTTGTTAGATTTGGATGGGTCAACATTGAAGTTGACGGCGGCAGATACAGAAACCCGTTTAGAGACTTCGGTGGAAGTGAGTGAAGTTGAGGGCAGCGGAAAACTGGCTATAAATGCTAAAAACTTGTTAGATCCATTGAAAGAACTTCCCGAACAGCCTCTCACATTCAGTATCAATGACGAGAATCTTGAGGTGTTCATTTATTTTCATAACGGAAAATATAATTTTATAGGACAAAGTGGCGAAGACTATCCTCAGCCAAAGCAATTGAGCGATTCGGCCATCAGTTTGAAGATTGCCCCGTCGGTTCTGTATTCAGGTATCAACAGAACTATATTTGCAGGTGCGGACGACGAGTTGCGCCCTGTGATGAATGGAGTTTATTTTGATATAACAACAGACGATGTAACGTTTGTGGCATCGGATGGGCATAAACTGGTACGTTGCAAGACGCTTGCGGCAAAAGGTTCGGAAAGGGCATCTTTCATATTGCCAAAGAAACCGGCTAACTTGTTGAGGGCTATTCTTCCAAAAGAAGCAGAAGAGGTTGAGATCAAATTTGATGAAAATAACGCATATATTGCGATGTCAAGTTATGTGATGACATGCCGTTTCATCGAAGGGCGTTATCCGAACTATAATTCTGTGATACCACAAAACAACACAAATAAGGTGACGTTAGATCGTCTTTCATTCTTGAATGCATTGAAGCGTGTATCTGTGTTTTCTAACCCAGCCAGCAGTTTGGTGAAATTGCAATTGGCAGATGATAAGATCGTTATATCGGCTCAGGATATTGATTTCTCTACTGCTGCGGAAGAAACTATCGCTTGCGAGTATGTGGGAACACCAATGAACATTGGATTTAAATCTAATTTCCTGATCGAAATTTTGAGCAATATACCGGCAAGTGATGTTTCGTTGGAATTGTCAGACCCGTCTCGTGCCGGATTGATTTTCCCGATAGAGAAAGAAGCGGACGAAGATTTGCTAATGTTGCTGATGCCTATGATGCTGAACGATTGATCTCACATTGAGATTGTATAATATATAGAGCCTTATTGTCTTTTCCGAGGGAAGCAGTAAGGCTTTTTTCTGTAAGGACCAAGCTGCTACACAATGAAAAGATATAGACCTATCATAAAAGAGAAGATTTTGCCCCTTCTTGTAATAATTGCATTTGCTCTGGCATTTATATTTATGCTACTTAGCCTGTTCTATCCGGAAGGAGCAGAATCTGTAATATATTGGTTGTTTTACTATCCTGCATATAGTTTATTTGGCGGTGGTTTCTACTTCCCATACTATCTGCATTTGGCTATATTGGTGCCTGTTCTTCTTCTGTTCGCTTTTATGATTATATATGCAGCCATACAAAGTCAAAAGGAAGGCGCAAAGCCAATAAAAAAATGGAGAAAGTATGGAACTGTCGTTTTGGTGATTATTATTTGCGCTTTTGTTGCGATTTTATTCACCCGATCATTAATAATCGACCTTCGGCATATTTTAAAAGGAGAGTATGAAGAGCGGATAGAAAATATAGAATCTTTGCGAAGATATAAATCTAGCGGACGCAGTGCTTTTTATAAATTTAGAATTGGTAGGATGAATCTAAATCTTTATCAATACCGGGAATTAAAGAAGTTGAAAGACGAAGCTGATAGTCTGCCCGGAACAATTCAGGTGAAGATTTATTATTTACCCAGCAGTAGAGAAACTTTGAAATATGAAATCATTTCTTCAACTGCAAAATAAACCCTATTTTTGTGTTTTGTTGAAAATAAAAAACTTTATGATATGGAACTTAATCTGAAAAATCCAATTGTTTTTTTCGATCTCGAAACTACCGGAACCAACGTAGTGAAAGACCGGATTGTTGAAATCTCTTTCCTGAAGATTCAACCCAATGGCAAACAGGAAGTGAAAACAAAACGCCTGAATCCGGAGATGCCTATTCCGGCCGAATCGTCTGCCATTCATGGCATAACCGATGAGGATGTGAAAGACGCACCAACGTTTAAACAGATTGCAAAGTCATTGGCCGACCAGATTGAAGGGTGTGATTTGGCAGGATTCAATTCCAGTCGGTTCGATATACCATTGCTTGTAGAGGAGTTTCTCAGGGTGGGGATTGATATTGATTTTACGAAGCGTAAACTGATTGATGTTCAGATTATTTTCCACAAGAAAGAACAACGGACACTCGAAGCCGCGTACAAGTTCTATTGCAATAAGACACTTGAAGACGCACACTCTGCCGAGGCCGATACGTTGGCAACTTACGAAGTGTTGAAGGCTCAATTGGACAGATACGACGATCTGCCTAACGATATGGGCGAATTGGCAAAAGAATTTTCATTCTTTAATGATAATGTAGATTTGGCCGGGCGAATAATAAGAAATGAAAATGGTATTGAGATTTTCAATTTCGGAAAGCATAAGGGAAAACCTGTTGCGGAAGTATTGAAATCAGAGCCAAGCTTTTATGCTTGGATGATGGATGCCGACTTTTCGTTGAACACCAAACAAGTGTTGACAAAGATAAAACTAAGAGAGGCCGGAAAATAATAAGATTCACCCGTCGGAGAGAATTTGACTGAGATTTTCGCTTATTTCTTTGTGTTTCTTGAAAACCATAAGATGATCGCCATCCTTAATCTCAATAGCGTCTTTTATTGTTTTGAATGAAAATATCTGGTCTTTCGTTCCATGTATATGGTAGACGTTAGGCAAGAGAAAGTGAGGCTGCCAGTTTGTGATTTGATGTATGGACCATTTTATGTAGACGGGGTCTGTTTGTGTCATATATTCGTCTAAGGATGAAGTTGGCAGGGTATATACTAGCCTGTTGAAGATATTTGTAATAAATTGTGTTGCAGAATATGCTTTTTCGGGGATTCTTTCCGCAAAATTGATAGACTTTGCCAGTCTGAAAAGGGTAGGGGTTTCGTCTTCGCGTTTGAACGAAGATATGATAATATTCTTTTGAGGTTTAACATATCTGTTCATTTCGTAGAGGATGATAGCGCCAAACGAGTACCCGACCAGCACAAACGGGCGTTTAGTATTGATCGGTGCAATCATTCTTTTAGAATAATCGGACAATGTTTCATCTTTCTGGGGAATGAGCCACTCGATATAAATTTTATTGAAGCCTTCGGGTAGAGTTATATTGTCGAATACTTTGCAGTTGTAGCACATTCCGGATACGAAATATACATTGGTTTCACGCCTCCATATTTTGTTTGTTATGTTATGCCAGAACTGTATAATGTTGTTGCCGTATTTTTTCATAATTCACTAACATAAAAGTTGGACTAAAAGTAATAAATTTTGATGTAATAGTGGCTTGAACTAGGTTTATGATTAAAATAAAGTTCAGATTCTGATTTTTATTCGAGCTATAAATTGTTGATAATTATATGGTTGAAAAAAAACTTAAAAATAGAGGATGTAAATGTTTGTCTCGTAAAGAAAAGTGATTATCTTTGCATCGCATTTAAGTAAAAGAGACGGCTCTGTAGCTCAACTGAATAGAGCATCTGACTACGGATCAGAAGGTTTCAGGTTTGAATCCTGACAGAGTCACCAGAGATGAAAAATAATAGGCATGTAAATCGATGATTTGTATGCCTATTGTTTTTTTATTTGCAGAGAATCTCGGCAAGAGCCGAGACAAAGGATCGGATCAACGTAAAAATATGAGGGATTTTGATTTTACGCATATAATTTTGTTAATCTGAACAAGAAGAAAGCTTTATCCCAGACACCTCTGAATTGAGCCCTGAAAGCTTTAATTTTAGCATTAAAGGATTCAGCCGAGGCATTGGTAGCTCTTCTATCAAAGAAGTTTAATATGGTTTTGTAGTGTGCTTGCACAGAGCGCATCACCGTTCCAAAATGCTCAAAGCCTGACTCCTCAATGGCATTATACCAGCGCGCTAAACGGGTGAGGGCTACTTTTTTATCCTTGGTGGTATGATAGATACTTTTTAGTTGCATTGTTAGTTTATAGGCGACTTCTAATGTTGGATAATAGTGAAATAGTATTTCAGCTCTTTGTCTCTGTCGGGGAGTCCATTTGTCTTCATTTTTAAACAATAAATAACGACTGCGTATAAGAAGTTGACGATGTGTATCCCCATTTTCAAGGATCAATGGCACATACGATTCCTTATTCTCTTTGGCCAGGGCTATCTCTTTATTTTCCTGTTCAATGGCTTTCCAACGAAAAGCTATCCGCATATCCTGCAGAGCATCACAGGCTAACTTTTGTACATGGAAGCGGTCTGTTACCTGCGAGGCTTTTGGAAAACAACGAGTTACTATTACCCCCATATTGGCAGCCATATCCAAAGTGACTTCTTTTACCTTACGCCGTAATCTGTCTTTAATCCTTAATAGGACTTCAATAACATCTTCAGCTTTTGTTCCTCGTACTATAGAGACAATAGAACCTTTCCTACCTTTAGCTTCTTTGTTGGTGATAATTGTATAGAGTTCATCATCACTCAAAGAAGTCTCATCTATACTTAGGTAAGGGCTTATATTCTCGGGAAACAACAGCCATTTGTCTGCGTGTTCACGCTCCGACCATTCAAGAAAGCCAGACAAATAGATACGATACCACTCTTCCAGTCTTT
The DNA here is from genome assembly GCF_010501095.1 of Dysgonomonas sp. 520. Classification (GTDB taxonomy): domain Bacteria; phylum Bacteroidota; class Bacteroidia; order Bacteroidales; family Dysgonomonadaceae; genus QVMP01. The sequence goes on along the minus strand of NZ_QVMP01000035.1, from coordinate 16,849 downwards.
GTGCGTTTAAACCATAAAACTTAGCTAATGTACTACAACTAACGGGAGTATTATCCAGGTGTTCCTTTTAAAAAAGAGGCAAACTCTTCGGTTAGACGAGTGCCTTTTGCTACTACTTCCCAATCACGCATATACGGATTGCCAGTGTCCATATCCTGCCAGCGACGGCGACGGACGTGAAGTATTAAACTTTTCCCTCGAAGAGGAAAGTCGTGTATCGATGCGGGTGGGTAAAAACCTTTGGATTGAAGATGTTTGCCTTTACGCTCTTCTTCCGATAAATCCTTCTCATCCAAATAGATTAATATTGCCGTAGAGGTACGTTCGGCATGGGTTACATCAAAATAAGTCAATATACCATCGGGTAATAATAGTTCGTAGCCTGTTTCCATAAAGCAAAGCTACTCCCTTTTTTCTAACTCCACAACTTTTCGGGCTGATCCGGTGAATACTGAGTTATTTTTTTAGTTCCTCTATTTTATTCTTAGCTTCAGTAAATGCAGCTTCCACAATATTTACATCATTTATAAATACAGTATTATCTGATCCGTATTTTTCAAGCTTTATATACCAAGTACTTTTACCCTTACTTACATAGTATCCGATTTGAAAGCCATCTACAGTTATAAATTTATTTTCTAAATAATCAGGATTTAAAGCAATATCTTTACTCTCGTCAACCTTTAATACAGATAATGCTTTTATGACTTCAAGTAAGTCTGAATATTCAATTGAGGCTGTGGTATTACTATACTTTCCTTCTTTTTCAATTTGATAGAAATAGGCAGATGTATTTGTATTACTGATTTTTCTAATCCGAGTTTCAGGCGAAGAATAAGATGTTTTTAAGTTAGGAAGTTTAGTGTCTATAAACTTAGTTATTGTCCCTGTTTTAGATGAGAAAGCATCCATTTTTGTTTTAACTGTTTCGGCTTCTTTTTTTGCATCCTGAGCAAATAGGGTGAAAGTACAACCTAATGTTAATAAGAAAAGAATAAATAATGTTTTTTTCATAAATGCGTTTCTTTTAGTTAAAAATTCACCAAATGTAATAAAAATGTAGTAATCCTCTTCCAATCCTCAATAAAATCGTTCGATATTTCGATAGGGATTTCAACTAAACTAAAAGAATCACTGGAAAGTGGTTCTTTTTTTGGCCCTTCCTGTCTTTTTGAGGAGAGTCATTTTTTTATTGATCCAGTGTTTTTGTTATAATAAAACCAAATACTGATTGGTGTTATAAAAAAAGAGGGTTAATAATTTACATATTATGTAATTATCAACCCCTCTACATACTGCTTAATTATCACACCTAATTAATCATTTCATTTATCTCAGGAGGGTATCCGTCAGGATCTCAGTCTGGTTGATAATTCCTACCCCATTCGATAAATTTGCAGCACCTAAATAGTCGGTTTTAAAATTAGTGCATTCAATCTTGTTTCCGCTATATGTTATCATTGAGCCCCAATAAACATTGGGATTAGCTACAAGTATTACGTTGTTTCATCAAACAAAATTAGAGGATAAATGAGAGACAGATAAGATAAAAAATGAAATATGAATTTTCAATTTTCAATATTGTGACATAATTATATGTAGCAATTATTATATTTTAAAAATTGCATACGTGCATCGTGTACACAAAGTCATACTTGAACAATATTTTGTCAGATAAAGGGTGTGTTTTATTGTTTTCAAAAAAGACTGTGATAGTATAATATTTGAGAATGAATAACTCGCTATTTGTTGAGTGTAAGGCATTATTTCTACTTAATCTCATTTTTGTATAGGTAATTTTTGCGGCACTTATTCGCTGCTTGAAGATCGCAAGTGATTGGGTGTTAATTGTCTTTTCTTTCTTTTTCTAAAACTTATACATGTATCTTCTACAAGAAAAAAATGTTTATTTATCAGTTGTTTGGTAGTTTCAGAAAAAAGATGTAATTTCGAACCCGAAAAGTTAAGCAGGTACTTGTATAACATCTGTAGAACAATTCAAGACTGAAAAAGGTGCTAAATTGGTACTTGTTCTTTGAAGAAAGTTTGAAGTGCATTTGTTTACAATAATATAGCATTTAACGGATTCAAATCCGGTTTTTGCTCGAGGTTTGCTCGGATGGTGGAATGGTAGACACGCAAGACTTAAAATCTTGTGACCATTAGGTTGTGCGGGTTCAAGTCCCGCTCCGAGTACAGAAAGGGAAGAGTTCTTAGAACTCTCCCTTTTTTTATTTTTACTATTTGCTAATTCGTTGGTATACTTACTAATAAGTGTTATACTTTCATTAAATGGAAGGGTTCGGAATTTTCCATCCTCAAAAATTATTTTTTCAGTAAAGTACGAACCGAGTAGCTTAGTTTTCGTCTCTATCGGTGATTTATCAAAGTAAATATCCAAGTTCGAAATTAGATGAGTCCCGAATGCCAAATACTTCTCTGTTTCCTTGTCAACATCCGTATACTTGGCTCTCTCTGCTTTCAAATCAATCAACTCTGAATTACATGAACTTGCTATTTGAATATACACGTCTTCAGGAATCTTATCCAAAGCATATTTCTTCGTTACAGCCTGTAGATTTATTTCTACCTCATGTATTTTGCTATCTATTGCCTTTAGAGTTGCAATAATGTCTATTTGCGTCCTTTTTAACTCGTCTTTGATGATATTATTGAATAAAGTAATAATTCCTTTAGACGGGCATATTTTAGCAAATTCTGCCGACAACTCCTTATGCACTATTTCAGCCTTGTAGCTTTGTCCTTGGCAATTTTCCGGACACCTGTAATTGTTATAATAACGCTTTTTCTTTTTAGAATTACCATTATTACTGGTACTACCATACATAGGGCTACCACAAATCGGACAGACCATTAAGGCACTTAGCGGAAAATCTTTGTTTTTTCCTCGAACCTCCTTCTTCATTCTATTTTTACCCTTCTTTATAGATTGGACAATATAGAACAAGTCTTTTGTGATAATAGGAGTATGCAGGCCTTCTACTAACATCGCAGGTTCGTTCTTATATGCAGGTACTTTAACCATACCCATATACAGAGGATTTTCCAATACCCGACTTAATGTACTTTTAGCCAACTTTAGACCTATGTGTTTATATTTGTCAATTAGCTCTTTTTGTGTGTATAGCCCTGTAGCATAATCTTCAAATAATTTTTTTATAAGTGGGGCTAGTCGTTCGTTGGGTTTCATTAGTGTTTTTCCTTGATTATCTAAACCACTTACATATCCAATGGGCTGTGTATTGACATATCTCCCTTCTTTCAGACACTGACGAGTTCCTGATATTGATCTATCACTTATTTTTGAATTTTCAGCCTCTGGAGCAGATAAATACACCGACAGAATAATAATATGGTCTGGGCTTTCATAATCAATCCAATTTTCAACGCAATTCACTTCTATCCCCATCTTTTTGAAGTACTCTATCATAATCAAAGCTTCTCCGATATTTCGGGAGAACCTATCCCATTTTTGAACCAACAAATAGTCTATATTGCTTTTATAGGCTTTCACATACTTTTTCAATTCCGAAAACTCAGGTCTATTAAAGTTTTTCGCAGAATGATCTTCTTCAAAGGTATTAGCAATAGACATTCCATGGGTTTGACAGTATAGCTCCAACATACGTTTCTGAGATACTAAGCTATTGCCAAAATCCTTTTGGTCTTTTGTTGATACTCTTGTATATAATATTGCTGCTTTCCCCTTCAACTCTGTTTTCATAATTTGTCCTCCTCTTTATTACCGTTATCTATTACCACTTTTGCCATTTTATAAAGAAATTCTCTAATTTGTTCTATTTCTGCATCTGTGAATTGTTCTTTGTTTTCTTCTAGTATTTTTTTACATTCATTTGTACTTAACATTATTATTTCAACCTAAACTAACCCTTGATTTTTTCAACAGATTAGGTTATTCGAATTTTTCGGATTTATTCCGTCATTATTTTATGCTTTAATTTTCTCTGTGGATTTAATATATACTATGCGTTCATTCTCGACTTTTATTTCAATGTCTTGATACTTAGCCTCACGAATAACATCAATAAGTTTGTTTGAAACATCTATTTTCCTTGTGGCTTCAACTAAATATGTCTCCCCATCCTTTAGTCTTACTCTAATTTCCTGAAAATCACCCGTCCGTAAATAATATAATATTTTCATTTCCGACGAGCTTAAATCTGCCGTTTTAGGGTCTTTTAGACCTAAAGTGAAGTTGTTATTCGGGAAGATGTTTTTAGCCAAATGAAAGAAATTAAATACTAAATGCGGAGGTAAATTTTCTGATGAGATTGTTTCTGCGTATAAAGATGTTGTCATAAAGCCAGTCTTTCCGTCTGCATATATTATCATTAAATACGACTCTTTAAGGATAGAGTGCATCAAACAGAAATCAATCATCCTAAAACTTTCTACTACTTTTTGAAATAGCGCTTCTCTCACTAACAGTATTTTGTCTAAATCCAAACCAAATTCTCGGATTTGAGTAATAATATCTATCCAGATTGACTCTGTGCGGTCAAAATAAAACCAAGCTCCTTCTTTCTCTCTTTCGGCAGGATGAATTAAGCCTTTTTTTACCCAATAACTTAATACCCTCTTCGATTGTTCTGTTACTTTACGTATTTTCTCTTCTCGAAAGCTATGTGTAAGGTCGCCGTCCAAAACAAAAGAAATTAACTCTTTACTCATGTTTTCCATCTGTTCTTGGCGAACTTTTTCCTCCAACTCCTTTTGCTTTTCTTTTAATTTTTCAAAATTCAGTGCCATACTTTTTATATTTTTATACGGCAAAGGTAATTATGAAAAACGATGTGACAAAATTTATTTTGAATAAAAATTAAATTCCTAACCAATTCTCCTTTTTCGCCAAGTGGTTTTAATCGACTATAAAACAGCTCTTTAAACAACAAAAGACAACCTGAGTTAGATTGTCTTTTGTAATATTATTGTTAAACGATATGCTCTATTTTGGAAAAATTTCGTACTTAGCAAAAATTGATTCTGCGGTTTTGATAGCCTTATCAATGTAATCTTTCTCCACTAATCTCTTAGGAGGCTCTACAATAGATTCTGTTAACTGCTTTTTTTCTTCATCAGTCAAAAGGTAGCCATATTCTTTTAATCCATCTCGTATTGCTTGGGAAACATAACCCCAAACTCCTGCACATGCACTGTGATATTGATAGAGCAATTCATCTGTGCTTAAAGTTGAAATGGGAATTGTTCCTTTTTCTTTACTTTCTATATTTATTTCGAGTGTCCTTTTAGCTCGTTCCATTCGTCTATAAATATCTGCATCAGCACCATCTTTGCCATGCCTTCCTACTTTATAGACTCTTCTTAGTAAATATTCATAACTTAAAGCATCCATATTTTAATAATTAGGGTTGTAAATAAAATCAGTAATAAATATATTAATATAGCTTTTTAGCCACATTTCAGCCTCAGAAATACTCGATGCTGTTTTAGAAGGATAGGTAATATCCAGCAGCAGGACTTGGTTTAAAATGATGACTCATATCCCAATAATAGAGCTTACCTTCTTTCTCTATCTTCCCATATACAGTAGTTAAACCACCATTTTCATTCTTTACCTTAAATTCAAATGTTTTTACAGTAGTAATTTTAGCCATATTGTTTTGCAGTGTTAAATTGCGCGTATTTAAGTTATTTTCAGTCTATTTGAAATATTGAGAATATCCTAATAATTTCAAAAGTCCCTTTTTTAATATATTATATAAAACCTTCCAAAGAGAGAATAATCCTCCACTTCCCAAAACACCTCCTATAATATCTATTTTCCCCCAAGTTTCATCATATTTCCAAATATAGAATATAAGTAATCCTGATGCTGTTAATATAATACTACTGCGAAGAAACTTACTTATTCTATCAACTCTTTTTAAAAATAATTCAGAAAAATTTTTCAAATCATGAATTTCTTTTGCATTTGAAAAATCTTTCGAATCAACAATAACTTCTATAGCTCTCAATGCGATACATGTATAAAAATCATGCTTCCCTGAGAACAATTCAGGGTCATTTGTTACTCTTTGGTATAAAGATTTAGTTACATCTATACTAAAATTACCATACAGTAAATACTGAAAAACGAGTACAATTCCTTGTAAATTATCATTACTGGCAAAATTGTTAGAGATAATATTTTTTAATGTAGTATTAATTTTTAGCTGGGTAACATCTTGTGTATTCCTTGTATTGATGACATTAATTATCCATCTTTTATCTATATCAAAACGAAAAACACCAACAATTAATGAGAAAATTAAAAAATCATTGTTTACCCAAGGAGAAGTAGCAGAAGGTTTTTTTTTGCAAAACTGATTATATAAATGAGTAAAAGAACTCTTATCATTTGATATTAATGCCTGAATAAATGAAGCATAATCTTTATCTGTTTGGCTCTGATAGTCTTCAAGATTTATTTGCAAACTATTGTTTTGCAAAAAGCAATAGAATAGTTTTAATATATTGCTCTCTTCTATTTTAGACAAGAATGTATTTTTATTTTCTACAAAAACCATTTTTTTCTTTTTAGTCCATAATTGAGATTATCCACATTCCAATTTGACACATTCTTCATTTTCCCTAATAATCTTGATATTAAATTCGAATATAACATTGTTGCTGGTTCATCACTAGGTAGAAAACCTCTCCATGAAAGATAGGTAAATGCATAGACTTGCTGAACAATATAACTTAAGTCGTAGTACAACATACTATTAAGCTCTAAATTCTGTTCTATATTGCTAGGACGTCTAATTTTTATCTGTATAGGAGAACTCATACCATGCTTTGTCGTTTTAAGTTCATTTGGCCCAATCATTTGAACAATACAGGTTTCATTGTCTATAATGATATTTTGTGCTCTAGTGGGTATAAATTTACCCTTTTCATTCCCAAATTTATCTCTAATGCCATTCTGTTCTATATCAAATAATAAAAACGGATGCTTTTTACTAATAGTAATAAATGCAAATTGGATTTTGAATCTTGATATTTTCTTTATCAATGCACCAATAACATCAAATTCAATATTCTTAATTGGTTTAAAAACGTGAAATAACAATCTAACCGTAGCTCCATCTTGCCAAGCATATTCATTACTTATCAAATTGATAGACTCTTCTAAACTTTTAAGTAGTTCATCAAAATAGTCATCATACTTTACATCCTTGATTTTTTCTCCCAAAAGGTATTGACCATCGCCTGACAAGAATGTTGTTATTCCAACAATCCGATTTTGCTCTGCTCCTTTATATTGATTATCACGCATCCAACTATGACCAATGCCTATTACAATTTCTCGGTCAACTGAAGGTTTAGTCGGCAAAACCCAAGGAGTACCCCCAAGTTTAGCATAAATTTGTAATGCTATTGAATTTAAAATATATTCATTGAAGCCTTTTACCTTCTCTGTTGTAACAAGCTGTACCGGAATTTCCAATGAAAGCAACTTAGCTTTAATCTCATAATAGGGGTTGTCTTTATCTCCGAGTTGTCTAAAGCTTGAGGGTATCTCAACTATTGCTAAATGAGGTTTCTCGTTACTGTTTTTAATAAATTCTGTTATAGCATTTAAATATGACATCTTTGTATACTCGTGCACCTCTTGAATATTGTTCATATCTGCACTATGTAATTCATATTTACCTAACAGACCTTTTTTGAAATAATTGGAATCAGGTAACCCATCTCTAAGATTTGCAAGGAAGGTAGAAAAGGTTCCTCTTATACTTTTATGACAAATGGCTAAAATTTTGGGATTCTTAATGTCAAATGTGGTACTATCATAAGGTCCAAAATCAGTAAGGCCTTTGTCTGCATAGTTACTCTTTTTCGTTCCATCATAATGAAATATAAAAGAAGGGTTAGACAATTCTATTGAATTATCTAATTGTAAAGGATTAGCATCTACGGTAAAGCAAAAACCATCTTTATTTTGAAATAAGTGGGGTGTTGTTTGATTGTTATCTTTATCAATAAATAATGGAGTTGCAATATTGACTATTTCTTTATACAAATTTTCAGCATTGTATATTTCTGGAGTCCTTCTTTTTATTTCATCAAAAATTTTCGTGCTTTTCTCCCTACCAATTTTAAAGTTCAAATAATTACCAATATTAAATCGTGTTTTACGAATGAATAGTTCGGACAAGAGAAAATCTTCATCTCCATTATTAGTCGATACTGTCGCTACACTTCCTTGAATACTTTTAACTCTACCTATAAATTCTTCATTAGGGGCTAAAACATTTTCCAATCCAGGCAAATTCTCCGCGTGAATAACTTCTACTTCCTCTAATGGAAACCCTTCTTTGTAAATTTCTTCACAATTAATTGAGAAAATCCAATTTCGATCTATATTTATTATAAATCCAAACATTGAATTCGAATTGTGTTCTATTTTTCTGAGTTGAATCTCAATTACTTTCTTATATGAAATTCTACCTTTTAAGCTATCAGGCAATAAATTTAAAATTAAATCATCTTTTCCTGAAAAGAATCTGAAAGGATAAAAGTCAATTGGTGTATATCGCTTGAATCTATCTTTGAAATCCCTAAAAAAGACATGTTTAATTAAAGCTGCTGTAATAGTATAATTCTCAAATGCATTTACTTGTTCTGTTGTACCTAAAAATACCACCTCAGCTTCTTGATTATTTGAAATGTATATTTTGTCTCCATCCCTAAAAAAAGAATGGGTAACATTATATTTATTTCGAAGCTCCTTAATCCTTTCATCAGAATATGGTTCTGCATTTATTTGATATTTCTCCGAACCTAGATTTATTGGGAAAAAATTTAATCGCATTCTATTATTTGTTACTTGTATTATTTTCAAAATTAACAAAATATTTTAACATTCTCACTCTGGGTAAACAATTTATTTTCAACAAAAAAAGGTACAGAAAACCTCCTGTACCTATAAACAAGTCATATAAAACTTTAACAAAGTTACACCAATTCTAAGTAATAATCTCTCAATCTCTCTTTACCCACAAGATTATAAAGTTCTTCAAATCGGTTTTTCAACTCTGAACGCTGGCATTCAAATAGAACCTTGTAACTTCCAATGTTTGGCATAATATCAAGTACCTGAATTGTACGACTATCTGTTATTAATCCGAACTTACAGCCTGTCCAAATAGCATAACTACGTGCTTGGCGTTGAGCTTTTTCTATTTCCACTTGCTTGGTTAACCTATGCTCCTTTTTGGCTTCCACGATTAAAATAGTCTGTTCTTTTATTTCTTCTGTCTCATTTGCGAACATCGCAAAATCTATCTCTAAAGACACTTTCCTTGAGCCTTCTGCCCCTTCTATTAACATTGCATCATATCGGTCGTCTTCATTGTATCCAAGTTGAGTAAGAAGAGGCAAAATAAACTTTGTTTCTACTTCTTTTTCTGTTCGAAATACTTTTGCCTGTATCTTATCAAACCATTCATCGGCATTCCAGTTTTCAGGTAATTTATATTCAAATGGAGTAAATTCTATTACTTCCTGTTGTGACTCGAGTAATTTATTAGTTGCGGGCTGTATTTTATCCAATGTAGCTTTACTGACTACTCCTGTTCGTGTATATTCATCCGCAATTTGTAAAAGATTTGATAACGTTATGTTCTTCTCTGAATATGGTAGCCTATTAAGCAGCGTGCTATAATTTTCTTCATTTACATCCTCTACTCGCAAAACCCTTTTCACATCAAATGAATATTTTGCATTAAACTGCTGTGTAGCGCTTACCATTGATACCATATCTTCTGTCTTATCAGCTATAATATAAATTTTTTCCGAAGTGATATAACAAACCAAATCTCCAACATTTGCCTGCCATATAGAGATGCGCTCAAATCCATCTTTCGTTACCTTCGAGTTTTTCTTTGCTGTCTTCTTAGCCATGATATTGAGTTTTGTGCTTTCAGTCTCAAGAAGCAGGTAAATATTAGATTTATAAAAGAAGGCGTGAGACTAAGCCTGTCAGTATTAGAGGCATCGCCAAACACCAATCCACCAAACAAACATAGCTCACGCCTATATAGCATGAGCGTATGCATTGTCTTCTTAGGTGGATATTCAAAAATTGGCGATTTTCTAATACCTAAAAACAAGCTTACGCCTTCATATTTTAATTTTTAGTATTCTAAAAATTTGATGTAAAGGTAGTGGTTTACAGCAAATAGGACAATAGGAAATCCCAATTAATTATTTATATTTGATTTGAGGGGTTTTGTTTGCCAGACGAGGGAATTGGGGAGACGTGGGAAAAGTGTCTAAAAAAGGCTTATTTAAACTTAGAATAGAGATAATAATATTGGGGTAATATATGGAGTTAATCTTCTTTATATCTGTTATACAAAATCTGCACCTGATTCTGTTGGAATAGCTTCCCTGTACGAGTTTTGAACCCAAGTTCATTTATTTCTTTGGTTATCTGATAGAATGACTTGTCTTGTTTTCTCAATGCAATAATCAAAGCTCCTGCCTTACGATTATTTTCATCCTCAATAGCGTTCTGTTGTCTGATCTGCAAACTCGTTTCTCTGGCTTTGTCGGTTAAATTTTCGGGAGTACCTAATTTCTTTCCTTTCTTCTTTAACTCTGCTAATGCCGATTTGGTGCGATGGCTTATCCGTTCTCGTTCATCTTGTGCAAGTACTGCCATGATGCCAATAGTTACAGTATTGGCATTTGGCATATCACAGCATACGAAATCTACTTTTGAGTCTCGCAACATGAAAATGAATGAAGCGTTACGACTGAGGCGGTCAAGTTTAGCAATTAGTAGGATTGCATTCTGTTTCTTACATTCATCAATGGCTTTGATGAGATTAGGGCGGTCGTTCTTTTTTCCGCTTTCTATATCCTGATATTCTGTAATAAGTTCACCTCCTTTGGAAATAAATCTGTTTACATCTGTTCGCTGCGCTTCAAGTCCCAGACCTGACACTCCTTGTTTCTGTGTGGATACTCGGTAGTATGCTATGTATCTTGTTTCCATTGATTAAGTTTGTTAAAGGTGTGTTTAATAAGCTTAAGTATTTGCGCAAAAAATAAAAGACTCTCAAAAGAGTCTTTTGTGCGGTATTGATTCTCCTTTTTTTCCGATATGGGTTACTTCATACCCTAACTGAAATATATCTTCACCGACTAAACTGTATCGGTGACAATTATTATAATCTGCCTCACAACACATTATTGCTATATTATAACCTGCTTCGAGTAACTCTATCAAATACTTAATTCCTGATAGGTAGAGAGGCTGTATTCTTAAATCTTCATAGTTGAGGTTAGTTTTTCCTCCCAACTCGTCCCCTTTGTAGATATACTCAATACCTACAAGCTTCGCGCTTAGAGCAAGTCTGTTCTTATTAAATTCTGGGCGATACTTTGAATAGGGGATAGACCGAATATCTACTAATTTTTCTATTCCATACTTTTCCAATAGATCGAACATTTCTATTGATGTTTTATTTCCATATCCAATTGTGTATAACTTATTGCTAATCATTCTGTTGTTGTTTGTTGTTGTAAATCTATGGATTACACACTATTACACAAATTATACAGACGTTTTTCAGAAAAAAAAAATACCATTATTTTTCGGCATGCTGGGAAATCGTAATTTAGTATTTGTGACATATATGCAAATATCTATCTTGCAACAAGTTAATAAATCGGCATTTCTTGCGAATCCACTGTATTCGCAGGCAATGATCCACTCGTGGAAACGAATCACTAAACAACCTGTAAACAAAATGGTTAACAACAAATTGGCTAAAATTTATTATAATTACAAATCCACCTTATAATGTGTATTTCTAACGTCCTTGAAGATAATAGGTGTGTGTGTTATGTTTTTTATGCAATTTGTACACAGAATTACTGCATTGTACACAAGTTTTCCACAATTCAGTGGAATTAAACTACATTTATCTTATTATCAAACAATTATAATTCAACTACTTGTCTGAAAAATGCGACCCACACACATAAAAACTATTGATTGTAAGGTGTTTACTGTTCTATCTTATTAGTACACAAGAAACAGCAATTTAGGGCGCTTTTGAAGTTGGCTGTGGAATGCTTGTATACAAGCAATAAGTAACTTTTATCTGACAGGCAAGATGCAATAAAAAATAAGCCCATTATAATTGTATCTATAATGGGCGCAATATTGTTATTGATAGGGTTAATGTGTAAAAGTTAGCATCCGATGTTACAATTTTGGCTGTCAGTTCGAGTTGAACCCTAAATTATATTTTTTTCTTTCAAATCCCCTCCCCAAAAGCCCTAAGAGGGCGTTTGAAAGAGAAAAATATTGTCAGATTAGCCGAAACTTATTTTGAGTGTCTGTAACATCGAATCCCATTTTTTACAGTTAATGTAAAGTCAAGTTACGATAGGCATTTCTTGATATACCTTTCCTTCGATAAGTTTTCCATTTAGTTTTTTGTTTCTTTTAATACCATCACTTCCTCATGTACTCCATTGCTTGAAGAAAAAAGTCCACAACAAGCTGATTATATTTTTTTTTACAGTGTAGCAAATTAAGAGATATACCTTAAGCAAACGAAATTTTTGTTTCACTATTTATTATAGCATTATTCTGTGCTTTAATGCGTATCTTGTATTTTTTTGCTATTTGAGTAATAGACATATGATTATCTGTCACAGGTTTACTTTTATCCAACTCTCTTTCATTTTCCCTATATACATCCCCCTGAAATAAAGTTGACTGATAGTTTATTACCACCTTAGGAAAAGAAACAATAGCGTCTACCATTTTATTAGGAGGAATAATATTATGCCTCCGAAGATATTCAGCAGTACTAACAATTTGCCTCACCATACAATGGGGATAATCATTCTTTTTTTCTGATGCTGCTCTATAATCATGAGCATATTTTGTTTCAACCAATAATATCCATTTTTCATTTCCCAATAAGTCATTAGGAAATAATATGCATTCACAATGATGATAAGAATCTTTAGAAACCAAAGGCTCAAAACCTAACATATTACCATTAAAAAGCCTTTCTTTCTTAAAAGAAAAATCTTGAAATATATAATAAAAAACCTTTACTTTTCCTGTATTTTGCAATTTAACAGACTCAACATCGAAATCAGCAATAGGAAGAACTACAATATCACCTCCTTTATCTTCTTTTCTATCTATAATAAAAATTTCAGAAGAATTAATTGTCCCATTAGTACTTGCTCTATCTTCCTTTTGAGCAAAGAAACTCTTCAATTTAGTCTGCATCACCAAAATATCCTAACATTTCGAAATACTCACTCATAACCTCATTCATAATTCTATCAAAACTATGAGAGCCGATAACTTCTGTATCTTCATCTTTTAGATCAATTAATTCGCCAGCTGTGAGTTGCCAAACAGATACCAAATCTGGATTAATCCATGATGACTTACTTGCTAATTCATTTTGTTCATCTTCTGGCATCTTTTTTTGAACTATATAACCCATCATGCAATTGTTTAAAGGATATAATATAAAAGGGCTATGTGTTGTTAAAAGAAGTTGATGATCATACTCTTTATTGTCAATTTCTTTCAAAAGATGATACATGAGATTTTTCTGTGTTTCGGGATATAAGTTTTGTTCGGGCTCTTCAATTATAAACTTGGAATAATGATATTTCTCTATATTTTCAATACTTTTCTTTTGAAGGTCCAATCTAAGTTTATTAAAATCCATATCCTCTTGTATCTCTTTTGCTATTTGATCAGTCATATTCTTTACTTTTTCAATAAGGTTTGCTACCTCTTTTTTATCTATCTTCTCTAAATCCAGATTTGTAAACATTTCCTTAAAAGATAAGAACAGACTATTCGATTCTAATTTTTTGTTTACTAGTGTATTAATCATTGCTTTTTCATTGGGAGAAAGAGGACTCTCCTTTTTATAAAAAACACTTGTCAAATAATCAAATAATAGAATCAAAGGAACTATTGATTGCAACCCACTTGATGCTAATCGTAGGGGCATTTTCTTTTCCTTGCCAACCTGAGAGATAAAATGAATATAGTCTTCTTCAGCGACCTTGTCGTATGAGAAAGAAAAGCCCATATTCAATAGTTCCTTTGATTCTATATATTGTTTTTTTGCATCATTCCAATCATAAAGAAGATTCATTATGTTATCACTAGTTTCGTTGTATCTTCCTAAGTTAGGTATTGTTGTAGCAAAATTTCTTTCGGCAGGAATATATATATTCTTACTCTTGTAATATTTATTTTTCTCTAATAAAGTAAAGGATATATTTTTAGAGTAATCAAAACTTATCTGTATTGCATCAGATTTATATTCTACATATGTTTCTTCCATAAAATACTCATCTCCTATTCTATGAAATTTTTGAAGCATTTCCTCGATGGTATAATTGAATCTTCCATCGATTATATATCTTTTTTCTGCCCATTGACAGAAACTTAGTACTTTAGCAATTGTACTTTTACCACTACTTTGACATCCAATAATAACATTTACTTTATTTATTTCAATGTTAATATCTTTGATTGCACCAAAATGTCTTATTATCAGTTGAGATCTATATTTATATTCTTCCATCAAAATTGAGCGTTTAAATGCTTTTAAAGTTAATAAAATTGAGATTACCATATAGATAATTGATCTCAAAATTATCTCTTTGTACAAAGATAAATATTATTAGCGAAGCGTCGCATATAAAAATATAACATTAGCGTTCACATAAATCTCGAAACGAAAAACTGGTAATTTCTAAGTAAACGAGGAAACCATACAATGCCCATATCGATTAGGCTTGGGCTTGCCAAATTTCATTTGCGGGTATCTCAGTACCTTCGTTTCGGACTTGACGAGTTCCAGTTCTTCTTTTTGTGGTTAAGTGAAATGCTATTGTGAAATTATGAATATTTATTTTATTATCAAATAATTACAATTCTACAAATTGCAAAAAACAATTCACACACACTAAGCACTTGATTACAAAACGTTTACTACTGCATCTTATTAGTACACTAAAGAGTCGCAATTTAGGGCGCTTTTGAAGTTTGCTGTGGGATGCTTGTCTATACCAACTCACACTACCTTTTTCTTCTTAATTACTGCAACTATTCTAACCTCTTTTTCCTTCACTACTAACCGCTACAATCCTTCTTCACGATGACATGAAACATTTCCTTTTCCTCTTCCCCTTTACAAACCCCTAATATCCTTTTCACTTTTTTCTATTATAATCATAGCTTTTTTTCTTGCATTCCATTAAACTATGAACCGAGTCTGCTTCAACTATTTTTAAGAATTCTCTACCCTTTCTTAATCGATTTGGAATTTCTTCGTCGGAAATTACTCCTTGAATGATGCTATAGCAGTCCAATTTGATTCTCTCTCCCTTTGATGTCATTAAGAAAGAATAATTTGACTTGGTTTTAATATAGCCACCTTTCTCCGCCTCCTGTTTGTATCTGCATGCCGTTGCCAATGATACTTTTAGGCATTCTGCAATATAGCTATTAGGCATAGGATAATAACCTTTAATCTTGTTACAGTTCATAGAGAGACCCCCATTTATGCGTCCCGACTGTCTATCAAAATAACGCTTTTTCCTAAGGTAATAGGTAATAACTACTCCACAGCAAAATGCCTTCAAATATATATAGTCCTCTCTTCGGCTAAACTCCCATAATACACCTGTCCTAAGGCTTAAATTTAATTTGCTTATTAATGCCTCATATCCAATAATTTTTAATAGACCTTTCTTGCCGTTTACTGTTACCCACTTCTTTTTAATCAGCCAGTATAAAGATGATTTGATTGTTTTTTCTCCAATACCGATAGCTTTAGCCCATTCCTTGTAGACTTTATTATCGCTTCTATACGCAACGTACCCTTCTGAATTTAATTTCAGATATATGTATAGCTTTAACTGGTTAACTTTACGATTAACCAAAGCATATTCACATAATGAGACAGGTATGTTAGTCAACGTTCTCACTATATGCTTGCTCGTAAATCTGTATAAGTAGTAGTGATAGGGTACAATCCTGTCTCTTCTAAAACCGATTTCAGGTTATAGAGTTCCTTTAATTGTACATAAAATTGGTTCGTAAATAGTTCGGGGAAGAGTACTGCATTGATTATCAATCCTTTATGATTCAACAAATTATAAAGGGTTTTTATTTTCTTACTGTAACATCACTGAAACTATTTTGATTTATTCTAACGGTGGAATATCTCAACTTGTCTTTACAACAAATCTCCTTGACAACAAATATAATAAAATTCATTTCGAAAAGAAAAACACTAATTCTATTTTACTTTATTATAGTAATAGTCGGGGTAAGGGGTATGGTTCTTTTGGGGGTGGCTCTTTTCCTGGAGGTATATATAGACAGGAGAGGTTATATAAAAATAGAGAATTTGAGTAAAAACAGCCGAAAATGAGCAAAAAACAAACGAATTTCGATATGTTTTTTCAGATTTTTCTCACTCTCCAAAAGTTGACAGCTTCCATAATATTTTATATAGAGGTCAGAATTAAAAGCACCTCTGTTTTTAGCCAGAGCACTTGCTTTTTCGTCAATGATGAACTAAGCCTGAACTATCCCTGACTGAAAATGCCAATAGGATAATAGAAACAACTTATATAGATAACATGATATTCTTTTAAAGGATATGAGTTTTTGTGCTATCGGTTTATCTTTTTGTTTCTGCATAGTACCTCTCATTCTCTCTAATAAATTTAAGTTGCTACTTAAAATTTTCTAATAAAAAAGGCCAATCCATTACTTTTG
>NZ_QVMP01000034.1 GCF_010501095.1 Dysgonomonas sp. 520 | reverse complement strand
CAAAAGTAATGGATTGGCCTTTTTTATTAGAAAATTTTAAGTAGCAACTTAAATTAAAATATATTATATGAAGGCTAACTAATTGGAATATAGCGCATATAAATATTGCCACCCTTACTTATAGTGTTACAGCAATAGTTTCTACATTAAAATATTTGATATATTGGCAATTACAGGCCAGAAAAAACAAATTCACTCTATTTTTCCGTAAAACGAAATCTGTACCCGGTTAGGGTCGTTCACGATGAGGGTTGCGTACCCCGATTCTTGTACAGTTAAATATAGTGTAATTTTCCGCCCTGGCTCTGTTGTTGTAATAGTTATTTCCCTACCATTCTTCTTCTCATTCGAAGTGTAGACAGCATCTGTCGTAACAAATTTAATTCCACCGTCATCAGACCCCATCGGCGCAGTATACGCCCTTCCGTAGAAAGGCAGATATGCATTTACTGTATCGCCCGAAACTTTGAGCGAATATCCATAACTAAGAGGTACAGAAGGATATCCATTGGGCAAAGCTGTATTAGCATTAAAGATATAATCTTTTGAGTCAATTTTCTTCAGAATATGTTCCGAGCCTTCCATCTGCTGACTCTTGCATCCAGCCAGCATAATGGATATGATAATACCAATAAATAATACTTTTTTCATAACCTTCAATATTAATTTGAGTTTATATTTATAACAAACAAAAACTGTTCATGTTTACATAATCTATCACAAAAGCTACTATAACTGCATTTATCAGAACTAGCGAGAAATTCAAAAAAATTGATGTTGGTCTTCAATAATTCGGTCAATGGAAAAAAACGATACGGAAGATGCAGGTTATTGATGGTCAGCATAGGTTGCGCGTTAAAATCTCGGATAAAAACAATCCCATTTTCTGAAACTACAAGTCGTTGTATTTTAGTGTGAAATGACATCATTCGCCCTTATCTTATATTAAAAGAGCGGACCGGCCATAATAACTTCATCAAAAAAAAGAAGGTGAGAACTACTTCCCACCTTAAATGTTTTCACAACGGAATAATCCTTATTGTGATAAGCTTTCAATTTTTACAAAATTACATTTTTTTATTCAAAAACACATACATAATTGTTAAAAATGATTACCTTTAATAGTTAAATTATTCAATTATGAAAAAAATATTAGGACTAGATTTAGGAACAAATAGTATCGGATGGGCACTGATAGACAGAGATGCCAATAAAATTCTAGGTATGGGTAGTAGAATAATTCCGATGAGTCAGGATGTCTTGGGTAATTTCGACAAGGGAAATTCTATTTCACAGACAGCCGAAAGAACAGGATTTCGAGGAATAAGACGACTGAGGGAAAGACATTTATTGCGCCGAGAACGGTTGCACCGAGTTCTTCATGTTCTCGGTTTTCTGCCCGAACATTACGAGCAACATATTGATTTTGAAAAACGTTTGGGGCAATTTGCAAATGAAACCGAACCTAAACTAGCTTATAATAATTGCGATTTTATCTTCAAAGAATCTTTTGAAGAGATGGCAGCCGATTTTAAACAGCAAAATCCGTCCTTATTTTATATTAAAGCCAATGGAAAAGAAACTAAAATTCCATACGACTGGACAATTTATTATTTGCGGAAAAAGGCATTGACTCAAAAAATAGAAAAAGAAGAACTTGCCTGGATTATCCTGAACTTCAACCAAAAACGCGGATATTATCAATTGAGAGGCGAAGAAGAGGAAGAAAATCCGAATAAATTGGTAGAATTTCACTCTCTGA
Organism: Dysgonomonas sp. 520; assembly: GCF_010501095.1. Lineage (GTDB taxonomy): Bacteria > Bacteroidota > Bacteroidia > Bacteroidales > Dysgonomonadaceae > QVMP01. Next base: position 29,373 of record NZ_QVMP01000034.1, on the reverse strand, counting down.
AAATTGTTGAGGTTGAAGCAGACGAAAAACCTAACGCCAAAGGCGAAACATGGTATTATCTGAAGTTGGAAAATGGCTGGGTTTATCGTAGGTCGAGCAAGAATCCGTTGTTTGATTGGAAAGATAAAGTTAGAAATTTCATTGTCACTACCAACTTGAACAATGATGGTACAGTGAAAATTGACAAGGAGGGAAATGAAAGCAGATCGTTCCGGGCTCCAAGTGATGACGATTGGACATTGCTGAAAAAGAAAACCGAAGCAGAAATAGAACATTCTCAAAAAACAGTTGGCACGTATATCTACGAAAATCTTCTGTCCAATCCAAATCAAAAAATACGTGGTAAGCTGGTGCGAACCATCGAACGTAAGTTTTACAAAGATGAGCTTATTGCCATACTGAAAAAGCAGATCGAGTTACAACCCGAACTGTTTTCCGAAGATTTGCTCAACGATTGTGTCAGGGATCTGTATCGCAACAACGAAGCGCATCAATTTGTCTTGAGCAAAAAAGATTTTGTTCACTTGTTCGTAAATGATATTATTTTCTATCAACGTCCTCTCAGGAGTCAGAAATCATCTATTTCAAACTGTTCTTTAGAATTTCGGAAGTATAAAGACAAGGACGAAAACGAGGTTAAAGAATACCTGAAAGCCATACCAAAATCTCATCCATTGTATCAGGAATTTCGTTTGTGGCAATGGCTGTTTAACCTTAAAATATACAGAAAAGATGATGATACGGATGTTACTTCTCAATTTATTGCAAGTATTGAGGATTTAGAAAATCTTTTCGATTTCTTGAACAACCGAAAAGAAATTGACCAGAAAGCTCTATTGAAGTATTTTAAACTAACAGAAAAAACTCATCGTTGGAACTTCGTAGAAGATAAAGCCTATCCTTGCAACGAAACAGGGACACAGATAAGAACACGGCTGGCAAAAGTAGAAGGCCTTCCGGCTGATTTCTTAACATCCGGAACAGAACAAAACTTATGGCATATAATCTATTCGGTAACAGACAAAAAGGAATATGAGCAGGCATTGTCTTCTTTTGCAAAGAAGCACAAAATAGACGAAGATTCTTTTGTGGAAAATTTCAAGAAGTTTCCTCCATTTAAAAGCGAATATGGAACATACTCCGAAAAGGCTATTAAAAAGCTATTGCCATTGATGCGCTTGGGAAAATATTGGAATTGGGATGCCATAGACGTAAAAACTAAAAGTAGAATTGAGAAAATCCTCACCGGAGAATACGATGAAGAAATAAAAGACCGTGTTCGAGAAAAAGCTATAAACCTGACATGCGAGAATGATTTTCAAGGCCTGCAACTGTGGTTGGCTCAATACGTTGTTTACGACCGCCATTCCGAAGCAAGTGACATTATTCTATGGAAAACGCCACAGGATATTGACGATTATTTAAAGGAATTTAGACAACATTCTTTGCGCAATCCGATTGTAGAGCAAGTGGTTACCGAAACACTGAGGGTGGTACGGGATGTCTGGAAGAAATACGGAGACATTTCAGAAATTCACATCGAGCTTGGACGTGAAATGAAGAAAACTGCGAAAGAACGTGAACAACTGACTTCGCAAATTACGAAAAACGAAAACACCAATATCCGCATCAAAGCTCTGTTGATGGAGTTGAAAGAAAACACGGATGGGAAATTGAATGTAGATAATGTTCGCCCCTATTCTCCCATACAGCAAGAACTATTGAAAATTTATGAAGATGGTGTTATCAATTCCGATATTGAAATTCCTGATGATATTCTGAAAATAAGCAAAACAGCACAACCTACAAGTTCGGAACTTCAACGTTATAAATTGTGGCTGGAACAAAAATATCGTTCACCTTATACCGGACAGTTTATTCCGCTTGGCAAATTATTCACCTCAGAATACGAAATAGAACATATTATTCCGCAAAGCCGCTATTTTGACGATAGTTTCAGCAATAAGGTAATATGTGAAGCCGCTGTGAATCGGTTGAAGGATAACCAACTAGGCTTAGAGTTTATAAAAGAACATCATGGCGAAAAAGTTCAATTAGGATTAGGGCAAGCTGTCGAGATCTTTTCGGTAGAAGATTATCAGAGTTTTGTAAAGGAATATTATGCCAATAGCCGTTCGAAACGGACTAAACTTCTGTTAGAGGATATTCCCGAATCATTTATCGAACGTCAAATGAACGATACACGATATATTAGTAAGACCGTGAAAGGATTATTATCGAATGTTGTTCGAGAAGAAGGCGAGCAGGAGGCTAATATAGTGATTTGCAGCGGCAACATCACCTCTATATTGAAACGAGACTGGGGGTTGGATGCTATTTGGAACAGCCTGATTATCTCTCGCTTCGAACGGATGAACCAGTTGACCAATAGTACTGCATTTACTGCATGGAATGAACAATATCAGAAATTTTTGCCTACTATTCCGTTAGAATTCTCGAAAGGGTTTCAAAAGAAACGTATCGACCACCGTCACCATGCAATGGATGCTTTGGTTATTGCCTGTGTTACAAAAAATCATGTGAATCTGCTGAATAATCAGTCCGCTAAATCTGATGTGAAAAGATACGATTTACAGCGAAAACTGAGGCTATTTGAGAAGGTTTCATATTTCGATAAAAAAGCCGGCAAACAAGTAGAGCGCGAAATACCCAAAGCATTTTTAAAGCCATGGGATAACTTCACCACTGACGCCCGGAAAGAGTTAGAGAAAATAGTTGTTAGTTTCAAGCAAAACCTGCGGGTAATAAACAAAACCACCAACAAACATCAGGCTTACGAAAACGGAAAAAAGGTATTGAAATCGCAAATAAAGGGCGACAGTTGGGCAATCCGTAAACCTCTGCACAAGGATACGGTATTTGCCAAAGTTTCGTTGCAGAAAATAAAGAAAGTAAGACTGATTGAGGCATTAAAAAACGTAGAAAGCATTGTCAATAAAGAATTTAGAAATGAAATTCGGAAAATCAGTGCAGCATACGGAAAGTTTGACCCTGATAAGATCAACAAATACTTTAAAGACAGAAAATATCTCTATGAAAAAACGGATATTTCCAAAGTGGAAGTTTATTATTACGAAACAGAGAATGCTGCTGTACGAAAATCGTTGGATACATCTTTCACCGAAAAGGTCATAAAAGAATCTGTAACAGATAGTGGAATACGAAAAATTCTGTTGAATTATTTAGCAGCGAAAGATAATAAACCCGAACTGGCCTTCTCGCCGGAAGGTATCGAGGAAATGAATCAAAATATAGCTGCTTTCAACGATGGCAAACCACATCAGCCAATCCGAAAGATACGCATGTATGAAACAATCGGAAATAAGTTTCAGGTAGGATATACAGGAAATAAGAAGGCAAAATATGTTGAGGCAGCAAAAGGAACAAACCTGTTCTTTGCCATCTATGCAGACGATAAAGGCAACCGTTCGTTTGAAACTATTGCATTAAATGTTGTAGTAGAACGACTGAAACAAGGTCTGATTGCTGTTCCTGAAAGGAATGACAAAGGACATGAATTGCTGTTTCATTTATCTCCAAACGATTTGGTTTATGTACCTACGGAAGAGGAGTTGATTAGTGGAAGTAAGTTCCCTTCAGAGGATATTAAGATAGACAGAATATATAAGATGGTGAGTTCCACTGGAAATCAGTGCTTCTTTATTCTTCAAAATGTTGCAATTTCAATAGTCAATAAAGTTGAATTTTCCTCTTTAAACAAAATGGAAAGATGCATTACGGGTGAAATGATAAAAGATGTATGCATTAAGCTCAACATTGATCGGCTAGGAAATATTAAACCTTTACTGCCATGATTAAAAAAACACTCTATTTTGGCAATCCGGCATATTTGAGTATGCGAAACAACCAGCTGGTGGTAAGGCTACCAGAGGTTGAGAAAAACGACACATTGCCCGAAAAATTCAAAAAGGATAGTGAGGCAACTTTCCCTATCGAGGATTTAGGGATTGTTGTCCTCGACCATAAGCAAATCACCTTGACTCATGGCCTGATAGAATTGCTGTTGGAGAATAATACTGCTCTTATCACCTGCAATAGTAACCGTATGCCCGTTGGACTGATGCTTTCTTTATGTGGTAATAAAACTCAGACTGAAAAATTTGCGGCACAGATTCAGGCCACTGATCCTTTAAAAAAGAATCTTTGGCAACAAACTATCAAAGCTAAAATAAAAAATCAGGCTAATGTTTTGAGAAAATTTCGTTTATGCAACATTCGCAATATGGAGTATTGGGCAAGTGATGTAAAGAGCGGAGATCCGGACAATTACGAAGCTCGTGCTGCAGCCTACTATTGGAAAGAAGCTTTTCCTCAAATCAATAATTTTCTGAGAGGTAGAGAAGAACTTCCTCCTAATAATCTGTTGAATTATGGTTATGCCATTCTTCGTGCTATAGTAGCACGTTCGCTTGTTTCGAGCGGCTTGTTGCCAACATTAGGGATACACCATCACAATCGTTATAATGCTTATTGTTTAGCAGACGATATTATGGAGCCTTATCGCCCTTTCGTTGATGCTGTTGTATTTTCTATTGTGGATAACGGTGAAAACTTTGAAGAGTTATCGCAATCCATAAAAACGCAATTATTGCAGATACCAACTGTCGATGTAATGATTAATGGGAGGAAAAGTCCTTTGATGGTTGCAGTCAGCCAGACAACATCTTCATTAGCACAGTGTTTTGAAGGTAAATTGCGGAAAATAAAATATCCTGAATTTGTATTGTAACATTTTGTTATGAAACAGGACAGATTAAATCAATATCGAATTATGTGGGTTTTAGTACTGTTCGATCTTCCTACCGAAACAAAAAAGGACCGGAAGGTCTATGCCAATTTTCGTAAAAATCTGCAAAAGGATGGGTTCACGATGTTTCAGTTTTCAATCTATCTTCGTCATTGCATGAGTATGGAAAACGCAAATGTTCATATCAAACGGGTTAAAAAATTTCTACCCGAAAAAGGGCATGTCGGAATAATGTGTATAACAGATAAACAATTCGGGATGATGGAATTATTTTATGGAAAAAGTGCAGAAGCCAAGAAAACGGAAGGACAACAACTAGAACTTTTTTAAGAATAAGAAATCCCGACCTTGATCGGGATTTTTATTTGAAATACATCATTTTTTGAAATCCTAATGAGTCGCGATAATTATTGAATATCAGTATATTATATACACCTATACTGTATTTCAATGAACTAAGATACAAAATTGAAAGCTTATCACAACTTGTTCGGATACGACTACCGGCATGGTTACACTGTATTTCAATGAACTAAGATACAAAATTGAAAGCTTATCACAACCCTTATGATGCTGACAAAGTGCAAGCCCCAACTGTATTTCAATGAACTAAGATACAAAATTGAAAGCTTATCACAACATCAGGAGATAATATTTCTAAAACAATGGTACTGTATTTCAATGAACTAAGATACAAAATTGAAAGCTTATCACAACCAACTCCTTTCGACTTTGCGTATTCGGGAGACTGTATTTCAATGAACTAAGATACAAAATTGAAAGCTTATCACAACGGCAGACCTATCATTACACATCTGAGTAACACTGTATTTCAATGAACTAAGATACAAAATTGAAAGCTTATCACAACAGGAGGCTATTTCCTTTCTTGCCCCAGAGCACTGTATTTCAATGAACTAAGATACAAAATTGAAAGCTTATCACAACTGAAAACAAGGATGATATTTTAAAGGCTATACTGTATTTCAATGAACTAAGATACAAAATTGAAAGCTTATCACAACAAGAGGCGCTATCGGTTATCGAAAAGGGTAACTGTATTTCAATGAACTAAGATACAAAATTGAAAGCTTATCACAACGAGTGTAAGCCTTTTTCTTCTACTAACGCTACTGTATTTCAATGAACTAAGATACAAAATTGAAAGCTTATCACAACACTTTAAACCAGGAACATACAGATCACCTTACTGTATTTCAATGAACTAAGATACAAAATTGAAAGCTTATCACAACATGAAACAATTAAGTTAGAAAATGGAGAATACTGTATTTCAATGAACTAAGATACAAAATTGAAAGCTTATCACAACCTTTGGATGAGCAGTTGGAGCAGTTCAAGGACTGTATTTCAATGAACTAAGATACAAAATTGAAAGCTTATCACAACATCCCAAGTGTCTAATCTTCTGGCTACATCACTGTATTTCAATGAACTAAGATACAAAATTGAAAGCTTATCACAACGCGAACCTATGACGTTTATTCCGATATTTTACTGTATTTCAATGAACTAAGATACAAAATTGAAAGCTTATCACAACTGAAAACAAGGATGATATTTTAAAGGCTATACTGTATTTCAATGAACTAAGATACAAAATTGAAAGCTTATCACAACAGGGTCATTAATAGCCTTTAGTAGCATTATACTGTATTTCAATGAACTAAGATACAAAATTGAAAGCTTATCACAACAAACATCATAATCAGGTCCAAATACTTGACACTGTATTTCAATGAACTAAGATACAAAATTGAAAGCTTATCACAACCCTGATGGGTCGGTTGGATGCAAACGAAATACTGTATTTCAATGAACTAAGATACAAAATTGAAAGCTTATCACAACAGTAATAGGAGTAGCATTGGCTATCAATTTACTGTATTTCAATGAACTAAGATACAAAATTGAAAGCTTATCACAACCAAGCGTGTATGTGTTCTTCCATCTATCCCACTGTATTTCAATGAACTAAGATACAAAATTGAAAGCTTATCACAACAATAGACAATTCAGATGAATATTACCGTCTACTGTATTTCAATGAACTAAGATACAAAATTGAAAGCTTATCACAACAAGCCTTACATCGCTTGCTCTGGAATATGGACTGTATTTCAATGAACTAAGATACAAAATTGAAAGCTTATCACAACTTCGTGAGTGGATTAAGCCGGTATTATTGGACTGTATTTCAATGAACTAAGATACAAAATTGAAAGCTTATCACAACGGGAATAGCGACGGCAATAGGCGCTGTTCAACTGTATTTCAATGAACTAAGATACAAAATTGAAAGCTTATCACAACTAGATGGTTTAGTGGCATAAATTTTCAGTCACTGTATTTCAATGAACTAAGATACAAAATTGAAAGCTTATCACAACTCTTTTTGCAATATCCTACATTATTGTTTACTGTATTTCAATGAACTAAGATACAAAATTGAAAGCTTATCACAACATATACAATATGCTTTATTTTATCCAGTTCACTGTATTTCAATGAACTAAGATACAAAATTGAAAGCTTATCACAACAAAAACATGGACACTTGCTCAAATTGAGCACTGTATTTCAATGAACTAAGATACAAAATTGAAAGCTTATCACAACAATATAAAATTATGATAAACCATAAAAGTAACTGTATTTCAATGAACTAAGATACAAAATTGAAAGCTTATCACAACAGTAATGGATATCTATTATCTATTGGAAGAACTGTATTTCAATGAACTAAGATACAAAATTGAAAGCTTATCACAACAACAATTAATGTAACGAATATCATTAAAACACTGTATTTCAATGAACTAAGATACAAAATTGAAAGCTTATCACAACACCTAGTGAGCTAGATATAGCCTCGTAACCACTGTATTTCAATGAACTAAGATACAAAATTGAAAGCTTATCACAACTCAAAAATGTATGCAATAGCGGTGAATATTACTGTATTTCAATGAACTAAGATACAAAATTGAAAGCTTATCACAACCAGAGTCGGTTAAATGGCTGAGTGAAAATGACTGTATTTCAATGAACTAAGATACAAAATTGAAAGCTTATCACAACACAGATTGCACCCTTTAATATTTCGGGTATACTGTATTTCAATGAACTAAGATACAAAATTGAAAGCTTATCACAACTAACATCTTCATTTAAATCTTCCTCTTTATACTGTATTTCAATGAACTAAGATACAAAATTGAAAGCTTATCACAACGGAATTGGGCACATTGATACATCAATCATTACTGTATTTCAATGAACTAAGATACAAAATTGAAAGCTTATCACAACACAACGGGTTGCGAGGCTCACAGTTCAACAACTGTATTTCAATGAACTAAGATACAAAATTGAAAGCTTATCACAACGGATTATCGCTCTTTATTCGTTCCATAACTACTGTATTTCAATGAACTAAGATACAAAATTGAAAGCTTATCACAACTTATGAAACAAGACCCTGAAAGCCTATCGACTGTATTTCAATGAACTAAGATACAAAATTGAAAGCTTATCACAACCGTCAATGTTATGGTCGAATCAGCTTTTGCACTGTATTTCAATGAACTAAGATACAAAATTGAAAGCTTATCACAACACATTCGCTCTGTTTCATTTGGGCGGGAAAACTGTATTTCAATGAACTAAGATACAAAATTGAAAGCTTATCACAACAGTTGTATTCGCATTCAGGTAAATCATTTGACTGTATTTCAATGAACTAAGATACAAAATTGAAAGCTTATCACAACATACCATTTGCCATTATTATAGTCATATCTACTGTATTTCAATGAACTAAGATACAAAATTGAAAGCTTATCACAACGAAGGATGAAGCGTATATCCAGTCTTTCAGACTGTATTTCAATGAACTAAGATACAAAATTGAAAGCTTATCACAACAATCTCTCATTGATTACATTACAAATATAACTGTATTTCAATGAACTAAGATACAAAATTGAAAGCTTATCACAACAGATTTTCCTTGCGAGCTGCTTCATTATACACTGTATTTCAATGAACTAAGATACAAAATTGAAAGCTTATCACAACACCATACGTAATCAAATCCGAACGAAAACTACTGTATTTCAATGAACTAAGATACAAAATTGAAAGCTTATCACAACATTATCAAACAAAATGATAACGCAAGGTAAACTGTATTTCAATGAACTAAGATACAAAATTGAAAGCTTATCACAACGGAATTGGGCACATTGATACATCAATCATTACTGTATTTCAATGAACTAAGATACAAAATTGAAAGCTTATCACAACAGATTCTTTCTTTGGCTTCATTGAACATAAACTGTATTTCAATGAACTAAGATACAAAATTGAAAGCTTATCACAACAGATCATATGTGCTTAGATCACCCTCTGTACTGTATTTCAATGAACTAAGATACAAAATTGAAAGCTTATCACAACAAATATTCGCTGTTGGCTCATCATATTCAAACTGTATTTCAATGAACTAAGATACAAAATTGAAAGCTTATCACAACAGATTCTTTCTTTGGCTTCATTGAACATAAACTGTATTTCAATGAACTAAGATACAAAATTGAAAGCTTATCACAACAGATCATATGTGCTTAGATCACCCTCTGTACTGTATTTCAATGAACTAAGATACAAAATTGAAAGCTTATCACAACAAATATTCGCTGTTGGCTCATCATATTCAAACTGTATTTCAATGAACTAAGATACAAAATTGAAAGCTTATCACAACAGATTCTTTCTTTGGCTTCATTGAACATAAACTGTATTTCAATGAACTAAGATACAAAATTGAAAGCTTATCACAACAGATCATATGTGCTTAGATCACCCTCTGTACTGTATTTCAATGAACTAAGATACAAAATTGAAAGCTTATCACAACAAATATTCGCTGTTGGCTCATCATATTCAAACTGTATTTCAATGAACTAAGATACAAAATTGAAAGCTTATCACAACCATTAGCTATCCATATATCTTCCGTACGCCACTGTATTTCAATGAACTAAGATACAAAATTGAAAGCTTATCACAACAGATATCAAGGTGTAATCCCCAGTACTGTTACTGTATTTCAATGAACTAAGATACAAAATTGAAAGCTTATCACAACTGCTGGTCAAGGTTTTGTTGACAAAGGTTTACTGTATTTCAATGAACTAAGATACAAAATTGAAAGCTTATCACAACTAAAAACACAATATAAGAATTTGCAATTAGACTGTATTTCAATGAACTAAGATACAAAATTGAAAGCTTATCACAACCTATTTTAAATTCATTAAATTTTGGATTACACTGTATTTCAATGAACTAAGATACAAAATTGAAAGCTTATCACAACTATATCAAATACAAACAAAGGGGGTGCACACTGTATTTCAATGAACTAAGATACAAAATTGAAAGCTTATCACAACGGAATCTAAACTTATCAAATATAAAGAATTACTGTATTTCAATGAACTAAGATACAAAATTGAAAGCTTATCACAACTAATGGAGGTATCTTAAAGTTCGCCCAGAACTGTATTTCAATGAACTAAGATACAAAATTGAAAGCTTATCACAACAACACACCTTCATCAAACCAATACCATGTAACTGTATTTCAATGAACTAAGATACAAAATTGAAAGCTTATCACAACGCGACTACCTGAGGTAAATCTACAAGTGTTACTGTATTTCAATGAACTAAGATACAAAATTGAAAGCTTATCACAACTCAATTATCGCTTGCTGTGAAGATTCTATACTGTATTTCAATGAACTAAGATACAAAATTGAAAGCTTATCACAACCGGATATGGCATACAATCAACGCAATTTATACTGTATTTCAATGAACTAAGATACAAAATTGAAAGCTTATCACAACCAAATCCATCAGCTTTGGATGAATCCATAGACTGTATTTCAATGAACTAAGATACAAAATTGAAAGCTTATCACAACCGGACGTATGCAGTTAATAAGTGTTAAACGACTGTATTTCAATGAACTAAGATACAAAATTGAAAGCTTATCACAACAGTTTAGTGATTGGAATAATGTTTATTGGACTGTATTTCAATGAACTAAGATACAAAATTGAAAGCTTATCACAACAGTGGGTTATTCACCCACTTTATATCTTTAACTGTATTTCAATGAACTAAGATACAAAATTGAAAGCTTATCACAACATATTGATGCAGATGGTAAATTTGCAGGTAACTGTATTTCAATGAACTAAGATACAAAATTGAAAGCTTATCACAACACCTTCTGTGTCACCGATAACAACAGTAGAACTGTATTTCAATGAACTAAGATACAAAATTGAAAGCTTATCACAACACTATGTTATCAATAATGATGATAGTTATTACTGTATTTCAATGAACTAAGATACAAAATTGAAAGCTTATCACAACTGCAAGTTACAGCGAAATTGGACGGTACCAACTGTATTTCAATGAACTAAGATACAAAATTGAAAGCTTATCACAACAGGCGGTAACCGGAAGTTTGACTGGGAACTACTGTATTTCAATGAACTAAGATACAAAATTGAAAGCTTATCACAACGAAGATAGATATAATGGACTATCCAAGATAACTGTATTTCAATGAACTAAGATACAAAATTGAAAGCTTATCACAACGTTTCAACCTTCAACAAACAAAATATTGCAACTGTATTTCAATGAACTAAGATACAAAATTGAAAGCTTATCACAACTTAATTTATTAAATTCAAAATTTTCAAGTTACTGTATTTCAATGAACTAAGATACAAAATTGAAAGCTTATCACAACTGGAATTTAACAAAGATGTTATTATTGAAACTGTATTTCAATGAACTAAGATACAAAATTGAAAGCTTATCACAACTTGGTTTTATTCCTGAAAATCTACGAAGTTACTGTATTTCAATGAACTAAGATACAAAATTGAAAGCTTATCACAACAGATGTTTGGACTAATAACTTTATGTTATTACTGTATTTCAATGAACTAAGATACAAAATTGAAAGCTTATCACAACTGTATGGCATAACCACCCCAAGTGCCTAAAACTGTATTTCAATGAACTAAGATACAAAATTGAAAGCTTATCACAACTCTTAGCCATTACCTTGTGAGTTTAATGCACTGTATTTCAATGAACTAAGATACAAAATTGAAAGCTTATCACAACAAGATAGGATAAAGGACACTATCGAGGACGACTGTATTTCAATGAACTAAGATACAAAATTGAAAGCTTATCACAACGACAATGAACGCACCGCATGATTGTTAATTACTGTATTTCAATGAACTAAGATACAAAATTGAAAGCTTATCACAACTGATAGTGTATTATAGTTGAAATCTTGATTACTGTATTTCAATGAACTAAGATACAAAATTGAAAGCTTATCACAACCAGTAGGGGAGCATACTCCAATGTCAACAAACTGTATTTCAATGAACTAAGATACAAAATTGAAAGCTTATCACAACATTTGAAAAAACACCATATTTTGATTCTCAACTGTATTTCAATGAACTAAGATACAAAATTGAAAGCTTATCACAACAGACTCCAATCCTCCAATTCTATCAGTTTCACTGTATTTCAATGAACTAAGATACAAAATTGAAAGCTTATCACAACTATGCTGATGTTATACAGAATTTTAAAGAAACTGTATTTCAATGAACTAAGATACAAAATTGAAAGCTTATCACAACCAGGATCAGCCATCACTTTCATAATGAGTTACTGTATTTCAATGAACTAAGATACAAAATTGAAAGCTTATCACAACTCCGATTGGAAAGGGCGCTACCTCTTTTATACTGTATTTCAATGAACTAAGATACAAAATTGAAAGCTTATCACAACATGACCTCCTCCATCATTAGGCTGCTAATCACTGTATTTCAATGAACTAAGATACAAAATTGAAAGCTTATCACAACGGCGGAACTTGCGACGTTTGGTCGTGCCCGACTGTATTTCAATGAACTAAGATACAAAATTGAAAGCTTATCACAACAGGCACAAGAATGTGCATTAACTGGATTGAACTGTATTTCAATGAACTAAGATACAAAATTGAAAGCTTATCACAACATTATTTTTATAATAAATTTCAAAATTTCTACTGTATTTCAATGAACTAAGATACAAAATTGAAAGCTTATCACAACACATCGCAATCTTGTGCAAGTTCTCCGCGAACTGTATTTCAATGAACTAAGATACAAAATTGAAAGCTTATCACAACGCAGTCTTTAAGCGCGATTTAAGGAATTACACTGTATTTCAATGAACTAAGATACAAAATTGAAAGCTTATCACAACACTCGCCGCTAAAGAATCCATGAGGTTTTTACTGTATTTCAATGAACTAAGATACAAAATTGAAAGCTTATCACAACGTCGCGGGCTATTTTTAAGAGGCGTTTATAACTGTATTTCAATGAACTAAGATACAAAATTGAAAGCTTATCACAACATATAAGTGTAAAAATGGAATCGAAATACAACTGTATTTCAATGAACTAAGATACAAAATTGAAAGCTTATCACAACCCGTATGCGTATTGTAGCCTCTTTTATCGCACTGTATTTCAATGAACTAAGATACAAAATTGAAAGCTTATCACAACCAACTGCTTTGCTTTGGTTGCCATATCTATACTGTATTTCAATGAACTAAGATACAAAATTGAAAGCTTATCACAACTCAAGATTACAGACCTCAGAGCTGAAAGGTACTGTATTTCAATGAACTAAGATACAAAATTGAAAGCTTATCACAACCAAGAAGAGTTTATGAAATTGTAAAGGGGACTGTATTTCAATGAACTAAGATACAAAATTGAAAGCTTATCACAACACAGCGTATACAGTGCAAATTGGCACTCCAAAAAGAGACTTACTTTTTCTTTTTTTTGTTTTTCGCAATCTTTTCTTCAACCTTCTTTTTCACTTTAGAGTCAGTTGCCAAATTCATTATTCTGTCATAGTCCGATTGTGTAGAAGATTTATTTAATCGATCAGCATATGTCAACGCCAATTTGTCGGCCATCTCGGCATAATGTCTACTTTCCGGATATTGTTCTACAAAGCTAAGCCAATCTTTCTCGTTTTTCGACTTTTTTATCTTGTCATACTTTATTTCTGCCTGACAGTCTTTATAGATTACCTCCGCATCTTTCAACAATGGTACATATTTTTTTATTTCATCATATTGTGCTATTGCACTTTTGTAGTTCTTTTTTTCATAGTGAAGCTTACTCAAATCATAATATTTCTTATACCTCACTTGACGTATCATTAATATGCCTTCGCCAATATATTGTTTACAGTCCGTCTCAGAAACGGAGGTTGTATACTCCTGTACTGCTTTCATATCGCCACTTTCCGATATCTTTTTCCAATATATGTCATCTCTTTTGCGACATATTATCTGATCAGCCTGCATTTTATATTTTTGCAATTTGGAAGAAGACAAATATGCGATGTATTGCTCAAGGGAATCGTCACTAATGGTACGTTGCCACAAAGCTTCTTCATCTATGCTATCCACTTCTTGTTTTGCTGTTTTCACATAGATACCTTCCGGATATTGCGCTAGGTAATTTTCGTATGCCTCTTTGCTTTTTTGGGATAATACTTTTTCCCACATTTCGTTTTCTGCTTTTCTAGCTTCCTGTTCTTTCTCTCTTCGTACTGATATTCCCTCCAATTTATCAGAGCAATCTCTTATTCTCCGCTGAGCAATAACATCTGTCTTATTTTGACTGACAAGCTTCTTAAAAAGCGACTGCGCCTCCTTGTAACCTGTTTCTGATCCTATTTTAAATTTAGCCTCAGCCCTATTATACAGTTTCTCTGCCTCTTCCGATTTATAGATTTTTTTTTCAACATTCAGTCGTTTTGCTGCTCCTTTGCCCACATTTTCTTTATCCATGATGACAAGAGCTGCACGATATTTTTTTGTGGCAACACTGTACCTTCCTGTAGCATAGGCATTGTTCCCCTCTGAAACATATTCATCAGACTGTGCATTAACACCAATACTCACCAACAAGAGGAGAAAGCATATAAATTTCACTTGCATGTATTCTTAATTTAAAGGCAAAATTATTGCTTTATCCATTTTTCTTTCAATTCCAATAGCTCTGGATGCTCCGGATTTAATTCCAATAAGCGAAACAATTCCTTTTCTGTTGACTCCTTAAACTTTCCATTATCTGCGTCCAGACTAGCCTTGATAATAACTATTGTATTTTCTATATCGTTTTCTATAGCCGAAGTCACAGCCTCCAACCCCGATTCATATTTCGATTTAACAAGAAATGATGTCATCTGAGGCGAATAACTACTGTAAGCATCAATATATGCTTCTTTGGCATCGTCATACAAGCTCTCTGCTATCAAGCCTTCTGCCATTCGGCATTTCTCATCGAAAGCTGAAATTCCGTTAGCTGTGTTTATTACAATCACAGACATAAAAATAAGCGTAAATGATATGAAAAGAGCTTTTACTCCTACTATTATATTATCTTTCTTGTTTACCAAATATTTTTTCAGATAGTTATTTTTCTCACTCTCCGCCCATTTTTTTATTCCAAAACCTTCACCGGCCAAACTTTCCAATTTGTCACTTATTTCTTTAAGCTCTGTTTCGGACTGTTCACTGTAATAACCCGAACGTTTGAATATGAGGAGGAATTTGCCTTGTTGCAATTTTTCTTTCAGGTTTCTCAAGTATTCGGCTTGAAGCGTTTCCACCAAAGCTTGTTTTTCCTCATTCTCCTTTTTTTTGATGGCGGCTTGTATTTCTACAGGAATATTTGATTGCCAATCGGAACTGGAGAATACAGGAGTGGCAGTGCGTCTATACTGCTTGTCCAATAGTTCTATTGTGAGATTGAGAACATAAGAACTTACTTTACACTGATTACAGCTATAATCTACAAGCAGACTATAAACCTTGGTTATTTCATCAACCTGATCTATTGTCTTTTTTATATTTTCAATAAACTTGAGCGCATAGGCTTTAGAGAATGATTGGGGCTTGGATTTTATATTTGCTAACTCGTTGATATTAGTATCAACTATGGTGTATATGTCAGGGGCATGATAATACCATATTCCATTTATAGGCTGTGTTTTAAACTTATAATCTATCTGATACCCAATAGATTGAATAGACTTAGGCAACTCCTTAGGGATAAATTTCTCACCATCGCGATATACATTGAACTCAAAACCCGAATTACTATTCACATTCCATGGTGTGGTGATAGCCTCTAGTATATCCCCCGCTTTCAATGTACTGCGGTTGGTATCTACTACCCTAAACTGTCCTTCCCCAATACATAACAAGCTGATATAGGCTCCGGCATCACCTTCTTTGAGATAGACATGCTGAAATACTGGTATTGTTTTAGGAGCCAGACTTCCTTGTTTAGGCTCTTGCGCTGGTTCGAAATTTGTGGTTTCCTGCACCCGCTTGCGAAACCTTTCGATGAGTTCCAATACTCTGGTTGTTCGCTCATCGGCTCCGATTCCGAAGAAATTACAACATTCGTTTTCAATTTGCCTAAGGGTAGCATTGGTTGGGACAGGCTTTACAGGTTCAAATTTTCTCAATTGAGTATTGAATTCCATCCCGTCTTTGAACAGTGTTTTTCGAATATACCGAGCGATGTAACTGTCAAGATTACTTTCTATATCAAACAAATCAGCCATGATGTATATTATTCACACACAAATTCTATTTCCACTATGTTATCAGGATCTATCACCCATTCGCCACCTTTGTTCAGCAGCTTACCACTCTTTTTGGTACGAGCCGCAATAATGGTACCCGATGGAGCAACAGCACATTTCACAATATCTTTTATCTTAGCCCATTGCTCACCATACACCGATGGTTGCACATCTGCCAATTTGTATAATGCTTGGGTTGAAGACAGTTTCTCAATTTCCCAGATCATCCATCCATCATTTTCTGTACTACTCAGGTTGAAGCACTTGTCCTGAGGGCGATAATTGGCGAAGAAAATTTCTTTTTTGGCTTCCGATTTTTCTTTTGGCTGCTCAATAATCCTCTCGGTTTCTTCATCCTTTTTCTCTTCTTTTGGCCGGGATATGGGTTGTGGCAGAAGATGTAATCCTTCTAATTTTTCTTCCAAAACTTTTATTTGTGTTTTCAATTTCTTTATATCACTCGAAAGATCATTGTCATCCACCTCTTTTTCCAACTGAGACAATTTATATCGCAGTTTATCATATTTTTTAGACAATAGTATATACACGACCGCTAATCCGGCTAAAAGTATTGCTCCTACAACAGCCAATGTTACAAAAACAAATGTGTTATTCGATCCTACTTTAATGATTTCGTTTGATTGTCCTCCTTCTGCCCCTTGAGCAAAAACACAAAGTGAACAAAAAAGTGTAGCAAAGCTAAGTCCTAATTTATTTTTCATATACTGAATTAATTAAGGCATGATTAAAAAACGGACATGATTATTTCGGAATTCCGGATAATCATGCTTCCGCCTTAATCATTTTTTGTTTTATATATATTGCGACATTTGATATATTGTATCCTTCAGGGTGAGGAAGAAAATCGACGAATCTACAAAACCTTCCGCCCGTCTGCCATTTGCAGTCAAATAACCGTTAAGAGCTTGATCGTAACTTCTCTGGCCACATCGTTTCCATTCATCCTTAGTAAATTTACCATCTTCGATGAATGTGACTCCAGAACCCGACAGTGCTTTTTGCAGGTGTTGGCTATCATATAAGATATCTATAAATTTACTGAAATTATTTGTAACCAAAGTACGCAGTTCGCTTTCGGCAATGTCTTTATTTTTATAGCTCTGTTCCTTTTGGTTACCGGTACCAACTGTGAATATCGGATTATCGGCAAACATTTTGAACACTCCACTACCTGTAATCTGATCACGCAAGACTCCGCCATTAGCGGTCAATTCTTTTGGCTTTTCGGTGCGCTTTATAGTCAGATTGCTTATTCTGTCCTGATGTTTATCGCCAAGAAACGAAAGCATCAAGGCACGTGTGATCTTCTCTATCCTGTCGGTGCTTTGAGCAAACAGACGGATATATTCACTCCCTTTACCCGTAAATGAGATGCAATCGGGAATATCCAGCTCATATTTCTTCAGCAAGTCGCATACATAATATATGATAGATGCATAATGTACCAGAAGGATATTACATATACTATTATTATGAGCTAATATATTGGTATATCCCAAGCGTTTATCATATTTGAAAAGTATGCTGGAAGCATCGTCCGACGAATTTTTGACACAGTTCTTAATCAAATCTTCGAAGCCTGCCGGTGGATTTTGTCCCAACAAATTAAGCGCATGCTTTACAATGCCATTGCTTACCCCATTGCTGTTCCTTGCTCCATTACCCCAAATATCATTTCCTGCAAACATTATTGATGAAATATACCCCAGATTGTCAATACTTCCCCGACATTTAAAGTAGAAAATATCGGTAGTACCGCCACCTATATCAATATTCAGTATATTGTCGGTTTCAGTAACATCGGCAGAATTTCCGGTAACTAATGCATAATATGGGGCTACAGCCTCATCAATATCATTCATCTCTATCGTATTGCGGCTAAACCCTCTCAAGAGTGTATCTACGGCCGTCTTCCATGCATTATGGAATAATATCTTCTGATTATCAACCATACATGATGGAGTGAAGTAGAGCAAGCGGCATTGCACTGTTTCATTCATTAACAGTTTGTTACGTATCATCCAGATTGTCTGCATACAATACGCTTCCACACGGCTTTTAGCCTTCAAATCTCCTGCCTTTTGTTGATATGCCCATTTCAAATCGGTCTGATAATGATACACCTGCTCGTTATAATCCATCATTTCATCCTCAATCATATACCCGATATTGATACCTGAAAACAGATGATCGCCCGCATTGTAACTCTTGCCTTCTAGAGATGCCGTTTTCACCGGATATTCTACCTTTTCAGGTACAAACTCTCGTGAGAAGCGATTTATGGTCAGCTCGGAAACGTGCTCTATATTCTGCGGCAAAGTCATCATTTGATCTTCTATAACCAATGGCTGCGGATCCGCACCTCCCTTTGATGAATAGGCGATATGCGTATTGGATGTTCCGAAGTCAACTCCAAATATAAAGTCCTTATTACTTGACCCTAATTCTATATCTTTACCCCAATTAGGAATAATCAAAGTTTTGTAGCCTGTGTTGTCGAAAGTAAGTTCTATCAGATCGAAACTATAAGATTTCTTCTCCAACTCTTGATTGATTTCCAGTCCTATATTATTCAAATCGTAATAGAGCGACCGGGCTGCATCATTTGTTCTCTCCTTTGGAGAAACATCGATAGGCTTATCTTGTGCTATTGATTTGAACGGATAGAACGAAAGGTTCTGCACACGGGGCGAGTTGGCTGATGTAAATTCAGTAAACTGCACTTCATACTGATTTTTAGGCTCGTCCCATATTGTTTTGTTCTCATCTTCAACCACACGATAAGACGGAAAAATGGAAAGATCCATCATTGAACGGCTATCTGTTTGATACTTAATAACCGGATATTCACTATCTTTCTTGTATGTGCGAACAAACGGAATAAAGCAATCTTTGCCTGCATTTCCGTTGATTGGTATATTGAGTGTTACCTTTATTTCTTCGTTTTTATACAATTCTTCCACCACCATCTGTTTTTTCAGATCTTCCATCGTAAAAAACAAGAAATATTCTTTGCGAACAGGCAACAGATAGCGGGCACAATCTTTTTTGGTTTGCACATATTCTTTAGTGCAAGTAGCGAACTTTTTATCGTTTATGTCATAGTCTAGATTGACAATGGCTTCTTCAAGAAAGTCGTTGATATAAACAAACGGATATACATTTTCTGATCGTGTTTGCTTGCCGTTTATCGGCAGTTTACGTTGCGCTATGCCCAAATGACGAGATGGGTCTACAGCTGTAAGATGACTCCACTTATCTTTCAGGTAAATATATTCTGTTCCTTCATTCTGGCACAAAACTAATGGAGCGGAAGGATGCACATCTTTCTTTCCATCACTATCATCAGCTTCCATCAAAAAGGCTTCATAACCGGGCAAATTTTTATAAAAATTTACTTCTGGGTTTACCTTCATCTTCAAGCCGCTTTTGCTGGTATCGACCGGCGAATTGTTGAAAAACAATTTACCATCAGTGCCTGCCACCGGCATAAATATAGAGTTGAGATTACGAGCCATATCGGCATTTCTGTTTTCTCCCGTAACTGCTAGTATATAGCGTCTGAAACTATTATCTTCAAGCGAACCAACCAACGACAAAAGATATTTGCGAAAAATATCGTTACGTTCTTTTACCAGAAAAGGCACTTCTTCTTCGGCATTAAAAAGCATCCGTCCATCTTCACTCACAAAGTCATCTCTGAAGTCACTACTTTTGATGTGATTCCAAAGATTGGGAGATGTATAAGTCATTGTTTTAGGCGAATACCCTCCCAAAGTAATACCTTTATAAGAGAATATGAACATGCGCCCCAAACGCCCATAATCGTTACCCTCTTTGTCGCCCCGGATATCGAATGCCGTAGTAAGTGCATCTGCCAAAATGCGATGGCCCTCGATCTTAGAATCGGCAAGTTCCCTTATTTTTTCTCTGATTCCCCACGATTCGACTTTAATATCACCGGTACCTCCTTTTTCGAACAAAAATTGCAGAAGGTCTAAACTCTCCGAAACTATTTTTTTGTAACTAATATCAATTTTTTTGTTGGAAGTAAGCAAATCGTATGCCGTATTGAACAACTCAATACGAGCCAAAGGTGTTGGTATAGAAGTCCCTATCTTTCCTTTATTGCTGATGCTATTGTCCGGGATATCCTTTATCACTTCCGGCGAATTGTACGTAGCATTGTTATTTACCCAACCAAATCCAGCGACCTCGCCTGCTGCATTTGCTTCATGTATAACGAATTTACCCATATTCTTTGTCCTTCTTTTATTTTTTACTTGCTAGTTCAAGACATGCGTCAGATACAATATTGATAAATACCGATTGTTTGGATGCCTTTTTTTCCTTGTCTTTTTTCATTCGTTCTTCCGCATTCTTGTCGTATCGGGCAATCAAATTATCTTTGGTGTTACCGGTGATAGAGTTACTTCCTGTTTTTACCATTGAGGTATAATCGTGTTTATCATCCAAATAGAATGGAGAAAATCCCATCGCACTTAGTTCTCTCAACCACGACTCGTAAGAGAAATCAAATTCTTCCAGATTCTTCATAAACAAGAAATTTTCTAAATTACTCTTGAATGCCCGGAACGAATCGTTAAGGTCGTCTTTGAAACAATACTTATAATATACTTTTGCACTACCAAACAAACCGGAAGAATCGTCTGCCGATTTACCCTTCGAATTAGACAAAATATTAGAACGGTAATGATTCCAAAAGTATCCAAATCCTTTAAACGGGTATAGGTAGCGTTTCAGCATTTGAATCTCATCACCGGCAAAGACATTCAATGTATAGTTAGAATCTTCCTGTGAATTATATATATAACAGTCGGGAGAATCATTATCCATAGATATTTCGGGGCGTGAACCAAACTCTATAATACTCATTGCCGATAACAAGTCAACCACATGAGCCTCATTTTTTTGTCCTTCTCCCCCATCATTATTTTCAATTTTTTCGGTACCCGACAATCCTATATAGTATATTTCCTGTACCTTTTTGTTGATAGCCGACTCGTAGTAGTACAACGACGCTTTCGTTTTAGAGTAGAACGTTTTGGGATCAATAGTACTGTTAGAATCTTTACTGCTATCTTCTTTCAGGTCGAAGTATGGCAATATCATATTCAACCCCACCGGCACTTTTTTTACGGCTCCGCCCAAATCACGACAACGATTCACAATCTGCGGAATGCCGGTAGCTCCTGTACCGCCAAATATAGAACCCACTACAAAAACACGATCGTTAGCACTCACACTGTTCAGATAGTTCCGCATAATGTCAGTGTCCAACACCTCGTTAAAAATAGCGCTTCCGATATTCGGATTTCCTTTAAAACCTTTCTTTATATTCAGGTTCAGTTCGTTCATGTCCACCTGTCCGTTTTGCCAGTCTTCACGGCTCTTATCGTTCCAATCACTGTAAATTGTGGTCAGGAATTTTTTCGACAAGTTGTCCATATCTTCAAAGCCGATCTTGTTGGCAAATGTTTTTTCACCACCAGGAATAGTAACAAAGAAAGATCCCTTTGAAGCTCCAACCTCACCTACGGATGATACTTTTGTCGAGAAAAATCCTGAAAGATCTTCATCAAGGTCGTTCTTATATGCCGACCGGTGTATTTCCCTGTAAGTTTCCAGTGCATCTAGAGCCCTCACCAAGTCGGCGTTCTCTTTGTCATAATCTATCATTATCGGCACTATTTCATCGCATACCGAGGGTTTCACTCCTGAGGCAAGCAGCATCATCAACGAACGCAAAACCCGAGCACCCGATCCCCCTATAAATATTGTATATATCTTAGCCATATTATGTTAGATAAATTAGAAAGGAATATTAAATCCACGCGACTTCAACCGGCAGATAAAAGATAATGCAAAGAACAACACGATGGAGTAAATTGCATTTTGTATGCCAAACATCCACATATCCAGAGTTCCACTGGTTAATACATTTAGCATGGCTGGAGCCTCATCAATATAGCCGTTGGCTGTTGCATAATCGATGATCCCGGATTTAGCCACAAAGAAGCAAGAGAACAGTACTACGACAATGTTTATAACCAAGAACAGCAACCAATTAAGCCTGCTCATTGGTATATTTTTGAATATTCGGGGAAATAATTGGTAATAAACGGAGCACACAACCAATGATATAGCAATGGCAAGAATAATGCCCAATGCAAAACCGTTGTTGCTCTCATACCACAAACTGTGCGGCATATCCCACGACTCACCGCTTACCCAAGGCGAATCTTTCAGTAGAAAGTATAAAAAGTCCATATAATTAGTGTTTTATTAAGTAATCGAAAGTGATGTTGCAAAGAATGGAATGCTATTGTTTTATTTTGACAGTAAAGTCTATGGCATTCGGCAATTCTGTCTCACCCAAACCCATCAACATCCCCTCTATCATATAATTCAATGCAAAGGTTTTATTTTCTTCAAAGTTTTCTTTATCGTCTTTCTCAAGCGATAATTCTTCATACCAAGTGTTTGGTTCACTGATAAGAGTTACTGTGAGAGAGTTGGGTATTGTCACCAAATAGTCCATTGGCAACAAGATATTTATTTGATATTCACCTGTAGTTGCATTTATCTCCTCCACTGAATCGATATATTCATTACAATTTATAGCTTTCTTACTGCTATGGTCAATAGTGGATAAGCGCAGATTTTTGTTCAAATAAGCAAGATTTTGCATATAGCCGGGCAAATTTGCCAAATCTACACGCAAGCCTATCTCTGCCATTTTTGTCGGTTTTGATTTATAACTGATTAGCTGTTGTGGCTGATTGGCAATATATTCGACTCCTTTGACGGATTTAAACTTGAATGAGGTTACAGGTGATATATATATACCTATAAGCAACTGATGAGTAGGCTTAAATTCTTTTTCCATCCTTGCATTTTTCATTATCAAATTCAGGTTTTCGGGATTGCCCAATGCAAAAATGAAGAAAGGTCGATTTTCTATATTTCTTTTTTCGGTACTATTGCGATAGTCGTAATATACCCCATTGAAAGACGATTGAAAACGATAAACAACAAGCGAAAGCCCTTTTTCGCGTGCTTTCTGGAATGTTTCTCTTATTGTTTGTCTCAGTTCGGGACGATGAATGTAGTTATACTCTTTGTTGCGGGCAACCTCTTCATTTGTTCCGCTCATTATAGCATCAGTGATGAGGAACGAAACCTGATCTTTACCCAAATCTTCTATTATTTTCTCGAAAATATCGGCCAAAGGGGAACTTTTTCCTACAGAAACTCTTCCGTCTGATAAATCTTTTCGAAAACGGATAGGATCTACTTGGGTCAACCCATTGCCTATGTAGTAAGTTTGGATAGCCGTTTTTTCTGTTCCTAAATTATACATATCTATTATTGGTGCAGTGAATTTCAAATTTCCTCCAACAGGAAAATATCCCGCCATGCTGCTCGAATTTTCAAGATATATATTAATCGTATCTATTTTTACAACTTTCCGGATCAGATCTACTGTACTTCCATTTATATTAGGATAATTATCCCAAATGTAGTTGATAAGGTCTTCTTTAGTTTTTACTTTTTGAACAAGAACTGTTCCATTCTTTTGAGCAATATCTAATTTTTCCAACAAGTTCTTCCATTGAGCATCTTTCACATCGTCATTTCTAACGGCAATCTCAAGTGCTTGGTCAAAATCTTTTTGTATATTATTGCTACACCCTAAAGTAAAAAGAACCAATAGACATGAAATGAAAAGCTTATTTCTCATAGTTGTTAAAGTTTATGAAACTACAATGATGAATATTACATTTTAAATTAATTGACTTCTTAATAAAGAGAGTCAAGATTCTCCAATTTTATCCGAAGTACAAATGTAATTTTTTTTTTTGATTTTAAATAATACTAACATACAATCGTTAATATTCAAACAATGAATTCTCCGAAAAAACATTGTTCAACTGAACATGGCAGCTTTACCGGTAAGTGATTCTGATTTCAGTTTCATCTACTTAGAGGCTGTTTAAATCTTCAATATCGAAATTAAAAATACCCTTGTTGCAGAAGTTAAAGAATAAATTTCATAGGCTAGAGAAAAGGCGAATCGATTTGAACCATTCCTTGATATCCGGAGGATGTATCGCTATCAGTATACATCTCAAGCTATCTACCTCTTAAAAACTCATCGCATATCCCACGGTTACCAACGAGGTATTCGTCGTAGGCCTGTTCTTTACCGAACGCCACTGAAAATTATAGGCCAGAGTTATATTATGCCTTTGTATGGGAGAATAACTGCTGTTGAGCCGTGCCATAAACACCTCGTTTTGCTTTTCTCCCTCCAAACTACCTGTGTTGTATGACAGTGATCCCGAAAGATTTACTTTCTTCTTGAACAGACGGCTCGATACACCCAGTGTAGGGCCCCATGTAAGCGTGTTTCCGTTGAGTATCTTGCTATTGTTCAGATTCAATGCACCGTTTAGGGTCAGTCCCGATTTGAGGAATGTCCACGAATAGGAACCTGCGGCATTTATCATCTCGGTCACACTACCTGTATGGTAAACTCCACCCTGTTTATTAGCCGCATCCTGATAAGAGAGATTAATATTCAGATTATGAAGCTGGACTTCACTCTTTCGGGTGACAATATTCAGGTTTAGGTTGGTTGACTGGCTCAATTGGACAAAATTTAGAGTGTCTAATCTATCAAGGCTGTTCTCCTGATTAATCAATTCAAAATTGGAACGCACATTAGTATAGGTCTGAAAGTTGGTATAACTAAGGTTTGCGTTTACACGTTCGCTAAGAGAAGCTGTTATATTGGCCGAACCTACTACTCTTGAAGATGCGTTCGCCTTGTTCTTATCCAGATCGTCGTGTTCATAACCGAGACTTAAACTTACACTCATTTTATTTTTCCAAAAAGATTGGTAAGCATTCACCGTGATGTTTTCCAGATCATTTGTGAAATAATAGGCTCCCAGTGTTCGGTAGCCGGGGTCGATACGTTCATAACCTATACCGAAACGATTGGTTTCCCCCACATAATTCAGTTGTGCCTTGAAAGCCTGATAGTAAACCGACGACATATTGCTGCCCGACCACAGGCCTAACACTCCGCTGCGATTTTCATCAAGCGAGCGTATGTCTGTTGTCAAGAGGCTTAAACCATATTCTCCGCTTATTTCAATAAACTTAACAGGCTTATACAGGATAGAGACACTTCCGGCCAAATTTTCCATTGGTGTAACTCCCAAACTATCGGGGGCAAATGTCAAGGATGAAGCCTTGTCTTTGGCACTGAGCATATTTACCGATATCTGATAATTCTCACTGATTTTTGCGGCTTTCACTCCGTATGCCATACGCTTATAGGTAGGAAGAAAAGCCGGTTGGGCTTCGTCGTATTCCACCGCCTTCTGCAAACGTCCGTACATGGCGGCAAAC
The DNA here is from genome assembly GCF_010501095.1 of Dysgonomonas sp. 520. GTDB lineage: Bacteria > Bacteroidota > Bacteroidia > Bacteroidales > Dysgonomonadaceae > QVMP01. Next base: position 3,292 of record NZ_QVMP01000034.1, on the reverse strand, counting down.
TCCCAACCATCCGGAGCAAGTTCTACACCCACCCCCGTAAACATGTGCCCGTTGAGGGTATAAGGTGAGAAAACCATAGACACATCTCCAATATGCCCTGTAATCCATTTGTAAGAAGGATGGATACTCAATCGGTTGGGACTGGATGGCAGTTTGTAGGATGTGCCCGAATTGGTAAGGTTGAACGAGAAAGGCAAGTTTATTTGTCCGTACAGGTTAAGGTTGATATTTCCATTCAGATAATAGGTGAAAGGGTCACGCCCCGAAGCTCCATTGCCTGCATTTACGACGGAATTAGCCGAAAAACCACCTGTCAGTTTCAGAGGCTTCCCTTTTCCAAACATATTTTTAATGTCTTCAACATTGAAGCTTTGTGCATTTATACTTATTGTGCAGATCAGCAAGAAAAGTGCCGGTAGAGTTTTTCTAATCATTCTTTTGAATCTTAATGTCTATCGTTATATATGAGTTTCGACCATCACTAACCATATCCTTGATCAGTATAGCGCCTTTTCGTTTATCCTCTGTCTCAAATAACGCCACACGCGGAAGCACTACATTATCAAAGGCTTCATCTCCGTAAATCGCTTCTTTTATTGGTATATTTTTGAGTAAGGCATCGGTAGTCATCCGATTGAAATCATCGACGGATAGGAAGATACTGCCAAGCTCTGTCCGATTGATAAACTTGGTTTTCTGTGCATTTTCAATACCTTTCAATGGTGTATCTGCCAAAGCAACTGGTGAGACAAACCTGTTATATGAGAACTGAGCGTTCAACCCGAAGAAAGCGATATCAACCATAGAACCGTACTTGTCCAGCTCTGCATTACTGATTGCCCTACGCAGTTTGGTGGAATAGAAAACAGCTATGTCCTGAGCGGTATTGATACCCAACCTGATATTCGCATGTGTCCGCAGGTTTGTATTTTCCGATATTGTTATATTCCGTTCTACCGTTTTTGTCTGTTTATTGTTGGTTACTGTCAACTTAACGCTGTAATCTCCTGCTGAGGGGAATAATATCTCTGCATCGGCAGAGGTTGGGTTGGAAATTGTTGCACCCACACACTCCCATCGCAATGATTCCACGCCAATAAGTTCTGTCTCGAAAGTTGCCCTGAGAGGTGCTTCCATATCGTCCTCGTCTTCCGGTGAAGGAACGATTGCGAAATCGGCATACAAAGCCTCTCTTACTTCAATCGTCTGTTCTGCTGTGAAGATGGCACTTCCATTGCCGGCAACCAGCCGGAGGGTGTATGTTCCCGGATCTTTATATGTTACGACCGGAGGGTGTTCGCCTTCAAAAGTAGCAGGTTCAGCTCCTTCAAAAGTCCATAGGTAGGAGGTCGCTCCTGTTGACTGATTTTCAATAACGAACCTTGCCGGAGCATAATTATTTACTTCTTCGGTAGCCGTGAAAGCTGCTGAGACAACATTATCGACTCTCACGGTGTATGTTTTGGAAGTGCGATCGCCATCGTTCCATGCTTCCAGAGTGATGGTGTGTTCGCCGGGAGTGGTAAAAACGACTGTACCCGGCTCTCTCTTGGTAGATGTGGCGGGTTCTCCTCCGTCGAATGTCCAAAGGAAATTGCTTGCACTTCTTGTTTTATTCTCTATGGCGACAGAAAGGGGAGAGGTATAGTTGTCGCTCATGTGTAAGGCGACGTCTATCTCCACAGGTATTGTCTGCTCCTGATGACAGGAACAGAATAGTAGTATAGCTAATATGTATAGTAGTTTTTTCATTTGTTTATAAAGTTTGTTTACTGCAATGCCTTTAATGGATTGCCTTTCTATTCAACGGTTTCAATTGTGTACGGACGGTCTAATTCATTCGTTCTATACGATTTATACATTTCGGATAGAGATATATCTCATTAGATTCGTTGTTCAATTTAGATGGAACATTACCGTCAACAGCCATATCAATAGTGGAAGCAGAAAAAGCATTTTACTTTAAAGATTGCTTTTTGTTTTCTTACTCATTCTTTTCCACTTTCTCCCGTTCTTTTTTTTCTTCTTCCAATCGGCGATATTTTTCCTTAACAAAGTCTCTTGGATGAATCATATCTATATAGAACCGTAGAGGACTATCTGGTGCAAATACCCTTGCCGTTTCCTCTTCCGACATTTTGCGCTTCTCCATCCTACGCTCTGTGATTGATTCTATATTAGTTGGCACGATATAACGCATCTCATAAAATACGCCTTGTTCATCCCCTGTCTTTTCGGGAAAATCGCTGTAATATATAAACTCAATCAGTTCATCTTCCCTACCTTTGGGGGCTCCGATAAGTAAAGGTCCGAATTTGAGCAAAGATTCATTTGCTTTTGTGTATTCATAATCGGGATATTCGGGTCTGGCCTCTCTGATGGCAGATGAAAATTTGGGGTCAAATATAAAAACATTGCGTACACCAAACTGTACACCTCGAAGGTATCCATAGAAATCGACATATTTACTAATCTTAAATTCTCGATAGTCTGCCCACATTACATTACCTGCAAGAAAATAACATTTATCTTCTCGTGAAGAGTAATAGACTAAAAACAGATTGTCATAAGGAAAAAGACTATTGTTGACATCCACATGCATTGTGTCTGTCAATGTCTTATCCCAAGGACGGGTATTTCTGCCGGTTAAGCCATCCCCCTTTTCTATAATATAGAAATCACCATTGAAGCTAACTGTTGTGTTTCCATAAGAACCATATGGAAGAGGTGTAATTTTTATAATAGGTATATAATTGTGGACAAACACATCAGGTAATAAATTGGGAACCATCCAACCTCCATTAGATTTATATTTTACCTCATTGGGTATAGTGGGGTCTTTTAACATACGAAAATATTCCCACCGAGATTCAAATTGAGATCTTATTCTATTTACAACATTGTATGGCAAATTTTGAGAAATAATGTAATTTGCATAAACTAATAAAATTAATAATATTGTAAATCGTTTCATTCTGTTCTTATATTTTTAGTTTAATAATTATACTGCTCTGCACACACACTGGTATGCTCAGGATTATGTCGTTCGTGACCTGCACCGGAGCAATATAATTATTCGGAATCCTTCACTTTCTCCCGTTCTTTTTTTTCTTGGCTAGAAGCAAAAAACAAAATAATAGATTGAATAAAATTAATATTGTTATTTTCATAATTTATCTTCTTCATTAGACATTATATTCAATAAAACTATATATGATTAAAAATCAATGAATTTGCAATTCTAAAATTATGCAGACCGCAAGCAATAATCATGACTAAATCGTCAAAACCA
>NZ_QVMP01000033.1 GCF_010501095.1 Dysgonomonas sp. 520 | reverse complement strand
CTATTACATTCATTTTATAATCTTATGATCAATCATCATTGAAAGAGCTTTTGCCAGATAATCGTTTAGACCATTCACTATCCAAATCTCTTTTTGTGTGATATGTTCTTGTTATTCCACAAGCCTTATCATAATCCTCCAATTTGAGCCTGTTTAAATCGTCAACTTTAATTTCAACATCTGAATGTTTATGACGAAAATAATAACCTCCAGATTTTATATGTTTCCCTGTACAGCAAAACGAGATTGCTTGTTGATTTCCTTGGATAAATAATGCAGCACTACGAAGAGAACGAATGATGGCAATAAGTGTACGCGTATTATCAAATACAAGTACATTCTTAGGTTCTTTTATTACACTCTTTTTATATGCCATTGGAATAATACTTAGGATTAGAACTGTGAATAAATAACAATAAAAACCCCCAGATCAGTACAAATCATAACCTGGGAGAAACCTAAAAACAACCTACCTATTTTGTTTTTCTGTCTGAGCTGTTGCTCTAAACTTAATAACTTTCTTTGGCTCAACAATTATATCTTCTCCTGTTTGAGGATTTCGTCCTATCCTTTCTTTTGTTTCTTTTACATAGAATGTACCGAAACTCCGAATTGTTACTTTTTTCTCCTCTGACAAGGCATCCAGAATACTTTCGAAGACAGGGGCTATACATTGCTGAATAACTACTTGTGGAATGCCACTCTTCTTTGAAGCAGCCATTATTATTTCTCTTTTGGTCATTATCAATAAAATAAACTATTCTAATATTTCCCCCAATTTTTATTCGCTTTATTTCCCATAGTAAAGATTAGTTTTCTTCCATTTTTAATATCATCATGTGGAATAAAAGGCTTATTTAGTCCTTTTCCGTTTATAGTATAGACAGTATCTCCAGAGTTTACAGGGTAGAATCCCATCACTGAAAATACAACAAAAACAGACATCCCACCTCCATCGCCCAGAACTCCCATTGAAAAATATAAAACCGATTAATTATTTGATATTAACTGATTTTTGTCTTTATTTCCAAGTTCTATAATTACAATTTTTTCAAACCTTTAATTTGTGTATTATCGGCTTCCATAAGGCTGATTGCCATACCACCACCGGGTGCAGTATATTGCGTTAGTTTCGATTTATTTGTAACTACTACTTTCCGTATATTGTAAGCCTGAGGATTTGTTTTATAGTGCGCATCCTTATTATCGGCATAAATAGTCGCAATATAGTTTTTTCCTTTTTCCAAGAAATCGAAACTGATATTTACATTACGCCCTACTTCACCATTAGTACTTCCGACAAACCAATTGTTTACACCCTTGGCTTTGCGGGCAACCGTTACATATTCTCCCGGTTCTGCTTCAATATATACCGACTTATCCCAGTCCAATGCCACATCTTTAATGAATTGAAAGGCATCCATAAACCGTTCGTAAGTCTCCGGCAAGTCTGCTGCCATTTGTAGCGGGCTAGACATGGTTACATACAACGACAATTGATTGACCAATGTGGTGTTTACCCACGAACTGTTGTTGGGGTTATACTTGCTTATGTTATTTTCGAATAATCCGGGTGTATAGTCCATCGGACCACCTATTAAACGAGTAAACGGAAGAACCGTTGTATGGTTGGGCTTACTGCCGCCAAAAGCCTGGTACTCACTACCACGGGCAGACTCGTTACTTATAAGGTTTGGCCATGTGCGACATATACCTGTTGGGCGCACTGCCTCATGCGCATTTACCATTATTTTATATTCAGCGGCTTTTTCTATCGCATATTGGTAATGGTTTACCAACCATTGACTGTAATGATTTTCTCCCCGAGGAATAATGTCTCCGACATAACCGCTTTTTACCGCCGGATAACCATTATCTACCATAAACTGATAAGCTGCATCTATGTGCCGTTCATAATTTCGTACCGATGCCGATGTTTCATGATGCATTATCATTTTCACATCTTTGTTTTTGGCATAATCTCTTATTTCATTCAGATTAAAATCGGGATATGGGGTTACAAAATCGAATACATAGTCTTTTGAATTTCCAAACCAGTCTTCCCATCCAATATTCCAACCTTCCACTAGAACTCCGTCAAGCCCATGCGCCGCTGCAAAATCGATATATCTTTTCACATTAGCGGTGGTTGCACCATGTTTGCCATGAGGTTTTGCCTTTGTATAATCGGTTATGCCTAATTGTATTGCCGGAAAATCCCAGGTATACGACCAATCATTTTTACCGGAAATCATTTCCCACCATACACCCACATATTTTGTAGGTTTTATCCAGCTTGTGTCTTCTATCTTACAGGGTTCATTCAGATTTAGAGTAATTCGCGAAGCTAAAATATTCCGAGCATCATCGCTTACAATAATTGTACGCCAGGGAGAGGTACAGGGAACCTGCATATACCCTTTAGCACCCATTGCGTCGGGGGTAAGCCATGATTCGAAAATCATATTCTTATCATCCAAGTTCAAATGCATGCAGGCATAATTAATCAACGCTGCTTCATGCAAATTAATATAAATGTCCTCATCGGTTTTCATCTGAAGGCTGGTTTGCACCCCTGTGGGAGAAAAAGATGTCTGCGATAAATTATCGGTAATGGCATCCGATTGCAATTGCCTTATTTCCGATAAACGCGATTTAGTATAATCATACTCCTGTGTATCATAATCTCCCGGTATCCACCATGCAGTATGGTTGCCGGTCATTGCAAATTGTGTCCGCTCTTCTTTTATTACGAAATATACCAGATCTCTATCTTGTTCGGGAAATTCGTAACGGAAGCCCAATCCGTCATTAAATAGACGAAAACGAATCAGCATTTGACGCTTTGTACCGCTTTGTGCCAATGTAACGGCCAATTCGTTATAATGGTTGCGAATTTCTTTTTCTTCGCCCCAAACGGTTTGCCATGTTTCGTCGAAAGTAGAAGTTTGGGTTTTAGCAACCGAAAAATTGTCGTACAACGAACTTTTGGGATCTTTCACCTGATTTTTCATATCCATTTCCGAACCGAATTCAACCGTTTCTTGTTGCCCTCGTAATTCGAAACCTAGTTTGCTTGGTTTTATAACCATTTTTCCTTTGTAACTCAGCTCATAAACAGGAACTCCTCCATTTTGAACTGAAAAAACCATCTTTAAGTTCCCATTTGGAGATACTAATTCCTGGGCGTTTATGAGTTGACTAAATAACACACAAACAATAAATACAATTTTGAATTTCATAATTCTTATTTTATACATATTTTCTCTACTATTTTATTTTGCCCATAAATTAAATCAGCAATGTAGACTCCGTTATTCATCATACACAGATCAAAAAGCTGTGGGTTGGAGCATATATTTTCTTTCACAAGCAACCTTCCATGTAAATTAAAAATATTCAATATGCCTACATTGACACCTTTTATCTGAAGTTGCTTATTCGATAACGGAATAAATTGAATATCACCCGTTGAATCGGTTTTATCCATAAGGGCAGAAGTTGTATTGCTTATCTTATATATTTTGCATCCGTGAGGTTCGATGTCTTCCGATAAAGAACTTTTTATACCAATATTCTCGTGTTTCCAAAGATCACGCACAATTCCTTTTTTAATTCCTAGTTCCGTTTCGAAATCAAATGAACGTAATTGTGCTTCATCTTCTCTGTTAAATAATCCGATAATCCAATTACCACATGGGAGCTGTCCTTTCCAGATTTGGCTTTTTACACCCTTAGGGTTATCCGATAAGGGTTTCCCAACAAATCCCGACTTGTTAAGTTCCAGCATTTCCTCATTTATATAGAATTTCAGATTATTGCCTATTGTATTATATTGGTCGGCAACGGCGATAGGACCTCCTGCCATTAATTGAAGTGAAATTGCCGTCTGCTTTTCGTTATCGTTTGCAAATGTATTCAAACGGGTAAAATCTCCATCCAAAATCATTTTGTCGGAAATCTTCGACCAGTACACAAACCCGTCGAACATATTGTGGTATTTCGACCATATGTCATGAGCTTTTCCTCTTCCAATTTCGCTAAGCCTATGCCAGCCCCCGTCGCAAACATCTTCATTTATACGAATCAAAGAATTAGGTGTAGCCAGAATTTCGCTTGCTGCATCGTTATACAAATGAGGCATTACCAAGCTCAATGTCATGTCATTTTTATCGCAAGCCTCCTTCATCCAGCGCAATGCTGTTTGATAATAGGCTGTCGGGCGGTCTATCGTTGTACTTAGTCCGGACACTTTATCTTTCCCGTCTTCGAACCACGAAAGAAAATCGACTCTTAAGTATTTTACGCCCATATCGGCATAGTACTGAATATAGTTTTTTACATATTCCTCCGCACCAGGGCGGTCAACCTGCACCCAAGTAAACCACATCGAATTTTCTTCATGATTTATTAAACTACCGACAGTTAAATCTTCACGTCCTTTTATTCTGCAATCCGATGCTTTTTTATTAATCCATAGCGGATTATTGTAAATACCCAATGTCATCCCTTTCGATTGAATGTACTTAGACCACCATACATAATCGTGCCGCCAATTTACACTACCGGACTCTCCTTGTCCGGTAGCATGTTTGGTACGGTATCCGTTTTCATTAAAAGCATTGTCATCTCCCCATCCATCAATACAAATGATGTTGTATCCGTATGGCTTCAGAGTTTCCGCTACCCAGTCTATATTTTTTTGCCACACATCTTCGGGTATTGCCCCCCCATTCATTTGGTTTCCACTGGCTTCGTAGCAATATTCGTATACGCTCCAATATAAAGGCGCTTTAACTTGTGCATGTATAGAAATAGCAATAAAAAGTGCTAATATTGACGTTTTTAATTTATTTTTCATTAAAATCAATCTTAATATTCTACAACAACCATATCCCAGTATTTGAGAGAAGGAAGTGTTAGTTTAACCTTATTTCCGCTTTGTGTAAACGAAAGTTCCTTTGCAACTCCACCATCCACATCGGGCGAAGCAAACCAAATTTTCGATGGTATGCCCGAAACGGTAATATCTACAACTGGCGATTCAATCAATTCTGGCTCGGTTTGTGTACCTTTAGGGTCTCTCCACACCATCGAATTCGCACCTTTAAAATTTATCAGATGAAAAATATCTTTCCCGTTTACTTTTTTACCAACAACCGAAACTTCTCCAATAGCCGGAGACCAATTATTAGTTATAATTGTAGGATTTTCAAAATCGACAAAAGCCGTTTGGAAATCACCTCCATCCCGAAGCAAGTTCTGATAGGCAACCATAAAATCGTAATAATTTATCAATGCTTTTCCCAAATCGGCACGCATTTGCAAATTGTTACTCGGGAAATATTCGTTTATCAAATAATGTTCGCCCAGTTCCAAGTGAGAGCCACCCCATGCAAAAATTGCAGAATTAACCAATAATACACCGGGCTTATTTACAAAACCTACGCTATTTACATTGTAGTTCATATAGGCAGCAAGTACAATATTTTTCTCAGGATTGCTTTCCGAAACATTATCACGCATCAACGAAATCATATCGGCATAGCTCATTTCAGGATTATCTCCATCACGTGCTCCCCAAACCTCTACATATAAGAAGTCGACTGGAGCATTTGCTATACTCTCTTGCCCGTAACCACCAACAGCATTGAATAATAATCGCTTATTAGGCTCAGCGGCTTTCATTGCTTTAATGAATGAGTTATACGTTTTCGGCATATCGATGCTGTTTCCCTGATAATCGTAACGATCGCCACGCCAACCTAGTTGATCGATATGATATCCATCAAAATCGAACACTTGATACACATCTTTATTGCGGGCGATAAGATAATCTTGCCATTGCTTGTTACCCGGATCAGTAATCCAGATGTGGCTGCGTCCACCCGAAAGGTCGTGGTAATCTTTTTCGGCATGATCTCTATCTTTAAAAATATACCATTCTTCGCTTACACCATCAGCTGCCGCATCTTTGGTTGCACCATAACAAAGGTTATAAAACATTGTTTTCATATCGCGTTTTTTCGCTTCAGCTATGTACGACTTAATGGTAGAAAGATAATTGGTACGATAAAAAATGTCGGGCCACGAATCTGCCGGACGTTCTACTGTGCCGGCAAAAGGGCGTTGATGGTCGTACAACCAATCGTAAAATTGTAATCCGTTGATATGGTAACGATTCAGTATTTCAACGTTATGTTTAATAAAAACATCTTTCATTTTTTCGTAATCGGATACAAACCCATACCGGGGAAATTTAGCCCAATCGGATGAAACGTCAACTGCTATATTATTATGTATTTTTTCAACACCATTCTCTACAGTATACACAACAGCCATATATCCTTTAAAATCTTCATTTGGGGGAGTCCATGTCCATGTTTTCGAGGTTAAAGATTCCTCGCTGATTGTTTTTCCAAGATGCGTATAACGCAATTTGGCACCATCGGGCACATTGCTTAATGAAAAGTGAACGGCTTCTCCCGGACTATACAACGCCTTATCGGTAGAGAATTGAATATCTATATACGACTCACCATAAGAAAGCGGATTATTTGAGGTATCGTAATAATCGTCATTACATGCCGAAAACAAAGAACCGGCAAAAATGATTACTATATATATATAATTTTTCATACGTTTATTTTTAATGTTTTACACTATTGCTATATATGCATTTTAGTGTTTTGTAAATTTCATAATGTCTTGCAACTGGTCTAATTCAATGGTATAAGTACCAGCTTCGGGTATTCTCCATTTATTATCAGGCTCAGATCCTTTCGGACTGTATAACATTTGCTCTTCACTTCCACTTGGAGCAGCCTCGGCTCTTGATGCTAGAAAGAATCCTCCACCCCAATCATCTTGACGATCGCACGAGAATTTCATGTCTCCTGTGCTTAAATTGCCAGTCCATGTAAATTTATGAGGGTTTCCACTCACTGCACTCATAGGTGTTGCACTACCAATATCCCAACCGTTTGGAGTTGCTTCTCCTACTAGATAAATAACAGGGTAAAGTTCATACTTCACAATATTTATTTTCATGGTACGGATATTCAACTTTATTTTATATGTGCCTGGGGCAATGCTCCATTTATAATCATCATCATTTTCGTTTTCTGACCATTTTACTACAGTAAGATCTGTGCCTACTCCTTGATTATTTACTTCAGGACGGAAATATACTGTTGTTGGTTCGAAATCGGCTACTGTAGCAATTTTGAAGTCTTCAACAGCATTTCCATCGGGAGACAACAATTCTGCATTGAAATGGAATATATATGGATCAAGCATATCGTTTCTCATCTCTTTAAAATTCCAACCTGTAGATCCTCCTACGAACCAAAGTGTTCCATATTCGGGAGCTTCCATCACTTCTATATTGATAGCCAAAGTGAGAATATTCAATGTAATTTTATACATACCCGAAGCAGGAATTACAAACTTATTATCAGGCTGATCGTCTGAATCGCGATAAACCAACTTGTATTCGGCATCTCCCTTATTGTAGGAAGGAAGGAAATCTCCCAATGTGGTTATAAACTTCATTTCACCGGCATTTAAACGTCCTTGCCAAGTAAAACCACCTACTGTACCGCTAACTACATTCATCTGAGTTGCTTCGTCGGCATTCCAGCCATTTGGCGCAGCACTACCTAAGATGTATATATTTTTGCTTATAGGCTTGTATGTTTTTATCTTTACCATTATAGGCTCTGTTATCTGAGGCTCTATGCCTTCGGACAAAACTGTTGCTATTACCCGGGCTTTAATATACACTTCAGTATTAGGTTCTACTCCTAAAGAATCGAGCAAAGTTGCATTCAACGACTCATTCGTATAAACCATTGAGGTTGCAGAAGAACCTTTTCCCAATTCATAGGTAATTCCATCCTGAAAATCGGTTTCGTTCAGTGCAAGTTGAAACTGGTAACTTATAGCTGTATTTGTACCATGATTGATGCCGGTAGTCCATGTATAACTCAACACATTAGCACTCGGATCTAGAATATCCAAAGTTACATCGGTTGCATTTACCATTAGTTCTAAAGGCGTATTCCCTTTGTTTGTTTCCATTATATCATCGTCGCACGAAATAAAAGCGAACGGCAGCATAACAAAAAGAGCGATTAGTATTTTATTTATATTTTTCATTGTAAATATCGGTTTTAAAGTTAATAACCCGGATTTTGTGTCAGATTAGGATTTGCATCCCTGTCTTTTTGCGGAATAGGTAGCAGTAAATGTTTACGGGAAGCATTTATTTTACCTATAGAATGTAGAAAATCTAATGCGTACTGACCATTGTTTATACGAATTATATCGAACCAACGATGACCTTCGAAAGCCAATTCAATACGGCGTTCTTTTATAATTTTTTCACGCATCTGGTCTTGCGATGAGCCTTGTATATCAGACTTATTAGCCAATCCGGCACGTTTACGTACCAGGTAAAGAGGTTCTATAGCGTCAGCTGTGCTACCCAATTCGTTTAAAGCCTCAGCCTTCATCAGCAATACATCAGCATAACGCAGTACTACAATGCTAGCTTCATTGGTATTATAATCGGGCGAGATAGAAAGTGGTACTAAGAATTTACGCACATTGTAACCTGTCATAGACATAGTAGAAAGGTATTTTTTTCCATTAAAAGCAGGACAACCCTCGTAAAGAATAGTTTTATCTTTTCGTAAATCGCCGGGCTCATATTGGTCTACAAACTCCTGAGTGGGTTGATTCCATCCATAACCTCCACCCACAAAACTCTGGTTACGTGGTCCCATATAGGTACTTAGCCAACAAGCCTGATTTTCATCGCTCCAAAAATCAGCTTTTGTTTTTCCGTAATACTGAACTTCGAACAACGATTCGGCAGTGTTTTTATTCTTCGCTTCACCACCAAAACAATCACTATAATCGGGGTTGAGAGTATATCCCAATTTGGTCACTTCGTTACACATATCAATACAGTTTTGGTATTGCCCAAGTGTAAGGTATACTTTAGCCAACATACCATATGCTGCTCCTTTAGATGCACGCCCTTTGTCTGTAGATCCATATTCTTCACGTGTTGGGAGCAGTTTTATAGCATCTTTTAAATCAGGAATAATCACTTCGTTATAAATCGTATCTTTACCTACACGGCGTGAATGCAAGTTATCTCCTGCCATTGCAGGCTTTAAGCTCATTGGTACATCGCCATAAAGCTGTACTAGCAAAAAGTAATAGTGTGCGCGCAAAAATTTTGCTTCGCCAATACACCGGTTTTTTATGCTTTCATCAATATCCATATCCGGAACGTTTGCCAATACCGTGTTGCAGTAAAGAATTCCGGGATTTGGTCCGCGCCAAAAGTCGATAGTCGCAAAGTTATCGGCATCGGCAACGAAATTAGCCAACTGTACAGTTTCGATACCGTCGTCACCACCACCGGCACCTACCTGACTGTTTCCGGCAATAATATCGAGAGTCCAGATACGCATATTATACAATTTGGGACGTTGTAAAGGTTGGTAAGCGGCATTAGTAAGGGCAATTGCACTCGCCTCATCTTCAATAGCCTCTACTCCGGGATCCTCGTGAGGGAACTTATCGAGATAATCGTCACATGACAACATAAATGCTGATAAAAGTAACGTTGCTATATATATAATTTTTTTCATGATTCTATTTTATTAAAATTTGATTTAGAATTTAACATCAAGCCCAAAACTAATGGTGCGGGTCATAGGATAACTGCCTGAATCGAGTCCCGAAACTTCAGGATCGAAGCCCGAATAGCGGGTAAATGTAAGCAGGTTTTGTGCCGAAACAAAGAAACGAGCATTCGATAAGAATATTCTCGAAAGTGTTTTCTCAGGTAGCGTGTAACCGAACGTAACGTTCTTCAGACGCAGGTAAGAGCCATTTTCGATATAACGGTCAGATACTCTGTTATTGTTGTTAGGGTCAGCATATACGGCACGCGGAATGAAATTGCTTGTTCCTTCTCCTGTCCACCTATCCAATACTTTAACTGATTGGTTGGTTACTGTCGACATATTCTCGAGCGAAGAACGTGTTCCGTTATAGATTTTGTTTCCGGCTACACCTTGGAAATAGATTTGTAAATCGAAGTTGCAAAAATTGAAACTATTGTTCATAGAGAATATCCAAGAAGGAGTGGGATTTCCAAGGAATGTGCGGTCGTTATCATCAATAACACCATTATTGTCCAAATCTTTAAAGCGGATATCGCCGGGAGAAGTTCCTTGTCCTCCTTCTTGTGCCGGTTTTTGTACTGCATATGAATTTACTTCGTCCCAGTTTTGGAAAATTCCATTGGTTACATATCCATAAAACGCACCAATAGATTTGCCAACTGTATGAGTTTGTGTTCCGAAGTACATGGGTACATCTCCATCCAACTTCAATACTTCATTTTGATTATATGAAAAGTTGGCTTCTGTTGTCCATTCAAATTTTTTGTTCATTATATTTCTTGAAGAAAGCGTAAATTCGAATCCACGGTTGCGAACTTTACCTACATTTATCTGAGGCGTATAAGTATCTGAATATCCTGTCGTAATAGGCACTGCCATGCCAACTAGCATATCGCTTGTGTTTTTGACGTAAGCATCGAGGGTTACACTTAATCTTTGTTTAAAGAACTGAGCATCAATACCAACATTCCATTGTTTTACAGTCTCCCATTTTATGTCAGGACTAGGCATTACTAATGGATAAAGCGTTGATACGGGTGTACCGTTGAAAACATATTGAGCCGTTTTTAAGCGTGTAATGTAAGCATATGGATCCAAGGGAGCCTGATTACCGGTTTCTCCATACCCTATCCTTAACTTACCATCAGTAAGAATGTCGTTCTTAGGGTAAAAAGCTTCTTCGGTAAAACGCCATGCTGCGGAAAAAGAAGGGAATGTTCCCCAGCGATTGTCGGAAGAAATACGCGATGTTCCGTCGCGACGTATAGTTGCTGTAAGTAAATACCGATCGTCATAATTATAATTGGCACGCCCAAAGAATGATAGCAAAGCCCATTCACTTTTTCCTCCACCTATAAGTGGATTTAGCAAACCATTGTTCAACTCATTATAATCATCCGATATAAAGTCTTCTTTGCTTCCATTCATATATCTGAATACATTATTTTGTGCACTCGATCCCAACATTAGATTGAGGTGATGCTTTTCTGCAAACGTATCTATGTAAGTAACTGTATTATCCCACAAATAAGTCAGGCTTTTGTTCCAGCTTTCACTGCGTGAAGAATAGGGTACAGGTATAGGTTTCCAATCGTATTTTGGAGAAAATGATGTGTCACTCCAGTCTTTATAATCAACACCGATAAGTGATCTGAAATATACTTTTTTCAAAATGTTTACTTCGCCATAAATGTTGGCCAACAAGTTATAACCTTTAGTTTCTTTTTTTTCTACATTGGCTGTTCCTATAGGGTTACGCATATCACCATACCATATGGCACTATTGCCCGGCCCTGAATAACTACCGTCTTCTTCATAAATCGGTTGGGTAGGTAAAGATCTCATTGTGCCAAGAATGTCATATGATCCGTTACGCTTTACATCGTGGCTCAGGGTAAGGTTATTCCCGAACTTCAACCAATCACGTACATTTGCTTCGTTATTAAACTGAAAAGTGTAACGTTTAAAATCGGTGTTGATTACAATACCTTTCTGATCGAAAATACCAGCTGATACATAATAGGTATTATTTTCGCCACCACCGGAATACGACAATAGGTAATTTTGCATATTTCCTGTTTGTATAAGCGCATCATACCAATCGGTTCCTGCATCCCAAAGGGTAGGGTCGGAAAAATCAGGACGTTGTGGTTGTCCGCCATTCAGCATCATTTCGTTATGTAAGGATGCAAATTGTGAAGCATTAAGCATTTTAGGTGTTCCAATCGCATTATTTATAGCAGTATTAGCACTGAACGAAATAACCCCTTGTCCTTTTTTCCCTTTTTTAGTGGTAATAATAACAACACCATTCGCACCACGTGAACCATAAATTGCAGTAGCTGAAGCATCTTTTAAAATATCTATGGTTTCGACATCATTTTGGTTTATTGCATTTAGGTTCAGGTCGGTAGGAACCCCGTCAATCACAATAAGGGGAGAAGCATCGTTGATGGAACCCAGTCCACGAATACGAATCGTACTGTTGCTTCCGGGTGCTCCCGTATTGGTAATCATAACACCAGCAGCACGACCTTGCAATGCTTCCGCGATGTTTGATACAGGTTTATCCTTTACCACATCGCTACCTACTGATACGGTAGAACCTGTTAAATCTCTTTTTCGTACAACACCGTAACCAACAACTACAAGTTCATCCAACAATTGACCATCTTCAATCAATATAATGTTATAATTATTGCGGTTATCTACTGTGACATTCTGTGATTTAAAACCCAGATAAGATATTGTCAAAATAGAATTTCCCTCAACATCGAGAGAAAATTCACCACTAGCATCGGTTATTGTTCCAATGGATGTTCCTTGTACAAGGACAGTAGCCCCTATAACAGTTTCTCCTTTAGAATCGGTAACAGTACCCGTTATTGTTTTTTGATTCTGTGCCGAAAGAGAAAAGGTTGTAAGTAAACAAAAAAAGAAGAGTAGTTTCTTCCGAAAATTTACCTTTTGAAATGAAAGTTTATTTTTCATTGTTTGTAGATTTTAATAATAAGACTAACTATTTTTTTCAATTTCTTGAATTGACTTTTTATAAAAGCAAAAATATGTAAACTAAATTCACAAGAAAATCTCATATAGATAAAATATAGGATAATAAAAGTATAAACAGTTTATAATAAACATATTAATATTGACTTTTGTCCTAAAAAAGTAGATGAGAGATTCTATTTCATAGGCTATTCTTTCAATAATTTATGAACTTGAATACCTTTTTCATTTCCTATTTTCACAAAGTATATACCCTTGATAAAAGAGGCGGCATCAATTGCTGTCAATTTTTGAGAAATGGTCTGTTCTAACATTTTTTGTCCCGAAATATTAAATATCTCAACAACTCCCGTACCTTCTTCGCTATATATATTTAATAAATTGTTTACCGGATTGGGGTAAATGGATGTATTATAGAAAGGAACTTCATTTATCGATGTTTCGGCATTCGAAATCGAATATTCCAATGTCAGATCATTGAAGCGGATTGTATAATTATCTTCGGCAGAGATAGTGAAAGTAATATTGGGCTTTCCTCCGGTTGTAAGCTTTGCTATTCCTGATAAACCTTCTGCCTCGCCCCAATCGTTTCCCGAAAAGTTTAAAGTATTGGCAAATTTTAGTTCATAATTTCCTTGTGGGATATGCGTTGATGTATACTCCCAAGTATTATCTGCCACCAATCGCATTTTTCCCTCATATAATAGCCAATTGTTGAAAGTTCCACCAACATACATTTCGGTTTGTACCGAATTATAAGTAGGTTGAATTGTATACTCTAATGTAGCAGGGTTAAACTGAATACGGTAATTTCCGGTTTCGGATATGGTAAACGTTATGTTTGGGCCACCACCCGTAGAAATTTGAGCTGTGCCTGATAAGCCGCTTGCATCCCCCCAATCATTTCCACTCCAATCGGGTTGGTTGGCAAATTTCAGTTCATGCTCTCCTGCCGGAATACGAATCATATCAAAAACAAAGATACCGTTCTCATCAATATTCATTTTATTATCGGGAAGATTCCATTCGTTGAAAGTTCCGCCAATATACATGCTTTTGTTTAACTGCGAGATATCTACACCTTCGGTATTATCGTTGATAATATCGACATAAAGTATTTTATCGGACGACCAATCGGAGTATGTAATTTCATCGTCGGTAACATACCCAATACGATATTTGCGGGTATTATCCCATGAGCCATCTGTTTTTACAATTTCAATTTTCAATTGTGTTTCGTTATGTTTCACGGCTGTAAACTGCAACATTTCGTATTCTCCGCTTTTGTATCCAAAACCATTTCCTGCATCATTGTACATACTGCCTTTGGCTGTTCCGTCTGCCAATGGATTTACCAACAATGTTACAAAATCGGCAACATATTCTTCGGTGCTTTGAATCGTTTTGTCTAACATGGGAACAATAGCTCCCGGACGAATTGCAAGAAATGGTTGGTAGCCATCGTCTTTATTCTCTAGTTTCAACTTATCCCAATCTCCTTGCGGCAATTTTACATTGTTTGCCCAACGAGGAATGACCAACAAATCTTCTCCAAGTAAAAACGCCTGTTCCTCTCCTCGTAAGTTTAAATCGGTAACATCGGCAAAATATACCGGACGCATAATAGGCATTCCTGTTTCTGATGCCTCGCGAAATAAGGTATAAAAATAAGGTAACAACATATACCGGCGATTTAGTGCCGTACGTGAAACGCTTTCTATTTCTTTGCCAAACACCCAAGGTTCTTGTGCCGACTCGGCTGTATGGTTTCTCGAAAACGGATAGTATGTTGCAAGTGCCATCCAATGCCCAAGCAAATCGGATGTAACATTTAAGGAATATCCTCCCACATCGGGTCCGTTAAATGGTTGACCTGAAAGACCTAATGTTATAGACATGGGGATAGACATGCGCATGTGCTCCCATGTTCCTCGGTTATCGCCTGTCCAAGTTGCACAATATCGCTGCGCACCCAAATGGTTTCCTCGTGATAAAATGAAAGGGCGTTTATCGGGAACGGCATCTAAGATTCCTTCATAAGTAGCTTGTGACATTAACGATCCATACAAGTTATGATAACGCTGATGATTACCCTCGGGCATATTGTCACCACCACGATGTATATTATCGGTAGGCATAGTCCATTCCGGTGTATCAAAAACACCGGGTTCATTCATATCATTCCAAGCACCGTCTATATGATTATCTTTTACAAAACCACCATACAGTGAAGCCCACCACAAACGTGTTTCGGGACGGGTGAAATCGGGGAAATAACATTCGCCGGGCCAAACGTTGCCCATATAGTTGTTTCTGTCTTTATCTTTTACCCAATGATCTCCCTGATTTCCTTGCTGATAAACAAAATAATTTTCATCAATTTTCACACCCGGATCGATAATATACCCTGCTTTAAAATTTTTATCGTGCAAATAATTATTCAGTCCTATGGGATCAGAAAAAGTTGCGGGATCGAACGTAAAAATACGCTTCTCGTCCATGTAGTCAATATCCATCCAAATAACATCACACGGTATTTGCCGTTTACGGAACTCGTCGGCTATTTCCTTCGCTTTTTCGGGTGAATAAGAAGGGCTGTAACGCGACTGCTGATAGCCTAATGCCCAAAGCGGGGGAAGTTCTATTTTTCCGGTGAGTTCGGCTAAAGCTTTTACCATTTCCGTAGGATTTTCTTTTTCGATTACAATAATACGGAACGAAGGCCCTTCGGTAGTTATTTTTATCGGGTTGGAAAGGTCAAAATACTGTCTCCATGAATTATCTGCAATAATACCGAAGGTTGTTCCATCATGGCGAATTCCCATAATCCACGGATGCGACTGGTATAAGCATTTTCCATCATCTTTAAAATAACCCCAGTTGTCGCTGTTCCAGATTTTAATATTAGTCCCATTGCGCCTCAAGGATCCGGTAACCAAGCCTGTCCCATATAAATCGGCTGTTTCGTCGAAAGCTAGTTCAACTGTAACTTTTCCATCACTATCTACACCATACACAGGTTTGATTTGCCAATCGGAAGGTAAATCTTGATTATATAATAAATCTTTCTGAATGGCAAAAGATGGTAGTGTTTGTACAGAATCAAAGTCAGCAGGATAAAATACTGCCATATCTTCATCAAAAAGAAATGATTTTTGTGCGTTGGAGTATGACGCTATTAAAAACGGCAGTATGAATAGAAAAATCTTGTATATTTTTTTCATGGTATATCAGTTCAAAGATAAATTTTCTTGATTTTGTATAAAAAAAATCAAGAAAGGAGTATCATGTAATAATTTTGACGCTCCTTTTTTATTGATTTATTTCACAAAAACTCGTTGTACAAAATGTTTTTTGTTACAATCAATTTTCAGGATGTAAACTCCAGAAGTTATATTGTTACCCACAACAAAATCTTTTCCTGCATTGCGAATGGAATTAACGATACGCCCGTCAATACTAATAAGTTGTGCAGCATCTGCCAAATAATCACCGGACATGCTTATATGAATACCATTTTCCATAGATAATATCTGAAAATAACGGTTATTCTTAACTTGTTGTATCGAAGATCCATTACCGATATATTGAGCATCAATGGTTTCATAAAGTGTATTTACCGTTAAAATGTATCTTCCTTGCTTATCCTCATCTATTGCCCATTTATTGTCGCCTACACTTATTTGTAGGTTTTTTGATTCCAACAAAGGTTCATTAGGATTGTAAGGGTGTAGGCTATACGGATTCCAGTCGAGTTGCCCTAGTATTTTAAACAAATTACTTTCTTCATGCTCGGGGCGGATTTTCAGTTCACCATCAAATATAAATACATCAGGATTTTGCAGATCTTTTACAAAAGGCAGAGCCAAGCCTGCATTCCAGCCAATTTCTACAGCACCTCCTACGATATAAAGCTTATCACGTGATTCAAATATCTCGGCATTCGATTTTTTACCTACTAAGTTTATCTTTATTTTATAAACAGGATCCGCAGCCCATACATTCCAGCCCGGTACAGTAGCGTCGTTGGTTATTATAAATGTTGTTTCTCCGGTAATATCTACATCCTCTTCCAATGGTACAATATATTGAGTAAACTCGTTGATTGATTCTGTGGTAATTATCTTGAAATCACCCTCTAACAACTCACCTACATACAAAAAGTTTGCAATACCATATGCATTCGAAAGTTTAGCAATACCATTAGGTATGGCGCTTCCTACAACCCACAATTCTTCGGGAAGTTCCATTTCTGCTTCGGTCACTACCATTGTAAGCTTCTTTAAATCAATGATTACGGTATAAAATCCGGCCTGAGGCAACGTGAATTTATGATCGTCACCACTAGCATTATACACAAGGCTATGAGTTTCACCCAATATTATAGGTTCGTCGGGCGTAGCAGCATTGAAACTTGGTTGCCACGTGCCGAGTGTATTTATAAATTTAAAGTCGCTTGCTTTTAGTGCTCCGGTCCAAGTAAAGACCGCACTTTCGTCATCGGAAGAAACCAACATCATCGCTTCCGCTTTATCGTTCGACCAACCATTAGGGGCTGCCCCTCCTATTAAATATACTTGGGTATAATCTTGTGCAATAACGGCTACCGATATTATTGCCATAATCAAGCATAAAATTGTTTTTTTCATCTTTCTTCTATTTTAAAGTTTGAATTTTACTAAAATGCTTTATAATAAACTCTAAATAACTATTTTATCTGTTTGGTTTATTCCGTCATAAACCATGTTTACGATATAAACTCCATTGTTTATGGTTCCCGGAAGTTTTACTAACAAATTTTGAGCATTGGTATATCTATTGGAAAAAATGATTTGTCCCGATATGTCATATACGCTTAACTGGACTAAATTACAAACAGAATTAAATGCAACTTTAAGTTCGTTTTCTTCACGTATGTAATTTAAAGCTGCTTTTTTTTTACTTTCAGTTTGTTGTATTCCTGAATGATTTTCGGAAAATGTTACATTGATCTCTGTTTTTGCATTACATGCTACTTTTGGAAGAAAAATTTCAGCTGTTTTATTATCGCTATTATAGCGCCATGTTCCTTCCATACCTTCATTACTTTGTGTGTAGACAACTCCATTCACCATTACCTTCTCAGGAAGTGATACTGCCAACAAATGCAAGTCGTAGCTGCGATAGCTTAACATTCCATCAAAAGCACCTTCTGCCGGATAAATAGTATAAACACCCTCTTTTCCTGCAACTTGTTGTGTTATAGAGGTAAAAGAATACACTTCTTTTTCATAATTGTTGTTGTCATTTTCATCTTCGTAATATTTCAATTCGCCTGATTTTCCCGGTGCAAATTTCAGAACCAACTTATCAGGTCGATTTTTTAAGTGCGACAATTTTGGGAAATGAGGAATAATTGCACCTTCCTTGTAATAATGAGGTATATCGCTTTGTGTGAATGTACGAGTATAACTTTGATCTCCTTCGAGAACTTCTCCGGAGGTTGCTTCGTACCATTTACCCTCTGGAAGCCAAATGTTTTTCGAGATTGTACCATCTGCTGCCGCTCTCTCTACAATTGGCGCTGCAAGAATATCATCGCCAAACATATACTCCTCTCCATGTTTGTATGCTTCACCTTCGTTAGACCAATCATAATATAAAGGACGGCAAATCGAAATTCCGGTATCGTAAGCTATACGTGCCTGAGTATAAATGTAAGGTATCATTGTATAGCGCAAATCTAATGCCTCTTTCATTAAAGGGAAATTAGGATATTTCCAGATGCGACGTTCTACTGCTGCATTTTTTGAACTATGTGTGCGAACGATAGGTGAAAAAACGCCATATTGTATCCAGCGAAGAAACAACTCTGGGTCATTATCTCCATCCTGATGATGCCCACCAATATCGTGACTCCAATATCCATAACCTACGTTAGAAGCAGTTGCTGTGAAATAAGGCTGAAATGCCAAAGTAGGAAAGTTTGTATGAGAGTCGCCCGAAAAACCAATCTGATAACGATGATTACCTAAGCCACCCCAACGGTGAAAAATCATTGGGCGTCCTTTTTCCTGTAATTTCATATCGGTATAGAATACGTGGTTGAGCCAGAATGTATTTCCAAGTTTTTCTTCATTTTTAGCCAAAAGCCATTGTTGCCAATCGAGCCACCAAAAATCGACTCCGATGTTTTCGTGAGGACGAAGAATGTTTTTGAAGAATGCCTTGTAAAAATCCTCATTCTCCATATTCCACTCTACTGTTTTATCAGTAGGCAGATTTAGGTCATTGGCTAAAGCCGTAAAATTGTCTTCGTGTGTTGCTACACCATCGGCTGGATGCAGATTCAATGTTGTTTTCAGATTGTTGTCATGTAACCAGTCAATAAGCCCGGAAGGGTTAGGAATCAGTCTTTTGTTCCAGCTCCAACCTGTCCATCCACCACGGTAGTTATCTTTTTCGCTACCCGAGTAATGCCAGTCCATATCGATTACCATTACATCTACAGGAATATCATGTTGCTGCATTTCACGAACCAAATTTTTAAAATCTTCATCGGTGTACTCTTCGTATTTGGAATACCAATATCCAAACGCGTACATGGGAGGCATAGGAATTTTTCCGGCAATTTTGGTAAAGTCGCTAAGTGCTTTCTTGTAATTACGCCCATAACCCATAAAATACCAGTCCATAGCTGGTTTGTCGACACGTTGAGCCACCCAATCAACACCATTTTCCCGATTATCAAATACCAGACTTATACTTCCGTCCTGACGCTCCGCTGTTTCATCAATTACAGCCCAGCCTGAACGTGAAATAATACCATCTTCCATCTCTGCAAGTTTGTTATCGCCATTAGAACCGTCGAGCGTACGCGTTGTACCTTTCAGGTTTAAGGGATCTTTCTTCCATGGATACCATGTAGCGGTTTTACCATCCATATCGAACGTTATTTTCAAGTTCTGAGAACTGGCCGGATTGAATGTTCCGGGAAAACTTCCGATACGGTATTGAAGTGTAAGTTTATCTGTTCTTATATAAAGAAAACCGTCTTTTTCTTCGGTCGTAAATGCCGGAACCGGAAGCTGCCTGTTTATTACTGTAAACGAAGCACGGTCTTCAAACAGTTGTTTATCGCTCCATTCGATACGAATCATCTCGGGTGTAAGTACCGTAAATCGCATATCGCCGGAAACAACAATGGCTTGAGGATCGGCTATAGGATTGTTTGTCGCAAAAACAGTATAAGAATAAAGGCAAGCCAATATAAGTGCGAAAATTATTTTTTTCATGATTAAGTTTAAGTTAATTAAAAAACTAAAGAGCTATTTCGAGGATTATAATGTGTCCGATAAATATTACTGGACACATTTATAAAAGAGAAAGGCAATCTTATTATTTTACTAATACCTTTTGAATAGTTGATTTTTCGCCACAGCTAATTTTTACTAAATATATTCCCTGTTGCAGATTACCACCCAATACAACATAGTTACCTACATTAGCCTGAGCACCCACTACCTTTCCTGCAATGTCTATTAGCTGAACATCTCCAGAAGCAAAACTGTCTGATAAAAATAATTCGACATTACCATTTGTAGTTATTATTTTGTAATTATCTTCGATATTTGCTTTTTCAATATCAGTTGTAATTTCTTTGTATACTGCATTAATTGTTTGATTCATCAAGTCAACTGTAATTGTGTATTTTCCTTCCTTATCTCCTTGTATTTTCCATTTATTATCGGCAAAAGAACCGTTAAAGTTTTTATTTATTGTAATTGTTTCAGAAAGAATATCTTCTCCATTTGTGTCAGGATGAAGACTGAAAGGATTCCAACCTTGTTGTCCCATTATTTTAAACATATCGCGCTCAGGAGTATTTTCGTCAGCATTCAGTTGTAATGTTCCATCATATACAAATTTATTAGGATCAGAAGCATCTCTAGTAAATGCAATAACGTTTTCTATAGCCCAGCCTGCGGTTGTTGCTCCACCAATCATATAAAGAGAAACGTAATCAACTTTCATTGTTAAATCAGACAAATTGATTGTTACAGTATAATACGCATCTTCCGAAGGAACAAATTTATTATCGGCCATATCATTATAAAGAATGTTATAAGTATTTCCGGCAACCAGAGACAAATCTTCAGTCTCAGCATTAAAACAAGGTGCATAACTGTCTCCTATAAGAATTTTAAAACCGGGAGTCTGGTCGCTACCTGTTGCTTCTTTTGTCATTTTTCCTGTCCAAGTGTATGTGTCGTATGCACTTTGATACATGTTTTCAGCCAATTCATTAATAGCTCCCCAACCATTAACGGCTCCGCCTATCAGCTTTAGTTCACCGGGAAGTATTTTTATTGTCAGTTTCTTTATATTTACCACAACAGTATACCTACCGGCTGTTTGTATTTCGAATTGAAAATCATTGTATCCCGGATCACTCTCATTGCTGTTTGCATACTCATCCAAGAATACTAAATCGTAGGATTGAAACATTTCTACTTGTTTATGTTCTCCGTTTGCAACAAAAGATGGTTTCCAATCGGCTTTGGTATTCATAAATTTAAATCTACCTGTCGTCATTTGTCCGGTCCAAGCATAAATGGCATCGTCTTCGTTTAGTGTAATTTGCATCATTTCATCGGCATTACCCAAATCCCAACTCTTCGGAGTTGCGTCACCTATAATATATACTTGAGAATAATCTTGTGCCGAAACCAATAATGACATCAGTACACAAATAAAAAAGAGAGTAAATTTTTTCATGATAATAAATTTTTATGTTTTACATGTTCGTTTTGTCAACGAATACAAATCTATTCTGGTTCCATGCAAAAAAAAAATCCACATAGATGAAATATAGATATGTAAAACCTGTATTAATTTGTTTTTCAAATTAATACAGGTAAAAAAAACTTTCAAAAAGTAGATGGGTTTTAGTTATCTTAGCGTGTAATTACACCTATTTTCATAACCATATTCTCGAATTCCTCCCGAGGAACAGCCGATTTGTTACGAACTCTGGTGCGGTAGTTATAAATAGTTGTTGCAGAATAATGAAGGAAACCTGCAATTTTCGAGCTATCGGTAATTCCTAAACGAATGAGAGCAAAAATACGTAGTTCGGGGTTTAATAATTCTGTGGATTTTAATTCAATTCGCTCATTTTCTTGTAATAAGTCATTAAATTTATCTACAAAATTTGGATATAAATGAAGGAAGATATTGTCGAACATTTCATAAAGTTCTTTCAATTCGTTTTCAACCATATCTTTCGACTTCAACATTTTATATAATTCATCCAGCTTCCCTTCTTTTGCTTTCTTATTTAACACATTCTGATAATTTTCGAGCTTGTTGATATACATTGAACAAATATCAAGGAATTGGCTAATATAGGTTTCCTTCAGCAGATTTGCTTCGGAAAGTTCTTCATTTATCTCGTTCATCTTAATGTTGCTTTCCTTTAAATTCCTGTTCAATTTGTGCAATTGCTTATTTGCATCAGATAAAGAATAGCGTGCTTTTGCCAGCTTACGTAATTGCAGGTAAACATACGTAATGGCAATGATAAGAAAAATCGAGAGCAATCCAATGCAAATTACCATATAAAACAAACGATTTTTTTGAGCTTCGAGTTTAAGCTGGTATGATTTCTCGATAATGGGAAATACCTGCGAAACTTCCATGGTACGTAACCGTGCATTCGAGAAAACCGCATCATCCATCGACTGTTGTATATACCTGTATGCATGTTCTATGTCATTAGTCTTGTAAAAGGCGATTGCTAGAGCACGAAATGCGGCATTTTCCTTGATTGAGTTTTTTATATCGGAAACAGCAGAAATGGCATAATACTTTTTCTGCATTTCAAAATCAGCCTCACCACGGTAAGTCTCTCCTATTGCATATGCCAGTACTGCCCGCCAATGGCTTTCATCTTCAGCCTCATTAAACATAGGTAGCAATATTTCGCGCGCCTTTTCGTACTCTTTCAAATGGGTAAGTTTCTCGGAATATACTATTTTATAATCGTCAGAATTAAATTCAATATGAGATAATAGCGAATCTCTGTAAACTCTATAATTTAACTCGCTGTTTTGGTTCGATGGGTAAAAATAAAACAGTTGTTTGTACGAATTATAATACATTCTTAGTAACCAGTCCGGCAATTCAGCTGTATTGATGTTGCTCAGTAACTTATCTGCATCAATATACATTCCAGCAACAGCATATAACAGAGATAGGTTTATTTTTGACTCATTCAACCAGTCTTTGTTGTCTAATTGCTTGGCAATTAACATGTTATCCTGAACGAAAATAATTGCAGAATCCGGTATGAATGATTTATATTCGTTATATAGCCTTGTATTGATGTCGAACTTTTGTTCTAATGTAATATTAGAAATACTCAACATCTGTTTTAGGTCAGTAATTCGCTTCTTTTTCTCTTCTTCATAAATATTTTTGTCTTCTATTGTTTGATTCAAAGTGTAAAGAATAGAGTCCAAATCGCTTTTTTTTGAGCAAAAAGCATGAATGGATATAAATAAGAACAGAAGCCCGATGCCTTTTTTCATGATATTATAGCTGGCTAATTTGAAAATGATATTACAAACTTACATAAAAAGTATGATTTATAATTAAGTTGAATAAAAATAAGACCACCCAAAAACTCTTATTTTTTAGTGTATGATCAAAAAACAAAAAGCGATGAAAAAGTATATGGTCTTGATGTGCATAAAGATAGTATATTTATGTATATACTAGGGGAAGATGATGAAAAAATTGAAGAAAAGTTCCGAACACTTATCCCTGATTTGGATTGTCTTCGAGATTTATTGGCCTTTCACGGTGTTGATAAAGTGTCCATGGAAAGTATTGGTATCTATCGGATCCTTTATGTAGTGCCGACATTGCACTTTACATAGGAGGTTTTTTATATGTATTCAATAATACATCATCTATATTTATGAATATGACGCCGAAGAAACCTTTTCCCGAACCGCCATTATTATTGGTAAA
>NZ_QVMP01000032.1 GCF_010501095.1 Dysgonomonas sp. 520 | reverse complement strand
AATTCTGGTGATGGAGGGGAAAATACAGGTCGGTCTGTTCACTCAAGTTTCAGCTCCCAATATGTTTTTCTATCCTTCTCAGGATAAGGTGATTATAAAGAGTGTGAGAGATTCGAAAGTAGTTTTGCTCCGTTTCTCCAATCAATTGAATCTGTGCAATGTCATTACATCTTTCGACCAGAAAGAAGACAGCCCTACTACACTGCCTGTTAAGAGTGTGATATTCAATTATATTCATACGCTTGAAAAATACATTGAAAGAGGAATCGACAGTGAACTTCTGTCGGAATTGAAGCTAAAAGAGTTCGGTTATATTCTCAAACATTTCTATTCGGAAGAACAGTTACAAAGTTTCTTCAAGGCTCTTCCTGGTAACGATTCTCTATTCACGGAAGAAGTATACAGTCTCAGTCTGAGTGTTCGTTCAGTTCGTCAACTGGCTGAAAGAATGAATTATAGCTATTCGGGATTCAATAAGCGTTTCAGGCGAGTGTTCAACATGTCGGCATATAGTTGGATGAGAAGCCAGAGGGCAAAGCAAGTTTATCAAGACATTTGCCAGACAAGTAAAAGCCTGAAAGAGATCAGTACAAATCATAAGTTTGCCACCCTGTCTCATTTCAATGAATTTTGCCACAAAAATCTGGGAAATTCCCCTTCCGAAATCAGAAGAAAAAACAGAACAAAACAATATATATAAAAAAAGAACCTCTGTCACTGTGCAAGTGACAGAGATCCTCATTGTCTCATTATCAGCATACAAAGATATAAAAAGTTTTTAAGTTTGATTCTTTTCAGTAAACATTTTTAGGGTAAGCGCATGAATACGCTACTCTCTCAATTTACCGGAGCAAAGAAAGCATCATCTATATGGTCTATCTCAAAGTATTCGCCATTCCAGATGGCAGAAATAATATCGAAACGAACATCCATGTCAACATCATTCTGCTTCAGATAAGAATCTGCGGCTTCAACCATACGCTTCATCTTGGTTCTGGAAACAGCATCTTCGGGATTTCCCCACTGATCGGAACTTCGGGTTTTAACCTCCACAAAAACAATATACTCGTCATTGCGGGCAATGATGTCTAATTCATATTTTCCATATCTCCAATTCCTTTTCAATATTTCGTAATTCTCTTTCAGGAGATAGTTGCATGCCGCATCTTCTCCTTTTTTACCTAAATCGTTGTGTTTCGACATATTTACTCAAAAAAAGATGTTTAAAAATACAAAAAAAACATTTAAATACTATATTTATTTCGTTTCTTTGCACCGAATTTAGGTGTGGTGTGTTTTATAATGAACGTAAAACACTTTTAATAACCCAAAATATGCCAAACAGACATCAAATTAAGTCTACTTCATTTCTGAATGCAGGTGTTACAACAACAATCAGCATTACATTGGTCCTCATACTTTTAGGGCTAACCATACTGACCGGATTTGGAGGCAGGGAGTTCATTACATTTGTGAAAGAAAAAATGAGCATCTCGATAAAATTGCCTGATACGATGAAAGAAGCGGAAGTTGCCGAATTTCAGAAAAAACTCAGCAATGCCCCTTATGTCAAGGAAGTCAGGTTTATAGATAAAGACGAGATAAAGCAAGAAATCATAGCCAGCTTAGGCAGCGACCCGGAAGAAGTTACAGGATACGAGCAGTCATACAGCATGCTCGATATTGTGCTGAAATCGGAATATATCAATTCCGACAGCATCAAGGCAATAGAAAACAAGATAAAATTGCAAGGATTTGAAGGCAATTTTCTTTTCGATGAAAAAGATATTGAAATGGTAAATGCCAACCTGTCAAGGGTTGGGCTGGGTCTGTTTATTCTGGCAATCATCCTGATGATAATATCTTTCACGCTCATCCGCAATACCATCCGCCTGAATATTTACTCAAAACGCTTCCTTATCCACACAATGCGTCTGGTGGGAGCAACCAATTCGTTTATAAGAAAACCTTTTGTGATAAATTTCATTTTATGCGGCATGGCAGCGGCTATTCTGGCAAATATAGCTATCACCGCCTTAGTTTACGCCGCATCGAAAGAATTTCCCGAAATAATTGAGATAATAAGGATGGAAAACCTTCTCATTGTCTATGCCTCGGTATTTTTACTGGGAATATTATTAACGGCTGCAACAACAGCGTTTTCGGTGAACAGGTATTTGAAAATGGAAACAAATACTCTGTATCATGTTTAGAACAACATTTATAATAGAAATAAATATAAAATATAAACTCTAACTAATAATGGACAGAACGAATCTAGCTTTCGGAAAGCTCAACTACATCATTTGCGCAGCCTCTGTGCTAATTATTATCATTGGTTTTTTGCTGATGACAGGGCCTTCTTCTACAATCGAAAAGTATGAACCCGATATTTTCAGCACAAGGCGTATTGTTGTTGCGCCAATGATATGTTTCTTCGGATTCCTGACAATGATTGGAGGGATATTGTATCCACGAGAAAAGAAAGAAACGAAAATTGAACAATAGATAGTTTTTAATGATATGCTTTTAGATAATAAATATCATCAGCTGTCTTATACTTACAAAAGAAACGATTGGGTCTGTGACCTTAAAAAAAATAATTAAATAAATTTTTATGGGTGTAATTGAAGCAGTTATACTTGGAATACTCCAAGGATTGACTGAGTTTTTGCCTGTCAGCAGTAGCGGACACTTAGTTATAGGCAGTGAAATACTTGGACTGAAAAATGAAGAAAACCTGACATTTGCAATTGCGGTTCATGCCGCAACAGTGCTTAGTACAATAACTATACTACACAAAGATATTTTAAACTTACTGAAGGGGTTATTTAAATTTCAATGGAACGAAGAAACCCAGTATGTGGCTAAAATCTGTTTGTCGCTAATTCCGGTGATGATCGTAGGGTTGTTCTTTAAAGATCAGGTTGAAGAGCTGTTCAGTTCGGGTCTTCTGATTGTTGGGATAATGCTGTTGGTAACAGCAGTGCTGCTTGCGTTTTCGTATTACGCAAAGCCTCGCCCGAAAGAGAATTTAAATTATAAAGATGCCTTCATCATAGGTTTGGCACAAGGTGTAGCCGCTATATTCCCCGGACTTTCACGTTCCGGGTCTACAATTGCCACAGGTTTGCTGTTGGGCAACAACAAAGAAACAGTGGCTAAGTTTTCGTTCCTGATGGTTTTGATACCTATACTTGGCGAGGCTTTTCTCGATTTGGTTAAGGGAGATTTTTCTTCGGCGGAAACATCTATCCCTGTCGCATCGCTGATTGCAGGCTTCCTGGCTGCTTTCATTTTCGGGTGTTTGGCTTGTAAATGGATGATAAACCTTGTAAAAAAAGGCAAACTGATATATTTCGCATATTACTGTGCCATAGTAGGAACAATAGCCATTGTGTACTCAATAGCAAAATAAGATTTTTACGAATGGATTTTATATCTGGCGAGATAGTATGCTTTGACAAGCCTTTGCATTGGACATCTTTTACTTTGGTACGAAAATTGCGTAATAAAATTTGTCGCAAATTGGATATCAAAAAACTGAAAGTCGGACATGCGGGAACCCTCGACCCTCTGGCTACCGGAGTTATGATTATCTGTACGGGGAAAAAGACAAAACTGATAGAGTCGTTCCAATATCAGACAAAGGAATATGTGGCAACCATAAAACTGGGAGAAACAACACCTTCCTTCGATCTGGAGACGGAAGTAGACGGAACATTCCCAACGGAACATATCACCAAAGATTTGGTTGAAGAGGCTCTCCGGAATTTTCTGGGAGAAATAAAGCAGATTCCACCGGCGTATTCAGCCTGTAAGATAAACGGAGAAAGAGCCTACAACCTGGCGAGGGATGGGCAGGAGGTGAATCTCAAACCAAAAATACTGGTTATTGATGAAATAGAGCTGATTGGCTATGACATGCCTTCAATAACAATACGGGTAGTGTGCAGTAAAGGCACTTATATAAGAGCATTAGCTCGCGACATTGGAGAAGCCTTAAAGTCGGGAGGACATTTAACGGCACTCAGGCGAACACGGATTGGAGACATAAAAGTCGAAGACTGCATCAAGGCAGAAGATATGGATAAATTTCTGGATGAGACAATAAACTAAAGTCGCAGATTATTAATTGATTAAATTAAAAAATAATAATATATGAAACTTTCACAATTCAAATTTGATCTTCCTGAAGAACTGATTGCGGTGCATCCGAACAGAAACAGGGATGAGGCCCGGTTAATGGTAGTAAACCGCCAAACGGGAGAAATTGAGCATAAGATCTTTAAAAATGTAATAGATTATTTCGACGACAAGGATGTTTTCATCTTCAACGACACAAAGGTATTCCCTGCTCGCCTGTATGGAAATAAAGAAAAAACAGGAGCCAAAATAGAAGTTTTTCTGTTGAGGGAGTTGAATGAAGAATTTCACCTGTGGGATGTTTTAGTTGATCCGGCACGTAAAATACGTATCGGTAATAAACTTTACTTTGGCGATGACGATCTGATGGTGGCCGAAGTTATAGACAACACAACGTCGAGAGGGCGTACATTAAGATTCCTTTACGATGGTCCGCAAGAAGACTTTAAGGCATCTCTCTACGCATTGGGCGAAACACCGATTCCAAAATATTTGGGTCGTGGCGAAGAGCCGGAAGATAAAGACCGTTATCAAACCATCTATGCCAAAAACGAAGGTGCGGTTGTTGCTCCTGCTGCAGGACTACATTTCAGTCGTGAACTGATGAAAAGAATGGAGATAAAAGGTATCGACTTTGCATATATCACACTACATTCGGGTTTAGGAAATTATCGGGAAATAGATGTTGAAGACTTGACTAAGCACAAGATGGATTCGGAACAAATGATAATTACCCCCGAAACAGCAGATCAGGTGAACACAGCCAAAGCAAACGGGTCTAAGATTTGCGCCGTAGGCACATCCGTGATGCGTTCTATTGAAACGATAGTGACCACAAACGGAGAATTGAAACCCAACAACGGATGGACAAACAAGTTTATTTTCCCTCCTTACGATTTCAATATCGCCGATGCTTTGGTTACTAATTTTCATCTGCCACAATCTACATTATTGATGATGACTGCTGCCTTTGGTGGCTACGAAAGAATTATGGACATATACGAAATGGCCGTGAAAGAGAAATACAGATTCGGAGCCTATGGCGATGCCATGCTGATAATCTAAACGTATCTTAAAACTAAAAGATAAATGCAGAGGTGTGTCAAAAGTAAGATTGCACTATCAAAGTGTTACTCATTCTTGTCATTCTGAGTGCAACGAAGAATCTGGACTCTATAGAACAGATCCTTCACTCTGTTCAGGATGACAAAAAGACTCTAAAATTTACTTTTGACACACGCCTCCTATGTTTTATTCCATCAATAGTTTCTTCACTTATAAAGTGATCATGCTTTCACAGCTCCTTTAAATTTCGGATCATAGTTCCTAATCCACCAATGATACATAAGGACAGATGTAGTGAAGTAAAAAATTGTCTGCACCCACAAAATAATAAATTCGAAACGAATACCGGCAAGGTCAGCACCCATGGTATTTACCTTGACAAAGGCATGTATGCCCGGAGTAGACGGGAAAATATAGGCTATCGCTTTCAGTGCATCAGGCATAGCCGTCCAAGGCCATGAAATACCCGAAAGGAAAAGGAAGATAACGCTGGTGAAAACAAACAGAGGCATAACAAACTCACGCTGAGAAACAAAGTAAGCTATTGTCATAGCGAAGAATGTAGCCGCCAGCAAAAACGGAACTATAAATGCCATTATTGTAAGCATGCTCCCTATCTGTGGCAAGGAAAATATATAAGGTACAAATTTCAACACCCAAATTGATATGACAATGTAGAGCGACGAATAGCAAAACGCCTTACCCAAAGTCAATCTGGCAGCATTTACATTTTTTCCGAAATAGGCTTGAGAAGCCATCGAGAACGTCTTGTGGTCGTTGTGCGTGCCTACCAAAGTGCCTATACCCAAAACTAATGTCTGTTGAAGAATCAATATCAGAACGGCAGGTATGAGAAAGCTGGCAAAACCATTCTGCGGATTATAGAAAGGAACCGACTCGTATGCAACAGCCTGCATAGACGAATTGTCTTGCGACCGGGTTCCATGCCCTACAACATTCACCCTTATGTCTGCTCCCATATCGAGGCTCACCTCGGTGGCAGAAAGAAGAAACGATTTATAGTAAAGCATACTCACCATGTCGGCATACACATTCACCTGTGTTTGTTGAACCGTATTAATCTTCTTGCTAAAATCGCATGGAATATAAAGTATGCCAAAGGCTTCGCCTCTGTTTTTCGCATCAATGGCTTCTTCCATGTTATCGAGACGAGCCACAATTTCCACATCGGGCGATGCGTCAACCTTTCGTATAAATTCCCTCGACAGAGAAGAACGGGAATCATCTACCACTATCATTTTTGCATCATGCACAACCTCATTGTTGTAGATAAAAGCATACAACAAAGGATACAACAACGGGACAAGAAAAAAAAGCAAAATTGCCGCCGGATCACGGAAGACAAGTTTCAACTCATTTTTCCAAACATAGTATATATCGACTAAAAATTTCCCCATCTTACTATCAAATTAAACTTTTATCCTTGAAGCCTAATCTTCGTATTCATTCTCATAAAGGAAGTTTTTTATCCTTCCGTAGAAAAAGAACGATACGAATACAAAACACAACAATGCTACATATTTATATGCTGAATAGCCAAAAGCAATGCCATTGAGAGCCTGGTCAACATAAATAAGGAAGAAATGCCTCAACGGGAATATGATACTCAACGACTGCAACATCGGATTCATAGACAATACGGGGAATGACACCCCTGATATTGAAAAAGATAATACTCCCATCAGGCTAGCGGCACTAAGCGCAAAACGATAATTGGGAAAAACGCCCAACAATATAACTCCCAATGCCTGCGACGACACTATAAGCAACAGGTATGCCAGAAACATCGGCAAAAAACCGTTATTCATCGGAAACTTGTTATATCCGTAAAGCACAGACATAAACAGCAAAGCTATCAAGGTGAAAATGAATGTATAAGGCAGCATCTTACCCAAGAGTATCTTCCATGAAGAACCACCTCCCATCTCAACAAGTTTTCGCCCCAATCCGGATTTCACTTCACTTCCCAAGCTGGAAATGGTGAATAGTATAACCACCAATTGAAGAATACCCGGCAAAAGCGTGTTGTTGAGATAAATGGAATAGTTGAGCCAAGGATTCGAAATGGGGTGAGCCTCCACAACAATAGGTTGCAAAACGGGCATAATCTGCCTTTCGCTAATTCCTTTAGCTTCTGCCATCTGCAAACCGACAGCAGCCGAAGCCAACACGCTCACTGTTTTCAAATCCTGAAACAGAAGGGAGCCTGAAATAAGAAACGCATTGTTGGTATAAAAAGACACTTTTGGCTGAACTCCCGAAATAGCATCTTTCGAAAAATCTTTTGGTATATAATAGATACCATACACCTCAGCCCTCTCCATCCTTTCGCGCGCTTCACGAAAAGATACACTCTTAAACTTTATATCGGTTTTTGAAAAAGCATCCAACTGCCTGATCAAAGCACGGGAAGTAGAAGAATTATCCAGATCGACCACAGCAATAGGTATCTTCGTGGGTAGTCCGGCGTTCATCATATATATTAAAATGAACATAGACAACACCGGCGCCACAACCATGCCCCATATACATATCTTTGAAGAGAAAATCCGGTTGAATTCCCTCCTCATTATTGCCAACATGCCTGTTTCGGTCGTCATTCTTTCTACTCGCTAATTATCAAAGTCATACCCGGCAAAACGTCCGGTTGGTCTTCCACGAAATGAGCCTTTACTTCAAATGTTTTACGGTCGTAGCTGCCCGTAGCCTTCGTAGCCTTCCACGCAGCATAAGATCCGAGGTCTTTTATGTAATAAATTTTCATTTGAACATCTTTTTCCAGAGCCGGAACATAGGCGGAAATGATGCCTTCCAGCTTAAAGTTTTTCAACTTGTCTTCCCTCACATTAAAGCTACCCCATTTGTCTGTCATCTTCATCACATTCATTACCGGCGCACCCGTCCCGACCAATTCTCCTTCGTTCGGGAATATCTCCGATATCTTTCCGTCGATAGGCGATATCAGGTATGTTTCATCTATGTACGAGCCAACTTCAGCCACTGCTCCTTTCGCCTGATTCAATAGAGCCTGTGCCGCCATCTTATCTTCACGTTGCGCACCATTCACAGCCATATTGTATTGAGACTTGGCAGCCTTTTCGGTTGCAACGGAGGCCTCGTAATTAGCCTCTGCTTCATCCCGTTTTTGTGCGGTGGTAACTCCCTTGTCGTAAAGGTTTTGCACACGTTGATACGATTTCTGCGCAATGTCTACGCCAACTTTTGCTTTTTGCCACATTTCGTAAGCACTTTGCACCTGTTCGCTCCTCGTACCTCTGATGGCTTTTTCATTCTGAGCGGCAGCACCTTGTTCGGCAGCAGTAGCCTGCGACAGTTTAGCCTGAACGTCAGGGGCGCTCAACACGGCCAAGGTATCACCTTTTTTCACCATATCTCCCTCTTTCACCAAAAACTCGGCTATTCGTCCGGGAACCTTGCTCGAAATACGCACTTCGGTAACATCCGCTTCACCTTGTATTGTGTTATCCGTTTGATTTAAAAATATCAGTCCATACAACGCAACACCAATAATAACAGCTGCAAAACCCAATATCGGGATCAGCTTCGATTTCGTTTTGTTTCGTTCTACACTCATTGTATAATTCTTATTTTTTTTACTTTTAATTCTTCTCCTTTTCTAAAGTCCTCTACCCAACGACTTATCCAAATATACTTTGCTCAATTTCACGTCGATACGGGCATCAATAACCTCCGAGTGAGCCTGAAGCCATGCCGTATGGGCCGCCAAAACATCCGAAGAGGGAATTACCCCTTCCTCGAAACCCACTTTTGCATAACGCAGGTTTTCGTCAGCCTTGTCAAGATTTTTTTCGGCGGCAATCAGCTTTTTATTAGCTTCATTCAGCTTATAAGCATTCTGATTTACCTGCAACTCTATCTTTTCTTTGGCATCTTCCAGTTGTAAGCGGCTGATCACCGTCTGAGCCTTTGCCGCATTCAGTTTAGGAAAGTTGCCCAGACTGAAAGGAACCTTAACGGTCACCCCTATGTTCCACCCTCCGGCAAATTTTTTCTCAAATCCGTTGCGTGAACTCGGGTTGGTCCATGTGTAACCGCCAATCAGACCGGCTTGAGGCAAAAAATCGGCAAATTCGATACGCTCTTTAGCTTTATACATTTTGGAGGCTATCTCCAGACTCTTTATTTCCGGCCTGTTGCTCAATGCTTCCTGAACATCAGGAATTACAGGCTCTATGGCTTCCCCTGCCAGAACATCTTTGTTTTCGTCGGCCAAAATGTTCTGCCTGTTTTCTTCAATTCCACACAGCTGGTTCAGAAGCATACGAGACAGGCTTAGTCCGTTATCAACTTTGGTAAGAGCCATTTCACCTTCGTTCAACTTTACACTGACAGTAAGCAAGTCGGCTTTAGTAGCCACTCCTTCCTCCAACATTATATTGACATCGGATTCCATCTTTTTCAGCAATTCGACATAAGATTCCGCCAACTTTTTTTTCCACGAAAGCGAAACCACCTGCCAGTATGCAGCATCGGTTTCGGCAATCACATCCTGCATTTTCGCATCTTTTCGGGTTTTAGCCAATTCTTCGGCATTTTTCTGTATGTCGTTGTATGCAACAATACGCCCACCCATAAAAAGCGGCTGCGTGAGGGAAAGATTTCCCACAAAAATGTTGCGGAGATCTATCTCGCCCAATTTGTCCGGCAAAGGAACATCTAAAGACGGAAGTCCGCCGATAGAAGGAATAGTGACAACAGAAGGGATTATATCCAACTTGTGTTGCAGATGCAAGTATGCACCCGTTGCCGAAAATTCGGGCAAATATTTCGTAAATGCCTCCTTTTTCTGATAATAGGCAATGCGTTCCTGTTCGGAGGCGATCTTTAAGTCTTTATTATTTTCTATTGCTAAGTTGCGGCAACCGTCCAGAGTCAACAGCTCTTGGGCATTAATTGAGGAATATAGCAGCGAGATAATAATAAATCCGATTGTTACAATCTTCTTATTCATATTATTGATTATTCAATAGTTACAATAAATTAGTTGCATAGACAACTGCAAATATATTAACTTTTATCTATATAGAGAACAATTGCCCGAGTTAATTTATGTATAATCAACAAATTTCAAGCTAAAATAGTTTACTAAAATATCAGTAAACAGTGTCGATTGGTATCTGTGTCTTCGGTGAAAAAAGGTTGTTTTTAAATTGGGTAAAACGCAAAGATAACAATGAATAAGAGCTTGGAAGTTCTGACAACTTTATCAATACTTGACCTCAGAAATATAAAATATTTTCATTATCGGAATAGGGTCTTTAATTTTTTTTATTTTCACTTGCTACTCCATTTGTTTTATTCATCGTATATTTGTTCTTTATTCTAAATAAGCACCACTTCCCAAACAGGATAAACGGAATGACAGCTTCTATCATTATAATCTGTTTTTTGATTTTATTATCGTATGTTTTTGATATGCATTCATCAAAAATAAAAGTCCCGTCTGTCATTCTCCTACTTTTCCTCGGGTGGTTGGTGAAGCAAATGTTGAAACTATTTGAGATCGGCATCCCCGATTTACAATCGTTTTTGCCTCTGTTGGGAACAATTGGTCTTATCCTGATCGTGCTGGAAGGTTCATTGGGGTTAAAAATATCTAAAAGGAAATTACCCTTTATCAGCCGGTCGTTTTTTGTCGCTTTCGTGGGTATTTTCTTATTCAGCCTAAGCCTTGGGTATGTGTTTCATATTGTTGAAGGAATTCCTCTGAAATATGCCCTGACAAATGCTATTCCATTGAGCGTTATCAGTAGTGCAATAGCCATTCCTACTGCGCAAAACTTAATGGCAAGAAACCGGGAGTTTATAACTTACGAGAGCACTCTGTCTGATATTGTGGGAGTTATCTTCTTCAATTTTATCACATTCAACGAGTATATAAATACTTACTCAATAGGAGGTTTCGTCCTTAATCTTTTCATAACACTTGTAGTAAGTTTTGTATTCACCCTGGCCCTTTCCGCTCTCTTAAGTAAAGTAAACCATCATGTAAAATATACTCCTATCATTGTTATACTTATACTGATTTATGCCGTATCCAAACATTATCATTTGCCTGCTCTTTTGTTTATTTTTCTGTTCGGTATATTTCTGGCGAATATAAACAAATTTAAACGATACCGTTACATTCAAAAGCTGGAACCGGAAGTATTGGTGGCCGAAGTGAATAAATTCAGGGACTTGGTGGTTGAGTTTGCTTTCCTCATCAGATCGTTATTTTTCCTTCTGTTCGGTTTTTTGGTGAATACCTCCGAATTACTTAATTCGCAAACCATATTGTGGGCTTTGGGTATTGTTACCCTGATTTACGTTGTTCGTTTGATTTTGCTAAAGGTATTCCGTTTTTCATTAAAGCCTCTATTGTTTATTGCACCCAGAGGACTGATCACAATACTTTTATTCTTGTCAGTTCCATTGAGCCAACGTTTTGATTTGGTCAATAATTCACTCATAATACAGGTGATTATTATAACATCGCTCATTATGTCGTTGGCAGCAATGCCCAGAAAAAAGAAACCTAGATTGAAAGCACAAAACGACAAGGAAGATGAAGAACCGGTTTTATTGTCCTGAGAACATCGAAAGGCCTGTTTCCCTCTTATCTTTGCAGTTTTCCCAATCCAAGCCAACGGTTGGTGTAATTGCAAAAAAAATTGAGCCACATATAATATTATTCGATATAAATTTTACCCATTAAGCATTTTCAATCCAGAAATTGATTATTTTTGCGTGTTAAAAATATAACTGTTGTTTCCGCTTGTATGGAGACAATATAAAAACCAGTAAATCAAATGATAAAAATTACATTTCCTGATGGTTCGGTGAGGGAATTTCCCAAAGGAACAACATCCCTGCAAATAGCAGAAAGTATTAGTCCCCGATTGGCGCAAGACGTTTTGGCATCAAGCGTTAATGGTGAAACGTGGGATTTGACCCGCCCTATTGATCAGGATTCGACGATTAGTTTGTTGAAATGGGACGACGCAGAAGCAAAACACGCCTTCTGGCATTCGTCTGCCCACTTGATGGCCGAAGCTGTTCAGGAGTTGTATCCTCATGCCAAGTTTGGTATCGGGCCAGCCATCGAAAACGGATTTTACTATGATATCGACTTCGGCGACACTCCGGTGAAAGATGCCGATTTCCCCGCTATCGAGAAAAAAATGAAAGAACTGATAGCAAAGAAAGAAGAAATAAAGCGTCGGGACATTGCAAAAGCTGATGCTTTGAAAATGTTTGGCGACCGTCACGAAAGTTATAAGGTAGAACTTATCAACGATCTGGAAGACGGAACAATTACAACATATACACAAGGCGCGTTCACCGACCTTTGCCGTGGACCTCACTTGCCCAATACATCATACATCAAGGCTGTTAAGATACTTAGCGCAGCAGGGGCATACTGGCGAGGCGACGAAAAACGTAAGCAATTGACCCGTTTGTATGGTATCACTTTTCCAAAGCAAAAAATGCTGGATGAATATCTCGTACTATTGGAAGAAGCGAAAAAACGTGATCACCGCAAAATCGGTAAAGAACTGGAATTGTTTGCTTTCTCTCAGAACGTAGGGCAAGGCTTGCCGCTTTGGCTACCTCGTGGAACACAATTGCGTCTTCGTCTCGAAGATTTCTTGAAGAAGATTCAAAAACAATTCGACTACGAACAAGTGATGACTCCGCACATTGGTAATAAACAGTTGTATGTGATATCAGGTCACTACGAAAAATATGGCAAAGACTCCTTCCAGCCAATCCATACGCCGGAAGAAGGAGAAGAGTTTTTGTTGAAACCGATGAACTGCCCTCACCATTGCGAGATTTATAAGATAACACCACGTTCTTACAAAGATCTTCCTCTTCGTCTTGCAGAGTTCGGAACAGTATATCGTTACGAGCAAAGCGGCGAGCTTCATGGTTTGACGCGTGTTCGTGGGTTCACTCAGGATGATGCGCATATTTTCTGTACGCCCGACCAACTGAAAGACGAGTTTCTGAAAGTGATGGATATTATTTTCATTATCTTCAAGGCTCTTGATTTTGAAAACTTTGAGGCGCAAATTTCGCTTCGTGACCCGGAGAATAAAGAAAAATATATAGGAAGCGACGAAAATTGGGAAAAAGCAGAGCGTGCAATCATAGAGGCTTGCGAAGAAAAAGGACTTCCTGCACGAGTAGAATTGGGAGAAGCGGCTTTCTATGGTCCGAAGCTCGACTTCATGGTGAAGGATGCTCTTGGCAGACGTTGGCAGTTGGGGACAATTCAGGTGGATTATAATCTGCCCGAACGATTCGAACTGGAATATACAGGAGCAGACAATCAGAAACACCGTCCGGTGATGATTCACCGTGCGCCATTCGGCTCTATGGAACGCTTTGTTGCCGTGCTGATTGAGCATACAGCAGGTAAATTCCCGTTATGGCTTACACCCGATCAGGCTGTAATATTGCCTATCAGCGAAAAATACAACGATTATGCACACCGTGTGGCAAGTTATCTGAAAAAAGAAGATATACGTGTTCAGGTGGACGACCGTAACGAAAAAATAGGCCGAAAAATTCGTGACAACGAGTTGAAACGTATCCCTTATCTACTCATAGTTGGAGAGAAAGAAGCAGAAAATGAAGAAGTTTCTGTAAGAAAACAGGGCGAAGGTGATACAGGTTCGATGAAATTTACTAACTTTGCCGCTCAATTGAACGAAGAATCGGACAAGATGATGAACGCTTGGCAACATCAAGAATAAATCATTTGTCGGTAAATATCTGATAATTAAAACGTAAACCAAATAAAAATTAAAAAAACAGACAGGATTAATCTATTTGAATGAGAAATAACAGATTAAACAACAGACAACAAAAAGAAGAACTTTATAGGGTAAATGACAGAATTCGTGTACCGGAAGTTCGTTTAGTGGGAGACAATGTTGAAGTAGGTGTATACCCAACGCGAGAAGCGCTAAGGATGGCCGACGAACAAGGCTTGGATCTTGTGGAAATATCTCCGAATGCTGCACCTCCTGTATGTCGTATTACGGATTATCAGAAATTTCTTTATCAACAAAAGAAAAGACAGAAAGAGCAAAAAGCCAAGTCTGTGAAAGTTGTTGTGAAAGAAATTCGTTTCGGGCCTCAGACTGACGATCATGACTTCAACTTCAAACTGAAACATGCAAAATCGTTTCTTGAGGAAGGATCGAAAGTGAAGGCGTATGTGTTTTTCAAAGGCCGTTCAATCCTTTTCAAAGAACAGGGAGAAGTATTGTTGCTACGTTTTGCAAACGAGTTGGAAGACTATGCTAAGGTAGACCAACTGCCACAGTTGGAAGGCAAGAAAATGATAATCATGCTGTCTCCTAAGAAAGTGCCGGTTAAACCCGTAGCTTCGAAACCTGTTGCAGAAGCTCCTAAAAAGGAAAAGAAGCATGAGGATAAGGCAGACGAAGCTGCCAAAAACGAAAGTGAAGATTAACTCTTCGAAGTAAGAAAAAAGGCACACGTGTGTGCTATTTATATACAATTTAAATTACAAATTAGAGATGCCAAAAATGAAGACTAATTCCGGTGCCAAAAAAAGGTTCAGCCTTACCGGATCAGGAAAAATCAAAAGAAAACATGCTTTCAAAAGTCACATCCTGACTAAGAAAACTAAAAAGCAAAAGCGCAATCTTACTCACACATCAACAGTGAGCAAATGTGACGAAAACAACGTTAAAAAGTTGTTAGCTTTAAAGTAATCTCAAATTTTAAGCAAAATTTTCTTTAACAGATTTATTAACAGAATGTATGCCCTAAAGAGTTCTTGAAAAAAACGAAGAACCGCTAACATTCAAAAACATCTTATAATTATGCCAAGATCAGTCAACCATGTTGCGTCACGCAACCGCAGAAAAAAAGTATTAAAACTAACAAGAGGTTACTACGGAGCAAGAAAAAATGTATGGACAGTTGCCAAAAACACTTGGGAAAAAGGTCTTACTTATGCGTTCCGTGACCGTCGCGTAAAAAAACGTAACTTCCGTGCACTTTGGATACAACGTATCAATGCAGCCGCTCGTCTTGA
The DNA here is from genome assembly GCF_010501095.1 of Dysgonomonas sp. 520. Lineage (GTDB taxonomy): Bacteria > Bacteroidota > Bacteroidia > Bacteroidales > Dysgonomonadaceae > QVMP01. The sequence continues at coordinate 13,154 of NZ_QVMP01000032.1, read as the reverse complement.
GGGAATGTCATATTCTCGCCTTATGGGTGCGCTTCACAAAAACGGAATCGAAATCAATCGTAAAGTTCTTGCCGATTTAGCAGTAAATCATCCTGAAGCTTTCAAAGCGATTGTTGATAAAGTGAAATAAATATCAATTACTTGATAGATCAAACAAAAGGTTGCTCCCGATGGGGCAACCTTTTGTTGTTTTTATAATCCGAATATTCTTATTTCAAAAATTTCAAGGTAGATATACCATCTTGAGCTTGAATCCTTATAAAGTATGTACCACTAACCAGCGCAGATACATCAACTTTATCTGTCTTGAGGTACGACCAAGTACCTTGCAAGAATAAACAGCCAACCTCACGCCTATCGGAATATATACCAGAGTAATATATGACAGGCATGAGGGTTTGCAGCTGCTTCATTCTCCTGTAAAAATTGGTCGTTTTCAAGACAAGGATAAAAGCCGAAACGCTTCTGTAAATATATCTGTTAAAGACTAGAATCCTCCAACGTCTACAATATGAGATATTTTACAGGATAGTCAATTGTAAAATCAATCACTCTGCTATGAAAAGGGAGTTGCTTCATTTTCGTGAAGCAATTTCTTGTTCGTTACATAGTGATAGACTTTGTTGTTATTCTTTCTGAAATTCAAATGTGTATGATTGTATTCTGACACTATAAGCGCCACAAGGAAAATTGCTTACTGATACTGATTCCCCCTCACTTACCGATCCTGATAAAACCATTTTGTCATTCATATCAAACACAGCCATAAACAAGATTCCTTCAAAATTTTTGAAATCAATACTGTGTGTTGTGGTATTATACCAAACATTTATCTTATCCAAGATAGTCTCTCTTTCTATCTTCGAAAAATCTGATCCTTCGATATTGCAAAAATTCTTCCAACCATCTGCCATCTCATAATTCCCTTTACCCTCCATTGGTACATGCAAAATACAAGAGGTGAAATCTATACCTTCAAAAGAGCCTCTGCCTATTGTAGAAGGAGAAATAGATTGAACGTAAATATGAGCAAAAGCAGTACATCCATAAAAAGCAGAACTTTCTATGCTGGTAACACTTTCCGGAATTATGACTGATGTTAAACTTGTACAATCATAAAAAGTAGCTCTTTCTATTGTTGTAATATTCCTTGGTATTGTGACCCACTCAAGATTGTTACATCCATAAAAAGCAGAACTTCCAATATTAGTTACGCTCTCCGGGATAATAACAGATATTAGACCATTGCAATTAGAAAAAGCACTTGAAGCTATTACCGAAGTTCCTTCTTTTATATTTACAGAAGTATACTCCTTCATATTTCCTTTGTATTTATACAAAATCCTTTCAAGATACACCATCCCATCCGGTTGATTATTATACCAAGCAGTTTCGTCAAAAGCTGTTCCTCCAATACTGGTTATACTATCTTGTATCGTTATCGTATCTAAACCGGTACAATCGCTGAAAGCATAATCTCCAATACTGGTTACACTCTCCGGAATAGATATAGATGTTAAATTCTGGCATCCGTTAAACGCATAACGACCAATAGAAGTTACAGTATCGGGAATTTTTACTGTGGTTAAATTTTTACATCCTTGAAAAACAGAATTTCCAATAGCGGTTACTCCCGATTTTATAATGATTTGAGTAATAGTAGTTTTGAAGTTGTACCAGGGGATTGCTGAAGTATACTCAACATAGTCAGGCATAGCACCAACCCCATTAATAACAAGTGTTCCGAATGATATTCCCCATGTCAAATCGCCTATGGTCCCATTTTGCTCCATAGAAGGTAGGCTGAATAGAAATGTGTTCATTGTTTAAGTGTTTGCGCTCTCCTTTATTTCCCAAAAGGAAGTTTTTTGTTAAATCGAAGAAGCGTGGGAAATAATCAGTCTATCTGTCTTGAGGTACGACCAAGCACCCATGTAGAAATAAACAGCTAATCCCCACGCCTATCGGGATATACTCATCAGAATATATAACAAGGCATGAGCGTTTTTGCTGCTTTATCCTTCTACCTTAATATTTGGTCGTTTTCAAGACAGGGATAAAAGCCGAAACGCTTCTATAGAATATGTCTGTCAGAATAAAATCCTAACAACTACAAATATAACTAATCTAATGAATAATCAATCTTAAAATTGTTGATTTATCATACTTATAGGCATAGGGTTAGTACTTTGTTGAGTTATTGTTGTATTCTTTTGGATAGTTTGATGAGTTCTTGTGAATATAATATTACAAACCCGTAGTGCATTTAAGACTTTGATGTCAACTCATTTATTATAAGATCCATATCGGTTTTGTCATTTTGAACGAAGTGAAAAATCTGTGTGTTTTCAATCCAGATCCTTCGTTTTACTCAGAAACAACGTTCGAGGAGCGAAGGCGACTCAATGACAATATAAATATATATTATTTTTCAGCTAGTTGTCTTTTATTTTCTAAATGCACCACGGATGTTATTTATACTTCACCCATTTGTAAAGCTCTGTGAGGCTGGGTTTCTTCCCATACATCAATATACCTACACGATACACCTTGGCAGCCAGTTTCACAACAGCCAAAGCCGTAACCGCTAAAATAGCAAATGAAACAAACACTTCCCACAAAGGAACTCCGAAAGGTATGCGTACCATCATCACAACAGGCGAGGTGAGAGGTATCATAGAACACCAAAATGCGAGAGGCCCGTCGGGATTGCTTACGCTGTAAATTCCGGCATATAGCGCAAAAATGAATACAAGAGTAAGCGGCATTACAAATTGTTGAGAGTCTTGCGGATTATCTACCGCCGAACCAAACATCGCAAACAAGGCTGCATACATCAGATAACCACCAAGGAAAAACAGGAAGAAGAATATTACTATCTGTAACCAATTGACAGACGGCAGCATGGAAATATAAGTCGAGAGTTCTCCTGTATTCATCTCCGGAACGAAAGCATTGGTTGCCGCATACATCAGAACAAGGCTCATTACTATCCAGATGACAAGCTGAGTGAGCCCAACCAAACATATCCCGATAATTTTGCCCATCATCAGGTCGAAAGGCTTAACAGACGATATCATTACCTCCACAATGCGGTTGCTTTTTTCTTCAATAACGCCCTGCATCACCATTGTGCCATAACTGAATATAAACATATACATGAGCAATGTTGTGACCCACGCCAAGCCTGTGGCCAAACCCGTGGATGTTTCTTTTTCCAGGCCATCGGCATCTAGCCTTACCGTGTTTATCTTCACCGGATTAGGAGACTCTGTGATATTCCGTATAGCGGCTATTGCATTGGGGTCAATATCGCTTTCGGAGCTGAATATATTCAATTTTTCATGTTTAATAACTTCGCCTAGTGTAAGTCTCAGATATCTTTCAAGATCAAGAGGTATTTGCTTCTCCGATAAAAACGTTACTGCCTGAGGGTTATTTACCAGATCGGTGTTTATCTGTAAAAATCCGAATATTTCGCCGCCTATTTGTTGTTTTGCATTATCCGGATTGTTGTGTGTGGTTTCAAATACATAGTTATCGAAATTTTGAAAATGCTGGGCATATTTTCGGGTATCGTCTATCACCAGAATTTTTTTAACTTCCGTATCTTTTATTTGCGAAAGGAACAGAGTTCCCCCAATCATCCCGACTATGATAAATGGCATGAGGATAGTCAGCAAAAGGAACGATTTTTTTCTTACCCTTGTTGCATATTCCCGTTGTATTATTAAGCTCAATGTTGACATATTTTTCTTGGTTCGGTTTAGTTATTTTGGGTTACGGTTTGGATGAAAATATCGTTCATTGTAGGGAGTTCCTCCTCAAAAGAGATGATTTCATGCCTGTCTGCTATCAGTTTCAGTATTTCGGAGTTCGGAACACCGTTTTTGTTTTGCAACCTCACCTCTGTGTGATTTTCGTGCTGATTATTAGATAACTGATCAAACAAAGGAGATTTCATACAGAACGGGCCATCGGCTACTTTCACCCTGAAAATATGCTGCCGATACCGGCTTCGAATATCGGAAACCTTGCCCTGAAGCACAGCTTGCGATTTATTGATAAGCGTTATGTGATCGCAAAGTTCTTCCACCGACTCCATGTTATGAGTCGACAAAATAATTGTCTTGCCTTTCTCTTTTAGTTCCAGTATTTCGTTTTTCAAGATTTCGGCATTCACCGGGTCAAATCCACTGAAAGGCTCATCCAGAATGAGAAGATCGGGTTCGTGAATAACGGTAGTTATAAATTGTATCTTTTGCTGCATCCCTTTCGAAAGTTCCTCCACTTTTTTCTCTTTCCACGAAAGTATATCGAACTTCCTGAACCATAAGTCGAGTTTTTCTTGAGCTTCACTTTTACTCAAACCTTTCAGTTGAGCAAGAAATAAAGCCTGTTCGCCAACCTTCATTTTTTTGTACAAGCCTCTTTCTTCGGGCAGATAACCTATGTTGTATATATCTTTTGAGTCGGATGCTCTGCCATTTATCAGAACCTCTCCGCTATCGGGAGCCGTAATCCTGTTTATTATACGAATAAGAGTGGTTTTTCCTGCGCCATTAGGTCCCAGCAATCCATAGATGCACCCCTTTGGTACTTGTATGCTCACACCGTTTAGCGCACGATGCCCTGCAAATTGTTTGACAACATTTTTTGTTTCCAGATAGAACATTGATGTTTATATTTTATTAAAGTTACAAGTTGACGAGATGCAAATATTTCTTGTAGATACTTGTTTGTCTCTCCTGTTTTTATATGTCGCAATGGTAGAGAAAAAATCACAATAAACAGAAAAATAATGGGTATTATATCAAACAAAGCGTCGTTTGATTTATTTGTAGCGATGTGTTGAGTTGTTGATTTAAATTCGACGAATCCTCGGGTGGATTTTTAGTCTGCCCGAAGATTCGTCATTGAGGTTGAATTCTAAGTCTCTTCCAATGTCTTTTTGTCATCCTGAACAGAGTGAAGGATCTGTTTTTGAGAACCCAGATTTTGTCCTCTGGGCTTTGTAACCTCGGAGTGGTTATCTTCCGGATTTTAAAATTCGGAGAGTAGCCAAGAGGCTGTGTCAAAAGTTTTATCTACCCCTAATCCCCTAAAGGGTACTTTTTAAACAATTGATAATCAAAACACCACTTTAGGGGCTGGGGGTTATTTTCTGAAATTTGGAACTTTTGACACATCCCACGCAACGACAGGTGGATAGCAAGGTACGTTTGTAGGGGCAGGGCTCTGCTCTGCCCGAAAGATTTTGAATTCATGCTGAGCAACGCGAAGCATCTAAAAAACAGTTGTCAGTTAACAAACTCGTATTCGCGAAGCCACGCATGCGATTGCATCGGATATATTGTATTCCGATTATATCTTCCAGAACAACATGGAAGTACGAGCAGATACACCCGGATTTAAAGATGAATTTCCTCTACTAAGTACAGCATCCCCGTCCGGAATCCAACCCGTATTGTAGCGGAATCTGATATCCACAACATCTCCTGCATTGCCGGAACATCCAAGTATTACGTTCGTAACATTATTTCCTCTATTAAGAGTAGAAGATGTTGCGTTAGGCCCAAGAGTATAGAAAACCTCGCTGACATCATTGAGCACTCCGTTAACATAGATGTACAAATACACACAAACAGTTCCTGCATAAGTCGGTGTTTTTGTTGTTCCATCGGGTTGGCATAGAAGTGTATACAGTTTGACATTAAAAGCATACGATCCGGTTTCGGGCAGTTTTATAGGAGACACAGCAGTAGATCCTTTTTGGCAAAACTTAAGACTGGTAGCATTATCGGTAGTAGTCCCCCCTACAATATTTGCAGACTGATAATACTGTCTGATTTTATTTGTTGGAGTAGGAGGAATTTCGTCAACCAATCTTCTCCACTCTGTTCCATTCCAATAATACATCCCTTCGTCCATTGAGGCTGCACCGGTATGATACACGGTCAGTCCCTTATGTGCAGTTTTTTTCGATGTGGTAGTGGTTGCGCAAGGCTCCAACTTATAAGGGTCTTGTAGTGCCACACGCGGCAAATTTATCCCTTTGGTAGAAGTGATGGTGTTGTTTGATGCAGATTCTTTCACATCCAGCAATGCACCTTCATTCGGGGTGAGTTCCGACCCCACGGTCACCTGTGCATGTGCATAGCCTATTCCAAAAAATAATACTGTTGCCAATAAGAGGCTTTTAAGTTTGTGATTTGATATTCTCATAATTCTGTAATTAAAATGATTATTATTTGTGTTTTTAACATATCTGTCACTTGTAGAGTGACAGAAAAGCCGGATAGGTGTTTGTATTTATTTAATTATTAACTGATTAATAAAAAGAAAGAATAGCGATATAGGCTTTTAGTTCAACGCTCGTAAAACATCTTGGAAAAACGAGTTGATGAGTAGAAGATAATTATCTGATAATCGGACTTTTAAGCAAGGCAAAAATTTGCATTCAGATATTTTTCGGCAAAACATTTGTTTAACAAGCTAATATACAACACTTAAATAACAAGAATAATGAAATCGGGAAACGATAGTCCAATAGAATTCCTGCAACTGAACGCGGGTCAGTCATGGGTCTTAGAACCGGGTGAAAATAAAATAATTCTGGTGATGGAGGGAGAATTAAAAATCCGTTCTTCAATCCACCCTGACATTGATGTAACAGCCTCAAATATGGTGTTTTACCCCTTTCAGGAACGAGTAGTACTGAAAGCGGTGAAAAAATCCAAAGTAGCTTCAATTCGCTTCACAAATGAGTCGGGTCTTTGCGGTATACTTTCTTCCATAACTGCCGATTCAACAATGAAACATCAAGACGAAAAAACCTGCCCCATTCCTATTAAAAGCATAATATACAATCACATAGATTCAATCAGAGAATATATGGATAAGAATATTTGCGACATCTACCTGTTTGATCTGAAACTAAAAGAATTTGGTTATATCCTCAAGCATTTCTATTCGGAAGAACAGTTGCAGAACTTATTTGAAACACTTCATGGTAACGATTTGAGCTTTTCGGAAGAGGTGTGCAACCTCAGCCTGAGTGTTCGTTCGGTTCGCCAACTAGCTGAAAGAATGAATTATAGTTATTCGGGATTTAACAAACGTTTCAGAAGAGTGTTCAATATGTCGGCATATAGTTGGATGAGGAATCAAAAGGCAAAGCTGGTTTATCAGGATATTTGCCAGACAAGTAAAAGCCTGAAAGAAATCAGCACAAATCATAAATTTGCAACCCTGTCTCATTTCAACGAATTTTGCCACAAAAATCTGGGAAATTCCCCTTCCGAAATCAGAAGAAAAAACAGAACAAAACAATATATATAAAAAAGCACCTCTGTCACTCTACAAGTGACAGAGGTGTTCATTGTCTCATTATCAGACTACAAAGGTATAAAAAGTTTTTATATTTGCTATTTTTCTGCAGACATTTTAGTTCGTTGATTAAATGTAATATTTTTTCCTTATTTTTGTTGAACAGATGGCGAACATAAAATCGCAGACCTATTTATTGCTTTAGCTAGTAGTACAACTTTGACCGGTTATGATTCGGAAATACACCATTAATTATTATTGATTACTTATCTAATACACACAATCTTACAGTAATGCAGAAAAAAATATATGTAATTATAAATCCTGTTTCGGGAACCAAATCGAAGAAAGAAATTCCCGAAAAGGTTGCAACGCATTTCGATCAGCATAAGTATGAGATACATATATTTCTGACAGGATATGCCGGGCATGCCACCGAAATAGCCGTGAAAGCCGTGAAGGACAAAGTCGATTGTGTGATTGCGGTTGGAGGTGACGGCACTGTAAACGAGGTGGCAAAAGCATTGGTGAATACCGATGTGGTTTTCGGGATTGTTCCGTCCGGCTCAGGAAATGGCTTGGCTCGCGAATTGCACATCCCCCTGAATACCACGAAAGCGATAGAAATATTGAGCGAAAACAATGTGAAAACCATCGACTATGGTGTGGCAAACGGAGAAATATTCTTTTGTACGTGCGGTGTTGGTTTCGATGCGCTCATAAGCGAAAAGGCATTGGAACAATCGAGCCGGGGCAAGTTGATGTATGCGCAGAGCATCATATCTTCTCTGATAAACTTCAAACCTCAGAAATATAAAATCACCACGGAAAACGGCACTTTCGAGGATAAGGCTTTTTTGGTGACGTGCGCCAATGCCTCGCAATATGGCAACGACGCTTTCATAGCGCCACATGCCGACATCTGTGACGGGAAAATGAATCTGGCCATAGTTAGGCCATTGTCTGTGATAGAAGTTCCTCAGGCGGCAATTCAGATTTTTACTAAAAACATAGACAATAATGCCAAAGTAACCGAACTGTTGACTTCCGAAGCCACCATAGAACGGGAAGAGGAAGGCGTTATGCACCTCGACGGAAATGCAAGCTATACAGGAAAGAAAATTCACGTAAAGATCGTTCATCAAGGCTTGAAAGTTCTGGTTCCTACAAATATTCCTAAAAAGAAAATCGATCCTCAGGCTTTTATCAGTAACATCACACGGTGGATATAAATCCGCAACCAATGTTTTCATTAAATTTGTTCCTCATTTCTCAATAAATAAAAAAATGCCTCAGGATGTCGATAGAATCTTCTTTTAAAAGAGTTTTATTTAAAGCTATTGGAGTATACAGATACCTCAGAATATTACAGAAAGGATTTTTCTTTTCTTATAAATCAGGTTTCCTGAAAAAAAATCCAAGTTATGACCTTCACTATTTTACCCGAAACATGATAGAAAGCGGGGACATCGTGATTGATATAGGTGCAAATCTGGGATATTACTCAAAACTGTTTTCCAAGTGGGTTGGAGATAAAGGAAAAGTTTATTCTGTCGAACCCATTTCACTTTTCAACAAAGCTTTTTTAAGCGAGACAAAGAAATGTAAGAATATTGTGCTTTTTTCCTTTGCCCTAGGCGATGAAGAAAAAGATATCGAATTAGTAACATCTACTCAAGATGGATATTTGCATACGGGTTTGGCTCATGTTTTTGATAAGGATTCGGATGGTAAGATAGAAGAACAGGAATTCAGATTTCAGTCAAAAATGCAAATTCCCGATGTCCTGTTCAAGGATATTGAACATGTCGATTATGTGAAATGTGATGTAGAAGGCTTCGAATATACAGTTTTGTCAAATATGCAGCAGACCATAGACAGAAGCAAACCTGCAATACAGATAGAACTCTGGGGGCAGAACAAGGACAAAATTTTTACGCTACTCACAGAAAAAGGGTATCTTGCCTATCGGTTTTCGAGGACAAAAGGGAAACTAACATCAAAGGGTATAGAAAGTCTTTCAGGTGATTATATCTTCATTCATAAAGAAAATGAAAAATACGTGCATCTAATTGCAGATTAATAATTTCACACAAACTACTACATGAAGGCTTCGTCCGATATAATGTCTAACCGCAATATAACCGAACAGATCAATAAGTGGCGATAATCAGAGCCACTTCCTTCGTCGGAAATATACCAAAATGACTGTTGCCGAAAGCACCATAAGTCCTATCGAAAGTCCGTAGCCATATTTCCAATGCAGTTCGGGCATATCGTCGAAGTTCATCCCATAGATGCTGGCAATCAGCGTAGGAGGCATGAATATGACGGAGATGATTGTAAATATCTTGATTATCTTATTCTGTTCGATGTTTACAAATCCGAGGAAGGTATCCTGCAAATAGTCCAGACGATCGAAGCTGAAACGGATATGTTCTACAAGCGAATTGATGTCTTTAATTATCATCGTCAGTTTTCCGTGCAGCTCTTTACTTAAGAGTTGACTTTTCAACATGTTAGATATTACCCGCTGTTTGTCAATAACATTTTCGCGAAGCATCATGGTCTTTTCCTGAAGGTCTTTGATCTCCATCAGCAGTTCTTCGTCCGCTTCTTTCAGGCTGATGCTATTACTCAAGGTTGTAATGCGTTGAGTCATTTCCTCAATCATATCCGCATCCACCTCGACGCGAGTCTCCATAATAGCAACAAAAACATGATATCCTGTGGGGTAATTTTTCGGATTTGCCGATATCTTCTTCACCGTTTCGTGAAAAGACGGCAGTTCTTCACCACGAACGGTGATGAGAATGTCATTTTTCATTATAAACGAAACCGGTTCACGTTCGAAGTTTCCTAACAGAAAGTTAGAGTTTACTACCAATGAGTCTGTGGTTTCGATATAGCGTGACGATATCTCAATTTCTATCATTTCTTCTTCTTCCTGAATGTAGATTTTAAGATAATCTTCCAATTCGTTCTCTATTTCTTCGTCCACATTGTTGAGGTCGATCCAGAGGAAGTTTTTGATAGGGGTTGTTTTCAAGAATTCAATGCTCCGGCTCACACGGATAGCATTGTCTTTATGATAAAATAATTTTACTTCTGACATGGCTGTTTTTTACTGAAATGATGATTGATCGTGTTAGCTCACTCTGATCATTTAGCCACGTTTTCGAGCAGATAAGGTTGAATAATGTTAGTCAATTCTTCAAACTCAGCCACCGATAGTTGCTCGGGTCGTTTGTCGAAAACGGGCAGCGAAAATATCTCACAATCTTTTCCCACAAGGGGTTTTGTAGAGTTTCGCAATGTTTTTCGGCGCTGGTTGAAACTTGTTTTCACTACAGTTTTAAATAACTTTTCGTCGCAGTTCATCCTCGTTCGGTTGTTCCTTGTAAGTTTCACCACCGCCGATTTGACCTTAGGCGGAGGGTCGAACACATGTTCGTCAACCGTGAAAAGATACTCTATGTCGTACCAAGCCTGCAACAGTACGCTCAAAATCCCGTAAGCCTTTTTACCGGGTTTTGAAGCCATCCGTTCTGCAACTTCTTTTTGAATCATCCCCGAACAGCAAACAACATGCTCTTTGTAGTCGAGAACTTTAAAAAATATCTGAGATGATATATTGTAAGGATAATTGCCTATGACACAGAATTTATCGGGATAAATATCTGTCAGGTTCAATCGTAAAAAATCGGCTTCGATAATATGTCCTTGCAGTGCAGGATAATGTGCTGCAAGATAAGGAACCGAATCCCTGTCTAATTCAACAACGGTCAAATCCCTGTCTTTTTCGATCAGGAATTGCGTGAGTACTCCCATTCCGGGACCAACCTCTATGATCGGCAAGTCGGAAAAATTGTCGAGGCTGTCGGCAATTTTCCGGGCAATTTGCAAATCTTTCAGAAAATGTTGCCCCAAAAATTTCTTTGGTTTTACTCTTTGCATCCGTTAATATTATAAAATCGTTATCTTTGTTCGCTGCAAAGGTAATCAATTTATTTTTGCGAGTTTATCTTATTCATCATAAAGATGGCTCATTTAACTTCACTTTAAACAAAATATAGATGAGTGATACTGTTGTTCAGAAGAAAAAAGAGAAGAAATCAAAGTTAAATAGTTTTATTAAGATATTTGTTCCTTTGGGACTGGGGATTGTTATCCTCTATTTTCTGTATCGGGATACAAACTTTGTCGATCTGTGGCGTATTATCAAAAATGCTAATTGGGCTATCCTTACATTCTCGCTCATTTTCGGGCTGTTGGGAAATGTGATCAGAGGATTAAGATGGAGATTGATTATAGACCCTCTGGGATACCATCCCCGCAAATCGAGTCTGGTATATGCCGTGTTAGGGAATTACGCCGTCAATTTTGCTTTACCTCGTGCCGGAGAGATATGGCGTTGCGGTGTTATTTCGAAGGAAGAAAAAATTCCATTCAAAAAACTGATAGGAACCCTCATCATCGACCGTGTTTTCGACACTTTGATGGTGGCCCTGATTTTGTTGTTGGCATTTGTGTGCAATGCAACAGTCTTTTTAAGGAAAAGTAGCGAGTTTAATATACCGCCATTCCTCACCTCGGTCTGGTTTTATGTGGCAGTTGCGGCATCGCTTGTTGTGGTTATTGCTATTTTTGCAATTTTCAAGGAAAACAAAATTGTGAAGAAAGTGCGCGAATTTCTACTTTCTATATGGAATGACATGAAAACCGTAAAAACAATGAAAGAGAAAAAAAGGTTCCTTATCTATACGGTATCCATCTGGATAGCTTATTTTCTCTACTTTTTTGTCACTTTCTACGCTTTCGACTTTACCTCTCATCTCGGAATAGCTGCCGGGTTGTTTGTTTTTGCCCTGAGTAGTGTAAGTATGGCAATCCCGTCTAACGGAGGACTGGGGCCTTGGCAGGCAGCAGTAGTATTTGCCCTGATGGCTTTTGCAATACAGTCGGAACAAGCAATAGCTTTTGCCACGGCCGTGTTCACATTCCAATCCATCTGGGTGGTTCTTTGCGGATTGTTCGGAATAGCTGCATTATCTTTCAATAAAGAGAAGAAATAGGCAATGCGATATAGTCTGAGAGCAATACTTTCCATCTTGTTCCTGATTGTTTATTTCTCTATCGTTTCATGGGTATCCGATTCATGTAGTAATACATTTCTAGGCAATGCCTTGTTGATACTTTATCCGTTGTTGGGAGGGACACTTGTCTATTTTCTACTTATCAAAAAAGACGGATTTCGTTTCAGTCAATACTTAAAAACAATAATATTGCTTGCTTTATGGTTGTGTTTTGTTTTTATAATTACTTGTATTGTGTTTTTTGTCTTTGTAGAGCCTGCTCTCGTAAAGGCTTTTTCCGGCACAGATTATTTTTCCTGTTTTCTCTATTTCGATGGTTATATTTATGACGAAATATATGTTCAAAATTGGGTCTTGTTGCTGATATTTATTATCAATACATTCTTTTGGGGGTGGTTGACCTATCGTAAGCTGAGAAATTATTTCGATTTACAGTAGGGGCAAACCAGAGGTTTGCCCGAAACATGTGCGAAAATATCTCAAAATTCTATTATATCCCCAAGAAAATGACTTCGATAGTATTTCTGTGAGCATGAGCTTTTTCTATTACGAAAGGCCTCATCGCTCGGATTCTAAAAGATAGGACATCTCCGGCATCAAGAGAAACTACAGTAGAATAATGAGTGTTAAAGTAACTATTGGGAGTAATATAGCTATATGTTTCATCATTTGAAATAGATGTACCATTTCTTTGAATATTGAAATAAAAAGATTTCATACCTGCAGTAG
>NZ_QVMP01000031.1:1642-33366 GCF_010501095.1 Dysgonomonas sp. 520 | reverse complement strand
ACTAAACGACCCGGCTTGGTTCACAAATCCGTTTGACGGGGATGAGAGTGGGATGTGGAGTACTGATGGGCATTATTATACAGTTCAATTAGCAGCTCTAATGATGGGTTTTCCTCAAGCTCAAGCGTACAAATTAGGAGCAGCCTCTGAAAAACCAGATAGCTATGTTCTATCTCCAAGTGAAATGCAAGAGCGAACAACATGGGTGGATGGAGGATTACAACAACGCTATCATGCATTAACTGGAGGATATCACGGTGTTGAATTAGCAATTACAGTTTATGCGATATTAAAAACTCACTCAGAGCAAGATCTATCTGATTATCTTTTGCATAGATTTGGAGATAGCTATGCACATTTTGACATTGAAAATGATAGAAAAGGACTAACTACTTATCTAACTATAAATCAATATGTAAATTCATTGGATAATTTCATTAATAGTTACTTGGATGAAAATTTTGAATTCTTAAAAGCTACGAATTTAGGAGATCAAGTTTTATCAGTATTACCATTTACCAAAGTGAAAACTGCTAAATCAAGGGCAGAAATTAAAAAAGAATTTATTGATTTTATGCTTTCAGCTAATCATCATTCTATATTCTATACAATTAACAGTTGGCAAACTCTTCAAGATAAGATATTAAAATCATTTCCATTCCATGCAAGCCAAAATCCTTATCAAATGTATGGTGAAACACAATTGGCAAATTGCTTTACATTTGGTCATGCTTCCGATGGTCATGATCCTGATGATATACGAAAAAGAAAAGATTTATATCTCATATATTTGGATGATTTGATTGAATTATTGAGTTTAAAGTACAATAAAAATGTAAGTTCCCAACAAAAAGCAAGGATAATTGGTAAATTTAAGAGGATACTAGAATATTCGTCTCAAACGCCAACAGATCGTTTGGATGCCATTTTATCTTTGGAAATAGAGTTGTTAAAAAATCCGAGTGCTAATAAAGTCGATTTTTTTATCCCGATAAAATATCTTGCTCCAAACACAAGTAATATTAATAAGCAAATTGTAGAGAATGTAATCGGCTTTAATCCAAGTGAAGATGTAAAAGAACAAATAGATAATTTGATTAAGTATTTCTATGCAAGCCCTGATTTAAGTAAAGAATATGTTATGGGTGACGTCTTTCCAACTTCAGACGGCAAAGCTGTGAAATTTACAATCTTTAAAAAATAATAAATATGCGAATTGTTTTGATATTATTTGATGTAATAATTGCAATTGTAATGATAGCAATATTTTATATAGAAGGTTTGTATATTCCACGTTCATACTCTCTTCCCTCAGGAGATGGAGGAATGATTGGATTATATTGGGTATTTGTTTTTATCTGTATGATTATTCTTCATGCAACCATACAAATTATATTAACCCTGCTGCATTCTTTTATTAAAAAAATTCTTTTTGTGAAAGAGTGCCTTTTCATTTGTAGTTCTATTGTAAGTATAATAATATTTTATTTTTCATGGAATCCATTATCTAAAGATGTTCATTCTTTGAGTTTAAATAGTGATATCCTTTTGTCTGCGATCATTGTAGTTTTTGTACATACAACATTGGCAATTCTATATTATAAATGTTGTAAAACAATATTTCAATATTTTGGTGGTAATGTTCCATATGTCACCTAAAGGAATAAAAGAAAGCGATCTTTGAAAAATTATATTCAATTGTATATCAGATAGAGCTATGGAAATTATGAGGTTAATTCCTGCTGTTGCACTAAGTAGATTAGCAGATGATATGAAAAAATAGACATATGAGAAAGATTAAATGGATTAATTTAATTGTGTTTGTCTGCTGCATATTAGTTATGTTAGCATATACAAATTATGATATATACGATGAATTTGTTCAACACCCATTGGATAATGGATCAGGCACAACGGGATCTCGCCTATTTTATTTTATTCAATATTCCATTGATAAATATATAGGAAAAGTCGGTGTCTTTATTTTTTTTACAATTTTGGCTTTATATTTCTTATATGATTTCTTAAATGAAAATATTTCTAGTATTAAAAATCGCTGTCGAGATTGGAAGGAAAAGAGAGAGAGGAATAAAAAGAAATGAACGTTCTTTGAAAAATTATATTTAATTGTACATCAGATAGGGGGCTATGGAAATTATGAGGTTAATTCCTGCTGTTGCATTAAATAGGTTAGTAGACGATATAAAAAAGTAAACATATGAGAAAGATTAAATGGATTAATTTAATTGTTGCATTAGGATGTGTTTATATTATAGTTGCAATAATATTTTGGGATACACCAGAAACCTATGAAAGATTTGCCCAACGACCCTCCGGTCAAGGCTCAGGAACAACTGGATCTAGATTGTTTTATTTTTTAATTTATAAAATAGATCAATGGATTGGGAAAACAGGGGTTATAGTTTTCTTTTCTCTTTCTTTTCTCTTTCTTTTCTCTTTCTTTTTATAAAGAAAATATGGCGGCAATTCTTAATCGCTATCGAGATTGGAAGGAAAAAAGAGAAAAGAAAAAGGGCCTATAACAACCTCAGAAAACGACTGCTGCTATCAACATAAATATGGCGTATTCCGAAAAGCCAAAATAGAGTAGGAAAATTTAACCAAACTTATTTTTTATGAAAAAATTATTGAAACTTTTATTTTTATTTACGTTTACACTAGCATTAACTACTTCGTGTTCCGACGATGACGATGATGACAATGGAAAAGTTGATAATCTGGCAAAAATTGAAAATTTTACAGTGACTATCGTTTCCGAATATTCAAGCAATACTTATCAATACTCTTGGAAAGGTGTAAAAGGTGCATATTCTTATCAAGTCTTATACAGAGTAAAAGGCTCTTCAGATGACTGGCAAGAGACAAATGTTTATATCCCAAGTTCGAATATGCCTGGTCAGATAATGACTCATACCATGATGGGCGGTTATTCGAGAGGAGTGGTTTATGAAATGCAAATAGTTGCATGCAGAGATACAGCAGGCAAAATTATAGCCGAGTCGGATATAATAGAATCTGAGGCCTTACCTTTACCTCAATAATTAGGAGCGAAGCAACAGAATACAGTTGAAAGAGCTAGTAGTGTCAAAAGCTAGAAATAAATAAATTCTTTTATATAAGCTTTTGGCTCTACCTCAAAAAACGATGCCCTTTTTATGTTTTAATAAAATGACTACATGCACAAACGACTACACATACTAGCACTACTACTAGTGATTTTTGGCGGCAGTATCAGCGCACAGCAAGATACAGTCAGGATATACCTACGCCCAAACGTAACTAAAACAAGCATACAACTGCGCTGGACAGCAGGCTCACCCGACGCATGGTATTACACAAATAAGAATGGTGTAACAATAGAGCGCTACACCCTGATGCGAGGTGAAGCAATATTAGACAACCCCGAAAAAGTTGTCCTGACCTCCACGCCGTTGAAACCACCCGTATTGAACGACTGGCAACACATCGCACAGACGGATATGTATGCCGCCATCATCGCACAAGCATTGTACGGAGACGATTTTGAAGTTTCAGGTGGTCGTAAAGGAATCGGCGAGATCATTGCCCTTTCGCAAGAACAAGAGCAACGCTATGCCATGTCGATGTATGCCGCCGATTTGTCTTATCAGGCAGCTCTGTTTGCCGGATGGGGCTATGAAGACAAAACTGCCGTGCAAGGAGAAAGGTACCTGTATCGTGTAATCCCTGTCAACAAGGACAATAAAAAACATACGGAAATGGCTTCCTGTTATATCGGTTTGGACGATTATCAAGAACTCCCCCAACCATTGGAGCTCGATGCCCTGTTTGGTAATGGATCGGCACTCATAACATGGAACTATCAGATATTACTCAACTATTACAACACCTACCACATCGAACGTTCGGAAGACGGAAAAGATTTTAGACGGCTGAATAAAAGCCCATTGACCAATGTGACGGGAGGCGACCGCATCTTTTATACCGACTCCATTCAGAACGATAAAACCTACTACTACCGTGTCATCGGACTGACTCCCTTCGGAGAAGAAAGTCCTGTATCCGATACCATTCAGGGGCAAGGGCAGTCAAAATTGGTTCATATACCACATATCACTCGTGTCACCCCCTACGACGATGGCAGTGTAAATATTGAATGGGAATTCAACGAAGAAGGAAATGGCGAAATCAAACATTTTCGCTTGGAAAGAGGCGATACGGATAAAGGACCTTACGAAACAATAGAGGATAATATTTCTTCTGATAAACGGAACACAGTTTATCAAGAACCCTTGCCCGCCAATTACTTGAGAATAGCCGCCATACCTAAAAGAGAGGCGGAAGAACCTACCTATTCCTTTCCCCGCCTGTTGCAAATGGCAGACAGTATTCCACCGTCAACACCAACAGGATTGATGGGTGAAATAGATTCTCTGGGCATTGTTCGCCTGACATGGGATGCAAATGCGGAAGCTGATTTGCTAGGATATCGCATTTTCAAGGGACAAACAGCAGGCGAAGAACTTATCCCGTTGAACGACATCGCTGTGCGGACAAATGAATTTGCCGACACAGTCAGCCTCTATAATCTGAATGCCAAGGCATATTATGCTGTTACGGCATTGGATCAGCGATACAACCAGTCGGAACAAAGCAAGACGATCACTTTACTTAAACCATTGAAAGTAAAACCAGCTCCTCCTTACATCTCAGGTTGCGAGGCAACTGATAAAGGTATTATACTGGAATGGATTCCGGGAAATGATGAAACCATCACCTCCTATTCCGTCTGGCGAAGAGAGGGGGAAAACGAAGAAGAAAGAATGATTGCAACCATAGAGAATGCCTCAATTGTAAATTATACGGACAGCACCGTGCTGAGCAATACTAACTACATATACCGGATACGTAGTATCAATAGCGGTAAGATGGAGTCAGAGCCGTCACCATCGGCTTACGCAAAATCAATGGTAGGAGAATCGACCTCTCTGATCAAGAAATTCTCAGCCAAAAGAGGAAACAAAGGAGTAACCCTGAAATGGGAACTATCCTCAAGGGAGATACAATCCATCAGTATCTACCGCAAAGAAGCGGGTGCTTCATCCATCCTGTTGAAAGAAATTACCGATATCTGGACAGACGAGATATTGGACGATAAAGCAAAACGAAACACAACTTACGAATATACGCTTGTCATTAAAGACATTCAGGGCAAGCAGACACACGCACAAACTAAAGTGAATTAATATTATGAGAAGGTTATTTTCTTTATTATGTCTACATATATTTACCTCAACTTTTTTATGGGGACAAGTCGGAGAATATGAAGTAAAATTTCTGTTTACTGAAATCAAAGTGCATGCGGATATTTCAGGAAATTGCAACAGTCATATAACGACAAAATTACGATTCCAAAGTGGGGAAGAAGTATCTTTTTTCAGACAAGGTACGGATCATACTGACATGGCATTATTGCCTAGTTCACACACCTATACATTCTCCGCTAATAAAACTCTAAGAGATATGTGGGTGTATACATCTGGGGTGAAGCACCATGGAGGAATATTTGGTAAGGGATGTACGGAAGATCATAAACGGCAATATTATGTATCGTTACCTTATGGATATACAGAAGGGGCGACAGGAAAAAATGATCCGGCTAATCCTTTTGGTACCCACTATGGCTATGAAGGATATCAGAGTCTTTTACCGAAACTTAAAATAAACAATCCGAATATAAACAATTTTCTTCCAACGGAAGATAAAGTCCTTATCTCCTCACATACCGGATTCAAACCCTCTGAATACAATTGGCAATATGCGACGAGAAGAGATTCTACTTGGTATAAACCAATGTTTGGAACTGGTCATTGGCGATATTTTTATAATTGGGTAGACCTCCCCCAATACAACGGACAATCTTCCATTAATATTACAGCAAAAGATATCTTAGGAACTGATGCAGATAACCATATCGGAAAAAATATATTTTTCAGACAAGTTGCTTATAATAACAAGGCAACTTCTTCTGTCGTATCTTACAACATCATGTTGTCATCACCGGGAATTACCTCCGTTAGCTATCAGCTACCCGATTGCCACAACGGGGACGATGCCAAGCTCTTCATTCATTTCGACAGGGAATTGTATGACCGGGAAAACCTATATATCAGTACTAATGAGAATAGCTTCAAGTATAAACTTTTGGCACAACCCGGTTCTAAAATAATGGAGATACCGGGATTGCTAGCCGACACATTCAACATTTCACTGTTGGGAACGTACCGCTTTGGAACAAATGTGAATGACACCGTCAACACCTATACCGACGGAGTCCGTCACAAATACTCGATCCGTATACCCAACCGTCCGGCTATATCGCTGGATGATATCAGTCAAGACCCGGTACACTGCTATGGCGGACGGGACGGAAAGATACACGTCCGAGCCGGTGGCGGAACAGGCGAATTTGACGCATTACTCTACAAAGGCGGCGTATATCAGGATTCCATCCGCTTCATCGCAAGCAACACAGGCGAATTTAAAGAACTGGACAAAGGCACATATCAAGTCTTCATACAAGACACTAATGGCTGTACGATGGATGCGTCCATGAATCCGGTTGTGGGGAATATAACCGTGCTCGAACCAACAGAGAAAGTAACCATAACAGGTTCGTCATCGCAAGAACCCAAAGGCTTCGGCTTGTCCGATGGTAAGGCTCAGATTACATTTACCGGAGGAACCTCCGGCAGCTACACGGTTGTATGGAAAGACAGCCTGAATAAGGTTATCCCCAACACCATCACCCCCGATGGAGTTAGCTTTATCAGTAAAGTCGAAAACATCCCTTCGGGAAGATACAATATTATTGTGCAAGATGTCAACTATAATTCGGCTACCCCTCAAACAGAAGAAAACTTCTGCGGGTGTGCCGATACCACAAGCCTCTTTGTGGACGAGCCACCCATGCTGGGCGCAGTTATTGAGCAACATCGCTATGTTACCTGTTACGGAGACAAAGACGGACAGATAGTTGCCCATGCCAAAGGCGGACGCCCAAATCTGACAGGTTTGCCTTACGCTTACCAATGGGAAAAGATAGAGGGTGCCAATATTATACCGATAACCCAGACCGATAGCATAGCAACAGAGTTGTATTCGGGATATTACAGGGTGAAGATAACCGATAGCAATGGCATATCCGCCTATTCCGAAACTTTTCATCTGACACAACCCGAATTGTTAACGGTATCTACCGGTGTATTGCAACACAATACCTGTGGAGGAGATGCCGACGGAATCATCGAAGCCACCCCTTCGGGCGGTGTTCCACCCTACACTTACCTGTGGTCTACGGGAGATACGACAAGGGTGGTTAGCGGATTGCGTCAGGGACGATATACGGTGGAAGTACGTGATTCCCGTTTCAGCGGCAGCATATTCGATCCTTATTGTTTTGCACAAGCATCCGATTCTGTTACCTCACCCGATTACGTTTCAATTACAGTAGCCATTGAGGACGCTCATTGCTATGGAGGCCGTGACGGGAAAATCAAGGTAAATGCAACAGGAGGTAATGACATCTATGATGCCTTGTTATTTCAAAATGGTGTTCAACTGGATTCTATACGCTTTGCTATTACCGATACAGCCATATTCGAGGAGCTGTCAGCCGGGGCCTACAATGTACGGGTTGATGATGTGTACGGTTGTGCAGGACCCGATACACTGGTAACAGTGTCCGAACCTGTGAATGAAGTCAGCATATCAGGCTACAAATGGGAAGAGCCTAAAGGCTTCGGATTGTCTGACGGATGGGCAGAGATAACCTTCAACGGAGGAACTGCAACGTCATATACCGTAATCTGGAAAGACTCGCTTGATAATATAATTCCCAATACTATAACTCAGGATGGAGGCATATTTACAAGCAAGGTGCAGAACATTCCGTCAAGCACTTATTTTGTTACCGTGCAGGATGCCAATTACCCGTTGGCAAATCCACGTACGGAAGAAAACCTGTGCGGGTGTACCGATACTATCAGCTTCTTTGTTGAGGAACCGCCCAAATTGGAGGTTTACGTAGAAGAGCACCGCTATGTTACCTGTCATGGCGATAAGGACGGTCAGATAGTTGCCCATGCCACAGGCGGGCGTCCGCATGAAAATCAGAGTTTGCCATACACCTACCAATGGGAAAAAGTGGAAGGTCAGGCAACTGTACCTGAGACTCAAACCGACAGCCTGATAACGGAGCTGTACTCAGGTTATTACAGGGTAAAAATAACCGACCGTAACAACATATTCACTTATTCGGATGATTACTATCTGGTGCAACCCGATCCGTTGGTGGTTACCACCAAAGTATTGCAGAATACCCAGTGTAGCGGCGACAGCATCGGCATCATTGAAGCGACAGCATCGGGTGGAACGCCGCCTTACACCTATATCTGGTCTACGAACGATAGCACAAGGACCGTTTACGGCTTGCCTCAGGGTTATTATGTTGTAGGTGTCCGTGATGCCAGATACCAGGAAAACATGATGGGACATTATTGTTTTGCACAAGCCAACGATTCCATCATGTCGCCCAACAGCATCCGGCTAAACGCTTCGGTTAAGCATCCCGTTTGTAACGGTTATGCCAACGGGGAAATCAGGCTGAACGTTACCGGAGGCGTGCAACCATATTCTTATCTGTGGGAAGACGGCTCGACGCTGGCACTGCGAAGCAATTTGCCCGAAGGCGAATACCGTGTACGGGTGACCGACACCAACGGATGTTTTATGCAGGAAACATATACACTTACGCAACCCGACCCGGTTGTTGTGGAACTGGAAGACGACTTTGTCTTGTGTAAAGGCCAATCAAAAACCATTAGCGGAAATGCGAACTTTGAAAATGTTTCTTACAAATGGACAAATGCTACCGGAAACGTAGTCTCGGAAACAGAGTCTCTCAATATAAACAAGGCAGGGACATATACGCTGACGGCAACAACGCCCGAAGGTTGTTACGGGTCGGATGATATCACCGTTGAAGAATCGGACGATGTAGTTACTCCCGATTTTGTCATCGCTTCACGGGTTGCCAACAATACGCAAGTATATGCAGTGAACCTGACCCTGACACCATCCGACAGTATAAAATGGATTATTCCGGAAGACGTTTCTATTTTGGAAGAAAGCCAAGACAGGGTTGCCCTGTCGTTCCCCGAAAACGGAGAATACATTATCGGCATGGCTGTCTACAAGAACATGTGCAGCGATATGCTTTACAAGACCGTTTCGGTTGTTGACCCGGAAGATGTAGGAGAAGATGGTTCTCAAGAACCATTCCTGAAACGCTTCATCGTATCGCCCAACCCCAACAACGGCGAATTCAGGGTGATAGTCGAATTGCGTGAACAAGCCGATTATCAGCTTTACCTGTTCGATATGTCGGGAAAACTTGTCGAGAGAAAAGAGATTAAGGGCGGTATAAACGAGGCCACCTTATTCAGCAGGACAGGTGTTGCTTCGGGCACGTACTTCCTGAGGTTTGTTTCGTCTCAGGCAACATCAGTATTTAATATCCTTATTGAGTAATAAAGTAAAAAGTAGTAAGTTCTAAGTTTTTTGTACTGGAGTTTATTCTTCATTCTCAATTCAGTAATGTGTCAATATAAGAACAAAAACAATAAACAATATATAATGAGCAGAATCAATAAACATACGGAAAAAGTGAAATACAGACGCAGTATGCGAAGCTTTTTCTTCATTCTTCACTTTTCGTTCTTCGTTTTCGTCCTGACTTCCTGTTATGAAGAAACACAGGTATTGGTAAATGCGGAGTTTCAGGCAACGATAAAGGGAAATAATCACACCGCTCCTGTATCGGTTTCGATAGAGAACCTGACCACCGGAGCCGATTTCTATCAGTGGACTTTCGAGGGCGGAATACCGGAATCTTCCACCGAGCAACATCCCGGAAATGTAACCTACAACAAAGCCGGAACATATACTATAATCCTTGAGGCGTGGAACAACAACGAGCGAAACAGCAAAGAATATACATTCTCGGTAGATTCTACGGTTTATATCGCTTTTGACTCGGAAATACTGATCAATGATTTTGCTCCGGCAGAAGTAAAATTTACCAACCTGACAACGGGTGCTTCTTCGTATGAATGGACATTCGAAGGTGGACTTCCGGCATCTTCCACAGAGCAGCATCCCGAAAATGTGATCTTCGATGTACCCGGAGAACATAAGATAACGCTGACTGTCAATAACGGCAGGGAGACGTTTACAACAAGCAAGGTTATCAACTTGCTACCCAAAATTGATGTAAGTTTCGATCTGGAACCGTCTTTCGACGATTACGATTACGAAGTGCCCTTTACAGCCGCCCTGATAAACAAAACTCAAAACGGTTTGACTTATGAATGGCAATCGACAGGGGGAACTATCGTTGATAAAGATGCGGAAAGCACGGAAATAATTTTCAATAATCCAGGAACATACACCATAACCCTGCAAGGGAATAACCAGAAGGAGACAAAAACCTTCAGCCGTGAAATAACCCTGAAAGCCAATTCAAACTTATACACCTTACAAAATGTAAAATTCGGAACTAAAAAGGCAGAAGAATCGGTAGGCTGCTTCTATTCTCTGGCAGAACGGAAGATTCTAAAGCCGAGCGAAGTTAACCCGACCAACGGGAAAGAGATAAATCTTGCCTTCTTCGGATTGGATGCCGGATTCAGCCGATGCTATTTCCTTTCGCCAACCGATGCTTTGTCGTCCGGTTTCGCTTCCATACCCGATGCCTCGAAAACTTACTATGTGAACGACCTGAGCCAAACTTCACTGAATTTTACGGATTCGGATTTTGCGGCAATGGCAGACGATACGAAACTGAAATCGTTGGATATTAAATCGGCAGGCAGTAACTCAACATGGTTCACCAATGTATATATTCCCCGTCTGGTCTTGTTCGAGACGGCAAAGGGGATTAAAGGAGTTATCCGTATCAAGGCTTTTGTTTCGGAAGGAGATAACTCGTATATATTGACAGATATCAAAGTTCAAAAAGAAGCGAAATAGACAGGATGAGACACTATATAACACGATTATCATTACTACTTTTATTTTTGCCCGGTCTTGCAGGGGTAAAGGTTTTTGCCCAGCAGGTCAATCTGGAAGATGTGGCAAATATTACCAAAAACAAACCCTTTACGTTTAACGGAGGTATTTCGGCAGGGACTGTTATATATGGAGGAACACCTCAACCCGGCAGGCAAGATTGGACATACTACCTGAACGGAAACCTGAATGTGAATGTATACGGGCAGATAAATATCCCGATCAGTATAAACCTGACCAATCTGGGTTCAGACCTGTCTTACCCGTCATTGCCTAACAGGCTGAGTTTCCATCCGTCTTACAAATGGGCTACGGCGCATATCGGAGATGTATCTATGACTTTCTCGCCCTACACACTTAACGGGCATCAGTTTACAGGGGCAGGTGTAGACCTGACTCCGGGAAAATTCAGGATCAGTGCTATGGGAGGGCGTTTGCTCAGGAAAGTGGATTACGACCCCGACAATGCAAACATAATGCCGAATTATTCGAGATACGGTTATGGCGTAAAGGCGGAATACGACACGGAAAAGTATGCAGTAGGACTGACCTACTTCGGGGCAAAGGACAATAAGGTGGATACCGAGCGGATTACTTTCGATAGTTTGGGAATACAACCCATGCAAAACTCCGTGATCGGGTTCAATACGCGCATTAGTTTGGTAAAGAACCTAACCTTGATTGCTGAATATGCAGTCAGCTACCTTACACGCGATGCTTATGCTCCCAAAGACGGGAACGGAATTGTCAACGACATTTTAAACAAGCGAACATCGACTAACACCTATCATGCTTTTAATGCGAGAATCAACTACCAGTTCCTGAAGAATACGATTGGCATTGGTTATGAACGCATCGATCCGGATTATCAGACATTGGGCGCATATTATTTTAACAACGATTACGAAAACATTACCCTGAACTACGCCCGTCCTTTTCTGAAAGATGATAAGGCGACCGTTGCCGTTAGTTTCGGTATTCAGCGGGACGACCTGAACAACAGCAAGGAAGAATCGACAGACAGGTATGTGGGGTCTGTAAACCTGAATTATGCACCCAACGAAAACTTACAATTTTCGGCAAATTACTCTACTTTTCAAAGCCACCGTAATATAAAATCGCAATTCGACTATATAAACGAGACTTCTCCCTACCAAAATCTGGATACTTTAAATTTCACCCAGCTTTCTCAAAATCTGGACGGGTCAATGATGTTTACATTCAAAAAGACCGAAAAACAGAATCAACGCATCAACCTGAATATGAGTTATCAGGAATCGGCCGACAGGCAAGGGGGAATATCCACTCCGGGCAATGTTTCCCGCTTTGTGAATTCTGCTTTAGGTTATGGGATTTCTTTTATTCCACAGGCGATTAATATAAATTCCTCGTTCAATGCCTCTTACAACTATGGCGGTGGCGTAGAATCGTACACTCTGGGACCGATGATCGGGGTAAGCGCCAATCTCTTGAAAAAGACTTTGATGACAGGGTTTTCTACATCTTACAATATGAATATCAACGACGGGGACATTCAGGCGAAAGTCTTGAACCTAAGGCTGAATGCATCCTACCGGATTCTAAAAAAACACAACCTGAATGCCAGTTTCGTATGGCAGAACAGAAATATTACCAACAAGAAGAAAACCGACCTGACCACCACCTCTCTTTCTTATGCGTATAGCTTTTGAGGAGAATTTTTAATCAACTTTATTCTTAAAACCCATCAAAAACAAACTGACCAACAGCCATTTTAAATAGTTGATAAAAAACTAATTCTCAAACACTTGTAAAAACACTAAAAATGCTGTTATATTTGTGCGGTTGAACAAGTTGAAGACATCCAATTTTTCTAATTGAGCCTCAGTATTTACGAGGCATGACGCGAGTGAAAAATAAGGCGGGGATAGAAAATATCCTTGCCTTTTACTCCCCCAGATTCGAATAAACTGAAGACCGCAGGAGGAATCCGAACCCTGTTGTCGTTGCATTTAGTTTACCTCGGCATTTATAACCATTCGCATCATTATTTTATGCAAGACAATGAGAATTTAGAAGGGAAAGACATGGCAGCCATGTCTGTGGAAAACCTGTTCTTAGGTGTACAGGAATCCTATTCGGAAGCCCAGCAACGGGCATTGGAAGAAAACCGTTCGTTTGCGAAAACCGAATTCTTTCGCATGGACAAGTTTGGGGTATACCGCCTGCGTATCCTACCTATCGCTCCCAACCAAGATGGAACGATAGACCGGAAAAGCTACGAGTATCCTGTCCACCAAATGTTAATGGAACTGGAAAAACCTGCAACCGGAGGAAAACAATCCTTTATGTATGTAACCGTGCCTCGTGCAACAGATGCCGGATATTCCGTGGACATGATCGATACTTACCGCAAAGCAGCTATTGATGCTGCCAATGACATGGGAGACGAGAAACTGGCCGAGAAAATCGGAGGCGGTTCATTCGGAGGCGGATTGAAATACAACTACGGGCATGCACTGTACATTTACGACATGAACGAAAGAGCAAAAGGACTGCAACTATTGACCCTGAGCCATTCCCAGTTCAAAGACCTGGATGAGCGCAAGTTCAATCTCTGGCAAAAGAAACTGGTTAAGAACCCGAACTATCCGTGTCCGATCTCTTCGGTATACAACGCTTATCCGGTTGAAATCGAGAAAAAGAAAAACGGAGCAAAAACCGAATACATCGCTACCATTGACAACGAATCCGACAACGATGCGCTAAGTCTCGATGAATTAAACGCCTTGATGGCTGCACCCCGTATTCCGGAAATCATCTACCGTTATTCCCGTTACCAGTTCGAAGCAACCATCGAATTCCTGAAACAATGCGACAGCAAATACGGCTTAAGCATTATGGAAACCGAAGAGATGAAAGAGGTTGTCGAACAACTTCGTTCGGAACTACCCAAAGATGATACCGGCTCCTTCAGTTTCGACAAGCGAACCAAAGACTCCAAAGAGAACGCAGAAAACGGCGGCATATCTGCTGATGACCTGTTCAACCGTTTCGATGAGCTTCAGGAAAAAGGGCTTGGGGACAAGACCGAAGAAGGGCAGGAATTACGCGCATTGATCCGCTCCTACATTGAACAAGAAAAACTTCCTATCCATGTAAGCCGTTCTACCAAAAATACCGACCTGATCGATCTAATCGAAGAAGCTATTGAAAAAGGTTCTGGTGCTTCTGCAGAAGAAGATCATTCCTGTGAGGAGGAAGAACAAGAGCAGGAGCAGAGCGAAAACACAGGACGCAACCGCACAAGGAGATAATAAACAATCAACCGATTTAATGACCAAGAAGGAACATGCCCTTAAACGGGTATGTTTCCTTTGAAATCTTACACTAATATGTCTAGGAACAGCTATCCGTGTGTCCTGATGTTAAACGACATACATATTTCAAAAGACAATATCCCTGAATTTACAGCCAACTGGAACGAAGCTTTATCCATTTGTGAACAGTTAGGTATCACGCTTATTGCACTAGGTGGTGACCTGTTCCTGTCACGGGCAGCACAGACTCTGGATGTATTGCTTGCCATACATGATGCATTGCTGTCTGCCGAAAAAAAAGGAATCAACATTATCCTATCCAACGGCAATCACGATAAAGTTAATCAGGAAGTAATCAGGGGCTACTGCCATGTATATGACAGCCATTCCAATGTTACCGTTGTTGATGATTTCCTGACAATAGAAGAGCCCGGATGGGAATTTTCCCTGCATATGATTGCTTACTTTCCCGAAAACGGAAGCTTTACTGCAAAGCTCGGTGCTTTAGTGACGGGAGGACTCAATGAAGAAAAGATCAATTTCCTCTATATTCACGAAGGTATCAACGGCGTACTTGTCCATTCAAGCGATAACGAACTGCCTGCACATATTTTCAAGGAGTTCGATCGTGTTTTTGTAGGACACTATCACGACCGGATTATTGTAAAAGGAACCAACATCGAATATATCGGCTCATCCCGTCAGCATAATTTCGGGGAAGATGAAGAAAAAGGATATACGATTATCTACAATGACGGCAAATATGAATTTATAAAAAACAAGGTAAACACCCGCTTTAAGACTATTGATGTCCCGATAGAGAAAACCGGAGCACATCTTTATGACGAGCTGGAAGAAATAAAAGCCGAAGGACGTTACCGGGTGAGGGTTCGCGTCCATTCCTCTGCTGCTAAGACATCAGCCGTTGACAAAAGCAAACTGTTGAGTTCCGGTGCCGGAAAAGTGGAGATTATAACTACCGATCCCGAAATAATGGAAACCCTTCCATCCAGCCTGTTCGAGAAATTCGACAACCGCAAGATCATGGAGAACTACGAAGAGTTCTGTAAAGAAAAGAATATTGAGAATATCGAACTGGGATTGTCTTACCTGTCAAAAATAGAAAACACATGTGGAAATTAACGGAAATATACGCTCAGAACATTTGTGCTTTCAGGGAACTGCACTATACATTAACGCAAGGAGTAACTACACTGGTATTCGGCAACAACCGGGATAACGAAAGCCAGCAGAGTAACGGTTCCGGCAAATCGGCCCTGATCGAATGTATCGCTATCGGTATAACCGGAAGCCCACTCAGAAAAATCAAGAACGAAGAAATTATTAACGATAACTCCGATGAATGCATGATCGAATTACAGTTCAAAAGCGACTGTAACAACGAAACATTTATTATCGAAAGGAAATTGTTCCGCAAATCCCCGGCAGAGATTGCCTGTTATGTGATCCGCGGACAGGATTTCGATCCGGAAGAAGCTATTGAACCCAGTATCGATGCCTACAATAAATTCATACTGGAAAAACTGGGCATTTCCAAAGATGAGTTATACAATAACTTCATTTTGTCTAAACACAAATACCAGAATTTCCTTTCCTGTCCCGACCGTGAAAAGAAAGAGATCATCAACCGGTTCAGTAACGGCATTTTGGTAGACCGGGCCATTGAAAAGATACTGGAAGATAAAATCCCATTTGAAAAAACGCTGAAAGAAACCGAACTGGAAGAAGCAGGTATCAACGGGCGTATAGAAATGCTTACCGAACAAATCGAGCGGGAAGAAGTGGGCCGGGAGGAAAAAACCCGCACCAAAGATGAAAAGATTGCAGGCTTAGAAAATACGATCCGGGAGAAACGGTCGCTTATCCGGGAAAAGACACAAGTAATATCCTCTCTTCAGTCGGATGAGGAGAAACTTAAAAGCGCAGACAAATATTTACAGGAACTTGAGAACGGTGATTTAGCGTTGGAGGAATGTATCGCCCGAATCGAAACCGAACTGATACCTGTTGTTCCGGGAAAACTGACGGATTGGAACAGTGTTATCGCTGCAAAGAAAAAACAACTGGAAGATACCTGTTCCGGTTTGAAGGAATACGATGCGCAATTAATCGCATGTGAAAAGGATGCAAAACATCTGGATGCCATCTATTCAGAACTGAACGGGGAATACGCTTCTTTTAACCGGGATTACGACAAAAAGAATAGCGATTTTGAAAAACAATTGCAAACACTTAATGAGCAAGTATCGGCATTGTCCATCCAAAACGAAGAACAAAAACGGTATAGGCGTACACTTTCATCGGCCATTGAAACATTGAACAACAAGATAGCCGGAACGATTACCTGCCCGGCATGTGGCCATGAGTTTATCGTTTCCGATAAGAATTTCGATGTTGTCGCAGGACGGGAAGAACTCGACAGCAAGAAAAAAGAATACGAATCCGTTGTAACCTGCATTGGGGAGGGAGAAAATAACATTACCGGAATTGAAGACAAGCAACGCAGTGTTCAAAAAGACAGGCGGGAGCTTTCCAATCAGAAATCAATATGGGCAGACAGACTATCCGATGCCGGAAGGGATGTAAAAAATGCCATTCACAAGACAGAAGAAATACTCAATAACCAAAAGCGTATCAAAGATAGAATAACAAGCCTTCAGGAAGAGATCAACACCATCCGGCGAAAGATATTTGATGAGGCTTTCGATTTACTGGACGAAGGATATAAAACCATTGAACGGAAGAAGAATTCATTGCAGGAGGATATTCGTGCCGGGGAAGGGTCGATAGAAATGCTGGAGAAAACAATTGGCGAGATCAAAAACAATACGGAAGCCGATATTATCGCTTCCTTAAAAACAACGCTGAAAGAGTTCCGACAAAAATCATCCCTTGTTTTTGAAAAGAAAATCCGGATAGAAAATGAACTCCATACGCTGGAGGAACAAGGACAGCACTTTGTAATGTTCAAAACCTACCTGGCCAATACAAAGATTGAAGCCTTAAGCAAAATCACCAACGAATTTCTGGAAGATATCGGCAGCGATATCCGCATTAAATTTTCGGGTTATACCGTGTTGAAGACGGGGAAAGTCCGTGAGAAAATATCAGTATCGCTGGTACGCAGCGGATTGGATTGCGGCTCATTCGGTAAGTTCAGCGAAGGGGAAGCCGCCCGTGTAAACCTTGCTACTATCCTTGCCATGCAGAAGCTTGTCAATTCAAACTGTGATGTGGATAAGGGGTTGGACCTTTTGGTATTGGATGAAATACTGGAAGCGGTAGATGAAGAAGGGCTGGCACATATGTTCGAAGCGTTGAACCGGATCGGTATCACTTCGCTTATCGTCAGTCACGGCAATATTGCAGAATCATATCCCCACAAAATAAAAATCATCAAAGAAAATGGAGAATCGAAAATCGAAGCATGAGGTTATTGCTCTGGACTTGCAACGAACGGAAATCCTGGCATTGGACATCGCGACACATACCGGTTATTACAGTTTACACGGAAACGGTATGTGGAACTTTACAGAATCCAAACGCCGGAATGATAATAAGCAACATAAGGACTTCCGCGATACGGTCATGGAATTTATTATAAGGAATCATATCAGGCAGGTTGTTGTTGAAGATGTAAATGTGAACAACTATTTCACAGATGTCAGAAAACTCAGCCAGTTCCATGGAATATTATTTCTTATATGCGATGAACTATCCCTTCCGGAGCCATATCCTATCAATGTAGCAACATTAAAGAAATGGGCAACCGGAAACGGAAGGGCAGACAAGGCTATGATGATACAAGCCTGCAAAAATAATTACCGTTTTGAGACAGCAGATGACAACACAGCGGATGCCTGCCACCTCTATCACTATTTTATCCGCAAGTTCCGTATTAATTAACCTGGATGAAAGATGATTAAAGTGTTTTTCATACATGCGGATTTAAGTATAATAAAAGGGTCTGTGACCCAAATTGATGCGTTTCAGCTGACAGATTACGAAAAAGATTATTACAAACTTTTAGTAATCGTGATGTGGAAACGAATTATCAGCAAACGGACAATTCTGTAGACGAAGAATCTGTCATTAGGCGGACCCGCCTTTTCAATCAATATGTGCTGCCGCACAAAAACCTCGTATATATGCTTTGTATCCGGTATTCCTATTCACAGGTGGATATTGAAGATAACTATAATGAGGTTCTGGTCAACTTCTTTAAATACATTGAAACATACGATCCCGAAAAGTCGATACAGACCTGGTTGCATATTGTAACCAAGCGCTTTGTCATCGATATGAACATCAGGAACAACGCCTTTAAAAGAAATGATGATACAGACGTAGAGGAGATAGCGGATTATAGGGATTTTGTTGTCGATGAAGAAAAAGTATCATCCAATGCCATGGGCATGGATAATTACCATGAACTCTATGGCGATGGCATACTGAATGCATTGAACAGCCTCAAACCCATATACAAAGAAGCCCTGCTGCTCCAACAAGCCGGATACAAATTATCCGAGATCATGGAAATCTCCTATAAGAACGGCAACCTGAAAACAAAGAATATCGAAACGGTAAAGAGCCGCCTGTTCCTGGCAAAACAACAAATGAGGAAACTGATTGACCGCGATGGAGAAAGAAGAGAAGATTAAATACACCATAAGGTTATTCACGTTCCTGATGAAACGGATTATCTCCCCGGAATTCGTTTTTCCCGGAGGCGGTGTTTCCCAAAGAAACTTGACTGCGTGTATGGATTCACTTGAAACCCTATACAAAAGTGAACTCAGCGAGGAAAGGCTGACAGACTACTGTGTCTGTCAGGTATATGCCATCAGCCGCTTTGAGGCTTCTTATCAGAGAAAATGGAACGTCAGCCATTCATTCGGGAAAAAGGCGGTTGATCGCTTTGCTCTAAATACACCGGGGAAAAGGTATTACGAAGACTTGTGGCTGAAAAAGGGCGGTTTTTCCAGAGTATCCCTGTTATCCGAATTTAAGAATAAAAGCCTTCACCCGCTCAGTAAATTTATCTATCCCGATTACGAGGATAGTACCAAATCAAGGTTGAACGGAACAGAGACCGGGTTTTATATATGCTGCATATCGACTCTGATGTGGACCCCTTTTTCCCCTGTTTGCAGATCATGTAGGTTTGAGAAAAGATGCAAAGGAATAACGAATAGGAAGTATGCCGAATTATTCCGGATCAGAAACGAAGAATACACTAAAAAGGACAAGGAATGAAGCCGACAGAACGCAATCCGTTATCGGCAGAATTCCTGTATGAGTTGTATTCAGCCGCTATCCGCATAGATATGGTATGCAGTATCCTTGTTGAACACATGCGCAAGGAATACCTGCCGGACAGAAGCTTTCAGAAAATACAGGACGTGTTTGCGAATCACTACCGGACGTATAAAGTGGCTCCGTCTTATGCAATTTTATCACAGGCATTTTCCGGAGACTATGATGCCATCGAACTGATCAATACATTCAGGGAATTCGATGGAGACACCAATCCCGAAATTATTATCGACATGCTTGAGTCCTATATCAAGGGTGTCAAGTTGCAGATAGTCTATTCCGAAGTCGGGAAATTATACAACCAAAGCAAGCAGAAACAGGCGGAAGAAAAGTTGTCGGAATATGCGGAATGGCTTTCCGGGTTTACACTAAAAACGTCTGCATTTGTGGATGTAGCCCGGACTTTTTCCGAACGTTTCCAACAGAACCGGCAAAAGGAAATGGAAAATACCCGCTCGGGCTTGAAACAGGTAACCCGGTTCTACATTCCCGACCTGGACGAACTGAACGCCGGACGGAACCTGCGCGGACAACTAAGCTGTTTCCTTGCATCGACAGGAGTCGGGAAATCTCATATGGCTAAACATATCGGCATCCGGGCAAACATTGATGACGGGCTTCATGTCCTGCATTTCCAATTGGAAGGATCGGAAGAGGAAGCCTTGAATGCCTATTCAGGCGGGATGATCTCTAAAAATGCCTTCTATTTTGAACGGGGTAAGATTTCAGACTTCGAGATAAAACGTTTTGAAGATACGGTAAAGCAATTTGCCGGAAGCATTACTGTGCGCAGCTTTCCCCGCTTCAATGCCCGTGTTTCATCCTTAGATATTAAAAATGGTATTGCCGAATACCGGAAAATAAACAGCCGTAATCCGGATATCGTAATCATAGACAGCATGGATTTGCTTACCGATGCCAGCCGAAAGGTATGGGGAGCCGAACACGAGCGTAGCAAGCGTATAGCCGTGGCCAATGATCTGAAAGATTTGGCAGCAGATGAAAAAGTATGGATGGTGGTTACTTATCAGGCAACGATAGAGAATAGGGAATGGCTGAATGATGAGAAGAATGTATTGACCGAATACAACTGTAGCGAGGCCAAGGGGCTTGCCCGTCCGTGTACACACCTGATCAGCCTGAACCAGTCTTCGGCAGAGCGTTCGGAGAATATGATGCGCCTGCACATTGCCAAATCCCGATTTTTCAAGAAGGGGGACACATTCAAGATAGCTACGGATTACGATAACGAGGTATTCTACGATGCCGGAAGAACAATCAGTTTAAGGAGGTAGGATATGTATTTATCAAAAAACGAAAAAGATTTCCTGATTGCGGAAATAACCCGGGAACTGGGAGCCAAACGTGATGGTGCCGGTAAGAATCTGATAGCCCGTTGCCCGTATTGCGGCAAGGAAGGTAAGTTCGGGGTATATATCGGAAAAGAGACCGAGCGGAAAAAACTCTTTATGGCCAATTGCTTCAGTTGTGGTAATTCGACTTCCACGCTCGATCAACTGTTATCCGCCATCAAAAGACCTGACTTGTTCGTTACCAATACCATCGACTTGAAAGCCTCTTTGGAGGAAAATCTGCTTTTCCCTCTGGATAGTGAAGATGAGATCGATGATACACTGGGCATTGTAGAACTGCCGGATTTCTATAAACGCTGCTTCACACATGAATACCTGAAGACAAGGGGATTTGTATATGATGACTACGAGTATTTTCCTGTTGGCAGCACGGGACGTTTGAATTTTAGGTTTACCAACTATGTGATATTCCCGGTAATCGATGGTGGGGATATTGTCGGTTATGTTGCCCGGCATACATGGAGCAAACAGGAAATAGACACTCACAACCGCAAAGCCGGACAGAAAGGTGAATACAAGATTATGCGTTTCCGTAACTCTACGGAAAACGACTTTGTCAAGCTGCTTTATAACTACGATGCCATTATTGAGGAAGAAACAGATACGGTTATTCTGGTTGAAGGGATTTTTGATGTGGTTGCTCTGACACGGAAACTTGAACTATACGATAATACCCGGATCGCAATCATAGCAACATTTGGAAAAAAAATTTCACAGGCACAGATATACAAACTGCAGACCAAAGGTGTAGAAACAATAGTAATCGGCTATGACGGTGACGCGGTAAACGCCATCAAAAAAACGGCAAGTGAGCTGACTCCCTACTTCGAGGTATTTATCGCAGACATACCTTATCCCAACAAGGATTGGGAAGATCTCAGTTACGAGGAAATATACCAAATCTTCTCTTACGGATTAAAAACACCCATCGAATATAAAATAAGTAAAATTCAAGAGTAAGGTCACAGACCTTTTTATTGCTTCGGTAAGCAGAACAACAACAAATAGTTATATGCCAAATGTATCATAAAATATCATTTATCTCTTAAAAAATATGGAAGAATTAATTAAATGGCTTGATGCCAACAAAATCAGTTTTAAGGTTATTGACTGTGAAGTCATCGAAATCGAAGGTTTCGGCAAAATGTTTATGGCAGACCTCTCTGCCGTCCAGTCCATCTTTCGGGGAACAAAAGAAAATCTGGTCTTTAACCTGATGGAAAATCCCGACATATTGAAAGAAGAAGGGATTAATTACGTGGCGTTCCCGTTCGGGCGTAACTGGTATTATTACGATCTGCGGGAAGAGTTCCGGTTCAACATCCTCAAACACATCGGTAAGCGCAAGCCTTGTGTAGCTGATGTTCCGTTTGTGAATTTAGGGGTACACACTCCATACGAACTGCTCAATGGTTCGGGAGACCTTAGCCTGTGGGTAAAGAAAGCCAAATTAATGGGACATACCGCTATCGGCATTTGTGACCGTAACACTATGGCAGCTACACTGAATTTGCAAAAAGAATGCGCTAAAGAAGGAATAAAGCATGTGTTCGGTTATTCGTTCGAACTGGAACATAATGGAGAGAAAGTCGAAATGAAGATCTATTGCCAAACACAGAAAGGGCTTCGTAACCTACTGAGGATACAAAAAACAATTATGGTTGACAGCACTTCAAATACCATTACGCTTCCCGACCTGTTGAAATATGCCGAAGGAAATGTATTGGTGTTAAATACACTGTCTGCTTCATGGATGAGCCGTAACCGGAAAGTATTGCCGTTGCTTGAAGAACATTTTGGACATTTATATTATCAGGTGGACCTATCGGAATTTAAAGCTGAACGCATAGATGTAAAATACCTGGATGCCCTTCAGCTATTCTTTGGTATTTTTTACAAAAACAAAACCGCAACATCGACTATCAGCCCTGTATTGATATGTGATAACTATTATTTAGACAAAGACGATGCACGGAATAAGATTATCCTGAATAAAATCGCATCAGGTGCTGCACACGAACAAAGTGAAGAACAGTACTTCAAAGATACGGATGAACATTATGCCGACTTTGTGCGAATATTCAGTGAAGAAAGTTGGGATGTGAAAGCTCTGTTCAAAGAAATGTGCGCCCATACCGTTGAAATAGCCGAAGGGGCAACGGCAGGTTTCGAACTAGGGAAAATGTATATGCCGGAATACATCATGCTGGAGGAAGAAAAGAGAAAATATGAGAGCCGCCGAAAGATGTTCCGCTCCCTGTTGGAAGAGGGATTGATGGCTAAGATACCGTTATGCGACCACGATGTATACCGAAAAAGATTGCAGGAAGAAGTGTATATCATAGAATCCACCAACAACGTGGATTACTTCCTGATTCAGTGGGATATGGTCAGCGAAGCCCGTAGGCGTGGAATTGTTTCAGGTATCGGGCGTGGTTCGGCAGGAGGATCACTGGTCTCTTTCCTGCTCGGCATTACTTCCATTGATCCGGTAAAATACGAGTTGCTGTTTTCCCGTTTTCTGGTTCCCGAGCGTTGCGGATTGGAATGGGTAGACGAAATCACCGTTATCGGGGAACATATTACGGTTCCCAAAGGCAATGATATTGTTCGTGTGAGCATCGATGAAAATGTACAGGTGTTTTTCAGGGATGCGGAATTCCGGATATTACGTAGTGGCAAAGAAATAACCGTTTATGCCGATGAACTGAAACCGGGAGATGAACTATTGTTCGATAACAGGGACTTATTGTGGACACTAAAGGAGATACTGGGATGAAGGTATCGGAAGTAAAAATAATACCTGTTCAGGAAGAAACCCGGGTAATTGATTGCCGTGTTGCAAAAGGGCTTAAGAAAGGTGGACACTCGGCACTGCCGGATATCGACATCGACTATGCCAGTGACCGCAGGCAGGAGATAAAGGAA
Organism: Dysgonomonas sp. 520; assembly: GCF_010501095.1. Taxonomy (GTDB): domain Bacteria; phylum Bacteroidota; class Bacteroidia; order Bacteroidales; family Dysgonomonadaceae; genus QVMP01. The sequence continues at coordinate 9,299 of NZ_QVMP01000031.1, read as the reverse complement.
TATCTGGAACAACGATACAATATAAACGGTAAGCAACGGGTATTCTCGGCAGGAACTTTTTCCAGTATGAAACTCAAGGCTGTACTGAAAGATGTGTCCCGTGTTTACCGTGTTCCCGTCAGTCTGGTCAATTATATAACAGCCATATTCGAGGATGACAAAATGGGCTGGACGGAACTCTTTCAGTTGGCTGCTGTAAATAAAAAGGTACGAAAATTCATACAGGATTATCCGGAGGTTATCGAAGATACCCGTACCCTTATGGGGCAACCACGTTCGGCATCCATCCATGCATCAGCAATTATCGTAACGCCTGATGAAAAAGACGGAGAGCCTGCCGAATGTTTCGACTTTCTGCCGATCAAAAAAATTGATAACCTCTTGGTTTCCGAATTTGACGGTTATGCTGTAGATGAGATCGGACTGTTGAAGGAAGACGTTTTGGCCACAAAGGAGCTTTCCAAATTGAGCGCCGTGATTAATATTGTGAACAGCACTTATGAAAAGAATTACAGCATCGAGTCCATTACACAGGATGAAATAACAGACCGGAAAACCTACCAGCTTCTTTCAGCCGGATATACACAAAACATATTTCAGTTCGCTTCCCGAGGCATTACCCGTTTTATTATGGATGTGGCACCGGACTGTATTGAAGACCTGATTGCCATAAACGCTCTTTTCCGTCCGGCGACTTTGGAAATAGGGGCGACGGAAGACTATGTGCGGTACAAACGGGGTGAGGTGGCTCCGGTTTATAATTTCGGGACGTATGAGGCGACTAAAAACACCTTCGGGATTATGACTTATCAGGAACAGTTTATGCAAATAGCGCATACACTCGGAGGATTCGACCTGGGAAAAACCGACTACCTACGTAAAGCCATTGGGAAGAAGAACGCCGAACTGATGGCCACATTAAAAGACGATTTTATAAAGGGAGCGGTAGCCAATGGTTGTCCTGAATACGAAGCAAAGGAAATATGGCATAAGATCGAGGTCGCGGGAAAATATTCTTTCAACCGCTCACACGCTGCGGCTTATGCGCTCACAGCCTTTTGCGGGGCGTGGCTCAAAGCCAATTACCCGACTGCATTTTATACTGTTGCCTTGCAATGGGCGGAAGATAAAGAGATACCGATGCTGATGTCGGAGATGGAATTGTGCAGCATAGCCAAGATTGTTCCGCCCGATGTCAATCATTCCTGTATGGAGTTTTTTACCGATTACGATACCAACGAAATATTCTGGTCTCTGACCCGGATAAAAATGGTGGGAATCAAAACGGTAAACCATATAATTACTGAACGGGACAAAAACGGGCCTTTTACTTCCATAGAGAATTTTATCCACCGGATTTTCAGGTATAAACTGAAAAAGTACGAGTACTGGGACGATCCGGATAGTAAAGATGAAGAAACCCGCGTACCGGTTAATGCCCGGCACATAAAACACCTGATCCTGGCAGGATGCTTTGATAAGACGGAAAATGTAAAAGTCGTTACTGACCGCTATGGCATATTGGAACGGGCAGCGAAGGAATTAGGCTTTAAATTACTGGATAAGGATTTTCCGGAAGACCGGATCGGATTACATTATTTCTGGTCTATCCAGCAGATCAACGTTTCGGGTATCGGGCAGATTGATTACCGCCGGATATACGATGGTTCACAGGCAAAGGAACAGATCAGAGGAAAAGCATCCTATATGACTTTACGGGAAGCTACGGTCTTAGAGAATGAGGGAAAACGGATTGCAGTTTGTGCAACCGTCATTGAACTGGACGAGGTTTCTTACAAGGACAAGACCACCGGAGAGAAAAAATATTTCTGCAAAATCAAGCTGCAACAGAACAACGATTTGATGGAACTGGTGTGCTGGAGCGATTTCTACGATGAACATAAAGAGCATATCTCCAAACTCAAAGACAAGGTTATTATTCTTACAGCCGTAATCAAGTACAGTGATTATTCAGGCTGCAATACACTCAATACATATAAAACATCTTTATTATTCGATCTATAATATGGCACTACAAACAGAAGGGAAAATATATACGGGCATCGGACTCGATTTTGAAACGGGAGGACTGGATTGCACTAAAAGTGCCTGCACCCAGATTGCATTGCAGGCAGTACGCTTTGATACATGGGAAATGATTGACCGGTATGTGAAATACATTTCGCCTTACCACAAACAGGATATCGGAGGGCCTGCAAAGAGGAAAGTATTGAAAAGCAGATTTGAAAAAGAGACAGAAGCCGAACTGATGGAATATGAAAAGGTCGCTTTGGATTATTCGGGGATTACCATGGAGATGTTGATAAACAGGGGCGTGGATATGAAAGAGGTTGCCTGTGATATTATTGAATTTACGAGGCGCAATACCTTATCCAAAGGAGCACAGTGCAAACCTATTTTGATAGGACAAAATATCACTTTCGATATCGGTTTCCTTCAGCAATTAATGAATTATGCCGGGCTGATAAAAGAGTTTGAAAAAGTATTTGCCGGAAAAATTGATTTCTATGGGAACTTTCAACCGCATTATATTGATACCATTGACCTGGCACGGCTTACACTGGCGAATGACCCTACCGTTAATTCATACAAGCTGGAGCTGATCGCTGAAAGGTTGAATTTGGAACTGGATGACGCGCACGATGCAGACGCGGACGTGACGGCAACACTGAATATCGTAAGGGTATGCTCCGGGCGCATGCGAAATTCCGAAGGCGGCGGGGATAGCGGTATAATGAAAAGGGAAAAGACCCGCAATCATTTTAAAATATAGCTTATGGAACAAAAAGATATTCCAAAAAAGGAAACAGTTTCTTTCTCAAAAGATGAAAGGATGATGTACGGGGTATTGGATTATGATGGCAATGAATTGATGGCAGCCATAACTGGCTATGACTTGGAAGTATCCTTCAATATGCGGCTGATTAATTCCCTTGCCGATGCCGAGAGTTGTGCGGATGCACTTGCCAATGTATTCTATCAGGCGCTCATGGAACAGCTAATTGCAAGAAATGCCGATTTTATAAAACCACCATCACAAGATTAGACTATTCTTTAATAAAGATGAAAGCCCGGACTTAAACATTCGGGCTTTTCAGTAGAAGAATAAACATGGATAAGCAACCCGAAAATAAAAATACGACACTGACGGAATCGGAAGAGAATTTCTGCGAACTGTATGTTTACGGGGGAGCCGAATTCGCCGGACAGCATGTCAGGTGCTACGAAGAGATATTCGGGGAAGGCCTAAGAAATGTATCCGTTGCAAGCAGGCGTTTACTGTCGCAACCGCATGTCGCATCCCGGATAAAGGAGATGATAACCGGCCTGCAAAGCGAAACGGAAACGCTGGCGGTTAAGTTACAGGTAGCCGAAACCTTAAGGGCTGTAATGGAAGAGACATCGACAGCGCAGTTCATGGATAAGTTCGGAGTATCGTTATCTCCCGCACCGCTCAGGGCTGTTTCGGTCAATGCGGCCAAAGCCTTGATGGATTTGTATCCGATCAAACATGCGCAGGAAGCCAAGCTCAGGATAGAAGGTAACGACGGAAGCGTGATATTTAATGTCATTGTACCCGAAACGAAACCAAAGGAAAAAGGCGATGAGGAATAAGATCAATAGGAAAACAGCGGAATGGATTATCTACATTGTGATAATAATAGGGCTTGTCTTGTTTGGGATATTCAAAGATTCAGAGTCGGCAGCTACGCTTATCCAGGCGGTAAAAGAAGCATTTTCACTATTATTCGAAACTATATGACCCAATTCAAGGAATTCGTACTGGCTAACTTCAAAACAATAGTTGCCATTCTCTCATTTGCTGTAACCATGTATATACAGCATGTAAACAATACGGCACAGGTAGCAGAACTGAAACTCAAATGTTCTACGCTGGAACTGAAAATTGAAGATCAGTATGAACGGATCGATGCCATTAAGTTGGATAAAGCTGTCTTTGAAGCGACAATGACACAATTTACATCCATTCAGACCGACTTGAGGGAAATGAGGTCGGATATAAAAGAATTACTAAAAAATAAACGATGATTAGAGTAAAAAGCAAAGTGAGAGTTGTTTCATCAGAAGAACTCTCCGCAATACGATTAGATAAAATGGTGGGGATGGTTGGGCGAGTTATCGAAGACTTAACCTTCGACAAGCGAAAGAACAAAGGCTATATTGTTCATTTCCCCAAAGCATATTTAGGCGAAAAAGATTGGTTTATTCCTCAAGAATCGATAGAACATGAAGAGTAAACTAATAAATATACTGCTTGTAGCTACACTTTTGTCAGGTGTGGCTATTTTTGTTTTGGTACGTCAATGCAAACAGTTGAAAGAGGACAGGGATAAATACCAATCGAATACAACGGCTTTGCTTTCGGATGTCAAACGGATGCAGGTGGATTCTACCACTACGGCTGTCGATGTGAAGCAACTCCGGCTGACGTTGGATGAATACAAACAATACCGGGCAGAGGATGCTGAAAAGATAAAAAAGCTGGGCGTAAAACTGAAGGATTTGCAGGCAGTAGCCAAACATACGGTTGAAGTGAACGCTCCAATACAAACCGGATTAAAAGATTCGGTAATAATCAGGGATACGGTTATCGTGCCCGTAAAAACTTTGGCTGTCAAAACACCTCATATCCGGATAAACGGCATCATTGAGAACGACAGTTTACACGGAAATATCCATTTACCCGTCAATCTTCATCAGGTGGTATGGGTTGAGCCAAAACATAAATTCCTGTGGTGGCGGTGGGGCGTTAAGGCTGTTCACCAGACTATATCAAGTGATAATCCCTATGTGGAAATTAAATATTCGGAAATGATAAAACTGGAGAAATAGCGGCTCTTTGAATTATTAATCTATAATGGACCTTAATTTGAGAGTTATCCCGAACATCAAAAAACATAGAGCCGACACAATCCATGCGAATGGATTATGTAACATGTAATATAAAGCCAGGATTCCAAAAATCAACAGGAAAATGCTGATGGTCATTAACGGAGTGATTAAGAACCTGTATCGTTCAAAGCGGTTTAATAAAAAGAAGAATAATAACCCGCACAAAATCAGTGATGTTCCGGTTCCTAAGCTAAAGCAAACTACTACATTGGATTTTTCCAAAGATAATTCTTCCAGCACATCTTGGATCAATGGTGTAAATGTAGCTACATCATGAATGATTCCCATAATCAATATTCCAGCTGCAATCCACTTACCAAATAAAATCCAACTATTCAAATGCTTCATATTATTCATACCGATGCTTCATATTCTACGCAAAGGTAAGAAAGGATTGTTAATTGAAGGAAAAACCAAAAGACTTTTCAGAATACATATTTTAAATAAACATCGGTATCCCTCATCTACCTATTCTTTGATATAACTCAAAAATATATCAAAGATGAAATTACTTCTTAAGCGAAAATTCAAGGGAGAAACTTATACTATGGGAGACTTATACGTTGATGGTGTTTTTTTCTGCAACACAATCGAAGATAAAGTCCGTGACCTTCCTGCAATCTGCCCAGACACTTCCAAATGGCAATCATGTACATGCAAGGAGAAAGTATATGCCCAAACAACTATTCCGGCAGGCATCTACAAAATTACACTGGAAAAAAGCCCGAAATTCAAAAGGATTCTTCCTCTGTTACACAATGTTCCGCATTTTCTTGGGATTCTGATACATGCCGGAAATACCGAACGTGACAGTGCCGGATGTATTATTGTGGGTAAAAATACGATCAAAGGAAAAGTGCTTCAGTCCAAAGACACATTAGAGGCTTTGATGAAGATGCTTGAAAATGAAAAGGACATTTCAATAGAGATTGTATAATGGCGGCCAACAAGCTCAAGCCGCCTAAATCCCTTAAGATTGACTTTAAGCCGTCAGCTAAGCAATATGAACTATGGAAATTGCTTCAGCCGGATTACTGTCCTCATTGTGGCGGCCATATAGAACAGGTTCTAATCGGATATGACATCAATCATAATCCTCAATACAAGCCCCAGTGCCTGAAATGCCTTACATTCAATTTACCTCAATTGATATTGGGAGGAGGCTCAGCAGGCGGAGGAAAGCAGATGTCATTAGACTCTACCGTCTGTACACCGTTCGGCTTTCGTAAAGTTAAAGACTTGAAAGTTGGGAATATCATTACTTCTGCAACAACAGGTAAACAACAACGAATTATACAATTGCATCCGATTTGTGAATGTGAATACTTTCGTATCCATTTCATCGATGGCACATTTTCCGATTGTTCGTCAGATCATCTGTGGCAAATGCATCAGAGCAGGAAAAGGACAAAGAAAAAGGATTTGGAAGAGAATCGTCTCAATGAACGGGTTTGGGATGCAAAGATGATGTATGAGTGGATGGAGAGAAAAAAAACGGGTATGTATAAAGGGTGTAATCTAATTGTCCCATTGTGCCAACCTGTGCAATTTACTATGACCAATATGTTGGGACACCCAAAATCCATTCCTCCCTATATCTTAGGGGCATTATTGGGAGATGGATGCATAACAGACAATTGCATTTCTCAAGGGCGTGTCAGTTTCACAACTATGGATAACGAAATAGTCGATGAATTTATAAAACATGGTTATGATATGAATCACTGGTCGCAAAAGCCAAATAACAGAGCGAAAGATTATGCGATTCGGGACGCTTCACTTATCGAAGGACTAAAAGATATTGAATTGACAGGGCACAGATCTTCGGACAAGTTCATCCCTATACAATACAAATACTCAACTATTGAAGAACGCAAAGAATTGATGAGGGGATTAATGGACACGGACGGATATGTTGATGATAGGGGACATATGTCTTATTCTACTATCAGTCATCAGTTAGCTGAGGATGTTGCTTTCATTGTCCGATCTCTTGGTGGAATTGCAACTATAAAAAAGAACCCTGCCGGTTATAAAGATGGGGAAGGCAGATTTATCCAATGCAATGATGTTTACGATGTATATATCAGGACAAAGTTTGATCCGGAACTTGTCCATATATCCCGCAAGAAGAAACGTTGCAGATATGAGTTTAATGGAGGTAATTCTGAACTGGGTAAACGAATTACCGACATCGAATCGATTGGAAAAAGAACAGGCCGATGTATTACTGTAGATGAGCCATGCGGCCTTTATGTTGCCGATAATTTTACTGTAACGCATAACTCATATATTGGCAGCAGTTGGGTCGTAAGCAGTTGTTTGAGATTTGAAAACATCCGTGCAGTGGTAGCGCGTAAAACACTTAAATCACTAAAGGAATCGACTTGGAATACAATCAAAATGATTCTGAAAGATTGGGGGCTGAAGAAAGATGTAAACTATAAAACGAACAATTTGGAGGGTACGCTCACATTCTGGAACGACTCTGTCATCATCATGAAAGAAATGGCTGACATTCCCAGTGACCCCAATTTTGAAAGGTTCGGCTCTTCGGAATTTACAATTGCCTTCGCTGACGAAGTGTCCGAAATCTCCGAAAAAGCAATTGAAGTATTATTCTCCCGCCTTCGATGGAGAATTCATGAGACTTTTAAGACATCCCGCATGCTGATGACTACCAATCCGACAATGAACTGGGTTCGCAGCCGTTTTGTACAGG
>NZ_QVMP01000031.1:0-1587 GCF_010501095.1 Dysgonomonas sp. 520 | reverse complement strand
GGCAAACTTACGAAGCAGCTTTGAATAAAATCCGTGACCAAGCAACAAAAGAACGACTGCTTTATGGTAACTGGGATTTTGTGGAAATAAATAACATGGCTATCTACAATAAATTTGATGGGGCAAAACATCTGATTACCGGATTGAAGGAGCAACGGTTCGATCCATCTAAACCATTAATCACAGCATGGGACTTTAACGTAGCACCGCAAATGTCGATCCTGACAGCCCAGATCGATTACGACAATAAAAAGATTTATGTGCTGGAAGAGGTATTAGGCAAACCGGAAAATAAGGAAAACAATACACCGGCATTATCCCGAAAAATAAAGAATAAACTCTACCGGGATAAGCATATAGGCGGAGTTGATGTAACCGGAGACCCATCAGGTTTACAACGTTCAACGACTAGTGAAGATGGAGTAAATAACTATACTATTATCTTGGATACGTTAGGTGGAGGGATTCTCCGGCCGAAATTGAAGTTATTGAAAAAACAGCCGCCACAAGTTACACGGTGTGATTTTGTGAACGAATTATTTTCCGGATATAACGGCTGGGAGATATTGATTGATATCCGATGCCGAAAACTGACCGAAGATTTGATCTTCCAACTTAAGAACAATGATGGAACTAAGAATAAGCAAAAGGTGACCGATCCAAAAACCGGAGTCAAGTATGAAAAGTACGGGCACTTATCGGATTGTTTGGATTACTTATTGTGCTATTATTTGCGTGACAGTTGGTATAAATTTAAGAATGGTGGGGATAATAATACATCTGTTTTAACCACCGCGATTATTAACGAAGGATTTAGCTATTAGAATATGTACAGGCGATTTTTAAATAACAGCGATTATCTGGGAGTGATTTCCAAAGAGTCACTCGAACAAATGACACGAGGAAATGAAGATAGGTTTATTCAGGCAGAAGAATCTGCTGAAATGAGTATCATTGAGCATTTGAGTGAGAATTATGAAATTGAAAAGGAACTGAATAAGGGGAAATATATCGCAGGATATAACCGTGCCATAACTTATCCGGTTGGAGTCCATATTTATTTTGAAGATAAAATTCATGAGGTAATCCGTCCGATCAGTGGGTATAAAGCTCCTGCTGATGTTGATTATTGGGAAGAACATGTCGATATTAATCTTGACCAAAATACTGTTTCGCATTATTCCCAGTTCCAAACTTATTATAAAAATGAAGTAGTTTTTTATAATGGGGTATTATATAAATGCCTTGTCGAAAACGGATTTAAGTTTGACAATATACGAATACCGATGGTAAACGGATGGCTGGAGGCTGAATACGAAGAGTGGCAACCGGTGGACTATACGTTATGGGATATCGTACTTTTTGACGGGGATTTTTATACCTTGCTATCTTTGAATGATTTCGACAATAACATAAATCCTCTTGATTCGGATAACTGGGGCGCGATAGCCAACTACGACCCGGATCATAACGATTATGAACTATCCGGACATGAATATGTCGTTTACAACGGCAAGATGTTTCATCCGGAGATCGATGTGAATGCCGATATTCCGGAAGTAGGGAAGAACCTTACCTTAAATGATT
>NZ_QVMP01000030.1:694-32967 GCF_010501095.1 Dysgonomonas sp. 520 | reverse complement strand
CTGGGCATATACATTCGATAAATTATACAAACTATAAATAGCAACTTGAATTATTCTTATACGAATAAGTATAAATTAAAACGAATTAAAAAATGAAAGTAACAAACACAGTTATCACCAAACAGGCAAGTGCAGAGACAAGTAACGGAAAATATCAGATTGAATATACCGTTTCCGGAAATACGCTTGTACGTGTATTGGCATCCATCTCCGGTTTTCCGGATGAGAATCAAAATGAGCTTTATATCGGGAATATATCTTATGACAACGGGCAGATTACCTGTTCCCTGCCTAATCATATAAAGACATCTTTGTTCTTTGAAGATTTCGAGGGATTCATGGTTATGATCAAAACGGATGTCGAAGCCCTGATACAAAAGAAATAACAGAAATTGTAAAAACTAAAAAAAGACAGAAATGGAATTATTGATTAAAGACCGCCTGTACATTCCGGCATTATTGCCCAAAGAAGGAAACTTCAAACAGTTCAACCTGAAAAAAGAAATTCTTCGCAAAATAGAGATCACGGAAGAAGAGCGAAATACTGTCGGATTGAAAGAAAACCAAGAGACCAAGCGTATTGAATGGGATACAGAGAAAGATGTTCCGCTTTCGGTAGATTTTACGAATGAAGAAATCAATTACCTGAAAGAAGCCTGTGAACGGATATCTGATGAGAGCCTGCCTGACGACATGTGGGGCTGCGTAGAAAAACTGTATAATGAAAAGTAGCAGGTCAGTATTTAATTGGATACTTCTGTGATCTAATTGACTTAGATTATTTCACTTGCCAAAGTAATAAAAAGGTCTGCGACCTAAAACTTTTACCCTTGTCATATTCTACTCTTTAATGAGAGTATTAGACTGCACCCCGGATGCTCAAATGTACTCCGGGGATTTTAATTTAACCGGCTTATGGCAAGACAAGACATATATACGGATGCTGTACACGGGGAAGTGGAGACAACAGACAACCGGGCCAATAAAGTTATCTACGGATTCCTACTGTTGGATGAAATTCCGGTAGAAGACAATGATAATTACCGTTACGGGGAGATCAGTGTACCTTCCGGTTTTGAAACAAAATATAAGGATAAAAACGGCATTCATATCTATATACCGTATACACCAATCTACAAACAGCTCAAGCTTCGTTTTCGCATTGAACATGCGAATGGTTCTACTGAGTATATCCTCAATAAAACAGATAATAAATTGTGGTATCCGGTATTCAGGGAAACGGAAGGTAATGAAAAAGAGAGCATCTTCTTACCGGAATTTATAGGGTTGAATGAGAACGGTTTTTATAACCTGATCTTAAAAGACGGTTACCTGTCGGTTTACAGCGGTGATGAAACGGATTTCGAGATCAAGGCGGCGCTCAAGCAAAATGAGATCTTCCTGCTCAAAGCCGGAGCCGGAAACCTTTACCAGTTCCCGACTACGGGAGTAGGACTCATTGATTTCCTTCACGGGAACTTTGAGAATACAGGGCTTGCAGCTAAACTTCAACAGGAGTTTGAAAACGATAATATGTTGATCAATGAGGCATATATGGATTCCATAACGGGAGAATTGTATTTAGATGTAAAAGAGAAAAATGGGTAAATATACAGTAACAAGCGGACAGAACCTGTTCGACATATCCATGCATATCTACGGTTCGATAGAGGGAATAGTCGATTTGATGATGAATAATTCCGGGCTTTCACTGGCTGATGAATTGAAGGCCGGTGACGAACTTATTTTCACCGATGATTTTGTTATCAATAAGGACATTGTATCTTATTTCAGGATGAATAACCTTATACCGGCCAACGGGGAACGGCAGGTTTATTATAAAGAATCATCCTATCCACGGAGAATTATTATCCGGTTGAATAGTCAAAGAACTTCCGCTGCTTTCTCTATATCAGGGAACGGTATTATGGAAATCGACTGGGGGGATAATTCGCCGATAGAAGTCATCAGTTTAGAAAATGAACCTAAACACATCGGACATTTCTTCAACAGCCGAATAGCTTCTGAAAGGAGGATATACCTGTACGGGGATTTTGCGATAAAACAAATTGACCTGAGCCTATGCAGCGTTGATTCCCTGCTGCTCTTGTCTCCTGTAAATATAGAAAAATTTGTAATCAATGACACTCATTTGGATATTGGTTTCTTTCATCTACTGAATGATACCTATGACATAAACCTATGTGAATTGAAAACCTCTGATTTACTTCCACTACTTAATTGCAAGAAACTGATGAAGCTGGACCTTACGGATGCGGATATTCCACGGCAAATTCTGGATAATTACCTGATAGCACTTGTAAAACAGTATTACGGAAGACGGAATTGTATTGTTACACTTACGACTAAACCTTCAGGAGAATACAAGGAGCCCCAAAAGGATGAAAACGGAAATTATATACTTTCATCCGGCATGGAAGCAATATGGGTATTGACCAATGAACCTGCCTGGAATGAGGGTGGGCAATGGGCTTTTGATATTAACAATATTATCTACACGTATCTCCCTACATCTTCCAACCACGATTATTAAGTTTTGATAGCAGTAAACAAACAACCAAAAGAGGCTCTATTCTTTGATAAAACATCAGAATAACTATGAGCCGGACCATTAAGGAAATCTACAGTGAAGCGATAAAGGAACGTAACAAACGCATGGAGTTATCCGAGTTCTCCAATGACTCCAAAATGTCGATCATGAATGGCATGACATGGGCTTTTGCAGCGGTAATCTATGCTTTTGAAACAATCCTGGATGTGTTTGCTATCGATATATCGACAACGATTAACAATCGGGTCAACGGCACTCCGGTATATTATGCCAATGCTCTGCTTAGTTATCAAAAGGGAGATATCCTAACCGTCAGGGAAGACGGGTTGGCATTCGGGTATAATACAATAGACGAAAGTAAACGCATCATTACCCGTGTATCTTATTCGGAAAGCAGCAGCGATGTAAATCTGGATAACAAACTTATATTGAAAGTAGCGACCGGGACAAAAGGAAATCTTTCAGCTATATCACCGGAAGATTTAGTTATGATCAATGCTTATATCAACCAGATCAAGTTTGCCGGAACACGGATTGAAGTAACAAGCCATAACGGGGATGTGCTTATTCCGAGAGTTTCGGTTTACTATGACGGGGCGGTTATGGAATCGGAAATATACGATGCCATCGAGGAGAAGTTGAATGAGTATATAATGAATATTGAATTTGATGCCGGTGTGTATGTCTCCAAAGTCATTGAAGCCATCAAAAAAGCGGAACATGTAACCGATGTGTATATCGATACATCGGCTGTTCCCGAACAGGGAATATTTCTGGCCTGCTATGACAGTGACGGATTTATTGCCCAATCTAAAAAAATAGCCCGGATGACACATACAAGTTCCGGGTACATCCGGCAGTCAACAGGAAAAGGTGAAGAACAGGAATTACCCGGTTTTCGTCAGTCCATTAAACTAATAATAGATAGCGGATGCGATACAAACTGCCAACAGACAGGTTGATAAACCAGCTTGCTCCGCATTATTTACCGGGCAGGAAATATATCCTGTTCCTGCAAAGCCTTGTTTATCCGCTTTACACCTTGAATGAGCGGTTTATAATCTTTGCAAAGGAAAAACAGATTGAGGCCCGTATGACCAGCCAGGTTGTGTATTTTGAATGGTATTTAAACCGTAAGTTTAAAAAATATCTTGCCAATCCGGATGAAAGTATCTATATAAAGGACAGTACTTCAATCGGCGTGGATATCTACCATGAAAATGCACAGAACGGAAAACCGTTTACTGTCTGGTATGAAAACGAAACGGTTGCTACCGTCAATCCGTTAGAAAAACCGAGGGAATTCTATTTCCAAACGGAAGAAAAAGTTATCAATAAGGTCAGCTTCATGGTATGTGTCCCGGAGATCAATATTCCTGAGAATGAGTTCGTCTATATGCTCACGTATATTGTGAACACATATAAAATCGCCGGAAAGACTTATCTGATCAAGATTAATACAAAAGAGATTGAACGTTTTAAGTAGCGAGAGTAGAAGCAAAACTCGTTTTGATTATGCCGAGTCACGACAACCAACGGTCACAGGAGCGAAGCGTATGTAAAACGACTAATGTAATTGAACACATTAAAAAATAAAAAAATAGACACATGAAAGAATATATAGCCGAAACGGGAGGACGATACACTTACTCTGATGACATACTGAACCTGCAGGAGTTGTCCTTGAGCATGACTTCCATTTTTAGTGAATGTTCCAATTTTATCATATCCGGCCTGGAAGTATCCGGTAATGAAATATCTCAAGGTTATGTCTGGATCAACGGAAAAATCCGCTTGTTTCAGGGCGTTAAGGATATCACGTTCCCATACTATATTTATGAGAAGAACAATACGGATACAACAACCTATGCCAATGAAGTAAATAAGAAGGGGCGAACTAACTACCTGTGTGTCGGAGGCACATCTGTTCCGGATATCCCGGATGCGGTAACAGGGAAAGTTCCTCAGTTTATAGAACTGAAACAGGATTATTCACCGCGGTTCATTGATAAGTTCTTTGGGCGCTATGCCGTTTTACTGGAGACACCTTTTGCTAAACAAACCATAAAAAAGGATCTGGTCGTAGCAGGAAAGTTCTCGGGAGAAAAGGATATCGAATCAAAGACATCCGTATCTGTGGTGAATACCCAAAACGGCTATACATTAAGAAATATAGTCAAAGCAAGCGGGGACGGATCAGTCGGAGCTTACCTGAACGGATTACTAATCAATGAAATTGTAATTTCAACAGATGGCAGCTTCTGCTTTATGAAACAAGGCAAGGTTATAGCAACCGTTACTGAAAGCGGGATTTCTTATTCTGGTTCATCAGCAACGACATCGCAAACCGGGGCAATTCATATTTACGGATCAAATATAATAAACACGGATGACGCAACGGATGATGGATCGGTAGACATAAACAAGGTAGGATACAATAAAGAAGGAACAAAATTTCGGAACCTGAATGTATTTGACGGCAAGGGTTCAGCAACACCCTTGTTTCAGGTAAACGGAAAGACATCATCGGTCTATGTGAATTGTCCGTTTTATGTAAATACTTCCGGAAAAGGAATTAGCTTGTCAAATACTTCTTTCCTGAAATCGGATAAGCGTTTGACCGGTACATTTAGTTGGACGGATAGCGACAAGGAAGAGATTGCAGCAATTGGTTATGTGGCGAATGATTCCTTTGATTTCCTTATTAAAAATAACATCGGAAATATTGTCGTTTCAACGAAAGGATATCTGGATATTTTAGGGGAACTGAGGATTAACGGTATTGCTATTGGTTCGACCTATGTTACTCAAGTTTCATTAACAGCAGAGCTGAAGAAAAAGGTAAATATTGTTGCGGGAAAGCAGCTTTCCACGGAAGATTTTACCACAGAGTACAAAAAGAAACTGGATTCAATCAGTCAGGGAAGCATCAATAACGAAGGGGAAGGTTTTGTCAGTGCCAAGGAAGTAGCTGAGGCATTGGGCAAGAAACTGACAATCTTAGAAAACCTAAGTGACCTGAAAGATAAAGGGAAGGCACGGACTAATCTGGATGTGTTTTCTAAAGCGGAAGTTAATTCCGGATTTTTGAAGGTGTCGGGTAATTTGTTGGAGCTTGTAACATTGACGGCAGATGAAGTCAACGGGCTTACAACAGAACAGATCACCCAGAAGAAGGAACAAAAGCAAAGCACTGTCAGGAACAATATTGATGCCGAGAAAAAAGGTACCGGGGATTTAAAACTTGCCAAGGCTTCCAATCTCTCAGACTTACCGGACAAGGCACAGGCGAGAAAAAATATATCCGTTTACTCGACAACGGAAATAGATAACCTGCTCAAAGGGAAACTGTCAACAGATGCGGCTTATACAGGTGCTGTTTTTACCAATGACCAGAAGAAAAAACTGGAGGATATAAAAACCGGAAATTTTCAGGGTGTCGATAACGAAGGAAAAACAATTAACCAAACAGAAGGTTATTCATTGGTTTCTCATATTGTAAAGGAGTTTGCAAAGAAAGCGAACCTGTTGTTGGATGGCTACAATGACAGTCAGAAAAGTACCATTGCCGCAAACATCGGCGTTTATTCCAAAAGTAGCGCTGATGCTAAATTTGCATCTGTGGAGAGTTTGTTTCAGGATTATATTACACATTTGGTAAAACAAGGAAAAAACACATCGGAGGCTCAGAAAATACTCCGGGATAAATTGAATGCTCCGAGCAAGGAAGACGTTTCGGAGAATTATCTCCGGAGAGATTCGAAACTGACAGACTTATCTTTACCTAATGCCGATGCGAAAAAACTAGTTTGTCGCACCATCGGGGCGGCTTATGCAGATGAGTACCAAACCAAATTAATAGATACGGGCTGGATACAGATGAATAATTCAGGGTCGGGAACGGACACTCGTAATCTTTTTATCCGTCAGATCGGGAATGTTGTTTGTATCCAGGGAATCATTAATACGGCGAAACGGGATGGCAGTAACAAAGGAGGGACGATAGCCATTATTCCGAACCAGATTTCTCCACCCAAATACGGATTGCGGACTTCTTTTGCCGACTATAATGATGACCATAAATACAATCGTGGAGCTTCTTTTGTAATACAGGGAAATACCCGGAAAATATTGATATATGAAAGTGGCTGGTACAATGTAAATACAGAGATTCATTTTACTTATATGACATAATTATGAAACGGATAAACATTCAAAAAGACATTGAAAGCAGGAATAATATAGAGAATAACCTGCCTGCACCAGAGAGAATTGAAATTGAAACGGAAGTTGATCCGGTAATACAACAAGCAGATGCCGAAAGCGAAGTTATACGGGAAACTGAGACAGACCAGAGCCCCGAACGGGAACAGAAAACTAAGAAAAGAGGACGGGCGGCCAAGGGGGACACATAAAAGGTTCCTTTTCGAAGAGACACGGTTGGGCTTTTTCTTAAAGTATGAGGTTCCGGTGGTTTATGATATTATTATGAATATGACGCCGAAGAAACCTTTTCCCGAACCGCCATTATTATTGGTAAAGGCTGTATGCCGGGCTTCGAAGGACCCTTCTCTTAAAAAAGAAAAATTTCACAGGTATCTAAACATCTATGAGAAAGAAGGTCTATTCTGTAAAAGAGCCAAGCAGCTAACCCCTGAGCGTAAGCGATATTACGATGCGCTCAGGAAAAAGAAAATGGAAAAATTCATCCGGCAGAATAAAGAACGGATCGAACAATTAAGAAGAATTACCGAGGCTATTAACTGTGAAGAGGGCAAAAAACAAAAAGGTCTGTGACCTTATTTATTAATCATATTAAAACAAGAGAAAAAATGACAAAAGCGGATTTAATCAGTGAGATTTCAAAGAATACGGGTGTTAGCAGAGCTTCTGTATCCAATGTTCTTGAATCGTTTATGGAGACAGTAAAGAAATCTTTGGCAAATGACGAGGATGTTCATTTGCGGGGGTTCGGGAATTTCGTAGTGAAGCATAAAGCGGAGAAGAAAGCTCGTAATATCAATACCAATACACAGGTTATTGTTCCGGCTCATCGGGCTCCGGCGTTTAAGGTTTCGAAGGAGTTTCGGATTGGATAAAAAGAGTAGTATTACTGAATTTAACATAAAAAAATGCCTGTTTGGAATATTGTATCCAAAATAGGCATTTTCTTTTTCTACTTAAGGAAGAGAAAACTTCTGTATTTAGATGAAGTCTCTATTCCTCTATCTTTCAGTTAGCGAAACATCTTCTATTATAACTTAAGTATTCATAGATTTACGTTGATTTATATATTTTCTGCTTAAATATCGCATACCTATCTGTAAATAACATAATTATCTATTCTTATTTATCTGTATACGTCGTTTGGTTTATAATAAAAAGCAACATTTTTGATGGTTTTTGAACATTTTTTTACAGTTCTAATGCTTTAAAAAAATGTTCTTTGTATGCAGATCAGTTTGTAATAGTAATTTCATAAATTAATACCATGATGAAAAAAATAAGAAAAATTTTCTTGTTGTCCTTTTTTCCACATTGCGGGGCTATCTATGCTCGGGAGACAGAGTTCGAAGGAATGTCAAAATCAAAGACGGACAGTGATCTCCTTAATAAAATACAATTGTTTAAAATATTTAATTAATAGAATCTAAGAATGGAAGGCATGAAAAAATTACTTCTATGTGCACTATTCCTTTTAATGTGCACCATTGTACAGGCGCAAACCCTGACAGTACAGGGAAAAGTGGTTTCCAAAACAGATGGAGAACCAATTATTGGCGCTACGGTATTGGATACTAATAAGAAAACAAATGGAACCTCTACCGACTTTGATGGAAACTTTACACTATCGGTTGAAAACGGAACAGAACTACTCATTTCTTACATCGGATTTAAGGCTATTCGGGTAAAAGCGCAGGCTACATTGAATATTGCTTTGGAAGAAGATCAAGAAGTGTTACAAGAAGTAGTTGTAACGGGATATACCACTCAGCGTAAAGCCGACCTGACAGGAGCCATTTCTGTGGTCAGCGTGGATGATATTGCGAAGCAGAACGAGAATAACCCGATGAAGGCTTTGCAAGGACGTGTTCCCGGAATGAATATTACGGCAGATGGTAGTCCTAGCGGTAATGCTACTATCCGTATTCGTGGTATCGGAACATTGAATAATAATGACCCTCTTTACATTATAGATGGCGTTCCGACAAAAGCCGGAATGCACGAATTGAATGGTAATGATATTGAGTCTATACAGGTTTTGAAGGATGGAGCTTCTGCTTCCATCTACGGGTCTCGTGCTGCGAATGGTGTTATTATCATTACGACTAAAAAAGGCAAAAGCGGTCAATTGAAGATTAATTTTGATGCTTCTATTGCTGCTTCCATGTATTCCAATAAAATGGAAGTACTGAATGCCGAAGGATACGGCCGTGCCATGTGGCAAGCCTATGTAAATGAAGGGCAAGATCCGAATACAAATGCTCTGGGTTATAAATATAGTTGGGGATATGATGCAAATGGATACCCGCGACTAAACAATATCAGTATGTCTAAGTATCTTGATTCTGGCAACACAGTTCCGGCGGCAGATACAGATTGGTTTGATGAGACAACCCGTACCGGTCTTATACAGCAATACAATGTATCTGTAAGCAATGGTTCGGACAAAGGGAGTTCATTTTTCTCTTTGGGTTACTATAAGAATTTAGGTATTATAAAAGATACTGATTTTGAGCGTTTTTCGGCACGTATGAATACCGAGTATAACCTGGTCGATAAAATGTTAACAGTAGGAGAGCATTTTACATTAAACCGCACATCGGAAGTACAAGCTCCGGGAGGATTTTTGCAGAATGTACTACAGTTTAACCCTTCTCTTCCTGTTTATGACATTAATGGAGAATATGCAGGTCCTGTTGGGGGTTATCCCGACCGTGAAAATCCGGTTGCCAGATTGAAGCGTAATTCAGATAACCGTTATACATATTGGCGCATGTTCGGTGATGCTTATGTAAACCTCAATCCGTTCAAAGGATTCAATCTGCGCTCTACATTCGGATTAGATTATGCTCAGAAATCGCAGCGCATCTTTACATATCCTATCACTGAAGGAAATGTTGCCAATAATAAGAATGCTGTGGAAGCCAAACAAGAACACTGGACTAAATGGATGTGGAATGCTATTGCCACTTATAATTTAGAAATAGGCAAGCATCGGGGTGATGCAATGGTCGGAACGGAACTTAATCGCGAAGATGACAGTTATTTCTCCGGTTATAAAGAAGATTTTACTATTCTGAATCCTGATTATATGTGGCCGAATGCCGGTTCGGGTACAGCTCAGGCTTATGGTTCGGCGGAAGGTTTTTCTTTGGTTTCATTCTTCGGGAAATTAAATTATACTTATGATGATAAATACTTGGCATCATTAACCTTACGTCATGACGGTTCTTCCCGTTTCGGAAAAAATAACCGTTATGCAACATTCCCCTCTTTCTCGTTGGGATGGCGTATGAGCAGCGAAAACTTCATGCAAGGCCTCACTTGGATTGATGATTTGAAAATCCGTGGCTCATGGGGGCAAACAGGTAATCAGGAAATTTCTAATATTGCCCGCTATACGATTTATGTTCCTAATTATGGTGTAACAGAATCGGGAGGACAAAGCTATGGTACTTCTTATGACATTGCCGGAACCAATGGAGGAAGTATTTTACAGTCAGGATTCAAACGCAATCAAATAGGTAATGATGATATAAAATGGGAAACAACTACCCAAACCAATTTCGGACTCGATTTTTCGATTCTAAATCAGAGCTTGTATGGATCATTTGATGTCTTCTATAAGAAAACCACAGATATTCTGGTGCAAATGGCAGGTATTGCCGCAATGGGAGAAGGCAGTACTCAATGGATCAATGCCGGAGAAATGAAGAATAACGGTTTGGAGTTCAATCTGGGTTATCGTAATAAAACAGCATTTGGCCTGAAGTACGACTTAAATGCAAATATATCTTCTTATCGGAATGAAATCACGGCCTTGCCGGCAACAGTTATCGCAAATGGAACCTTTGGTGGAAATGGAGTTAAAAGCGTGATTGGGCATGCCAATGGTTCGCAGGTAGGCTATGTAGCCGATGGTATTTTCAAATCTCAGGAAGAAATCGATAGCCATGCAACACAGGAAGGTGCCGGTTTGGGGCGTATTCGCTGGCGCGATCTGGACGATAATGGCGTGATTGACGAAAGAGATCAAAAATGGATTTACGACCCCACTCCATCGTTCAGCTATGGGTTCAATATCTATCTGGAGTATAAAAACTTCGATTTTACGATGTTTTGGCAAGGAGCGCAAGGCGTAGATGTGATTAGTGATTTGAAGAAAGAAACTGACCTCTGGAGCGGTCTTAATATCGGTTTTCTGAACAAAGGCGAACGTGTGCTCAATGCGTGGTCCCCAACCAATCCTAATTCGGATATTCCTGCATTGTCACGCAGTGATTTGAATAATGAAAAACGCGTTTCCACTTATTTTGTAGAAAATGGCTCGTTCCTGAAACTGCGTAATGTACAGCTTGGTTATAATGCGCCCGAAAGTCTTGCCAAGAAATTGAAGATGAGTCATCTTCGCTTCTATTTCAGTGCTCAAAACGCATTAACTATCAAGAGCAAGAGTTTTACGGGTGTAGACCCTGAAAATGCAAACTATGGTTATCCTATTCCAATGAATTTGACTTTTGGAGTTAATGTCGGTTTTTAATAAAATAAATCAGTTTCTTATGAAAAATATAATATATACAGCAATTCTGGGACTTACACTTGTGTGTGGCGGTTGTTCTGATTTTCTGGAAGATCAAGTGCCTCAGGGAACTATCAATGATGAACAACTTAAAGATCCCGCCTATATTGATAATCTGGTTATATCTGCCTATGCGGTATGGATTACGGCCGAAGATATCAACTCTTCTTTCTCTATGTGGAACTATGACGTGCGTTCCGACGATGCCTATAAAGGAGGTAACGGAACGGAAGATGGTGATGTGTTTCATGCATTGGATGTTTCGCAGGGCATTATGACTACTGCATGGAATATCAGCGATATGTGGCAACGTTTGTATAATTGCATATCACGTGTCAATACATCTTTACAATTGCTCGAACAAGTCGATGGAAATGTTTACTCACTGAAACAACAACGTATTGCAGAAATGCGGTTCTTACGCGGACATGGTCATTTTCTACTGAAACGTTTATATAAGAATATTGTGTTTGCTACCGATGCCAGCCTGTCGCCGGAAGAATATAACTTTCTTTCTAATACAGCTTATACAAATGATGAAGGTTGGCAACAAATTGCTGATGATTTTCAGTTTGCCTATGATAACCTTCCTGCCAAACAATCAGATAAAGGGCGTCCTACCAAGGCTGCGGCAGCTGCTTATCTGGCAAAAACTTATCTATATAAGGCATATCGTCAAGATAATGCCAATAGCCATGAAGTGACAAGTATCAGCACTGAAGATTTATTACAGGTTGTGAAATATACCGAAAATAGTATTATGTCGGCAGGCGGTTATGCTTTGGAACCTGACTTTCACAACAATTTCCGTCCGGAACCTCAATACGAAAATGGATCCGAATCCCTATGGGCAATGCAGTATTCGATGAATGACGGAACTAATAATGGTAACTGTAATTGGTCTTATGGCTTGATTGTTCCTAATATTCCCGGAGTGACTGATGGCGGTTGTGACTTTTATAAACCGAGCCAGAATCTGGTAAATGCATTCAGAACAGATAATAATGGTTATCCGTTATTCGACTCATTCAACAGTCAGGATTATGATCCTCAAACCGATTATGCAGACCCTCGCTTATTCCTGACTATAGGAATGCCGGGATTTCCTTACGAGTTCAATAAAAATTATATGGTGGATGAATCTACGACATGGAGCCGTAGCAACGGACTTTACGGATACTATGTGACTTTAAAGCATAACGTTGATCCCGATGGCGATTATTTAATCAAGGGTTCATGGTGGGGATCACCAATGAATCGCATCGTATTGCGATATGCCGATGTATTATTGATGCGTGCCGAAGCTTTGATTCAGTTAAACGATGGCCGTATAAATGAAGCCGTTAGTCTGATAAATCAGGTACGTAGCCGTGCAAAACAAAGCACCGCGATGATCTCTGATTATGAAATGGAATATGGTGTTCGTTTTAATATTCAACCTTATACAGGATCTTATTCACAACAGGAAGCTCTTAAATTATTGAAATTTGAGCGTCGTGTAGAAATGGCTATGGAATCGGAACGTTTCTTTGATTTGGTCAGATGGGGAGAAGCTGCTGAAGTATTGAACAGATTCTTTGCACAAGAAGCTAATGACTGTACTATTTATTCCAACGCTTCATTTACTAGGAATAAGAATGAATATCTGCCGATTCCATTTGCACAAATGAGTGCCAGTAATGGAAATTATACTCAGAATATTGGTGGATGGTAATAGTAATCTTTATATAATCACGAATATATGAAATCAATAATAAATAAAATAAACTTACTCCTTCTGGCAACTGCAATCATGTTTGTTGCTTCAGGATGTAATGATGACAACACATCAAATCTCCAATTAGATGGAGATACATGGATAACTTCTTTTACTCTGGATAATAATTATGCAGGAGTGATAGACCATACAACGAAGACAATAACAGTAGGAGTTCCCGAAATATACGATACGGAAGCAATGACTATTACTGACATCAGATTTTCTGATGGCGCACAAGCTTCCGTAAAGGTGGGCGATGTCCTGAATTTTTCATTCCCTCAGGTTATCAAAATTACCAATGGAGATGTCTTCATGGACTATACAATTAATATCAAGCATGATGAGGCTAAAATCCTGACATTTAGGCTGAATGACGTATATTCCGGAGTTATAGACCATGGAAAACACAGCATTACGGTACGAGTTCCCAGTACAGTTGATGTAAAAAACTTAGTTCCGGCAATAACAACCTCTGAAGGTGCTGTTGTGACACCTGCTTCAGGTTTGGCTGTTGATTTTACCAATCCCGTCGATTTCACTGTAACATATAATACAGCATCAGCAATTTATAAAGTAACCGTCATTCCTACGGATGCACCTAGTGCTGTTTATGTGGGCTTAGCTACATCAATGGACTTATTGAATGCCGAGGAAAAAGAGGCGGCTACCTGGATGTTGAATAATATTGCGAATTCTCAATATATTTCTTTTGAAGATGTGCAGGCCGGCAGGGTAGATCTGAGCGAATGCAAATTGATGTGGTGGCACCTGCATATTGATGGAGGAATCGATTCAATGAACAAATTTGACACCGCAGCTCCTTCAGCTGTCAATGCTTTAGTTAAGATGAAAGAACTGTATAATAATGGAATGAATTTATTGCTTACCCGCTATGCTACATATTATGCAGCGAAACTAGGTGTAACTCTGGATGGAAATAATCCCAACAATTGCTGGGGACAGTCGGAAGAAACAGGCGAAATTACAGGTGGACCATGGAGCTTCTCAATGGCAGGGCACGAAAATCATCCGCTTTATCAGAATCTGATAATGGTGAATGGAGAAACAAGTAATGTGTATACATGTGGTGCCGGATACAGAATTACCAACAGTACGGCACAATGGCATATCGGTTCCGATTGGGGAGGCTACGACAATTATGACGTATGGAGAGAAAAAACCGGAGGGCTTGACTTAGGTTATGGTGGCGATGGTGCTGTCGTAGCATGGGAATACTTGCCGGCAGACACGAAGGGTGGCATTGTATGTATCGGATCGGGATGTTATGACTGGTATGCTTTCGGAGTAGATATCTCGGCGGATAGATATCATGAAAATGTAGCCCGAATGACAGAGAATGCAATCAACTATTTAATGAGCAAATAAAAACGTAATTTATGAAAACAATGATATATTCACTCGCATTAACTGCACTGCTGACTTCTTTTGTAGGTTGCAGTGACGATAATGATCCGGTACTGACTCAAAAAGACTGGGACGGAACAGCGACCTATTTTGAATCTGCAGATACAAAAAGTTTTGATACCTATTATAAGCCTTATGTGGGTTATGTAGGAGACCCCATGCCTTTCTATGATCCTGTTGCGAAGGATTTTAAGATAATGTATTTACAAGAATTCCGCCCCAATCAGGCAGGGACTTACCACCCGATCTGGGCATTAAGCACTAAAGATGCAGGCAGCTACACTTCTTTAGGAGAATTGATTTCTTGTGGTGGACTGGCTGAGCAGGATGCTGCGATTGGCACAGGTTGCACTATCTATAATCCTGCGGATAAATTATATTATACTTTCTATACAGGTAATAAATACAGGCCTACATCTTCAGAAAACGGTCAGGTTGTAATGGTAGCAACCTCTAGTGACTTTACGACTTGGACTAAAGACCGTAATTTCTATTTAAAGGGTGATACCGACGGTTACAGCAAGAATGATTTTCGCGACCCGTTTGTGTTTGAAGGTGAAGACGGTAAATACCACATGATTGTGTCCACCACCAAAGATGGAAGAGGCGTATTGGCTGAGTACACATCTACAGACATGAAGGCATGGAGCCATGCAGGCGTATTTATGCCTATGCACTGGGATCGTTTCTATGAGTGCCCGGATGTGTTTAAGATGGGCGACTGGTGGTATCTCGTTTATTCAGATATGTCTAAATGGTCTCGTAAGGTTCAATATTTTAAAGGGCGCACATTGGACGAGTTGAGAAAATCTACCGATCCGCTTACGTTCCCCGATAGCAAAGAAGGCGTTTTAGATTCTCGTGCCTTCTATGCAGGAAAAACAGCTTCAGACGGAACAAACCGTTATATCTGGGGATGGTGTCCTACGCGTCCGGGCAATGATAATACGGATGTTGGTGCCGATAATGAACCGGAATGGTCAGGAAATTTAGTTGCCCATAAAATTATTCAACATGAAGATGGCACATTATCATTTGGACTTGTAGAAGGCATTAGCCAAAAATATAATGTTGAATCTGTTGCGAAAGTAATGGAAAAGAATAATGGTGCATCAATGAGCAATGGCAATTATACATTGACTGACGATTCGTACGTGTTATTCAACCGTTTGAATGTGCATAATAAGATTTCATTTACAGTGAAAACCACAAGCAATGCAGATAAGTTTGGTTTTTCTTTTGTCCGAGGTACAGACTCTAAGAAGTACTACACAATTGTTGTGAATCCGGAGGACAATAACAATAAAAGAAAAATAAATTTTGAAGAGGAAGGCGAAGAAGGAAAAGGTTTCATTGCCGGAATAGACGGGTATCTGTTCGATACTCCAGTCGATAATGTGTATAATGTGACTATTTGTACCGATAATTCAGTTTGTGTAGTATATATCAATGATAATGTCGCCTATACAAACCGCATCTATGGTATACAGAAGAACTCATGGTCTATAAACAGTTATTCGGGAACTGTAGAAGTGAGCAATCTTAAAGTCAGTTATTATTAATTGGATATGAGTTTGAAGTAAAACCTTTCAAAATGAAATATAGATGAATAATAAATTAAAAATATATAGTGCCTTTTTGACCCTTATTCTTATTGGTTGTGCTACAAAACCGGATATTATTATAGACGATTTTGAATCAGGAACTTATGATAAGTGGACAGTCGAAGGCGATGCTTTTGGTGCAACACCTGCTACAGGAAGTTATTCAGGACAACAGAATGTAGAAGGTTTTGAAGGAAAACATCTTGCCAATAGCTTTAACGGAGGAGATGACTCTCGCGGAACTCTTATTTCGCAGGAGTTCACCATCGAACGCGATTATATCAACTTCCTGTTAGGTGGTGGAATGAATCAGGATACCTATATCGAATTGGTTATAGATAATAAAAGCATTTACAAATCACGCTCTGTTGTGGAAACCGAAACATTGCAATGGATGACATGGGATGTGAAGGAATATAGCGGGCAAAAAGCGATCATTCGCATTGTCGATAATCAACGTGGAGGATGGGGACATATATTGGTAGATCAAATAGAACAGAGTAATACAGAAAAAAGTGTATTTATGGTTGATCATAAATTAGTCTTCGATGCCGACAAGAAATATATTCTTATCCCTATTGACGACGATAGTCCCGAATCTGTTATAACACTTGATGTAAACGGTGAAACAGTAGGAGTTCCAATGTATATAAGGGTTGCTCAGACCGAAAAGGTCGGTTATTGGGTTCCTATCGATATAGAGGAATATAAAGGAAAAAAAGTGACACTGACTTTTGCTCATGCAAAAAAGACAGATAAGCATTTAGGTGATATTAAGCAATCCGATTCTTTCAATTTTAATTATGATGAAACATATCGTCCGTCATATCATCATACTCCATTGTATGGATGGATGAATGACCCTAATGGGATGGTTTATTTCGATGGCGAATATCATTTGTTTTTTCAATATAACCCATACGGATCGAAGTGGTCGAATATGCACTGGGGGCATAGTGTAAGTAAAGACCTTAAAAAATGGGAATATCTTCCTGTTGCTTTAGCTCCCGATTCGCTAGGCTCAATTTTCTCGGGTAGTGCTGTTATCGATAAGAATAATACAGCAGGCTTCGGTAAAGATGCAATGATAGCTATATACACTTCGGCAGGAAAAACCCAGACACAATCTATTGCATATAGCACAGACAAGGGGCGTACATTCACTAAATATGAGCATAATCCGGTGTTGGCAGATCCTGATATTGCAGATTTCCGCGATCCGAAAGTTTTCTGGCACGATACTTCAGGACAATGGGTGATGTCTTTAGCCACATCGCAAACTATTACATTTTATGGATCAAAAAATCTCAAAGAATGGACTAAGTTAAGCGAATTTGGTGAAGGTATAGGATCGCATGCCGGAGTATGGGAATGCCCCGATCTGATGCCTTTTACTTATAACGGACAAACTAAATGGGTGTTATTTGTAAGCATCAATCCCGGAGGTCCTAATGGAGGCAGCGCTACACAATATTTCATTGGAAACTTCGATGGAAAAACATTTAAGGCCGACAATTTCGACTATCCGTTATGGCTCGATTATGGACGTGACAACTATGCAGGCGTAACATGGAACAATGTTCCGGCAAAAGACGGACGCCATCTGTTTATAGGATGGATGAACAACTGGGATTATGCAAATTCGGTACCTCCACTGAATTTTTCGAGTGCAAATACATTGGTACGCGAATTAAAACTGGTACACAACGGTAAACATTTGGTAGTGGCTAATCCTCCTGTTGCAGAAGTAGCAGACCTGAGAAGAAATGCAGAAAAAATTGAGAACAAACAAGTAGATAAAACATATACTATTGAAAAGTTATTGAAAGACAATCAGGGAGCTTATGAAATTGAATTCTCAGTGAAACCAAAAGGGGCAAACAATTTCGAATTTAAATTAGTGAACATTAAAGGAGAAAACATTCGTTTCATATTCGACCTGAAAAAGAACACACTTTCGGTGGATAGAACGAAAAGCGGCCTGATCGATTTCTCAGACAATTTTGCTCCGGCTCTTATAAATGCTCCGTTGGTAACTAAAGATTCTTATAAAATAAGGCTGTTTGTAGATAAAGCCTCTACCGAACTATTTGTCAATGATGGAGAATTGGTGCAAACAAATCTTGTTTTTCCTTCCGAGCCATACAATTCGTTGACATTCGCAACCGATGGAGGATTGATAGAGGTAGAGGATATAAATATCTATAATTTGAAATAATAAAATAACTTGAAATGAAACAAAAAAGTATATATATAGGGCTATTGCCTGTGATGCTAGCCTTCTTCTGTATGGGATTTGTAGATATGGTGGGCACTGCAACCAACTACGCACAGAAAGATTTAGGTTTGGATGACGCAACGGCCAATATATTCCCGTCAATGGTCTTCTTCTGGTTTTTAATATTTTCCGTTCCTACGGGTATGTTAATGTCGCGTATAGGACAAAGAAAAACAGTCGTTATCAGTTTGATAGTGACGGCGGTGTCGATGCTTATCCCCTTTCTGTGGTACGACAAAACATCGCTTATCATAACCTTTTCTCTCTTGGGAATTGGTAATACACTGATGCAAGTATCGATCAATCCTCTTTTGTCTAATATTGTAAAAGGAGACAAACTGGCCAGTTCACTGACTTTTGGGCAGTTCATAAAAGCAATAGCATCATTTAGTGCACCTCTTATAGCAACACGGGCAGCACTGATGTTTGATGATTGGCGAATGATATATCCTCTGTTTCTGACCATTTCGATTATTTCCACGATCTGGCTTAGTATGATTCATATCGAAGAAGAAAAGCAAAATGAAAAAGGAGTTGGCTTCACTCAGTGTTTCAAACTTTTGGGTAATGGCTTCATTTTACTCTCCTTTCTGGGAATTATGTGTCATGTGGGGATTGATGTCGGCACCAATGTAACAGCGCCTCGCATACTGATGGAACGTTTAGGGTTGACCGAACTGAACGATGCTAACTATGCCACGAGTGTCTATTTTGCTTTTCGTACGGCAGGCTGCTTTTTAGGAGCATTTATATTAGCCCGTTTTTCGGCAAAAAAATTCTTTGCTTTAAGTGTTGTCCTTATGGCTTTAGGAATGGTTGGCTTATATTTCTTAGAAGGAGAACTTATTTTATGTTTATGTATCGGGCTTATTGGTTTTGGAAACTCTAATGTTTTCTCTGTTATTCTTTCCAGAGCCATGTTGTTTATGCCGGACAAAAAGAATGAGATATCGGGATTGATGATTATGGGACTATTCGGAGGAACTATTTTCCCATTCTTTATGGGGCAAGCTACAAAGTTTCTTGATGGTTCTCAAATAGGGGCATTAATAGTGATGAGCATAGGAGTCTTCTATTTACTATTCTTATCAATGAAAATTAAAGAAGAACGCAAAACTATGATAGAAAATTAGACAAACGTTAATCAGAAGTTTGAATTTCAAACTTAACATATTAAATATTAAACAAATAAAACACAAAAATTATGAAAATTTCATTTTTACTTTCATTCCTTTTAGTAGGAACACTTACTGTTATATCTCAAACTCAGGTAATTAGTGATGGAGAAACCACAGGATTGAACTGGTGGACAGCCGGGTCTGCCGGAGGCATTGATTATTGGGACAACCCATCGAAAGACGATGTTAACCAAACGGATAAGGCTATCACTGTTTGGATAAATAATGGTGACTCTGATTTTACAGGTGGCGGAATAAGTGATTTGAATATAAGTACCTCAACTTATAAAAGTATTTCCGTACTGATTTATAAGAAAATTAACGGAACTGTGCGGTTGGAGCTGCAAGACAGTGAAAATAGTGTGACAGAATTTGTTACTCAAGAGTATACTTCGGCCGGAAATTGGCAAAAGTTGGAGTTTCAAATTCCTGCTTCTTTAGAAAAAATTACTACCTTGCTTGTTGCTCCTCATTTTGTGGATACAAACGCATCTCCGATCGACACCGGAATTGATGATGCCAACCGTATGTGGTGGGATGAGTTGGTTGCTTCCAGCACAATCACAACTTCTATTGCTGACGACGTGGTGAACACTGATATTGTTTCAACACAAATCTATTCTCTTAACGGTCATTTATTAGAAGTTTTGAAAGACAATGCATCTGTCTACGATACATCTTTGCCAAAAGGAATTTATATTCTTAAAAAAATTGATTCATTAGGAGCTGCAACAGTTTCAAAATCGGTGAAAACACATTGAATTTTTTTCTAAATACAGATTAACCTCATAAAATAACAGCATGAAAAACAATGTAATAGTCGGATTGGGTGAAATATTGTGGGATGTGTTTCCCGACAGAAAAGTTTTGGGAGGGGCACCGGCAAACTTTGCATATCATATTTCGCAATTCGGATTCAACGGATATGCAGTAAGTGCTATTGGTGAAGACCTTTTGGGAAAGGAAATTTTATCGAGTTTGGAGAACAAAAAATTGAATTACTTGATCGAAACAACCGATTATCCGACAGGCACCGTAGAAGTTACGCTTAACAAGTCGGGGGTTCCTCAATATGAAATTTGCGAGAATGTGGCTTGGGACAATATTCCATTTACTGCGCGAACCGAGAATCTTGCAAAAAGCACACAAACGGTTTGTTTCGGTTCATTGGCTCAACGGAGTGATGTCTCGCGCGAAACCATTCGTAAATTTTTAGCTGTAATGCCCAAAGACAGCCTCAAAATATTCGATATAAATCTGCGATTGAATTATTATACTAAAGAAATCATAGATGAATCATTGCAGATGGCCAATATGATGAAGATTAATGACGAGGAAGTTCTGAAGATAGCTGACCTTTTCGGATGGGACGATAATGAGCAGAGGGTTTGTAAAAGGCTTCTTGAAGAATATAACCTTGATATTCTGATTCTGACTAAAGGTACTGACGGAAGTTTTGTATTTACTCCCAGCCTGACATCATATCAGCCTACGCCAAAGGTACATGTTGCAGATACCGTTGGTGCAGGGGATTCTTTTACAGCAGCTTTTGTTGCGGCTTATTTGCATGGCGAACGGATAGAAGATGCTCATCAATTAGCAGTGGAGGTGTCAGCCTACGTCTGTTTACAACATGGAGCAATGCCGAAACTAGCCGATGCTTATTTAGATCTGTTCCACAATAGAGGTTAATTCTTCATACACTGTTAAAAAAGCACTATTACATATTAATATGATAGTGCTTTTGTACTTTTGTTACCTTGTCCTAAACCTGATACCATGAAAATTAGAATCATACTCTGTTTTATCCCTTTATTTATCTTCTTGTCGTGTAAACAAGATAAGAAAGCACGTTACATCATAGGTGTATCGCAGTGTAGCGACGATCTGTGGCGTGAAACGATGAATAATGAGATGCAGCGTGAAATCGGATTTCATAAGGATGCGAATATCATTATCAGGAGCGTGAAAGACGACACACCAAAACAGATAAAAGATATCGAATGGTTAATAGAACAAAACGTAGACCTTCTAATTATATCGCCAAATGAGTCGAAAGCCCTTACTCCGGTGATACAGAAAGCATATAAAAGCGGTATCCCTGTCATTTTAGTTGATCGAAAAATAGATACAGAAGATTATACAGCCTATGTGGGTGCCGATAATTATCAGATAGGTAAAGAAGTCGGGCTTTATGCCGTGGGTATACTCAATGGAAGAGGAAATATTGTTGAAATAAGAGGATGGAATGGTTCGACCTCCGATGCCGAGCGCCATGCCGGATTTATCGATGGGCTAAAGAATTATCCTGATGTACATATTATAGCTGAGGCTCGTGGTAATTTCCTGAAAGAGGATGCAAAAAATCAGATGAGCAATATATTGAGTGAATACGATCATATAGACCTTGTGTTTGCAATGAACGACCCGATGGCAGCAGGCGTATATGAAGCATCCAGAAAGTATACAGGAAAGACTCCCTTTATTATTGGTGTTGATGCTTTGCCCGGAGAGGGAGGAGGGATACAGAATATACAGAATGATATTCAAGATGCATCTTTCATTTATCCTACAGGAGGAGATAAGGTTATTGATCTGGCAATGAAAATATTAAAAGACAAACCATTTCAGAGAGAAAACACATTATACACTACCGTTATAGATAAAAGCAATGTGCGGGTATTACAATTACAGACCGAACAAATAGCTGAACAGCAGTCGAAGGTAGATTCTATAAATTCTTCATTAGACGATAGTCTGGTAAGGTATACCAATCAGAAAACTTTATTTTATATTTCTATCATAGCAATTGTCCTTATTACATTTCTTTTGCTCGTTTCATTTAAAGCATATCGTGCCAAAAGTAAAGCCAACCTGCTGCTTTCACACCAAAACGAAGAAATAAAGCGTCAGGCAGAAGAACTCAGGGAGCAGAAAGAGCAATTGCTGTCTATATCGAAACAGCTGGAAGACGCTACGCATGCCAAATTAGTCTTTTTTACTAATATTTCGCATGAGTTCAAAACGCCACTGTCTCTGATTCTGGGGCCTGTAGAATCTTTGCTTACGGATAATCATCTGACAAAAGAGCAGCACGAGTTACTTGCTTTGATTAAAAAAAACAGTAACCGTCTATTATATCTCATCTCTGAAATTATAGAGTTCAGGAGCTATGAAAATGGCAAAATGAAAATGAATTTTTCGGAAGGGAACCTGAAAGAATTTATAGAAGATTTAAATCCTTTGTTTAGCGATTGGGTTAAGCGTAAGCGGGTGAACTTTAGTTTTGAGACAGATAATGCCTCATTCGATATGATTTTTGATAAAGAAAAAGTGGAAAAAATGTACTTTAATCTCATATCAAATGCATTAAAGTTCGTAAACGTATCAGGAGAGGTCAAAGTCGGGTTAAAAAAGAAAATATTGGAAGATGGAGATTATGCTCAGTTGTCGGTCTTTAATAGCGGATCATACATACCACCTGAAATATTGGGCAATGTTTTCGATCGTTTTTACAAGGTAGATCAGGGTGGTGAGGGTACAGGTATAGGTCTTTCGCTGACTGCTACACTTGTAGAGGCGCATAAAGGCAAAATTGATGTATGGAGCGACGAAGATGCTGGAACTACATTTTGTGTCTTGTTCCCACTTGTTTTGAACAACCTGATGATGTCCGGTTCATATGCCTCAGGGTATACGGAATCCAGGCTTGAGTTAGAGACAAACGAGGCTGAACCGGAGTTACAATTATCGACCTTTGAAAATGAGGATAAGCCAATGGTGTTGATTGTCGAGGATAATTATGATATGCGTAAATTTATACAACACATACTCAACAGAGAATATAATATCATAACAGCAGATAATGGAGCCGATGGGCTTGACAAAGCAAAAAAATTTGTCCCCGATATTATTATCAGCGATGTAATGATGCCCGAAAAAGATGGTTTTGAACTGTGCAGTCTGCTAAAAGAGAATGTGTCGACCAATCATATACCCATTATTTTGTTGACAGCCTGTTCGCTTGACGAGCAAAAATCAATAGGCTTTGAAAGTGGTGCAGACGCTTATATACCTAAGCCGTTTAATGCACATCTGCTGAAAATCAGGGTGCGTAAATTGATAGAGAACCGTCAGAAAATGATAGAGGCCTTTGGCAACAGCTTGATTAATGAAACAAAGAAAGAATCGTTGGGAGAGATGGAACAAAACTTTATCAATGACTTTCAGGCTTATGTTGAAGAATATATTTCCAACCCGGAATTGAGTGTAGACGAATTGGCAGATCACCTGAAACTATCCCGTTCACAACTCTACCGAAAGATAAAATCGTTAACAAACTATTCTCCTAACGAATTGATCAGAATAGTGAGGCTTAGATATGCAAAACAATTACTGAACAGCAAAGTTAAGTCGATATCCGAAGTAGCGTACGAAACAGGATTCTCTTCTCCATCTTATTTTGCTAAATGTTTTAAAGATATTTATGGTGAAAGTCCTACCGAATACATCGAGCAGCTTTGACGAAGAATAAAAAATGAAGAGGTGAAAACCTTTTACTTTTGATTCAATGGTAAGCTGAATTTATTCTTAAAAACCATCAAGAACGTCTTATCCTCCAACCACTTCAAATAGTTGATAAAAAACTAATTCTCAAACACTTGCAAAAATACTAAAAATGCAATTATATTTGTGCGGTTGAAAAAGTTGAAGACATCCAATTTTTCCAATTGAGCCTCAGTATCTACGAGGCATGACGCGAGTGAAAGATAAGGCGGGGATAGAAAATATCCTTGCTTTTTACTCCCCAGATTCGAATAAACTGAAGACCGCAGGAGGAATCCGAACCCTGTTGTCGTTGCATTTAGTTTACCTCGGCATTTATAACCATTCGCATCATTATTTTATGCAAGACAATGAGAATTTAGAAGGGAAAGACATGGCAGCCATGTCTGTGGAAAACCTGTTCTTAGGTGTACAGGAATCCTATTCGGAAGCCCAGCAACGGGCATTGGGAGAGAACCGCTCGTTTGCAAAGACCGAGTTCTTCCGTATGGATAAGTTTGGGTTATATCGCCTGCGTATTCTACCTATCGCTCCCAACCAGGATGGAACGATAGACCGGAAAAGTTACGAGTACCCTGTCCATCAAATGTTAATGGAACTGGAAAAACCTGCAACCGGAGGAAAACAATCCTTTATGTATGTAACTGTGCCCCGTGCAACAGATGCCAGATATTCCCTTGACATGATCGACACCTACCGCAAAGCAGCCGTAGACGCTGCCAACGAGTTGGGAGACGAAAAGCTGGCAGAGAAGATTGGCGGTGGTTCATTCGGAGGCGGCCTGAAATATAATTACGGGCATGCGCTTTATATCTATGACATGAACGAAAGGGCAAAAGGACTGCAACTATTGACTTTGAGCCATTCCCAGTTCAAGGATTTGGATGAGCGTAAGTTCAATCTCTGGCAAAAGAAACTGGTTAAGAACCCGAACTATCCGTGTCCGATCTCTTCGGTATACAATGCTTATCCGGTAGAGATTGAGAAAAAGAAAAACGGAGCAAAAACCGAATACATCGCTACCATCGACAACGAATCGGATAACGATGCACTCAGCATTGATGAATTAAACGGCTTGATGGCAGCACCTCGTATTCCGGAAATCATCTACCGTTATTCCCGTTATCAGTTCGAAGCAACCATCGAATTCCTGAAACAGTGCGACAGCAAATACGGCTTAAGCATTATGGAAACCGAAGAAATGAAAGAAGCAATCGAACAACTCCGTTCGGAACTCCCCAAAGACGATACCGGTTCTTTCAGTTTCGACAAGCGTACCAAAGATTCCAAAGAAAATGCAGAAAATGGTGGCATATCTGCCGATGACCTGTTCAATCGTTTTGATGACCTTCAGGAAAAAGGACTTGGAGACAAGACCGAAGAAGGGCAGGAATTACGCGCATTGATCCGCTCCTACATTGAACAAGAAAAACTTCCTATCCATGTAAGCCGTTCTACCAAAAATACCGACCTGATCGATCTAATCGAAGAAGCTATTGAAAAAGGTTCTGGTGCTTCTGCAGAAGAAGATCATTCCTGTGAGGAGGAAGAACAAGAGCAGGAGCAGAGCGAAAACACAGGACGCAACCGCACAAGGAGATAATAAACAATCAACCGATTTAATGACCAAGAAGGAACATGCCCTTAAACGGGTATGTTTCCTTTGAAATCTTATACAAATATGTCTAAGAACAGCTATCCGTGTGTCCTGATGTTAAACGACATACATATTTCAAAAGATAATATCCCTGAATTTACAGCCAACTGGAACGAGGCTTTATCGGTCTGTGAACAGTTTAGTATTACACTTATTGCTTTGGGTGGCGATCTCTTTCTATCACGCGCGGCACAGACACTGGATGTGTTGCTTGCCGTACACGATGCATTATTGTCAGCAGAAAAGAACGGTATCAATATTATACTTGTCAACGGCAACCACGATAAGGTTGACCAAGAGTCTATCAGGGGCTACTGCCATGTATATAACCCCCATTCCAATGTTACCGTTGTCGATGATTTCCTGACAATCGAAGAGCCCGGATGGAAATTTTCCCTGCATATGGTTGCTTACTTTCCCGAAAACGGAAGTTTTACGGAAAAGCTCGGTGCTTTAGTGACGGGAGGACTCAATGAAGAAAAAATCAACTACCTCTACATTCACGAAGGTATCAACGGTGCACTTGCCCATTCAAGCGATCATGAACTGCCAGCAAATATCTTTAAGGATTTTGACCGTGTTTTTGTAGGACACTATCACGACCGGATCATTGTAAAAGGAACCAACATCGAATATATCGGCTCATCCCGCCAGCATAATTTCGGGGAAGATGAAGAAAAAGGATATACGATTATCCACAATGACGGCAAATATGAATTTATAAAAAACAAGGTAAACACCCGTTTTAAGACTATTGATGTTCCGGTAGATAAAGCCGGAGACCAGTTGTGTGATGAACTGGAAGAAATAAAAGCCGAAGGCCGTTACCGGGTAAGGGTTCGTGTCCATTCATCTGCAGCCAAGGCATCAACCGTTGACAAGAGTAAACTGCTGAGTGCAGGCGCGGGAAAGGTGGAGATTATAACTACCGATCCCGAAATAATGGACACCCTACCTTCGAGCCTGTTCGAGAAATTCGACAACCGCAAGATCATGGAGAACTACGAAGAGTTCTGTAAGGAAAAGAATATTGAAAACATCGAATTGGGATTGTCTTACCTTTCAAAAATAGAGAACACATGTGGAAATTAACGGAAATATATGCCCAGAACATTTGTGCGTTCAGGGAACTGCACTATACATTAACACAAGGGGTAACCACACTGGTATTCGGTAACAACCGGGATAACGAAAGCCAACAAAGCAACGGTTCCGGCAAATCGGCACTGATCGAATGTATCGCCATCGGTATAACCGGAAGCCCACTCAGAAAAATCAAGAACGAAGAGATTATCAATGATAATTCAGATGAGTGTATGATCGAATTGCAGTTCAAAAGCGACTGTAACAACGAAACATTTATCATCGAACGGAAACTGTTCCGCAAATCCCCGGCAGAAATTGCCTGTTATGTGATCCACGGACTGACACTTGAAAGAAGACGGAAAGAAGAATTTGAATTATTGTTTGACAAGGTAAAATAACATCAAAAACAGGATGCTATGATGAAAGGTAACGACAAGGTATTGATTATACCTTCAAAAGAACTGAAAGAAATACAACTATCTCCACTGGCGGGGCAAACAGGGCTTATTGTGGAAGACCTGGCATTTAACGGACGTAAGAACAAAGGGTATATGATAATGCTGGATGAAGAATATTTAGGTGAAAGCATCTGGTTTATACCCGCACAATCGATTCAATATGAAAAATAAACTAATTAGCATACTTCTTGTAGCCGTGCTTTTATCAGGTGCGGCTGTTTTTGTTTTGGTACGTCAGTGTAAACAATTCAAAGAGGACAGGGATAAATACCAATCCAATACAACGGCTTTGCTTTCAAATATTAAACGGATGCAAGTGGATTCTACAACTACGGCTGTTGATGTAAAGCAACTGCGGCTAACATTGGATGAATACAAGCAGTATCGGGCTGAGGACGCAAAAATAATAGAAAAGCTTGGGGTAAAGTTGAAAGACCTGCAAGCGGTAGCCAAACATACGGTTGAAGTAAATGCTCCGATACAAGCCGGATTGAAAGATTCGGTAATAGTCAGGGATACGCTTATCGTCCCAGTTAAGACTTTAGCTGTTAAAACTCCTCATATCCGGATAAATGGTATTATCGAAAATGATAGTTTACATGGGAATATCCATTTACCTGTTAATTTACATCAGGCAGTATGGGTTGAGCCGAAGCACAAGTTCCTGTGGTGGAGATGGGGCGTTAAAGCTGTTCACCAGACGATATCCAGTGATAATCCGTATGTGGAGATTAAATATTCGGAAATGATTAAATTGGAGAAGTAATTCCTCTTTGTATTTTATTAATCTATAATGAACCTTAATTTTAAGGTTATCCCGAACATCAAAAGACACAGAGCTGACACAATCCATGCAAATGGATTATGTATCATGTAGTATAATGACAGAATACCAAAAATCAATAAGAAAATACTGATTGTCATTAATGGAGTGATTAAGAACCTGTATCGTTCGAAGCGGTTTAATAGAAAGAATATTAATAAACCGCACAGAATCAACGATGTTCCGGTTCCTAAACTAAAACAAACTACTACATCGGATTTTTCCAAAGATAACCCTTCCAGAACATCTTGAATCAAAGGTGTAAATGTAGCTACATCATGAATTATTCCCATAATCAATAATCCTGCCGCAACCCACTTACCAAATGAAATCCAACTATTCAAATGCTTCATTTTATTCATACCGATAATTCATATTCCATGCAAAGGTAAGAAAGGATTGTTAATTGAAGAGAAAACCAAAAGACTTTTCAGAATACATATTTTAAATAAACATCGGTATCCCTCATCTGCCTATTCTTTGATGTAACTCAAATATATATCAAAGATGAAATTACTTCTCAAGCGAAAATTCAAAGGAGAAAACTATACGATTGGTGATCTATATATCGATGGTGTTTTCTTCTGTAATACAATCGAAGACAAAGTCCGTGACCTTCCTGCAATCTGTCCTGACACTCCCAAATGGCAATCGTGTAAGTGCGAAGGGAAAGTATATGCCCAAACTGCTATTCCGGCAGGCATCTATAAGATAACACTGGAAAAAAGCCCAAAATTCAACAGAATACTTCCGTTGTTACATAATGTACCGCATTTCCTTGGAATATTGATACATGCCGGAAATACTGAACGCGACAGTGCCGGATGTATTATCGTAGGTAAAAACACGGTCAAAGGAAAAGTCCTTCAATCCAAAGATGCATTAGAGGCTTTGATGAAGATGCTTGAAAATAAAAAGGACATTTCAATAGAGATCGTATAATGGCGGCCAACAAGCTCAAGCCGCCTAAATCCCTTAAAATTGACTTTAAGCCTTCGGCAAAGCAATATGAACTCTGGAAATTGCTTCAGCCGGATTATTGTCCTCATTGTGGTGGCCATATAGAACAGGTTTTGATCGGATATGACATTAATCATAACCCTCAATACAAACCCCAATGCTTAAAGTGCCTTACATTCAATCTGCCGCAATTAATATTGGGCGGAGGTTCCGCAGGTGGGGGTAAGAGTTTTCTGGGTAGTGTATGGTTGATTAGTAGCTGTATGCGCTTCGAAAACATCCGTGCGGTGATAGCACGTAAGACATTGAAATCGTTGAAGGAATCCACATGGAATACAATCAAGTCTATTCTGAAAGACTGGGGGCTGAAGGAAGACGTAAACTATAAAACAAATAATCTGGAGGGTACGCTCACATTCTGGAATGACTCGGTCATCATTATGAAAGAAATGGCGGATATTCCAAGTGACCCTAATTTTGAAAGGTTCGGTTCTTCGGAATATACTATTGCTTTTGTGGATGAGGTATCCGAAATATCTGAAAAGGCTATTGAGGTGTTGTTCTCCCGTCTTCGCTGGCGGATACACGAGACGTTTAAGACTTCGCGCATGCTGATGACAACCAACCCAACGATGAACTGGGTTCGCAGCCGCTTTGTACAGGATGAAAACGGAGAAAAGATTGTTACTAAGGAAGGAGAAGCATATATTCCGTTCTCTGTATTTGATAATCCGAACATCGCTTTTCGGCAAACCTATGAAGCAGCCCTGAATAAAATCCGTGACCAGGCAACAAAAGAACGTTTGCTCTATGGCAACTGGGATTTTGTTGAAATAAACAACATGGCTATCTACAATAAGTTTGATGGGGCAAAACATCTGGTTACCGGATTGAAGGAACAACGGTTCGATCCGTCCAAACCGATTATCACAGCTTGGGACTTTAACGTTGCTCCACAAATGTCAATACTGACAGCCCAGATTGATTATGACAATAAAAAGATTTATGTACTGGAAGAGGTATTAGGTAAACCGGAGAACAAGGAAAACAATACACCTGCGCTATCCCGTAAGATGAAGAATAAACTTTATAGGGATAAGCATATAGGCGGAGTTGATGTAACTGGAGACCCTTCAGGTTTGCAACGTTCAACCACCAATGAAGACGGAGTAAATAACTATACGATAATATTGGATACGCTTGGTGGAGGAATTCTTCGGCCAAAACTGAAATTAATGAAAAAGCAACCGCCACAAGTAACCCGGTGTGATTTTGTGAACGAATTGTTTTCCGGTTATAATGGCTGGGAGATACTGATTGATATCCGGTGCAGGAAGCTGACAGAAGACTTGATCTTCCAGCTTAAAAACAATGATGGAACTAAGAACAAACAAAAAGTAACTGATCCAAAAACCGGAGTCAAGTATGAAAAATACGGGCACTTGTCGGATTGTCTGGATTACCTGTTGTGCTACTATTTGCGTGACAGTTGGTATAAGTTTAAGAATGGTGGAGACAATAATGCATATGTTTTAACCACTGCAATTATTAACGAAGGATTTAGCTATTAAAATATGTACAGGCGTTTTTTAAACAATTACGATTATCTGGGAGTGATATCCAAAGAGTCACTCGAACAAATGACACGAGGAAATGAAGAGAGGTTTATTCAGGCAGAGGAATCTGCTGAAATGAGTATCATTGAACATTTGAGCGAGAATTACGAAATCGAAAAGGAACTGAACAAGGGGAAATATATCGCCGGATATAACCGTGCCATAACTTATCCGGTTGGAGTGCATATCTATTTTGAAGATAAAATCTATGAGGTAATCCGTCCGATAAGCGGATTTAAAGCTCCTGTTGATGCGGATTATTGGGAAGAGCATGTCGATATAAACGTAGACCAAAATACTGTTCCGCATTATTCCCAGTTTCAAACTTATTATAAGGATGAAGTTGTTTCTTATAATGGGGTGTTGTATAAATGCCTTGTCGAAAATGGCTTTAAATTCAATAATATACGGATACCGATGGTAAACGGATGGCTGGAGGCTGAATATGAAGAATGGCAGCCAGTAGATTATGAGTTATGGGAAATAGTTCTTTTTGATGGGGATTTTTATACCTTGCTATCTTTGGATGATTTCGACAACAATATCAGCCCCCTTGATTCGGATAACTGGGGTGCAATAGCCAACTACGACTCGAATCATAACGAATATGAATTGTCCGGGCATGAGTATGTAGTTTACAACGGAAAAGTATTTCATCCGGAGATTGATGTAAATGCCGATATTCCGGAAATAGAGAAGAACCTTTCCTTAAATGATTGCCGGAATTACAACTTGAAAAAGCACATGGTACGGTTAGCAGTATATGAATTGACAAAACTTATTGCCCCCAACAACGTAAGCGTTGTCAGGGTAAAAGATTATGAAGATTCCATGAAATGGCTTTCGGATGCAGCCAGACTGAAGCTAAACCCGAAAATCCCGCGTAAATTGGCAGAAGATAAAAAAGAAGTTATGATTGCTTTTGTTTAAGTCAGGATTTTATTTTTTAAATTTATCTTTGTTCCGAAATTNTGTCAGGGTAAAAGATTATGAAGATTCCATGAAATGGCTTTCGGATGCAGCCAGATTAAAGCTAAACCCGAAAATCCCACGTAAACTGGCCGAAGATAAGAAAGAGGTTATGGACTGGCAGCTTGCCACATTCCAGACGGATTACGATCCGTATAAGAACCCGTGGCTTACCTGATTATTGTTCTTCCTCTTTTTCTTCTATCTTACAAACCACGGTTTTGTTTGAGTATTGAATTTCAAGAAATGGACTATCTTGTGTCAGTTCGTCAAGCAAACCGTTTTTTTTCATTTCATCGAGGATAGATTGTGTTAGTTTGTCTTCTCCTTGGTCGTTTTGTTGATTCATGTTGTTTTTCATTTATTATATCTTTTATACAAAAAGCGCGGAGCATTATATCCAATTAAGTATCCATGGCCGACCAAAGCCCACACACTCTAATAAGATAAATGTCCACGCTCTATGTGAACATCTAACTTATATTCTCCAGAGTGTGTATCTTAAAATTGGTCGTTTCG
>NZ_QVMP01000030.1:0-554 GCF_010501095.1 Dysgonomonas sp. 520 | reverse complement strand
TTTCTATTGCAGAATCAAAATAAGATCAGTTATAGGAGAAAGGAAACGGGAATAAAGCATCGAGCCTTATTCCCGTTTTACTATCTATTATTTTATTTCATACACGGCTGAATGCCTGATTCACTTTCTTTAAAACTTCTTCAGGGTTCGTCTGTTTCCAATAACTTGAATAGATGGTTGCCGGACTATTACCTGCAAATTCAGCAACAGCGATAGGATGAAAACCTTCATCAAGCATTCGGGTTATATAAGTACCTCTTGCTGCGTACCAAGTGAATTCCTCTTTGAGTTTTAATTCTTTGGCTACTTTCTTTAATGTTTTATTTACCCGTTCCCGAATTCGTTTTATTCTGCCACGCTGTTTCTCTTCCGTATTGTGTTTGTGGGTAAAAATCGGCAATACATAATCCCCATAACATTTATGTTTGTATTTATTTATGATCGCCTTTGTATGATCCGACAATGGAGCTTTTGCTCTTTTAGGGAATTTGGTCCTTTCATAAGAAATGTATTCTTTCTGAAAACTGTCCCAAGTTAGATAGCAAACATCAATA
>NZ_QVMP01000002.1:49279-268634 GCF_010501095.1 Dysgonomonas sp. 520 | reverse complement strand
TGGTTTTGACGATTTAGTCATGATTATTGCTTGCGGTCTGCATAATTTTAGAATTGCAAATTCATTGATTTTTAATCATATATAGTTTTATTGAATATAATGTCTATTAAATTGTATTATGATATGGTTTACTTTTACCTGATTATATAGTAAACAGGGTACAAGACGCAAGATACCGGTTTTTTCACTTGCGTTGCATGGGATTTGCAATCCCCCTGCTCGGCTGCTATCCGAATTCTGTAAAGATACTAAAAAAAATAGCCTCTATTAAAGGCTATTCATCTATTCTGCGGTCATTCATCTGACATGTTCCATAAAAAGAAGCGCCCGGTTCAATCTCTATTATCTGGGTTTTTATATTTCCATCCAGCCTGGCACTGGATCGTAATATAACAATCTCGGAGCATTGGATGTTTCCCGACACCTTGCCCATCAGGTCGAGGTTGTGACATTCTATGTCGCCCGAAACATTTCCATTGTTTCCCACAATTATTTTCCCACTACTAATAATATTCCCTTCAATTGTACCGTCGATACGTATATCGTCGCCTGTCACCAAATTTCCTGTCAACACTGTCCCCGAAGATAGCACGTTGTGCATACTGCTCGGATTTGGAGGTGTTATTTCTTTTCGCCCCATATTCATTAAAAAAAACGTTCGTTAGATAATATATAAGAAGGGCAAATATAAAAAAAAAACATAGTTTTGCACTTACTAAACAAAAGAAAGATGTTTTACGATTATGAAAACTTTCATTTTAATTGAAAACGCCCGGTTTTATGCTTATCACGGGGTATTTGAGCAAGAAAATATTGTTGGTAATACGTTCGTAGTCAACGTTAAAATTGAACTTAACGCTCTCTCTGCCTGTGAGAAAGACGACTTGGAAGGAACTGTGAGTTATGCCGATGTATTCGGTATAATTGAGCAGGAAATGCAAGTCAGATCGAAATTATTGGAGAATATTGGGTACCGAATTATTAAAAAACTTAAGTGCGAGTTCAAATTAATAGAAAAAATAGAATTGAAAATATCGAAAGAAAATCCTCCGATTGGTGGTCAGGTAGAACAGGCCAGTGTTGTTTTGATAGACTAAAGAATATTTTGTCATGCTGACGATAGGAAGCATCTGGAGAAGAGCAGATCCTTCGTTACACTCAGGATGACAAATTCTAAAAAAAATAGAAATAGACATGAGAAAACTTAAGATAACCGAACTG
The DNA here is from genome assembly GCF_010501095.1 of Dysgonomonas sp. 520. Classification (GTDB taxonomy): domain Bacteria; phylum Bacteroidota; class Bacteroidia; order Bacteroidales; family Dysgonomonadaceae; genus QVMP01. The sequence continues at coordinate 267,413 of NZ_QVMP01000002.1, read as the reverse complement.
AACAGGCTTTCTGTTGATGAATATAAAGAAACCCGAAAAATTCCATTGGTGGTGGTGCTGGACAACATACGCAGCCTTAACAACATAGGTTCGGTGTTCAGAACATCCGATGCCTTTCTGGTAGACAGCATTTATCTTTGCGGAATAACCGCTACGCCTCCGAACGCTGAAATTCATAAAACAGCACTTGGTGCGGAACATTCCGTTTCGTGGAAATATTTTGAAGATACGCGAGCGGCTGTTTCCGAACTGAAAGAGGCTGGTTATCATATCTTCGCAATAGAGCAGGTAGAGAGCAGTGTTATGCTTGACAAACTTGCTGTTGATAAGGATAAAAAATATGCCGTTATTCTTGGCAATGAAGTGAAAGGGGTGCAACAGGATGTTGTAGATATGTGCGACGGAACCATAGAAATTCCCCAATTCGGAACCAAGCACTCCTTGAATGTTTCGGTAACGGCAGGCATTGTGATATGGGATTTCTTTAAACTCCTGAGCTGATTTTTAACATTCTCATTTGTGACAAAACTGCAAAACTATCGACTAACAATAATAAAATACAATAAACGTGCATAGGGGATCGGAACAGGAAAAGGAGTTTATGAGGGTGATACGTGAGCATGAGCGTATCATTTACAAAGTCACTTCTTTCTATGTGAGTGAAGATCAGCCTATCGGCGATTTGTATCAGGAGGTTGTTATCAACTTGTGGCGGGCTTATCCAAATTTCAGGGGCGAGAGCAAGATATCTACATGGATATACCGCATAGCACTGAATACTTGTGTGACTTTCTTTCGGAGGAGCAAGAATAAGCCTCAGTATGTAGATATAACGATGGATGTTCCGGATATTCCGGACAACAGCGACGATATTAAAACTTTATACAAACTTATAAACAGGCTAGGTAAGATTGAACGGGCATTGGTTTTGCTTTACCTGGACGATAAACCCTACAAGGAGATAGCCGAAATTACAGGATTGACGCCTACGAATGTGGCTACTAAATTGGGGCGGATTAAAGAAAAATTGAGAAAAATGTCGAACGAGTAAGAGTGAGGAGAACAATATAATATGGATTTAGACAACATAAAATCGAAGTGGAACAATCTGGATGTGGAGCCAACCATCAGCGAAGAAAAAATACGCAGAATGGTTGACAACAGAGGACAAGGTGCTTTGAGTAAACTGAAAAAAATGGAATTTATTTTTCTTTTTACCACTCTGTGCTGTATCCCTTTTCCGTTTATTCATAATATGATTTTTGTTCATGCACAGTACAATACAGTGCTTAAGGCATGTTATATAGCCACCTGTTTGATAATGTTTTGTTGGCAAATGTTCAAGTTTAGATATTTGAAAAATATTGATTTTGAAAAACAGGATATACTGACAAGTTCGAAAAAAATACTGCGATATAAAATGTATATTTCGTATGAAAAATGGGGTGGGGCGGTTTTTGCCATCCTGTTTATGTCTTCTTTCACCTACACTATTATCGGAAATCTACCGGAATATGCGAGGATATATTTTATCATCTACACTGCCATCATAATTGCGGCGATACTATTCATCGTCTTCTTGTTTTATAAAAAGACCTACCGGAAATTTATCCAGCAAATACAAGATTCATTGAAAGAAATAGAAGACTTCGAAACTGAATGACGCTTGCTTCAATTTTTTTTAATGTTGAATAGTGTGGTTGGATTACATTAGATAGATCTTTCGGGCAGAGCAGAGCCCTGCCCCTACAAACGCACCCCTACTCTCATTGCATTTTGTCGGATAAAATCCAACATTTTTCAACTACTGGTTCACATATTTTATGATTTTCGCAATTGGCTTTATTCTGTTGTTTTGAAAAAGTTGGGAAGACTTCTATGAAGTCATCTAGACTTTTTAAATTATACTTAATTTTTGAGTTTTTGTCATGTTGAACGTAGTGAAACATCTAAAAAAACAGATCCTTCGATACTCTCAGGATGACAAAATTGAATAAAACGGAAAAGTCTAGACGGTTTCTATATTAAAATACTTTCAATGTGATGTCTTTTCAATCTAAATTTAATATATTTGCCAAAGACCACTGTTTTTTACAATTACTATGTTTTTGAAAAAGTTGATTTTTGCGACAAATAACAAACACAAATTAGATGAAGTGAGAGCCATATTGGCAAACGATTTTGAAGTACTGAGTCTGGAAGACATCGGGTGCATTGTTGACATTCCGGAAACAGGAACAACCTTAGAAGAGAATGCGAAAATCAAAGCACAGTATGTAAAAAACAATTATAAGTTCGATTGTTTTGCAGATGATACAGGTTTGGAAGTGGAGGCTTTGAATAATGCTCCGGGTGTTCATTCGGCACGCTACGCCGGAGAAGACAAGGATTCTCAAAAAAATATAGAAAAACTTTTGTCCGAACTGAAAGGCAAAGAAAATAGGAAAGCCAGGTTCAGAACTGTTGTTGCGCTTATAATTGATGATGAAGAGCACTGTTTCGAAGGAGAGGTGAGAGGTGTTATAGCAAACTCATGCAAGGGCAACTCCGGCTTCGGATACGATCCGGTATTTGTTCCCGAAGGATATGATAAAACATTTGCCGAACTTAGTCTTGAAACAAAAAATACGATAAGCCACAGGGCTTTGGCAATAGACAAACTATGTAAATTCCTAAAAAATGAATAATAATCTAACTATGAATTATACAAAGACTATATTGATTGCTTCTTTCGTTTTTCTTTGTAATTTGCTATATGCTCAAACAGAAGAAAATACGTGGAAATCGCACTTCTCGTATGAAAAAGATGTAGAGCAACTAGCCACCGGAAATAGTGGCGAGGCATTTGCTGTTATTGATGGCAAGTTATTTAAATATGATGCTGTTTCAGGTGGTTATGACATCTGTTTTCGTCAAGACAGGGGCAACGATAAAGTTATGAAATTGGCATACAACAGTCTTCGGTCGGCATTACTCATTGTGAGAGAAAACAATAAAATGGATGTGATGACTTCCGATAAAACATTCTATTCCGTTCAAGGATTGGATTCTTCAAATCCGGCGTTAAACAAGAAGGTGAATGACATATTTATGTTGAATAATGTGGCTTATGTGGCCACAAATTTTGGCATTTATGCTATCGACATAGACAATAAAACAGTAAGACAGACATGTTTCTTCAATATTCCGGTATATTCTATAACATACCTTGATAACCAGTTTTTTGCTGCAACCAGTGATGGAGTGTATACGATACCCGAACAAAAGAACATTCAAGATATCTCGGAATGGAAGAAATTGAATCTGAGTAGCAAGTATGTCGGTTCGGTATCATTTTCCGATTCTGAAATATGTAAATTATCATCTTATCAGGATAAGTTGCATTTTTTAGTTTCGGATAAAGGTTTGTACACACTGTCCGATAGCGATAAAGTAGAGGACATTATTACCGGAACCAGTTCTGCTATAATGGTTTCGGAGAATATAGAACATCTTGCTGTTTATCAAAAGAACAAAATTTATTATTTTTCGGGTTACAAGTCTTACAAATCATACGATACAAATAATCTAATTACCCTTTCATATGCAAATTATTCCTCCGGCCTGTTTTGGGTTGCATTCAATGGAAGTAGATTGTCTCAGATTCAGCTTGACCTGAATGGATCAAGTATATCTCAACTGAAAAGTAATTTAAGACCTAATGGGCCTCATAGCAATTATCCATTTTTCATGGCATATACCGGAGGGAAAGTAAGAGTTGTTAGCGGAGGCTATTACCTTGACAACTACAATTATCCGGGACAGCTTAGCGAATGGGACAATAACTCGTGGTTTAACTATCCGGCTGTAAATGGGGGGAGAATTGATTTTTCGAATGTTATAAGCGACCCGGAAGATTCAGATCACCTATTTGTAACCAGCTGGGGAATGGGTATTTATGAATATAAATCGAAAGGCGATCCTTATTTATATAATAGCTCCACTACCGGAGGTAAATTTTTGCCTATAAGTGGTTGGTATGGTTTTTTGCGTGTCAATGGGTTAGCTTTTGATAAGAATGGGGTATTATGGACTGTTGGATCACATACAAAAACTAAAATATATTCTTTCGAAAGAAAAAGTGGACCTTGGGAAATCAAAGCACATTATATCCCGGAATCGGAATTTCTTGGAACAAATAGTAAATCTTTAGCTATTGATAGTTATAGCAATAAGTGGTGTGGGGGAGAGCGTGGAGACTTCCCGAACTTGGTTCTTTTTAATGAAAACGGAACACTAGGAGACTCGTCGGATGACAAATCGAAAGTTGTTTCTTCCTTTCTTGATGAGAATGGAAATAGGCTAGATATAGAGCGCTTTATGAGGATGGTTGAAGACAAAAAGAAAACCATGTGGATTTGTACAAACATAGGCGTTTTTACTATTAAAGTAACAGAGGATTTATTAGATAACGACATTCGGTTTGGTTATGCGAAAACAATAGACAAGGGGTCGGGCAATTTGATAAATTTATTCGAAAATACGTTTGTCCGCTCAGTAGCAATAGACAGAATGAACAGAAAGTGGTTTGCCACTGACGATCTTGGTTTATTTTTGATGGATGAAGATGGGAGAGAAACAATTTATAACTTTACAACAGAAAATAGTTGCCTTCCATCAAATTGTATTTTTGATGTGGTTGTAGATAATGACAATGATATTGTATATGTTGGAACCGATAAAGGGATGGTTTCGTTTAAGTGTACACCTTCAAGCGCAAGTTCCAGAGAAATATCGGTTCTTGTTCAGCCAGCATCAATGTCTGTGAACGGAACCAAACAGGTTAATATATTCGGACTGAAACCAAATTCGTATCTGAAATTGGCTGATGAGAAAGGTAATTTAGTTTTGGAAACAAATGCAGTAAAAGGTGAGTATTTATGGAATCTGAAAGATAATACCGGAACTATCGTAACACCCGGATTGTATTATATATTCGGAACGGATGAATTTGACAAAACAGGGATGGTTGGGACAGTGTCCGTCACAAATGAATAGAAAGACATTGTGCATATATACAAAAAAAGGAAACCCGGTCAGGTTTCCTTTTTTGTTATGTTTTCTTTCATTAGCTAATTCGCCGGATGATTTCTTCCATGATGAGCGCCATTTTGGGTTGGGCTATTTTGGCCGCTTCCTGCACTTCTTCGTGCGACACTTCCACAATCTTACCGATCACACCCAAATCGGTGATTATAGAGAACGCCAGAACCTTCATTTTAGCATGATTGGCGACGATAACTTCCGGCACAGTTGACATGCCCACAGCATCACCTCCAATTATTTTGAAATAATTGTATTCCGATGGCGTTTCAAAGGTAGGACCTGATGTACCCACATATACTCCGTATTGCAGTTTTATGTTGTTCTCCTTTGCAATGTCAGTCGCCATTTTCCTTAGTTCTTTGTTGTAGGCTTCGCTCATATCGGGAAAACGGGTTCCCAGTTCGTTGAAGTTCTTGCCTCTGAGCGGATGTTCGGGAAACAGGTTGATGTGGTCTTCAATCAGCATGATGTCTCCTATCTCGAAGCTGCTGTTCATTCCTCCGGCAGCATTAGACACGAAAAGATAATCAATGCCCAACGCTTTGAAAACCCGAACAGGAAAAGTAACTTCTTTCATGTTATATCCTTCGTAGTAGTGAAAGCGTCCTTGCATTGCCAGCACGTCTTTTCCCCCTAGTTTTCCGAAGATCAGTTTTCCGCTGTGCCCCTCTACTGTGGAAACAGGAAAGTTGGGAATTTCTTCATAAGGAATTTCTTTTTTCTCGGTAATGACATTTACCAATTCGCCCAACCCTGTGCCAAGTATGATGGCATAGTTTGGTATTACCGTTATCTTACTTTTAATGTAATCAGCTGTTTGTTGTATCTTCTGTAACATGCTTAATTATTTTATCGTTAAATGTTTCTTTATCTTCTGCATTAACAAACTTTATTTCTATCGGCAGATAGTAGATAGCGTTTCTCACGTCGTCACTTATCCCCGGCATCGATTTTAATCTTGCTGCATCTTTTTCAGTTACCACTACCATTTTATCGTTGCCACTCATTTTTGCAAATCGTTTGTTGATAGCAACAATATCTCTCCTCTGAAAGTTGTGGTGATCGGGAAAAATCATTGTCTCAACAAATTTTGTAGACCGATTCAGCTTCTTTATCAGAGGGTGGGGCGAGGCAATGCCCGTAACCAGCAAAACCGTTTTACCTTTTAGCTGCGATAGCTTTGCTTTAGGCTTCTTTTCGCTGAAAAGGGGTGTCAACTCGCCATAAGAGAGTGATGTATAAAATAAATACTGATAAGGAAAAGGATTCAACTCGTGATTTAGTATCCGTTGGTCGATGGGTTTCAGGTCTTCCGGGCACTTTGTTACGATTATTATATTTGCACTTTCCGAGTATAATGCCGGTTCGCGCAATCTTCCGGCAGGCAATAGCGCATCAAACGTGTACAACCTGTTGTAATCGGTCAGAAGGATGGAAAAAGATGGCTTCACATACTTGTGCTGGTAAGCATCATCCAGAAGGATGATTTGAGGGCGGGATGCTTCGGGCAGCGAGAGGAGCTTTTCTATTCCTTTGCATCTGTTTTCCGATACGGCAAAAGTCACATCGGGAAATTTAAGCAACATCTGATATGGTTCGTCTCCTATGTCCTTGTATGTAGATGTCTTATCGGCAAGGATATATCCTGAGGTTTTGCGTTTATAGCCACGGCTCAAAACTGCTATCCGGTAATTATTCTTCAATAATGTTATGAGATACTCTATATGCGGAGTCTTACCTGTTCCTCCCACAGTGAGGTTTCCGACACAGATAACAGGAATGTCGTATGATTTTTGTTTGAGGATGCCCCATTGGAAGAACTTATTGCGTAGATACACAACAAATCCGTACAACCAAGATAATGGTAATAAATATTTCCTGATATGTACGGTATGTTTACTCATTCATCGTGTTTCATGCAATTTTAGCGAACTTCCATTTCAAATGGCATACGGGCTTGCATATAATCCTGATTTTTCAATTCTCTCAAAGTTTTGACAATCTCGTAGTCTGCACCCAAATATTCTTTCAGGGCACGGGTTGCCAGTTCTTCTTGATTGGAGTTCAATATCGTTTCAAAAAACTCCTTTTTATGCGGATATTCCGTTGTTGAATAGTCTGTCAATTCTGCTAATTCGGCAGCTATTGAGATCGCTTTTTCCAAACCGCCCAGTTCATCCACAAGCCCAAGTTTCAGAGCTTGCTTACCAGACCATACACGACCCTCGGCAATAAGGGCAAGAGAGTCTTTCGGCATTTTTCTTCCGTCGGCACAACGTGTAAGGAACAGATCATAACCACGCTCTACGTAGGCCTGTAACAATCTTTTTTCGTCATCACGCATTGGGCGAGTGAAGTCTCCGAAGTCGGAATACCTGTTTGTCTTCACTTTATCGAAAGACAATCCTATTTTTTTAGTCAAACCTTCCACATTAGGGAACATGCCAAAAATTCCGATCGAACCGGTCAGCGTTGCCGGCTGTGCAACAATCTTGTTTGCGTTGCAAGAAATGTAGTATCCTCCCGAGGCGGCATAATCGCCCATCGACACTACTATCGGCTTTTTAGCTTTCACTTCCGAAACGGCTTTCCATATCTGTTCCGAGGCATAGGCACTTCCCCCTCGCGAATTTACTCTGAAAACCACGGCTTTCACATCATCGTCATTTTTCAGTTTTTCCAATTGCTTCACCACATCCCTGTCAACGATGGTTCTGTCGTCGTCGGTGTCGGTTTCGGCAGACACGATGCTACCTTCGGCATATAAAACTGCAATCTGAGGTTTTTCCGTATTTATTTTTATTTCGTCTAAAAGAACGAAACTCATATTGTCAATGCTTGCGAGATTCAGTTTGTCGTCCTTTTCTATTCCTACCATAGTTTTCAAATAATCTTTCACTTCCGATGGGTAAAGCAAAGAATCTACAAAGCGATTGTCTATCAAGAATTTCTGGTCTTGAAACGTTACGAGCGAATCGGTAAATATATTGAGTTGCTCAACGGAAATATTTCTCGAATTGGATATTCCTGTCAGCATCTCGCCCCAAAGGTCGCCCATATAAGCCGTTATTTGTTGCCTGTTTGGCTCACTCATCTTGTCGGAAGAATATGGTTCGACAGCCGATTTGAAAGTGCCGACTTTAAATATTTGCATTTCGATGCCCAATTTGTCGAACAAACCTTTATAGTAGGTTGGTACAGCTGCCAGACCGTGCATATCTACTTGTCCTTGCGGATTCAGGAATACTTTGTCGGCCATAGACGAAAGGTAATAACAACCTTGCGTGTATACGTCTCCGTATGCAACGACAAATTTGCCGCTTTCCTTGAAGTCGGTCAAAGCATTACGTATTTCTTGCAGGGAGGCTGTTGAAGCCGAAAACATTCCGGCGTGTATGTAAATACCTTTTATTTTGTCGTTGCTCTTGGCTTTTTTTATAGAACCGAGAATGTCGTCAAGTCCGATTTCGGTAACCGATTCCACGCCTAACATTTTGAACAAGGGATTTTTTACGCTTGTCCGTTCAAACAAGACGCCCTCCAGCTTCAGCTCCAAAACAGTATTTTCTTTCAGTGAAAAAGAACCGGATGATGAACTTACAATAATTGATACGATAAGAATTCCTAATAGGAAAAACAAGAAAGTAGCGACTAAAACACCGACTACCGTAGAAAATACATTTTTAAAAAACTGTCTCATTTTAATTCAAAATATATGCAAATAACAAAAATAAATAAAAATCAGGACAATATGCCCTTTCACAAGAGATAAAAATGAAAGGAACAACATGCCTGTCAAAATATTATAAGTCGCACTAATTGGAATTTTGTCACAGAACTCTTGTTTGTGAACAAAATGGGGGTTCTTTATGCACCCGCAGACGAAAGAAACAAGTCAAAATACATCCAGCAATAGCTTCTCTATTGCTTTGACCACATTTCGCCGTTGACCTGTGAAATTATTTACCATCACGGCAAATGGGTATTTATTCTTCCCCACAATCACATAACCGGCATAGCATTGCACATTGGCAATACTCCCGCTTTTGAGGTGTACTTTCCCTTCCAGACGGGTTCCTTTCAACAAGTTTCTCACAGTTCCTTCTTTTCCTGCCCTTGGCAGAGACTCGAAAAAAGCGTCCTTGTGTTTCGATTTCGTATTCATATAGTGAAGAATACCACAAATAAATTCGGCACTGACGGCGTTAGACGGAGCCAATCCGCAGCCATCGTACATAAACAGGGCATCGGTATTCAATCCCTTCTCTTTCCACAGTTTCTTTGCCTGATTGATGCTTTCGGCTAAAACGTTTTTTGAGTCGGAACCTTGCTTCTTTCCCACCAAACGGATGAGATGCTCTGTGTAATGATTGTTGCTGCGCACATTCACCACACGGATTATGTCTTTGAGAGTGGGTGAGTGGTGAGTGTAGAATACTTTATATTTGCTCTTACTATCATTTCCCTCGAAAGGGATAGTTCGGATCGTATTTATTGCTCCAACCTGAATGCCACTATCAGCAAGGCAGGTTGCTAATGTTTGTCCCAGATAAAAACCGGGATAGGGGATGTCTCCTTTTATGCTGAACGATTTTTTGTTGACAGGAATGTCACCCATCAACAGCCTGTCGTGCGAAAAAGGTTCACCCAAAATGTAGCCATTATCCTGGCCTGTTTTGTTTAAGGTCATATTGTTAGTAAATACCAGATCCGGCATGTCAGGTTCTGTCCTTACAATTACAGGACGATCGGACAAATCAAGACCCTGTGTGTCGAAAAACAACCTGTATGTGTTATCGAAAATGCTGATTCCGTAACTTCCTGCCGCAAAGTAATTGCCCATATCTTCACGAATCCATTTTCTGGAAATCCCGTCATATCCAAAATAACTGTCGTCGATTGTGATATCAACAGGCTGCCCTTTCACATTCTTTTCAATTGCCCGATACCATTTGCCGATAAACGCTTTGGCCGGTTCGTCCATATATTCCGAACCTAGCGTGGGATCGCCATATCCCGTAATCAGAAGCCTGCTTGGCGATAGGCTGTCGACAGCCAACTCAGTCTTGATGCGATAGTCGCTGCCAAGAACTTCCAAAGCCGTTGAGGTAGTCACCAATTTCAGAACGGAAGCGGGTGTCAGTGACTTTTGCTTATCGTGTTGATACAATATCTTTCCTGTATTGTCCATAGCGCAAAACCCAAGGGAAGCATTTTCCAGACCTTTTGTTTTGACAAAAGCATCTATCGCCTGCTTTTTATTCTGAGAAAAGAGTGAAGCTGACAAGGAAAAAATAAATATCAGCAAATAAGCCTTTAGTTTCATCGACAAAAAAATAGAATTGTTGAAAAATCAAATATCTTTGTAAAGATAAAATTAAATAATGTGAATCAGTAGTTGAAAAACGTTCTTTTATTTTGAAGTCATCTAGACTTTTTCGTTTTATTCAATTTTGTCATCCTGAGAGTATCGAAGGATCTGTTTTTTAGATGTTTCACTACGTTCAACATGACAAAAACTCAAAAATTAAGTATAATTTAAAAAGTCTAGATGACTTCTTTGAATAAATTGCATTTGTCCGTTAGGAACAACGTATAGCAGGCGTAAAATTTACGCCCGAATATCAACAATACCTGTTCTCCGGAGTTTGTAACCCCGGAGTATTATTTTCCGGATTTTAAATCCGTACAGTAGCTAAGGGCGTGTGTCAAAAGTTCCAAATTTCAGAAAATAACCCCCAGCCCCTAAAGGGGTGTATCGATTATCAATTGTTTAAAAAGTCCCCTTTAGGGGATCTAGGGGTAGAAAAGACTTTTGGCACACGCTCGACGACAGGTTGTTGACTGATAACTGTTTTTATAGATGCTTCGCGTTGCTCAGCATGACAAATCTTTCGGGCAGACCGAAATGTTATTTCTACTCCACCCGGAAAAGGTAGAATAAAAAAAGAAGACTTAATATCAGACATAAAGAAAAAAAAAATATGGAGTATCGCGATTATGAAAAACCCTTTACTTTCGACAGGGTTGTGAGGCTGGTCATCAGCATTGCTTTGTTTGCTTTTGGTATCTACCTGATCTATATTCTCAGCAGTGTTCTCCTTCCTTTTCTTGTGGCTTGGCTGATAGCTTATTTGCTTAATCCTGTTGTCCGTTTTTTTCAGAACAAAATAAGAATAAAGAATCGGTTGGCATCCGTCACGCTTACTTTTGTGCTTATGATAGGGATAATCATAGGTGTTGTAGTGGGTATTACCCCGTTGGTGGAAGACGAAATCAACCAGATCAACCAGCTTATAGCTTCATATCACCTGCAAACGCTTAACATAGAAGGACTTCCTGTAAGTATGCGGGAGTTTGTAAATCAATATTTAGACTTTAATAAAATAAGAGAAGCCATATCAAAACAACAAGCACAAGAGGCCATTAAGTATCTTATTCCTACTGTCCGAGGCATTTTGTCAAGCGGTATATCCGTCTTGTTAGGTGCTACCGTGATTTTCATAATCATACTTTATCTTATTTTCATATTGCTCGATTATGAAAAGATCAACAAGCTGTGGATAAACCTCATTCCTCCCAAATACAGGGCTTCGGTGCAGAAACTTGCATCGAACGTAGAATTCAGCATGAACAGGTATTTTCGCCATCAGGCACTCATCTGCCTGATTGTGGGAACGTTGTTTGCTATATGCTTCCAGATTGTGGGCCTTCCGCTCTCTATCCTGATGGGAATATTAATTGCCATCTTGCACATGATACCATACATGCATGCTCTTACCATAGTTCCCGCAGCAATGCTTTGCTGGCTGAACGTTGCCCAGACCGGAGGAAGTTTTTGGGCTCAGTTTGGGGTTATCTTCCTCATATACATAGGCATACAATGTATTATAGACCTGGTTCTTACTCCTAAGATAATGGGGAAGGCAATGGGTCTGAATCCGGCAATCATATTGCTCTCGCTTTCGATATGGGGTTCGTTGATGGGCATTGTGGGTATGATTATAGCCATACCGATGACGACCTTGCTTTTGTCGTATTATCAACAATTTATCGATTCAATGGCGTCAGACATTGAGCCTAAAGAAAAGCCCGGCGACAAACAAGATGGATAAATCAGTATTTTTTGTACCTTTGGCGTTCAAAATTAATTAAAAAATATATTCATGCAATTAACAGCAAAATTAATACAGGTATTACCTTTGCAAACAGGAACCGGGAAAAACGGCGAGTGGAAAAAACAAGATATAGTTGTCGAAACAGACGGGCAATATCCTAAAAAAGTATGTATCTCTATCTGGGGAGATAAAGCCAGCGAATCAGTCTTGCAGGTAGGCAATGTTTTGGATATATCGTTCGATGTTGAAAGTCGTGAATATAACGGACGCTGGTATACGGACGTAAAGGCTTGGAAAATTGACTTGGTTGGAGCCAATGCAGCAGGCACGCCTCCTTCCTATCCTGCTCCTGACATGGCATCTGCCCCTCCTGTCGACTTGTCGGGTGACGGAACAGACGATTTGCCATTCTAAGAAATTCCGAGAATTAATATAAAAAACAAAAGAGTTTGCTCACTCTTGAGCAAACTCTTTTCATCTTCAACTTATTTGAATAAAATAACCATGTGTGGTTGGTTATGTGCTGTTATGTTATAGCTTTACCTTGCTGGCTACTTCTCCTATACGAACGATAACTATTTGTCCCGAATTGATGTCGGATATTTCCGTAACTGCTTCCGAAGCTATACCTGTGTAAAGTATGCGTCCGCTCAGGTCGCTGACTGTGATTTTCTCGCCTCCATTTGCTTTCACTGTCAGGATGCCATTGTTTGCGTATGCATAAGCAGCCTGAGAAGTTTCGTCGTCCATCCCTACGGTTGAGTTATCTTGAAATTTATAAGCCACAATACCATTTTCTGCCGCCATTGCAAATATCTTCACATGATCTGCTTGAACATCTACACAAATTGGTGTTATTGCAGGAGATTTCCCTTTATCTGAATTGCCTAAATCGTCAGTGATAAATACTTCTTCTGCTTTGTTTAGTCCGGCTGTAATGTCCAGTATACGTATTGCTCCAAAACTTCCATGTGCAATTATCAGATATTCTTTACCTTTAAATTTGAAGTATGCGCCACCAGAATTTGTCCCGGAAGGGGCAGCATCAACGCCTGCCATCTCAACAAAAGTAAAATCTGTCTTGTTGAATAATTTGGGTTTAGGGTTTTGAAAAACATAGAAAAACGAATTTTCATCTTTTACGATTGCTAACGCAGATGTTAAGGAGGAAACAGCAGCATCAATTTGTCCCGAAAGAACAGGTGTTCCGAATACGCCGTTTGCCATTGGGATATATCCCACTTTGTTAGAGTTGCTTGCAAATGCTATATATCCACCTTCTGCTGTATTTCTGTTTCCATATATGTCAAAATAGTCTGATCTACCCATGCCATTAACAGTTACATTGCCCAGGGAAGTTGTACTTGCCGTGGCAAGGTCGCAAGAAGTAAATATAAAGTAAGTTGAGCCGGTACCGCTACTACCCAATATTGCTTCTCCATCGTCGGTTATAGCGATACAGTTTTTGTACCAGAAGTTAGGATTGGCTATTAAAGTAGTTGTTACGTCACCCAAGGTTGTACCATCGGCCGTATTAACTTTTGCGATGTTGCCATTACCCATGTTGTTTATATATAAAACGTCATTATGCACAGCCATTGAGCGTTGAGACATGTTCCATACATAAGGAACCATATAAGATGGTACTCCGTTCTTGTTCAAAGAAAATTCCCATAAAGGTTCTAATTTCAGGTTTGAAAGGGCCGACAAGGATGATACTAGTACACACAAACTTACAAGTGAAAGGTATAATTTTTTCATATCCGTATGATTTTAGGTTAGTAATTCACTTTACTAAAAGCAAATATAACACATAAAATCATAGTTGATTACAAATTTTCCTATATATTATGTTTTGTTTATTTATTTTAAATGAAATTAATATATCGTTACTAAATTTAATATTTTGTGCTATCTCTTACATAACTGCCTGTGTATGGGCAAAATACTAAGCATTTGAGGCATGTTGAGCATCGACGTACATCTACAATACTACCCGTGGTGCATTTAGTACTTTGATATAAACTCATTTATTATAAGATTCATATCGGTTTTGTCATTTTGAGCGAAGTGAAAAATCATGATGTTTCAATTCAGACCCTTCGTTTTACTCAGAGGGTGTCCCAAAAGTAAATTTTAATGTCTTTTTGTCATCCTGAACAAAGTGAAGGATCTGTTTTTAGAAAGTACAGATTCTTCATTGCACTCAGAATGACAATGTTCGAGAAGCGAAAGCGAGGCAATGACAAAGTCCTCAATCAAAAAACTTTTGACACACCCGTCGTTGCACGGGGATTTGCAACCCCATGCAACGATACAAAACTCGTATCTCGCACCCTGTATCTTGTTTACTATATACTCAGAACTACAACAAACACAACCGGCTAAAAATAAATCACACGTAATTTCTATCGGAAATTTCTATGCTTTGGTTTCGGCAAAAGCATTTCCGACATATCAACCACAAATTTCATTACATTCTCATCTATTTCTTCCGTCAAGGTTTCCAGATTGTTGAAATTTGGTTCTTCAACCAGCATCTTTTCCAGAATAAATCTATCAGGTTTGGCAGGAAGTTTGTATTTTCTCTGTCTCTTTTTCTTAAGCATCTGCCAATATTCGTCCTGAATCTGTTTGCTTTGTCCTGTCAGCCAAATTTCGAAGCATATTTTTTCGTGATTAAATATCACGGTTATTTTCAGTTTCCTATTCCTCAAAGCCTCAGGCGTGAATGTAAAGAACGACATGTCCATATACCCCTGATAAACATGTCCGCAGATATAATCTTTGGGGTATTTATTTGCAAAATGCCCTCTTAGAAGCACTAGAAATTCCAACAAATGCTTATAGGCTATCTTCACATCCCCTATTGCCAATTGTTCCCTATACACATTCACATAATCGTTAAAAGATTTCATATTCTAATTTATTTAAATTTACAATCAGATCCTTAAATTCTTCACTATTTATCAAGATCAAGTGTAATTTTGTAACCTTTCTGAGTTTCTCAAACTTTTTCCTTTTATAATATAAATAACGTCGCAGGAGGTATCTTCGTTCATTTTTTTTTTGTGTAAAATATGCTTAGAAGAACTTTCCTCCTTATTTTTCCATTGCTTTCGTCCTCAAGTCCTGAGACATCTTTTCGATTGCATATCTCAGCGATGTGCGGGGCATGATGGCTTTTTTGCTCATCACATATTCAAACACTTCCTGCTGGTGTGCTTGGCTGGCAGCCTTTAGCATCCACCCATAACCTTTCTGCACCATATCATCGCTATCGAGCAATAGTATGTCAGAGATTTCGAAAATATCTTTCAAGAACATGCCCTTACGGGCAGGAAGTATCAGGGTTACGGCAGCTCCACGCTTCACCCAGCGATTTTCCGATTTTGCCCATCGTTTCAGGTCTTCTATATGTTGGGGATACATTTCAATAAATTCACCTACCGAATGATTGCAAAAAGAATCGCACGAAGACCAATTGTTTACATACAAGTCGACCCATTTTTCAAAAACTTTGAAATCTTCCGGCTTATAATCTTTTCGGATATAAAAAGACCAATCGCAGGCGATATAGGTTTCTTCGTTCAACCCCGATTTCCATAATTCTTCACAAAGTGCAAAAATTTCTTTTTTGGGTTTATCTTTTATCCGGCTGAATGCTTGTTTGGCAATTTCGTGAACTTTAGTGACTTTCACTCCATAAAACCGGATTTCTTCCTTGAAAAATTTTTGACCGGTACTTTTTGTTTTCTCGTCCACACTGTTTTTCAGTGCTTGCCTTATATCTGCAATAATGTTTCCCATGAGTTCATTTTGATGACAAATATATGCTTATTCAAGAAATAACCTACAAAATATTATCAGTATTTAAGTTTTTTGGAAGTTAAGGATAACTTTTTTCAAATAGGTTGAACCTAAATCTGCGAATTCAGTTGCTGATTCGTATTAATAATCATTTTTTTCTTACTTTTAGAGCAAAATAGACAGATATGAAAAAGGTTGTATATTGCATGCTATTGTCTCTGTTGCTGGGTGCGTGTAGTTCATGGAATTATGTGAGTATCGAAACACGCGAACCGGCTATACTGCCTCTTCCTGCCGATGTAAGGAATATTGTATTTATTGATAATTCTTTGGTAGGACAGAGAGATAGTTCCAACATTATTTTGTTAAATGCTCTAAGCCAATTTATTCGAGAAAATCAGTATTTTGATAATGTGGACGTTCTTGCCGAAACAGAGGGCAGGATAAACGGAGAAAGGCTAAAGAGTATACGTGACTCGCTGGATGCAGATGCGTTTGTGCTTCTGAATAGTTTTGTAATGTCTGCCACGAAAACAAAAAGTGGAAACCATCAAATACACGTTGATTCGCTGATTGCATATTTGCAGGTGAATATGAGCCTGTTTGGGGCGGATGGGCAAATTTTATCTACAACTCCGCTCAGTATGTCGGACAGCCTGTTGTGGGTCGAGGTTCGAAGCGGAGACGATTATTACTTGACAGAGCCTTTGCCATCGGGCGAAGAACTGCTGAAAGAAATCACTATCTACACAGCCACTCAGCTCGAAAAATACTTTGTGCCATATTGGAACAAACGTGACAGGCAATATTACACCGATGGAACCACGCAGATGAAGCAAGCCTCGGCCTTTGCCAGGGGAAGCAACTGGGAAAACGCTTTAGAGGTATGGCAAAGTCTGTATAACGAAAATAAGAATGTGAAAAAGAAGGCTCGATTGGCATTGAATATCTCTCTTGCACATGAAATGTTGGATAATCTGGAGGATGCTTTAGCGTGGATTGCCAAAGCGGAAAAAGATTATTCCGGAGTCGAAGTTGATGTTGAAGAATCGGACTATGTAGAGGCATACAAAGAGGAACTACAAAACCGGATCGAGGCCTTTAAAGTGTTAGATTCACGGGAAGAGTAACAAGACAGCGATGATGAAAATAGTAGCAGACAAAAACATACCATACCTAAAAGGAATTGCCGAACATTATGGTGATGTGACCTATCTGTCGGGCAATGAATTTACGAAGGAATCGATAAAAAATGCAGATATACTGATTGTGCGTACTGTCACATATTTTGGCAGGGAAATATTGGAGGGGTCGAGAGTGAAACTTATTTGCTCTGCTACCATCGGGTACGATCACATCGACACGGATTATTGCGATAGAAACGGAATAAAATGGACAAACGCACCGGGGTGTAACTCTGCTTCTGTTCAGCAATATATTGTTTCGGCTTTAATTCAAATATCCCGTAAAAAGCGCATCAGCCTGAAAGGTAAAACTATCGGCATAGTTGGTGTAGGGAATGTCGGCTCCAAGGTTGCTAAAGCCTGCGAAATACTGGGAATGAAGGTCTTGCTGAACGACCCTCCTCGGCAAGAGGCGGAAAAATCGAAAATATTCGTTGAATTGGAGAAAATACAGCAAGAGGCCGACATCATTACCTTTCACACACCATTGAATAAGACAGGAGAGTATAAGACCTTGCATCTTGCCGATAAGGACTTTTTTCTCGGATTGAAAAAACAACCGATAATCATCAATTCGGCAAGAGGGGGGATTATTGATACAAATGCGGTGAAAGAATCGATAAAATCGGGAATAATATCCGCTTCCGTCGTTGATTGTTGGGAAAATGAACCGGATATTGACATCGAATATATGAATATGGCGGATATTGCGACTCCGCACATTGCCGGATATTCAGCAGATGGTAAGGGCAATGCCACAAGAATGTCTTTAGAGGTGATTGCCGATCTCTGCAATTTGCCAAGAACGCCCATTTATTCGATAAAAGTGCCCGATCCTGAGAATTTGGTTATAGACTTAAATGCTTTTCGTGCAGAAAACAGGGTGTATGAGGCGATATTGAAAACTTATAATCCCGAGGACGACTGCTTACTTTTGCGGGAAAATCCCCGGAATTTTACTAAATTGCGTGGCAGTTATCCTTTGCGACGAGAATATCCGGCATATAGAGTAATAAATGAAACTCCCGATGAAAAGGAAATATTAAGTCAACTGGGATTTATAACAAATTAACCGAAAACGATGCAAACAAAACAAAAGAATTTTTTTACAAATTCTTGGGATTATGTGAAAATGAAACTTGGGGCATTCTCCCTGTGGCAATTGAAAAGAGATATTCTGAGCTATTATAAGAATGTGGATAAGAAAACTCAGGATGTGAAAATCGCTGAGGCTTTGGAGTATCTCCGTAAGCACAGGCTTCATGTTTTTCCATATCCGTTTGCCAAAAAATACAAGAAAGAAGACGTAGAGGTTTTCATAGATCAAAAGTGTGGTTTGAAATATGTTGTGCACAACAACGGACACCGCCTGTATTTTAGAAGAGGCTCGAAAACAAAGCGTATTCAACGGCAATATTCGTTCCTTTGTTGCGAGCAGGACCCCAAATCTGCTCATTGCTATCTGTCCGATACTTTCCGCCTCTCGGACGGGGATATTTTGTTTGATGTAGGAGCTGCCGAAGGAAATTTCTCTTTGTCGGTGATAGAGAAACTGAAGCATGCTTATCTTTTCGAATGTGATGAAGAATGGATAGAAGCATTGCAAAAAACGTTTGAACCCTGGAAAGAAAAAGTGACCATAATCAACAAATTTGTTGCCGATAAGGATTCTCCCGAAACTATCAAAATAGACACAGTGACGGAAAATATGAAATCGGGTTCCCTCTTCTTGAAACTGGATGTGGAAGGTATGGAAAAGGAAGTTCTTGAAGGTGCTAAAAATACGTTGAATTCGGAAAATTTTGACACAAAAGTTGCTCTTTGCACATATCACAATCAGAATGATTTTGAAGAGCTTTCAGGCTCGATGAAGAAGAAAGGCTATAAAATTGAGCCATCCGACGGATATATGCTTTTTGCGATGGAAAAATTGTCTCCTCCATATTTCAGAAAAGGACTTATTCGCTGCTCCAAGTAAGAATTTCTTCGATAGTTTTTGTTCTCAGGATGACAAAAATCGTTGGTGTGCGATAGCCTCCCGTTATTTCATCCCCCGAATTCTGAATTTCGTCAGAATCCGACCAACGCATATACGATATATAGATGATTATAAGTAAATTTATGATTTATTTGACCCGTGGTGCATTTAGGTCTTTGATATAAACTTATTTATTATAAGATTCATATTGGTTTTGTCATCCTGAACAAAGTGAAGGATCTGGTTTTAGAAAGTACAGATTCTTCGTTGCACTCAGAATGACAATGTTCGAGGAGCGAAGGCGACTCAATGACAAAAATGAGTAACACTTTGATAGTGCAATCTTACTTTTGGGACCTGGTTATCTTTCATTATCTAAATGCACCACGGGGTTTATTTATTAATTTCCGATGACAAAATACCTGATCATAGAAGACGAGCGTTTCGCATACGAAGAAATGAAACGTATGATGGAAAAACTGCGCCCCGATTATCAACTCACCAATTGGATAGGAACAGTAGAGCAGGCCGCCCTTTATCTGAAAGATAACAAGGTAGACCTGATTTTGATGGATATACGGCTCGCCGATGGCAGTTGCTTCGAAATATTTGAGCAGGTTGAAGTCTCCGTTCCCGTAATTTTTACCACCGCCTACGACGAACATGCCATTCAGGCTTTCAAGGTAAATAGTGTCGACTATCTGCTGAAACCGATTGAAGAGGCAGACTTGCAAGCCGCCTTAAGCAAGTTTGAAAAATACGGGCATGCAGAAACAACTATTCCCGCATACAAGAAACTGGAAAACGCCATCATCGGCAACAGCAAGAAAAACCGTTTCCTGATTCAGAAAGGTGAAGCGTATCATTACATCGAAACGCCAGAGATCGCATTCTTTTATAGCGAAGAAAAGGTAGTTTTTCTGCATACTGTTTCGGATAAAAGGTATATCGTAAACTACACACTCGATCAGATTGAGCAACTGTTAGACGCAAGCGTATTTTTTCGGGTATCACGAAGCTGTGTTGCCAATATCAGCTCGATCAGGAAGATTTCGAAATATTTCAACAGCCGCCTGAAAATCAGCTTTCAACCCGAATGCCCCCACGAGGTTTTGGTGAGCCGCATAAGGGTTCCCGAATTTCTGAAGTGGGTAGACGGAATTGTGTAAATTAGTCCGGTTATGAAAAACAAAACATACATATTCTTTTTCGTGCTGATAATATCGTTCCTGCTTTTTATATTCTTGCTCATGTCTTTTGCCTGGGAAGGAAAATATTCGCAGGAAAGAGTGTTGTCTAACTTCTTTTTCAACCTCCCCAGCTGGTTGTTGATGGGCGCATCCGACTATTTTGTGATCAAACTGTTGAGCAATAAAATAAAATGGAAAAACGACACGGTCAGGATAATGACGGGGTTGGTCTTGAATAATTTATTCATCATACTACTGTTTCTTGTAGCGCATTATTTCATTCTTTCGACAGGGTATAGTTATATAACCCGCTACATAATTCCACTTTGCATCTGGAACAGTATTATTGTTTTCCTGATAGAAATATTCAGGTACAGCCGAAAGCAGGTAGAGATAGAGAAAAGACTGGCAACAATAGAAAAAGAAAAAATACAATATCAGTACGAAACCTTGAAGGCACAAGTTAACCCTCATTTTCTGTTCAACAGCCTGAATGTGCTTTCATCACTGGCATATCAGGATGCGGAAAAGACAAACCTTTTTGCGAAAAAAATGTCGGGCGTATACCGTTACCTGCTACTGACAAACGATCGGCCGGTGGTTACCCTGAGGGAAGAACTGGCGTTTCTTGAGTCTTACATATTTCTTGAGCAGATCAGGTTTGAAGATGCCTTGTTCGTTGAGATAGTGAATGATGAATCGCAACTGAACAGGAAGGTAATCCCCGTAAGCCTGCAATTGCTTGTGGAGAATGCCGTCAAGCACAATATTACAACAACACATTCCCCCCTGACCATCCGTATTGTCATCGGCAACGAAGGTATCACCGTTTCCAACAACCTGCAATTGCGCAGTTCGGTTGATAAAGGTGGCGTGGGATTGAAAAACCTGCAACGGCAGTATGCCTTGTATCAGAAGTCGATTGATGTGGAACAAACAGGCGGCGATTTCATCGTGAGAATACCGTTTATGGAGGAATAGAATTTTTGTGGAAAATTTAAATACTGACTGGTATAACAAATTTATTTATTATAAGATTCATATCGGTTTTGTCATTTTGAACGAAGTGAAGGATCTGTTTTTTAGAAAGTATAGATTCTTCGTTGCACTCAGAATGACAATGTTCGAGGAGCGAAGGCGACTCAATGACAATATAGATGTAAAGGACTGCAAGAATCCTCATACAACTTCGGTTCGGTAGGTTTTGATGCGTTTACTTTAATTTCTATCCAATAAAATCCGGCAAAATCGTATCTTTGTTGTACATATAACGGAAAAATCATGGCAAAAAGCAATAACGACTGGAAAGACCGCCTGAATGTGGTATATTCCACTAATCCCGACTTCAAGTTTGAAACAGAAGACGAGGACGATGTGGAAACCATTGCACAGGAGAAACAACAACTACGCATTCAACTAGACAAACGCAATCGGAAAGGAAAAGCCGTTACTCTGATAACAGGCTTTATCGGATCGGAAGACGATTTGCAGGCATTGGGCAAAATGCTGAAGGTGAAATGCGGAGTCGGAGGAAGTGCCAAAGACGGAGAAATAATCATTCAGGGAGATTTCAGAAACAAAATATTGGAATTGCTCCAAAAGGAAGGTTATGCCAAATCACGAATCATCTGATCGCTCCAACCTTGTTGTATACAGGGCGTCTGCCGGCTCGGGAAAAACCCATCAACTGACAGGGGAATACCTTCGTTTGCTTTTTTCTTCGCCGTACGCTTATCGCCATATCCTTGCCGTAACCTTTACCAACAAGGCTACGGACGAGATGAAAACCCGTATCATAGACGAGTTGGCAAATCTGGCTTCCGGCAATAAATCGGATTATATAGAAAAGCTGCTGCAACCCCGTTTCGATACCGAAGAAAAAGTAAGGGAGGAAGCACGTATCATACTGACTCATATTCTGCACGATTATTCGGCTTTTTCTATCAGTACCATCGACCGTTTTTTTCAGCAAACCATGCGAGCCTTTACCCGCGAATTGGGTCTTGGCGGTGGCTACAATGTGGAGCTTGATACGGAAAAGGTATTGGGCGAGGCTATCGACTCCATGCTGTCCGACTTAGAGAAGAAAGATAACAGGCAACTTCTGGACTGGCTGATACGGTTTTCGGAAGAAAAGATAGAAAGCGGTAAAACGTGGAACATAAGAAATGATATCCGTTCGCTTTCGTTCGAAATTTTCAAAGAAAGTTACAAGGCTTTCAGCGACGATGTGCAGAAGGATATTTCCGACAAAAATCTGATGGACGATTATAAAGAGATGCTGATAGCATATATCCGTCAGTTTGAAAAAATATCGCAGCAAATAGGCGAAAAGGCTCTTAATACGATGGACAGGTTTGGGCTTGTACCCTCCGATTTTAAGGGTAGCACCCGTTCTCCCATGAACAGTTTTGTGAAGTGGGCAAATGGCGAAATTAAAGACCCATCCATGACCTTTGGCCTGCTAGCCGGAGAGGTTTCGGTTTGGTATACGGCAAAAGACAGTGCCGAAAAGAAGAACAAAATAGAAGAAGCGTTTTCGGGTGGGTTGAACCGATGTGTATGCGACATTATAGATCACTATCAGAATACGAGAAACTACCAGACTGCATACGAGATCAACCGCTATTTCTTCACGCTGGGTATTCTTGGCGATGTGGATAAAAAGATAAGGGAATATGCTGCCGAAAAGAATATTATGCTCATTTCGGATACTACCGAATTGCTGAATAAAATAATTAAAGGTTCGGATACTCCTTTCGTTTACGAAAAAATCGGAACGTATATAGATCATTACATGATTGATGAGTTTCAAGACACATCAAACATGCAGTGGATAAATTTTTCACCCCTGATTAAAGACAGTCTTGCAGCAGGAAAAATGAACCTCATAGTGGGTGATGTGAAGCAAAGCATCTATCGTTGGCGAAATTCCGATTGGAAACTGTTGGACGAACAGCTCGATATTGAGTTCAGGGAAAGGGGGATAAACCACCAGTCGCTCGATAATAATTGGCGAAGCCTGCCCAATGTGATAAATTTCAACAATACGGTTTTCACAAAAGGCTCAAAACTTTTGCAAGCCTTATATAACACCTCTTTGCCCGAAGATACGGAAAAGAAAAACCTGAGCCAGTTCGAAACGAAGATTCAAAGTGCCTATAAAGGTTCTGTCCAGACAATTCCATTGGCTAAAGGAGAAGAAGCAGGTCACGTAAAAATCAACTTCATTGACAGGGAAGAAAACCAGAACTGGCAGCAGAAGTCGTTGGAAGAGCTGCCTCTGATTATCGAAAATCTGCAAGATAAAGGCTATTCACTGCAAGATATTGCCATCCTTGTCAGGACAAAAAAGGAGGGTGCTGACGTGGCAAACACCCTGTTGGAATATAAAGGCAGTAACCCCGACTCAAAGTATAAGTATGATATTATTTCTGATGAAGCTCTTTTCCTGAGCTCTTCACAGAGTGTGAAACTGGTGGTTTCCTTGTTGCGATATTTGCAAAAACCGGCAGATTTGTCATTGAAGGCATTGGCTGTTTACGAGTATTATAAGTTTAAAAATCAGCTTATGGCAGAAGATGCGCTTAATATTTATTTCTCTACTTCGCAAGATTTTCCTGCGGAGGTTTTGGAGAGGCTCAATCATATCAGGGAACTTCCCCTGTATGAAATGACGGAGGAGATTTTCGACCTTTTCCGTGATGCCATGGAGAAGAACGAGAATATATATATCCAGTCGTTTCTTGATGCAGTACTTGATTTTACGGTCAGAAATATATCCGACCTCGATTTGTTCCTGCAATGGTGGGACGAATCGGGAGTGAAAAAGACAATCTTCACACCCGACGGGCAGGATGCAATACGCATTATGACTATACACAAATCGAAAGGCTTGGGCTTTAACGTTGTTTTGCTTCCTTTCTGCAATTGGGATCTGGATCATAAACTGACTACTATCCTTTGGTGTCAGCCGAAGGAAGAACCATTCAGCAGGTTGCATCTTGTGCCTGTAAAATATTCTCAAAAATTGACGAATACAATTTTCGAGTACGACTATTTCGAAGAGCGTTTGCATGCCTTTGTCGATAATCTGAATGTGCTTTATGTGGCTTTTACGAGAGCAAAAAAGGAATTGATAGCCTTTGCGCCGAAGCCAAAGGAAAAGGACGAAATTTCAAACATATCAACTCTTTTGTGGCAATGTATCAATAATACGGTGGAAATAAGAAATGAAGGATGCGTTGATCTGGCAGAATATCTGGATGAAGAATCGGGGATTTTCGAGATCGGTGCGGAGTATCTTCCGTCTGCAAAAGGAAAAAAAGGGCAGGCAAAGCAAGAAGAAATTTCGGTAGGTGCCTTAACCGGTGTTCCGTTTGATGAAAGGTTGAAACTCAGGCTGAATAACAAATATTATTTTGCCGATTCGGGTCAGCGGGATTATGGAAATATGATGCACGATATTCTGAGTGGTATCGATACTTTCGACGATCTGGAAAATGCGGTGGATAATTTCTGCCTTAACGGAATGATAAACTCGGAAGAGAAAGAAACTATCTATCAAGAGCTGAAGAATTTTTTGTCCGACGAGCAAATATCCGACTGGTATTCGGGCAAATATAAAATATTGAACGAGGTGCAGATATTACAGCCAAAAGGACCTTTTGTGCGCCCCGACCGTGTAATGATCTGCGGAGATGAAGTGGTTGTTGTAGACTACAAATTTGGAAAGCAGGAAGACCGCAAATACTTGAAGCAAGTAAAATATTATACCGACCAGATACGGAAAATGGGATATGAAGATGTCAAAGGTTATATCTGGTATGTAAGGCTAGGTAAAGTGGTGGAGGTGTAGGGTGCGCTTGTAGGGGCGGGACTCTGCTCTGCCCGGAAATTAAACACAAGATAATGTCCTGCAATTCGGGTGGAGCAGCCCCCCTACACTTCTCCTTAACCCTCTCCAAAAGAAAGGGAACAAACTCCTCCTGTCGTCGCAAGGGATTTGCAATCCCATGCTTGGCTACTGCTCGGATTTAAAACGGAGTAGCACAACAAACGAAGAATATCAAACGTCACTCGTTTACTGCCTATGTTTTCACGATGGCTACATAGATGCATAAGGCAGCAGCCTGTTTACTTGTGGATATTTTAGTCCGCTGTGTTGACTGCATTACATTCCATCGAAACAACGTTCGACGAAACGCATATGAGTCAATGTTATTTCTACTCCACCCGAAAAATACAAATTGTATAAAACAATTCACGGCTTTCGCTATGCAAATGCCAATTGATATTAGCTGAAAACGCTGGCTACGGCTGATGCCAGAAAAACAATGATTGCGATTATTATGCTCATAATATTAATACTTGCTATTTAAGTTTATCGTTTTTCGATATACAAAAGGAAGTATTATTTTCCAAAAAATGAAATATTTTATAAAAAAACAACAAAATATCCGTAACAGACTCCGAATCAGCATCAAAAACACAGCAATTTTTGTTGTATTACCTGTTCGTTTTATCTATTTTTGTATATATTTGTAGAACCGATTAATCGGTCATTATCTCAACACATACACATATATACAAACTAATGAATCCATCAAAAAAGAAAATTTTAGACAAAGCTTTTAGTTTATTCCTGACACAGAATTACGATTCTGTTTCGATGAGAGAAATTCAGGATGCGGCGCAAATCTCGCGCGGAGCTATCTATCACCATTTCAAAAGCAAGGAAGAAATATACGAAACAGTGGTGAATGAATATCTGCTGCCCATGTTTTCCAGCTATATGCTGATTCCGGAAGAAGAAAAGAAAACATTGCAGGCAACTATCGAGGCTTCCCTCAAATACAGGCAAAGCCATATTGCCACATTGAAAGAGATAGCAGCTTCGAACAACAAACTGAACGATTTTTATTTCTTCAAGTTCATTTTTCAGGCAACCGAGCACAGTAAAGAGTTTAACGAAAAGGCAAACCTGCTCTACGAAAAAGAGTTTCTGGGGTGGAGAAATGTGGTTCAGACAGCCATGCGTACCGGAGAGATAAGGCCCGATATAGACATCGACTTTGTTGCCCAGCAATTTGTAATTTCGCCATTCGGATTAGGTTTGTCAATGGCATTCAATAAATATGTGCATATAACAACCACCGAACTGAGAACCATTTACCTGAAACTGTACACTTTGCTGAAGAAAACAGGGTATATGTAAGCCTCTGTTGCATTATATTAGCCTTTTGGCTACTGATATTTACATTTTTTATAAAGTAGTTATCAGTAAAAAGACTATTTTTGCCTCATTAATTTTAGTTACAAGGAGGCAAGCTACTTTTGTCTTCTTGAGTATAACGAAAGTCTTGATTCGGAAATAAAAACTCTAAATAAAATAAAAACTCTAATGAAAAAGAAAGCATATATTCTTCCTATTCTATTCATCGGAATACTTTTCGCTACATATTCTTGTCTGGATGACGATAACGACGACAGCGGCATCGATGAAGAATGGAAATATATGAACGAAAAAGCCTTTGCCGAACTGGCAGTAGAAGGAGACAATGACACGGATACGTTGTACACGAAACTTGGTTCTATATACGCCAACAATGAGGTGTATGTGAAATGGCGTAAGTCGGACAGCATCACCAAATCGGATTTGCCTAAGATGTCTCCGAAAATAGACATCGAAGGAAAACCTCAGTTCAACGATAGCGTCAGGATACGTTACGAGGGTTGGTTGATTGACAAAAAAGGCAATAAAATCATTTTCGACTCAACCGAAAATCCCAAGACGGGAAGCACATCACAACCCAACAAATTACCGGTCGGATTTAGAGTTAACGGTGTGATTGCCGGATGGACAACAGTGCTTCAGGATATGGTGAAAGGTGAAGAACGTGAAGTCTGCATTCCGTGGCAATTGGCTTATGGCGCATCAGGAAACAGCTCTATACCCGGATACACAACACTTCGTTTCAGAATGAAACTTGAGGATATCATCCCCATGTCGGAAAGAAAGTGATAACTATTATTCGATAATTTGTCTTCATGTATTTGTTTTGTTAATTTTGTGTGTAACACATAGAATTTAACTTATCAGGATATGAAGACAATCGTAGTTTTGACAGGCGCAGGCATGAGCGCAGAAAGCGGCATATCAACATTCCGCGATTCGGGCGGATTGTGGGATCAATACAATGTGGAAGATGTGGCTACGCCCGAAGGTTTCAGAAAAAATCCCGAACTTGTATTGGATTTCTATAACAAGCGTCGCCGCGAGTCTTTTGGTGCAAAACCAAATCTTGGACACACGGGGTTGGCTGCTATGGAAACCGACTTCAACGTGCATGTGATAACCCAAAATGTGGATAATCTTCACGAAAAAGCCGGCAGCACAAACGTACTTCATCTGCACGGAGAACTGGTAAAAGTTCGCTCCGTGAACAATCCCGATTTGATATATACCCTCACGGAAGACAACCCTGACATTCACATAGGCGACAAAGGCGAAGACGGCGCCCAGCTCAGACCCCATATTGTATGGTTTGGCGAAGCTGTCCCTGCCATTGAAGAGGCTATGAATATTGTGCAAAAAGCTGATATTCTGGTTATCATCGGCACATCGCTGAATGTGTATCCGGCAGCAGGACTGATAAATTATGTCAAGGAGGGAACCCCTATCTACCTGATAGACCCTCAGGAAGTAAGGACAAACGTACAAGGAGTGCACTTTATCCGAAAAGGAGCATCCGAGGGTGTTAAAGAATTGCGGCAGATAGTAGGAAATAGTAGGGAATAGGCAGAAGTTTCTGTTTTTTTCTCTTAAATTTGTCATCTTTTGAATGATTTATGATGGAATCTGAAATAAAAAATACGGTTTTTTCCAAAAATGTTGTGGAATTTGTCGTTGTGGCACTGCAATATTGCGAATATCTGGAAGTTTTTGAAGAAAAAGATGCTTCAATCACAACAGACCAGTTTACGAAGTTGCTTCCCCTGCTTTATCTGAAAGCCTCGCTTCTGCCCGAAACAGAATCTTTGGATGAAGAGGACATAGAAATAACCGTGACGGAGGATATTTACAACAACATATTTTCCCGCCTTTTTGCATTATACGGAAAAGATGACGCATATCTTGAGGTCTTTCTTCAGGATATGAAATACAGTGATACCCCGATCGGGGCCAGTATCTCGGAAGATTTGACCGATATATATCAGGACTTGAAAAATTTCCTGACAGTATATGAAAGAGGAATAACCGAGAATATGAACGACGCACTGTATATTTGTACCGAAAATTTTAAGGAATATTGGGGTCAAAAATTGGTGAATGTTTTGCGTGCGCTCCATGCTCTGAAGTATAAACCATATACCGGAGACGATGATGCGGACAGCGAATTATATTCGGAAAATGAAGACGAACTGTGGTAGATAAGATATCAAAAGAACAAGTTGCCGCCCTGCCTCTGGAAGTTTTTGAGGGGAGGATAATTGTCGTCTCCACCGAAAAAGAAGCCGAGAAAGCGATAGCCTATCTATCCTCGTTTTCCAACATCGGGTTCGATTCCGAAACACGTCCCGCATTTCATAAGGGAAAGTCGTATCAGGTTGCATTGCTGCAACTGGCAACAGACGACACTTGTTTCCTGTTCCGCCTCAACAAGATGGGGTTTCCCGATTGCCTTATCAATTTGCTGGCAAACCCTGCGATAAAGAAAATAGGGTTATCGCTCAAAGATGATTTTTCAGCGATCAGGAAACGTGAAAAAGAATTTAAACCGGAAGGTTTCATCGAACTGCAATCTTATGTAACAAAATTCGGAATAGCCGAAGCCGGATTACAACGCATATATGCCATACTTTATGGCAAAAAGATATCGAAATCGCAACGCCTTTCCAACTGGGAGCAAGACGAACTGTCTGATGCCCAGAAAATGTATGCCGCCATAGACGCATGGGCATGCCTCAAAATATATGAGAAACTTTCTGCCTTGATAGATTAGCCGGTTGGAGCAGGAAAAAAACAGAATAGGAATGCGGAGAAATGTTTGTATCTAATAAATGATTTTTATTGATGAAAATAGCTATTGTAGGAACCGGGTATGTAGGTCTTGTTACAGGTACATGTTTTTCCGAAATGGGAACAGATGTATACTGTATCGACATAGACCGTGACAAAATAGAAAATCTGAAAAAAGGTATCATCCCCATTTATGAAGCCGGATTGGAAGAGATGGTTGTCAGGAACTATCAGGCAGGCCGGTTAAAATTCTCTATCAGTTTGAGCGAAGTGCTTAACGAAGTGGATGTGGTTTTCAGTGCAGTAGGAACACCTCCCGATGAAGACGGGAGCGCCGATTTGAGTTACGTATTGGAAGTTGCCCGCACAATAGGACGAAATCTGAATAAATATATCCTTGTGGTAACCAAGAGCACAGTTCCGGTTGGTACTGCCAAATTGGTGAAACAAGCCATTCAGGACGAACTGGATAAAAGAAATATGGGTGATTTGGCTTTCGATATCGCATCCAATCCCGAATTTTTGAAGGAAGGCACGGCTGTAGACGATTTCATGCGCCCCGACAGAGTTGTTGTGGGGGTTGAATCGGAACGGGCGAAAGAAATTATGGACAGGTTGTACAAGCCTTTCACCATAAACAATTACCGGATAATATATACAGACATACCTTCTGCCGAAATGATAAAATATGCGGCAAACGCAATGTTGGCCACACGCATAAGTTTCATGAATGATGTTGCAAACCTGTGCGAACTGGTGGGTGCTGACATCAATATGGTGAGGGCAGGAATCGGGGCAGATGTTCGCATCGGGAAAAAGTTTCTTTATGCGGGTTGCGGGTATGGGGGCAGTTGTTTCCCGAAAGACGTGAAAGCCCTGATAAACACCGCAAAACAGAAGGGGTATGATATGCAGGTATTGAAGGCTGTTGAAGAGGTGAACGAAAAACAAAAGAAAATCCTATTCGAAAAGCTGTATAATTATTACAACGGAGACCTGAAAGGAAAAACGGTTGCGCTTTGGGGTTTATCCTTTAAGCCTAAAACAGACGACATGCGTGAAGCACCATCGTTGGTGATGATAAAAGAACTGCTCGAATCGGGGGTAGTGGTGAAAGCCTACGACCCTGTTGCCATGGATGAGGCTAAACGTCGCTTGGGAGACAAAATAATATATTCTAAAGACATTTATGACACTACGGAAGATGCCGATGCCATCATTCTGCTGACCGAATGGAACGAGTTCCGTATGCCGTCGTGGTCGGCTATAAAAAAACTGATGAAAGAACCTGTGATATTCGACGGACGGAATATTTATAATAAATCCGATTTGGAAGATGCCGGATTTTCCTATCACTACATAGGTGGGTAGGGGATAGCAGGCAGTATCAGAAAAACACTCTGCTTTTCTTCCGCAAAAAGGGCGAAAAATTCACTTTATTCGGAATAAAGTTGATATAGAATAGCCGTTTTCATCCACAACAGTCAATTTATGCTCCCCGATGGAAGGGGAATATTCCAACTTATGAAAATCGTGTGTTTCGCCGATGAAAACATCATCTAAGTGCCAGAATATCTTGATGTCAGGCGTTCTTACGGCTAATTCAAACACTACTCGACCAACCGATCCGTCTATCTGTTTTGGCAGGCTCAATACGGCATTAGGGAATGGATAGATGAAATCCATCTGCTTTGTGAAGTTATTTCCCAAACATTCGGGTGAATAGGGCGGTAAAACCTTATATGATGGATGCTGTTGTTTGTAATACCACTCCCACGAAGGAGGCAAAATGAACCACGATTTACGGATAATTCCTCTGCTGCCCGCGCAATCTTCAAACACACGATAATTCAGGTCTTCCGATAGATGCACTATTTTGTGGTAAGAGCAAACTGCTCCGTCTGTTCCATTTTTCGGAATATAGATGGTGTCTGTTTCGCTTTCAGGGCAATCCATGCCTTTCAGACATCCGCTTTCAGGGCATATTTCCACTTTTTTCATATCGCTTTGTGGTGCAGCATACCATTGTGCCGAAGGCAACACATTGAATATATCGAACAAAACCATTCCGGCGGTGCGTGCACCTGTCAGTCCGGGGCGACCTTCGCCATCGGCATTTCCAACCCAAACGCCCACCACGTATCTACTGTTTAGTCCAACAGCCCATCCATCGCGGTAACCGAAACTTGTGCCTGTTTTCCATGCGATTTTCTGTATCGATGGAATCGACCGCCAGTCTATCTCTTCGGGGCGGTTTACGTTGGTCAACGCTTCGAATGTATGCCATACTGCTCCTGCCGAAAAAATGGCTTTATCTGTAAAATTTAATTCTACTTCCGCATCTTCATCCTCGTCCTTTTCATCCAGAATATAAGTGACCGGTGGGCGTTTCACATAGCGTTGATATTTATTAAAATCTTTCAGCGACTGCGCCATTCCGGTGTATATACGGGTAATATCCCATAGCTTTCCTTCTGCGCCGCCCAGTATCAACGAAAGTCCGTAGGTTTCGGCAGATCTGTTGAGCGAGGTCATGCCGGCTTCTTTCAACAGGTTGTAGAATTTGGCCACAGTATACTTTCTCAGCATCACCACAAACGGGATATTGAGCGATCTGGCCAGAGCCTCCGACGCAGGCACGGCTCCATCGTACAACAGACTGAAGTTTTTGGGTGCAAACCCGTTGTAGCTGATTGGTATATCGGGTTGTAGCTGATGCGGTAGAAGCATGCCGTCTTGCAACATAGCACAATACAGCAACGGTTTCAGTATGCTGCCCGTACTGCGGGAGGCTTTTATTATATCCACCTGATTGCCGTAAGCCGAGTTTTCGAAATCCACATTGCCACAATATGCCACAACTTCGTTCTTCTCTATATCAATGACCATGGCAGCAATATTATTCACACCGTTTTGTGCAAATTCGGCATTCCATCGGTTCAGTATCGTTTCCGTTTGGCTTTGGTAATGCTTGCTTATAGTAGATTGTGTCTCTTTGCCGGGTCTGTCGAGGTATATTCTTGTCACAAGGTGAGGAGCCACTTGGGGCAGGGTGTGAGGCTGAAAGGGCAAAGGTTCGGACAGAGCCAGTTCGTAATCGGTTTTATCGATGATTCCTTTGTTTTGCAATCTTTCCAGCAAACGGTTTCTCTTGTTCAGCAATTGATCTCTGTTCCTTCCAAAGTGCATTATCGAGGGCGAATTGGGCAATACGGCCAATGTGGCAGCTTCGGCCCACGACAATTGCGAAACATCGTGACCAAAATAACGCCATGCAGCCGCACTGATGCCCACCACATTACCACCCATGGGAGCATGAGAGGCATAGAGGTTGAGTATCTCATCTTTAGAATATGAAAATTCGAGCCGTGTGGCCAAAATCATTTCGATGAATTTCTCGCCAAAGGTGCGCTTCTCGCCACGAGACATTCTGATTGCCTGCATGGTTATAGTGCTGGCTCCGCTAAAAATCTTCCGCCTTTCGATATTCTGTTTTGCTGCCCGACCTATCGACAGAGGGTTTACGCCCCAATGACGGTAGAAGTGCTGGTCTTCAAATTCGACAAGGCAGATTTTATATTTCTCCGGAATGGAATCGGGAGGAGGAAACCGCCATTGTTCGTCGGCTGCAATGCGTGCTCCCAAAAGTTCTCCATTGCGGTCTGTAACCACTGTGCAATAAGCTACGTTGAAAAGGGGACGGGGCAAACAGAAAACATACCACAGCAACAAAGCGAACAAAACAGGGATAGCAATTCTATACCTCAATTTTGCCGATTTATACGTAACCCCGATTTTCTTTAAACAAGAAATGAGGGATGTGTAAATTCTTCTTATGTATTCTCTTATTTGCTTTTTTGCCATCAAAAAGACCCGATCAACTATACGCAAAGATAGCTTTTTCGCTTTATATGCGACGAAATATTTTACGCACCTCCCTACAAAACGCACCCTCTTTCATCCTCCCTCTAAAGGAGGAGAGGCTCAATTCCCTCTCTTTTGGAGAAAACGTCGAAATTAAATCACCATTTCAAGATAATTCGCTCACCCAGAGCTTTAGCCAGAGCCTTTTTTATATCCTCCAACTGTTTTATCTGTTGCATCAGGGCGATAGCAGCATCAAAATCACCCTCTTTCTGCATCTGGGTCATATCTTTTTTTATGGTCTTTATGCGTTCCGTGATGAGAGCGTTTTTCAATTCGGTAAGCACACGAGGAACAGCCGTAGCCAGATGTTTCGATTCGGACAAAGGAGTGTCTTCGAATTTTATATTTTCGCCAAATTGCTTAATGTGTACTTTACTTATCTCATATTTATCTTCCAACAATCTGGCTGTCAACAGACTTATTTCTTGTTGAGGATGAGCAAGAAAATAACGACCCGGATTGAATCCCTCATCGTAATGATGCTCTATTGCCTCGTCTAATATTTGCTTGTAAAGCGGATTATTCAACCATAAACCATCACGTTCAAGATCAAATTTTACATACTCCACCACAGTTGTTTCGTCTTGCTCCTCCTGCTCCTGAGCCTCCGCCGCATTTTCACTATTCTGAACTTTTGAATTTTCTTCCTTCTCCGGCTCCTGATAGAACAATCTGGCGGTACCATACCTTACCACATAATACAATATCGCCAACTCGTATTTGTCGAGAGCTGTTACGTTATTTTTCGGCAAAAAATCGGGATTAGCTGGCGAAACCGCTTGCGCCTGAACCGTATTTTGCACTTGCACCGGAGATTTCTGCGATTCCTTTTCGAGAACCGACAAGCGCCTTTTATTAGTTTCCTGCACAAGTACCCTTTCATCTACTCCCAGCAGAAGGCTGCAATCTCTGGTATATACCGAACGGATAATACTATCGGGAATAATTGAAATGCTGTTTACAATATCGCTGATAAGGGCAGCCCGTTTTATAGGGTCATTTCCGGCTTCATTCAAAAGCAGTTGCGTTTTGAAACGGATAAAATCTACCTCATGCTCTTTTATATATGTATTAAACGACTCTGCATTTTGTTTCCGGGCAAACGAGTCGGGGTCTTCACCATCAGGCAAAAGAACTACCTTTATATTCAGGCCTTGCTCCAAAAGCAAATCAATTCCTCTCAAAGCAGCTTTTATTCCGGCGGCATCACCATCATATATCACGGTGATATTAGTTGTGAACCGGTGAATTAATCGGATTTGCCCATGAGTAAGAGCTGTTCCCGAAGATGAAACAACATTTTCTATGCCCGCCTGATGCATGGAAATGACATCCGTATAGCCTTCAACAAGAAAGCACCTGTCGGCACGGGTTATAGCCTGTTTTGCGAAATACAAGCCATAAAGCTGGTCACTTTTGTGATATATTTCGCTTTCAGGCGAATTGACATATTTACCTGTGTTTTCTGCTTTTTTCAGGATACGCCCCCCAAATGCCACCACTTTGCCCGAAAGCGTATGAACGGGAAACATAACACGCCCACGAAAACGGTCGACCTGATAATTTTCACCCTCTATGGTAAGTCCCGTTTTCACAAGATACTCTTTCTTGTATCCGTTTCGCAGAGCTTCCTGAGTGAAAGCATCCCTCTGCTCAAGGCTATATCCCAGTTGAAATTTTTTAACAATATCTTCCCTGAATCCCCTCTCACGGAAATAACTCAACCCAACTGATTTTCCCTCGATATGCTCGTGAAGAGTAGTAACAAAATAGTTGCGGGCAAAATCATTCAGGATAAAAAGGCTTTCGCGTTCGTTTTGAGCTTCTTTCTGTTCGTCGGTCAGTTCACGTTCCTGAATCTCAATATTATATTTCTTCGCCAGCCAACGTAAAGCATCGAAGTACGAAAGCTGCTCATGTTTCATTATGAAGTGAACTGCGCTCCCGCCCTCGCCGCAAGCAAAGCATTTGCAGATATTTTTTGCCGGAGACACATAAAACGAAGGTGTTTTATCCGAATGGAAAGGACACAAACCTACCAGATTCACCCCCTTTTTTTTAAGGTTGACGAATTGAGACACAACATCTTCTATATGCGCTGTGTCAATTATCCGGTCTATGGTAAGTTGGTCTATCATTTTTTATGAAACAAATGAACCTACGAAGTTAGCAAATAAGTATCAAAAAAAAACTTTTCTGACAAATCTTAATATTTAAGCATAAATAATTGCAACAGACGAAAAGATTAATCATTTTTAATTGTATTTTTGCAAGTTAGTAAACACTTCGTCAAACAAATAAGCTATTTCGAGTATGAGTACAATAGACTGGGGAAATTTAGCATTCGGTTATATAAAAACCGATTACAACATCAGAACACACTACAAAGATGGAAAATGGAGTGAGTTGGAAGCAACATCTGATGAAACTCTCAATATCCACATGGCTGCAACTTGTCTTCACTACGGACAGGAAGCATTTGAAGGTTTAAAAGCATTTACGGGAAAAGACGGAAAAATCCGCATTTTCAGGATGAGGGAAAACGCCTTGAGAATGCAATCGTCGTGCCGTGGAATATTGATGCAGGAACTCCCGGTCGAAATATTTGAAGAAGCTGTGGTGAAAGCAGTGAAAATGAACGAACGCTTTGTTCCCCCTTACGGTAGCGGGGCATCGCTATACATACGCCCTCTGCTGATAGGAACAAGCGCACAGGTAGGAGTAAAACCTGCGGCGGAATACACATTCCTGATCTTTGTTACTCCCGTAGGGCCATACTTCAAAGAAGGGTTCAAACCTACACCATTGGTTATACTAAGAAGCTACGACCGTGCCGCACCACATGGCACAGGAACATACAAAATAGGCGGAAACTATGCTGCCAGCCTTGTGGCAGGAAACAAAGCCCACGAAATGGGATACTCGGCAGTGTTATACCTCGATCCTAAAGAAAAGAAATATATCGACGAAGGCGGACCTGCCAACTTCTTCGGTATAAAAAATAATACATACATAACACCCGATTCGTCATCCATACTACCATCTATCACCAATATGAGTTTGATGCAGTTGTGCAAAGACTTAGGCATCGGGGTAGAAAAAAGGCCTGTTCCGGAAGACGAACTGGCAACATTTGAAGAGGCAGGCATTTGCGGAACAGCAGCAGTTATAAGTCCGGTTGAAAGAATTGACGATGTGGAAGAAAACAAATCATACGTTTTCTCCAAAGATGGCAAAGCAGGTCCGGTCAGCACAAAACTGTACGAGAAATTACGTGCCATCCAAAACGGAGACGAACCGGATCCGCATGGCTGGGTAACTGTTCTGGGCTAAAAAAATAAAAACATAATTGATGAGTAAAAACAGCTCTATGACACTCAGGACGGAGAATCTTGTAAAAAAATACAAGTCGCGTACTGTTGTCAACAATGTTTCGATAGAAGTAAAACAAGGAGAAATAGTTGGCTTGCTTGGTCCTAACGGGGCAGGCAAGACCACTACTTTTTATATGACCGTTGGGTTGGTTATGCCCAATGCAGGCAATATTTTTTTGGACGACAGCAACATAACCAAATTCCCTGTATACAAACGGGCACAAAACGGAATCGGATATCTGGCGCAAGAGGCATCCATTTTCAGGAAAATGTCGGTGGAAGATAACATCCGTGCCGTTTTGGAAATGACCAAAACGACGAAACAATATCAGAAAGAAAAGCTGGAAAGCCTTATTTCGGAATTCGGGTTGCATAAAGTTCGGAAAAACTTGGGCGACAGGCTGTCGGGAGGCGAAAGACGGCGTGCCGAAATTGCCCGCTGTTTGGCCATCGACCCAAAATTCATTATGTTGGATGAGCCTTTTGCGGGAGTAGACCCTATTGCCGTTCAAGACATTCAGGAAATTGTAGCACAACTGAAATACCGAAACATCGGGATACTCATCACCGACCACAACGTGGACGAAACCTTGAGTATCACAGACAGAGCTTATCTTTTGTTTGAAGGGAAAGTGCTTTTTCAGGGTTCGGCCGAAGAATTGGCATCGAACGAAATTGTGCGGGAAAAATACTTAGGGAAAGATTTTGAGCTGAAACGACGTAGCTTTGATCACTTAAAGTGAAACTTTGGATGTTTTTTTTTATCTTTGTAGCTTGTGGGACGATTAATTGCTATTGATTATGGCACAAAACGTACAGGTTTGGCTGTCACAGACACATTGCAGATTATAGCAACAGGGTTGACGACAGTACCGACACATACGCTTTTTGATTTTTTGAAAAATTATTTTGAAAAAGAGCCTGTTGACTCTGTAATAATCGGATTGCCTAAGCAAACAAACAATCAACCTTCCGAAAACATGAAAAATGTGAAGGTTTTTGCAAATAAACTGGCGAAACTCTATTCAGATATGGATATTATATTCTATGATGAAAGATATACCTCGGTGATGGCTCACAAAGCCATGCTCGAAGGCGGGCTAAAGAAGAAAGCCAGGTCGAACAAAGCCCTGGTAGACGAAATAAGTGCCGTCATATTATTACAAAGCTATATGGAAAGCAGACAATACAACAATCATAAACAGACATGATATTACCTATATATTTATATGGGCAACCAGTGTTAAGGAAAGTGGCAGAAGACATAACACAAGATTACCCAAACATCCAAGAACTGATAAACAACATGTTCGAGACAATGTATAACGCCGACGGCGTTGGCTTAGCTGCGCCACAAATCGGGCTTGACGTACGCATATTTGTCATA
Organism: Dysgonomonas sp. 520; assembly: GCF_010501095.1. Lineage (GTDB taxonomy): Bacteria > Bacteroidota > Bacteroidia > Bacteroidales > Dysgonomonadaceae > QVMP01. The sequence goes on along the minus strand of NZ_QVMP01000002.1, from coordinate 229,338 downwards.
GACCTGGAACCTCTTGCCGAAGACAATCCTCAATACAAAGACTTCAAAAAAGTATTCATAAACCCACGAATAACAGAACGTTCGGGCGAAATTGTTGCCCTTCAGGAAGGATGCCTGAGCATACCCGGCATAAACGAAACCGTTCAGAGGGAAGAAAAAATAAGAATAAACTATTTTGATGAGAACTTTGTTGAACATAATGAGACTTACGAAGATTTCTTCGCCCGTTGCATTCAACACGAATACGACCATCTGGAAGGAGCATTGTTCATTGATAAAATATCCGGCATACGGAAACAATTAATAAAATCGAAACTCAACAACCTTATCAAAGGTAGGACAAATTGCCATTATAGAGTAAAAGCTATTCAGAAATAATTATTTATTGGCTCATGAAGAAATTTTTTTTAATCCCCTTGTCAATTATATTATGTTTGCTTTCCTCGTGTATCACATCGAAAGATTATAATTTATTGCAGGATATACGAAAAAACTATCCGATAGAGGATACACCGAAAGACTACAGAATCATCCCCGGAGACCAACTCAGGTTAATGGTCTATACACTGGATGAAAATATGAAATCGCTGTTTTCTATGTATATAGAAACAGTGCCACAGGTAACAAATCTAGGAGTTGGAAATGCAGATGTATCCAACGATCTGAAAATATTGAATGTGGCATCGGATGGAACAATAAAAATTCCATACATCGGAAAACTGTTGGTCGAAGACAAAACAATTTTGGAAGCAAAGGCTTTGATAGCCTCCCGTTTCAAGAATTTTTCGTCAAATGTTACAGTAGATGTTGTTCTCAACAACAGATATTTTTCAGTATTGGGCGAACTGGGTTATAGCCGGGTATCAATGGACAAACAACGGTTAAACATTTTTCAGGCATTGGCAAAAATCGGTTCCGGCTCGGATATTGGAAACAGGAAAAAGGTATACATCATCAGACAAACTGCCGGAGGCAACTCTGTATATAAATCTTTCGACATCAGGTCGAAGGATATCATCGACTCTGAATATTACTATATTCAACCCAATGATGTTATATACATGCCAAGGGTAGGTTCTACATTCTTTGGACGGATCTCAAACTTCTGGGACATTTTTGCTACCATTTCTACTGTGACAGGACTATTTTTTATTTTTGATTCTTTCAAATAATAGATTGTGATGAAGAATAACATTATATTTAAAGGACTATTTTTATTACTGGCAGGCATTTCAATATATTCCTGTACCACTTCGAAAGAAATAAACCTGATGCAGGAAAAAGGTTCGTATAGTGCAATGCAAAAACTCGAAGATTACAGGTTGCAAGTATACGACCAGATATCGTGTACAATACTTACCCGCAATAAAGACTTTGCAGCCGAATTTAATGGTGTAGTATCTTCTACCGAGTCTGAAGGAGTAGGAGGCACAGCCAATACAGGATACACAATCTATGAAAATGGAAACATTTCTATACCTTATTTTGGCGAGATAGAAGTGAAAGGCCTGACCATAGCTGAGGCCGAGGTTGCCATACAAAGAGAAATGGTGCAATCGTATCCCGATGCACAGGTTGTTGTCAGACTGATGAATAAAGTATTTTATGTTGTATCAAATACTAATAATGCCACAGTGCAGGTATATAAAGACAATCTGACTATTTTTCAGGCATTGGCAATGATGGGAAGGGTTGATGAAGTAATGGACTTCAGCAAGGTAAAAATTGTCAGACTACAAGAAGACGGACGCAGCATTGAAAAAATTTTCGATTTAAGGTCGACAGCAATAATTGAATCGGAATTCTACTATATACAACCCAATGATGTAATATACTTTTCTACTAGTGGAAAAAGATCTTTCTTCCAGATAAGATCTGCAACACAGGTTGTAACAACCATTACTACTACATTATTGTTTGTTATAGGACTATATGCCAGATATAAATAAAAACTAACAAATTTAGACCGGAGTTATACATTAATGGAAAAAGATATAAAAAACATTTCAACATCATCGCCTCTCGGCGGAGTGGACCCATTTTTCGATGATCCGCAAACGAGAAACAGGATGTCTTTCGATTTCGTTTTGTGGTTTTACCGTATACTAAAATATTGGTATTTGTTTGCTATATCCCTGATTGTATGTATGGGCTATGCATTTATTAAGAACAAAACATGGACCCCCGTATATCAGACCCGCGCGCTGATGATCCTCGAAAATCGTGGAGGACTGGCAATGGGGCAAGGAGCTCCTCTGGGAAATCTGGTGCGCAATACGGTCAATCAGCAAATGATATTGCAATCGCACGATATGATTGTCAAAACCATCGAGCGGTTGCCACAAATGCGTGTCTACTATTTCAGAGTAGGTCAGTTCAATACAGATAACATGTATGGAAAGACTCCTGTCATAATAGAATGGCAATCGATAGGGCAAAAATCGTATCAAAACATATATACTATCGAACCCATTGATGCCAATAAATGTCGCATCTTTTACGAAGCTCGGGATGACAAACCTGAGTTTTCGATAGAAGCCTCCTACGGAGAATTTATTTCTTTAAACGACTTCTATATCAAAGTGACCAAAACAGACCGGTTCAGGGCAAATTTCAAACCTTTCAATTTTAAGTTTCTTACGGTAAATGATTTGGTTGCACGCTATTCAAACAGTATCCGTTCGGCCATAGAGCAAGAAGGATCTTCGGCACTGTCTATATACAAAACAGGAACAAACCCCACAGAGGATAAAGACTTCCTTACTGCTCTGATTGATGAATATCAGGCACACAACCTCTATCTGAAAAATGAAGCGACAGACAGAACTATTGCCTTTTTGGAGAGACAAAAACTGATGTTTCAGGATTCGCTTATCGTTTCGGAAAATGCGTTTAAAGATTTTCAGGATGAGACAGGTATTTACAGAATAGAAGATCAAGACTTAAGGCTCAAACTGGATGAGGTTGTAGCCAAAAAGAAGGAAGCTAAAGCAGCCGAAATAACGTTGCTTCAGATAACAAATATAATTAGCCTTGCCATAGGTAACAATACCGAGTTGGACGATATCACCAACACTTTAGGCATCAATAACCCATCATTGGATGCAAACGTCAAGGCATATAACGAATTGTTGATGTCGGTTCAGAAAATGGGTTCAGCTCATCCTCAATATCAGGAACAAAATAAAAAATTGGACAATGCCAAGCTAAAAATATTGAATGAGTTGAAGAACAGCCAGACAAAATTATTGGCTGAACAAGAGAACCTTGGCAAAAGTGAAATTCAACTGGATGCTCAAATAAACACACTACCCACTCAGGAAAGAGCATACGCCAGATATGAAAAGAATTATAAGTTGAACGAGCAATACTCTACCTACATCGACAGCAGGCTTAGGGAAGCAAACTTGCAAAAGCACTCTAACATCCCCGACAATTATGTTCTGGAAGCACCACGCCTGGTTAGTGGCCCGATCAACGGAGGAGACATAAAGCAAACATACATGCTCTATTTTATTATAGGATTGGCCATCCCATTAATATTTGTCATTTGCAAGGAAGAACTATTCAACTTCACAATAGCAACCAAAGAAGAATGCGAACGCATATCGGGCTTTCCGGTTATTGGTGCGGTTGAAAACGTATCGAAAAAGTTCAGCAAGGGCAGAGCCATTGTTAAGAATTTTCCAAAATCGAGCTTTGCCGAATCGTTTCGTAATATGCGTATCCGTATCGAGTATATGGCACAACGTGAATCGGGAATCATTGTCCTGGTTACATCGGCCGAACCTGCCGACGGTAAAACATTTGTTGCAGCCAACATTGCCTCTATCTACCAGCTGACCGGCAAGCGTGTGGTTTTGGTCGATTTCGACTTGAGAAGGCCGTCTGTAGCAAAACTGCTTGATGTGCAAAACAAGAAAGGGGTTTCAAACTTCCTGATCGGACAAGTGTCTTTAGACGAAATATTGATAACTCATCCCGATTTTGGTTTTGACATTATCCCTGCCGGAACGTTGCCTCCCAACCCCAGCGAGTTGATCAAGACAAAGAAAACTAAAGACCTGATACACTATCTGCATACCAAATACGATTACGTTATCGTCGACTGTAGTCCTGTGGGGCTGGTATCTGATGCGTACATATTGGCCAAATTGGTAGATACTACCATGTTTGTTGTGCGTAGAGCAAAAACAAACAAATCATTCTTCAAGAGTGTTATCACTCAGATCAAGAATGACGGTATTTACAATGTGGGACTTGTGTTTAACGATGTCAAAGGAAGGGAAGGATATTATGGAACATCACGCTATTATGGCGATAAGACATACTACCTGAAACGCAATTCGTACTACCACGATGACTATTTTGACAAATAGGTGAAAAACGAAAAAATATATAAAAAGGGAGGCTTATCGGCCTCCTCTTTTTTTCTGTATTGGCAGATTTAATATATTTGTCATATTATGCAAATAAAGCCAATCTGTTGATTCTTATAAATAACAAGATGATGAGAAATATACTCCTTTCTGTTTTCATTTTCTTCAGCCTCCTGCCTGTTTCGGCTCAGGTTATTGATACGGACAAAGTAATGGTCATAGGGCGTAATGCGCTTTACTATGAAGATTATGTATTGGCCATACAATATTTCAATCAGGTAGTGAAAGCAAAGCCATACCTGGCCGAACCATATTTTTACAGAGGGTTATCCAAATATTTCCTTGAAGATTTTAAAGGGGCGGAAGAAGACTTCGATGCCTGCATCAAGCGAAACCCGTTTATTTCCCGGTCATATTATCTGAGAGGTGACTCGAGGCTGAATACGGGAGATTACGACGGAGCTATTGTCGACTATGACAAAAGTCTCGACATGATACCCGACGAAAAGATGGTGCTGATAAATATGAGTATCGCCTACATCAAGAAAAAAGACTTTAACGACGCCGAAAAGACTCTGGACAAGCTATTAGACCTTAATCCCACTTATGTGCAGGGATTTTTGACCAGAGGCTCGATGTTTTTGGAAAAAGGCGACACCATTCAGGCAAAAACCAACTACAACAAAGCCTTGGAGCTAGACCCATACAACACGCAAACCTATTCTATGCTGGGACTTCTCAACTATCAACAAAAGAAATACGACGACGCTCTTACCAATCTCAATGAGGCTATACGCCTCGACCCGCTGATTGTAGGTAATTACATCAACCGTGGATTGGTATATTATGCGCAAGACAATTACCGCAGCGCTATGGACGATTACAACAAAGTGGTTGACCTGGAACCGAACAATATCATCGGGCGATTCAACAGGGCTTTGCTGCGTGCGCAAGTTGGCGACATAAACAATGCCATCACAGACTTCGATGTGGTGCTTGCCGCCGAACCCGACAACAACATGGCCTATCTGAACAGGGCTATGCTCAAATATCAGGTGGGAAACTATACGGGAGCAATAGCAGACCTCAACAAGGTGCTGGACGAATATCCCGACTACTATGAAGGGTTCTATACACGTGCCGACATGAAAAGAAAGCTAAAAGACACGAAAGGTGCGGAAGAAGACCTGAGGTATGCTCAGGCAGAGGAAGAACGCATAAGAAGAGCCGTATTGTCGGGCAAGGAGCCTGCCAAGAAAGAGAGCACCAAAACACGCGAAAAATCGGATAGAAGCATCGAAAACTTTAACTCGCTTGTAACGGCAGACAAAGAAGAACAGGAAAACAGCAAATACACAAGCAGTTCGAGGGGACGTGTGCAAAATCAGCAGGTTAGTCTTGATTTGGCTCCGATTTTTGTGGCTACATACTATCAGAAGTTGGACGATGTGAAGAATTTTGTTCACTACGACCAAGAGATACTGAACCTTAACAACAAAGGTATACTGCCTCAAAAATTAAAAATAACGAACGCCGAAATGCCTCTGACCGAAGATCAGGTGGCGTCGCACTTTGCATCCATCGACAACTTGTCGATGCTGATTGATTCGGATAAAGAAAACGCAGAGTTGTATTTCGCCCGTTCTGTCGATTACATGTTGATTCAGGACTTCGACAATGCCATTCAAGATCTCACTAAAGCAACAACGATAAAACCCGACTTCATTCTCGCGCAGTTCAATCTCGGAGTTTTGTACACAAAGCAAATGGAATTGAAAGAGAAAAACAGGATAGATGCCCTGTCGCAGACCAATACAAATGCTTTGGGCGACAAAACCCCTCCGTCAACTTCAGCCGGATTGCCGATTGCCGGAGTAAATACGGATAAGCCGGAGTTCAACCAAGCCATAAAATGTTATGATAAGATATTGCAGTTAGACCCTAAATTTACTTATGCCTACTACAACAGGGCTTGCCTGAAAGCAGAGCAAAGGGATTACAGGGGTGCTATACTCGACTTTAACGAGGCCATCAGGCTCGAAAATGAGTTTCCTCAGGCATACTTCAACAGAGGTATTTGCCAGCTTTACATCGGAGAAAAAGACAAAGGTGTATCCGACTTGCGGAAAGCGGGCGAATTGGGGGTAGTCAGTTCTTATGCCATCATAAAGAGGGTTTCGAAGTAAAGAGGTTATGAGTGATAAGTTTTAAGAGAAAAATTTATAATAATGCCAAGCAGATTGGATGCACCTCTCCCTAACCCTCTCCAAAAGAGAGGGAATAAGCTCCTCCGCCTTTAGGGACAGGGTGGTTTGATTGTAGGAAGGTGTCCCAAAAGTAAATTTCAATGTCTTTTTGTCATTGCCTCGCCTTCGCTTCGGCGAACGTTGTTTCTGAACAAAGTGAAGGATCTGTTTTTAGAAAGTACAGATCCTTCGTTTCACTCAGAAATAACATCTTTTTATTGCTTTGAAATGTAACTTAAGAAGTCTTTTTCAAATTGACCGAATCCTCCCCCGTATAGCTGATCAAATGTAATCGCACTATCCTTTTCGCTTGCCATCTTTCCCATATAGTCCGGAACCATATCTTTATGCTGTTCCATCAAAAACAAGACAATAGAATATCCTAAGGCATAGCCATATCCGTCATGAGCAAAAGACATTTTATAAAACCTTTGCCTGTCCCAATTTATAAAGTTTTTGAGATCAATATCTCGATTTTTAATCATCGTTTTAACGCGCGCTATGTTTCTATCCTTTTTTATATGTTTAACTTCTTTTGCGGTGACTTTCATTTCCGAAAAATATTCGGACAAACCCTCATTCAGCCAGATAGGGATTTTGGAGAAATATGTATTCGTGAAAAAATGACTTAGCTCATGATAACATGTTTTCATGAATCGTGTCTCATTTTTGTCCTTACACACAACAGCTTCCTTGTTTTTTGATGAATAAAATCCCATTGAACGGTGTAAGGTTGTTTTCATCTGTTCTTTCTGATGAAGCAAAAAAGCTGAATAATCGGTGTAAATATAAAGCTTTACGTCGGAAGCCTTTATTAAACTGTCGAGACGAGCATTATTATAAAATTTCAATTGAAAATCTATCACTTTCTCTAGGTTGGCTCTTTCCTTCGACGACAACACCTCGTCTTCGTACTTGATATTGTATTGTCCCCAAACAAACAAGCAATTTAAACAGAACAAAAGAGTAACGAGCAATAGCCTTTTCATTTGTTCTGCTTTAAAAGTTTTTTCTCATATTTTTCTTTTTCCTTCTTATTCATATCCTGTGTCACAAGTTCGCCCGTTAATTCGGCAACATAAGTTATCTTCTCGTCCAGCTTGCAATCACCGTTATTTACAGTATGAAAAATAGGGATTAGCGAAGTATGTTTTCTTCCATCAGCCAACATTTTATCTTTATCCAGATAATATACAGCAAACGATACAAACTTCTTCCCGTTTTCATCGGGCTGAACAATTGCTATGGGTTGGCCAACTTTCACATTATCGCCTGCATGAACAAGAGGCGTCGTGTACCGGTCATATTCGGAGAATGTTTTATCCTTATGATAAATAACTATTTTTTCTCTCGAAGTGTAAGTCTTCGAAGAACCATCCCTTAAATCATTGTTACATACTTTGCCGGCACGGCAGGCGTATACCGTATCACCCGCATGACGATAGTTGAAATACAATTTAAATTCTCCGCTCCTGCCAAAATTGACACGAGTGCTATCTCCGGATTTAACAGGCATAGCATAAATATAGTCTAAGTTTGGCTTAGCATTAATGCTTCCTCTATAAAAAGTGTAAGACCACCTGTATCCGGGCGATGAGGTATCAGAAATCTTCTTCAATGTTAACAAATTTTCTCTGCCCGTTCTCACATTCTTTTTGCATGGATATGCACCTCGTGCCGTGTAACCTCTCAATTCGGGGAAATCGAGGATGACGTAATAGTCGCAATAATCATCATTGTTAGAAACAAATGTTATATTCCCATCCCTGTCTCTGTCTGAGCTTATTGTGATGGCCGGAGATTTACCGCCCTGTGAAAAGCAGAATTGCATGGAAAAAATAACTGCAAAAATGCAGGTCAAAATGTTTTGCTTGAAGTATTGCATAGATTTAGGTTTGTTTTTTTAATTTTTGTTTGGCTAAGATAATAAATAGGATTGATTTCATGCAAAAAAGTTCCTATCAACTATGTTTCATTCTTTGTTTTCCATTTATTATCGTACCTTTGCACCCTCAAATTTAATTTATGCAAGATATTAGGAATATTGCGATTATCGCACACGTGGATCACGGGAAGACTACAACGGTAGACAAACTTCTTCTGGCAGGACAATTGTTCAGAGACAATCAGGCTACAGGAGAATTAATTTTGGACAACAACGACCTGGAACGGGAAAGAGGAATAACGATCCTCTCAAAAAATGTTTCCATTAATTATAAGGGTACAAAAATCAATATAATTGACACTCCCGGTCACGCCGACTTTGGGGGTGAAGTAGAGCGGGTGCTGAACATGGCCGATGGCTGTTTGCTTCTTGTAGATGCCTTCGAAGGGCCAATGCCTCAAACTCGTTTTGTGCTTCAAAAAGCTATTGAAATAGGCTTGAAACCTATCGTGGTTATCAATAAGGTAGACAAACCCAATTGTCGTCCCGAAGAAGTACAGGAAATGGTATTCGACCTGATGTTCAGTCTCGAAGCAACCGAAGAGCAACTCGATTTCCCAACCATCTACGGATCTGCCAAACAAGGTTGGATGTCGGACGATTGGAAAAAACCTACTCAGGATTTTGCTGCACTGCTCGATGCCATCGTAAAATACATTCCTGCGCCAAAAATACTGGAGGGCACACCTCAAATGCTTATAACATCGCTCGATTATTCTAAGTACGTAGGGCGTATCGCAGTAGGGCGTGTTCACAGAGGCGAATTGAGAGAAGGCATGGATGTATCTTTATGCAAACGTGACGGATCAATTGTAAAATCAAAGATAAAAGAATTGAATGTATTTGAAGGGTTGGGACGTGCAAAAGTGCAATCCGTTCAATGCGGCGATATATGTGCCTTGATAGGCATAGACGGTTTCGAGATAGGCGACTCTATCGCCGATTTCAACAACCCCGAACCGCTCGACCCAATTGATATAGACGAGCCAACCATGTCTATGATGTTCACGATAAACGACTCTCCTTTCTTCGGAAAAGACGGTAAATATGTGACATCACGACATATTCACGACCGCCTTGTCCGTGAATTGGACAAAAACCTTGCCCTGAGAGTGGAGCAGACAGACAATGCCGATTCGTGGATTGTTTTCGGACGTGGAGTGCTTCACTTATCCGTACTTATCGAAACCATGCGCCGCGAAGGTTACGAACTTCAGGTAGGTCAGCCAAAAGTAATCATAAAAGAGGTTGATGGTATGAAATACGAACCGGTTGAACATCTGACCATCAATCTTCCGGAAGAATATTCGAGTAAAATTATCGACTTGGTTACACGCCGCCGTGGCGAGTTGACCATGATGGATACGAAAAACGACCGGGTTTTCCTCGAATTCACCATTCCATCAAGGGGAATCATCGGTCTGAACAATATGGCACTTACCCTGTCGGCAGGCGAAGCTGTCATTGCTCACCGTTTCCTTGAGTTTCAGCCGTGGAAAGGCGATATAGACAAGCGTCAGAACGGTTCTATCATTGCCAGCGAATCGGGCAACGCATTTGCCTATGCCCTGGACAAATTGCAAGATAGGGGACGTTTCTTCATCGAGCCTCAAACAGATATATACATGGGGCAAATTGTAGGCGAGCACACAAAAGAAGGAGACTTGGTTGTGAACCTGACAAAATCGAAAAAATTGACCAACGTTCGTGCTTCGGGAACCGATGATAAGGCAAAACTGGCTCCGGCAATCATTTTCAGTCTCGAAGAGGCTCTGGAATATATCAAGGAAGATGAATACGTAGAGGTTACACCAAGCGCGATAAGGCTTCGGAAAATATATCTCGATGAAAACGACCGTAAACGAATGGCTAAGAAATAATCGTAAGTAAAATAGTAATAAATCTTTCAAAAAGTTAATTAACAGTATTGTTAATTAACTTTTTTTATTTGCATAACTCTGCCTAACTCAAAGCATTACTGTGTATTAAACACACATTTAACACTAAACATATCTTTCAAAATGACATAATCCATAAAAAAACTATTCATTTTCTGTCTATATTTGTACGAACTATCATTCATGCACAGTATACAGATTTATTTACAACCAAAATGCACTTAGAAAGTCTTAAAGGGAAAACTATTACCTATGCTTCCGGTTGTCATACATTTTCTCTTGTCATTGTCGATTTCGAACAAAATGAAAATGCACAGGATATTTGGAGATTCAGATTAATAATCGACAAAGAAGATGTGACGACTCAATATTTTGGAACTAAAAACAGACTGAATTTCAGCCTCGATCATTTTCAGTTTGTTATTGGTGATGCCGGTTACATATACATTCCATTGGAAGGAGCTTCCGTTCTGATTGATGTAAATGACTTGAGCAGGATTTTCCTCCCCTCTGTCGAAAGCAGTACCGAATTGTTTTTGGGCAATAAGAGTAGGAAAAAATACCATCTGGAGATATATCATCACTTGATAAACATCACTAATCTGGAGACTAAAGAGTCTACTCTTGTCGATTCGGATGATGTTATTGTCGATGCCGACTTTAGCGAGGATGACCAAATTATGATTGAGACTTATAGCCGGAGCAGTAAAAGAAATAAAACAGCGCTTTACGATATAGTCACACAATCTTTATAGGGTACGATTTTGTCATCCTCACGAATACAAGGTTGTTGACTGATAACTGTTGACTGTTTTTTTAGATGCTTCGCATTGCTCAGCATGACAAAGCCTTTCGGGCAGACCAGAGGCCTGTCCCTACAAACGCACCCCCTCCCATCCTCCCCCTAAAGGAGGAGGAGCTTGTCGTCGCATGGGATTTGCAATCCCATGCTTGGTTACTATCCGGATTTAAAATCCGGAAAATAATAACTCCGGGGTTACAAACCCCAGAGAACAAGGGGATTTAATATCCTCTCTTTTGGAGTGGGTTAGGGGAGAGGTGTATCTCAACTACTGATTGGCATTATTTACATAAACCCGCCGCCGTGACCTCCGGGTCCGCCGCCGTAGCCACCTCTTGGTCCACGTTGCGGAATGTCAGAGGCTTTCATCCCTTTAAATATCTGGAATTTGTAGACAAAGTGAACCATAAAGTAGCTGCCAATCGCATTCGTTATGCTCTGTTGCAGATACTGGTCGCTACTGCTTTGCGAGATATTGCTCCTTTGTTTAAGAATGTCGTATATCTTGATACGTATGGTTCCGTTTTTCTGCTTAAACAATTGCTTCGATAGAGACGCATTCCACAGCCATTGGCTTTCTTCGTAACCATTACTGTATCCTGAGTTTCTTGAATAGGTCACATCCGACTCGACAGTAAAATCCCAAGGCAGATATATTGAGGTTTCGGCACTTCCTCCATAATTGAAGAAATCACGGTTGTTGTTATCGTTCAGGTTGTTCTTGGAATTTGAGTAACTGAAGTTTCCTCGCAACTCGAAGTCGAAAGCATCCGAGCGATAGTTTGCACCCAATCTTTCGGAGATATTCAGGTTCGTGGTTTTACTTTCATCTCCATTTAAGAAACTCTTATTTTCGGAATATGATATATTCGTTCCCGTATTTATTGAGAATCTGTTCCAGAATGTACCCCATTTGTCATTTCTTGACGATCTGAAAGGCGTGTTATACATTACTCGTCCTGTTGCTTTCCAGTTTCCATTTGTGTTTTTGTATGTCGTCTCCTGTTTTCCGTTGTCGTCACTCGTGATGTTGTTTACAATATCGTTAGTCGTAAAATCCAGATTTCCCATCAACATGAATGTGCTGGCTTTTTCCGAATTGAAATCACGGTAACGGATTCGCAACCTGTTTGTGAATGATGGTTTCAGATCGGGGTTACCATAAACGATATTCAGCGGGTCGGATTCGTTTCTCGCCGCAGATAGCTGCTGTGTAGATGGTTGATTCACAGATCCGTTATAATTGATGCGCAAATTTCGTTGTTTGCTCCACATATAGTTGAACTGTGCCATCGGTGCAAAGTTTACAACATCGTTTTTCGTGTAAATAATTGTATCTGACGGTGTTCTCAGTTGGGTTTCCCAGCTTTCCGATAAAGATGGTTGCACGGAGAAACCTACCATATAGTTATATTTTTCACGAACGCCCCTGAAATTCAGGCTTATTTGCTGATTAACGAACTCATTTTTCAAATAACGGGTTGATGCCGTGTCAATCAGGTCATAATCTTCAAAACCATAATCTTTTTTGTATGTCTTTTTGTCTTGCGTGGAGTTACTTCTTCTATAACTATAACTCAGTTGAAGAAAATTGTTTTTGCCGATAGGTTCCACATACGACACGTATGCCCGCCAGTTTGTACTCTTGTTATCTTGATTGAATATCTGGTCTTGCTTTTGCGTGCTACCATCTTTATAGAAGTAAGTTTCGGACAAGTTGGTTCCGTCGCTATCCTGATTTTCTATTCTTCCCATGAAGTTGAAACTTATGGTTCTACCTTTTTTACCAAGTTTACGGCTGATATCCAGCTCTCCGTTTATGTTCGTACCTGTTCCTTTCGAAAAATAATCGGTCGAACTGCGGTTGATGGAGTCATTTACATTGGCCCATGTCCGGTACGAATTGGATGTTTGATCGTTTTCGTTCTTGTTATATTGGAAATTGGGTTTGAAAATAATGGTAGTGGCCGAGTCGGGACGCCATTCCAAACGCAAATTGAGCCCCAAATTGTTTCCTGTATTATTTCCCCTGCTGTTTTTTGTTTCAAACTGCACACTGTCGGGGTTGGAGTGAAAATACTCTGTATAAGTATCCCGTACCACATCGTTGTCTGTGCTTCCGTATCGGATGTTTCCTCCCCATTTGAATTTATCGGATGTTTCGGTGGCAAAGTTGAAGCCTCCGTTTGTGGCTGTGGTAATACCATTATTCCCTCCAAAATTCATGCCTCTGGGAGGGCGGTTTCCTCCAAACATTGAAGATGCAAAATCGGTGAAACCAGCATTATTGGTATTGTTTGTGCCACCCATAAGGGTGAATTGTGAATTGTCGCGAATATAATTCACCATGGCATTGGCTTCGTATCGGTCGTCGCTGCCATATCCTGCCAAGGCGTTCCCGAAAACTCCCTGCTTCATGCCTTTTTTTACGGTCAGGTTGATAACGGTTTCTTCTTCTCCATCGTCAAAACCTGTCATTTGCGACATGTCCGATTTTTTGTCGTAAACCTGCAATTTGTTAACCATTGAAGCCGGCAGGTTTTTGGATGCCACTTTGGGGTCGTCGCTGAAAAATTCTTTTCCGTCCACAAGAATCTTTTTCACCTCCTTGCCGTTTATGGTAATTTTTCCGTCCGAATCAACTTCGGCACCCGGCATTTTTTTCAATAAGTCTTCAACCACTGCGCTTTGCTGTACTTTGTACGAGTCGGCGTTGTATTCCACGGTGTCTTCCTTCACCATTATTTCCACAGCCTTCCCCACAATTACGGTTTCATCGAGCAAAATTGAGTTCTCTTTAATGAAGAGGTTTCCCAGATTTTTGGAACTTCCGGCATCCACATTGGTGTATGAATCCGAATAGCCGAGATAAGAAATGTGCAGGATATATTTACCCGGATTCACCGGAACGGAAAATTTCCCGTCAATGTTTGTCACATTGCCTGCCACATAAGTGCTGTCTTTTTGCGTAAGCATCCTGACACTAGCCTGCATTATAGCTTCTTTGGTTTTGTCGTCGAACACTTTACCTGTAATTGTAACCTTATTCTGAGCGAAAATGTTTGTCGTCACCGACAATAATAAGGTCAGGAATAGAACCTTTTTCATCTTGATTTAATTGAATTACCTAATCTTTTGTTTCCGGGTTAGACATTTAAGACCAAATTTTCGTAAAAAGGTTTAATGAGAGATCGCAAAAAGTCAAATTTTAATATTTTTTTACAAAAAAGAGGGTTGTTCATATAGTTATAGTGAAAAATATTGCCTGCCAAATCTCTTATTGAAAATGCAAAAGATTTTATTAGTAACTTGCAGCCGTTTTTTATTTTTAATAAAGAGTTCACATCGACATCAACTTGTTTACTTGTAACTCATAACTTTTATATCATTCTTAATGAAAGATTTTATAAAAATTCTCAGACGTTTTATTCCGCCATATAAGAGGCAACTGGTTCTTAGTTTTATATTTAACATCCTGTCGGCAATTCTTAATGTGTTTTCCTTTGCCCTGATCATGCCCATACTTGGTATATTGTTCAAGACAGATGATACTACCTACGAATATATGCCTTGGAATGCTTTAGGCGACGGCTCCATTTTCAGTAAGATAGGGGAGTTTGGCACCATAGCAAAGAATAATTTTTATTGGTACACCTACGATTCGGTTCAGGTGTATGGTGCGGCTAATACGCTGCTTTTCCTTTCCATCGCACTGGTGATTATGACCCTTATAAAAACGGGAGTAACTTATCTCAGCTCCTTCTACCTTGTGCCCATCCGCACAGGCGTTGTGAGGGATATCCGCAATCAGATCAACGATAAAATATTGTCGCTTCCTCTGGGTTTCTTTTCCGAAGAACGCAAGGGCGATATTATCGGGCGTATGACGGGTGATGTGGGAGAAGTGGAAAACTCTGTGATGAGTTCGTTGGATATGCTCTTCAAAAACCCTATACTGATTATGGTTTATTTCACCACGATGTTGGTTATCAGTTGGGAGTTGACCATTTTCGTCCTTATCTTGCTGCCCGTGTCGGGTTTTGTGATGGGGCGTGTGGGTAAAACCCTGAAAAGGAAATCTTCCGAAGCTCAGTCGAAATGGGGCGAACTGATGTCTCAGATAGAAGAAACCCTCGGTGGATTGAGGATAATTAAAGCATTCAACGCTGAAGGGAAAATGTCGGATCGTTTTCATCGTGAAGGAGATGTTTTGCGAAAAATGACAAACCGTATCAACCGCCGTCAGCAATTGGCACACCCGATGAGCGAATTTTTGGGAACCACTACAATAGCCATTGTATTGTGGTATGGCGGTAACCTGATTCTGTCGAATAGTGCGGCAATTACCGCTCCCAGCTTCATGTTCTATCTGGTGATGTTTTACAGTATCATTAATCCGGCGAAAGAATTTTCTAAGGCGCATTATGCTATTCAGAAAGGATTGGCCTCGATGGAGCGTATTGACAAGATACTGAAAGCCGAAAACAATATCATTGAACCTGAGGAGCCAAAAACTATCGAATTCAACGATAAGATCGAATATAAAAATGTATGGTTCGAATACCGTGAGAATGGTAATTGGGTGTTGAAAGATATAGAACTGACAATCCCAAAAGGAAAGACAATAGCCTTGGTTGGTCAGTCGGGTTCGGGCAAGTCGACAATGGTAGACCTCCTGCCCCGGTTTTATGATGTAACTAAAGGCGCAATTGCCATTGATGGTGTAGATATCAAGGATGCGAATACACATCAACTCCGCTCGTTGATGGGGAACGTAAATCAAGAAGCTATCCTTTTCAACGATACTTTTTACAATAATATCACTTTCGGAGTAGAGAGTGCCACAATGGAGCAGGTGATTGAGGCTGCAAAAATAGCCAATGCACACGATTTTATTATGGCAACCGAAAATCAATACGAAACAAATATTGGCGACCGAGGAGGAAAACTATCGGGAGGTCAGCGTCAGCGAATCAGTATTGCCCGTGCAATATTGAAAAATCCTCAGATATTGATATTGGATGAGGCTACGTCTGCTCTGGATACCGAGTCGGAAAAACTGGTGCAGGAAGCTCTCGAAAACCTTATGAAAAATCGTACGACGGTTGTCATTGCCCATCGCCTGTCAACCATAAAAAGTGCCGATGAAATCTGCGTTCTTCACGAGGGGCGGATTGTTGAACGTGGCTATCATGAAGAGTTGTATAACCTGAATGGATATTACAGGAAACTTTGCGATATGCAGAATTTTTAAGGTCGTATTTTTATTGTCATGCTCAGGATGACAAAATATATTGAATAATATAAACTTTTGATCAAAGTAAATAACATAACCAAAAAGTTCGGCTCGCAAATGGCCGTTGATGATGTGAGTTTTCAGCTTTCATCGGGCGAAATCGTTGCTTTTCTAGGCGTGAACGGCGCAGGAAAATCTACAACGATAAAAATTATGACCGGAGTATTAGGTGCTGACAGCGGACAGGTTTCTGTTTTTGGCCATGACATTGTAGCCGATGCAATAGAAGCAAAAAAACATATCGGCTATCTGCCCGAAGATAATCCGTTGTACGGAGATATGTATGTGAAGGAATACCTCGGATATGTTGCATCTATTTACAACCTGAATGATAGAAAAAATGCCGTTGAAAGCGTAATAGAAAGAGTTGGACTGAGGAAAGAATACAAAAAGAAAATCCAATCTCTGTCGAAAGGCAACAGGCAACGGGTAGGCTTGGGGCAAGCACTTATCCATAACCCCGGTTTTCTGATTCTGGATGAACCGACAAGCGGACTAGACCCTCATCAGCAAAATGAAATACATGAAATTCTTTCTGAGTTGGGCAAAACCAGAATTATCCTTTTTTCGTCTCACAATCTGCACCAGACAATCAGCGTTTGCAATCGTTACATTATCATCAACAATGGTAAGATTGTTTTCGATGAAAAGGCAAAAAATGTCGATTCTATCGAAGATATATTCAACAAAGTAACAAACAGTTGACATAATCATTTCTTATTTAAAATGTTCATGTATAATCTGAAAAGATTATATTTGTATCCTTAAATTAATGGCATAACAGGAATGGAACAAAAATTATCTATTTACAATACCCTTAGCAGAGAAAAAGAAGTATTTGAACCGATAACACCGCCTCATGTGGGCTTGTATGTTTGTGGGCCTACTGTATACGGCGATGCCCATTTGGGGCATGCCCGGCCATCTATCACATTCGATATATTGTTCCGCTATCTGACCCACATAGGCTACAAGGTGCGTTATGTGCGCAATATAACCGATGTAGGACATCTGGAAAACGATTCGGACAACGGGGATGATAAGATTGAGAAAAAAGCTCGATTGGAACAACTTGAACCGATGGAAGTGGTTCAATTTTATACCAACCGATACCATAAAGCTATTGAAGCCTTGAATGTGCTTCCCCCGTCTATCGAACCTCATGCCTCAGGGCACATTATCGAGCAGATAGCGGCTGTTGAAAAAATATTGGAAAACGGATATGCTTACGAGAGCAACGGGTCTGTATATTTTGATGTGGTGAAATACAACAAAGATTACGACTACGGCATCCTTTCGCATCGCAATATAGAAGAAATGCTGAACACTACCCGCGAACTTGACGGGCAAGACGAGAAGCGCAGCAAGGTAGATTTTGCCTTGTGGAAAAAGGCATCGCCCGAACATATTATGAGGTGGCCATCTCCTTGGGGTGATGGTTTTCCGGGATGGCATATAGAATGTTCTGCTATGAGCATCAAGTATCTGGGGACGGAATTCGACATTCATGGCGGAGGGCTCGACCTGATGTTCCCTCACCACGAATGTGAGATAGCCCAGAACACCGCCGTAGAAAAGCATCGGGTGGTGAAATATTGGATGCACAACAATATGATTACTGTGGGTGGTCAGAAAATGGGGAAATCGTTAGGCAATTTTATCACGCTCGACGAATTCTTCACCGGTTCTCATCCAATGCTTACACAAGCCTATTCGCCGATGACTATCCGCTTTTTCATTTTGCAAGCGCACTACCGCAGCACCGTCGACTTCAGCAATGAGGCTTTGCAGGCTTCGGAAAAGGCATTGTCGAGACTTTTAGATGCGTATGCACGGTTAGGTAAAATCGCTGTGTCGGAAACCTCGTCGGTTGATGTGGCAGGACTGAGTCAGAAATGCTACGATGCAATGAACGACGACCTTAACACCGCCATTGTTATCGCTCATTTGTGCGATGCGGCAACAACAATAAACTCGGCGATAGCAGGGACAGTTAGCCTTACGAAAGAAGATGTTGTTGTATTGAAAGAATTTTTCGATACTTTCCTTTTCGATTTGCTGGGCATCCAAAACGAGCAAGGACAAAATTCGGCAGGTCAGGAAGCGTTTGGCAAGGCGGTTGACCTTTTGCTGCAAATAAGAGCCGAAGCTAAGGCTAATAAAGATTGGGCTACTTCGGACAAGATAAGGGACGAACTGAACAGAATAGGTTTCGATATAAAAGACGGAAAAGACGGAACCGAGTGGAAGTTGAGATAAATCCCCTCTGTTGAAAATAGAAAAAAGGATAGCCTGAAAATAATTCGGACTATCCTTTTTTGCTTACAAAATGCGTCTATTTCAGTTTGGCATTGCTTCTTTCCGAAGTTATAGCAGAACTGGCAGGAGTTGATTTGCGTGTGCAATAATCAAACTCAGTAAACTTGTCGCCGCTAAACGATTTCCACTTCAGCCTCAACTTAACTGTTTTGCCTTCCGTATCGGGTAAGCTGTTCAGGTTGAATGCTACCAACCCGTCTTGCTCATAGCCATGAACATCTCCGTAGGCATTGTGCCTGAATTCTACCTCATAAAGATTGTCTGCATCGGAACTAGCCAACAAATTCACATAATGAGCCTTACTTGAATTTCCGAATATTGTCCTGAACCGGAGAGTCAGGTAGCCGTCTTCGGCTATTGTTACCCAGTCGTTAATAATCTCTACCGGATCTGCTCCGTATATTTCATCGTTCTCCAATCCTAAATCGGGAGCCATCTGTTTTGTCAGGATACTATCTATCCAATTAATGGAAACAGCTATATCGTATCCTTCGCTAGGTTTATTCACCTTCTTATAATTGACAAGAGCTCTTACTTCCCTGTCTCCATAAGGAGACGATTTCATATTTGTGGGAAACAAGGTTGTGTTGTCGTCCAATTGCATGTAAAATGAATCTCCGCTGACCGGCTTCACTGTCACAAGGGCATTGGGTAGTCTTTTGCTCCAATAATCGTCGTCATCATCAAGACATGATTGAAAAATCAGGGCTACACTTACAATCCCTATCATCATTAAAAAAAATCTCAACGTTTTCATAATTCTAATAAAATTTATATTGAATAATATTGTAAATAATTTATTGTTAGTCGATTCTATTTAGTAGAATCGCAAAAAATCTAAAAAATACAACTCCGAAAGACAAGCTTTGTCATGCTTTCGGATGGAGTAGAAATAACATTGACTCACATACGTTTCGTCGAACGTTGTTTCGACGGAATGTAATGTAGTCAACACTGACCCCTACAATAATACCCCACCCCTACACATCTGTCGTCTCATGGGATTTGCAATCCCATGCTTGGCTACTCTCCGGATTTTAAATCCGGAAAATAATAAACCCCAACTACCGATTGGCATTGCTTCTATGTATATAGATAAATATATGAACAAAAAAGCTGCAACAAAGTATGATAAAATATATTAATTTTTGTGATTGAGGGAAAACATGGCAAGTAGCATTGTAAGGACTAGGCGCCAGATCGCCGCATAGGATTCACAATTCGGGAAATAGCAATCCCGAGGTTATAAATCCCGGAATGTAAAGTGTTAAAATACGAAAGTTAAAAGGATTTTTTTCGAAAGTTGAGGTAAGGTTTTTTATAAATTTGCAGCATAGAAATTGTACTGAATAACATAAACTTTAAAAATTATAAAACTATGGGCAGAAATAACCAGACTAAAGCTGACAAAATAAAATTCTTCATATTCTTTATTACAATTTTTGGGATAATTGTAGTTTGGATGTATTATGATAAAAAAGACAAATACGAAAAAGAGAAAAAAGAGCAAGAAAAGAAAGAGATGATGAAAGAACTTGATAGAAAGAGCAAATATTATAGATATTAAGTAAAGTAGAAATTATACAAAGAAATAAATATAATGAGTATGGATAGCGAAAAGCTGTCCATATATTTTTTATCTTCGCGTGGGATTACAAATCTCTGAGGACAAGAGTGTTATTCAGTTTTCGTTGGTTTTCTTATTTTTGATTATCTCCTCACTGTTTTGGAGAATGAGCATTGAGGCGATAAGGTATGTATATAGTTGCAAGTAAAGTTTGTGTTGGTTCTTTTTGATGCGTCTTCTTGATGCTCTTTCATCCAACTCTATGGAAACTAAACAAAACGCTGTTGTTCCAATTACTTCTGCCGAGAAAATGATTATAATATCTTGCGGAAGATTTTCCGCACCATGTTTTATCAAGCAAACGGCAACATAAACCACCGAAACACACATTATTATGAATCCTATTTTCGAAATTAGGAACAATACTCTCATTCTGATGCCATTTATTCTATTTATATGGCAAAGGAAATTATATTATATGTAACATGCGTGAGTATTCACAAATGTTTTACCAATAATTCCGAAATTCTTACTCAGATATAAAATTTCATTCGTATATTTGTTACAAACAAACAATCAATCAACAATGGAAATAGACAATTCAGCAAACAACATTGTTCACCACGGGCGAAACATCAAATGGTGGCGTAAGAAGAAAGGCGTAAAACAAGAAGCATTGGCAGATGGGATGAAAATGTCGCAACAATCTGTTTCGAGATACGAACAAATGGAGGTGATAGAAGAAGAACTTTTGGAAAAGTTTGCCAATACGCTCGGTATTCCCGTCGATTATCTGAAAAATATGGCAGAAGAAGCCAGAACAGTTATTTTTGAAAATAACAACATTGAAACAAACAATGGTTCAGTAGACTATTTCGTTGATGAAGATCACAGCACACACAACTATAATCCGGTAGAAGAAATAGTAAAACTTTTTGAACGTCTCTTAGATAAGGAACAGGAAAAAATCGCCCTGTTGCAGAAACTATTAGACGATAAAAACAAAAAGTGATATAAGAAAACAATAACAAGACCTATGCTACTATATGCAGATGTCATAGTACCGCTTCCCTTGCAAGGGGTTTTCACTTATTTCGTTCCATCGGATATGGCTGCGAAAATTGAGGTGGGTAGCCGGGTTATTGTGCAATTCGGACAAAAGCGGTTCTATACAGCTATTGTCAGCAACTTGCACGAAGCGAGCGAAAAAAGACCCGATATAAAGGAGATTGAGACTCTTCTCGACGACCGACCGATTGTCTCAGATTCGCAGATAAAATTTTGGTCGTGGGTAGCTTTCTATTATATGTGTACGATGGGTGAAGTATATAAAGCAGCTATGCCTGCTGCCCTGAAACTGGAAAGTGAAACATATATCTTCAAAAATTACGATTTCATCGCCGATAATCCTCTTTCGCCGAATGAAGAAAAAATATTCTATGCCCTGCCCGATGATTGTGCGATTAAGGTGTCGGAAGTGTCAAAATTGACACGAATCAATAATATAGCTCCCTACATCAAGTCGCTGTCGGAAAAAGACGCTATTTCTATCAACGAAGACATCAAAAACAGGTATGTTGCCAAAACGGAGACAATGATATCTTTGGCCTCCGCTTTTTCGGACGAAGAACTAAGCATTCTGTATGAGAACCTGAAAAGGGCGAAGAAACAACAGCAGCTTTTTGCCGATTTTCTTTCGTTGAGGGAAAATGCCGTTTCTTCCGAAAAGTTTGTTATTTCAAAGAAAGAATTGCTTCGGCAAACAGGCCAATCTTCCGCCATTCTGGATGGACTGATAGAGAGAGGCATTCTCAAAAAAAAATCGGTGGAAACGAGCCGTTTCAATTTTGGAGAAGCAAATCACGAAAACATCAAAAGCCTGAATCAATATCAGCAGGAGGCATACAACGAAATAAACGGTAAATTTGCGGAACACTCGGCTGTTTTGTTACACGGGGTAACTTCGAGCGGAAAAACCGAGATTTATATCCGCATGATAAAAGATGCGATAGAATCGGGTAGGCAAGCACTCTACCTGTTGCCCGAAATTGCTCTTACAACACAGATCACCGAACGCCTGAAAAATGTATTTGGCGATCAATTGGCAGTTTATCACTCCAAATTCAGCGATAATGAACGTGCCGAAGTTTGGAAGAACCTGATTGGTGACAATCCGAAAAAAGTTATTCTGGGGGTGCGTTCGTCAATTTTCCTGCCATTTCAGAGTTTGGGGTTGATAATTGTGGACGAGGAGCACGAAACATCTTACAAACAGCAAGAACCTGCGCCCCGGTACAATGCGCGTGACGCTGCCTTGTTTTTGGCGCATCTGCACAATGCAAAGACCTTGCTTGGCACGGCTACCCCTTCCATCGAAACATATTTTAATGCTACCACAGGCAAATATGGTTTGGTTTCGTTGATGAAAAGGCATCGGGATGTGCAATTACCAGCCATTGAGGTGGTAAATGTGCGTGAATTGCGACGAAAAAAGCAGATGAAATCGATACTTTCTCCTGTTTTGATCGATGTAATGGGAAATTCTTTGCAAAAAGGCGAACAATCTATTCTTTTTCAGAACAGGCGGGGATTTGCTCCCGTGATAGAGTGCAAGTCGTGTGCATGGACGTTGAAATGCGAACATTGCGATGTGAGCCTCACATATCATAAAATCCAGAACATACTGCTGTGCCACTATTGTGGTGCTACATACAGTATTCCGAAGCTATGTCCAGAGTGTAAGACCGAAAATAGCCTCGATATTATCGGTTATGGAACCGAACGGATAGAGGAAGAAGTTTCGACCGTTTTTCCCGATGAAAAAGTACTTCGAATGGATTTGGACTCGACCCGTGGAAAACATGGTTATGAACGGATAATTACGGATTTTGCGGCAAACAGGGCAAGTATACTCATCGGCACGCAAATGGTATCGAAAGGCTTGGACTTTGAAAATGTGACAGTAGTAGGCATTTTATCGGCAGATGCAATGCTCAATTATCCCGATTTCAGGGCACATGAAAGAGCATACCAAATGATGACGCAAGTCAGTGGCAGAGCCGGACGGAAAGACAAACAGGGGGTAGTGATTTTACAGACAACACAGCCAAATAGTCCGATCGTTCAGTTTGTAAAAGAGGGCAACTATTTAGCAATGTATAATTTACAGATAGAGGAACGAAAACTGTTCGGATATCCACCTTTTTATCGTATAATTTCTATTACGATGAGATGTAAAGATGACGCTTTGCTCCAACGGCGGTCGGAGAGGTTGGCTTTTATGCTTCGCCAGTCTTTTGGCGACAAAATACTGGGTCCTACACGCCCGTCGGTATCTCGTGTGCAGACTCTTTATATCCGTAAGATAATGATAAAGATAGACTCCAAACTGTCTCCTCAAAAGGTCAGGGAGTCGATTGAGGCGTATAAATCGATGCTTTTGGCAGAGCCTGACAGCAAATCACTTCTTATACATTTCGACGTAGATCCGATGTGATTTGGTGAAAAAAAACGATGAAAAGCCAAAAAAAAGCCATAATGGACAAATAACATAAATAGAGTAGTAATATACTGAACGAGACCGACCTGTAAGTATGTTTTTTGCTGCAACCATTTATCAATGTATGAATTCATCGACGATTGATAGGGCACTAATTGCATATCTTGTATGAGTAGGTGTATGCGCTAGAAACCATACCTGAAACCGATATTCAGGTATAGAGAGGTGTTGAAATGCAGTTTCCTTTTATTATTGAATAAACTTTCCGAAAAACCTTTGAAACTGCGGTTGTTCAGGCTCACCGATCTTAGCCATGTTCCACCGACGCCCATATATATAGTTGAGGCTTTTCCGATCTTGTATTCGGGAGAAAGGTAAGATTTCAACGTAGAAGTAGCGTAAATCATGGATTTTCCGTCTACTTCAACCACCGAAGACATTCCGTCCATTTCCATCGCTACCAAACTTAGTTTGAATGAATTGTTCAGCTTGGCTTTTGCGGCTATTTTCATGCCGCTGGCAATGTCAACATCCAATTCATAATTTCCGGGGAGTTTCCATTTTACAAGCGACATCGGCATAAGCAAGGGCACACCGAACGAGTTGGTCAATCCCACTCCGAATCCTAAATCGAGGTTATTTTTCAGATTATAGATGAATATGGCAGCTCCGTTGACCAAGATGCTTTTTTCGGTGATTTCATCGGGTGCAGAGTATATTCCTGCCCCTAAAGAAGCGATTAATCGCCATTTTTTCGATAGAGGCCTTATGTGTGTAACATTGAGGCTGGAGTTGAATATTTTTTCGGGATTAATATCTTCCATCATGTTCCGGTTGCTTAATACGCCGTATGCGCCATACATAGACAAAGACCATGCGGTTGGCTGATTTTCTTCATTCATTTTCATAGATAGAGGGATGTTATATCCTCCTGATATTTTAAGCATGTTGCCCGATCCCATGTTGTTGCCATCATCATCTTTGAATGAAGAAGATGTCAGGTATTCCGATTTTATATACCCTTGAGCAGAGCACTTGAAACATATTGAAAGAAGAACCGAAACAGAGATGATAAATACTAATTTCATTGCCTTTTAATCGTTTTAAGGCAAAGAAACGTTGTAATGTTTCATCGGAAAACCTTTTTCGGACGAATTGCATAACCGACAGGCTGAAGTTGAGATTTTGCTGGTTGTGATGGTTATTCCCTGTTTCGCTATTTCTCCTTTTTATCGAGAAAAGGAATCCGATCGAAACGGTGAATATATGAAAGTCGGAAGTTTCCGGAATTTAGTCCGATGTTCGAATCTTCCGAAAAACTCGGAAAAATGAAGTTGCTGAGATACGAAAGTCCTATCGACCAGTTTGCCCTGTTATATCCTGCCGCAAAACGGGGGAATACGGTGGGGTAAACTTCCAGCCTTTGTTTGCCGAAAGTATTGATTTTATCGCTGCCGAAATTGATACCTGTGGTCACCGACATGGCAATGAACCATTTTCGGTGTATTGCCCAATTGTAGGCATAACCTCCACTGACCCCGAATTGAAAATTGTTGTAGACAGACTTGTCTCCCATCAATATGCTGTTGCCCGTATCTATTTTACTTAAGAAAACCCCCATGCCTAAGAGCCAGCTTCCGGCCGATTTTATTTGTTTCTCGCTCTGATCGAAGGCTGCCTTATAGGAAAACTTTTTTCCGTTGAAGATATATTGCCCGTTCAGTCCGTATTGGGTAACCGAAAGTTCGGGGAATAATTGGATATTATTGCTCCCTTCTTCCGAAAAAAATCCTTTATATTGTTGTATAAATAGGTCGAGAGCATATTTCCGACCATAATTGTGCAGTTGGAAGTCAAAAGACTCGGTTTTACCGTACTTTTTGTCTCTCATAAAATCGAATCCGTATCCGTAACTTAATCCGATAAAGAAGTTTTTCAGCGAAAATCCCGCTCCAATATCCATAGGGTTGTTAGGCAGATATTCTACCTCCTTGTCTTTCTCGTTATGCAAGAGAAATACGAAATTCTTTCCTGTATAAAATAGGACAGATAGTTTCTGATCGTATGATTTTATATAGGTACTATCAGTTTGTGCTGTCAACGGGTTGGTTAACAGTGCTATGAGTGAAATTGATATGTATATTACTACCTTCATTGTTTAGATTGGGGTGTTGCAAAGATAACGTAAAAATGAGATAGTTAGTATATTTCTTTAATTATGCGATTGTATATAAAAAGATATAAAGTCTTTCGGAAAAGTAGTAAATTAAAAAACTTTTTATACCTTTGTAGTCTGATAATGAGATAATGAGCACCTCTGTCACTTGGTAAGTGACAGAGGTGCTTTTTTTATATATATTGTTTTGTTCTGTTTTTTCTTCTGATTTCGGAAGGGGAATTTCCCAGATTTTTGTGGCAAAATTCATTGAAATGAGACAGGGTTGCAAATTTATGGTTCGTGCTGATCTCTTTCAGGCTTTTGCTTGTCTGGCAAATATCCTGATAAACTTGTCTGGCTCTCTGATTTCTCATCCAGTTGTATGCCGACATATTGAACACCTTCCTGAAACGTTTGTTAAATCCTGAATAGCTATAGTTCATTCTTTCAGCTAGTTGTCGAACCGAACGAACGCTCAGGCTAAGGTTGCACACTTCTTCCGAAAAGCTCAAATCGTTAGCGGGAAGTGACTTGAAAAAGCTCTGCAACTGTTCTTCCGAATAAAAATGCTTGAGGATATAGCCAAATTCTTTTAGTTTGAGATCTAGCAGGTAACTGTCGCAAAAACTCTCATCCTTATATTTTTTCACGAATTCTATATGGTTGTAAACTAACTCATTAATCGGGATTGATGTGACATCATCTCCCAAATATTTGGTAGAAGGATCGGCAGTTATGGAAGAAAGTATACCACAAAGTCCCGACTCATTTGTGAAGCGGATTGAAACTACTTCGGATTTTTTCACTGCTTTCAGTACTACCCGTTCCTGAAAGGGATAAAACACCATGTTTGAGGCTGTTACATCAACATCGGGGTGAGTTGAAGAACGGATTTGTAATTCTCCCTCCATCACCAGAATTATTTTATTTTCTCCCGGTTCAAGACTCCACGACCGGCCCTCGTCCGGTTGCAGGAATTCTATTGGATTATCGTTTTCTGATTTCATCATTATTGTTGTTTAAGTATTGTATATTAGTTTGTTAAACGAATGTTTTGCAAAAAAATGTCTGAATACAATTTTCGTATTATATAAAAGTCAGGTTATCAACAATTTATCATATGTACCTCTTCTCTTCTGACTAAGACGTTTCACTAGCGTTGAACAAAAGGATTATTGCCCTATTTTTTCTTTTGTCTAATCAATTAATAATTAAACAAATACAAATATTCTTCCGACTTTTCCGTCACTTACCAAGTGACAGATATGTTAAAACACGAATAAAAACACAAAATTTAACAGATGAAACGATTAATTTTATTCACCCTCCTGCTGTTTCTAGCCGTTGGCATCAAAGCTCAGCTGGTAGGGATTAATACAGACGACCCGAAGTCGACCTTGCATATCGCAGAGTCGAGTATAACCGACCCGACAGGCAAGGACGGACTTCTAGCACCTCGTGTGACAAACTTTCCAGCAACAGATCCGTTGAATGCGGGCAATTTGATCTTTCTGAGAAAAGATGCGACAAGTTCTCCTTCCATAGCTACGAAACCCGACGGATTTTATTATTGGAACGGCAATGAGTGGGTGTTGATGGCAACAAGATCCATAAACACAAACGAGTATCGAACCTTGTATTGCGCTTATGGGCAAGGATATCTGGGTGCAGATACGGATATGGGTCAACGGGGTGTTATACTGGGCAGCTTGGTTTATGATGCCTCAAAAGAAGAGAGTGATGCTGTGTTTTCACTTGCAGATAATGTCTTTACTGTTGGCAAAGGCGGAACATATTTGTTGTCCTTTGTAACAAGTTCGCGCAGATATATTTACGATTCGGAAGGAACTCCTCCTCAATTCACGAACCTATTTGGTGAGGTTTTGATAAACGGCGCTTCTGCTAACCCTCGGATTATGGCAAAAGGTAATACAGCCGGAGAGAAATACAGTGCATGCCATATTGTTATAAATACGATTGTTTCCCTCGAAAAGGGTGATAAACTTACTGCCATCGTACAATTGACAGATAGAGGCCAGTATAAGAACCTGGGAGGAGGTCTATTTGAGTATGTTCCAGTAACAGGAGGACCGCCACCATCATATGGCAGTAACGGAGTAAGTTCTTTAACTCTAACGTATTTACATAAATAGAAAATTATGAAAAAATTTAGCATTATTATATTACTACTCTTTGTACTACATGGTATAACAGTAGCCCAAATCGGAATTAATACGAACGATCCGGAAGCATTGTTAGACATTCGTGCCCTGAATAAAACTGCACCTGAACAAAATATTGGTGTCATTTTTCCCCGTATTACTTCTTTTCCGGCAACAGATCCAACAGCAGACCAGCATGGAGCAATGATTTTTTTGAATCATGACAATGCCATCGATTTCTGGAAAAATAGTTTCTATTTCTGGAATAATGATATTCCGGCATGGGATCAGTTGCAAGACATAAATACAGCGGATATCGATTATAATAAAATCATTTGTACAGGAAATGCTCTTTACGACAGTTCCGGAAATATTTCTACTCTAAAAGCAGATGGGCCTCGGTATGTTAGGCTCAGCTATATGGATTCACCTTTGCCCAGTTTTCAGCTAACAGCCAACGGAGAGCTGAAAATCGGAAAAAAAGGCCGTTATGCTTTGGCCTTTACGGGTGGAATACAAAAACAGCATCAAAGAATTACCGATTATAAATGTGAAGTATTGATTAATGGCACTACTGCCTCTCCTCCAATTGCATCGCTAATAAACTTAGCAGGAAACTTCTTTCGGGCAGGAGTATTTGCTACCACTCAATTTGTAGAGTTGAATGCAAATGATTTGTTGTCAATTCAGGTCAGTTTAGAATACATTGCTCCCAATGGAGATTATAATAACCCTCCGGAAGCAAAAATAGACTCACCCTTTGCTTTAATGTTAACATTAATACAAGAATTATAAAAAATGAAGATATATATATTATCAATGTGCTTGTTCATATCTGTTAGTGTAGTTCGAGCACAGGTTTCGATTAATTCGGAAACATATAAAGATGGGACTTTGGTTGTTGAACCCAATAACCGAACCTTGCCCAATAACAAAACAGGAGTGATTGTTCCAAGAGTAGAAAAACTGAATACCACCGACCCCAAAGAAGACGGGTTGCTTGTTTTTCTGGATAACCCGACCCCTCCACTGCCAACAGGTGAACTCAATGGGTTTTATTATTGGGATGCCGCACAGAACAAATGGGTTGGATGGAAATCTATGTCTACTGCCGTTATAACGGATAAAAGCCAGTTTTTTGCATCAGGAACACAATTCGACACAGCATCAGGAACCATGAAAGACGCCGATAACCCGTCTAAAATTAAATTTAACAATCTGGTTACTAATAATCCGTCTATCTGTACATTATCGGGAGGTGCTATTACGATAAATAAAACAGGCTGGTATTATCTACAAATTTCAGTGACATTAACAAAAAATGCCGATCCTGCACCTATGCGAGATATACTTTGTCTCCAATTGCTGCTAAATGGCGCCCTACCTACCCCGGGACCAACCTTCAGGTCGTTTAGTTCTTTTGCGGTAGATAATCCGGCAAGACAAACTTTTACGACTTATGCGCCAGTAAAACTCTCGGTAGGAGATGTGATCCAATTGGGTATGCAGTATATTTATAAAGATACCGGAAATGGAGGTAACCCGGATGGCTCAGATAATACAGTTTTTCGAGATAAGATGGAATATTCCATAACAGACGGAACGGTGGCAACGCTATCGGCAAAATATCTGGGCGATTTTTAGAAAACCGGTAACTTTTCAAGTAAGAATAAGACTGAAAGATTGAAAGTAATTCCGGAGGTAAGGATATTTCATATTTAGGGAGTCGTAAAAAACGAAATATCTGACGGAAAAGTAGTAAATTAAAAAACTTTTTATACCTTTGTAGTCTGATAATGAGATAATGAGCACCTCTGTCACTTGGTAAGTGACAGAGGTGCTTTTTTTATATATATTGTTTTGTTCTGTTTTTTCTTCTGATTTCGGAAGGGGAATTTCCCAGATTTTTGTGGCAAAATTCATTGAAATGAGACAGGGTTGCAAATTTATGGTTTGTGCTGATCTCTTTCAGGCTTTTACTTGTCTGACAAATGTCCTGATAGACCTGTCTGGCTCTCTGGTTTCTCATCCAGTTGTATGCCGACATATTGAATACTCGCCTGAAACGCTTGTTAAATCCCGAATAGCTATAATTCATTCTTTCAGCCAGTTGGCGAACCGAACGAACACTCAGGCTGAGGCTGCACACCTCTTCCGAAAATCGCAAATCGTTAGCGGGAAGCGCTTTGAAAAAACTCTGCAACTGTTCTTCCGAATAAAAATGCTTGAGGATATAGCCAAATTCTTTTAGTTTGAGATCCAGCAGGTAACTGTCGCAAAAATTCTCGTTCTCATATTTTTTTACTAAGCCTATATGGTTATAAATTAACCCATTAATGGGAAGCAATGTAACATCGTCTCCAAAATGTTTCAATGTAGAGCTGGCAGTTATGGAAGAAAGTATACCACAAAGACCAGACTCATTTGTGAAGCGGATTGAAACTACTTCGGATTTTTTTGCCGCTTTCAATACTACCCGCTCCTGAAAGGGATAAAACACCATGTTTGAGGCTGTTACATCAACATCAGGATGAGTTGAGGAACGGATTTGTAATTCTCCCTCTGTCACCAGAATTATTTTATTTTCTCCCGGTTCAAGACCCCATGACTGACCCTCGTTCAGTTGCAGGAATTCTATTGGATTATTGTTTTCTGATTTCATCATTATTGTTGTTTAAGTGTTGTATATTAGTTTGTTAAACGAATGTTTTGCTGAAAAATATTTGAATGTGCTTTTTTATTCTACTTAAATGTCAAATTATCAATTGATTAAGAACTACTCTTCGTTTCGTTTTTTCAAGATGTTTCACGAGCGTTGAACTAAAAGCCTATATCGCCATTCTTTCTTTTTGATAATCGGCTAATAATTAAATAAATACAAGTACCTATCCGACTTTTCCGTCACTCTACAAGTGACAGATATGTTAAAACACGAATAAAAACACAAAATTTAACAGATGAAACGATTAATTTTATTCACCCTCCTGCTGTTTCTGGCCGTTGGCATCAAAGCCCAGTTGGTAGGGATTAATACAAACGACCCGAAGTCGACTTTGCACATAACAGAGTCGAGTATAACCGACCCGACAGGCGAGGACGGACTTTTAGTGCCTCGTGTAACAAACTTTCCTGCAACCGACCCGTCGAATGCGGGTAACCTTATCTTTCTGAGGAAAGATGCGACAAGTTCACCTTCCATAGCAGCAAAACCCGACGGGTTCTATTATTGGAACGGAAAAGAGTGGGTGTTGATGAATACCAGAACTATATCTACAGAAGAATACAGGACTTTGTATTGTACCTATGGACAAGGATATCTGGGTGTGGATACTATTATGGATTATCGGGGAGTTGTGCTGGATAATTTGGTTTATGATGCCTCCAAAGAAGAGAGTGGTGTTACGTTTTCCCTTACAAATAACACCTTGACTGTTGGCAAAGACGGAACATACCTTCTGTCTTTTGTTACAAGTTCACGGCGGTGGTGCTATGCCGAAAATGGAGTTAAGGTTCAACAAACCAATTTGTTGGGTGAAGTCTTGATAAACGGGGCATCGGCAAATCCAAGAATCATGGCTAAAGGGAATACCGCTTACGAACGGTATAGCGCAACACATGTTGTAATAAATACAATTGTTGCTTTGAAAAAAGGTGATAAGCTAAGTGCAAGGGTACAATTAACAGACAGAGGAAGAGATTATAGTGGAATTTTTACTCCTGCAGAAGGCCCCGCTCCAACATATACAAGCAACGGATTAAGTTCTTTAAGTCTAACATATCTACACAAATAAATGATGAAAAAATTAAAATTTATCATACTGCTGTTGGCAATAAGTTTCAGCATCAATGCTCAAGTCGGAGTTAACACAAATGATCCGAAAGCATTATTGGATATCCGGGCTTTAAACAAGACTGCGCCGGAGCAAAATATCGGGTTGATCTTTCCCCGTATCACTTCTTTTCCGGCGACAGACCCGACCATAAATCAGCATGGAACAATGGTCTTCTTGAATCATAACAATGCGGTGGATTATTGGAAAAACAGTTTCTATTTTTGGAACAATAATATTCCGGCATGGGACCAGTTGTTGGATATAAACAGTGCCGATATCGACTACAATAAAATTATTTGCACAGGAAACGAATTCTATGATGGTGCCGGTAATCCCTCTGATTTTAACGATAAAGGCTCCCGTTATGTTCCATTTTCTTATATGGATTCACCTTTGCCCAGTTTTCAACTGACAGCCAAGGGGGAATTACAGATCGGGAAGAAAGGGCGTTATGCTTTGGCTCTGACCGGAGGCATATCTAAAGAACATTATGGTGTGACCGATTATAAATGTGAAATATTGATTAATGGTGCTACTGCATCCCCCCCTATAGCTTCTCTAGTAAACTTGGCTGCAGTTCCGTTTAGATCCGGAGTATTTGCAACCACCCAGTTTATTACATTGGAAAAAGGCACTAAACTTGTAATCCGTGTCAGTTTTATAACCACAAATACAGAAGATACTCCGAATGTCAAAATAAACTCTCCTTTTGCTTTAATATTAACCTTAATAGAAGAACTGTAAATAATGAAAAAATATATTCTACTGATATACCTGTTGACATCTGCTATTATTATTCAGGCACAGGTATCGGTTAACTCCGAAACGTATAGAGACGGGACAATGGTTGTTGAACCCAATAGTCGGACGACTCCTAATAATAAAACAGGCATACTTGTTCCTCGTGTTGCGAATCTAAATGTAACCGACCCTAAAGAGGACGGATTACTTGTTTTTCTGGATAACCCGACGCCTCCACTGCCAACAGGAGAGCCTAACGGGTTCTATTATTGGGATGCCGTACAGAACAAATGGGTTGGATGGCAGTCTATGTCTACTGCCAATATTACAGACAAAAGCCAGTTTTTTGCATCCGGAGTTCGCTTCGACACAAGTTCCGGAACAATGAAAGATGCTGATAGTCCGGCTAAAATAATATTTAACAATCTGGATACAAACAATCCGGCTATATGTACTTTATCGGGAGGGGCAATCACAATAAATAAAACGGGATGGTATTATATTCAAATATCAGTGACTTTAAAAAAGAATAGTACCCCCACCTCTCTACGTGATATTATCTATTTTCAGTTGCTGCATAAGGATAACACTTCCGGCATTCCCGGCACTCCTCCGGCTTCGGGTGATGCTGCTAGGCCAACACCCAGTACATTTTTCCGGTCGTTTAATAGTTTTGCATTTACAAGCCCATCAGATGAAACTTTTACCACTTATGCACCTATAAAACTAAATGCAGGAGATGTGATACAGATGGGTGCTACAATTACATATAGAGATCCGGGAGGGGGTAATGATCCCATTGGAGGAATTGATGTGGGAGAACTTCGTGTTGATTCCGAATATTCCATAACAGACGGAACGGTGGCAACGCTATCGGCAAAATATCTGGGCGATTTTTAGAAAGCGGAAAGTAGGGGCGAATATTTATTCGCCCCTACTTGACAAGCAATGATGTTGCTTGCTTTGATGCGTTTATCCTACTCTCGGAATGTTAAAATTGGAGATGCGAGTTTGTTTTCTTACATTTGTATCACATATATTTACGGACTCAGGAGTATGGATAATTATATAGTATCGGCACGGAAGTATCGCCCTACCACATTTAAGTCTGTGGTGGGTCAGAAGTCTCTTACCACCACATTGAAAAACGCAATAGCAGGGAATAAGCTAGCTCATGCATATTTGTTTTGCGGACCTCGTGGGGTGGGGAAGACTACTTGTGCCCGCATCTTTGCCAAAACTATCAACTGCTTGTCGTCGGCTGCCGACGGAGAGGCATGCAATCAGTGCGAATCGTGTGTCGCTTTCAACGAACAACGCTCTTACAATATACATGAGTTGGATGCTGCATCCAACAATTCGGTGGATGATATCCGTTCCCTGATAGATCAGGTGAGGGTTCCGCCACAAATAGGGAAATATAAGGTTTATATCATAGACGAGGTGCATATGCTATCGTCTGCGGCTTTCAATGCGTTTCTTAAGACTTTGGAAGAACCGCCTCACCATGCTATTTTCATTTTGGCTACAACCGAGAAGCACAAGATACTGCCAACTATTCTTTCGAGGTGCCAGATATACGATTTCAGTCGTATAAGCATATCCGACACAGTAGAACATTTGCAATATGTGGCTTCGCAAGAAGGGGTCAATGCAGAAGTAGAGGCTTTGAATGTTTTGGCTCATAAAGCGGATGGAGGTATGCGTGATGCTTTGTCAATTTTTGATCAGGTAGTTAGTTTCACCGGAGGCAATGTGACATATAAAGCAGTCATTGACAATCTGAATGTGTTGGATTATGAGTACTATTTCAAGTTGACAGATGCTATTTTGGCAGGAGATGTAACCGAGGGTTTGTTGATTCTGAATGACATATTGAACAAGGGTTTCGATGGGCATAATATCGTAACGGGAATCGCTTCTCATTTTCGGGATCTCATGTTGTGTAAAGATATCAAGACGGCAGAATTGTTTGAAGTTGGTGCGTCAATAAGAGAAAGGTATATAGAAACAGCTAAAAAATGTGATATAGGATTTCTTTATAAGGCAATTGACCTGGTGAATGAAGCCGACTTGAATTATCGTCTGAGTCGGAACAAAAGGCTTTTATCGGATTTGACAATTATAAAATTATGTCAGTTAAGATCTGGAGGTAATCCGGATGATGAAAAAAAAAAATCTGAACTAAAGCCGATCGCTCAAACTTCAGTAACCCCTCAACCGGTTCCGGATAATTCTAAAACGGTTTCTGTTGCTGCCGTTCCTCATGTATCGTCTGTGCCACCTCAGCCCAAGAAGGTTGTGGAGAATAAATCGACTGCAGTTAAGGGTATTACAGGGCTTGGTGTGTCTCTTTCTGCTTTCAATCAAGAAAAAAAGGAAGAGCAAAAAGATGAGATTGTACAACAAGCAATGTCGGAACGTTTTACTCCTATTCAACTGATAAATGAATGGAAAACTTATGCAGAAGCAATATTGGAGGAGCATCACTTGAAAAATACTATGCTTCACTGCTTGCCTGCGCTTTTGGATAATGACGAGTTTGAAGTTGTTGTGAATAATCCGGTTCAGGAGCAACGACTTTTAGATCACGCATCGGAGATACTTCTCTCATTGAGAGAACGTTTAAAGAATACAAATATTATTATGAAAGTGCGTATTAGTGAAGAAAATGAGAAGAAGCTAGCCTTTACTAATATTGAAAAATTCAACTTAATGGCAGAACAGAACTCAAGTGTTCAAAGGCTGAAAGATGAGTTCGGGTTGGAATTTTCATGAAAAAATGAAATTTTTATACGAAATAATTTTGTGTATAAAAAAAAAGAAATATCTTTGCAACGCATTTGAGAGAAAATGCAATTAATAAATAAGGGCGTTTAGCTCAGTTGGTTCAGAGCATCTGCCTTACAAGCAGAGGGTCGGCGGTTCGAATCCGTCAACGCCCACCACAGAAAATCAAGCAGTTAAGAAGAAATTCTTAGCTGCTTTTTCTTTTATGGTGGCAACAAAGTGAATAACAACTTTCATATAACTTTTAAATCTATTATATTTGGATTGCTAAAAAAACTAGTCTAAAATTGCTAACCAACCTTACTAATGATGATGGATAAAGCAAAAATTGCGAAGTATTGCTCTCATGTAGACAATGAAAAGATTAGAAAACGTATTTTAGATATTATTGATGAATTATTTTCAAATCAGGATGATGTAGTCTTCATTAGGATGGAATTGAAAGATTTACTATCAGAATTTAGTGCACTTCAAAGAGAACATAGAAAACGGTTTAAGTACTTAGACTCCAAAGTAAATAAAGCACCAAATCCAAAAGATAGATTACAACCAAGAAAACAGAAACGTGCTAAAAATGAAATTGGTTTAAGGAAAAATGAGATTGAAAATTTAAGTTATGCATTAAAATATTTAAGGCTGCAACTTGATAATGACAATTTCATTTTGCACATGAAAAAGAAAGAAGAGTCAAAACAAGAAATAATAACAGATTACGTACCTGAGATTAAGGATTTACAACTAATAACACCAATTCAGAAATTTGACCCAAGTAAAAAGGTATATTCTCGTGAAGAGGCATGTGAATATTTACAGATTTCTAACAGAAAAATGACCACATTATTGACGACATATAAGATTAAACCTGTATCTACTGCTGTTAAACCTTACACATTCAATATTGAAGAATTAGAACGATATAGGAAAGACGAAATTTAGTTTTTCGTTAATACAATTTTTTAATATATAATAGACAGGGGAGTAGGCATCCCCCTCGGCGTATCCACCAAAAGCAAAACTAAAAAAAATATACCCGTCAAAATGAGTACTTCGGATGGGACTACGTGCCGACTCTCAAAAAAAAATTTAAAATTTTTAGCCAATCTAAAAAATAACTTTCATCTTCACGGACATATCAAAATGATGTGTCGGGAGCTATCAGAACAATATGGTAGTTATATTAGAAGAAAGAGATTAAAGATTTTCGTTTATCCCTATGGGGAACACTTCAATCCAAACACACACACATTTCTAAATTATTTTCAATTTTATTCACTTGATAATGAGGTGAATAAAAAACATTATAACTTTTTCTGCCGTTTACACTTGACTTTTTGAATATTTTCTCTAATTATAGTATATAAGAGATTTCGATTACGGAATATCTTTGAATATGGATAGGATAGCTACCGACAAAGAGGGTGTTTTTTACCTTGACCCTCTTTCCATTTTTTTTGAGCTAGATTAATAAAGGTAATGCGAATAAGCCCGAAAGGGTAAGGTAAACTATTGATTAATGTTATTAAAAGATGTTTTAGGTTGTGATGAAAAATACAATTACAAGTTTACGCAATACATAGAGGAATTAGCAGCAATGCTGAATGACGGCATTGAAACATTGGTGTTATGTAATCTTTTACAGACTCTATGTGGTTATGGTGATTTGCCCCCCAAGACCAAAAATAAACAACAATACCACTTCTACCGTAGTAAGGGAAATATATGCTCCGATGAATTGTGTATCAATATACAGCAATACAACAGAGCCTTAAAACGATTAGAGCATAAAGGTTTAATCAAAACCTTTCAGGGGCGTAATCCAAAAGAAAAAATGAGAAAAATAAGCTACTTCTATATCAACATAGAAGCAGTTAGAAAGTTATATCTTGATGGGTACAACCTCAGATACCCACACAAAAAACAGGAGGATATTCCTACCCCTGCCAATCAAAATAAGGAATTAGCTAAGAAGCCACAGAATCTAAAACTTATTTCGGCAAGTACAAACTCCAAACTTGTAAGGCTGGAAAAGGATTTCGCAAGTGGATTTCTAAGTAAGGAACTCTATGAATTAAAGAAAAATAGTGTTCTGAATAAAAAGTAATAAAATAATAAATGAAAAACATTACATTGAACAGGGTGCTGAGTGTATCCTATCTCAAAGATGAGATAAACAGTTTGTATGAAAATGGAATGCCCGAAGGCATGAAAATTGGAATTGAAAGCATTGATAATATTTTCAGATTAGACACCGGAATGGTAGCTGTAATTACAGGGATTCCCAATTATGGCAAATCTGAGTTTGTAGATTTTGTCAATATCAAGCTAAATGAACTGCATGGTCATAAGACTTTATATTTTAGTCCTGAAAATTTTCCTATCAAATTACATCTATCAAAACTAATCCGTAAGATTGGAAATAAACGGTTCGATGATTTCTCCAAAGATGAAATAGATAAATATATTGGTTATATCTCCGAAAACTTCTTTTTTCTGAATTATGAGACGGTAAACACATTGGATGATATATTGTCATGTACAGAAGATTTAATAGCCTCAGAGGGCATAAAAGTGTTGGTTATTGATGCCTATAATACACTTGAAGACAGCAGACCAAACAATTTGACTGAAACGGAATATGTATCACAGGTGATGATGAAATTACAAAAATTCGCCAAACGCCATGATATTTTGATTGAAATGGTTGTGCATCCAAAGAAAATGCAATCTGATTCGGACGGTAACACAATGATACCAGGACGATATGACCTGAATGGGTCTGCCAATTTTGCCAACAAAAGTGATTATATTATAGTTGTACATAGAGATTTTGAAGCCAACACCACCATTATCAAGTGTGATAAGTGTAAATTCTCCAATTACGGACAGATTGGATACACTGAGGTAAAATATGATACTGTAAGTGGCAACTATAAAGAAATGGTTTACAGTGATGATACAGCAGAATTAAATACTTTTGTTGAGTCGGCTTTTTCCAATCAGATATTGATGAGCCAAACAATAAAAGAAGCTCATTCATGTACAACGAAGAAAAATGTGTTGGATGTGCCTGTATCGTTCTTTGAGCATAATTTATTCAAAAAAGGCAAGGTTGTAAATTTGTATGAATATCTTATAGATGAAAATGGCTATTATAAATCAACTTATCAAAATGTGGTGAACTATATTAGATTGGGGAAAGATTATGAAGATATTAAGCAACGTAAATCGGAATCGAAAGTTCCTTGTGTTACTATATCATGTGTCTGTGGTCAGTCGAAAGATGATATTGAAAAACAGAACAGCCTGATATGTATTGATATAGACAAAAAGGATAATCCTATGATGATAGACAAAGTACCTGAAATATTAAAATCTATACACAATGTAGCTTATTTTAACAAGTCTATTAGTGGAAACGGATATTTTGCCATCATTCCCATACGAGACCATAGGAAATTCAAGCTTCATTTTAATGCTTTGCTTAGAACATTTGAGCAGTTTGGTATTAAAATTGACAAATCTTGTTCTAATGTAAACAGGCTGAGATATTACAGCTATCCAGATAAGGATACTTATATTAATCCACATGCAGATATTTACACTGATGTTTATGAAATACCTAAAAAACTTGATAAAGATTACGGAGAGATAACTATTGGTGATGTTCGTATTGATGATATGGTGCAATATGTGTCAGACCATAAGTTAGATATTACGGAGACTTATGACGATTGGATAAAAGTAGCTATATCCATAGCCAATACGTTTGGCGAAAGTGGTGTTGGTTTGTTTGTCAGATTTTGTGAAAACAACAAGAACTTCAATGAAGCGGAATGTAGGGAAAAATACATGCAATTCATTGACACCGAATATGATTATACCATTGGTACATTATTTTACATATTTGAGCAGTATAAACAGAAAAAGGCAAAATAACTTCTTTCTGAATAAAGGAAAAGCACTCGGATACGGGTGCTTTTTGTATTTATATATTTAAAAATCAATGTATTTATGTGCATTCGCCCCACGTTTCGTATAGTGAAAAATGGAGAGAAAATAACCACAAAACACACAACATGCTTATTTAAAATTGATTATAAAACATTCAATACCAAGAATGCCAAATTTTAGTTCTTTCGGTCTGATGGGTAAATGGATTTTAAAAAAAGTTAAGGGAGAATTTTTAGTTTCTCCCTTAAATAACCATAATGCTATTTTCTTGTTATTTCAAAATTATAAGTTTATGGGTGTAAATCTTATTGTTAATAGTTGTTCTTAATATATATGTTCCATCAGGTAGCATTGATACATCTATTTTCTCCAAATTATCTGTATTACTAAATACCAATTTACCTACTAGATTATGTATCTCAACCCTATCAACTTTACTATCAGATTTTATACTTACATAATCTTTTGCAGGATTCGGATAAATAGAAACCAAATTAGCTTGATTACTATCTATACCTGAAGGAGTGCTTATTGAAAGTATAGATTGAGGATTTAATGCCACAGCCTCTTTTTGTTCTTCATTATCTATATATATCAAGTTAGAAGAAATTGCACCAATTTCAAAATTGCCAGATGCTACATTTTCATCAATTTTGATAGGTATTGAAAGAAGTTCACCTTCATTTCCTGAAATAGCTTTATTTTGAGTTGAATAAATGATAAACCGATACCTATTTTCATTATCAAATTTATTCATAGCAATAGTATGAGTCGCTCGGCTTGCTCTGCCTTCTTGTAGTTGCAAATTGGCTTCATCAATAGTTACACCATCAGGTAAAATTAAGTCCCAATTCAAGGCTATAACAGGGAGTTTGTTTTTCATTGAAAGCATCAAATTACCTGTTAAATCACCCTTCTCGTAATTTAATGATAAATCAGAGAAAGATAATTCATAGTCGGAATTACTACTTCTTAACATACTATATACATAACTGCTACCACGAGTTAATACAACATTCACCAATTGAGTTAAGTCTAAAATAGAAATAGTTCCGTTTTTATTCATATCTCCAGCTTCGAATAAAAATGGATTTGGTTTTTTCCCTAATATGTAATCCACTTCTGCAACAATATCTGAGATAGTAATTGTTCCGTTAATATTCACATCTCCCATTTCATGTATATAGAATTGTTTTGAAACATTGTTTATCGTTTTTTCAGGTTTTTCTATTTCTGAGATGTAAAAAACAGCAGATGCTCCTTTTGTTGATGCGGTACAACTTGTATAATAGGTTGGTGCGGTCTCCCAATTTATTGAAAAAGGAATAGAAATTAATTCCCCTGTATTTCCATTAATATGTTTGTTAGATGGAGAATAAATCATGAAACGATATGTGTTTACAGAAGATGATATTTTTGCAACATTAAGGATATGCGCATTATCACAACGGTTGGATAATGAAACTTTATTTATATCAATCTCAACAAAAGTGGGAAATGTTATATCTGTTTGGAAAGACATCATTGGGTCTTCTTGCTCAACGGATAGTTTCAATATACTCTCCATACCAGATACTAAATTCAAATTAATATAATCTAAACCCATTATTGCAGCTTGCAGACTCTTATTAATAGTTAGTGTTCCATTTTTATATATCAAATCATAATTTGATGCCACACCACCTGTTACAACAATTGGATATTGTCCAGATGGAGATAAACGAATAGCTTCACATGATATTTGAGGTTCTTCTGTTAAAATTGATTTGCTATCAGAGTTTTTAAATCCTGAATATGAAACTGTAAAGTTTGGATTTTCAACACCCCAATAACGACTTGCATTATTTGCAGTTATTATCAAGGGAGCTTTTTCGACTGTTAATGTTCCGATAGCCTCGCAAATCAAATTATAATTAATAGCATAGCCATTAGAACATATAATATCATATTTGCCAACATCACTATATCTTATTGCTGCGGTTGTTACTGTTGGTTTTGTGGAAATATTGGATGCTGTATTATTGTTTACAAAACCTTCATAAGATAAAGTAAATGTTGGATTATTATCTCCATATACTTTTGTCATATTATCAGGGATAACTTGCAAATTCCTTTTTAGTATATTCAATAATCCTGTTTTATAAGAAATGGAGTAATTTTCGGCATTTGCACCAGATAGATTAATAATATAAGACCCTGCATTACTTGTTGATGTACCATAGCAAGAATAAGAGGGTTGAGTTATCAATACATCTTCGGTTTCACTATTCACAAAACCTTCGTACTTGCATGTAAATTCGGGGATGTCCCCATATATAATTGAGATAGAATCTGCCTTTATAACAAGAGGAGCTTTTGTTATATTAAGAGTTCCTAGTCCATAAATAAAATCGTAATTGATAGCATTTGCATTTGCCCCAATAATAGGATATGCTCCGACAACAGATGAAATAGTAGCTTCGGTTATTATTTCAGGTTCTTTCAATATTATTTCTTTTGTATCTGTGTTCTTAAACCCTGAATATGAAAAAGTAAAT
This sequence comes from Dysgonomonas sp. 520, assembly GCF_010501095.1. GTDB lineage: Bacteria > Bacteroidota > Bacteroidia > Bacteroidales > Dysgonomonadaceae > QVMP01. The sequence goes on along the minus strand of NZ_QVMP01000002.1, from coordinate 187,215 downwards.
TCGGGATTTGGAGAACCATAAAGTCTACTTGCGTTGTTTGGTTTCACTGTTAATATAGCTTTGGTTATTTCCAAATTACCAACTTCATGTACAAGATTATAATTAGTTGCATTACCACCTGTGCTTATTATTTCATAATTACCAACATTGCTAAATTTTGTAGCAATTGTTGTTATTGTTGGTTTGGTTAAAATTCTTGTTTGAGTATCTCCATTTACGAATTCGTCATAAGAAAATGTTAATGTCGGATTGTTATCTCCATAGGTTCTTGAAATACTATCAATAATTACTTTTAAATCACGTTTCAATATATTTAATAGACCATTTTTATAGCTAAATGTGTAGTTCTCAGCTTCTGCTCCTGATAGCGTAATAGGATAACTTCCTACATTGCTTGTTGATGTACCACTACATGAAAATAATGGTAATTTAGTTAATACTTCTTCTGCTTCATTATTCACAAAGCCATCATACTTGCATGTGAATAATGGAATATTTCCAAAGATAGAGGAAATTGTATCGGCTTGGACTACTAATTCTTTTTTATTGACATTTACATCTAAACCTATCTTATAATTATTTCCATTATGAGTGTAATTCCCTGTTATTACAGTAAAACCAGACTTTTTTGTCTTCAAAATACCCCCTATAATCTCAGCTACATTACCATCAGATATTTGATAAGTCAAAGAAAGATTAGAGATATTTAAATTAACAGCATCACCATATTTGACATCGTTTAATAAATTTGCTAGATATAGTATTTTATTTGCATCTATGAAATTAAAAATATCACTAGATGTATGTAAATCCTTTCCATTCTTACTATTCGTATCTTGGCTGTTTATTGTTGCTTCATTTATTTTCATGGAAGAAAGTGAATAGCAATTTGTAACGGAATCATTACTCCCAATTATTCGACCTGCATACAAATTGTTATTGCTTCCTGTTTTTATAGCAGTCATAGTCGTATTTATAGCAATACAATTTATTACTGTTGATAAACTAATAGCTCCACATATCCCTCCCGCAAAGGAATAAGACGAGTAATAAGAAGTGGAAGAAAAGACATCTCCCGTATTGTAACAATCTGTAACATTCGATGATTTAACATTTCCACAAATTCCTCCTGCATAGGATGAAGTAGTAGAAGTAGAGGTGATGTTTCCTGTATTATGACAATTTGAAACTGTCGCTGAGTCAGTATATCCACATATTCCACCTGCAAGAGAAGAATGAGAGGACACCTTTCCACTATTATGAGAATCTGTAACCGTTGATGAGTTTACATATCCACAAATTCCACCCGCATAAGAATAATTCGAATTAGAGTGGGAATTTGACGAGATATTACCTGTATTGTAACAACCTGTTATTATAGTTGCAGAATTAGCATATCCACATATACCACCCGCATAAGAATAATATGAGGAAGATGAATATGATACAATTGCCATATTATAACAATTTGTGATTATTGACGAATAAGCATATCCACAAATTCCTCCAACATAAGAATATGAATTTGAAGAATATGATATACTTCCGATAACACTAATATTCTTAATGTGAGCATTCCGTACATTACCAAATAAGCCACAATGAATATTGTTATTTGATAACATCTCTATTCTTATAGCTATTTTATGCTCTTTACCATCAAAAACTCCACTAAAACAATTTGCAGAAGATGTTCCTACAATAGTTGTTACTGTATCATTTTCTTCTGTAAGGCTCTTTGTCAGCAAAAAATATTTTCCAGCATAAGAGTTTCCACTATTAACAGTTGTAGCTAGTGTTTCCATATCAGTTTTTGAAGAAATAAGAAACGGATTATCCTCTGAACCATCTCCTCCACTATAAGTTTGTGCTACAACATTGCCCCCGATTAAAAAACAGAGTGAGATTGAGAGTAGTAATTTTTTCATAAATTGAAATTAGGTCTCTATTTTCCCTAATAGAGGTTTATTAAATGAAGTAGCGTGGGAAATGTTCAGTTTATCTGTATTGAGGTACGACCAAGCACCCTATCCGAATAAACAGTCACCCCACGCTATTCGATTATATACAAGGAAGTATATATGCGAAGCATGAGCGTTTGTTACTGTTTTATCCTTCGGATTTTAAAAATTGGTCGTTTTCAATACAAGGATAAAAGCCGAAACGCTTCTATAAAATATGTCTGTTAAGAGGTTAATTTCTTAACAAATACAAATATAGACGATTATTTCAGAATAACAAAGCACTCATACAGGGGGTGACTGTGTGTAAAAATAAGGCATCCAAAGATATATACATTTCTATTGGTAGGTGCTTTTTATTTTATCCAATTCATCCAAAATAGAATTTGATTTAGTTATTTAGTCATTCTTCTTTTTTACGCCCTCTGTTTGACGGCTTCGCAAGTAATACTCCCTTACGAATTATACACTTATTATTTTGATATGGCTTTTCTTGTGATAAACCATAATTTCTTAAACTACCATAACTAATACCAATTATATCTTTATCAAAATATTCATAAATATTAGCTATTGAGCCAAAATAATAGTGTTTCCCATCCATCTCAAGATGAATCACTGTCCTTTCCTGTTTGTTTTCAGTTTCCATATTCTATGATTTTTTGCAAATATACAACAAATATGACAAATAATAAATAAAAGTAATATTTTCCCTTGATTTAAATTGCATATATTAAATATATGTCATATATTTGTATTGTAATTAAATGATAGAAATATGAAACAAAATAGAAAATATAGTATCGGATGTAGCGGCTCAGGTTGGGGGATTTGGAACTCTGAAGGGAATAAAGTTTGCTCATGCTTTTCAAGATTCGATGCCCTTGATAAATTATATGAAATGATGGGATGGAATAAACCAACTAAATGGTATTAAATATATGAAAACAGATATCAACAACTTAGCTCTATTAAACAGGGCAACATACATGGTCATCAATGGTTATGACCTTACTCAATCATTACAAACATCTGCCTTAATCGAAACATTGCAGTTCAAGTTAATGAATGGAACGGCTCACTTCTTATACAGAAAGAAAGATGGTTCAATACGTGAAGCATGGGGAACTCTACTTGAACGGGTTGTAAACAATAACACCAATGGCTATGGTGTACCTCGCAAGTATTATAACTGCCAAGCCTACTTCGATATTGAGTTACAAACATGGAGAAGTTTCAAATATGAAAATCTAATTACAATTTTAGATTAGATAAAAATATTCACTTTTACAATAAGTGAAATAGCTAAAATGCTGACAAACTACTAATTAAATATTTCACACCAAAACAAGCATTCACTAACAACGATTAACCAACAAAACTGAATATTATTATGAGTTTAAAATTTCAAAATACAACGGCAGATTACTTACAGTGGGATAGTAATGTTTTACTAATCTCAAAACTATTCCAAGACCAAAACTATAAATTTAGTTTACTGATTGCTTTGGGTTCATTCTTTGGCATTCGCATTAGTGATATACTGGGTTTGCGGTTTTGTGATATTCTCGACACTGATACATTAACCATTATTGAGAAAAAGACAAAGAAGCAACGCACTATCAAAATCAATGACCAATTGAAAAAGCATATTCTAGCTTGCTATAAAGAAATAAAACCTCAGTCAATCAATGATTTTATATTTACAAGCCAAAAAGGTTCTGTTTATTCGGTACAAAGAATAAATATAATTTTCAAAGAGATTAGGGTAAAATACAATCTAAAAATCAAGAATTTCTCCACACATTCTATGCGGAAAAGTTTCGGCAGACAGGTTTATAATAATGCTGGTTCTAATGCTGAATTAGCATTGGTGAAATTATCTGAGTTATTTAATCATAGCGATGTCCGCACTACAAGAAAATATCTAGGTTTACGGTCTGAGGAATTAATGGAGGCGTATGATTTATTGAGCTTTTGACGGACAAAAACCCAATTAAAAAGGACTGCAATCTGATACGGAGTGCAGCCCTAATATTTCAATGTCTATCTAATCATTTCATGTTATAATGTTTTAATATAATTTATTTACCAAATTAATCATTATATTGAGCTCTTCAATTATTTGGGGGTATTCCTCTTGGTATTCCTCTTCTGTATAATATTCACCTCGTCTTGTATCGAACTCATTTACCAACTCATACATACCATCAATTTCCCATTCTAATTCCTCTTTACTAAGGGTTTCTAATTCTTTATTTAATTTATCTTTTTCTAATTTTTTCATATTTATTTATATTTAATTGAGGTTTTAACCTCTTTATTGTCGTTGGTTCATTTTTGTAATTGGTTATAATGGAAAAACAGCCTAAACCAACAAGAACTGTTATCCTATTGAAGATTATAAAATCTACATGTTTATAAGTTTTTAAATGTGCCGAAACACTTATTCATACATGGATTTTCTCAAATCCCTCTGACTGAAGAAGTCTGAGCAGTAAAATGTGTCACGGTTAATCGGACACGATATAAACAAATATATTAATAAAAAAATTTAACGACAACAATGAGATTAATAATTCTGTATATTTATTGATTTAACAATAAAAATGTATTGGAAATATGTATAAACAAGCATTTAAACACATTGAATAACAATCAATTATGGTACCGTTGTTTATTTAGGGAGAAATCTTAAATAATTTTATTTCCTAAAATATAAATATCATTAGGCAAAGTGTAATTTAAAATACCATTATTGTCTCGGAGCATAGTAAGGAGTTTGCCCATATTATTAACACCTTGATAATAACCGTCACCAACAGTCGTGTAAATTTTTTCTAATTCTATATCAATCTGTCCCTTTGATAGATTCTTTGATTTCAAAAGGTTACGTTTATTTGAAAGAATTGTTCGTCTAAGGAGGTCTTTTGCTCCCCAAAAAGAAGATGAAACACCCGTCTGCATAGTAGTATCTTCTAAAATCATCTTGTCATTTGTTGAGTTTAGTAAATCCACCCATTGTGGATTTTGTTTATATTTTTGAATAATACAGAATTTCATCCAATCTATATTGAAGTTATTCCAATCTTTTCGCCAATACTTTCTCAAATAATCTCCATGACGAAATATACGTTTAGCTTTGGTCGGATTATTTTCTTTAAGTAATTCTTCCTGAATAGATTTATCTTTAAATCCTCCTATAATGTATAAGATTTCAGAAGCAATAAATTTAATGTCAAACAACTCTACACCAAATTGTTTAGACATATTGGATAAAGCCCCATACTTACCATCTAACTTTCTAAAAGTAATAACATCCTTAGAATCGTATATCTCCCATTTATTTAATTCTATTGTTGGTGTTGAAGGTTTAAATAATTCTGATAAATCAACTCGCAAAAAAGAGGCAATTTTAGATAGAGTTTCAAAAGTTGGATTACCTTTATCACTTAACGCCTGAGTAAAACTTACGGGATGGATATTCACACCTTCCGCAAGCTGTTTTAAAGTAATACCTTTTTTCTTACAAATTTCATTTATTCTAAACTCATTTCGCATGAAACAAAGATAAAAAATTAGTAATAAACAGCTAATATTTATTCTGAATTATATCTTTTAACACAATGTGTGTTTTAGTTAAAATTTTCATTATATTTGTGACAACTAAATTTTTAATAGAATCCAACGATATTATGTTAATGACAGAATATTTTACTGGAATACCAGTTAACCACACCCAAACAGAATTTGAAAGAAGCCTAGCTGAAGCGAAGAGAAAAAGAGATTTATTTTTAGAAAATAATAGAAGTATTATTGCTCGTTTAGATAGTGAGGATTTGGTATTTGCTCCATATGGTAATGGTATTATTGTGCCTATTATAAAACTTAGTTATTATAAGAAATGAAATTAACGGAAATAGAAATACATGATTTTAAATCAATAAAAAAGGCTAATCTAATTATTAATAATAATCAGCTTTGTTTTGTTGGTAAAAATGAATGTGGAAAATCGAGTGTAATACAAGCTATTAGTTATTTAAATTTATTTGATACTGAATTAAATTCTAATCATCTAAATAAAAGTTCTAAGAGCTATCTTGCAGGTGGTTATCCCTTTATTTCGGGACTGTTTAACATATCTCCCAATTCTTACATCGCTCTAAAAGAGTTAGTAGAAAAGAATTGTAAAGAAAAAAACTTTATGGAATATGTTGAAAGGATGCCATCAACATCAACTAACTCTTTATTACAAGTAAAAAGGTGGGGGAATGGATTGTCAAACATGTCATTACAATTAACAGATGCGGAGAGTTACAATATTCCGAACATTTTAGACATTGTTAGTAATAAACCTGAGTTTTTAGAACAATTCAATTTGTCGGCATATCCAGCTATTGAATATTACGAAAATGAAGAATTATTATTAGAACCCGCAAGTTTAGAAGAACTTTTAGGTACGGATAAAAAATATGAAACATTTAGGCGTTTATTATATATATCAGGATGTGAGAATATTGAGTTGTTAGATATAGATGACCACAATAGATACGCAACTCTTATATCTAAATTTGAAGATAATTTTAATGAGATATTGAAAAAACACTATAAACAAGACGAAAGTATTAGTATCAAATTACAAACAGCAAGAAATGAAAAACTGACTCTAATTATTCAAGATAACTCAAAAAATAGTTTTGCAATAGAAGAACGGAGTCCTGGTTTCAGATATTATTTTTCCTTTTTGGTCAATAAACTATATTCGAAGGTTAAAAATGGAGAGAAAAAAACTATACTTTTATTAGATGAACCAGGCAACAATCTCCATCCACAGGGTGCTAAGGATTTATTAATTTCGTTTAATGATATAGCTGATAATTCTCAATTATTATACACAACTCACAATCCATTTTTAGTCATTAGAAATAACATTGACAGCTTATATTTTATAGATAAGACCTCAACAAAGGGAACGACTATTAGTAATAAGCCATATTTGAATAAATATCAGATTTTAAGAAAGGAATTAGGTATTTTACTGAATGATAGCTTTCTAATAGGGGATATTAATTTAGTAGTAGAAGGCAATACTGAAAAATTAGCATTTCATAGGTTGTTTCAAACAGAAAAATATCATTCTTTGGAATGGCTAAATATTTATAATGCTGATGGTGTTTGCAACATCTCACAAACATTGAATTATTTAGGCTCCAACAATTTGAATCTTTCAGGAATTGTAATTACTGACAGTGACAAGGAAGCAGTAAAAGAAAGAGAGAAAAAAGGGTATAAAAAAACGGTAGACGGAAAAAAATGGATTGGGATTGAAATTAATGAGGCTTTTCCAAGTAATAATACAGAAAGGACTTTTGAAGATTTATTCCCACAACAATTATATATAGATTCATTTAATGAATACTGTCATGGACTTAAAAATTTAGATGTTTTTGATAAGAAATATGAAGATTATAAATATGAAAATGAAATTATTACACCCATAATAGATGTTATGGATACTCATTTTCACAAGTTTATTAATGGGGAAAATAAGAAAGAAAGAAGTATCTCTAAACAAGATGTAATTAGAATTTTACTTGATAAAATAGAAGGATTAGATTCAGTGCATAGAGATGAAGCATTAAAACATTGTTATAAACTTATAGATAAAATATTGATTTCTTTCAAGAAAATAGAAAAAAATGCCACAAACTAAATTTGAAATATTCAGGGTCGCTATTACTGATACAACAAAACTTTCTTTTGATAGTACAGCAAGGAAGAAAATCGACAATTTTTTGAAGAACCCCAACTATATCTATATTAACCATACAGCTTCTATTGCAACAGAAGATATAGAAAAATATGGTGTTAATAAAACAACGAATAAATTTTTGATTGTTACTCTTGTTTATAAGGACTTAACAGAAACAGAATATAACTTATCTAATACAGGGAGAAAAACGAAAAAAATTGTACACCAACAAATAAAAAATGGAGATTCTATACAAGCTCCTGTAATCGAAACTTCTTTTGATACAAAAATAAAAAAATCATTAGATGAAAATCGGTTAGCTCGGATAATTGCTAATCATCAATTGATAATAAATCCTGAAGATTTAGATTCTGTAAAAAAGAATCAAGACCCTAATTTAATTATTATTAATGACAGTCCTGATAATTATACCGTATTCTTAACTTATAACTTATCTGATGAAGAAAAAGAGTTTCTGAAAATGATGGGTTTTCCGACAAAAAAGAAAAAATAAATTGACCGATTTTTATTAATAAATACATTTTATCAAAAAAATCCTTATAAACCTAATATATCAATGATTTCAGATGGACTTGATATAAATATTTCACATCCATTTTCTTTTAATTCAATTTCATTTTTACTACTCCCCCATAGACATGCGACATGTCTAATATTGGCAGCAGAAGCAGCTTGATAATCAATGGTACTATCACCAAATGAAATCACATTCTTCTCATGACAATTTAATAGTTCTAATGCTTTAATCATTCCTTCTGGATGTGGTTTATTATTTTTAATTGTTTTTCCTGAAATTATATAAGTATATGGGATATTAAAATGTTTAGCAGTCTTTTCTATTAATGTTTGGGATGCAAAACTCACAATTGCAATATTTATATTCTTATCCCTAATATAGCTAAAAACTTCATTTAAACCATCATATAGTATAAATTGGGGTATCAATTCATATACTTTATTCCATTTTCTTTGCTTTCTATATTGGTCTGATATAGAACGGTCAATTAGGGTTAAATCAAAATCAAATATTATGTTATCCATCCTTAAAAAAATATTTGTAAAGTTATTATAACAAGTAGGTGTGCTCGGAACGGAAAGTTAGGACTCTAAATTTTCACTGTTTTCACCAACAAATTTTTTAAGATTTTCTTGGCTAATTTCTTTGTAAATATGCAATTGACTTTGGTCAACATATCCTCTTGTCATTTCAATGCTTTTATTCCCAATTGAATCGTTAATAGTTTCATAAGAGTGTCCTTTTTTTTTCTTATCAGTGATGTAAGTGTGTCGGGCATAATTAAACGAAAACTTATTAATGCTTAATTCAGAAGCAATGTCTTTTAGCCTTTTATCAAATCGACTTCTTGTATCTCCAATCTTGATGCTAATTGCTTCATTAGTCATATTTTCTATTAATACAGGAAATATATAATCATCTTTTTTAGAATATGAATATGTGTATTTTTTAATTATATCTTCTACTATTTCATTTAAATATATAGGTACTGTTTTAGGATTGTTTGTTCGATTTATAGTTTTTCCTCTTGCGTATAAAATATATCTTTCATTTTCAAAGTCAATATCAATATCTTTGAATTTTAATTTGACTATATCTGAAAAATTCATTCCATTACAATTATATGAGAAAAGAAAAATATCTAATGCTAAAATTTTAGAATTTATTTTATCCTCTTTATGTAGCTCATAATACTGGTAAAGTAATTTTGCCGCCTCGTTAGCTAAAAAAATGTTGCGTCTTGGTGTATTCGGAATTTTATATCCATGTTTACCAAAAGGATAACTTCCTTTATCTATTACCTTCTTAGATATCGCATAATTGTATATCGTTCTAAGATTTCTTACATATGCACTTGGAATTATGCCATCATCAAAAGTTTTAGCATATTTTTCTAAAAACTCAGGTGTTATTTCTCTAAAATGTAAATTCTTTTTGTACTGCTTCAATGATATTAATGAAGTAGTATATAACCCTGCTGTTGAAAATTGAGCATTCTGTTTCAGGGTGTTTATATATTCTTCATATATAGAATACACATCTTTTGATGATTTAGTTTTAGAATAATATATTCTTTTAAATTCATCAAATGTAAAATAGTCTCGTATTTCATCTAATATTTTATTTGCTTTTGCAAGTTGATTAATAGCCATTCTGCGAGCTGCTATAATCTCCCCTTTTCTACTTGTTTCCCAAACAGCAAATTCATCATCAGTGAGATTATAGTCTTTATCCAACTGATAAAAACGACTATCTCTTGCAAACGTTACTCTAATTTTAAGAGGGTAACATTTAACGCCATCTTTAATTTTAGCTTTTCTTTTATCTAAGGCAATATTAGCTGTTGGTGCATATCTCATGACAATCTCTATTTAGTGGCAACAAAGTGAACAACAAATATAGTGAAAAGTTGAAATATACTGTAATATTTATTTGTAAAAATAAATATAATAATCTTATATACAGAATTTTATGATATATGTTGAAATAATATGAAATATGATATTTGTGCCTTACAAGCAGAGGGTCGGCGGTTCGAATCCGTCAACGCCCACGGAACGGTAAAATCCTAATAAGACAGGAAAAGCCAACAAAGGACAAAAAGTCTGTTAGTCAGTAGATTAGCAGACTTTTTTTTATTCTACCCCCGGACAAGAAAAGACAGTTTAGGACAATAGTAGAGTGACCAAAAAGTGAGTGAAACGGTTTGGTTGATTTTGGGTCACTTTTTCGTATTTTAATCACTGGTAACTAGTGACTTATAATGACCTAAATTGGCTTATTTAAGAGCTTTATTCTTTAAGTGATCATGAATAATTTTGTCGAATCATTAAAAAAGAATGAGCAATGAAAAGTACGTATCGAATCCTTTTTCTTATCAGAAAGAAGAAATTAAACAAAGATGGTTTAACCAACATCATGGTCAGAATCAGCATTGGTGGAGAAAAAGCAGAATTCAGTTCTCTGCAATTTGTTAAGCCTGAAATGTGGAATCCACTTGGGAAAGTTATGGGTAAAACCAAAGAAGTCCAACAAATCAATGACTCTTTGGATAAAATAAAAATAGCGTTAGACAAACACTACAAAGCTATTCTTGAAAAAGATGGTTATGTTACCGCTGATAAGCTTAGGGATACCTATCTGGGTAAAATAGTTCGTAAGCACACAGTATTATCTTTATATGATATCAAGGTAGAACAGAAACGAAACCTTGTCGGGAAAACAATTCGTGATACCACTCTAGCTAAATATCTGGCAACCAGAAAACGTGTTGGCGATTTTATGGTATATAAATACAAGAAAGAAGATATGCCAATCCGCGATGTAGATTTTCAGTTCGTAACTGATTATGAAGTTTATTTGAAATCGGTCTGTGGATGCGGGCATAACTCAACGGTCAAGCATCTACGTTATCTGAAACAGATTGTCACCAACGCACTTAAAAACAGATATATTACTGTTGATCCTTTCGATGATTATACATTGGGATACAAACCTGTAAAAAAGGAGTTTTTGATTGAGCCTGAAATCAAGAAGTTGATGAATAAGAAATTCGAGTCGAAACGATTAGAGGAAGTACGAGATGTCTTTCTATTTCAAATTTTCACAGGATTGGCTTATATAGATGCAGCTAATCTAACAGAAGATAATATTATAGAAGATGGCTTCGGTCAGAAGTGGATACAGCTAACCCGCCAGAAATCTTCTGTTCAGGCAAATATTCCTCTGTTAGATGTTCCTTTGTCTATTCTAAAAAAATACAGAGGATTAGAAGATGGAAAACTCCTACCAATTCATACTAACCAAAAAATGAACGAATATTTGAAGGAAACAGCAGCCATTTAGAAAAGGGAAAGCAAACGAGCGTAATGAGAACTTAATCAGCGGATTAAGTAAAATGATTCTTTTGGACAAAAGAGAATAAAAGCACAAAAAAGCAAAGATGGCGGCGAGTTCAGTTACCAAATCGTTACCTGAGGTGCTTTTTGCAAATCGAATATAATCGACTTTTATTCAATTGTTTGCATTGTTTTGCATAGCGTCGGATAACTCTAAGTAAACTAAGTTTGTAATTAAAAAATTAGAGTTATGGCAAGAAGCACATTCAAGGTTCTGTTCTACCTGAAAAAGAACAATTTGAAAGATGGCAAAGCCCCAATCATGGGTAGAATTACTGTTAATGGAAGTTTGGCTCAGTTTAGCTGTAAGCTAAACATCAAACCCGACTTGTGGGACACCAAAGCAAACCGAGCATCAGGCAAAAGTCTCGAAGCACAGAAAATCAATCAGAAATTAGAGAACATTAAAGCGCAGATCGGCAAGCAGTATCAAAGTATCTGCGATAAAGACAATTTTGTTTCTGCCGAAAAAGTTAAAAATGCCTATTTGGGCTTTGGCGATGAGTTCCGAACTTTCTTTTCTATTGCTGACGAGTTTTACGAAAGCTATGCTAAGCGTGTAGGCAAGGATAGAACCGAAGGTTCGTATGAGCAACTAATTATCAATCGCAGACGAGTAGAGATGTTTCTTCGGGACAGATACAATCTATCTGATATTCCGATTAAAGAAATAGAGCCTCAATTTGTTGAGGACTATTATACTTATCTGCTTGAAGTACGAAAGCTCGCTGGCAGTACTTTACTTACTGCTGTTACCAAGTTGAAACAGATCATGTTGATTGCTCAGCGAAAAGGATATATCCATGTCAATCCTTTTGCCAGTTTCCGATTCAAAGCACAGACTCGGGATAGAGGGTATTTGACCGAAGACGAACTTCGTAGATTTATGACAGTAGAACTCAGAAGATACAAGCAACGCCAGATTCGGGATATCTTCGTTTTTCAGTCATTTACGGGTTTGGCTTATGCGGATGTCAAGAAATTGACTTTCGATGATATTCAAACCTCTTTTGATGGCGAATTGTGGCTGATAGCTAAACGCAAGAAAACCAATGCTACATTTTATGTCAAATTATTGCCGATAGCAAAGCAACTGATTGAACAATACCGTCTTGTTGCTAAAAATAATTTTGTTTTTCCTGTGCCAAGCCACAGCGACAACATGAATCGTTGCTTGCAACGAATAGCTAAATTATGCGGTGTAAATAAGCGAGTTACGTCACATATGGGACGCCATACAATGGCAACTACCGTGTGCCTCTCGCAAGGTGTACCCATCGAAACAGTCTCTCAGATGCTCGGGCATAGCTGCATAACCACGACGCAAATCTATGCCAAAATAACCAATGACAAGATTAGTAAAGATATGGCAGTATTGACAGATAAAATCGGAGACAAGTATAAATTGGAGACAGATCGCCCTCAATCCGATTTCAGAAATATCAAACGAATCACCAAGAAGCAAAAAGAGATGTTGCCCCGGAAAAAGAGAGAGAATAATCCTGTTAATCCATCGACTTATATCATCCCCAAATGGGCTAAGGTGGAATAGGATAAAAACAATAAGGATCGAGTCAGCCCTTTTGTTGCAGGAGAAGATCACTTCTTACAAGGCAAACCAGTCAAGCCCGAAGCCCTATGGGTCGGAAACGAAAATCTCTACCTTGTCAGGTCGTATTTTTGCACCGAGTCTTGCTTGTTTCCCTTGCCGAAGTGTGAAGAAGCATCCTGCAACGAAAACGACCGACCCGACGATGACGCATATTATTAAACAAAAACAAGCATCCCTGATTAACATCAAGAATGCTTGTTTTCATTTTATGCGTGGTAGGCAACTTCAACTCCCTCTCCTTAGATCTGCATATCTATTATTCTATTTTTCATTAGAAAGGCAGCTCTGGCGATTGGTAGTTATTATGCAATACCTCTTGAAGTTCTTTCTCGGGATAAAGTATTTTTCCTCCAATCGTTGTATAACAGATTATTCGCTTGTCACGCAAGGTTTGAAGCGTTCGAGGCGAGATATGAAGATACTCCATCACTTCCTCTCCACTCAGATAACGTTCGTCTGCCAATGTCGGGCGATGCTTGTCTCTGACATCCTGCACATCCTCAATAGATTGCTCTATCTGCCCTAAAAGTTCCTTGAACTCTTCGGACTCGTAATTGATAAATTTGTCCATAAATTACTTTTTGACAGGTTTTATTTCTGTTTGGAGCAAGCTATCAATATCCTCTTCCTTGTAGTAGACTTTTCCACCCAACATTGCAAATGGTATCTTCCCATTATTGCGCCAAGTCTGCAAGGTGCGTTTCGAGATGCCCAATGCACGGCAGATATCTGCCGAGTCCATTCAGCCGTCTCTGGGATTGGTGCAATATAAAGCTTTCAATACTGCCATATCAGAGGTTAATCTACTAATCTGTCGTTTCAACAGTTCCCATGTGTGTAAATCAATACATACTATTTCCATAACTTCTAGTCTTTTAAATCTTTTTCGTTAAATGTACTTGCTAAAGAGCGTTTTAAGCCCTCATTAGCCGCACGGGTTATCAAGTCCTTGTTCGTTAACAAGTGATCCGCAAGGATATTCGACAACAAAATAGTCGGGGTAATCTCCGATGCGATATGTTGCAGCGAGGCAACCAATGTTTGTAATTTCTCTTTCATACGCACATCAATATATACCGGAGTATAATCCTTGATTTTTTGTGTTGCCAAAAAACGTTTAGCGTATTCCTCTTCGTCCTTCTTACGAGAAGGCTTTGCTTTAGCAGATGCCGGAGTTCATGTGCTATCTCCTATTATTTCGGATATACTTTTTCCGTCTATCTCTATTTTCTCTTTTTCTGTATTCTCACTCATATTTCTTTTGTTTTAATTGTTAATACCATGCAGATCGTATTTCTAACTGCATTTGACTTGTTTCTTTAGGAGATATAAAAACTCAATCATCCCTGATGCGGTTGCTCTTGCTCATTGTAAATAGCTTTCGGGAGAATAATCGATATACAATATTGCATGTCGGGGCTTTCCGAAATCGGGTGCAAGATATCGACTATCTACCTTCTGCGCTGTGAGCATAACAGCCTTACCTAACAGGTTGGGCTTGTATAGTGTTGATTACGAAAGTGTTTCAATTAGAGTATATACTCAAAAAGGAGTGATTTGGAAATGATAGCCAAACTACAGACATAGAGTAACATACTGAATAACAGCAGAGAATCTGAATTTGATAAAGACTGGAAATATTTATAGAAAATACAGGTGGATAATATTTTTTAACTATTGAAGGCTACATTCCCCCAATTTCTCTATCAGGGTATCTATATTTTCAAGCCCGAATATCAGTTCCCGTTTGTTGCGGTTACGGCAGTTGAGTAGTTGTTGCATAGTAATATAGTGTTTGTTATCGCCATACCGTTCTTTGTTACCCTCTGTGCGAAAAGATATAAAGTCTTTATTGCCATCGGCAACCGATACCCACGTATTTTTGATGTATTTGTGTTCACAAAGTTGGTCAAGGAGATAGACCAATGTCTTTTGGTTGGTGACTTGCAGTGGTTCAGGAAGTTTTCCTGAAAGAAGTTTCTTTAGTTCAGAGACCTTTATTTTTGAACGAAACAATTTGATAGCCTCTATACAGTCGGCTAATAGTACGTATTGTTCTTTGCTAAGTTTGGGTTGGTAAGAACGTTTGGTAGATTTGGGCTCAACTGTAGCTTTGGTCTCTTTGGCAATAGTAGTTTCCTGTATAGGTGTCTTTTCTTGAATAACCTCTACTTTAGGTTTTGGAAGAAGTTTCTCATATTTTATACATAAGCGTTCCAAACTTACAAGGTCTACCAATTCTCTGAAATAAGGCAAGTCAATTTTGATTAGCTCTGTGGTATAATTGCTTGGAGTTATTGTACTTGTTGATTTTATAAATGTACGATACTGATGATAAACATCTTTGCTTATCTCATCATAAAAGTCACTGTACCAAAGATAATCCTCTCTCCCGTCACGAAGATATTTGGGTAAGCTTGCCAGAGGAGGATTGTTGCGGATGATATCCAATACTTTACTTTTATAGTGGAGTATCTCCACTTCAGTGAGTTGTGGCTGTGAGACCAGACCAAGTGCCGTTTCATAGTTGATTGCTACAAAGTCATTCAGACTCTGTTGTACAAGTTGGAAGGATTCCGGTACATCCGTAGGTTCTATGTCTTGCTCACCATTATACATGCACTAAAGATAGTAATATTACCAATAGAAGTAATAAGAGTGACTCTGTTTTATCAGGTAGTACGGCAAATAAATGCATCCCCAAGCAAAGCTATACACATCATATTGTCAATGATATAACTATCAAATTAAGAATCTATATTTGTTCAAGTATCCATGTTGGATACATCTAATTTATACTACTATATGAGAAAGTTAATCAATGTTCTACAGACGAACTGCTCTGCCGACCCTTGAAGAGCAATAGGCAATACACTGACCGTATTGCACAATCGGAAGTATCCGATAATAGACTCCTTTCGGAGTGCAAATGTTGCCACCGATTCAAAAAATAAAGAGACTTTCGCCTCTTTATTTTTTTCTCGTCGTCAAAGGAGCAAGGTAATCACACGGGTAACCCAAAAGTCGTTACACATCCTTTTGAATTACTACCGTGCATACCTTGCTCTTGCAGAGGGCTCAGCCCCGAACAGTCAGCTCCCGATGGTCACTTGACTGCGAGGCTGCGAGCAATCCTCCACTTCAACTCCCGATGGTCGCTTTCATTTCGGCTCGCCTGAGTGTCTTCAAACACTCAGATTTTCCAATCCTAAAAATACATGGTATGGAGAATAAGAAAAAAGGCGGCAGACCGGCTAAGGAAAAAGACAAGCTTTCGACTTCCATCAATCTAAAATTGACCCAAGAAGATTTTAAAACGGTGAAAGGAAAAGCAGAAAAATTGGGGATAAAAACCACTCAATATGCTCGGGAGATGACGCTCAAAGGGAAGGTCAAAGATCGCTTTACTTTAGAGGAATTAGACCTTATGCGAAAGTTGTCTGGCATGGCAAACAATCTGAATCAAATAGCTAAACGAATAAATCAAAACGAGTTTTTACAAATCGGATTAGACCTTGTAGTATTAGCTAATAGGATAAAGGAATTAGTAGATGATTGCTAAAAATATCAAAGGCAAGTCGTTCAAAGGTTGTGCCAATTATGTGATGAATGACACAGCCGAACTATTGGAAGCCGAAGGTGTATTTGCAAATAGCACCAAAGATATGATCCGAAGCTTTGCTATGCAGCGATCGGGCAGAAAAGAAATAAAGCAACCTGTCGGGCATATTCCGATGTCCTTTTCTCCTGAAGACAGACATAGAATGACCAATGATTTTATGGTGCAATTGGCTAAAGAATATATGCAGGAAATGGGTATCAAGAATACTCAATATATCATTGTGCGACATCATAATACGGATAATGATCATCTGCATATTGTGTATAATCGCATTGACAATGACCTAAAATTAATCTCTGTCAATCAGGATTATAAACGAAATATCAAGGTTTGTAAGAAGCTAAAGGATAAATATAACCTGACTTATGGAAAGGGAAAGGAGAAGGTAAAACGAGAAAAATTGGATAATCCTGACAAGGCAAAATACTACATACATGATGCGATAAAATCGGTTTTGCCTGATTGTAAGAATCCTGCGGATTTGCGATTTGCTCTTTTGGAATTGGGTATTAAGCTTGACTATAAACATAAAAGAAACTCCAACGAAATTGAAGGTGTATCATTCCGATATAATAATATCTCGTTCAAAGGCTCGCAGATTGATCGGAAATTTAGCTTCGGGAATCTCAAAAAAGCATTTGAACAGAATATTGAAGATGTCAAACGACGAGGCAGAGAGGAATATCTGCGAGAACAGGTTGAACAAAATGCAAGAAAAGAAATCGAAACTAAGCCTAAGAATCCGTCCATCGGTGGTATAGAATTAACAGCCGAACAATGGAAAACATTGACAGACGGTGGCTTCATTTATCTCGAAAATATGAAAAGAAAGGATTATACAGGATCGTTCTCAGCTTATATTTTCTTGAATGACGAAAAAGACAAAGCCTTATTCTGTAAAGAGAATCCCGACGAGTTTGTAAAATATGGCAGATACGAAATGCGTATCCGTGATAAATTGCTGATCGAAAATGGGTATATAACCAAAGCCAAAGTTAAATGGTGGGGTGGTATTAATTTTCAATATCCATACCTATGGAAAGAGAAGAAAGCGGATACAGAATACAAAGAATCGTGGAGAGATCCGCGGATAAAAGAAGCGAAAAAGGAGAAAAAAGAACAGATAATCATTCCGAGAAAGAACAAAAAAAGAGGCTTAGGATTCTAACGACAGCATAGGGAAAGAAATTTGTGCTGTTGGGAAAATAGAATTCTTTACAGGTTGTTGCATCAATACTTTTGTGATGTAGATTCTACATAACAGATTATTAATTAAAAAATCAATTAAAATTATGGCAATTGATACAACACCATCGCAAGTAGCAACCAGTGCGTTGCAAGCGATACCTTTCGGTTCAATGATTGGCGGTCCATTAAATGCATGTATAGAAGCGCAAGCAATGGCAGCACAAACATCTTGGAAATTTATTCAGGAAGTTGGTTTAAACACAGATCCTAAAACCGGAGATAAGTCCGCAGTAAATGTTACATTTCAGTTTATGCAAAATGGACGAATGGTTCAGCTGAATGTTCCTCTTTTGACTATTGTTCCCATCCCTTACATTGCTATTCAAAGTATTGACATCAACTTTAAGGCAAATATTTCGGCATCATCTTCTTCTGTACAAGAAAATTCTTCTTCTCAAGCTATAGATGCAGGATTGGACGCTACAGCAGGCGTAAGAGTCGGTCCATTCAGGATGGAAGCAAAAATGAATGCTAACTATTCCAGTAAAAAGGACTCGAAAGCCACACAGGATTCGAAATACAGTGTTGAATACACAATGGACGTGGCAGTAAAAGCCGGACAGGAGAGTATGCCAGCTGGATTGGCTAAAGTTCTGGAATTGCTTGGTAACTCGCTAGATGTATCCGATCCAAGTGGTACACTTGAAGTGAGCGAGACCAATCTAATTCTGAAAGCAGGAGAGAAAGCTATGGTAATAGCTACCTATAAAAATGGAAATGGTTTATATGATCCAAAGGAGATTAAACTCAAAGAAGGCAATGCCGAGTTATTAATAGATGGAGACAATGTTGTGTTTACGGTTGAGAAAACAGGTAAATACATTCGGTCGCAACCATTGATGCCGATTCACTAGCCTCTCAACGTTACCTGAGTTATCTGTTCGATATTGCTAATCATACGACAAACAAACAGGTAAGATTGGTAAACTACGAATGTTGACATTCTCGTATGATATATCTGACAACATCGGCGATAGTCATAAACAAACTGTAAGTATTCCCTTACTAACATTAGTGACTCTTCCATTATTGCAAGTAAAGGAAGCTGATTTTGAATTTGATATACATATTGTTGATGCTGTATCAGAAGAGCAAAAACAAATCTTTTCATTGCAGAAAGGAAAAGTTATTAGACCCGAAAATGCAAAATGTTGACAGATAACCTATGAGATCAAGAGGTAATTTTATATTCTTTATTTAATTCTTTAAGAGTAGAAAACAGACACTTTTTTTCTACTCTAGTATATACGCCCCTCTGGCATTTATAACCAAAGTATTTGCTTCCAAGTCAATTTGTGTATCAGAGATAATATCTTTTTTCTTTCCTACCAATATCTCTCTGAAATCCTTTGTTTCTAATGTCTTTTCTTGATTCGACCCATTGAGTATTACTACTACAGTTTTTCCATTGTAGCTTCTCTCGTAAATGTAAACGCCATTTACTGGCACGAAATGTTTAAGAGTCCCTTTAGCTATTACCTGATTCCCTTTTCTCCAATTCAGAAGCTTTTTAGTGTACTCGAATATCTCATTTTGTTCTTTGGTTCGTTCGCTTGCTGTAAAGGCATTTGTTGGGTCCCCAATCCATCCTCCGGGGAAGTCAGCTCTGAGTCCGCCATCTCCATTTGCTTTATCAGCATACATCAATATTTCTGACCCATAGTATAACTCAGCAATTCCTCTTGTTGTCAGCAAAAAAGCCAAAGCTTGTTTATATCTGGAGCTGTTTTTTGCATCCTTTTCATTCTTATTGAAACGAGAGGTATCGTGATTGTCTAAGAATATAAGAAGGTTCATAGGGTCGGGATATACTATATCTTGTGTCAGATAGTCGTGTACCTTTGAAAATCCTTGTCCCCAGTCGGTTGTTTCTTCGTCGAATGCCGACACCATGATGTCCATCAGAGGGAAGTCCATTACTGAAGGCAAATAAGAGTTTTTTGGATAAGAAAGTTTACTGTCTTTCTGCCAATACGAGATGCCGACATTGTTACCCAACCATGTCTCTCCTACGATATTGAAGTCCGGATATTCGTTTAATACTTCTTTGCACCAATCTGACATTGCGTCGAAATCGGCATAAGGATGCGTGTCTTGTCTAATGCCGTCCAGTTTGGCATATTCGATCCACCAAATGCTGTTCTGTATCAAATACTTTTTCACATGCCTGTTGCGTTGATTCAGATCGGGCATAGACTCAACGAACCATCCGTCTATAGCTTTGTCGGAATCTTTTTTACTTACATATTTGTCGTATTGAGCAGAGGTTTTGTATGAGGTTTGGATATATTTGTCGGGAAAGTTAAACCAATCAGAAGAAGGGTAGTCGGTAAAGAAAAAATGGCTACTGCCACAGTGATTGAAAATCATATCCATTACCACTTTCAGCCCTTTACCATGAGCCTTTTCTATCAGTTGGATAAATTCTTCGTTTGTACCAAAGCGTCTGTCTACATTGTAATAATCGGTAGTTGCATATCCGTGATATGATCCATGTTCCATATCGTTTTCCAATACCGGATTGAGCCAAACGGCAGTTGCTCCAAGATCTGTAATATAGTCCAGATGGTTAGACAAACCTTTGAAATCTCCACCATGACGGGCAGAGGGGTTGCCTCTGTCTACCTTCGTCTCTCTCATGCCTTTTATGACATCATTATCTGTATCGCCATTAGAGAAGCGGTCGGGCATTATCAGATAAAGAACATCTCCTGCATTAAACCCGATTCTTTCCGCTGGATCGGTGGTTCGTTCTTTAATTTCGTAGGCAATACTTTTTTTCTTCTTTCCTTGTGTAAGCACAATGTCAAATACTTCGGGCTTCGCATTTGCAACATCTAAATATAATAGCAGATAGTTCTTGTTTTCGAGTCTTACAATTTCTTTAATCTTTGCCGTGCCCGATGTTATGGAAATATCGCTGTTAGCAATATCTTGGCCATAAATCATGATCTGAAGTTCGGTATTCTTCATGCCTGCCCACCAAAAGGCCGGTTCTACCTTCTTTATCTCAATAGCCCATGTTCCCTGCAATAGGAAAAATAGAGCCAACAGGATACCAACAGCTTTCTTTTGCATAATTCTTTCGTTTATTCAATGTTTTTTTTATTCCCTCTACATAGTTGCAATATAGTAGAGGGAATTTATTCGTTAGAGAGAAACGGTATTACTTCTCTACTATACTAATTGCATAACCGCCACCAGGAGCAAGTCTCTTATTCAGTTTTGTTTTACTGGTTACTGTTTGCTTATTTATAGTATATGCTTGAGGATTCGTTCTATAATGGGCATCCTTAGCATCGGCATAAATTGTAGCCTCGTATTTTTTGCCCGGTTCTAAGAAGTCTAAAGTAATTTTAGAATCATAGCCTTCCTCGCCACAGATACTACCAACAAACCAATCTTTTTTTCCTTTAGCTTTGCGGGCAATGGTTACATGCTTACCTGGTTCAGCTTCGAGATATTTGCTTTCGTCCCAATCTATAGCCACATCTTTGATAAATTGAAATGCATCAAGGAAACGCTCATAGTTTTCAGGCAGATCGGCAGCCATTTGCAAAGGACTGTACATGGTTACGTAAAGAGCCAACTGATTAGCTAGTGTAGAATTTACATGAGAATTGTTGTTTGGGTTGATTTTTGATATTTCCATTTCAAAAATACCCGGAGTAAAGTCCATAGGGCCACCCACTAAACGAGTAAATGGCATTACTACTACATTCATCGGATTGTTGCCTCCAAACGCCTGGTATTCCGTGCCTTTTGCAGACTCATTCCCTATCAGGTTTGGCCATGTACGACATACACCTGTAGGACGAACAGCTTCGTGTGCATTGACCATTATTTTATACTCTGCTGCTTTCTCTATAGCATATTGGTAATGATTTACAATCGATTGACTGTAATGATGTTCGCCTCGCGGCAATACATCGCCTACATATCCGCTTTTAACAGAGTTGTATCCATTGTCTACCATAAATTGATACGCTTTATCCATATGGCGTTCGTAATTCCTTGTTGCTCCCGATGTCTCGTGATGCATCATCATCTTTACTCCTTTGCTTCTTGCATATCGGTGTATTTCTTTTACATCAAAATCGGGATAAGGACTTACAAAATCAAATACATAATCTTTATGCTTACCAAACCAGTCTTCCCATCCTTCGTTCCATCCTTCAACAAGAAGTGCATCAAAACCATGCTTAGAGGCAAAGTCGATGTAGCGTTTCACATTCTCGGTGGTAGCACCATGTTTACCATTTGGTTTCGTTTTTGAATAATCGGTTTCGCCAAGGCGTACAGTAAATACATCGTCGGTATATGTCCAAGAGCTTTTTCCTGTAATCATTTCCCACCAAACTCCCATATATTTCACGGGTTTAATCCAAGAAGTATCTTCTATTTTACAAGGATCATTCAGGTTTAAAGTCATATTTGAAGCAAGGATATCTGCTGCCTTATCACTTACAATAATAGTACGCCATGGTGTGCTGCGAGGTGCTTGCATATAACCTTTATCGCCTAGTGCATCTGGTGTAAGGTGAGATTGGAAAGTCATTGTTTTATCATCCAAGTCTAAACTCATACAAGCATAGTCAATCAATGCTGCTTCGTGCAAGTTGATGTATAGTCCATCCTGACTTTTCATCATCAATGCAGTCTGAACTCCTGTTGGAGAAAATGTTTTTTGAGAAACATTTGGCGTAACAGCTTTAGGCATACGCGCTCTGATTTCAGAAAGTTTGCTTTCGTTATAATCATATTCTTGTGTATCGTAATCGCCCGGAATCCACCATGCTGTATGGTCGCCATGCATCGCAAACTGAGTCAGTTCTTCTTTGATAACAAAGTAAGTTAGTTCTTTTTGCTCAGGAAATTCGTATCTGAATCCTAGTCCGTCATCGAACAAACGGAATCTGATTCGTATATGTCTGTCTGTTGATTTTTGAGTTAATGTAACAAGCAATTCGTTGTAATGGTTACGAATATTCTTTGTTTCGCCCCAAACCGGTTGCCATGTTTCGTCAAATGTAAAATTTTTAGTATCAGTTAGCTCAAAGCCATTGTAAAGAGAAGTCAGCATTGTTGCTCTCTCAGCATCAGCCAGTGGTGAAAAATCGTCAAAGTCGGCAGGAGCATTCTCGCCAATTCGTTTTAGCTCAAGTCCTAGTTTACTCGTTTTTATTACTTCTTTTCCTTTATAAACAAGTTTGTAGGTAGGCTCACCTTTACTTGTCAGAGAGAAACTCATCGTAAAATTCCCATTGGGTGATTTTATCTGTTGAGCGAAAAGTGTTCCGCTCGTGATAAGCATCGCAATTAGAATGGTTGCAATTTTATTCATCTGTATATTTTTATAAATAGTTTAGTTTAAATGGTAAAATCCACGGTCAGGGAGGTAAATATTCTCCTTCCTAACCGCAGACTTATTTTATATTTATGGCAATTCGCTTGTAGGGATAACCACAAAGTGTTTAGTGATATCGTTAAAGGCTATATAATATGTACCTCCGGTTTCGATAATAAAGTTATCGCCACCATTAGCTATACCAAATGGCATCTCCGTATCACTACCTGCACCCCACGATTCGCTCCATCCATTATTCGCCCTGAACTTAAACTCTCCGGCTTGTAATGTTACATTGTTAGCTACCCATACGTGATTAGCAACTTTTGTCATAGTCAGATCGGTATCCCAATCTATATAAGCTGATCCAATAAGGCTTATAGCGTCATAATCTGTTACCTCACCTGTATATTCAACCAACTCATAAGTAAGGCTAGATAGATTTACATTCAAAGTGTAAATGCCTTCGGCATCAGGTCCCGGAATGTTATCGCCCGAACCATAGACTAATTTTCCACCATCTAATCCATAAGCAGTATCCCAATTACCTGCTTGTGTTATAAGTTTTATTCCTCCTGATTTAAAACTTGCAGTGTATGTATATTGCTGATCTCCATCGTTATTGTCTCCGAAGAATAATTGAAGATCTTGTCCTATGCTTTCTGCCGAGTTAGACCAGTTTACTAAACCATCACCAACAATGAATAGTGGAACTTTTTTCAGTTCGATAACAGTTATGTTTATTGTTTGATAGTTTGTTGCTGTTTCGGGCAAAACTCCTAAGATGTTGTCTTTTCCCAAAACTGCTGCCACAACCCTAAATTCATAATCTTGTGAGGTATTGTACGCCTGACTGAAATTTGTTATCAGAAACTTATTCAAGTCTTTACTTATTACCGAGTACGATTTTTCGTTTGTATTGATTAGCTGTTTGGCATCTTTAAAGTCATTGCCAGCTATATCGAACTGAATAACGTATGTTGTACTCAACTCCACATTAAGCTCGCCAAGTTCGCCATCCCAAGTAAGATTGAAAGCTTCGTCGCTCAGGTTTCTTTGATCTACCTCAAACTTATCGATGCCTATACTATTTGTTGTAATACGGGTGTCTGAGGCATTTATTTTAGGATCGGTATCGTCCTCGCAAGCGGTAAACGTAAACAGTGTTGCCGCTAATGCAAAAATTATATATATGTATCTCATGATTCTTAACTTTTAGTTGTTATCTGTATAATTCGGTTTGCTCTAATTCCGGATTACCGGTCAAGTGTCTTGTACTTAGAGGGAAAAGTTCATATTTTTTATCTATATCTTTTCCGTCTTTTACGCCGCCTTTCCATGCCCAATTATATCCTGTCGAGAATTTACCGAAACGTATAAGGTCGGTACGTCTGTGCGCCTCCCAATATAGTTCGCGTCCTCTTTCGTCCAAAATATCTTGTAGTGTTATAGAGGTTTTAGGTGAAAGACCGGTTCTGCTATGAGCATATACTTTATTGAATGTATTTACCGCATTCGAGCTTCCTGATCTTAGTTCTGCTTCAGCCTGAATTAAAAGAACATCGGCTAAACGGAATAGAGGAAAATCTGTATCAGGCCATTCGGTGTTTCCGCGTGGGTTATCTGCACCATCCCAAGCTCTATTGGTAAATTTCACAACAGACCATCCACTCTTGAAGTCTCCCAACACATCCATTTCTTTAGTTCTGTCCGATTTGTAAAACAAAGCTCTTTTGTCTGAGCCAGAGAAAAGGTTTGCTAATTGTTGAGTAGCTCTATTTCCTGCCCATCCATCTGTAAAGTTAAGTAGATCGCCAACCACATCAGCATTAGATGAAGCTGCCATGATAAACTTAGTACCTCCCCAGTCTCTTGCATAGTCGAAATCGTAACTTAAAGCAAAAATAATCTCTGATGATCTATGGTTATCTGCACAGAAAAGATTTTGATAATTATCTTCAAGCTTCAATCCTGCATGAGATGTTACCATCGATGCATATTTAAGAGCATCGCTCCATCTTGCTTTTCCTGTATAAACTTCGGCATTGATATATAGCTTTGCCAAAATAGTTTGAACCATCTGATTAGTAACCATACCATAGGTATAGGCTGAGTAATCTTTCAATGTGCCTGATTCTAATACTGCGATCAACTCACTTTCGATCCAGTCAAATAAACCTTCACGTCCTATTTGTTTTGGCTTATACGATCCGTCTATCGGATGTTCGTCTGTTATCCATCCCGGATTACCTACCAAGTCGATCAAGAAATAGTAGTTAAGCGCTCTTAGAACGCGTGCTTCTTCGCGCATACGGTCAAGGTCATTAACTTCTACTACAGGGTTAGCTGTGTTTCTTATAAACTCATTTGCAAATGCAATATTAGTCATACATCGTTGGTAGAACATATAACCGATAGAATTGTCGGGCATCATCATCGACTGAGAATAGTATTTCTCATCGTTATCGTTCCATGCACATTTAGCCTCGTCAGAGGTTAGCTCTTGCATGTTGAAATAAATTCTCAGAAAGTTTGTTTTTCCCTGATCGGCTGATGATGGTACGTCACCGTCTCCATCAGGACCTGTAAGACCGATACGGCTAAAGCCTGCATAGATTTTAGATAGTAGTATCGGATAGTTATCAGGATCTTGATAAGGGTCTTGCTCTACGTTAGGTCCTTTCTCTTCGGTATCCAGATCATCTGTACATGCTGTAACCATCGCTAAGGATGTCATTATTACAGCAGAGATGTACATAATTCTTTTTATATTGTATATTATCTTTTTCATGAGGTTTGATTTTAGAAGTTCAAGTTAAATCCAATTAAGAAACTCAATGGGCGAGGATAGATGTCGTAATCGATTCCGTCTACCACCTCCGGATCTAAGCCATCGTATGATGTTATTACTATCGGATTTTGTACAGAGAAGTAAGCTCTTGCTTTCATGCCTGTTTTGAATATATTTTCGAATGAATATCCGAGTGTAATATTATCTATTTTTAGGAACGAAGCATTTTGCACATAATAGTCAGATAGTAGTTGCTTATTCTCGAAGTTGGTATCAAATGCAGAATTAGGCCTATTTGTCAACACTTCATTTTTGTAGATAGAGTTGTTAGCTAATTCGGCTCTGTTTGCCGATATTGCATCATAAACATAGTTTCCTAAAGATGCTCTGGCATTGAAACCTAAGTCCCAGTTACGGTAGATAATTTTAGTATTAAATCCGATTAATACATCTGCCGCAGGTTTTTTATAGAAGTATTTGTCTGCCTCGGTTATTACACCATCTTTATCGCGGTCAACATACACTCCTTCCAATGGATTTCCTTTAGAGTCATATACTTGCTCGAAAACATAGAATGTTCTAGGAGCACGTCCTACTGCATATCTTTGTAGTTTTTCGGCTCCATCGCCACCGGTAGTGCCTACTCCTAAACCTGTGAAACCTTCTGTTTCAACTTCGTTTAACTGAGTAATCTTACTATTATTGTAGGCAATATTAAATCCTAAGCTCCATTCAAGATCTTTAGATTGTATTGCTACTGCATTGATAGAGAATTCAACCCCTTTGTTTTCAAGACTTCCAATATTTCTTGGTAATTGCTCTGCAAATCCAACTCCTGCAATAAGGTCAGACTCTTTGTTTAACAAGTCTTTTGTCTTACGGAAATAGAAGTCGAATGCTCCATTAATACGGTTATTCAAGAATCCGTAATCTATTCCGGCATTCCATGTTGTAGTAGTTTCCCATTTCAAGTTAGGATTATAAGCTTTTGGCTTCATTTGTTTTACCCAATTGATGCTTCCGTCAGGATTTACACCCATCGGATAATATCCATAATCTCCTCCTAATACATAAGAAGCTTTTGCTGGATACATGTAATCGTCACCTAAATCTTGCTGACCGGTTTTACCCCATCCCAAACGTAATTTAAGATCGCTCAATGCTGTGAAATCTTTCATAAACGCTTCTTCGTTTATTCTCCACGCAAAAGCTGTTGCAGGGAATAAGCCCCATCTGTTGTCAGAATCGAAACGAGACGAACCGTCATTACGAAGTGTAACTGTCAGAAGATATTTATTATTGTATGTATAGTTGAAACGACCAAACTGAGAAATCAAATAATATTCTTTATATCTGTAGTGATTTGTATCATCTGTTCTTTCTAAGTCAGAGAAGTCTACTTTCGATACATAGTGAGTATATTCGTCATTTGTCTTTTTGTAACGTTGCCACGAATATCCGGCCATTACATCAAATTTACTTTTGATCGATTCTACTTCTTTTACGTATTGAGTGTATATTTCGAACAGCTGATTGTTTCTAAAATTCTCGAAACGTTTACGCGATCCACTTCTTGTATCATCCAATCTGTATCCATCAGGGTTGAAAGGATTTTTATAGTCCGTTCCTCTAGTTTCGGCAACGTCTAATCCTAAGTTCATATTTACATTCAAATCGGGGAAGAAGTGAAGTTTGTAGTCTGCTTGTATATTACCCACAAAATTGCGAACATCTGCTGTATTGTCGCGCATCTTTAGTGTCGCTACAGGGTTTCTAGGTGCTAAAGACTCTATCTCTCCGCCATTCATATAACTGAAGTACCCTCCTGTTACGCTATTCTCGTCATAAACAGGTTGCGTTGGATCGAAAGATAAGGCTGCCCCTATTGCGCTTGCCTCTGCAAAACGGGTTTTAGAATACATACCTTTACCGTTGATATTCAATTTCAGGTGATTATCAAAAAATGATGGAGTTAATGACAGATTACCTGTTACACGCTCTAGCTTGGAGGTCATAAGAATACCTTCTTCGTTTGTGTAACCTATAGATGCTCTGTAAGGTATATCTTTTGTTGTTCCGTATAAACTTATGTTATGATCGGTACCGAAAGCTGTTTGGAATATTTCTTTTTGCCAATCGGTATTGTGTGCTCCTAATTTGCCTAATACTTCATTTTTGTTCGCAGAATATGCGTATTTATTTGCAATGAATTCGCGGTACTCGTTACCATCCATTACATCTACACTATTTCTTTTTGTACTAAGTGAGAAAGTTGCATTGTACGAAATGCGAGGCTTACCGCTAACACCTTTTTTGGTAGTAATCATAATTACACCATTAGATGCTCTTGAACCGTAAATAGCTGTAGCCGAAGCATCTTTAAGTACTGTAAACGACTCTATATCGTTAGGGTTTACCATACTCAAGAAGTTAGATGCACCGGGAAGGTCATTGCTCATTATGACTCCGTCTACGATGACAAGGGGATCGTTTGTTGCATTCAACGAAGAACCTCCTCTGATACGGATTTGAGCACCGTCACCCGGACGTCCGCCGCTGGACACAACCGAAACACCTGCTATTTTACCTGCCAGAAGGTCTTGTGCGGTGGTTACCTGCCCTTTGTTTTGCTCGTCAATTTTAATGGAGGTGACTGATCCCGTTACATCTTCTTTCTTTACACTTCCGTAGCCGATAACTACAATTTCTTCAAGCAATTTGGAGTCTTCTTCTAATATTACCGTGATTTCCTTACCACTCGCCGTGATTTTCTGTGAGTAATATCCCATAAACGATACTGAAAGAATGCTTTCAGCCGGAACCTGAAGAGAAAACTTTCCGTCAATGTCCGTAATTGTTCCGACAGTGGTGCCTTCTATCGCAACGGTAGCTCCGGTTATTGGACCTAAGTTGTCTTTTACTGTACCGCTTACATTAATTGTGGCTGCATTCTGAGCCGTAAGATTGGCAGAAATAAAAATGCAGGCCAAAAAGAAAAGTAATGAATTTCTCCACACATTTTTCATGTTCTTTTTCATGGTTTAAATTATCTTATTTGTTGTTATGCGATTTTGTATAATCGAGTCTTATAACAGTAAAATATTTACATCGATATAAAAGCTCAATTTCAAAACGACCTTTCGAAAACAAATGTATCAGACTGATTTTGTAAAAACAACGGGTGGTAAGAAATAAAAGTAAATCGATTGTTTTCGTAAATAACTAATAATCAATATTTTATTTGCTTCTGTAAAGTGTAAAAAAGTAAATGATTTGCGGATCGACAGGAATAATTTTTATAGTTTTTTGCGACCGATTTTCATCAGTTCTTCTTTGAATTGTTCGCGGGAGACAGACAGATTGTTTCTGATTTTCTGCCGGTAATTATAGATTGTTTGGGGAGAGTAGTGTAATAGTTCTGCAATCTTAACACTATCGTTGATGCCCAACCTTACCAATGCAAAAATGCGAAGTTCGGTAGTCAGTAGATCGCCATCTTCTTTTATTGTAATTTGAGCATCTGGTTTTAGAAGAGTGTTAAACTCTTGACGGAAAGTAGGGTATATGTTTAGAAAGATGGTATCAAAATTCTTATAAAACTCTTTCAGCTCTTTGTCGACCAAAGATGATGATGAGGTAGACTTTCTTAATTCATCAATTTGCCCTGCTTTTATCTTTCTATTTACTGCAATTCTGAAATCTTCAAGTTTATCGATATATGTAGAGCATAGATTAAACATCTGCCCTATATACTCTTCTTTTACCATGTCTGAATCTAAAAGTTTAGAATTGAGCATATTTAGATCTGTATTCATACTTTTGAGTTCGAGGTTCGTTTTTTTCTGATGCTTTCTGATAGATGACAGCTTTTTTACCTGTTTGTAGGTGTAAAATAGTGTTATCATCAATATCAGAGCGAGTATTACTACTACGATCAGTATCCCATACAGCCTTTTCTGCTCACTTTGCATTTTTGCATCGTAGGTAGAGTTGATGATGGGGAGCATTCGCGAAACTTCTAGTGTTCTTAGTGGTGCATTGCAAAATATTGCGTCTTCCATGGCGCACTTTACATAAAGATATGCTCTGTCTAAATCCCCTTCATTATACAAGATCAAAGCTAGGCTGTGTAGCGAAATGTATTCTTTAACACCCGACTGTAGATCGGCAATAGCCGATTTTGTGAGGTAGTATTTTTCTTTTTGCGAATCACCTTTATGGTGATATATTGCAGATAATACATGGTTTATTATACCCTCGTTATAGTCGGCAGCCGATGCCATGGCTTCACTTTTTTGAGCCAAAGCCAATGCCTCGTCGAATTTTCCCTGACTTATTTTTTTTCCACTCTGGATTGTGTAGTAACTAAATCCTTCCAACTTTGAAACCAAAAGGATAGAGTCTTTGTAATTAAAAGCCAGTTCTTTATATTTCGTCCGTTCGTTCTCAGATAGAGAATAATCTATCATCAACAAATATAGGGAATGATAGAGATGGTAGTAGTATTTGAGATCCTCCTTGTAAAGGCCGTCTGTCCTCAAATCTTCCAGAATGTCGAGTGTTTCTTTAAACATTCCTGCTGTTTTGAGTACTTCAGCCATATTCATTTGCGATACGGCAATCTCATGCGGCTGGTCTATTTTTTTTGCAATTTCTATTCTCTTCAGTGCAGCTTTATGCGCAAAATCTGTTTGATAATTGCTGTATTCTCTGAATAAATTCCCGTAAAGGTCGAAACGTAATTGGTCTTCAACAGTTGTTGAGAGTAGATTGTTTATTTCGTCTATTTTCGACTCTTTCCTATCGGAATATATCTTACGCTTATCTATTATCACATCTAACTTCTTTAACAGAGAGTCTACATCGTTGTCTGTCGAACAGAAACATGCTGACATAAAGGAAAATAAGGTTAATAGCAATATAAGCTTTTTAGACATGAGCCTTTTCGTTTTTTGTCAAAGATAAAGAATTTGTGATATTCTTTTCTTTTCTCTGCAAATATCTTTGGGTCAGTCTGGTCGTTTTTTTATTATTTTTTATCAGGTTGATGAATCGTGACTTCAAAATCTCGTACAAAGACGCTGTGTGAAGGATAAATGAACGATAAGACATCATTTCTGTCCCGTTAAAATCCAAAACATCTCTTTGAAATATTTGAAATTTAGTTAGTTACAAGCAATTTTCGAGCGCGACGATTTCAATTTCTAACTTTGCAGTTCATTATGTAACTGCAATGAATAAAGAGAAATATGTTTTTGCTCAATTGGTTTCTTTTTTGAATGAGGATAAGTTCCGACGTATTGTAAACAAATACCAAGGCAACCGCTATGTGAAGTCTTTCACTTGTTGGAATCAACTGCTTGCTTTGATGTTTAGACAACTTTCCAATCGAGAAAGTTTGCGTGATTTAATTGTTGCGCTTGACACTCATCACACCAAATGTTATCACTTGGGGATGGGCAGAAACGTATCCAAATCCAATCTGGCAAGAGCCAATCAAGATAGAGATTGTCGCATTTTTGAAGAGTTTGCTTACTCTCTCGTAAAAGAAGTACGAGAGAAGCGAGTCGCAGACATCTTTGAGCTTGATGGAAACGTCTATGCATTTGATTCAACAACGATCGACTTGTGTCTCTCTGTCTTTTGGTGGGCAAAGTTTCGTAAGAAGAAAGGTGGAGTCAAAGTACATACATTATATGATATTGAAACGCAGATACCCACATTCTTTCACATTACCGAAGCTTCTGTACACGATTCAAAAGTAATGAAAGAAATTTCTTGAGAATCAGGATCTTACTACATATTTGACAAAGCATACAATCACTTTAAGATGCTATATCGGATAGACCAGACAGGAGCTTACTTCGTTATTAGGGCAAAGTCAAATCTCCAATACAAACCCATCAAATGGAAGCGAAGACTACCAAAGAATGTGCTTTCGGATATGACTGTCAGGTTTACTGGTGTCAACTCTAAGAAGTATTATCCTAAGCAGCTTCGACTCGTGAAGTATTGGGACGAAGAACAAAAGCGTGAGTTTGTTTTCTTAACTAACACAATGCATATTTCCTCTCTACAAGTCGCTGAACTTTACAAAAATCGCTGGCTAGTAGAGTTTTTCTTCAAATGGCTAAAGCAGCACCTTAAAATCAAAAAGTTTTGGGGCACTACCGAAAATGCCGTAAGAATACAAATCTATGCCGCTATATGTTGTTACTGCCTTGTTGCCATTGTTCAGAAAGACATGCAACTTGGTAGAACTACCTACGAAGTCTTGCAGATATTAAGCATATCATTGACCGATAAAACTAATCTTCGAGACCTGTTCAACAAAACTAGATTTCAAAATGACAAAGAACATTTCAGGCTTAACGAGCCAAATTTATTTAATTTTTAATTCGTCCCGATTTCAACGGGACACTAATCATAAAACATACAAAATTAGTTTATATTAATTTGTGTCTTTGCCTGTTATCTTATTGGTGAAGATGTGCGATAAGATTTTTCTTATATAAAGAGTTACTTATGAGTACTATTATCAAGTGTAACAACATCACTCATTACTACGGTTCAAGGTTGATATACGAAAATCTTAATTTCGAAGTTAAGCAAGGAAAAAGTATTGGTCTCTACTGATCTTTTGTTGGAGGGTATTCATTTCGATTTGATGTATGTACCCCTTAAGCATTTAGGGTATAAGGCGGCTGTTGTTAATTTTTCGGATATCTTGCGATGAATGGAGCGCCTAAGCAGAGAACTGTATCACTGGGGTTTCCAAGCGTTTTTCGGTTGAGGATTTTTATTAAAACTATACTGTATTATATTTGGCGTTTCACGGTCGCACACACTCTGACGAAAAATCGTTGACGAAAATATATTCTTTCGCCGGCGCTTGAAAACACGTTTTTCGAAATGGAAATCCGCCTTTCCAAACAGTAAAAAAGGCTTGCCATTTAAGATAAATTTCGAGAATGCGGAAGTTGATAGATGTTTGGTTATTGATGTCTTTTTCGATATTTGCCAGGAGTGTAGTCTTTATGTTTTTCGAAGGCACGACGAAAAGTGGATGTGTAGAACCTCAGATATAAAAAAATGTAATATATTTGTTTGTGAGTTATTCGGCAGAAGCAAAAAATAATGCAAACGGCTGTCAAAAGAACGGTTACCAAATCGTTACCTCTCCCAAATTCGCGCTCTGTAATTAATTGATAAAGAGCTGATAATCTCTAACCAGCTGCTATCTGAAGGAAATCGCTTCTTTATGCGGCATAAACAAAAGGCTTACAACACATTGTGGCCGCCACAGCTTTGGTACAATTATGCTGACCAAGGGCGTTTCTATCGAAAGCGTTTCGAAGATGTTAGGACATACAAACATCACTACCACACAGATTTATGCGAAAGTTCTGAATCAAAAAATATTCACAGAAGTGAATAAGGTAAGGGGAGAACTGGATAGCTTGGCTAAGTATTATAAACAGAGGAAATAAATGTAGTTTTAAGGTCGATTGTTACGACCTTATTTTTTTGCATAGATTTTTACAGAAATGTAATTGCATTTTTGGCTATTTTAAAGGTGTTTACAAATTATAAGTAAGGAGAATAATAATCTTGAATAGAGATAACTTATTCGGTTCGTTTTACTATCAATTCAAACAACTCTCAGTGGTAGAGATAACGAAAATAGTTCTAAAATCATAAGATTCTTAAAAATTATTCCAATCCGATAAAAAATAGCTTACTTTGTTCTTGACATGAGATGTTGACAGATGAAGAATAACAATCGTATTGATATAAAGACACTTCAGGCATTAAAAGACGGAGACCATAAAGCCTTCGAAAAGGTCTTTATTGCTTATTACAATAAAACAAAAGCTTTTATATTTGGATATCTCAAATCAGAGTCTGATGCGGAAGAATTAGCAGAAGACCTCTTTGTAAGCCTATGGGAGAATAGAAGAAATATAAATACCACGAAATCGTTTGGCTTCTATCTACATACCATTGCCCGCAACGCTGCAATCAATTTTCTCAAACACAAATATTTACACAATACTTATTTAAGTAATGTTCAGTATACTGAACATAGTTCTACATCAGAAGAAGAACTTATAGCAAAAGAATTAGGTCTACTGATAGACGATCTTGTCGATAAAATGCCAGAGCAAAGAAAGCGAATCTATATCTTAAGCCGGAATGAAGGGTTCACTAATACTGAAATAGCAGAGAAGTTGAACACTACTAAAAGAAATGTAGAAAGCCAACTAAGTCTTGCTCTGAAAGAGATTCGGAAAGCAATTTCATCCTTTCTTTTCACTTTTCTATAAAATAATCCATTTTTTTCACTGAGAATTTATCAACTCAGTTGTATATATACAAAACATAGATTCTATTTGTATGAAAGTTAGGCTAACTACTTTATTACTATTGTGTGTTGTATCTGTACAAGCACAAGAAATAACCGGGAAAATTACGGATAAAAACAATAATCCGATTGAATTTGCCACTGTTGTAATCCAAACCATAGATTCATCCTACGTAAATTCTACGTATACTGATTCATTGGGCATTTTTAAGGTAAAAGCAGAAGTAATGCCTTTCTTCTTAATTATTCAACATCTTATGTATGAAACTTATCAAAATAGTTATGATGTGTCGGAGGTAGAGAATATACAATTGGATGAAAAAAGTCAAATGTTGTCAGAAGTGGTAGTTAAAGGAGAACGCCCCATTGTTAGAGTTATTGATGGCAGAATGACTTATGATATACAAACTTTACTGAGGAATAAAATGGCAAGTAGCGCTTACGAGGCTGTTTTGGAACTTCCCGGAGTCCATGAACAAAGAGGAAATATAGAACTTGCGGGTGCAAATGGGGTAACGGTTGTGATCAATGGCAAGGTAACGAATATGGGTGAAAACCAGCTTAAAGATTTGTTGAAAAATATGCCGAAAGAACGTGTTGAACAGGCAGAAATAATGTATAGCGCACCACCCCAATACCATATACGAGGGGCAGTAATCAATCTCGTTCTTAAAAGTGGCGTTTCTGATACTCCCCAATTGCAGGGACAAATCAATAAACTATATAATCAGGGGCATTATGCAAATTATCAGGGAGGAGCAACAGTAGTGTATAGTACTCCTAAAACATTCACAGATTTTATGTACTCATTTGGTTACCATCGCGAACGAACGGGAGAAGACGTATTCTCGCATCATCATTACAATGGTAAAATATATGATATAGAGCAATTCGATAGAGGGCACACTCGGACACCTAT
This sequence comes from Dysgonomonas sp. 520, assembly GCF_010501095.1. GTDB lineage: Bacteria > Bacteroidota > Bacteroidia > Bacteroidales > Dysgonomonadaceae > QVMP01. The sequence goes on along the minus strand of NZ_QVMP01000002.1, from coordinate 151,662 downwards.
CCACACCATCCGTTTAGGTAATGACTGGTTCCTGAACGAAAAAGATAAGATCAGCTTTACATATACTTCACAGATTCAGCAGTGGTCACATCCTTTCACTTCTTCTAAAGGAATCTATTCGGATTCAGAAAATAGAAAAAGGACGGATAAACCCATACAAATGCACAACCTTGCACTTGATTATACGTCAGGGTTCGGGCTTACTACAGGTATTGATTTTACATCCTACAAAAATCATACAACGCAATATTATCAGGAAAACAAACCCGGAAAAGAAGATGTCTTCAATGCCGTAGCCAAACAAGACATTCGTCGTTTTTCGTTTTATGCCGATCAAAACCATAATCTGGGAAAAGATTGGATACTTAATTATGGTGGCAAGTTTAGCTTTGCATCCGATAAAAGTTCCCAAATATACCACTCATTGAGTAGTCACGACTGGTCGAGTTCCAACAGTAGCAGTAAACTAAATGAATATGTTTATGACCTGTATGCTGGCTTTTCAAAAAGCTTTTCGGACAAACTCTCTATAAATACTTCTTTAACAGGTGAATATTACAAGCATAAAGAAATTGATTTTTGGAGTTTATTCCCGAGGATGGAAGTGACATATACCAATAGTCCCAGCCATATTTTCCAATTATCCGTTTCTTCCGATAAAGCCTATCCCAGCTATTGGGAAATGCAAGATGCGGTTTCTTACCTTAGCGGATATACGGAAATACAAGGTAACAGCACTTTAAAACCATCCAGACTTTATTCCTCTCAGTTAAATTATATCTTAAAGAGCAAGTATATTTTCACATTATATGCAAACTATGCAGATAAAAATTTCAATCAGCTCCCTTATCAATCTCCCGATAAATTAGTGTTGATTTACAAAACTCTGAACTTTGACTATGCTGCCAAGTTAGGACTAAATATAATGGTTCCGCTTAAAATAGGTTCTTTTATAGATTCCAGACTGACCGTAAACGGTTATTACGACAAAATGAAAAGTAAACATTATCATGATATCAGTTTTGATAAAGACAACTTTGCCTTCTATGCCAACATCGATAATACATTCAATATCTCATCAAAACCGAATATCAAAGCTGAATTATCAGGTTCATGTATTACTCGGAATATTCAGGGTCCAATGACTATCAGTAGTATGTATAGTGTAGATGCGGGAATAAAATGGACTTTTACCAATGACAAAGCTGAATTGTTCTTAAAGGCGAATGATATATTTAATTCGTGGACTCCTAAAGATCTTAATCTGAATTATAAAACACAAAACCTACAGATGCGTATGGTTCCGGACTCAAGAAGAATTTCCATATCTTTCACTTACAAATTTGGGGGCTTTAAGGAGAAGAAACATAAAGAGGTCGATAGTTCACGATTTGGTAAATAGAACTCATAAAGTTATATGACATGAAACGAATTATTATTTTTTTATTATTGGCATGTAGCCTGTCTGGATGCAGGACTATTTCTTCCGGTATGATGCAGGATATTGTTTCCACATATGCGAGCGGTTATGTGCTTGATAAACAAGGACAGGTAATATATAACTATGCCAATGGTTATGTATTGGACAAAAACCGAGAAGTGGTTTACACTTATCGAAATGGATATGTGTTTGACAGAGAAAACAAGGTGGTCTATAATTACCGAAACGGTTATATATTGGAAAAAGAGTGAAAAATCTCATTATCTCACTGAGTTTTTGGATACTTGATTGTATATATAGTAAAAGGACAGCAAAATGAAGAAAAAGGACGTTTCGAAAATCATTAAAAAATACCTATCCGGTCGTTTCTTACCCGAGACAGAAGAGAGAGTTCAGAAATGGATTATCAAAGAAGATAATATAGAAGAAAAAGAACGAGCATCCCTTGAATATTGGGATGAATTAGAGGAATCGGAAAATTCGGAAACATACACCGCCCTTAATAGAGTTAATGAAAGAATCGGATATAGCAGACAGGCTCCAACAATTCCACTTTATAAGAAAATACGCCGCATTGCAGCCGTACTTCTTCCTTTATTTATTTTGGCAGGCGGATATTTATATTATCAATCTATCCGAAGTAATCTCATAGAAATAAAAGTAGCATACGGAGAAAACAAGCATTTGTTCTTACCCGACAGTTCTGAAATATGGCTTAATGCGGGTACTACTATAAAATATCCAAAAAAGTTCAAGGGAGATGAACGAAGTATATATCTGGATGGAGAAGCTTATTTCTCTGTAAAACGGAATGAACAGAAACCATTTGTTGTTCAAACCGAGAAAATATCCGTAAAAGTTTTGGGTACAAAGTTCAACGTGAAAGCTTATGTTAACGATGAAAAGATAATAACGACATTGACAAGCGGTAAAGTTGAAGTCAGTACGAATAATGAATCTCATATACTTAAACCGAACGAACAATTAAGTTACGACAGGAGTACTTCTTCCATAGATATTGTAGAAGTCTCATCGGATGAAACAGATAGCTGGCTATCGGGTCAGTTAGTATTTAACGACTCTTCACTAAAAGATATTTTGCTGGCACTGGAAAGACGTTTTGATATATCTATTACAAACAATACGGCAATTCCGGCATCGAAATTATATACTGTCAAGTTTCTGAGAAATGAAACTCCTGAAGAAGTATTGAACATATTACAAGAGGTTGTTGGTTTTACCTACCTCCGGCAAGGAAGAAATATAATATTAACAAGTAAACAATGAGATGCCTATGAAATAAAAAGAACCGGGAAGTAGCTTGAGACCCTCTCCCCGGTTCTGAAATGTCAAAACTCATAAACCGAATAGTAAATGAAGTATCAACAATACAAAAGTAATATAATGAAACGAATAAAAATAGATAATAAGCAATATAGAATCACCATTTTCATATTTTCACTCTTTATTCTGTGTTCGAGCATTGCAGCCCAGAATTCAGATAAGAAGATTACGATACAAAATAAAAACATCTCCTTGAAAGATGCTTTTTCCCAGATTGAAAAACAAACAGGGTACAGTATTGCCTATGAGCAATCCACGTTGGACTTAAAGAAAAGAATCTCCTTATCTTTCAAAGATATGGATATAGATAAGGCCTTAAAACAAACTCTGAAAGGCACAAATCATGATTATCAAATTAAAGGATATCATATCATTGTTTCCCCATTAAAAGAGAAAGAAAAACCACAGGAAAAGAAACCATTAACACAAACGATAAAAGGGGTTGTGATAGATGAATCCTCCGAGCAACCAATAGCTTTTGCAAATGTAAGCATTGTGAACGGCAATAATTTAGGAGCGATCACCGATAGTTTAGGGTACTTTATCATCCGCAATGTACCTATCGGACGGTATGATATACAAACAACATTTATGGGATACGAGCCTCGAATAATTGGAGAAGTGGTTGTTACTTCGGCGAAAGAAGTATATCTGAAAATCTCCTTAAAAGAAAATGCTCTTTTATTAGAAGAAGTTGTTGTTCGTCCGAATATCGACAAAAGTTCCACTGTAAATAAGATGGTTCTTACAGGAGGTAGAATGTTAACTGTAGAAGAAGCGAGCCGTTTTGCCGGAGGATTTGACGATCCTGCACGCTTAGTTTCTTCTTTTGCCGGAGTTTCGGGAGGAATCAACTCCAATGCACTTGTTATTAGAGGTAATAGCCCCCAGTTTACTCAATGGCGAATGGAAGATGTAGAAATCCCGAATCCTACGCATTACGCTGATATGACAGGTTTAGGGGGAGGATTACTAACAGGATTAAGTTCTAATGTGTTGGGTAACTCGGACTTTTACAATGGAGCCTTTCCATCCGAGTATACAAATGCGTTAGGAGGTGTATTTGATATGTCAATGCGAAATGGCAACACAGACAAATATGAACATGCCTTTCAGGTAGGAGTTTGGGGATTAGATTTAGCATCAGAAGGCCCAATCAGTAAAAAGCATAATAGTTCCTATTTATTCAATTATAGATATTCTTTTTCCGGCATATCAGATGCAGTAAGTGGAACAGATGAAGGATTGGATTATCAAGACTTAGCATTCAAACTAAATTTTCCCACCAAAAGAGCGGGTACGTTTACTCTTTGGGGATTAGGCTTGTTGGATAAGGTTTTACAAAAAGAAGAGGAAGATTCTACAAAATGGGAGTATACATCAGACAAACAAAGATCAAATAATAAGTTTACCAAAGGGATGTTCGGTCTTGGACATAAAATCTACATCAATGACAATACCTATCTGAAATCATCGTTGGCTACTACCTATTCAAAAGTTCATGGCATAATCGACCAAGTAGACAAAGACTTTAACTATCATCGAATGGCAGATGTGCGACACAGTCATACCGACATCATATTAAGCTCTTATCTCAATAAAAAATTTAGAGGGAACCATACGAATAGAACTGGTTTTACACTTACAAGACTGAGCTACAATCTTGATTTTAATACAAGTGATAAACCTGGTCTATGCGAGCCCATGCGCCAAATTGCAAAAGGAGATGGCTCAGATCATGCTCTATCTGTCTTTACAAATTCGGTATTTAGGATAAGCCCCAACTGGGAAGCCAGTATCGGATTAACCGGGCAAGTATTTACCCTCAATAATAACTGGACATTAGAACCGCGGGCAAGTATTAAATGGCAACTACCTAAACAACAATCGTTAGCTTTTGCTTATGGACTTAATAGCACAAGAGAAAGATTAGACTATTATTATGTAAAAACTCCCGAAACAGGAGATGAGCTTGTTAATAAAAAATTAGATTTCAGCAAAGCACATCATTTTTCATTATCTTATAGTAAAAAACTATCCGATCAGCTATTCCTAAAAATAGAACCCTATTATCAATACTTATATGATGTTCCCGTAGAAGCCGGAACTTCATTTTCAATCTTGAATTATAATGCTTATGGCTTGGATAAACGATTGGTAAATAAAGGTAAAGGTCGAAATTATGGCGTTGATATTACTCTTGAACGTTATCTAAAAGATGGCTGGTATGGACTATTTACAGGTTCTTTGTTTAAGTCTGAATATTTAGGAGGAGACAAAGTATGGCGAAACACAAGAATGGATCAACGGTTTATACTCAACGCATTGGCCGGAAAAGAATGGACTTTTGGAAAGAATAGACATAAAACATTCAGTGCAAATATCAGACTAACCTATCAAGGTGGATACAGATATACACCGATAGACTATGACGAATCCGAACATAATCAAGGAGTAGAGCAAATAGATGCGCAAGCATATAGCTTAAGACTACCGAATTCATTTACTTCTGACTTGACATTACGCTATCGTATAAATAAGAAGAAAATAGCCCATGAATTTTCTTTTATGATTCTTAATGCTACCGGATTCAGACAAACAGGTTACGTCTATAATCTTGAAACAAATTCTGTCGAAAAGAAAAGAAGTGCTCCAATAGTTCCGAGCATCAGTTGGAAAATATACTTTTAATTGTCCCATACAAAAGTGCCGCCACTAAAATCATTCAGCATAAAATAGGACTTCGGTCTGATTATAATATCCACAATTAAAATTTATGTCTATGAATGATTTATTAAGAGAGAGGTTAATCAGCTTATTGTCTGACCCTACACAAGTCACAAACAAAGAAATGCAAACTGCCTATGGGGACTTCGTAGAAAAGCTAAGAACAGTCAGCAAATCCGAACAAGATTATTCGGAAATCTTTCGAATGCTGAATAATACTCGTATTGAGTTAGTAGCTTTACAAACCTTTTATCAACACGAGCAGGGGGAAAAATGTGGTTAAGAAAATGTATATCCAAAAGAGTATTAACTATGTAGATTCTGAATTGTCTTTGTTAGATAAGCACATGATGTATCCGAAATTCTTTAGTACAAAGAACAATACTTCAACATCAGATTTATATTTGGATACGGATATCATTTCCTATGTTGATATTATGGAGGTTATCGTAGGACTCTTTTATCTTGCAGGAATAAAAACATCTGATGGGAAAAGCGTTTCTTTAAATCGCCTGACTAATAGGTTTGAACGTTTTCTAAACTTCCGAATTAGTGATACCTATAAAAAAGAGGAAGAGGTTTTACAAAGACTGCCTGCTAAACGTACCGGATTTTTAGATAAACTTAAGAGCCTTATTCACAAGAAAAGCAGTGATAAAGGATATAAATCTTGATTTTAACACTTTTGTTATCAACTAACAATCAGCTTGATACAAATAATTTATAGGGGAGTAGATGATCTACTCCCCTATTTCCTTGTCCGAAAATGTCCGAGCTTTGTCATACCAATGCATTGGAATTAATTGAGTTATTAATTTCAAAACAAGTAAAATCATGTATATCAATAACGAAGATTTTGAAAAATGGATGGAAAGGCTATCCAAGAAATTGAATGAAATCGGTCAGGACTTAAAATCACTGATAAATACAAGTGAAGTGTTCAGCGAAGAGGAGAAACTGTTGGATAACCAAGACTTGGCATTTCTCCTGAAAGTATCGTATAGAACGCTCCAACGATATAGGACAAGTAAGAAATTACCCTATTTCATGATCGCTCACAAAACCTACTACCGCACTTCCGATGTACGGGAATTTGTCCGTAGCCACATGGATTTCCAGACTTGGCAGGAATTTGAAAAGCAGGCGGATTCCAGTAAAAGCACCTAAGTTCCACACAGAACTCTCTCTAACAAATATTTTTCTTTTCGAACGTCCCCTCACCAACCCCTTGGGGGACTTTGAAAAGGAAAATATTTCATTTTAAATCCTAATCTTGGATATTTCATTGATGAGTTTATATCTGCCTACCCGGTTTTCTTTTTTTCGCTTTCCGTTGTCGCTGCTTTTCTTCATATTCTTTTTCTTTAGCAAAAGCGATGTCTTCATAATTCTCACCTTGTGGCTCTATATCGAAGATGCCGAACAGACTTGAAGCAGCATCCGTGGCACCAGACATATTTAGGGATGGCGAAGATGACTTTTCCGGTTGGAGTTTGTGACTGGCTTGTTGTTCCGGTCTTTCTTCTTTCACTAGAGAGTCTTTGAATAAATTCTGAAACTGATTGGCAGAAAACTCTTTTCCTAAACGTGAACCGTTAAGAATAACCTGATTCCGGTAGTCAATAAATGTAACTCCATAAATACGTCCTTGTTCGTTTTGCCGGAAAATGACACCGATATTTTTCTCTTTCAACAGCAACTTAAAATCATCTACATTATTGGCTTCTTTCATCGCTTTGGCAATTACCGGACGAAGGTTTTCCCTTACCCTGTTTTTCTCGATAGCTGATTTGGAGTGTTCAAAATACTTTTGCATTGCATCATAGCCGACTGATTTGCCAAACTTGGAGGATTTAACCGGCACACCGATTTTATCTCCTTTGTCATCTATTACGGAATAAATCAGCCCTTGATACGGTTTGCCTTTATATTCGCCTTTTACTTCTTCCACCGTTACATTGAACTGCTCCAATAGTGTCCGGTATTCCCCGAATGACTGAAAATAGAAATGACTCATTACCGATTTAGCTATATTACCCATCTGATGTTTTATATCTCCGGTTTTGTAGTCTATCTTCTTTGTCGGGGTATCATTTTCACGCTGTCCTTTCTTCAACGGAACAAGATTAAACTCCTGTTCCAGTTCCTTGCATATTTTCATGGAACGTGCTACTTCATAACTATCGCTTATCTTCCTGCCGGCTTCATCAACCCTCAATGATACAAGATGTGCGTGTGTCCGGTCTATGTCCGAATGTTTAAAAACAATATAAGGTTGGTTCCCATATCCGAGTTTTTCCATATAGCTCTGAGCTATCTCTGATAACTGCTCATCCGATAGTTTATCTTTTGGATCAGGATTGAGCGAAGCATGGAATACAATCTTTTCAGTTCTATTGTTCATCGCCAGATAAGGATAAAACGAATCCATACAATCATGGATGGAAAATTTTCCGTCAGGAGAGTTAAACATCTTCTGGCTGTACAATACATCTGCCTGATTGTCTTCCACCTTGATTTTGTTATAGGCTAATACCCCAAATACTGATTTACCCGAACTTATTTTGGCAAGCATCTTTCTCTGATTTGAGTGTATATATCTTCTATTTGACCTTTTATCAGGATAAAATCCAGTGTTGGTTTCTCGATAATTTTCATCATTGAACGCGCTTTTTCTTCTCCTAAATTCCGAATCAAGACTTGAAAGGCTTGGTTATAATTGGTCTTTATCGCCCGAAACTGTGCAAAAAAATGGGACAACAACATCGCAAAATTCATAGCAGATTCATCTATCGAAACGATTTTTACCGGATTATTCAGTACACAATCTGCAATAAACCGGGACTTACTTTTATGTCCTGACTTATGGAATAAGGATAGAAACCGTTCGTTATCCTTGTTGTTCAGGCGTATCATATAGCGGTAAGCCTGCTTGTCCGCTTTAGGCTTACGCCCTCTTTTCTTTTTGAGCCGTCCGGCTCCATTATTAACATGTTCCATGTTCATTAAATTTTGAGTTTATTCTTTAAAAGGTTCGACTTGGGAGAACCGCCCCCAAACTTTAGGTTTGGGCAAGAAATGTTTTTGGAAGATAAGAAAATGCAATTTTCTGCTGACAAAAACACTTCTTGCTATTGTCTGACGACAATAAAATCCGCCGGCATTGGCGGACATTAATAGGAGCCGGAACGGTTACTCATTTATCGGGAGTTTTAAATCATAGATAACTCCCGGCTTTTCACTCCCGCTGGACAAAGATAGGGGATGAACTTCGCTTATACACAACAGAATAAGCGGGCAGAAACGGTCAGTCAGTGCCACTTAAACTCGATTCCAAAATCAGCTTTCTTTTATCGTTTTCTTTGTGGAATGAAAGCAAAAATGCAAGTCAGGATATAAGAAAAATTGTCTGTTTGCCTATTTGGCGATAAGTATGCAGATAGACAGATGTGCAAATGTTCAAGTAATCAGAAACAGATACCTGAATAGCTGATTTAATGAATAAAAGAAGAATTGTATAAATGTGGGTAATCATAAAATCATTCATATATGGAAGAAGATAATCAAGTAAGCAAAAAAGCAGGTGTGAAGATAGACACAAGTGCATTTATCCGTCAAGTCGCGGTTGCAGGCAGCAATGAAGAAATGCCTAAATCCACACAGGCAGAAAATCAGTTGGAAGTTGCCGGAAACAAAACGAACGCAGAACCGGAAATCTCCATTGAAGAAAAAACAAAAGAACCGCCCAAAAAGAAGAGGGGACAATCGGTTGATTATGAATCGGTATTTCTTTCCCGTAATGAACTTCGTAATCGGCAGGGATTGTATATCGGCAAAGACAACTACGAAGTTCTTCAAACCCTTGTCCGCTCAATACGCAATGAACGGATTAGCGTCAGCGGATTGGTTGATAACATCATCAGCCATCATATCGAACTCTATGAAGATGAAATCAATCGTATCTACGAAGAGAACATCAAAAGGCCCATAAAAAGGAGCGGTAAGTAATTCATTTCAGAAACAGTATAAACTAAAAAAAGCATCATGAGCAATTCAGAGAATCAAAAACAAGCAAGACCTGTGTATATTTCTTTCTGTACACAAAAAGGAGGAGCAGGCAAATCCGTCTTCACAACTTTAGTAGCCAGTTATCTACATTATCTGAAAAACTATAATGTGGCTGTAATAGATTGCGACTTCCCACAATGGAGTATCCAGAAGATGCGGAAGCGGGAAGCGGAACAATTACAAACTAATGCTTTTTATCAAAGGAAAGCGGAAGCCCTGTTCACGAAATTAGGTAAACCTACTTATCCTATCGTTCCGACCGAACCGGAACAAGCCTTGATAAGGGCAAAAGCATTTTGGGAAAACGAATCGGAAGAATACGATGTAGTATTATTCGACTTGCCGGGAACGGTAAACAATGAAAATGTGGTCGAGATATTCTTCCTGATGGATTATCTGTTTGTTCCGATAACCACTTCTCGAATTAATATGGAAAGCACCCTACCATTTATCATTTCTATTAACGAGATGATAACCATGAATCCGCAAGTTAGATTGAAGGGTATCTATCCGTTCTGGAACAGAGTAACAAATCGGGAGAGAAAAGAGCTATTCAATTATTACGAAGAAGCTATTTTAGGATTAGGTATTTCCATTATGGAGAGCCGCATCCCGCAAAGTGTCCGTTATGACAGGGAACAATCCATTGAAGGAAATGATTATCTGTTCCTCTCAACAATATTCCCTCCTGATAAACCATTGCTAAATGGCAGCAATTTGGATTTGTTAGTTGAGGAGATTATCAAAACAATCAATCTGTAAATATGGAAGCAGAAAAGATAAAAGCAATTCTATTGGCGACGGCATGTTTTTTCATGGCATGCCTGAACCTTTGGAATATCTTTAAAGACTGGTTTGATAAGAAGTATCAATCAAGGAAAGAAGATAGCAAGAAAGAGGCTTCATGCAAAGATCCTATACCGGATATTATCGGAAAATCGAAATTCAAACTGAAAGAGAATAGCATCTCTAAGCAGACACAACCGGAACCAATAAAACCCGAAGACCCACTAAAAAAAGAAATTGCCGAACTGAAAGAACTGGTGCTGCAACAATCCAAGATGATAGAAGAAAATAAGCCTTTTATGTCTATCCCATTGGAGAGAAAAGAACTTTCAGACGTTGATACTGACAACTATTTGGACGAAGAAGAAATTCCGGTTCTAACAGAAAAGGAACGGTCGCAATTCAGTTCGGGAACAAGCCTTGACGAATTTGAATTGGTAGTTAGGACACTGAAAGGTAATCCTATTACGAAAGAAGAGGAAACGCAAGTTGCTCATATTATACCTAAAATTGAGGGTGCTGATATTTATAATCAATTTACCAAACAGATTCATGGGGCAGAAGAACGAGCGATGGCTATCCTGAATAGAGTTGAGGATGACAGACAGTTTATCTCTGGCAATGAAGCTAGCGTTTTCGACTATATGAAATTTATAAGGGAGTAATCAACTAAAATATAGTAAGATGGAAATAATAGCAATAGAAAAGAAAACGTATGAACAGGTAAAGCAACGTTTTGAGGATTTTTCCCGACAGGTAAGAAATCTATGCAGGGAGAATCAGGATAAAGAAAAATGGTTAGGCAACGATGATGTTTGCGGACTTCTGCAAACATCAAAGCGAACGTTACAATCTTACAGGGACAATGGCATTCTGCCATATTCACAGATTGGGCGTAAATGTTATTACCGGGTATCGGATATTGAGAATTTAATCAGTCAGTCACAAATCAGCAAAGAACAACAATGAAAACAAAGAGATACAACTTTTTAGATAGTTTGGTCGGCAGTTGGGAGAGTATCAACCTGAATCCGACAGTTATCATATACCGAAATGGAGACGGCTATTTGCTTAGCGTCATCCACATGAACGAAACAAGCAAACAGGCAAGCCCAGCCACTTACGAGATACAGGAAGATGAAGACGGATTCTTTATCAAATACGACCTAAAACGGACGGCTATCAGCCACGATGCTAAACTGGATATACTAACCATTTCCACATTGGGCGACTATATGCGGAACTAAAAAGTGCAACAATGGAGATGTTAGATAGAAAATCAACGGAAATAAATTCGTTCTTCTCGGCTCTGGATGACTTGTTGGACACCATTCGGCAAGCCCTTAAAAACCGAGCTCCACACCTGAACGGAGAAAAATTCCTGTCAAACCGAAATGTTTGCCAAATGCTTCAAATCTCGTCTCGAACCTTGCAGGATTGGCGGGATACGGGAAAAATCCCGTTTATTCAGATAAAGGGGAAGATACTGTATAAAGAATCTGAGGTGTTGAGGTGGTTGGAGGAGCATGTTTGCAAACTATAAAGCTGATCAGGTTATACTAATGGAGCGAAGCATGTAAGTATCTAAGTGTTGATAAGTTATCTATATGACAGTTGCACAGGTGAAAAAGAAACAATAAATTTGCACGCTAGAACAATAAATATGTCTGAAAAAGCAATAAATCGGATTAAGGTTATTCTTGCAGAGAAAAGATTGACCAACAAATGGCTGGCAGCACAATTGAGGAAAACAGAATCAACTGTTTCCCGATGGTGCACTAACGAAAAACAGCCAACAATAGAAACGTTTATTGAAATAGCGAACATGCTTGATGTTGATGTAAAAGATTTATTGGTTTCTACAAAAACTAAGGAGTAAGTATATGGAAGCAAAATATAAGGCAATAGATTTCTTCTGCGGTGGGGGCGGTATGACGTGCGGTCTTCGTCAAGCAGGTATTGATGTTATTGCTGGTGTTGATTTTGACAAGGATGCCCAAAATACATACGAACTGAATAATCCGGGAGCAAAATTTATATTATCGGATATTAAAAAGTTAAGAAGCAATTATTTTGAAAAAAAAATGGGGATCCAAAAAAATGATGATTACTTAATCCTTGTCGGTTGTAGCCCATGTCAATTTTATAGTATAATAAATACGGATAAAGAGAAATCGAAGAAATCAAAAGACTTACTTCGTAATTTTTCAAGATTTATTGATTATTATAATCCGGGGTTTGTTGTCGTTGAAAATGTTCCCGGACTTAAGACAAATGAAAAAAGCATTCTCCCTGATTTTTTAAAGTTTCTTACAAAGAAGAATTACAAAATCTGTGAAAATGTTGTTGATTTAAGTTATTATGGCGTTCCCCAATCGAGAAAACGATTTTCTCTTATCGCATCACGAGTAAGTGATAACATAAGTCTGCCAAAAGCAGATGAAAAGCAAGCTTTATTGTCCATGTTTATCGGGGAAAGCAACGGCTTTAAGAGAATAAATGCAGGTCATAAAGACACAACTGACTTTAACCATACTGCGGCAGGATTACAGTCAATTTGCTTGGAAAGGTTGGCTGTAACACCTCATAATGGAGGAGATCGGTTTGCATGGAAAGACAATCCGTATCTTCAATTGAAATGTTTTATAGGGAAAGATGATAGCTTCAAAGATACATACGGTAGGATGTTTTGGGATAAACCGGCATCAACCATAACGACGAAATTTTTTAGCATATCAAATGGTAGATTCGCCCATCCGCAAGAAGATCGAGCTATTTCTTTACGAGAAGGAGCCACTCTGCAAACTTTCCCTAAAGATTATATCTTTAAGACAACAAGCATTGCCGCTACGGCAAAACTGATAGGTAATGCTGTTCCGCCGGAATATGCAAAAAGAGTTGGATTGTCAATAATAAATAGTTTACCTGATGGCACAGTTTAAAACACGAGCAAGAGCATTAGATTTGCTCGGAAGACAGCAAATTGCAGGTATACCGACCGCAATTAATGAGTTAATAAAGAATGCTCATGATGCATATGCGGATAAGTTTGATATTGATTTCTTAAGAAAAGACAATCTGATTGTTTTAAGAGATGACGGACTTGGAATGACCAAAGATGAATTTGAAACACGATGGCTTACTATCGGAACGGAAAGCAAGTTTGCAAACAAGAAAACAACATTACCCCCAATAGATAATTCTAAGCCCTTAAGACCGGTAATGGGTGAAAAAGGAATTGGGCGACTGGCTATTGCATCTATAGGAAAACAAGTTCTTATTATTAGTAAAGCTAAACTAAGAAAGGAAGCATATAAGATTGTTGTTGCTTTTATAAACTGGGAATTATTTGAGTTACCCGGAATTAATTTGGAGGATATAACAATCCCGGTTAAAGAATTTGAGTCTCTTCCGAATAAAACTGATATAGATAATATTAAAAATGAAGTCATTAATTCTTTGGATAGTTTATTGAAAGAAGATGTTATTTTAGAAGAGGATTATATCAGGGTAAAGAAAACCATTGAAGACTTCAATATCTCACCTTTAGAGCTTAATGGTAAACTAGTCGGCAATTTTGAATTTTCAGAAAACAAAGGCGGTACTTTTTTTTACATATCGCCTGTAAATGAAACATTAGCATTTGATATAGAAGGTGATAAGGATAGCACGGAAGCTACTCCTATTGAAAAAATGTTAATCGGATTTCATAATACAATGACTCCGGAACATCCGGCTCCAGCGATCGATATTTCTTTTCGAGATTATCGAGGAGAAGATGGCATCTATGATAATCTGATAGATAAAGAACAATTCTTCACTCCTGAAGAATTTGAGTTAGCTGACCATCATTTTCAAGGAGCATTTGATGAATTCGGTCAATTCAGAGGAACAATCAAAATTTACGGTGAAAAAACGTATGATCATATTGTAAATTGGAGAGAAAATAGTTTCAAAGAGACCAATTGTGGTCCTTTTAAAATCAATTTTGCTTATTTACAAGGAGAATTAAGAAGTACCCGAGTTGATGCTGAAAACTGGGCTATAATTAAAGCAAAAGGAGACAAATTTGGTGGTCTTTATATTTATAAAAATAATATCAGAGTACTGCCTTATGGAAATTCTGATTATGATTTTTTAGATATAGAAAAAAACCGAACAAAAAGAATGTCTACCTATTTCTTTTCGTATAGGAGAATGTTTGGTGCGATTGAAATTACAGCAAAAAACAACAATAATTTAGTGGAAAAGGCTGGACGAGAGGGGTTTATTGAGAATAAAGCATACAGGCAAATGCAAGCTATACTCAAAAACTTTTTTGTACAATTGGCAGCTGATTTCTTTGATGAAAAAGGAGAAAGTCCGCAATCCGAATTTTGGGTAAAAAAGAAAAATGAAATAAACACACATCATTTAGCATTAAAGAGGCGTGAAGAATTAGCTAAAGGAAGAAAAGATAAATTTTTGAAAGAACTTGATTTGTTTTTTAAAAATCTTACTTCCAGTAGATTTGAAATTGCAGTAAATGATATCTTAACAGAAACCAGAAAGAAATTCAATTCGGTGGTTTATTGTAAAGATATGGATGAAGCCGGACAGAAAATTATTGATTATGAATTTGATGCTCGGCAGAAAATAAATGATTATAAGAAAAGAATTGCAGTTTCCAGCCCTAAGGGTTTTACAATATCAAAATCAGCACGAACTGACTTTGATACTTACTTGAAAGAATTTAGGATATTAGAAGAAACCTTGTTCAGAAATGCCATAAATGAAATAGATTCCATTGTATCCGAATATACAAAGAAACTTAATATTGAGATAAGTAAGCGGAAACGGTTGGAACAAGCTGTAGAACTTATATCCGTAGAAGCTAAAAAAACAAATACGGAAAAGAAAAATGAGACAAATGAAGTTGTTAATGAGGTCTCAAAAAAGATTAAAGAGTTTACTTCCGATTTAATACTGGACTTGGACAACCAAATCAGAACGGTCAGAGACCGTTTTAAAAATTTGAGTATGCTCGAATCTGAAGATTTTGATTTGGTTAAAGAAAGAAAATCAATGGAAGATGAAATTGAGATGATTAGTAGCCGAAACACTTTTGTTATGGATAAAATCATCCGTCAATTCGAAGGATTCTATATCGAGAAAGATGTTGATGGACAAATTATAACTAATGACCAAATCACTGATGCTCTATCGGAAGAATTAGAAGAACTAAGAGAACGTGTACAAACGGATATTGAATTAAGTCAGTTAGGATTGGCTGTCGGTATCTTGAATCATGAATTCAATAGTACTGTCAAATCAATAAGAAGCAGCCTCAAAGATTTAAGAGCATGGTCGGATGTTGACCAGCAGATAGATGGAATTTATAAAAATATTAAAACAAACTTTGACCATTTGGATGGTTATCTTAACTTATTTACACCATTAAACAGACGGTTGAATCGAAAACGGGAAGACATTTCTTTATTGGAAATTAAAACATTTCTAATAGATTTGTTTAAATCCAGATTTGAAAGGCATAATATTCAATTCAAGCATACAAAAGGATATGCTTCTCGAAAAATTTTTGGATTTCGTTCGACTTTTTATCCTGTATTTGTAAATATTATCGACAATGCAATTTATTGGCTTAAACAGAGCGATACGGAAGAAAAAACAATAAGATTGCATGCAGATGATACTGGCATCTATATTTCTAATAACGGCGTAGAAATTTTACCTCAAGATAAAGAGCGTATGTTCGAACTTGGTTTTTCACGAAAACCGAACGGTAGAGGTATGGGACTAAGCATTAGTAAAGAAGTTTTGAATGCAGAAAATTATGAGATTTCTGTTGCTTCACCTCAAGAAGGTAGCACAGTTAGTTTTAAAATCGAAAAAAATAAATAATGCGGAAATGAGTACTGCTTTTTTTGAAAAATCCAAAGAGATAGCAAATGGATTCTTACAGAGTATTGTTTTCCTTGATGACAAAGCATTTGGGAGTAATGTAGTTGCAGGTTCAATGCAAAACAATAGCCAGCATGCATTCGATTCATATGAAATATCCAAAGCATTTGCCAAAGAGAAGAAGGTTTGCGCAGTATATAACCCTTTGACTGTTTCTGATATTGAAGACTTTAAAGAAATCTCAAAAAAAGCTGATGTAGTTATACTTGATTGGTTTATTGAAATACAAGATGAAGCAGTAGGCGAAGACCAGACAGAAGATGCGGAAGAAGAAGACCCAAGAGGGCAATACACAAAACAGATAATAAATGAATTGGTTAACAATTCTGGGAATAATAGTTTAAAACTGATTGTTATTTATACGGGAGATGATATTTTAGAAGAAATAACTCAAAGTGTTTATGATCATATCTTGCCACAAAATCAGCAGTTTGAGTTGTTGCCGGCTAATTGTGAAGTTTGTTCTACAAATATTCGGATATTAATCAGGGCAAAGTCCAGTGGAGAATCCGAAGATACACGTTTTACCCAACGTCCTCATTTACAAGATAAAATATTACGTTATGAAGACTTACCATCTTTCGTTTTAACTGAACTTACGGTAATGACTTCTGGACTTTTATCGAATTTTGCATTATTAGCTTTGACCTCTATTCGTGACAATTCGCACAAAATACTTAGCCTATTTTCCAAAGAGTTGGATGCTCCTTATATGGGGCATAAAGCCATGCTTCCGGTTCAAAATGATTCGGAGGATTTGTTTCTAAAATTGTTTGGAGATACGATATCCGATTTATTGCATTATGCATCAATCCCTCAGAAAGTGCAAACGGAATTGATTGACATTTGGATTGAGAGTAATATTGCAAATGAAAATATTTCATTGAACGGAAAAAATATTCAAAGAACACAAGATATTGTAAAAGCATTATTACATTCGGATAAGGAAGATGTGGGAAAACGTTTTGAAGAAGTATTTAATAGCAAATTATCTAAGAAAGAGATAGAAAAACTATATAAAGATCCGAAGACAACAGAATTATTTCTTAATCTCGACCAGCAAGATAATAAAGATGCCTTTAACGAAAAATTTGCAAAATTGACACATCACAAGAGTCTTTTTATCCCTAAAAATACAGCACCAAAATTATCATTAGGAACAATCATAAAAAGTACCTCAAATCAAGACAACTACTATGTTTGTATCCAACAACGATGTGACTCCGTTAGGTTAGGAAGAGATGAGGAACGAAAGTTTTTGTTCCTACCATTAACAAAAACAGAAGAAAATAAATTTCACATACTTACACCTGATGGGGTTAAACTTAAGTTGGATAAGAAAACATATTCAATAAAAACCATTAAATTCAAGTCCAATTGCGATGAAGGAGAAGTAAAAGGAGTGATGGATGATACAAATGGAAAATATACTTTCACTCAAATCTATGAGGAAGGTGAAAAATATGTATGGGTTTTAGATTTGAAAGATTTGCATTCACAAAGAATTGTTACAAACTATGTTTCATCTCTTTCCCGTGTTGGGCTTGATGAGTTCGAGTGGTTAAGAATAGCAGGGAATTAATTATAAATCAGAAAATAGATTATGATAGAGATTCAAGATATACAAACGAATAACATAGACGATATTATTAATCGCTTATTGGATGAGAAAGAACAACCGTTTGAAATATATGTACCAAAATCAACTCAAACTTTCTCAAGTTCAAACAGAGATATAGCTAATGATTATGCTATGTTAGCTTTTGTCGGACAGAAATTGGACGAAGTTGCTGATGATTTCACATATTATTATGTTTCTCCTTCTGCTCATGATAGTGTTTTATTTGAAGTGAAAACAAATAATATAAAGCAACTTGCTGAAACCATTCTAAATATTTCGTATGGATATGGTAATGATTCGGAGGAAGATGAAATCTATTTTCTTGATGATGTTTATGACTTCATTGAAAAGGTAATTACAGGAGAAGTTGTTTCTGTTTGTCCTGACTTTATTGAAGACTATCAAGAATATAATGAATATGCCGATGAGAGTGAAGGTAGCGATGAATAATTACAATTTTTGATGTCCGATATATATTCAAAATCTAAGCGCTCTGATATAATGTCTAAAATTTCCGGTAAGGAAACTAAGCCGGAAATTTTAGTACGAAAATTCTTGTTCTCAAAGGGATTCCGATTTAGAAAGAATGTAAAGATCCTGCCTGGAAAGCCGGATATTGTGCTCCCTAAATACAAAACCGTCATATTTGTTCATGGATGCTTTTGGCACGGACATTCATGTCAACGAGGAACATTACCGGAAACAAATCATGACTTTTGGCAAGAAAAAATCGGAAGAAATATAGAACGTGATATTCAAAACATTGCTGAATTGAAGAGAAATTGTTGGAATGTCATCATAGTTTGGCAATGTGAAATTGGTAATAAAACAAATAAAGATATTCGTTTAAATAAACTCGTTGAGGAGATAAAGACTTATTTGTGAGGCTAATCCGTAGAAACATTCGTTAATTATATTGATATCAAGTTATATACTTTCCTTTGCAAAAGCATTCAATTCATCCACCAGTTCTCTTGACTCCAATCGTATAATAGTATCTTCCGGATTTCCGAAATCAAAGAGATTGATGCTTCCATACCAAACGAGCCGATTGTCTATAATGATGTATTTCTGATAAATATCCGGTTCTTGTATGACCGTTAATTTTGTTTGAAGAGTTTCAATACATTTTCTTATCTGTTCTTGTTTCTTGTATGATTCTATTGGACGAGTGATGACGGTAATCGAAACTTCTGCTTCCAGAGGAGCTCTCAACCATTCAAGTACTTCCTTAATTTGAGCCTTGCGAATATAAGGGCTTGCAATTCTGATCTCTTTCTTCGCTTCAGCAAAATCAGTCTTTATGATAGAGGTAAAAGTATTGTTGTCGTAAATCATGCTGATTTTATCCGGTTCATTCTTTGAGAATAAAGCTTTATATCCGATTTGAGCGTAGCCTGTTAACCGTTTGTGATACATCCGTTCCAAAACCGGAATATGAATGTCCACATAATCATAAACAATCACATCCTGCTTGCCGGGGTATTCACGGTGTAATCGTCCGGCATATTGAGCCAATGTTCCCTTCCACGCGATTGGAGAGGCAAGAAACAAAGTATCCAAGCGTGGATAATCAAATCCTTCTCCAATGTATTTTCCCGTGGCAATTATAATGAGTCTGTCTTCTTGTGGAATGCCTGCTAATGATTCCATCATCTTGTTTTTCACTTTTGCGGAATCGGCTCCGACAAGAGTTATAATATGTGCATTGGTTTGGTCTTTAAGAATAGCTGCCAACCTCACAACATGCTCTTTTCGTTGAGTAAGTATGATAGGTGTTCTGCCATTTGTTACAGCTTCACATACATCGGTTGCAATCTGCTGATTGCGAAATTCATTTTCTGCTAGAGCCGTATATATTTTTGTTATGTGCCAATCGGATTCCGTTTGTGTGAAAGGCCTTCTAAATCCTGTAAAGCATGGTATAACATAATGTTCAAAATTCCGTTTGACGGCTTGTTCTTTTGCACTAACGTTATACCGTATCGGACCACATTGCATAAAAACAACCGGATGTTGTCCGTCCTGCCGTTTTGGTGTTGCAGTCAATCCATAGACATATTGGGCATTCGTTTCGCTAAGAACCTTTTCATAATTAAGCGAAGAGGCATGGTGGCATTCATCCACTATTACCATACCATAATTCTTTACGATATCATCCACTTCATTTTCATGGACTAAACTCTGTACAAGTGCAATATCTATAATTCCGGATAAAGTGTTTTTACCGGAACCTATTTGACCAATAATCGAACGAACCTTCTTTCGTCCACGCTTCTTTTCCAGTTCCGGTAAGATTTCATTTATTTCGAGAAACTGTTCCAATGATTTTTTCCATTGATCGCATAAAGTTTGTAGATGAACTAAAATCAATGTATTGCATTTTCTATTTGTGATAAGTGATGCTCCGATAACAGTTTTCCCGAAAGCCGTAGGAACAGATAGTATGCCATTCTCGTGCTGAAGCAAGACTTCTTTTGCTGATTGCTGCTCCTCCCGAAGGATTCCTTTGAAACTGACCTTAATATGTCTTCCTTTATTTCGTTTATCATCGAAAGCATATTCTACATTTGATTCTTCGAGCAAATGAATAAGAGAGGAACGACAACCTCGAGGAATACCGATATATTGATCCGTTTCTTCCAATGAATAGATAATCCTCGGAATACCATAGGTAGACATCCGCATCTTTTGTGTTTTGTAGAATAAAGGATTCTGAAATGCAGCTAATCGTTTAATGCGATTGAGTGCTCGTGGGCTTATTTTGTCTTTGGAAATATACAAACGGTTTGCTTCAATGATAGTCAATGTATCTGGGAAATCTTTCTTTTCGAGAATACTTTCCGCTTTTTTGCTTTCCCAAGGCTTGAATAAGTTCTCCTCTTCATTTTCCAAATGCCCAAGTTCGCCTAACCCATTCCCATCACACAGAGTGGCTAGTAAAATCCCGATTTCGTCTGAGCTCATTTTCCTGATAGTGGCCAAATATGCCCATTGATCAGGATAACTCAAAAAGTTATCATCTATAAATTCACTATTCCCATTTTCACGAGCTCCACCTTGTAATGGTAAAGCAATCAAGTTTCCAAAGCCTCCTTTAGGCATAAAATCCTGATTAGGAAACATTCTATCATACGAAGTGAAGCGTATTTCATGTCTAACCGACATGGCTTTTGTTAAAAGCGCATTTCCAAGTCTTCGAGCAGACGCTGCTGAGATAGACTCTTCAAAAAACATCCATGCATGAGCTCCGTTTCCTGAACGGGAACGTTCAATGGCAACCGGAATATTATATGTGTTACATACAGAGCGAAACACCTTTATGTCTTCTTCCCATTTTGCTTCATCAAAATCAACTGCAAGAAATAAACAGCTTTCATCCGGCAAGAGTGGATAAACTCCGGCAATTCCGGCACCATGTTCATCTTTATTCCGTAAATGGCTATTGACAACTTCTTTTGTCAGTGGCAATAAATCCCGATTATTACAATCTTTGCATTTAATACGTGTTCTATCGCAAACTCCTTTTACCCATTCGTTTTTACATGCAGGGATATAATAAGCACTTCCATGCTTCTTGCTGTAACAGCGTTTAGCGTATACATCAGTTCGTCCCCGAAATAAAGACTGAAACAATTCTATTTTTTCATCAGGAGTGCTGTATTTATCTATTGAGGATTTGGAAGCAATTTCTATGCTATTGTACTGTTTCAGAGCGTCTTGTAATTGAGCTTTCTCTTTAGAAATTGAGTTTATTTGAGCCAAACCTAACATCTCCCGAAATCTATCATTTTCAGCAAGCAACTCAAGATTTCGAGCTTCCAGTTCTGCAATTCGCTTTAATAATTCGGGGTCGGACATATAAATCCTCTTATTTGTTATTCCTTATCTTCCAAATTGCCATTGGATGATCTTTGATTCGCTCTACAATTTCAGTATCTTCAAACAATAATTCAGGTCGATAGATATTGTTGTTGAAGTTTTCGATAAATGACTTTTCATCTTCGGTAAATATCATCAGTTTCATAAGAAATGCTTTCACTTCTACTTTTGCTGATTCAAAGTCAAATCGTTCGCTTTTCTTGAGGACGGGAAGTAAAGAACTTCTGATTTGTGCAAATTTCAGGTTGTCAATACTTTCAAAGCTATAGCTGTTTGACGGTTTATCACTACCTCCTACAGCAAGATAGAATAATATAATTTTGCGGAGTTTGTTCATCTCATCAGGATGGATGATGTTATATTTCAACATATTGTGAATATCATACAAGTCCCGGGGCGCTGTCCGCTCAATAAGAGCTTTAATTTTACTCCCAAATAGTTCAAGGGTAGAAAGTGTTTTTACTTCAGAGTCAAATTGTAGAAAGTCTATATTCACTTTCTTTTCAACTATTGGCAAGATATGATTTCGCAAAGAATAGTTTATCTCTACTTTCAGGTTATCTTTATTTCCTCCTGCGTTCTGAAAATAAAATACCCATGAATCAAGAGAATGCGGACTTTTGGTATTAGGACTTAAAGCATATCCTTGTGTAAACATATAGTTCAGGAAATCCTGATTGATATTCTCCCGGATTTTCATCATTTCATCCCGTGAACACTCTTTGGTAAAATCCAAGTCAATATCAACCGATAAGCGTGGAAGATTAAAAACTGTCAGGTTAATTGCAGTTCCCCCTTTTAATGCTAAATGTTCGGCAAATAACGGGTTTTCATTTAAGTGTTTCAAGATATCACAAAGGCGGAACACTTTTTCCAGATTATCCCGGATAAAATCTGTACCGGAAGCGATTCTCTCCAAATCAGTTTTGCTATAATTATACATTGACGTTTCCTCCTTGTTCTAAAAATGAAAGAATGTTTTTAGGAGCGTAAAGCTTCCATTCATTAAAATACACATTGGATTCCTGTTGACCTGTCAAATAACGGATACTTTTCCCAATCTTGGATTTACAAAAATCAAAGAAAGCATCACTTAACTTCATTTCCTTTTGAAAGTAGCCAAGAACAAATCCTGTCTTTTGATAAAGAACCTGTTTATTGAATTGCTTCAAATAGTCTTGTAGTTTATTCTCATTGATATAAGTGATAAGGGCAAAACATTCTATCATTTCTTCCAGTCCACCACTTCGGTCTATTTGATTGATACAATCTAAAATAGTACGTTCCAAATCGGTTACTCTGATTAATGTATCAGCAGGAGGAATAATAACTCCGGCATCTGATTTCGATTCCGAATAAATATAACTAATCCCATCGTACTCAAAGTTGTTGAACCTCTCTTTGGATGAAACCTGCATTTCATAAAATACCTGATGAGCCAGACCATGATATTCTAATGCAGCATGGTAGGATAGGTAAGAAGAAGAGTTTATTTGACTGGCTATTTCGTATTTTGAAGCAGAACTGGTTTTTGTTGCCAAATCTGTTGCAACGTAGAGATCTCGTCTTACTTGTGATATTAACCCTTGCTGTTTATACCTTCGTAAAAGTTCTTTTGCTGCATTTTCGTCACCGGTCAATACAACAATATCTTTTTTATGGAAGATTTTGAGTTTATGGAATTCTTCGATATATTTACTCATATTCCCGTCTTCTATTTTATTTCCCGTACAAAGATACATAAAAATATGTATTATTAAACGAAAAATAAAACAAGTATTAGGATATCTATAAATTTATTTCTACCTTTGCCTTATTACTTAAAGAGGAAAAGTTCTCTTAAAAATCACTCTAAAAATGGAGTGAGTAACAAGTGAGTAGAATACAATCTTTGATAGTTAAATGACTGACAGTATATGGGTTAGATGGGACATTCAAAATCCGTCAACGCCCACTTGAAAATCAAAGACTTACAGTAAATTGTAAGTCTTTTTTTGTGTTTATAATAATGGTTTTTTGATAAAAGTTAAACCAAGAGTTAAACCGTAAAATCATGGTTAATATCTTGTGTTACAAATCGAAAACATTAGCAAATGGAGAACACCCGCTTATGCTGTGTGTTACAAAAGACCGAAAAAGGAAATATAAGAGTCTAGGAATATCCGTAAACCCTAAATTCTGGGACTTCGAATTGATTTACTCCGTTTTTATATTTTTCCATGTGGAGATTGCCCAATCTTTATCAGCCTCTTCGTCAAAGTAAATCGCTATTTGCAATATGTTTTCGTCGATGACAGAGAAAGCGTAAATCACACCATACTCTTTTTGCCCGTCAGATTCTTTTATCAGATAGCCGACTCTGGCAACAGCATCATCGGTAAAATCATAAGTCTCTAAGGTTTTGGAACGGCTTTGATCCCTGTTTTCAACAATCATTTTATGATCCTCATAGATATCGTCGCGTTTCTTCCCTTTATCATTCCAAACAACCAATCTTAAGGATTTATCTCCTGTTGTGTATAGCAGGCTTCCGTCTTCTTCCAGTCTGCGTTCAAATAGATTGTTAATTTCGAGAGTCCATTTATCGGTGAGTTGGTGTTTTACCATATAGTCATCTCCCAACTTGAAGTTGTGGACTTTATACCATTCCGATTTTTCCGATTTACGCTCATAAACCGAGCCAACTCCTTTCAATAACAGATCGGCAATCGACGGATCAATCCTCAATATAGTTGATGCACTATATATCCCTGCATTTTCTGGGTTATTGGTATATTCGTCTGATTCGTAACCTGAAAAAATCCGCCAGCCACTATCTTCCGGCCTGCTGCGCTTGTCTCGATACATGAACATTGGCTTACAACCTTCGTCCGTAATCATTTTAGAAACCATCAGTCCACCGATTGGCGGAAAATCGTCAAAGTCTGTTTGTTTTTTCTTTTTTCGGTTAAATAGCGTCATAATAGCTTGTGTTTGGTTTTTTTATGGCAATCAGGATGGTGTTAAATTATATGCATCACCTTGCTAAGGACGTAAAATTTTACGCCCTTGTGATAGCAACATCAGGTGATTTATATAATCTCTTTTATTTCTTCTCTTCGCCTTTGAATCCGGCCTTTTCAAACCATGCCTTTTGTTCTTCCAGAGCCTTGTCTTCTATCGAAGAAATTTCGCCATATAGGGAAGTGATAACGTTGGATATCGAGTCTTTTTTCTCTTTACAGTCGCAGTCTATTTCGGCATAAGAATGCAGGGCATTGACAAAATCTCCGCCAACTTTCTTGAAGAATAAAGATACATTTTCATGGAATTTATCGGTGTCGGCACTTCTCTCAAGCGATTCAATCTGGGCAAGATGTGCTTCCGAGTTGGCTTTCAGACCGTTGGCATCCGTAAGTAGATCATTTCCTTTGAATTCGTTATCCCATTCGTAATTGGTTTTGTATTCACCATCTACAAATTTCTGGTAAATACCTTCAAAAATCTTGCTGGTCAGATAATAATTGCTGGTAGTTTTCTGATTGTAAGCATAGTCTTTGTTGTTGGAACAAGCAGCTAAAAAGAGTAGTGAAAAGGTCAGAAAAGTGAGTTTTATTTTCATAAGTTATTTTTAGTTAGATTATTCTACATACAATACAAGTCCTTTCAGGTATTCACCTTCGGGATGGTAGATGTTGATGGGATGATCTGCCGGTTGTGTCATCTGGTGCAATATCTTCACGCTTCTGCCCGACATGGCGGCTGCGCTGAAAACAGCCATTCGGAACATGTCTTTACTGATCACCTGCGAGCATGAAAATGTGAAAACGATCCCTCCTTTTGCAATTTTATCGAAAGCAACTGCATTCAGGCGTTTATATCCTTGCAAGGCATTTTTTATTGCTCCCCTGTGTTTGGCAAAGGCAGGCGGGTCGAGCACAATCAGGTCGTAATCGCCTCTGTTCATGTTTCCCAGATATTTGAAGGCATCTTCGGCAAAAGCTTTATGCCGGGGATCATCGCCGAAATTCAACTTGACGTTTTGTTCGGTGAGCATGATCGCTTTTCCCGAACTGTCGACCGAGTGAACGGCTTTGGCTCCTCCCCGCATGGCATAGAACGAAAAACCTCCTGTGTAGCAAAACATATTGAGCACGGAACGGTCTTTTGCATATTTTTCGAGAAGCGACCTGTTGTCTCGTTGATCTACAAAGAATCCTGTTTTCTGACCCTTCAACCAGTCGGCACGAAATTTCAGACCGTTTTCGATGGCTTCGTCATTTACAGTGTCTTTTCCTCCGAAAAGGTAGCCGTTTTCCGAATCCAGATTAGCTTTGAAAGGTAATGTTGTTTCCGATTTGTAGTAGATATTCTGTATCGTATCACCTAAGACGTTTTTCAGTGCTTCGCATATATCCATTCTGTTCATGTGCATACCCACCGAATGTGACTGCATGACTGCCGTGTCGGCGTAGATATCGACAATCAGTCCGGGTAGGTTGTCTCCTTCTCCATGCACCAGACGGTAAGCGTTGTTGTTGTCGGCAACTACTCCTATCGCTTTGCGTAAATCGTAAGCGACAGCTATTTTTTCGTTCCAATAGTCCCGGTCAATTTCTCTCTCAACAAATGAAAGCACCCTCACTTCGATGCTTCCTATCTGGTAGTGCCCTGTTGCCAGAAAATCACCTTTCGAAGAATATACATTCACAATATCCCCTTCTGCCAATCCCTGATCTCTTTTGTCTATGGCTCCTGAGAATATCCAGGGGTGGAAGCGTTGCAATGCTTCTTCTTTCTTCGGTTTTAGTGTTATTTTCTTATAATCCATGTTGTTTATACGAATCGGTATTTTGATGATCAATTACATTAGCCGTTTTTATTCCTGTTACGTTTAAAAAACGTTGAATAAAAATTACACAAAGATAAAAAAAATACCGTTCCTAAATCTTACTGAAGCGCATCGAGGGGAATCTGATTGACATTATCCTCCGGATTTTTCTCAACAGCCACTATGCTGTCTACAATATACTTCGTATATCCCCGCCAAGGCAATGTTCCATAGTATTGCTTGTAGTGTAGCCTGACATACTTTCCTACCAAACCTTCGAGTTGTTTGGCCAGAGCATCGTCTTCAACCGAAAAATTGAATGTGTTGGACTCAATTCCTCCCTGTACGTTTGTTTTAATGCCTGTCTGGATAAGCCTGCCCTCGTTTGTTTTGAAGATATACCCTTGGTGTTGCATATTGTTGAGCAGGCCGGCCTTCACACTGCTGTCTCCGTAAGGAATATAAAACCAGAAATATAAGAATCCTAAGCCTAAGAGCAGAATCACGATCAGAGTGATCCAAAGCCCACGTTTTGTTTTACTAGTTGCCATGTTTATATCTGAATTAGATGATTTCAATAAAAACATTCGATAGGGGTATCTCTATCTGTTGTTATGCAACTAATTTAACAAACAAGCTAACGCTTTTGTTTGGCTTTGGCTCTTTCCTGACGTTCTTTTTCGCGTTGCCGCAGCTTTTCGCGGCGTTCTTTTTCTCTTTGTTTCAGCTTTTCGTTCCGTTCTTTCTCTTTACGCTTAAGTTCTTCCCTCCGGTTTTTCTCTCTTTCTTTCTTGTCTCTTTCTTTCTGCTTACGGGCTTCTTCTTTAGCTTTTTTCTCGGCTTCTACCTGTTCTTTTTCTTGTTTTTCAAGCAACCTTTGTTCTTCTTTTTTCTGTCTTTCGGCTTGTTTCAGTATATCGGCGGCTTGCTTCTCAGCATTACGGATAGAATCCTGAACGGCTTTTTCTGCCCTCTTCACAGAATCTTGCTGTGCCTTGAGTGTCTCTTTTCTTATCTTGTCAAGCTGTTTTTGCTCTTCTTTTTCCCGCTTCTGTTCTTCCTGCTCTTCTTTCGTCAATTTCGATTGACCACGTTTTTTGCTGAACAGGTTTTTCAATCCATCCACAGGATTATTGATAATTTCGGTTGCAGTGTTCACCACGCCTTCTATCTTGTCTGCTTGTTCGTCTGTGAACAAGTCGGCTGCACTCGCCTCCACTTTATCGGGTTGTTGGTCAGCTTCTTTTCCTTCTTCCGGCTTATCGTCAGTTTTCACAACAGGGTCATCCGGTTTCACCTTGACGGGTTTATCCGGAGCAGCCTCGACCGGAAGTTCCGTAACAGGCATTTCTTTTGCTTTCTCTTCTTCTTGTTTTTGCTGCTCGGCCTGAGCTTCCTCCAATGCTTTTTCTTCTTCCTGTTTCCTGATTTCCAAATCAATCTGATTATCCCAATAGGCGATAAGTGTGCGCATATCGGACGAATAGTTTGTTTTGAAAAATTCGAAATATTCACCCAGACTTTTACCTCGCATCAGGGTTGCCATGTTTTCAACCGAAATAGGCACAGGAATCACAGTGGGGTCTATTCGGCTTATCAGCGATTCGGAAGCAAAGGCTTTTGTCATATACGACTTTATGTCATCGTACGATTTGTATCCTTTTGCCTGCAACAAACGTATCTGTCCCACCTCACTGAAATCGAGGTCGAACACCCGGCGGTTGTACGAAGAGAAGTTGTATTGCGCCACATCGTAGATCAGTTGGTTGCGGTCTACGGTTTTAGAATTGTAGATGAACAACAACAGATGATTTGCATCCCTGTTATCCACGAATTGTATGCTGTCGGGGTGCATAGCCATTTCTTCGTCGGAGAACCTCAAATCCCAGATCATGCCCCGGGTTGGGGAATTGTCGGAAGCCAGACGTCTGCCGCTAAGCAGGTTTTTGAGAATTCCCGAAGCATATTCGCTGACATCGCTTTGAGGATATGTATCTACCAATTCCTGCAAATTGTCTTTAAACTTCATCTCATCGTTTGTCTGGGCATAAGTGAGCGCATTCAACAACATGAATTTAGGCATCAGTTTGGCCAGCGGATATTTTTCCTTAATGCTTTGGTAGTTATTTCTCACGGCATTAATCTTGCTGTCGAGATAGGCATTATAGGTTGCATCGTAAATAGAATCTTGCAGAAGTGTCATATTCAGCATATTCCATTCGTAATTAGGGTCGGACAATGTGGCTGCATAGTCATTCTCAGGGAATTCACGCATCAGCATTGCACGGTATTGTTCCTGCATCGCCTTATCTCCCAATTGCAGATAGATCAAGAACAACTGGTAATATATCTCCTCCTTGTTGGGCGTTGCAGGGAAACGTGTAAGGTCTGTATTAAAGGCATCGACAGCCAAATCGAAATCCGTCAGCTTATCTTTATATATTTTACCCATGTTGAACAGGGCATTTTCTATAATCTTATCCGACGCTTCTATTGCCTCCGGTGTCAGTGGCAATTGCTGTAAATAATATTCGGGATTGTATTTATCGTCAATCGTCTCGTTTTGAGTTGGCATACCTTCCACTCCTTCTCCGGTCTGCGCCAGACTGTCGGTATCCAGTCCTCCCGGAACATCCTCGGCAAACACATTCGCCTGCTTGTTTTGCCGTCGCCAGTTATCTTCGAGCGTACGGGTCCCCCACAGTCGCTTAAATGATATTTTTCCTTGCTCCACAGTTTGCCTGTTGTCGAAGTAGAAACTTGATTCCTGCTGATTCGGCCAACCGGTCTGCTGATTTTGCTGAACAAACTGTCCTTTGGTTTCTTCTTCCTTTGCCAGTAGTTCTTCTTGTCGTTTTTGCTCGGCCTCTTGTTCTTTCAGGTCTTTTATGTGTTTTTCAATCACAGCCAGCCTTTCGTTTTCGGGGAGGCCGGCCAAATGTTGCAAACTGTCTTGCAGATGCACAGCCTCGGCATGAACCACCAATTCGTCCAACACTGCCGAGCGAAGCGAAGCTAGCGGATATTTCTCGTGCTTTTTACTCAAAACACCAATTGCTTCCGAATAGCAGGGCTGTGCTTTGATAAACTCCCTCTGGGTGAAATATATTTCGCCCAATTGCAATTGGGCAATCGCTTTATCGTAACCGTTGCGTGTACTTTTCTCAATTGCAATTTTATAATTATCAATTGCCTTTACCGTATCTTTTTCATTCAGGTAGACGTTGCCCAGCGTATAGTATACCTGATCGAGATATTCTTTGTTTTTTGAGTTCTTCCCCATTTTTGTGAGGGAAGATATCACTTTCGACTTGTTGCCCGAATCGTATAATTCGGCCTGCCTTATTTTGGCGTTAAACGAAAATTCGTAAGGAGTCCTCATCCCCTGAACACTACCAAATGCCTTATAAGCCTTAGCTCTTTCTCCCTTTTTGGCATATATCTGACCAAGCAGATACCTTAAACGTATCTTCTGATAGTTGTCGCTTTCCGATTTTATTGCCTCTTCAATATATGGTATCGCTTCGTCGTACTGCTTCATGCGCACCAGATAGTTGGCGTATATCCCTGCAAACTCGCCCTTCAATTTTTCCGACATGCCTTCGGGTTTCACTTTCTGAAACATATTGTCAGCTTCGTACTGCCATCCCATCTGTGTGTATGACAATGCCATCCACAGGCGTGCCTCCGTGATCACTTCCAGATTGTTGTTGTAGAGGTGCGAGATATGCGCAAATGTGGTGATCGCCTTCAGATAGTCTTCGTTCTGATATTCAGCTTTACCCATCAGCAGCCACGCATTTTTAAGGAAAGGGTTGAATTCTCTCGATTTCAGCCACTCCTGATATTTCGTATCTTTCGACTTGTCGGGATCTTTCTCTGGTTTTGTGGTGATGGAATGAAGTTTTATAGCTTTTGTGGCTTTATCTATGGTGGTGGTGAAAGAGCCTCCTCCTTTTTTGCTTTCGTCCCATTCAGGATCGTACGGATAGATGGATATGATTTCCGATAGGTTGTCTTTGTTCGACAGGTTTTTCGATTTCAGCGCATCTTTATATGCCTCATAGGCATTAAAGTAGATATTGTAGCGGGTGTTGATGGAGTGATATGCACGGGTAGTGCTTGTATTCTTCTGTGAAGAACACGAGCCGAACAATATCGTTGCAATCAAAAATAAGGCTTTGACTGCAAATGCTTTCTTGCTAAAGATTATGCGTTTGCTCAATATCTGCAATATTGTGAATAATTTCTAATCTATTAAACACAAAAATAGCTTTTTTATTGTGAAAGTTAATAGCCTTTTGGCAAATTTGAAATTTGGGCGAAGATGTATGTCACTTTTTTTCATGGCAAATCTTTCGGGCAGACTAGAAGCCTGCCCTCACAAAACTGCTGTCGCATAGGATTTGCAATCCCATACAACGACAACACTTAACAGAAAAAAGAACAAACAAGCATCTACGAGTAAACATAAATATGTTAACTTTGCATTGACATAACGGCGAAGTGTCGCCGAAAAATTTCACATGAATAATTAATTTCTCTTGTAACAAAAAATTCTGGTACAATTTTAAGAAAGACAAGAGAGGTTTACAATTGTTCATGCCTGTATGGGCATGGGCTTGTGGATCTCGTCTTTCAGGGTTTACCAGAGCCTTTTGTTGCGAGTGAAGCAAGTTCCATGCTTTTTTTATTAATATAGGCTATGAAAAGATTTACTTATTTCGAAAGACGAATGCTCTCCCTATCGTTTTTATGCGGGTCATTGACCATCGCCCTGATACTAAACTCACTCCTCCAACTTCCCATCTATGTAAAAATACTTCTTATCGCAATTCCTCCCATTCTTTTCATTATTATATATACTTTCCTCAGAAAAATCTGGCTTAACGATTTAAGATCGAGAAAACAAAGAAGCCTCAAAGAAGAACTTGAGGAGAATTTGAGAAAAACCGGAGAAAGAAAGTAGAAAATTATCAAAAAATACTATTTAACCCGTGGTGCATTTAGGCCTTTGAT
The DNA here is from genome assembly GCF_010501095.1 of Dysgonomonas sp. 520. Classification (GTDB taxonomy): domain Bacteria; phylum Bacteroidota; class Bacteroidia; order Bacteroidales; family Dysgonomonadaceae; genus QVMP01. The sequence continues at coordinate 120,003 of NZ_QVMP01000002.1, read as the reverse complement.
GTAAACTTATTTATTATAAGATTCATATTGGTTTTGTCATCCTGAACAAAGTGAAGGATCTGTTTTTAGAAAGTATAGATTCTTCGTTGCACTCAGAATGACAACGTTCGCCGAAGCGACGGCGGCTCAATGACAAAAAAAGTTTACGATTTATGTCGCTGGTGATAAGAATGTTTTATATTTTTGAAAAGAAATTCAGGAACTAAAAAAAACAGGAAGTAAGAGTTTGCGCACTTTGTGTTAAAATACGAACGTTTTAAGTAGCGAGAGCAGAGCCAAGTTTACTTAGGCTATGCCGAGTCACGCAAAACGACTAATGTAATTGAACTAATTTATGGCAAAAAAAGAAAAAACATATACAGAAGCAATGCAGGAATTGCAGGATATTCTGGCAAAAATAGAAAATGACGATGTAGACGTGGATGTGCTTAGCATCGAAACCAAGAAAGCTATCGAGCTAATCAAACTGTGTAAGGAAAAACTTTACAAGACAAACGAGGAGGTGAAAAAGATTCTCGACAATATGGAATAACGAAAACGATACATGGAAAAATAGAAGAGGAAACAATTAATTGTTTCCTCTTTGTTCTTTCGCTTTGAAAGCCATCGCATAGAAGCGTATCTGCTTTATCATCGAAACAAGCCCATTTGATCGGGTTGGAGAAAGGTGCTCGTTCAGTCCTATTTTATCCACAAAATAAAGGTCTGCTCCAATAATCTCGTCAGGCGTCCGGTCCGACAAAACCTTTATCAACAAAGCAATAATGCCTTTTACTATTACGGCATCGCTTTCGGCCTTGAAAACCACTTTGCCATCAACATAATCGGCTTGAAGCCATACCCTGCTCTGACAACCCTCAATGAGGTTTGTCTCCATTTTATACTTTTCATCAAGTTTTTCCAAAGAGTTGCCCAATTCTATCAGAAGGGCATACTTGTCCATCCAATCGTCAAACATGGAAAACTCTTCAATTATTTCGTCTTGTACTTCGTTTATAGTCATGCTTTTACTTTTTAATCTTCTTATTTGTTAACTGATAACTGTTAACCGTTTCACTGTTCTTTGTAGATAACTTCCATTACTGTTTGCCCTACCGCTTTCAGTGTTTCTTTGCTGACATTGCTCATATCATCATTCACTGTGTGCCAATAACCGGCAAAACCGGAAGATGTATTGGGGTCGAGCTGAATAATATCTACACAGGGTATCTTCAAATTTTGAATAACCGGCACATGATCATCCATAATTGCTCCACCCTGCTTGTCAACGAAATAGTTTGCATACCCCAACTGCTTCGCCGTATTCCATATTTTAGAAACCGCATCACGAGCATAATTCTGGGAATAGGCTTCTTTGTAGAAAGTCGCATTTGCACCGCCTACCATGTCGAGCAGAATACCGAAACGGGCTTTATAATTTGTTTTGTGCGGATTCTTAGACCAGTATTGAGAACCCAGGCACCACCAATCTCCATCGGGAACGTTATCGGCAAAATCGGGTGCTCCATAATCCTCAGCATCGAAGAAAATTATGTCAATGCCCAAACCCGGCTGCTTCACCTGAATCTGCCGTGCTATTTCGAGCAACACACCAACACCGCTACCCCCGTCATTTGCTCCGAGGATATGGGTATGCCGTTTGTTTTTATCTGATTCATTATCAGCAAATGGACGAGTATCCCAATGAGCAAACAACAATATTCGGTCTCTTTTTTCGGGAGAATAAGAGCCGATAATATTTCTCATTTTCAATATAGTACCGTCAAATGCCTTAACATCTGCTTTTTGTTCCGTAACCTCTGCCCCGAAACCTTTCAGCATCGACACCAGATAATCTCCGCAAGCCACATGTTGTTCGGTATTGGGAACACGAGGCCCAAAGCCGACCTGCTTATCCACATACGCATAAGCGCTGTCTGCATTAAAGTCTGGAGATACTTTCTCGTAGTTCACTTTGGGTGCATCTGTTTTAGATGTTTTAGAACCACACGAGCAGCCAATAAGGCACATTGCTCCTATAACGAATATTAAATTGAGCTTCTTCATCTCTTTCTTCTTGTAACTTGTATTCTCGAAACTTGCCACTAAATGATGACAGCCACAAAGATAAGTAATGATATAAAACATAGCTAAAATAGAGCAATATTTTGTAAAAAGATTTAACTTTGTTTAATTGTGGTAGTTTGCCCTCTCAAGTTTTGAAGTCATCTTGACTTTTAGCTTTGTGCATTTTGTCATCCTGAGAGTATCGAAGGATCTGTATTTTCCAGATGTTTGACTTACGTTCAATATGACAAAACCCTGAAATAATTATAATTAAAAAGTCAATATGACTTCTTTACATTACTCTAATGAAACAAATTGTGCTGTTACTTTAGAAGAATTGAAGTAAACAGACAAATAAAACGTAATAAAATATAATAATATGTGCAGGCACAATCACACCAAAGCAATGATTTTCGTATCATTACTGCTTTCATTTTTTGTAACAAATTCTTGTAAGAAACAAGTATCACGCGATATAAACCCTGAGTTTGCCCGTTATATAGCGGCATTCACTTATGGCAATATATCTTCAACTTCGAGCATCCAGATAGAGCTGACACAAGATATGCCTGCCGTAGAGCTAGACAAGGAAGTTGATGCAGACTTGTTCGAGTTTTCTCCCTCAATAAAGGGTAAGGCATATTGGACAAGCACCCGAACCATAAAATTTGTGCCTGAAGCCGGAGAATTGAAATACGGGCAGGAATATGAAGCTACATTCAAACTGGAAAAAGTGATGAAGGTGGATAAGGATTTCAAAAACTTCAACTTTTTCTTTAAGGTGCCCGGACAAAATTTCAATGTCGAGGTATTCCCCTATTCGCCAACAAAAGATAATGACCTTACATGGAATACGGTGCAAGGAACATTGAAACTTGCCGATGAAGCGGACATCAGTAAAGTGGAGCAGATGTTTTCCGTTTCGGGAGGATCAAACACCGGAAGAATAAAAGTTACTCCTACGGAAGTGAAGGCTCAATACGCTTTCAGCATCGACAGCCTGAAACGTTACGATGAAAACACAACCTACACTTTGAATGTAAAAGGTTCGCCTGTGGCAGCAGAGAGAGATACCACCCTGAATATTGTGATTCCGGGATTAAGTCAAGGTAATTTTTCCATCATTGACGCGCAGGTGGTGTATGACCCGCAACAATGCGTGCGAATAACTTTCAGCGATCCATTATCACCAAACCAGAACATACAGGGATTAGTAAATTTGACGGGAGTGAGCAATTATTCGTATAATGTCAAGAAGAATGTGCTGAAACTTTTCCTCGAATCTAACCAGAACAATACGTCCGTAAATGTAAAAATATTCAAGGAGCTGAAAAATCAGGACAACAAGCCGCTTAAACAAGATTACAGCTATCAGTTTTCGTTGGCTCAGAATAAGCCGAATGTGGAAATTCTTAACGGTGGAAACATTCTGCCCAATGCCAACAGCCTCACCATTCCTTTCCGTGCAATCAACCTGTGGGCGGTAGATGTGACGGTGGTTAAGATATTCGAAAATAATATTTTAGGCTATCTGCAAACGAATAATTTTGGCGAGAGTGACGAACTAAGGCGTTTTGGGCGACTGATCAAGAAAACGCGTGTCCGTTTGGATAAAGACCCTAGCATGCGCTTGAACGAATGGAACACATTTAACCTCGATCTTGCCAAAATGATAAAACAAGACCCCGGAGCCATTTATCGTGTTCAGTTCTCGATAAAGAAGGAGTATTCGCTTTATCCCTGCGAGGGTGTAATACCTCAGATTCCCGATGATGCAAGTCTGGAGAAATTTGAAGACCTGACAGACGAAGATACTAAAGAGTGGGACATCCCTCGTTCGTATTACTACGACAGCTATTGGTACGACGGCTACAACTGGGACGAAGCCGAAGACCCATGCAAAGACAGTTATTATGCCAACAAGCGGAGCAATTGCATCGTCATGGCTTCCAATCTGGGCATCATAGCCAAAATGGGTTCGGATAAGAAGATACAGGTTGCTGTTTCTAATATTCTGTCCACCATTCCCGTTTCGGGAGCAACGGTTGATGTCTACAACTTCCAGATGCAACGCATAGGCAGTGGAAAAACAAATGGCGACGGTTTTGCCGATATCGAATACAAAGGAGGTGTTCCTTTTGCGGTGGTTGTATCTAAAGATAAAGAAAAGGGATATCTGAAAGTTACATCCAACCTGTCGTTGTCGCTCAGCAACTTCGACGTAGGTGGCAAGCAAATACAGAAAGGACTTAAAGGTTACATCTACGGCGAACGTGGCGTGTGGCGTCCGGGCGATTCTATCTACCTGACATTCATACTTGAAGATAAAGAGAAGACCTTACCTAAAAACCACCCTGTCTTGCTCGAATTCTATACACCTAGAGGACAATTATATCAGAAAGTGGTTCAAAACGTGGGCGTTGACGGATTCTATCCGTTCCACCTTGCCACAGACGCAAGTTCCGAAACGGGAAGCTGGAGTGCGGTGGTGAAAGTTGGAGGAGTATCTTTCCAGAAAACGGTGAGAGTGGAAACAGTAAAACCCAACCGGCTGAAAGTGAGATTGAATGTAGGTGAGATGATAGATGCCAGTAAAGGATCGTTCGTTACCAGTCTTTCGTCTCAATGGCTGCACGGTGCGCCTGCCTCCAATCTGAAAGCGAATGTGGAGATGTCGCTCCGCCCTGCCTACAGTCCGTTTAAAGGATATGAACAATATACCTTCAACAATCCCGCAAATAAATTTTCGTCAGACACTTACACGCTTTTCGACGGAAAAGTTGATAGCGAAGGAAACGCCACATTCACCGCAAAACTTCCTCCTGCGGGAAATGCACCGGGTATGTTGAGGGCGAATATCGTTTCCCGTATATTCGAATCGGGAGGTGATGCCAGTTTCTATACTCAAACCGTAGACTACTCGCCATATTCGTCGTATGTAGGATTGAAAACTCCTGACGAGGACGAATATTCGTGGTTGGAAACAGATACAAACAATCCTATTGACATTGTTACACTCAACGGGGAGGGCAAACTTGTGAACCATAGCAAGATAAATGTAAAAGTTTACAAAGTAGGCTGGTCGTGGTGGTGGAATTCCAATTCGGAAGACCTCTCGTCTTATGTCAACAACACCTCCACTAAAGTAATATTGAATCAGGATGTTGCAACAAAAGGAGGAAAGGTTCGTGTAGATTTCAAAATAGAATATCCTGAATATGGACGCTACCTGATAATGGTGAAAGACATGAAGAGCGGGCATATCGCAGGAAAAACAGTTTATGTTGATTGGCCTGCCTATCGCGGACGTTCCGACAGGAAAAACCCCGAAGGTATGACGATGCTCTCATTTTCAACAGATAAAAAAACTTACAATGCAGGGGAACAAGCTACTGTTATCATCCCGAAAAGTTCGGATGGACGGGTATTGATAAGTATCGAGAACGGATCGAAGGTAATGGTAAAAAGGTGGGTAAACACCAGCAGTCAGGAAGATACGAAATACACATTCACCGTGACCGAAGACATGGCTCCCAACTTCTATGTCTTTGCTACACTGTTGCAACCTCACGAGCAAACGGTGAACGATTCCCCGATACGTATGTACGGAGTACTGAACATTAACGTGGAAAATAGAAACACGATTCTACGCCCGGTCATTTCCATGCCGGATGAACTACGTCCTGAGAAAGAATTTACGGTTTCAGTATCGGAAAGTAACAAGAAAAAAATGACTTATACTCTGGCTATTGTGGATGAAGGCCTGCTCGACCTCACATCATTCCGCACACCTAACGCATGGAACGATTTTTATGCCCGTCAGGCTCTTGGAGTCCGCACATGGGATATGTTCGACATGGTGGTAGGAGCCAAAGCCGGACGAATGGGGCCTCTACTAAGCATTGGAGGAGACGAGACACTGAAGGGAACGAATAATCAGTTCAACAGGTTCAAGCCTGTGGTAGAGTTTTTGGGTCCATTCACAATGAAAGCAGGAGAAACCAAGAGCCATAAAATAAAATTGCCCAATTATATCGGTTCTGTCCGTGTGATGGTAGTTGCCGGATCGGAAGAAGGTGCGTACGGAAATGCAGAGAAAGCTGTTGCGGTGAACAATCCATTGATGATTCTTTCCACACTACCACGTGTGGCAGGACCCGATGAGGATATCTTATTGCCGGTGAATGTATTTGTAACAAAAGATAATATAAAGAATGTTACTGTAAACATTCAATCGACAGGACTTCTTCAACCGGTTGACGGAACATCTAAGACCATAACTTTTGCCGAAAAAGGCGACCAGATTGTCTATTTCAAACTGAAAGCTGCCAAGAAAACAGGATACGAGAAGATAAGTATAAAAGCAACAAGCGGAGGCGAAGTATCAACGGAAAGCATTGATATAGAAATCCGCAATCCTAATCCACCCGTATTATTGAGTTCGCAGGCTCTTGTTTCGCCCAACACTTCGCAGGAGTTGAAGATAGAAATGGACTCGCCACAGCCCAAAGACTGGGTGAGGATGGAAGTTTCACGTATGCCGTCGGTCGACTTGAGCCGTAATCTGGAATATTTGATGGGATATCCTCACGGATGTTCGGAACAAGTTACCTCAAGGGCATTCCCGGCGTTGTATGCAAGTGCATTTACTAAATTTACAGACGATCAGAATACACGGATGAGGGCAACCATAAACGAAGCCATCAAGATTATAGGTTCACGCCAATTGAGCGACGGAGGCATCGCCTACTGGCCGGGAAACAGGTATCCGACCGAATGGGTAACAACCTATGCCGGGCACTTCCTGATCGAAGCGCAAAAGCAGGGTTATAATGTTCCCGAATCGGTAATCTCGAAATGGATACAATTCCAGAAGAAAACAGCGCAAACCTGGAACAAAGGCGACCTGTATAAATCTTACTACACCTATTCCATGAGCGATTTACAGCAAGCATACCGCCTGTATACCCTTGCTCTTGCCGGATCGCCCGAACTGGGAGCGATGAACCGTCTGAAAGAGATGAAAACCCTCTCCGTGCAAGCACGGTGGAGACTTGCTGCGGCTTATGCTGTTGCAGGGAAAAAAGATGCTGCCAGCCAGTTAATACTCAATACTTCCGACACGGTTAACCCTTATGTTAGCAGTAACAATACCTATGGAGACTCGGATCGTGACCGTGCCATGATCATGGAAACATACTTGCTATTGGGCAAAACGGATAAGGCGCTTGGCCTGGCTCGTAAACTCTCGGAGAAACTGAGTTCAGGATATGTTTCCACTCAAACGGCGGCCTTCGGGTTGGTTGCCATGTCCAAATTGGCCGAAAAAATGGGTAGCGGAAACATGGATTACGAATGGACGCTTAACGGGGTTCCTCAAAAAGCGACAAACGAAGGGTTGTTATTCCAGAACATTACGCTCAAACCACAGGAAAAGATCAACATCAATTTCACCAATAAGGGGCAGGGAGAATTGTTTGTCCGTCTGGTAGGATTCACACAACCATTTGAAGATAAAAATCCACCAATGATGGATGAAGGAATCAAGTTGTATGTGAAATATGTTGATGTGAGCGGAAAAGAGATTGATGTTACATCCTTGAAGCAAGGCACGGAGTTTTTTGCAAATGTCGTAATTCAGAATGTTTCGGGTGAATACCTCACAGACTTGGTGTTGAGTCAGGTATTTGCATCAGGATGGGAAATATTTAACGAACGTTTGATGAGCAACGGCTCGGAGCAAGCATCTTCCCTGAATTATCAGGATATCAGAGACGACAGGGTTTATTCTTATTTCAACCTGAACAAAGGATATTCAACATCCGTAAAGATCAGGCTACAAGCCGCCTATTGCGGACGGTTCTATTTGCCCGCAGTTGCATGCGAAGCAATGTATAAACCCGAAGAACAAGGTCGAACCCAAGGAATGTGGGTGGAAGTGAAACAATAAGGGTTCACATCTAACGTATTGATGAAATTAGTGTTGAGCTGTGATGAACTTCATCCAGCTCAACGCTATTGTAATACAGGCAAAGAACTTTCTCAGGAATACCTCTTTTGCAGAAAAGCTTTTTTAGGGGACAGTCCCACATTTTTCTCATAACATTTCTTTTTTTCATTGAAAACTATTGTAAAAAATTAGAAATAGATTTAACTTTGCACTCATCAAATTATCGGGATGTAGCACAGTTGGTAGCGCGCCACGTTCGGGACGTGGAGGTCGGACGTTCGAGTCGTCTCATCCCGACATACGCAAAAGCAACCATCTGATTTTACATGGTTGCTTTTTTGTTTTAGTCCACCAATTTGCGCATTTTTTGAATCACACATGTGGGTTTTGACTGAATATGTATGTTTTCGAAAACCTCGTAGGAAGCTATTTGCAAACAAGGTCGTCTTTTGTTCGGTTAGTTTTTGTCTATCGTATATCCTTTTTTGTTGGCAAACTCTGTAATGGATTCCGCGATGGCTTTGCCTAAATCGTCACCGCTATTTCCTTTTTTCATTTCCGCATCAATGTATTCCTGACGTTTCTTCGCCAGATCATTTATTTCTTTCTGAATAGCTTCACGTTCTTTTTGTTTTTCAGCTATCACTTTTTCTATTTCTTTATTCGATTTGCCTTGCAATTCCGAAGGCAGATATTCTTGTTCAACTTCGGCTAGGGCGTTGCTGTCTTCCGAAAGTTTATCAACCAAGTCCCATTCGCTGTTGCTATAAACCGACTTTGATTTGCTCACTGCTCTTTCCGCCAAATTGGACGACGACACTGATTTTGCATTTTCATCTTGTCTCATCTGCATTTGTTGTCTTGCATAGCCGGAACTTCCATAACTGATATAGGTATCATTCAGGCGTGCATTGCAACTGCTGATGCGATCGTCGTAAGGGGTTACATAATGACGTACCCGCTCGTTATGATCTATATTAAAGAATTTGCCCTTCCCTCTGTTCGCTGCATCACGCCACAGGTCACGGATTCCGGTCGATTCGTTTCCGCAATGAATTGTGTTCACATAGATGTTTTTTCTCAATGCTTCCGGTATTGCATTTTTGTAAGATATACGCCCTTGCTCAAAGATTTCATTCCCGGCAATGTATATCAGTTTCATATCAGCCTCATTGTTTCCCCATTCCAAGTCTTTGGTAGCCTTGCTTATCACCGTTCCGCAATACTCTTCGCTTCCGCCAGTGGTGAGGGAGAACAATTCTTCCGAAATTTTGTCCAAATCAGTAGTGAGCGGCGTTATCTGGCGAATATAATCTCCGTCAAATCTTCTGCTGCTGCCATACTCGTAAAGGGCAATCTCAATTTTGGGTGTTCTTCCTTTATATTTCAGAGTGGTTAATGTGTTCACAATGTTCCACAAACGGGCTTTTGCCTGCTCAATCAAACCATTCATACTGCCCGAAGTATCGAGCAAAATGGCAACCTGTATCTTTGTCACAGCCGGAGCGGCATCCACTTCGTCAGGTGTCGGTGCTGAAACTTCCACTGTCTTTTCTTCGTTTGCCGATGCTGTTCTGTTACAACTGCTGATTGTTGTCATAGACATCAACAAAATGGTGCTTAGTAATAAAATCTTTTTCATTGTATTTCGTTTTTATAAGTTTCTAACTATATGAGTCAATATTTTCGATTATTCCATAATATATCTTCGTGCAGATATACTCCGTGCCTCTTTCTCCGGAACATATTGAGATAGAATATCATATACTCTTCTGAAATCTTCATCTTCGGTGTAAGGTGAATCCTGCATCCAGGTTTTAGTGTTATTCAATATCCTTTCCGACTTCGAATAATTGCTTTGTTTACAAGCCAAGGCAGCATCTTTCATGTTCTGAGCCATAAAGGCAATATCAAAATTCTTTTCTATTTCATCGTTTGTTTTGTCTATATCCGATTTATGCTTTACCGATTTTTCAAGGCTGACGATCTCTCCTTTTTTGTCGTACTTCAAACTAGCCGAAATAACTCCGTTTCCTTCGGTCTTGCTTTTCACCTTCATCAGGAATATTCTTGTTGAGCTTGCACCCAGATTGCTTATATCTATCGAAATAGAATTGTCTCGATTGTATTTCGGATTGTATCCATAGAATTTTGTAACCTCGCAACCACTTGGTAAATTTATTTTCAAGGTTGGCCTTTTCCCGATGTTATACATCATCGCCTCAAGTTCGTCATTAAATACTTTATACATATCTTCTTCGTTTTCCCCGATAAAGTAGTTAGTGCCCCGACCTTTGTCTGCCAATTCCCGCAACAGCATGAAATCTAGCGACTGCCCAACTCCTATGGTAGATATATCAATACCTTTCGTATTATACTGCGACGAATTTGCTATAATCCGGTCCAAATTTGTTTCTCCTCTATTGGTCATTCCATCCGTAAGCAGAATAACTCTGGAGTTTACTCTGTTCGAATGATTTTTCATTGCCTCTTTATATCCCAGCACCATGCCTGCATTCAGGTTTGTGTAGCCTTCTACCCCGATATGCTTGATCTTTTTCTGTATACCTTTTTTATTGTTCGATATTCGTGTTGCAGGCAAAACAACTTTAGCCGAACTGTTGAATGTCACGATAGATAAATAATCGCCCTCGTTCATAGACTCTACAAATCTGGAGAGTGCTTCCCGTGCATTCACTATTTTCATTCCGTTCATGGAGCCACTCACATCAACCACCAACGACACATTTAACCTGTTTTGCTTTTCGCTTCGCAGATTGGCGGGTTGTGTTGCCAAACCCACTTGAACAATAAATTCGCCATTACTGTCCAACAAAGAGTTGTCATAATCTATGCTCAGAGCCACATCCTTGTTTTGTGGAATGTCAATATCATGAACATGATAATTCATAAAATCCTCCACAATAAATGATTCGGGATTTGGCATAGATAAAGATTTCTTTTTATTGTAATTGTAGTGGCATGAAGATGATGCCCCACACTCAGGCAGATTCGCATTATTGCTTGTATAGTCGCGTGTATATTGCAACGATCCTGCGCTTATTCCGTATTGAGCAATCAGCGGGAAACATGCCAAAGTAAGAAGAATGATTGAGGTTAGTTTTTTCATAAATATTTGTATTGTGTTATTTAAATTATAGTTCAAATGTAAGTAGTTGAAAAATAGGAAATCGGGCAAAATGGGTGAATCGTCTCTTTCGGTTGGTGAAACATGATGCGAAAATGTTCAAAAATTATTTACTTTACATTCCGAAGAAGTCAGTGTGATAATATTGTCTGTTCTTTTGGGTTACAAACTCCGGAGAACAAGAAGTAGGAGTTTATTCCCTCTCTTTTGGAGAGGGTTAGGGAGAGGTGTAGGGGTGGGGTTCTACTCCACCCGAAATACGTTCAATTTCAAAAGTCTCAGCAAGAGACGCGGCAATAAAAACAGATCTTTCGTTTCACTCAGGATGACAAAAAAGAAAACTAATAGCTAAGAAAGTGAAAAAACTATTCACCATATTATTAATCCTATTCTCCATAAGCGGTACAACTTTTGGGCAAACCACTATAAACTCCAATGCGTCGAGGCTATCTGAATCGCTTGAGAGAAATAAGTCGGATAAAGACATCGCACAGGACTATGAGAATATGGCAAAGGAGCTTGTCAAGAAAAAGGACTATGCAAAAGCCGAAGATTATTTCAAGAGAGCCAAAAGCCTGTACGTAAAGCAAAACAACAGGGAAAAGATTGCGGCTGTCGACCGTGAGATTGCTAAAGTGCAGGAGGCTCAGGGCAAAATAAGTGAAGCCATAACCAGCTATTCTTCTGCCAGCAAAATTTCAGCGAAAAAAGATATACAGGCTATAAACTCGAACGACGCCAACCGGTTGAGTGCTCCCGCCAATCTTGAAGTGCAAGCGATGAACATTCAGAGTAATATCGGTTTGATGAATTCCTCTGCTCAGCGAAAAGAACGGTCGCAGGCTCATCAGCAGATGGCTCAGATTAATGTGCAACAAGGCAATAAAGAAGAAGCCATATCGAACCTTGAAGATGCTCTGATGGATGAACCCGAAGCCGCTTTCGAAATACAACGCGAAATTGCCAACGTATATGTAGCCGACAATCAACTGGATAAGGCCATCGAGATCAATGAAAATCTGGTTGAAGAAGCAAAGAAAACGAAAGATGTAAAAGTCGAAATTGAGCAATTACAGGCTTTGTCGTCCAATTACCTTGAAGCCGAAGATAGATCGAAAAGTATTGATTTGCTGGAGCAGGCATACGATTTGGCAATGAATACGGGGCGCACCATTGAAGCAAAAAACGTATTGAAACAATTGACAGAGCAATACCGGGAAGAAAAAAATACTCAAAAGGCTCTTGATGCCTATGCCGGATTTATGGATAATCTGGAAACGATGATACAAGCCGACAGCACACTGATTGACACGAAAGCCTTTCAGATTCAGGAAGGCAGGATTACACAATTGGAAAAAGAAAAAGTGCTGAAAGACGAGTTGATAAAGAAGCAAAACATATTCAATTATGTATTGTCGGGATTCATTCTTTTTGTCCTTGTTTTTCTGTTTTTCATAGCGAAAGCCTTGTATTCGATAAAGAAGAAGAACAAGCGAATAGCGTTGCAATCGTTGCGCAGAGAGATGAACCCTCATTTCATTTTCAACAGCCTGAACAGTGTAAACCAGTTTATTGCACAAAACAACGAGTTGGAGGCTAACAAATATCTCTCGTCCTATTCCAAGCTCATGCGCAATGTGATGGAAAATTCTAACAAAGATTTTATACCCCTGTCTGCCGAAATAGAGCAGTTGAAAGAATATCTCGAATTGGAGTATATGCGTTTTCACGATAAGTTCAGGTATGAGATCAATATAGATAAAGATTTGGACACTGATGCTGTTTCCATCCCTAACATGCTTATCCAGCCACAGTTGGAGAATGCCGTTTGGCATGGTCTGCGATATTCCGAGGCAAATGGCTTGCTTACCCTCACTGTGAAAAACGATGGGAACAAACTTTCTGTAATCATAGAAGATAATGGAATCGGCATAAAAAGGAGTAATGAACTGAAAACAAAACACCAACGGGAACACAAATCGAGAGGACTGACCAATACGCAAGAACGGATAAGCCTGCTGAATAGCCTTTACAACATAGATATCTTTATGGAAATAAAAGATAAAACAGCAGACGAAACAGGGGTGATTGTGATGTTCAGTTTTCCTTTCTTGAACAAAAAATTGCTCTAGGTAAAACGTAAAAATATGAATAACTTCCAACTCGTTTACGCGTAACTTGTAACTCGTAACTTGTAACCCGTAACTTGTAACTCGTAACTCGTAACTCGTAACTACAAAAAGATATGTACCAAATAAAAAGCGTTATAGTTGAAGACGAACCGGCAGCCAGAGAGGTGCTGAAAAACTATCTGTCAAAATACTGCCCACAGGTAACAGTAATCGGTGAAGCACACAACTGTCAGGAAGCCATCCCCCTTCTGCATGAGCTGGAACCCGAATTGGTTTTTCTGGATGTGGAAATGCCATTCGGCAACGCTTTCGATGTTTTGGAGGGGTGTAAAGACCTTTATTTCGAAACCATTTTTGTTACGGCTTTTTCCGAATATTCGCTTCGGGCACTTAACCAGAGTGCAGCATATTATTTGCTGAAACCCGTAAGCATAGAAGATCTGATTCTGGCAGTCAACAAAGTGCAGCAACATATTATCAACAAAGAAATATTTAACAGAAACAGGGTACTTGTAGAAAATTTCAAGGAATCACGCCCCGAAAAGCAGCAAGTCATTTTGCCAACTCTCGAAGGTTTTGAGGTGGTGAAAATGGAAGAAATTCTCCGTTTGCAGGGAAACGGCAATTTTACGGATATCTACCTCACCAACAAAAGCAAGAAAATGGTTTGCCGTTTTCTCAAGCATTTTGCCGAAATACTACCTTATCCTTTTGTACGTGTGCATAAATCGCACATTATCAACTGCGATTACGTGAAATCGTATCACAAAAGTTCGGGAGGATATGTTGTGTTGTCTGATGAGACGGAAATAGAAATCTCGCCCAGTTATAAAGAAGAATTTTTGAGGCTATTTAAGGCATAATCAGAAATGAATGTAATATCTTTGCTCCGGCAAAAAAAAAGTCATTGTGGCTTTTTATAAAACACAGAATAAATGGAATACAGGCTAAACAAATATATCAGCAGTTCGGGATTTTGCTCACGCCGTGAGGCTGACCGCTTTATTGAAGAAGGACGGGTAACAGTGAATGGAAAACGGGCGTCGGTGGGGATGCGTGTTCTTCCCGGGCAAAAGGTGAAAGTAAACGGAGAGCTTATTGTGAATAGCATAGAGCCTGTATACATTGCTTTCAACAAGCCTGTTGGTATTGTGAGCACTACCGACCCTCAGGAGAAGGATAGCATTACCAATTTTATCAGGCACGAGCAACGTATATTTCCCATAGGACGTTTGGATAAGGATTCGCAAGGATTAATCCTGTTGACTAATGACGGAGATATTGTAAATAAAATATTAAGGGCAGGCAACAATCACAAAAAAGATTACCTGGTGAAGGTGAATAAACCTATAACAAAAGAGTTCTTAACCCGCATGGCTCACGGTGTGCCTATTCTGGACAGAGTCACCCGCAAGTGTGAAATTGTGGAGATAAACCCCTACATGTTTCAAATTTCGCTCATTCAAGGCTTGAACAGGCAAATCAGGCGCATGTGTGAGTATTTCGACTACGAAGTAGTCAAATTGGAGCGCATTCAGATAATGAATATTAAACTGGGCAACCTTGGGCAAGGAAACTGGCGAAATCTTACTGAATCGGAACTGGAAGGATTGTTTGATATGCTCGAAGATTCGGAAAAGATAGCGCCATCGAAAAAAGAGATGAACAGCAATAAGAGTTTTAATAAAGCTCTTGAAAAAGCCGATCTGAAAAAGGATTATCGCAAGGCCAACAGTGTTTCGAAATCTACTAAAAAGTCGAATAAAACCAACCAAACGACTGCTGCACAAACTGAAACTCCGACAGGTAAACCAAAGCCTAGAACCAAAGGTAAACCGGCTAGCGGACTAAGGGTCGGAAAACAAAAGGTGGCAGCGAATAAATCGGGTGCGAAGGCAAAACCAAGACAAAAACCGTCTTCGATAAAGAAAAAAAATATCTAAAAATCGTTTGTTTTATTCTTCCCGTTCTTTCTGAATAATGCGAATCAGTAGTTGAAAAACAGGTCGAATTTAAAACAATACTCAACGTAATCGACTAAAAAATAAGCCACATACAATATCATTCAATATAAACTTTATCAATTTATGGAAGAAGACGAAATAGTATACAACCATTCCTTGCCACTTCAAATACGCTTCAACGATATGGATCAATTTGGGCATGTCAACAACTCGGTTTATCTTAATTTTTATGATACAGCAAAAACCGATTACATCAGAACTGTCTGTCCCAATGTGAATTGGAAAGCAGATGCGATTGTAGTTGTACATATCGAAGTAACTTTCAAAGCTCAGATTTACAGTACGGACAACATAGCTGTGCAAACGGCAGTAACAGGTATCGGCACAAAGAGTTTTGACCTTACTCAGCGAATCATTGATATGGATACGAACGAAGAAAAATGTGTTGGCCGCTCCACTATGGTCGCTTACGATTTGATAGAACGGCAAACAAACCCTTTGAAAGACGAATGGGTAAAGGCTATTTGCGAATTTGAAGGTAAAGACCTGAGAAGAAAAAAGAACTAAAAAAAACAACTGTTCAAATGCCACAAACGAAGTCAGTTATAATAGTAGCAGGAGGAAAAGGGCTGCGCATGGGGCACGATCTGCCGAAACAGTTTATACCCATAGGAGGCAAACCTGTGCTAATGCGCACAATGGAAGCATTCTACAACTACGATTCCCAGGTCGATATCGTATTGGTTCTATCCCCCGACTATTATGACTATTGGCAAAAACTATGCGAGGAATATCAGTTCAGTATTCCCCATCAAATGACCCAAGGAGGCGAAACGCGCTATCATTCGGTAAAAAACGGTTTAAGTTTGGTAACGAGTGACGTTGTAGCCGTGCATGATGCTGCCCGTCCTTTCGTGTCGAACGATTTGATAGAACGGTGTTTCGAGAATATCGACTCACTGAAAGCCGTAGTCCCCGCAATAGAAGCCACAGACAGCCTGAGGGAGATGACAGATGGCACACACAGCAAAATTATAGACCGCAGCAAAATAAGGCTTGTGCAAACGCCACAGGTGTTCTCTGCAAATATATTGAAAGAAGCATATCGGCAAGAGTATACGTCGGTTTTCACGGATGATGCCTCCGTAGTAGAGTCCATTGGCATAGCTGTGCATTTGGTGAAAGGCGAAACTACGAATATCAAAATAACCACTCCTTTCGATCTGGAAGTTGCAAAACTGCTTTTAAAGGACTAATCAATACCCGTAGAGTATTAAAGGCTTTGGCGTTAACTTATTTATTATAAGATTTATACCCGTTTTGTCATTTTGAACGAAGTGAAAAATCTGTGTATATCAATCCAGATCCTTCGTTTTACTCAGGATGACAATGTAAATATGCATTATGTTTCAGTTAGTTATCTTTCATTTTCTAAATGCACTACGAGTTAATCAATAGTTTTTTCTATCCTCTTAAGTTATTTTAAAGGATGCAATCGGACCTTGTCTATAAAAAACATTGTATTTTTGTCGTTTAACATTGTGCAAGGTTAGCATAAATAACCCGTACCATGTATCTCGTCCACTTGTAACTAAAAGAATTTAATATAAACTCATGACCAGTCCGATCTCTAACCCAAACCTCAAGACCTTATTCTTTTTTGCTGTTTTCTGCATTATCACGGCTTGTGCTAGTATCGGCACTCCATCGGGAGGCGAATACGATCTTGATCCTCCCAAGGTGATGAAAAGCACACCGGGGTTTAATGAGATAAATGTGAAAACGAATAAGATAGAGATCGTTTTCGACGAATTGGTACAGTTGGAAAAACCGGAGGAGAAAGTTATTATAACACCTCCCCAGAAAACGTTGCCCGTTATTCAGGCCATAAGTAAAAAGGTGACGGTCGAGCTGAAGGATACTCTTGTGGCCAACACCACATACACAATCGACTTCACCGACGCCATAATGGACTACAACGAGAAAAACGCATTGGAGAATTTTTCCCTTTCTTTTTCAACGGGAAATCAGATAGACTCGCTCATTATCTCAGGTAAAGTTTTATCGGCAGACAATCTGGAACCCATGCCGGGAGTGTATGTAGGATTACATTCCAACCTTGCCGATTCGGCTTTCGTAACAGAGCCTTTTCTGCGTATATCACGCACCAATGAAAACGGTCTGTTTTCGATCAAAGGGATTGCCGAAGGCGAGTATCGCTTGTATGCCCTGAACGATATAAACCGGGACTACAAATACGATGACCCCGCCGAAGCAATTGCATTTTTCGACACCACCATCAAGCCATCGACCACAGAAGCCACAAGGGTAGACTCTATCTTCCTTGAAGATGGATTGACGTTAGATACTGTCATAACCAGTCAATATACACGGTTTTTGCCCGATGATATAATCCTCAGGTCTTTTACTTCGGACTTTAAGCGGCAATATCTGCTGAAACACGAAAGACCGAATGACAATGCCTTGAAAGTATATTTCGGTTCTCCAACACAAATGCCCAAATTGGAGCCTCTCAATTTCACGCCATCCTCTGCTGAATGGGCTTTATTGGAAAAGACTGTCGAAAACGACTCTCTGACCTATTGGATCGTCGACAAGTCGATAGCATCCATCGACACCCTGACTTTCGAAATGACATATCTGAAAACAGATTCTTTAAACCGGGCAGTAGAAGTGACTGATACTTGCAACTTTATCAACCGAAACAGAAAGCCTGAAAAAAAGGACGACAAGAAAAAGGATAAAGACGAACCTGTAAACTTTCTTAAAGTCGTTACCAATGCCACACAGTCACTTGAGGTATACGACAAACTATATTTCGAATTTGAAGAACCTTTACTCGATTTCTCGAAAGACAAACTCAAACTGCAAATACTTGTCGATACGCTTTATACGGATATGCCGTACGAAATAGAAACGGATTCTTTAAACCCTCGAAAATATATTCTCGATTTCAAAATAGAGCCGGGCAAGCAATACGCCATACAAGCCGATTCGGCGATATTCAACTCATACTATGGAAGATGGACAGACAAAATAGACAGCAAGTTTTCGGTAAGGAAACTTGATGAGTATGGCAGTCTCCAATTGTTTCTTTCCGGATTGGAGAAGGGACAGCATGCTTTCGTCGAAATTCTGGACTCATCCGATAAACCTTTTTGGAAAGAAACAGTCATAAATGATAAGGTTATGTTTTCTAACCTGAAACCGGGGAAATATTATGCACGCATTGTTCTCGACAGTAACAACAACGGTGTTTGGGATACCGGAGACTATGATGAACTAAAACAACCCGAAATGGTTTATTATTTCGATAAGTATGTAGAAATCAGGGCAAATTGGGAGTCGGAAGAAGATTGGGACATTACAGCCATATCTTTAGATAAGCAGAAGCCTCTGGATATAACAAAAAATAAACCCGTGAAAAAAGAAACAAAACGGGAACAGCTTGAAAAGCAAGATGAAAAAAACAATAAGAAAAGAAAACGGGACGAAGAACAACAGCGTCAACAAGAAAACCGCTCGAGAGGCGGTAGTTACTAATACCAATCAGTAGTTGGTTTTATTATAACAAAAAAAACGTTCTTTAATATTATACAAATCATTTCTTTGTTCTCTGGGGTTTGTAACCCCGGAGTTATTATTTTTCGGATATAAAATCCGGAGAGTAGCCAAGCATGGGATTGCAAATCCCATGCGACGAGGGGGCGTTTGTAGGGGCAGGGCTCTGCTCTGCCCGAAATGTTTGTCATGCTGAGCAACGCGAAGCATCTAAAAAAACAGATCCTTCACTCCGTTCAGAAACAGCGTTCGAGGAGCGAAGGCGACTCAATGACAGATCGAAAAACTTTGCGATCTTTATATCTTTGCGGTTTTCTTAATTTTTTAAAAAAATATTTTTCAAATACGGATTCGCATTACTAATTAAAATTCATTTTTACGCTATGATACAATCCATTAAAAAAATAGCTATTTCGCTCGGACTATTGTCAATATTTGCCATACCATCACTGGCACAATGCACATTGCCCAACAGTGCCTTTCAAGGCGGTGAATTTTTGCAATACGATTTGTATTTCAAATACGGATTGATAAATACCAAAGCGGGCAACGCTTCGCTGAGAACCACCAGCACCACCTACAACGGGCAATCGGCATACAGGATAGATATGCTGACAAAATCGACAGGTGTTGTAGACGCTGCGTTTTCGGTCGACGATACGCTCAAGGCTTTTGTCAATACAGGATTGGCTCCATTGGCATTCTTCAAGTATGCACATGAAGATGGCGATTATAACGTTGAAAGAATAAACTACACTTATGCTAACAACGCTGTCAGCATATCCACTACCCGTACAAAAAACGGCAAACATAGATATACGGAAACAATCAACACCAATCAATGCACATACGACTTTGTAAGTGTGGTTTCCTTTGCCCGTGCTTTGAACTATCCGGCAATGAAAAACGGCAACAGAACACGCATCAGCTTCATATCCGGCAAAAAACGGCAAAATATGGATATCGTGCTTCAGGGCACAGAAACCATAAAGGCAAACGATGGCAAAAAATACAGTTGCTACAAGCTATCGCTTGTCACGAGCGACGATGCTTTCCAGAACAAGAAAGAAGCCATGAAGATATACCTTTCGGCCGATAGCAACCGTATTCCTATCAGAATAGAAAGCAGTTTGAAAATCGGTTCGATGAGAGTTATACTGAAAAGATCTCAAGGACTTAAAAATTAAATCGAAATAAAAACAAACAAAGGCAAAACCGATCAGGACATCAGGTTTTCTCAAATTTCCAACTGTCTGCACAATATATCTTGCTATTTCAAGTTAATAATTAATAATTTAATGCTAATTTTACCGTCTGATTGACTTTTAAGCAATATACGATATACTTGATGCAGTTAAGAACCCTTATCCTCCTTTTCTCTGTTTGCATGTGCTTTGCCGAAGTGCATGCGCAATGGGATACACAAATAAGCCAGTATTGGAGGATAAAAACTTACTATAACCCATCCTTTGCAGGAGAAATAGACAGTTTGCATGTGGGAGGACTACATCGCCAACAATGGGTTGGTATAGACAATGCACCTAAAGCAACGATCATATCCGCAGATATGCCCTTCAACTTCTTAGATCGGAAACACGGAGTTGGGGCGTTGGTTGTTACCGAATCGAAGGGACTTTTCAAGAATACTACAATGTCAGGGCAATACGTCTATAAAAAGAAATTCAAGAAAAACCTGTTGAATGTGGGTATACAACTGGGTATCGCAAATATATCGTTCGATGCGGCAGGGATAGAAATACCCGATAGCAACGATCACGACAAGGGCGACGAAGGCATTCCGGGAAGCGACGCAGACAACTCGTCGGCGTTCGACATGGGACTGGGAGTTTCGTGGATAGCACCCAACTACTATGTGGGATTTTCGGCAACACACGTAATGGAACCAAACATAACACTAGACAAAACCCGTTCGGCATACATTCCACGAACATTTTATTTGACAGGTGGATACAATATAAAACTGAGGAATCCGTTAATAGAATTACAACCGTCATTTCTGGTAAAGTCAGATTTGGTGGCTACACAAATAGACGTCACCGCACGGGCAGTATATAACAAGATGTTTAATGGAGGAATATCTTGGCGGAAAGACGATGGTTTTATATTTTTGCTTGGTGTTACGTTCCGAAACTTTGATGTTGGCTATGCTTACGACCTGAGCACATCGGCAATATCAACAGTGAGTAAAGGTACACACGAGTTTTTTGTGCGTTATGCCATGCCCCTGAATTTGGATAAGCCAAAGAAAAACAGGCGCAAAAGCGTGCGGGTTTTGTAATACTTGAGAATAAAAAAAAAGAGAATAAATATATAATAAAAAGAAGAGAGCACGTCTCTCATGCTTAGAAATTAGAATATGAAAAAAATATTTATTGCAATATTCGGGTCTGTTATCCTGCTTTCTTCGTGTGGTAGACCATCAGGAAGCACCACCGGTGGCGAATTGATGGGAATGGGTGGAAGCGGATGGGCAGAACCAAGTCCTTACGGAATGGTACTTGTATCGCGCGGCTCTTATGCAATGGGACCTTCGGAGGTCGACTCCTTGTGGGGAATAGAAGCCAATGCAAAAGGAGTTTCCGTTGACGCTTTCTGGATGGACGACACGGAAATTACAAATTCTGAATATCGTCAATTCGTATATTGGGTACGTGACTCCATCATCCGCGAACGCTTGGCCGATCCGAACTATGGTAACGATGAGACATTCAAAATAACGGAAGACCGCTATGGCGAACCCATAAAGCCTTATCTCAACTGGCGAAAAGCAATTCCGTGGAAACGTGCCACAGAAGACGAAGAACGTGCCATAAACAGTACCATGTTCACAAACCCCATTACGGGCGAGGTTGGCGTAGACCATGCTCAGATGAACTTCAAATACGAATGGTTCGATCACACCGAGGCTGCCAAAAGAAGAAACAGGCTGAACCCCAACGAGCGCATACTGAACACAGATATTGTTATCGACCCCAACGCCATAGTAATGATATCGAAAGATACAGCCTACTACACCGAAGAGGGGGCGATCGTGAACCAGACAATCACCCGTCCACTGAGTTCATTATATGATTTTCTGAATACAAAAATCATCAACGTATATCCGGATACCACAGTCTGGGTGAACGACTTTAACAATTCGTACAATGAGCCTTACATGAGATTGTATTTCTCACATCCGGGATATAACGACTATCCGGTAGTGGGTGTAACATGGGAACAGGCAACAGCATTTTCGGAATGGAGAACAATGTTCTATCGTATGGGCATGGGACCAAATTCGAGAGACATAGAACCATACCGCCTGCCAACGGAAGGAGAATGGGAATATGCCGCCCGTAACGGAAAAACAGAGAACAAATATCCGTGGGACTCAAACTCGACAACACAAAACGATTGTTTCATGGCTAACTTTAAACCGGGTGAAGGAAACTACACCAAAGACGGAAACCTTGTTACGGCAAGGGTTGCCAGCTATTCGCCCAACCGGTTTGGATTGTATGACATGGCAGGTAACGTAGCCGAATGGACTTCAACAACATACACAGAGGCAGGAGCGCTGAACATGGACGACCTCAACCCGCAATATAGCTACAATGCAGCTAAAGAAGACCCCTATTCTATCAAGAAAAAAGTAGTGAAAGGCGGTTCGTGGAAAGATGTCGGCACATTCATCCGGGGCGATATGCGTGATTCGGAGTTTCAGAATCAACCACGCTCTTACATCGGATTCAGGTGTGTGAGATCACAAATCGGATTTTCAAAAGCAAAAAAATAAGAAAAACAGAATATAGAAAAGCTTACAATTATGGGCAAAAAATATAGAAGATATAAAAACTCGTTCGAAAAATTCATGGCGAGTGAAAAAGGAAAACGCTACTTCAACTTTTTCTATAGCTGGGGTGCGTCTATCGTTATCATTGGTGCTCTTTTCAAAATCAACCACTGGAAATACGGAACAGAGATTCTGGTTGTGGGTATGGTTGTGGAAGCCATTATTTTCTTTATCTCGGCGTTCGACCTTCCTGCCCGTGAATACAAGTGGGATCGCATATTTCCGGGATTGAACAAGAAAAAAGAGGGCGAAGAACCTTTGACTGAAGAAGAACGGGAGATAGAAGCTGCAATTGCTGCTGCCGGCGAAGAACGCACAGGCCCTGCAATTATGCATACATCAAAACCCTCGTCGCGTGGAGGTGCCGCCAACGCCGGAGGCGGATCAACCACAATCATTGTTGGGGGTTCAGGTTCGGGAAGCACAGGCGCAAGCAGTGGTGCTGAAAGCACAGTATCCGAAGGAGGTTCTGCAACTGGTGGAAGCATTAATCTGGGAGGTCCTATCGACCCGACAGAAGCAGCAGAAGTGATGGAAGCATCCGAAAAATATGCGGATCAGTTGAACAAAATGACTGCAAATATGGAAAAATTTGCAGAAGTGACCGAATCACTGACCAAGGTATCGGATACATTGCTCAATTCATTTAAGACCGTAACCGACAATCCCGATAGCATCGGCATAAATACACAGGCTTACGTAGACCAAATGCAAAACCTGAACCGTAATATTGCAGGATTGAACACGATATACGAAATTCAGTTGAAAGGCGTAAGCGGACAGATAAGCACTATCGAGCAGATAAATGCAGGTCTGGACAGAATCAAGAATCTGTATGCAGGTTCACTTGTCGACAGTTCGATATTCAAGAATGAGACAGAAAAAATGGCTGTACAACTTGCCGAACTGAACCGAGTATATGCCCGTATGCTTCAAGCCATGACCACCAACATGAACATGGGCATGGGAGGCGGATTTAACAATCCGGGCAATATACCTCCACAAGAAAGCAATACTGAAAATAAGTAAGAAAGAATAGGCTATAACCAAACATAAATAAATGGCAGCAAACTCTCCAAATTCACCAAGACAGAAGATGATAAATCTGATGTATCTGATTTTCATCGCTATGATGGCACTCAACGTTTCGTCGGAAGTGCTTGAAGGCTTTGAATTGGTGGAAAACGGACTTCAACAAACTATATCCAGCACCGAGAACCAAAACAACCTGATTCTCGGAAAACTGGAAGAATCGTACCAGCAAAACCCCGTAAAGGCTATGATGTGGTATAATTCGGCAAATCAATTCGCTAAAGAATCGGATTCGCTTTTCAGCCGCATTCAAGACCTGAAAGAAAAAATAGTAAAATATGCTGACGGTGTGGACGGGGATGTCCGCAATATAGACAACAAAGAAAGCGTTGATGCAGCTTATCAG
Organism: Dysgonomonas sp. 520; assembly: GCF_010501095.1. Classification (GTDB taxonomy): domain Bacteria; phylum Bacteroidota; class Bacteroidia; order Bacteroidales; family Dysgonomonadaceae; genus QVMP01. Next base: position 95,887 of record NZ_QVMP01000002.1, on the reverse strand, counting down.
ATCATGTTGAGCAAAGATCAACGTGGAACAAAACTGAAAGAAGCATTAATTACATATCGGGAAAATGCGGGAAAACTCGTAAGCGACTCGAAACTAAGAACATCTATAATAGAAAGACTAAACACGGAACCATCCAAGAAAGCGAAGGAAAACAACATGAACTGGGAACAGTCTATGTTCGACCAGATGCCAACGGCAGCAGCCATAACGCTTCTCACACGCATTCAGAGTGATATCCGTGCCGTACAAGGTGAAGTATTAAATGACCTGTGGTCAAACATCGGAGGAGACGATTATCGTGTTAATAGCCTGACTGCTGCAGTTATACCCAGATCAATGATCGTGATGCAAGGTAGCAGCTACGAAGGAGAAATCCTTCTTGCGGCAGTTGATACGACAAAACGTCCTAAGATATATATTGGAAATACGATACTTCCCGAATCCAATCAAGGAAAATTTCAGATCGGAGCAGGGGCGGCAGGAACAAATAAAACATTCGCAGGGCACATAGAGTGGGAAAGAGCAGGGAAAGATCCTTTGAAAATTCCGTTTAGTTCTACCTATTCCGTTATTGAGCCAATGGCAACAGTTGCATCCATGCGTATGAATGTACTCTATGCGGGAATAAACAACGAACTGAGTATCTCCGTTCCGGGTGTTACGAGCGATAAGATACAAGCATCCGTAGCAAATGGAAACGGAACAGTGACAGCAACAAACAAATCATGGAACGCACGTCCGTCGAAAGTAGGGCAAGACATGATTGTTTCCGTAACTGCCGAAATGAATGGCAAACGTATGGAGGTAGCCAAACATACATTCAAGGTTCGAGCGTTGCCCGACCCTACTCCATATATAGAATATGCAGACAAGGACGGAAACCCTAAAATGTTTAAGGGAGGACGAATAAACAAAGCCGATGTGCTTTCCGTTCCCGGAATAAAAGCGGGAGTGGATGACGGTATACTGAATATACCATTCACAGTAACAGGCTTCACCATCGTATTTTTTGATAATATGGGAAATGGTATACGTGAGGTTTCGGACGGGGCAAACTTCTCGGATCGTCAGAAAGAACAGATCAGGCGTTTGCAGCGAGGCAGGTCGTTCTTTATCTCGGATGTGAAGGCAATCGGTCCGGACGGAATTCAGCGTAACGATGTTGCGGCAATAGAGGTCAGAGTAAACTAAAAAGAAACAATATATATTCTTATCAAAAAGAATTTAATATAAGAGCACAATGAAAAGATTATTTTCGATAGCATTGATCACATTTTGCGGATTTGCTTTCACTGCAAGCCTATCTTCACAGGAATCTGTGAGAGACAGGATAAACAGGAGGCAAGCGCAACAACAAGATAAGTCGATCCCTCAGTTGACGGTCAGAGCCGAGAACATGAACGCCGACCAGAAACAAGAGATTGGCGACGCTCCGTGGCTGCGCGAGATATACCGCTATGTGGATATGAATAAGGAGAAAAACGCAGCGTTATATTTCCCCGAAATGCCCATAGGCGACAGGATGAACCTCTTCACTATGGCATTCAAGCTCTTGGCTAACGGAGAAATAGAGGCGTTTGAATATCTCCCCGACGGACGGGAAGTCTTCACCGAAGCATACAAACTGAAGATGAAAGACTTTCTTGACAATCAAGGCATCTTGTATAAAGAAGAAAACGGAAAATTCGTTGTAGAAGATTTTGACATTCCAAGCAATGAGGTTTTGGGATATTATGTGAAAGAAGCATGGTATTTTGATAAATCGAGTTCGGTTGTAGACACCAAAATACTAGCTATTTGCCCTATATTGTTCCGTCAGGACGACTTTGGGGTAGACACCACACGTTACCCTCTGTTTTGGCTCCCATACGAGAATATACGCCCTTATGCGCAACGTATGCCAATCATGACATCGAACCTTAACAATGCACAGAATCAAACGATAGACGACTATTTCCGCAAACGCAGCTACGACGGTGAAATATACAAAACCACCAACATGCGTAATCAAACACTTGCTCAGTATTGCCCAACAGATTCGTTAATGAAAAGAGAGCAACGCAAGATTGAAAACCAGCTTGTCGACTTCAATAAAAAACTGTGGGCTGTGAATGACACTGTACCTCAGCTTGCCGATGCAAAAACGGTGAAAAAAGCAGAAAAAAAAGAAAGTACCTCCACCAGTGCAAAACGTGGAGAAAAAAAGAAGGAAAGCACACCGAAAGCTGAAAAGGCTAAAAGTTCCAGTGCTCCTGCCAAAAGTATGAGAAACAGAAGGCGATAACTCAAAAAAGTTCGCAAAATATAGAATAAGGCAATCTGGACGAAAAGATTGCCTTTATTTTTTAAAATATATCAAGATTATATTTTATCTTTGTCGAAAATAACGGGGCACTAGCTCATCTGGCTAGAGCGCAACACTGGCAGTGTTGAGGTGAGCGGTTCGAGTCCGCTGTGCTCCACAGATAAAAACTTACATTGAAAAAATGTAAGTTTTTTTAATAACATAAAACTTAACTTCTTATATTATGAAAAAACTACTAACTACAATTTTATTTTCTATTTTCTTCATTTCGGTTTTTGCTCAAAACGGAGACAGTTATGTTTACTGCGAATTAGTGGGCACAGGTAAATTTCTGAGTTCTAAAGTGAATGTTCAAGTAGACTATGGACAAGAAACAAGTTATTGGAAAGGTGTAGCCTATCTTAAAGATGAAAATGGGAAAAATAAATCTTTCAATTCGATGGTCGATGCAATGAACTTTATGGGAAAACAAGGATGGGAATTTGTTCAGGCATATGTTGTAACCACCAACAACCAAAATGTTTACCATTGGTTATTGAAAAAATCTATTTCTGAGAATGATTTAGATAAAGTTACTGAAGACGAAAAATAGAAACTAAAATATTCAAATAGCTTTAATAAATCCTCAGATAGAAATATCTGGGGATTTTTAATTATTATTGTAGAGTATTTTAATATGACAATATGAAAGCAATCTATTACTTCTCTATAGCCATAACAATCATCCTTTCAGGAATGAGCTGTTCTTCAAGCAGAACAAGTTATATTGTTTCGTGTGAATATGATAAATCCAAGAATGTCACATATTATAGCAAATTCCCCCTTGGTTCTGTATATATACCTGGAGAATGGCAACAAACGACATATAATTCGACAAGTAAACAACAATATTTCATTAATAAAGATAGTGTGATAATAGCAATAGCTATTGTTCCCAGTAATGGGTTTGAGTTTAATCAGGATAATTCAAAAAAAGGATTTGAATTCACAAAATCATTTTATGAATGGGATTCTGAATACCTTTCTAAAACTCATGGTTTACAGGTGAACATTGAAGAAGAAGACCCTGTTAAAAACTATATCATATGGACTATTCAAGGAAATGTGGATAATAATCCAATCCAATGTTGTTTTTTGTTTGGAGAATCTAATAATGTTGCAAAGAACTATTCTGTTCAAGTAGCAAAAGGATGGGATGGAGAACAAATTGTTTCTTTTTTGAGAAGTTTATATTTAAATAATTGATTCTTTGATAAAGCTAACAATTTTCTCATAATCCTCACAAAAAGAGTTCGAGACTTTGGTGCTGTGCTCCACGAATATTAGAATCCTCGAACAGAACTGTTTGGGGAGTTTCTCATTATTTCTGCAAACCTACAATGAGGTTTATCCGGCTAAGTAAATTACACCTGCAGTTGTTGTTATTACTATTAGGATTTGCGGCTATTATTGGAATGTTTTTTCATATTATTTAGGCTCACTGATAAGATGAGCAAAGAAAAAACTCATGCCCTAAAGTGGTTCTGAAGATGTATCACTGGAAGATTCTGAATAGGTGGGAATACCAGATACTTCGTCATTGTCGCACAAATATTATTGTAGGAACTGCGGTAATACGTTTTTTTTCGATATAATACCTCATCCTTTATTAAGTACAATACTCAATGACAGAGATTGATGTTTCATTATTTAATATATATTCATATATTTGCTGCGTTTTTAAGAATAAGTAAGAAAAAAACTAAAGTAGCTACTATGAAAAAAATCGTACTAATGATGGTTTGTATGCCATTATTGTTCACAAACTGCGCAAGCATGTTCACTAAATCTACTTATCCCGTAGCAATTAATTCTACTCCAGCAGACGCAAATCTTGTCATCACAGACAAAAAAGGAAATGAAGTGTTTGTTGGCAAGACTCCTTCAATTGTGAAGTTGAAATCAAGTTCAGGATTCTTTTCAAAAGCGGAATATCAAGTCAAAATCAGTATGGATGGCTATGCAGACAGACTCATTACCATCAACTCCAGCATTGAAGGTTGGTATTTTGCAAATATTCTTTTCGGCGGATTAATCGGGATGTTGATCGTAGACCCTGCAACAGGTGCTATGTGGACACTCGACACTGAAACCATAAATGCAACGCTGAATCCTGAAAACGGATCGGATGTATCTCTGATTATAAAAGATATTAACGAAATACCCCAAAACGAAAGGGGAAATCTTGTGAGATTGAACTAGAAGCATTGCGCAAACTTATTGGCACTGAGGTTAAGCTTTTTTAGCTTAGCCTCATGTTGTCTATATGAAGTCTTTTTGACACTAAATTCGTATCTTTACAGGTTCAAGAAAAAATACTTTACCGGATTATCGCATGTCAACAGAAAAAAATATACAGATAAAAGGAGCAAGGGTAAACAACCTGAAAAATATTGATGTGAACATTCCACGCAACAAGTTTGTGGTGATCACAGGACTATCCGGTTCCGGAAAATCTTCACTTGCTTTCGACACTCTTTATGCGGAGGGACAACGACGCTATGTGGAAAGCCTTTCGTCTTATGCACGCCAGTTTCTTGGCAGGATGAACAAACCCGAAGTGGATTACATAAAAGGTATTCCGCCGGCCATTGCCATCGAACAGAAAGTGAGTTCACGCAATCCACGTTCCACCGTCGGAACATCTACCGAAATATACGAATATCTGCGATTGTTGTTCTCCCGTGTCGGGAAAACAATATCTCCCGTGTCGGGCGAAATTGTAAAAAAACATCAGGTGGCAGATATCGTAAATGATATGCTTTCCTTCCCCGAATCGACCCGGTTGGCTATCCTCACAAAGATAATTTTGAGGGAAAATAGGTCGTACAAGGAGCAACTGGACGTTTTGTTCAAAGAAGGTTTCTCACGAGTAGAGGTGAATGGCGAGTTTGAACGAATAGATGATCTATTATCTTCTGAATCAATAAGTAAGATGGGCGACGATAATACATTTCTGCTCATAGACCGACTGGTATGTATGCAGGATAATGCCAACATAAGCCGTTTTTCGCAGTCAATTGAGACTGCATTTTTCGAAGGAGAGGGAGAGTGTATGGTTCGATTCTATACTCCCGATGAAACTATAACAAAAGAGTACTCTAAAAAGTTCGAAGCCGACGGAATTCAGTTCGATGAACCGACGGATTTAATGTTCAGTTTCAACAGTCCGATTGGTGCATGCCCCAAATGTGAAGGCTTTGGAAAAGTTATCGGAATAGACGAAAATCTGGTAGTGCCTAACAAATCTTTGTCATTATACGAAGATGCTATAATCTGCTGGAAAGGCGAAAAAATGAGCGAATGGAAGAAAGAGTTTATCAGGTCGTCCATGGAATATAATTTCCCTGTTCACAGATCCTACTTCGAACTGACAGATTCGGAGAAAGACTTGTTGTGGAGAGGTGCTCCGGGAGTACTCGGACTCGATGATTTTTTCAGGATGCTTGAAGAAAACCAATACAAGATACAATACCGAGTGATGCTTGCCCGATACCGGGGCAAAACAACCTGTCCCGAATGTAAAGGCTCAAGGCTGAAGCCTCAGGCATTGTACGTAAAGGTCGGGGACAGAACAATAGCAGATTTGGTAAATATACCGATCTCGGAATTGAAAATATTTTTCGATCAGCTGGATTTGGACGAAACCGATGCCGCAGTGGCAAAACGCCTGCTGACCGAGATAAACAACCGCATACAGTTTCTTATCAATGTCGGATTGGGTTATCTTACACTGAATAGGCTGTCTAATTCATTGTCGGGAGGTGAAAGTCAACGGATAAATCTTGCCACATCTCTGGGTAGTAGTTTGGTAGGCTCTCTTTATATACTTGATGAGCCGAGCATCGGACTGCACTCGAGAGATACAGACTTGTTAATCAAGGTTCTAAAACAACTGCAAGACTTGGGCAACACAGTGATTGTTGTGGAACATGATGAGGAAATAATCCGAGCGGCAGACTATATCATCGACATAGGGCCACAGGCCGGGCGGTTGGGCGGTGAGGTTGTTTATCAAGGCAACTTATCCGGTCTGGAAAAGAACACTGCCAGCTATACAGTTCGCTATCTGAATGGTGAGGAGCACATCGAAGTGCCAAAACAGCGCAGAAAATGGAACAACTACATAGCGGTGGAGGGCGCAAGGCAAAACAACCTGAAAAACGTGAATGTACGTTTTCCATTGAATGTTATGACTGTGGTGACAGGGGTCAGCGGATCGGGAAAATCTTCTCTTGTGACCGACGTTCTCAACAATGCCTTGAAAAAATATTATAAAGAATCGGGAGATTCAAACATCGAGTATAACAAGTTGTCGGGAGATTTGAAGCTCGTCTCCAATGTGGAAATGGTAGACCAGAACCCGATAGGCAAATCGTCACGATCCAACCCTGTAACATACATCAAGGCTTATGACGAGATAAGAAAACTGTTTGCAGATCAGGCGTTATCAAAACAAATGCACTTTACTCCTGCCTATTTCTCATTCAATGTAGAAGGAGGGCGGTGCGAAGAATGTAAGGGCGACGGGCGGATTACAGTTGAAATGCAGTTCATGGCCGACATTACTTTGGAGTGTGAGGCTTGTAAAGGAAAACGCTTCAAACAAGACATACTGGATGTTGAATACAGAGGAAAAAACATCCACGACATTCTGGAAATGACGATAGATCAGGCAATCGACTTCTTTGCCAAGGAGAAAGGCAGTGTCGAGAAAAAAATTCTGAAACGCATCAGCACTTTGCAGGAAGTAGGGCTTGGCTACGTGAAACTGGGGCAATCGTCTTCAACTCTTTCGGGCGGTGAAAACCAACGCCTCAAACTTGCTTATTTTCTGGGTGAAGAAAAGGCAGAGCCTACCATCTTCATTTTCGATGAACCGACAACAGGTTTGCACTTTCACGATATAAAAACCTTGCTAAAAGCATTCAACGCTTTGATAGACAGAGGACATACTGTCATAATCATCGAGCACAACATGGATGTAATAAAATGCGCCGACCATATTATAGATATAGGTCCCGAAGGAGGAAAAGGTGGGGGCGAAGTGGTTGCCGAGGGCACACCGGAAGATATTGCAAAGAACGCAAGGTCGTATACAGGAAAATTCCTTAAGGAAAAACTATAAGGCAGATCAGGCTGAAAAACACGCTAAAGTTACGATGTCAGGGTGTTTTCGGCATAGGTCGTAATTTGGAAATAAAGTTGTTAATTCCTCTTCATTTTTAGGTATTTCTGCAATATTTTTCGATTATATTACTTAGTTTTATAGTTAAATTCGGAAAAAATCGGAACAAATATATTTTTTTCACCCTTTAAAACTAACTAATCATGAGAGATCTTGCCGTAGGAATTGACATTGGCGGAGGCAGCACAACTGTCGGCATTGTAAACCGGACAAATGGAAAAGTTGTCCATTCAAATTGTAATGATCCCGAGTTAAGCCTGATTACTACGGATTATGCTACTCCGAAAAGCTATACAGATGCCCTTTGCAGAGTTATTAATGCATTGATAGACAAGGCAGGAGGAATAAACCAGATAGAAGGCATTGGAATTGGCGCTCCCAATGGTTCTTACCTGACGGGCAAGATAACAAATCCCCCCAATCTTCCTTGGAAGGAATTTGATATTGTGAAAATGGTAGAAGAACGCATCGCTCTGCAAGTTTACCTAGACAACGACGCCAACTGTGCCGCACTTGGCGAATGGCTATATGGCGGAGCCAAAGGGAAAGATGTAGACGGGAGTTGCAAAGATAAAAGAATGCAGCATTTTGTTATGATAACCCTAGGCACAGGGTTGGGTAGCGGAATTGTTTCGGAAGGAAAACTGCTGCGTGGCAAACATGGCTTTGCAGGCGAACTTGGTCACGTAATAGTAAGGCGAAACGAGGGGCGCAAATGCGGATGCGGGAGATACGGTTGTGTAGAAACATATTGTTCTGCAAAAGGACTTGCACGTACAGCCATCGAATTTCTGGATGTAAGTAAAAAAGATGAAGACAATCCGAGCAAATTCAGGGAATACTATCTGGAACGAAAGGCTAAAGGTTTAGGAGATAAGAATAAAGAAGACATGTTGATTACATCGAAAGATGTATGCGATTTTGCAAAAGAAGGAGATCCGACAGCAAAAGAGATATTCGAATATACAGGCAAGATATTGGGTGATGCCCTTGCCGATTTTGTGGCATTCAGCGACCCTGAAAAGATTTTCATATTTGGAGGTTTGGCTAATGCCGGAGAGTTCATTTTAGAGCCTGCCATCAGATATATGAACCAGTCTCTTTTAAGCATCTATAAAGGAAACGTTGAAGTGGAAATCTCTCAGCTGAACAGCAATTCTCTTGCTGCCGTATTGGGAGCCAGCGCTTTACTTTGGGAGGGTAAATAGATTTTTTCGATTGTAAATCGGGTATAATGAAAACTTTTTTCCTATCTTTGCATGGTAAATGCTTTGAAAAAAGAAACATCTGTCACTTTAAGGGTGACAGATGTTTCTTTTTTTGCACTTGGCGTATCTCGCCTTTTGTTTCTGATTTGTCTGGGCGAACCGCCCAACACTTTATAGCAAAATTCATTGAAATGAGACAAGGTGCAGAACTTATTATCCGATGATATTTGTTTCAGGCTTTTGTTCGTATGATACAATTCATAATAAACAGTATTCGCCCGTTTGTTCCTGAGCCACAAGTAGGCCGACACGCCAAAAACCTTGCGGAAACGCTTGTTAAACCCCGAATAACTATAATTCATTTTCTCGGCCAACTGCCTCACATTCCTGATATTCTGAGAAAGACGATGCACCTGTTGAGAAAAATTCAGGTCGTTGGTCAGGAACATACTAAAAAGCCTGACAAAGTCTTTTTCTTTATAAAAAGCCTTAATGATGCAGACTAGTTCTTTTGCTTTAATCTCAAGCAAGCATCTGTCATTCACACTGTTATTCCGATACACTAAAAGAGATTGTATATAACCCGAAACACCCTCATTGATATTTAAAATGGGAATAATATATTCGTTTCCCTGGTCTTCACATTCCTCAGGTTTATCAAAATACTGCTTGCCGAACAGATAATTTTCTTCACAAATATCTACAAAGATGATCGAAGATTTTTCTAAAGTACTCATAGAGAGTACACCTCCTGAGGGTAAAAAGAAAAGTTTTCCCGAAGAAACATTCTTTTCCCCGTACATCGGGATTGAAAAATTTAATCGCCCTTCCGTCAGCAATACAATTCCACTTTCACTTTGTTCGACCGTACATTTCTCATCCTTTTTAAGGTTCAAAAACCGTATTGGCAGTTTTCGATCGTCTAATTCAAATTTTTCATAATCCATCATTTTTGTTGTTTAAGTATTTGTATTTCTGCATGTTTAACTAATGTTTGTGTGATATTTAATTTTTCACAATTCCAGAAAACATATAACGATCTGTTTATTAATTGTTTACTGAGCCAAAAATCGACTCGCCTGTTTCATGTTACACAACTGTTTGACAAAAAGCATAATCTCTTCTTATCCATATTTCATAAATCACTCATAATCAACTATGTAAACACTTCAATATTAAGGCTCTGTCACCCTTAAAGTGACGGATATGTAAAGCGTTAATATTCAAACAAATAATAAAACAAAGACATACTAACACAAAACAAAAAGCGATATGAAAAAAAATCAAAAAACAATGAAGAAGAAGTTATTAATATTATCGGCTCTATTTTTTACAGCTACACTAACAGCACAAGTAGGAGTCAATACCGAATCGCCACAAGGCGTGTTTCACATTGATGCTGCACGAGATACAAGCGGGGACACAAATGTGGCGGACGATGTGATAGTAAATAGTAGTGGAAACCTAGGCGTAGGGACAAACGATCCTCAAACCAAAGTGGATATAAGAAGCAGTACTCAAGGAGGTGGTTTTCGCTTACAGGATGGAACACAAGGCAATAGCATGGTACTAACCAGCGATGCCAATGGCAACGGAAGATGGTCTGCTCCGGGGTTTAGTGAATTTGCTCAACTTCCCGGATACACATCTCCTGTTATAAATTTTACAGATACTATGTTTTATGATACCGGTTATTCTTTTACTTTAGGTAGTAGAGGTACTTATTTTATTTCTTTAGCTATGCGAATTGATGTAAGCACACCTGTTGCCAGTACCTTATATGAAAAACTGGGACGCTCTGCATTAATCTTCCGATCAACGAATAACCCTGATGATTATACTAATAATGGTATACGTTTTTTAGGATCTTATGAACAACCTCTGATGATAGTGGATCTTGAAGTCGAGAACACAGCAAGAAAGGGAACATCTTTATTTGGGACTATGAATCAAATAATTACAACAGAAAGAGACAATCAGAGAGTATATGTTTTGTTTTGGTCTAGCCCTGGACCAAGTTTCGCTAGGGAGAACGGAGTTTTTAAGGTAAGAGCAGGAGAAGGAGGGCTACAGATATCCGGTGGAGCTTGTGTTCGTATCAACTAGAAGGAATAATTGGTCGTTAATGCCAATCAGTAGTTGAGATACACCTCTCCCCCCTCTCCAAAAGAGAGGGGGGGTGTAGGGGCAGACTAGAAGCCTGCCCGAAAGATTTGTCATGTTGAGCAACGCGAAGCATCTAAAGAACACATAACAGTTAACATCTTGTTCTCCGGGGTTACAAACCCCGGAGAACAAGAAAATTCACCCGATATTGTTGATATGAGGGCGTAAGATTTTACGCCCCTACTAGGAAGACATTGTACAATTTGAAAGAACGTTTTGGTTATAGTAAATCCAACTACTGATTGGCATTAATATAGAGTTTTTAGTTAAAAAGCGAATATTTTCTTACACTATCACGCAGTTTTTGGTTGGAAATGACTACTTTTGCATGCAATAATTTTTAAAAAGGAGTTTTTTATGTCATTTATTGCAGATAAAGTAGTCATGGACGGGCTTACATTCGACGATGTACTGTTGATTCCCGCCTATTCGGAAGTTCTTCCTCGTAATGTCGACCTCACGACAAGATTCTCACGCAACATCAAATTGAATATCCCCTTTGTTTCGGCAGCTATGGATACTGTTACCGAAGCCAAGCTGGCTATTGCCATCGCTCGTGAGGGTGGTATTGGTGTTATTCATAAAAACATGACCATAGAAGAACAAGCCAGACAGGTGAAATCTGTGAAACGTGCCGAAAATGGTATGATATCAAACCCTGTAAGTATTCTTCGAGACAAAACAGTGAAAGAGGCTCTGGACTTGATGGCTGAATATAAAATTGGAGGGATTCCTGTTGTTGATGAGCAGAATTATCTTGTTGGTATTGTTACAAATCGTGACTTGCGCTTTCAACGAGATATGGGCAAGAAGATTGATGATGTGATGACTAAAGAAAAACTTGTTACAACACAACAATCGACCGATCTGGAAGCTGCTGCTGACATATTGCAACAATATAAGATTGAAAAACTACCGGTTGTTGATGCCAACAATAAATTGGTAGGACTAATCACATACAAAGACATAACTAAAGCTAAAGATAAACCTAATGCCTGCAAAGACGAAAGAGGGCGTTTGCGTGTGGCTGCCGGGGTAGGGGTTACGCATGATACGCTAGAAAGAGTGCAGGCTCTTGTGGATGCGGGTGTAGATGCAATAGTTATCGACACGGCACACGGACATTCGAAAGGGGTGGTTGAGGTTTTGAAAAAAGTGAAAACCGCTTTCCCGAATGTAGATGTTGTGGTTGGAAACATTGCAACAGGCGATGCAGCCAAATACTTGGCTGATGCAGGAGCCGATGGCATTAAAGTAGGTATAGGCCCGGGTTCTATCTGTACAACCCGTGTGGTGGCCGGAGTTGGCGTTCCTCAGTTGTCGGCTATCTACGATGTTGCCAAAGCTCTTCAAGGAACAGGTGTTCCTCTCATTGCTGATGGCGGATTGCGCTATTCGGGCGATATAGTGAAAGCTATTGCAGCCGGAGGTGCTTCGGTGATGATGGGATCTATGTTTGCAGGAGTGGAAGAGTCTCCGGGCGAAACAGTTATCTTTAATGGTCGAAAATTCAAAACATATAGAGGCATGGGTTCTCTCGAAGCCATGCAAAAAGGTTCGAAAGACCGCTATTTTCAAGATGTGGAAGACGATATAAAGAAACTTGTTCCGGAAGGAATTGCTGCCCGTGTGCCATTCAAAGGGACTTTGTTCGAAGTCGTTTATCAGATGCTTGGCGGATTGCGTGCAGGTATGGGCTATTGTGGTGCTAAAGATATCAAAGCCTTACAACAAGCCAAATTTACCCGCATCACAAATGCCGGTGTGGCAGAAAGCCATCCGCACGATGTGCAGATAACCAGAGAAGCGCCTAACTATAGTAGAGGCGAATAAGATTCTCGTAAATATACAACGAAAGGTCAACTATCAAAGTTGACCTTTTTTATTTTCTTCCGACAATTTTATATCGAAGAGATATTCAATATGCCAATTAATGATATTACCGAGATAAATATCCAAAGGATGATGCCTTGTAGTAGAGGCTTGAAACCGATCACCTTTAATGCTTCTTTTGTCAACCCTGCACCAATCAGGAACAAGGTCAAGGTTAGCCCCCTTTTGGCTATCATAACAATGGTGGGACTTATGGTTTGCACTTGAGGAACAAATGTGTTTATAACCATTGCCACAACGTATAGGAATATAAAGTATGGAATGTAAAATTTCTTCCCGTTTCTTTTATAGAACAATGTTGCAATTAACGAGAGAGGTATAATCCAGAGTGCCCGCTCCAGTTTTATGGTGGTGGCGATACGTAACGCCTCGTCTCCGTATTTTTGTGCTGCGCCAACCACAGAGCTGGTATCGTGTATTGCGATTGCCGACCACACGCCAAATTGTTCTTGTGTCAAGTTGAGCAAATGCCCGATCACAGGAAATATAAGCAGGGCAATGGAATTAAGAACGAAGATAATACCGAGAGAAACAGAGGTTTCTTCTTCGTTCGCATCCACAATGGGTGTCATAGCTGCAATGGCACTGCCGCCGCAAATAGCCGTTCCCGAAGAAATGAGGACGCTTGTTTTTTGAGCTGTTTTAAATAGTTTGCCTAACAGCATACCAAATGCAAGAGTTAAGACGATTGTCGAAACTGTAAAAATCAATCCATCCTTACCCACTTCGGCAGCTTCGTAGATGTTCATCCCAAAACCTAACCCTACAACAGATGCCTGTAAAAGTATTTTCGTTGCTTTGCTTGTTTCTTTCTTGAAGGGTGTCCCTATAAAAAACGAAAAAAAGAACCCTGCCAATAAAGCTATTGGAGGCTCAACAAAAGGAAGTAAACACACAATTGCAATAATAATAAACAAACCTTTCTTCAAAACTTCTTTTCTCATAATATCCATACCATTTGATTTGGTTATATAACAAATGAGCCTGTCGTTAGTTTGACAGGCTCATTTATTTTTTACTAAGCAGATTATTTTCTGATACCTAGTTCTTTAATGATAGCACGATATCTGCTAATGTCTGTTGCGATAAGATAATCCAACAAACGACGGCGTTTACCTACTAACATTTTCAAGGATCTTTCAGTGTTATAATCTTTGTGATTTGACTTCAAGTGTTCAGTCAAATGCGAAATACGGTACGAAAACAATGCTATCTGCGCTTCTGGTGAGCCAGTATCAGTGTTAGACTTTCCGTACTTAGCGAAGATTTCTTTCTTTTTCTCTGAATCTAAATACATGATATTTATTATATAAAATTAAATGTGGGTGCAAAGGTAAAAGTTATTTTTTGATATACAAACTTTTACCTCTGTTTTCATCCTATTTTTTTCCTCAATTGTGTTAGGAATTGTTTCATTTCTGCCGAATCTTTTTTCTCTATTATAGTCAGCAGATGTGCCAGTTCTGCCCTTATTTGTTCCACTTGTTGGGGGGTGTAAGGGTTGAAAAGGATTTCGGTCAGCAGATAATCATCTTCCGAAAGAAGTCCTTTGGTAATGTCCATGTGCTTTTTGAATGTTGTACCCGGAGCTTCCTGATGCTTCATAACCGAAGCAAAAACAAGAGTAGACGCAAAAGGTATGGACAGGGAATAAGCAATAGTCTGGTCATGTTCGTCGAATGTGTATTCAAAAACATTCAAGTTCAGCTTATTGTATAAGTCTAAGAAAAATTGTTTCCCCTTTTCGCTCGATTCTGATATAACAATGGCATTCTGAGTGCTCAAGTCACGCAGATCGGCAAAAGTGGGGCCGAACATAGGGTGGGAAGAGGCAAAAGGTTGCTTAACGGATTTATAGAAATCTTCCAATCCTGTTTTCACGGATGCTATATCCGATATTATACAAGTTTCGCTTATATACGGCAATATCAACTTGAAAGCGTCAATCGTATATTTTATTGTGGATGCGTTCAAAACCAACTCAGGATCGAACTCCGTAATTTCTTTCGGGTCGCTCATCCTGACAGTATTGTACGTAAATCTCAATTTTTGAGGATCTACATCAAAAACCGCCAACTCGTGATCGAAACTCAACACATCTGCAAAGAAAGACCCCATCTTTCCTGCTCCTAATATCAATATTCTCATAATGTTAGTTAGTTATTTCTCTTTGGTGTGCAAAGATAAATTAAAAGTTGGTCTTCTCTTCTTTTTTTTGAGCAAAGTGTGCTCCTATAGTCATACCTGATTTTGGAGAATAGATATGATATTGTATATCTTTCTGTTTGTTCGAGTCCATTATCGAAATAATTTCTTCGTACGACAAAGATGTGTGGTCGAGTAAAACTATATTATCATTGGGCAATTCTTCGCTTTTAATACCAATTAATCGCCTAAGGGCAGAAACGGAAGCTCTTAGCCATATACCGGAAGAAATAAAGAAGGAGTATATTTTCCCATAATTGGGGTAGTGCTTTTTGAAGAAAATGAACATTGCCTGATAGAAGACTTTTACATACTTCATTTCGTCTTTACTTGTACTTTCACCCTTATAGTGAATAATTTTCTCGGGCAGATAATAATTTTTATATCCGGCTTTTACTATCCGGTACGATAAATCAATATCTTCCCCATACATGAAAAAAGTTTCATCTAAGTATCCTGCCTTATCAATGACCGATTTACGTAACATCATGAAAGCACCTGCCAAAACATCAACTTTGTGTGTTTTATTTTCGTCAAGATATCGAAGATGGTATTTCCCGAATACTTTAGATTTAGGAAACAGTTTAGTTAGCCCGAATATTTTACAAAAAGAATTCCATGGAGAAGGGAATCCTCTTTTTGATTCAGGAAGAAACTGTCCAGATCCGTTTATCATTTTTACGCCAATAGCTCCCGATTCAGGATGGATATCCATGAATCGGCAAATGTTTTGCAAAACATTTTCACCAACGACTGTATCTGGATTTAGAAGAAGCACATACTCTCCTCTGCTTATCTTGATGGCTTGGTTATTGGCTTTTGAAAATCCGGGATTATCTGTGTTTTGTATATAATGTGTTTGCGGAAACCGTTCTGTTATATATTGTTGCGAATTATCTGTAGAGTTATTGTCTACCACAATGACCTCCATCTCGAAATCTGTTTTTGATTCGTAGACAGAAAGTAAACATTGTTCCAGAAAATATTTTACGTTATAGTTTACAATAATAACAGAGAGCTTCATTTTATGTCTTTTTTTGAATCAGATTCTTAAACCATCTAAAAGTTTTACATAGAATTCGATAGCTTCACGAATTTCACTTAATAGTATATATTCATCTGCCGTATGTGACCGGGCAGAATCTCCCGGACCGATTTTCACCGATGGAAAATTCATCAAAGCCTGATCGGATAGAGTCGGGGAGCCAAAAGGTTTACGCCCCATCATTATCGCCCTTTGCACAAAAGGGTTTTCAATTGCGATGCCGGACGAATTAAGTCTGAATGAGCGTGCCTTTACTTCACATTCTGTATGTTTATTTATCAGCTCAAATATTTGCTGATTGCTATATAATTCGTTGGAGCGTATATCTACAACAAATTCACATTTATCAGGTACAACATTGTGTTGGGTTCCTGAGTTTATCATGGTTACTGTCATCTTCACGCTTCCGAGCATTTCGCTATCTTCCGGAAATTGAAAAGTCCTGAACCATTCTATATCTTGCATAGCCTTATAGATGGCATTTTCGCCCTCATTACGTGCCGCATGCCCCGATTTGCCATACGAAGTACAATCCAATACCATCAAGCCTTTTTCTGCAATGGCGGGTTGCATTCCCGTGGGTTCGCCAACAATGGCAAAAGTTGGCACAGGCAATTCATTAAGAGCCAATTCGATGCCGTTTTTGCCGGAAACCTCTTCTTCGCAAGATGCCAGAAATATGAGATTATAGCTTTGCGTTTTTTGGTCGAGGAGAAAAAAAGAATGAATCAGTGAAACAACACTTGCCCCTGCGTCATTGCTTCCTAAACCGTATAAAATATCATCGTCCGCACTGGGGATAAAGGGTTCTTTTGTCCACCCTGATACAGGTTTCACCGTATCTATATGAGAATTGAGCAGGATGATTGGCTTTGATTCATCAAAACACTTCGACTTCATCCACAGATTATTTCCTATCCTTCCAACAGAATAGCCATGGCTGCTCATGTAGGTTTCGAGCATGTCGGCCACTTGCTTTTCTTCCCTGCTGAAAGATGGGATTGAAATCATTTCTTTCAGCAAGTCGACAGCTTTATAGTATAAATCGTCAATATCATAATTCATATTGCAAAGATAAGATTTCGATAACATCCGAAACTAAAAAAGCACAAGTCTTTTACTTGTGCCTCTTTTTCAATATCAGTTTTACTTAATTCTCTGTTAAATCCACTGTGTCTGCATCCGGCGCATTTTTCTTAACAGACTCGATGCCATTGTCCCTGCCCGCAACACTTTCATACATTTCGCTCGTGCCGATGATTTGTCCGTTAGTGGCTTTCAGATTGAAATACCATTTTCCGTTTTTCGACTCTTTTCTTTCGTAACGTTCATCTATCGGTCCGTTTTTCTTTACCGATTCGATTCCGTTTTTGCAGTTGGCTTTTGTTGTATAGCCTTCGCTGCTTAAAATAACTTGTCCGTTAGTGGCTTTCAAATTGAACTGAAATTCACCATTCTTTCTTAAAGAGATTTCAAATTTTCCCATAACAATTATAGTTTTTAAAGTATTATGTATATTGAACAAATATAGAAATATAATGTTCAAGTTGTTGTATAACAAAAGGTTAATTTTGCTTATTCCATAAGCTTTCAACCGCAGCCTTTGCGTTTTTATAAAATACCTCCATCTTGCCAAATGCTTCGGCTCCCATAAATGCTTTACCCTCTTCGTTATTATATTTTTCCACTGGGATTAATTGATACATTGCCCGCCCGTTTTCGACAGGTTTATGCACAAATACCAAAGAATAGGAGCAATTGTCAATCTTCACAGGGGCATCTTCACTCTCTTTGCTGATCTCTATTTTTACCATCATTCCCCCGTCCGTATTCACCACACGCATACCCGAAACCAGATTGCCCATAGAATAAACTACAATGTTTTCGATAGAGTCTCCTGCCTTCCTTATATCTATTGGCTGCACAACATGAGGGTGCCCTCCAATTACAAGCTGCACACCATTGTCAATCAAGAATTGAGCCAAGCCGGCCTGTGTTTTATTGTTCTTCAGTTTATATTCTTCGCCCCAGTGCATATTGGCTACGATGATATCGGCTTTCATTATTTTGCATAATTCGATATCCCTCAATATCTGCTTCTTATTGATAAGATTCACAATATTGGGCGCAGGAACGGGCATCCCGTTGGTGTCGTACGAATAGTTAAGCATGGCTATGCGAATGCCATTTTTCACAACAAGCAAAGGGTAGCTGTTATCCTTGTGCTTTTGATCTTTGTACGTGCCCAAGTGCTTCACGCCTATCGAATCCAATATATCTAATGTACGCTCTATACCCAGCTTTCCTTTATCTGCCGAGTGGTTGTTTGCGGTGAGGAAAATGTCAAATCCTGCATCTTTCAGGGCAAAGGCAAAGCTGTCGGGCGACCCGAATTTCGGATATCCTGTATAATTTTTTCCCGGCAAAGTTGTTTCCAGATTCACAACCGCTATATCAACCGCGCTGACTTCATCTTTAATGTGTTGGTAGTATGACGAATAATCGTAGCCTGTTTTGGTTTTGGCTGCATCCAACTGCCGTTGGTGTTGCATGGCATCACCTGCAAACAGCAGGCTTACTTTCTGTTCCTGCGAATAAACACTTGCTGCGATGAACAGTAAGGCGCACAGTGTTGCGAAATATCTTTTCATAGTCTCTGTTATTGAAATTCGTTTAAGTTTATATCTTCCTTTTTACACAAGATCATATCTATATCATCTATTCTGATCTTAACCACCTCATTAGTATTGTTTAACCAAAACGCAGGGCGGTTTGAACCATAACCCTCTATCACCACCTTTTTTGCTAAAACATTTTTGTTTCCAAGTTGAATTTTTTCATCCTCCGTATATTCAAAACTGACATTGTTGTCGCAAGATATATTTTTAATATCCATCATGTTGAAATTCAAGATTTTTCCTTTTGTGTGATAATTGAGTTTTGTCAGTAAGAAAAAAGAAGAATACATATCAACGGTAGGATATTCCGATGTTATAATGCGTTCTATCTTGTCTGCAGTTATTTCCCATTGCAACAAGCTATTATCCAACTTTTTCACGGTTCCCACCAGTGTATGACGGTAATTCCTTTTACCCACATCTATTCTCGCAGTTTTCGTTGTCAGGAAGCTATCTTTTTCGTTGGTTATCTTTGCATCGAAAGCGAAAATACCACCTTCTGCCATCCTCAGTTCCATCAATATCTCATATTCATCGGCATATTCGTTCACCACATAGTGCATATATCCTTTATGGTCTTCGAACTTCAAGGTATACCATTTATCTTGAATGTTTTTGCCTTGAGAAAAAGAGCAAACCGGAAGAAGCAAAAAGGCGAAGAAAATAAGTTTGCAATGAATATTCATGGTAGAATGTGTGTTACGTTGGATAGCAAAGATAATAAGATTCTGTAATTTTTCTGTTTTTTGTTGTGTAAACAAAAAATCCCTCACCATTAGCAGGGAGGGACACAATTGAAATTGCAGAAACTTCTACATCAGCCTCTGCTGTCCATGCTTTCTTTGTCGGGACTGAGTTTTTTATTCACATCCTCCACTTTTTCGTCCGAAACTTCTTCCGCTGTGTAACGCTCTTCATCCCTTTCTATATTCTCTTTTTGATATATCAGGTTCTTTGCCTCTGCACGGGCATTCTCGTCCGACGATATTCTGTTATCTTGCTTTTTTTTATCTTCTTCCATTCTATTTAAAATTTTATGTCTAATTTTAGAAACAATCTCGAAAGCAATAAGTTTAAAGGTCAAAAAAAACAGTATGGAAAGAATACACCTTGTTTATTATAGTCCTGCGTTTTCAACAAGGAAAACGCTTCGTGTCATTGCCGATAATTTGAATGTTCCGGTCAAAGAGCATGATATAACGCAAGGCATAAAAGAACCATTGTCTTTTGGGAGGGATGAACTGGTAATATTAGGTATCCCCGTTTATGCCGGACGTGTTCCTGCCCACGCTGTAGATATTTTGGACAAGATAAAAGGAAAAGATACGCCAGCTGTTGTTGTATGTGTCTATGGCAACAGAGACTATGATGATGCTTTGCTTGAACTGAAAGATATTTCAGAAAAGAATGGGTTTGTACCAATTGCAGCCGGAGCTTTTATCGCACGCCATTCTATATTTCCAAGAGTAGCACAAAACCGCCCCGATAAATCGGACGATCAGGAGTTGATAGAGTTTGGCAAACAATGTTATCAAAGATTCTTGAACTTGGAAGACGTTAAAGGCACAAGCTTGACAGTAAAAGGAAACTTCCCATACAAAGAGCCATCCAAAATACCGTTCGCCCCTACGGGTGATTCAAAATGTGACAATTGCGGAACTTGTGTCAAGAAATGCCCTGTAAATGCCATTTCCTCGGATAATCCAAGAAAAACAAACAAAGATTTGTGTATGGCTTGTGCCCGTTGCATAGCTGTATGCCCCAAGCAAGCACGGAGATTCAAAGGATTGCTATATACGGCTGTTCGAAAGAAATTTGAATCGTCTTATTCGGAAAGGAAAAAGCCGGAAACGTTCTTCTAATACAGACTCGCATCTCTTATTGAACAACAGGTTCCACCAACTTTTGCATCAACTGAGGAATGGGAGATTTAAGCACTATTGTCTCGTTTGTGGCAGGATGCTTTATAACAAGTTCGTGAGCATGCAATGCCATTCTTTTTATCGGGTTGATACTTGCCCCATATTTTTTATCGCCCACTATCGAGTGCCCAATGTGTTTCATGTGAACCCTTATCTGATTTTTTCGGGCAGTTTCGGTTACTATCTCCAACATTGCAAACCGGCGAACAGACTTCAGGGTATTGTAATGTGTTATCGCTTTTTGCCCACCATTGTCCCTGTCGGAAGAGTGCATCACATAGTTTTTATCTTCGGTCAGCCATGTTTCTATCGTGCCTTCCGTTGGCGAAGGCCTGCCTTCAACCACCGCAACATATTTTTGAGCAAGGATTATATCGTTCCAGTTTTTCTGTATTTTCTCCTGAATGAATGGCGTTTTCGCATAAATCATCAAGCCCGAAACATCCCTGTCAAGCCTGTGAAGCACATAAGGACGGGCATCGGGATTTGCCGTACGCAAATATCTTGATACAACACCGTATGCCGTTTCCAGTTTTTCTTTATCGGTGGCAATTGACAGCAATCGAGCGTCTTTGCTCACAACCAACAAATATTCATCTTCGAAAATCACTTGCACCCCATCCAGTTGTTTTGTGTCGTAAGCATGACTGGCTTTGTGAATGGTAACGACATCGCCTGCCGAAATTTCGAAATTGAACAGAGTTTCGACCTTTCCGTTCACTTTCACTTGTTTGTGGCTTAGAAGCGATTTTATTGCGTTGCGGCTTTTCCGTACTTTCTGATCGATGAGGAAGGGCAATAATTGAGCCTTTTCTTCCACTTTTAGGGTTTGTAATATAATGTCTTTCTCTTCTTTTTTCATCCTAAATTTTCTTTAATTGCCAAAGGTATAATTTTTTACAAGCCATTTCAATAAAAAAGAATGTTTATCTTTGTTCGTTTCAATAAAAAGTGATGTATATGAATAGATTATTGGCATTAATATTGATCGGTTTCTCGGTGCTGTCTTTATCAGCGCAAAAACTATCCTTAAAAGATATTACAGGCGGAAAATATATTCCTCAAAGAACAAACGGGTTTGTTTCGTCTGCCGACGGTGAATTTTATTATCAACCAGATGAAAGACAATCAAAAATAATAAAATATTCCTTCAAAACAGGACTGCCCGTTGATACGGTGTTCGACACAAAACGAGCCAGAAACTGTACGTTCGATAGCTTTCAGGGTTTTGAGATGAGTCCCGACGAAAAAAGGCTTATTGTGTATAATGATGCCGAGAGCATTTACAGGCACTCTTTCAAAGCCAATTATTTTTACTACGACATTCGCCGCAATCTGATTCGACCCCTCACCGAAAACAAATCGAAACAAATGGCTCCTGTCTTTTCAAAAGATGGGCGAATGTTGGCTTTCGTTGTAGATAACAATATTTGGTTGGCAAAATTTGATTACGATTCTGAGTCGCAAGTAACAAAAGACGGATCATTCGGAAAAATAATAAATGGCGCGACGGACTGGGTTTATGAAGAAGAACTTATGACAACACACCTCATGGATTTTTCGGCCGACAACAAACTATTGGCATTTGTCCGCTTCGACGAAACGGAAGTACCCGAATATTCTTTCCCTGTCTATAACGGACAATTATACCCATCGCAACTATCATTCAAATACCCGAAAGCAGGAGAAAAGAACTCGAAAGTAACATGCAACGTGTTCGATATCGACTCCAAAACAATCCGCCCGATGAATATACCGGATGGTATGGAGTATATTCCACGTATAGCTTTTTTGCCGGAAGGTGACCAGCTGGCCATAATGACTCTGAATCGTGAGCAGAACGAGTTTAACATGTATTATGCCAATGCCCGTTCGGCAGTGTCTCGTATGGTGTTGCAAGAAAAAAGCAAGCAATACATAAACATTGAATTTCTGAATTCGATACATTTTTTCGATAATCAATTTACTTACATCAGCGAAAGGAGTGGGTACAGCCATATTTATCTTTACGAAAACACAGGCGTTCAGAAAAAAATGCTGACATCGGGCAATTTTGATGTCAAGGAATTGTTGGCTGTCGACCCTGTTGCAAAAACAGTCTTCTATTCATCCACAGAAGAAAGTCCGCTTCGCCGAAGCATTTATAAGGTTGATTTGGTGAAAGGAACGAAAGCAAAACTATCACAGAAAGAAGGATATAACATAGCCCAATTTAGTAATAACGGAAAATATTATGTAAACAATTGGTCGGATTCTAAAACGCCTAACCGCATCACGGTGAATGATGCTTCGGGAAAAGAAATCCGAACATTGGAAGACAATGCCGAGGTTAAATCCATTCTGGCATCCTCTCAACTCCCTCAAAAAGAATTTATTACCGTACCTTCCAATTCGGGCATCAGTCTTAACGCCTGGATAATGAAACCTGTAGATTTTAATCCGAACAAGAAATACCCCCTTGTGATGGTTCAATATAGCGGTCCTTATTCGCAAGAAGTTTTGGATCGTTTCAATATAGACTGGACATATTATCTGGCTTCACAAGGCTTTATTGTGGCCTGTGTAGACGGACGGGGAACAGGAGGACGAGGAACCGACTTCGGAAAATCGACTTATATGAATCTCGGTATAAAAGAATCGGACGACCAGATAGAATCGGCAAAATATTTTGGTTCGCTGTCATACATCGACCCGAACAACATTGCCATTTGGGGATGGAGCTTTGGCGGATACAATGTGCTGATGAGCATGAGCCGGAGCAATGTATTTAAGGCAGGTGTGGCAATTGCGCCCGTAACCGATTGGCGGTTCTACGATACGGTTTACACAGAACGTTTTATGCGTACCCCGCAAGAAAACAGCAACGGTTATAATCATGGTTCTCCGATACTTCTGGCAAGCAAGTTGCAAGGCAATCTGATGCTGATTCATGGCTCTGCCGACGACAACGTCCACCTCCAAAATACGATGGAGTATGCAAGGGCACTGATTAATGCAGGAAAACACTTCGAAATGTTTGTTATGCCCGATCGAGATCATTCGATGCGAGGAGAGCAAAACAGGACATATTTGTTCGGAAATGTTGTAAATTTTCTGAAAAGAAACCTGAAATAGGGATATTTTTGTCTAAAAATGCTGACTTTTATAGCAAAGTCATCTAGACTTTTTAAATTATACTTAATTTTTGAGTTTTTGTCATGTTGAACGTAGTGAAACATCTAAAAAAAACAGATCCTTCGATACTCTCAGGATGACAAAATTAAATAAAACGAAAAAGTCTAGACAGTTTCAGCAAAAGAACATAAATAAAAAGCTATTTTTGAATTCTTTTTACCGAAAAAGTATATACTGATACATTTGGCATGGAGCGAATAAAAAAGCCGGATTGGCTTAAAATAAAATTGGGTGGCAACGAGCGGTTTACACAAACTAAAAAGATTGTGGAAAGCCATTGTCTGAATACGATATGCTCCAGCGGGAAATGCCCCAACATGGGTGAATGTTGGGAGCGGGGAACCGCCACTTTTATGATTGCCGGAGATGTATGCACCCGCTCGTGCAAGTTTTGCAATACCCTCACAGGGAAGCCATTGCCTCTCGACAAGAGCGAGCCGGCACATGTAGCCGAATCCATCAGACTAATGAAATTGAAGCATGCTGTCATCACATCGGTAGACCGTGACGACTTGCCCGATCTGGGAGCTTCGCATTGGGTTGAAACAATCCATGCCATCAGGCAGCTGAACCCCGAAACCACCATCGAAGTTTTGATACCCGATTTTCAAGGCAAAGAACAACTTGTAGACTTGGTATGCAGTGCCAAGCCGGATATTATCGGGCACAATATGGAAACCGTAAGAGCCCTTACTCCAAAAGTGCGGAGCGCAGCGAAATATGATATAAGCCTGAAAGTTCTGAAACGCATCGGAGAAAACGGATGCAGGTCGAAATCGGGCATAATGGTAGGCTTAGGCGAAAAGAAAGAAGAAATTTTCGAACTAATGAACGACCTTATACAAGCAGGATGCAAACGCCTCACAATAGGGCAATATCTGCAACCCACACGCAAGCATATTCCTGTATCGGAATACGTTTCTCCTGAAATTTTTTTAGAATACAAGACTGTCGGTATTTCTATGGGATTCAGCCACATAGAAAGCGGGCCGCTTGTCAGGTCATCTTATTTTGCAGATAAATCACTTTAAATTATGAACAAAATTGATTTAAGATTGTTTAATACACACAGGCTGATACAGGAATAGACATCCTAATCAAAAAAAATGACAACTGATAAATACACTAAATCTATACTAATACGGTACAAAAAAGGATTCTTTGAGAAGTACCTCACAACAATATGCTTACTAGCGGACATAAAAAATATTTGAAAAATCCCACATTAGGGCTTACCCCTTTTATGGTTTTTCTATTGAGCTTTGCTTTCTCGCTCGAGATTGTAGCGTCGCTGGTTATTGGCCTTGGGTATGCTCTGATTGTTGAGGCTTTTTTGAGATATTATGCAAAATCAAAAGTATCATTTCTCACTTTCGGGGTTGTTTCGTTTCCTCTGTTACTTACACTCATCACCAAGTTAATTCTTGTAAATCACATATATAGTTCAGGGTTGTACATACTTCTCACAGAAATGTACCTCGTTTGTCTGTTAATGATAGCCAGAGCTTTCAAAGATCAGATAATCAGGAGTTTTTTCTGGAATAAAAATTACAGTCAGAAGCCATTTCTCGACGATTTTTTCAATACGGCACGATTCACACAGTACATACTGACGCTGCATCTTTTCTACATGATCATATACCTTTACATACGCGACAGGTCGGCAGGATATGAATTTATAGATATGTTCAGTTATGTATGGTTTCCTTTCCTTTGCGGCATTGGAACAATCATCTACGAAAACATGAAGATTATAAGGCTTTCGAGAAGACTGAGCCAGGAATCGTGGCTACCCATCGTAAACGAAAAAGGAGAAGTATCGGGGAAAATCGCAAAATCAGAAACATTGAAGCTGAAAAACAAGTTCATGCACCCCGTCATCAGGATTGCCTTGATATACAAAGACCAGATTTACCTGCAACCCCGAAAGAAAGAATTAGACCTTGAGACTGGCGCTTGGGATCATCCTTTCGAAAAATATCTCATGTTCAACGACGAAATAAATATTGCCGCCCGAAACAGTATTGCCGATATTCTGGATAAAGAAAAAGATTCGAATTTCCGATTCCTGATCAAATACAGTTACAAGAACGAAGAAGTCAACAGGTTGGTTTTCCTGTACACATTACGTATGGATTCGGAAGAAACGTTATCGGGATTTGATAATTTGAACGGCAAATTCTGGACAATGAAACAGATTGAAGAAAATATAGAAAAAGATCATATATTCAGCGAATGTTTCATGCAGGAATACGAATACATGAAAAATACCATACTGATGACAGAGAAGATTAAGAACGCCAACATGGAACAGTTAAAAAGCTAGACAAGCAGATTAACATTACACAAACAACTAAAAACTGAAATTTGTGTAGGATTAGTTCTGTTTGTTTTATATTTTTGTCCTTTCGCTTATCCATAAAAATGGATTGCTTAAATCGGAAACAAAAACTATGTCAGAACAAAACAGCAATAATATTTCACTTCTAAACCAAATAAACTATCCTTCAGATTTAAAAAATCTTACTATAGAACAATTGGAGACAGTTTGTGACGAATTGAGAACATTCATCATAGACCAGCTGTGTGCCAATCCCGGACACTTCGGGTCTAGTCTGGGTACCGTAGAACTTACCGTTGCCTTGCACTATATTTACAACACTCCGTTCGACCGCATTGTGTGGGATGTGGGGCATCAGGCATACAGCCATAAAATATTGACCGGCAGACGGGATAAATTTTCCACCAACCGAAAATTCGGAGGTTTGTCGGGGTTCCCGAATCCCGAAGAAAGTGAATACGATTCTTTTATTGCAGGACATGCTTCCAACTCCATTTCGGCAGCATTGGGTATGGCTGTGGCTTCTACGCTGAAAAATGAAAACAGGCATGTAGTAGCAGTAATCGGAGACGGCTCCATGACCGGCGGGTTGGCTTATGAAGCCATCAACAATGCCAGTTCGCAACCCAACGACATGCTGATCATTCTGAATGATAACGACATGGCAATTGACGACAATGTGGGTGGTTTCCGAGACTATATGGTGAAACTGACCACATCGCAAACATACAACCGATTGCGCTACGACGTGTATCAGAAATTCAAGAAAAACAACCTGATAACGGAAAAAGGCAAAAACTTCATTCTCCGGTTCAATAATAGCCTTAAGTCTCTTCTGACCAAACAGCAGAATATGTTTGAAGGCTTCAATATCCGCTATTTTGGCCCTGTCTACGGACACGACCTGCCCGGACTGGTGCGCATTTTGAATAACATAAAAGACCTGAAAGGCCCTAAGATACTTCATGTTCACACGATAAAAGGAAAAGGATACAAACCTGCCGAGGAGTCGGCAGCCGAGTGGCATGCTCCCGGTAAGTTTAACAAAGAAACAGGAGAACGTATTGTTGTTAAATCGAAAGATCAGCCACAATTGTATCAGGATGTTTTCGGGCATACATTGCTTGAATTGGCAAGAAAAGACGACCGCATTGTCGGAGTAACTCCCGCCATGCCATCGGGTTCGTCAATGAACATTATGATGCGTGAACTTCCCGACCGGGCATTTGATGTCGGCATTGCCGAGGCTCATGCCGTAACCTACTCGGCCGGATTGGCAAAAGAAGGCTTGATACCTTTCTGCAATATATATTCTTCGTTTATGCAACGAGCTTATGATCAGGTGATTCACGATGTGGCAATTCAAAAGCTACACGTTGTTATGTGCCTCGATAGAGCCGGGCTTGTTGGTGAAGACGGACCAACTCACCACGGAGCATTCGACCTCGCATTTATGCGATGTGTGCCCAATTTGGTTGTAGCGTCTCCATTTAACGAGCACTATCTTCGCCACCTCATGTATACAGCAACCTACGGAAACGACGGGCCTTTTGTTATCCGTTATCCGAGGGGGCAAGGCGAATTGACCGACTGGGAATGTCCCATGAAAATTCTCAAGGTAGGAAAAGGCCGTAAGTTGAAAGACGGAAAAGACTTGGCGGTTGTTTCGATAGGGCCAATCGGAAACACTGCACGAAAAGCAATCATGGATATTGAGCAACAAGGCTATACTATTGCCCATTATGACGCTATTTTCTTAAAGCCGATCGACACCGAAATGCTGACAGAAATAGCACAGAATTTCAAGAAAGTTGTTACTATCGAAAATGGTGTTATCACAGGTGGATTAGGTTCTGCCGTACTTGAATTTTTTGCAGATAATAAATATAAAGATATAGATGTGACCCGCATCGGATTGCCGGACGAATTTGTGACGCATGGCTCAATAAAAGAACTGAATAAGCTGTGTGAACTGGACGAAGAGGGCATAAAGAACAAATTATTATCTGTGTTAAAAGCAGAATAATATGAAAATAGTAATAGCAGGGGCAGGAGCCGTCGGAACGCATCTGGCAAAGTTGCTTTCTATGGAAAATCAGGATGTAATACTGATGGATCCTGACAAAGAAAAGCTGAACTTCTTCCGCAACAATCTGGAAATGATAACCATGGTTGGTTCGTCTACTTCCCTCAAAGATTTGGACGAAGTGGGCATTAAGGGAGCAGATATGTTTATTGCTGTTACCCCCGACGAGTCGGTCAACATTACTTCCTGCATGCTTGCATCCCGCATGGGCGCAAAGAAAACCTTTGCCCGCATAGATAACTACGAATACCTTTTACCTAAAAATAAAGACTTCTTCGAATCGCTGGGTGTCCATGCCATGGTATACCCCGAAATGCTTGCTGCAAAAGAAATTGTATCGGCCATAAAACGACCTTGGGTAAGATTCTGGGTCGAGCTTTGTGGTGGTGCTATCATTGTGGCAGGGGTGAAGTTGAGGTCAAACTCCACGCTGGTAAATAAACATCTCTACGACTTGGGCAATGAACGGAAGAAATTCCACATCGTAGCCGTCAAGCGTAGCAACAGGACAATAATTCCCACGGGAGATTTCCAGATACTGGAAAACGATATTGTATTCTTTGCAACAACAAACGAATTTGTACAGGAACTTCCCGAACTGGCAGGAAAGGAAGACTTCGAGATAAAAAATGTGATGATGATGGGCGGTAGCCGCATCGCTATCCGCACAAGCCAGTATTTGCCGGATAAAACAAATATCAAGCTATTGGAGGTAGACAGGGATAAATGTCACAAGTTGCTGGAAGTGTTACCTAAAAACGTAACGGTTTACAACGACGACGGGCGCAACGCCGATTTCCTGTTGCAGGAAGGCATTTACGACACAGATGCCTTCATTGCAGTGACAGGCAACTCCGAAGCCAATATATTGGCATGCTTGGCTGCAAAGCAATTCGGGGTGAGAAAAACCGTTGCCGAAGTTGAAAACATGGATTACATATCAATGGCAGAAAATCTGGGCATAGGAACCATTATCAACAAAAAACTGATAACGGTTAATAACATATACCGTTTTCTTCTGAACGCCGATGTTTCTACGGTTAAATCTCTGGCATTTGCAAATGCCGATGTAGCGGAAATAGTGGCGCGCCCAAATTCGAGGATAACCAAGAAAGAGATAAAACGCCTCACATTACCAAAGAATGTAACTTTGGGAGGACTGATAAGAAATGGTGAGCCTATGATGATAAACGGAGATACTCAGGTTGAACCTTACGATCATGTTGTTGTTTTCTGTCTGGAAGATGCCTTGCTCGATATCGAAAAGTTCTTTAATTGATGTTAATCAGTAGTTTGAATTTATTATAGCAAAAACGTTCTTTTAATTTTGCGTAAATTACATTTTCGGGTGTAGGGTGCGTTTTGTAAGGAGGCGTCCAAAAAGTTCCCAAATTCTGTTCTTCGGGGGTTTGTAACCCCGAAGTTATTATTTTTCGGATTTAAAATCCGGATAGTAGCCAAGCATGGGATTGTAAATCCCATGCGACGACAGGGCTCTGATTCTCAGCTGTTTCAAAAGTCCCCTTTAGGGGATTAGGGATAGAAAAGACTTTTTGGACACCTCCGAAAGTAGAGGGTGTAAAATCTTACGCCCGGTATGCGTTGTTCCTGTCGGAAAAATACAATTTGTAAAATAAAAAAAGAACCTATTTCAAAATGCTGATTAGTATATTAGCGGATTAAAACTGATAACTGAAAAAATGAATAAATTTAACTTTCGCTTTGTTCTCAAAACACTTGGATTTCTATTGATAATAGAGTCCATTTTTATGATGACGGCGACTGTTACCTCTTTTTATTACGAGGAAGATTGCAGCGATGCCATGCTGTTATCTTCGGTGATAACCATCATCAGCGGAGTGTTTTTCAGAATCTTCGGCACGGAAAATTTTCAAAGTCCGATAGGGAAAAGGGAAAGTTTCCTTGTTGTTACCCTTAGCTGGCTCATAATGTCGGCTTTCGGTATGCTCCCCTTCTACCTGAGTGGCGCTATTCCGGATATAAGCAACGCATACTTCGAAACTGTGTCGGGTTTCACAACCACAGGCTCTTCCATACTGCTCAATATAGACGAAATGCCCTACGGACTGCTGTTCTGGCGTTGCATGACCCAATGGATCGGTGGTATGGGGATAATCGTCTTTGCATTGGCTCTATTGCCGATGATCGGAGGAAATGCTTCAGCCTTGTACGATGCCGAAACCACAGGCATAGTGCACGAACGTTTTCAGCCTCGTGTAACCCAGATTGCAAAACGCATCTGGGGAGTCTACATCACCATTACGGCAATATTGTGTTTCTTGCTTTGGCTGGGACCTATGAATCTGTTCGATTCTGTATGTCATGCCATGTCAACAATGGCAACGGGCGGATATTCGACCAAACAAGCGAGCATTGCATACTGGAATTCTCCATATCTGGAATATATCATCAGCTTGTTTATGTTTATAGGGGGAACAAATTTTGCCCTCATCTACTTTGTTTTCAAAGGAGTACCCAAAAGATTGTTCAGAGACGAAGAGTTCAGGTGGTATGCCGTAATTGTGGGGATATTTGTGATTGCCCTTGCATCCATGCTCTTTTTCACAAAACAAATGGCCAATCCTGAGCAGGCCTTCCGCACATCTTTGTTTCAGGTTATTTCAACGATCACCACAACGGGATTTGCCACGGCAGACTATACCACATGGGGTGCGTTCTATACATTTGCCCTCTGTCTGTTGATGATTTTCTGCGCCTGTGCCGGATCAACATCGGGAGGTATCAAGATTGTACGTATCATCGTTTTGTTCAAGAATGCGATAAACGAGTTTAAACGGCAAGTACACCCAAATGCTATTCTGCCTGTAAGGCTTAACGGACAAGTTGTTTCCATCGAGATAGTTACCAAAATTCTGGCATTTATATTTTTGTATCTGGGAATAATCGTCGTGAGTCTTCTTGTATTATCCTTGTCAGGAATGGGATTTGAAGAATCGGTTGGTTCTGCCCTTACATGTATGGGCAATGTTGGTCCCGGGTTAGGCGAAACCGGACCAAGCGGACATTTTGCCGATGTGCCCACTTTTTCCAAATGGTATTTGTGCTTCCTGATGGTAACAGGGCGTCTCGAACTGTTTACCGTTCTTTCGCTGTTTATGCCTGCTTTCTGGAGAAGATAAACAAATCTTTCGGGCAAACCAGAAGCCTGCTCCTGATTACCATTCGTTATTTCTTTTTTTTCTTGAAAAATTCTCCGTTATTTATACAATGTAGGATAATCGGCATAAGCCAGTAGTTCTTTGTCGCCCCTACTGTCTCCGTAAGCATAGAGGGTATAATCTTCCCTGTTTGGAAATGTCTCTTTCAGCCTGTTCACTTTCTCTTGTCCATAACAATTCGGACTGCTGAATCTGCCTGTAAGAATATCTCCCTCAACCTCTATCTGTGTAGCCAGCACATCACCTAGCCCCGATTTTAATGCCCAAGGCTTTATCCAATTTTCAACAGATGCACTTATGATTACTACCTGATGATTTTGATTTCTGTGCCATTTTATTCGCTCCAAGGTTTTTGCTTTGCAGATAGAATCAATCCTCAAGGAATAGTTTGCACAAACGAGATTAAAATCATTGATATTGACTCCTTTAAAGAAATGGGAGAATAGTTTTTGCTTGGCTCTGTCATTGCGGATGAAACCTAATTTGAAAAGAATAAGAACAGGAGAGAGCCAAATCATGCCAAGCAAGAGTTTCGTTTTCCCATGATAGAATTTAATGAAATCGAACAAGGTATCCTTTGTTGTGATGGTTCCATCAAAGTCGAAAGCTGCTATGACAGGCTTGGAGGTGTTCATCAATTAAAAAACTTTCAGATACGAAATAAGTATGAACGAGACAAGCCACAAGAGGAAGCTGATATACAGAAACTTATCTTTCAAGAAAAGTTTTGTCGGGTTATCCCCACCTTTGTCAAGGAAAAGCACTTGCAGATAGCGCAGCAGTCCCACGCCCACAAACAGAGATGTCAGATAAAGATATTCGCCATTCCGTTCCACCACTTGCGGCGAAATGGTGTACATGATATAGGCAACAATCGTAACGGCTGTTACTATCATTATTATAGCCGTGAGAAAATCACTATTATATCCCGTAATGCTTTTGCGCATTTGCCTGCCCGTTTCTTCGTATATGGCTACATCGTGCTTGCGTTTTCCCAGAACAATGAGCAATGCCCCAAGAAACGTCATTATAATGAGCCAGTGAGTCAGCATAATACCGGTAACCAATCCACCCACAAAGACGCGGATAACATAACACAATGCCACAATTGTTATATCAATAATGGCATACTGTTTCAGTTTCAGAGAGTATGCGAGATTGAGAATAAAGTAGCATAACACAACAATAGCCGCCTTGTAATTGTCAAGAATAAACAGGAATACAGATGCTCCTGCAAACACAAGGAATATGAGAAGAATCAAAGCCTCCTTTCTATTTACGGCTCCCGATGCCAAAGGTCGGAATTTCTTTTTTGGATGCAGCTTGTCTGCCTCTATGTCACACCAATCATTGATTACGTATATAGAACTGGCGATGAAGGAAAAACCTATGAAAGCCAAGATAGCATTATATATTGCGTCATAATTGTTGAAACTGAGGGAAAACAGGATAGGAGCGAAAATGAACATGTTTTTTATCCATTGATCCACCCTGATTAACTTTATATATGACTTTACCTTCTGCATTTTGTCAGTAGTATGGGTTATATTCTAATGCAAAGTTAACAAAATTACTTAATCGTGTAAATCAGCAGTTAAGGTATTGGCTCAGGGTCTGCATATCAATTGTATGTGGCATCGTATGTTTTCCAGAGATCGACTTCCGATTCGGGATGTGGAGGGAAATTCTCGATCGAGAGATTAACAAAATCAACCAATTGATAAATGTTATTCACCAACATAACCACGAATAATACAGATACAACCACAAGCATAATCTTTCTGTATCTCAGTTCTTTCAGAGTAGAATAGAGCCACCCCAGCAACATGGGTACAATAAACACCCAATGCCCTCCATAAATGAAAGAATCCCTCAGCCCGTATCTGATGATGGCATGAATCACAATATCAACAGAAAGCATCAACAATAGCACCTGTACGTACTTGTTTTTATAATTTTTTACTACACTATAAGCCAATGTTGCGAATAAAGTAAGGGCAAAGGCATACTGCCACCAATGCCTGTAATAATCTACCGATATTACGGTTTCCATCAAGCCGTAAACCCTGATAGAGTCGAGGAATATTCCGGGCATAAGTATCGGGCCGCAGAATAGCATATCAATTATTTTTTCATAATATACACCTCTCGACGGCAGGCTGATATTACTATCCAACCGAAACTTTATCTGGCTGATGAAGTCGTATTTATATTGTATCCACAAGATGCACAGCCCGAAAACAACACCGACTATAATGATCTTACGGACAATTGTCTTACGGCTTTCTTTGGCAAAAAGCATGGGCACTATGCCTTTGGCAAAGTTTGTAACCGTAATTCCTCCCAAACCGATGGCAAAGAAACCATTGGTTAATAACCTCACGCCTTTTCCCTGTTGCATGCAGTGCGCATAATAATAAATTGTAAATGATAGCAAAAAGGCTGTCACGGTAAACGATTCGGGGGTGAAACACAAAATAAGGCTGGTGGAGAAGAATCCATAGAATAAGACAAAAAGCGAAAGAGCAAAACCTTCTACTTTCACAATTTCCTTCAAATAGCGATATACATACACAACCGACATGGATATGAAAAACAGGCAAAGCAGCACTAGCAATACGGTTTTTGCTTTATACCCCAGAAACGTGCCCAAACAATTTCCGAGAAGGAGAAACGGATATGTGAAATACACCATCAGAGGATGGCCTTCCATGTAGACGTAACCTTTGTTGTATATGATGGGATTGTCGAACGAAAAATACACATCATATATCAAGTGTTGGTTGTCTATGACAGATGTATTGAAAACGAGCAAAATGGAATACGAAAAGTAGAAAACAAAGAAACCCGCAAACAATATACACTCTTGCTTTCCTTGAGGTAACAATAATTTTAACACTTCGCCCAATTGTCGGAAATTTTCCTTAGTCCGAATAAATTTCTTCTCCATTTTCATTATTTTTTTCAATTTGTAAAAATACAAGAATATCTCCGTTTTTTGTTACAAATAACTATTTAAATACGATGAAAAACAACCGGATAATTCCATTAAAGGTATATCTTTGCCAACAGTGAATGAACTCCTGCTTTCGGGCAGACTGGAAGCCTGTCCCTACAAGCGGATGGGATGTTGTCGTCGCATGGGATTTGCAATCCCTGTAGAATGCGAATTGTAGAGAACAACAACTAACATAATCCGATTGAAAAAGACTTTAAAATGAAAATAATAGAAACCGAACGATTGGTTCTTCGTCCGATAAAAGAAAACGACGCAGAAGCAATATTTGAATACTGCAAGAATGAAAATGTAGGCTCAAATGCTGGGTGGAAACCTCATGAAAGCATTGAAGAATCGCGCGAAATTATCAAACTCGTCTTTTTAGATCAAGACTTTGTTTTTGGCATGGAGTTGAAAGAAACAGGCAAGCTGTTTGGTTCTATCGGTTTGATTCCCGACCCAAAAAGGCAAAACGACAGAACAAAAATGATCGGATACGCTATCGGGGAGGATTATTGGGGTAAAGGATTTATGACGGAAGCTACACTTGCCATACTTCGTTTTGGTTTCGAGGATATTAACCTTGACCTGATTTCCGCCTACTGTTACCCATTCAACGAAAGATCGAAGAATGTTTTGAAGAAGTGCGGATTCAATTACGAAGGGTTGCTCCGATTGGCAGAAGAACGCTACGATGAAAAAATTCTCGATCATGAGTGTTATTCAATAATCAATCCCGGAATAAAATAACAATCTTTACCTTGCATCAAAGTTAATCCCCGATTTGCGGGCTTGGGAGTGTTGAAATCGGCGATTGATATTATACAGCTTTCCGTCTTTGATAAATTTTGCTCCGGTTTGTTTGAACCAGAACGAAACATTCTGTTCTACACACAAGTTGCGCAACTCCATAATCCATTCGAAGTTGCAGTGCCGTGCTTCGTAGCCCGACTCGCCTCCGGCAACAACCTGTTCTGCCCATAAGCCAATACCATGCCCACTGAGGTCAATCCGTTCGAGAAGCGGCTCGCAAATAATTATTTTATGTTTTATGGGAGCATCTTTAAATACAGGCAGACGGTAATCGGCTCTGTCCTGATTTTCGATAGTACAACAAATGGTTACATTGTCATACCCCTCTCCCCAATCGTCGGGTAAAGACTGTTGAAAGCGATCGATACGTTTGGTTATCATCATAAATCTCAGATCGCTTCTGACCCGCATCATCTGCCACGCCTCCACGCGCCACTCGTCAGCGTCATCCAGAAAGAAATCGGAAGTAAAACAGGTATAAACCAACGACCCGGAAGGAATTTTATATTCGCCGTTTCGTTTTTTTTGCAGAGGCAGGTCAAAATTCTTGGTTTTGGTAACAACGCTACTGTCAACACCCCGCCTCGAATCGCCCCGATACACATAGCAATGCTTACAGCCTGCGCTCAGCTTATGACAGCCATGCCAGGGATTCCACATTTTCGACTTCGATTCAATAGCGTTTTTAGGCATCTCCCTCTGTTGCTTTAAGTTTATAGCAATTTTTTCTACTCAGTTATCCATGACATTATATATTCCACATCATTAGAGCCTGATATATCAGCGATTCTTTCAAAATGCCCATTCAATCCTAACTCATTGCAAGTGAGTTCGAAATGGCAGAGGGCAATTCCAATGTCATTCACAGAGAAGCGTCCTGTTCGATAGTAGAAATGAAAACCCCCGTCTTTCATTACAACACGCCAAGGCTGCTTGTTGCTGCCAGATGGGGCAAGCCGTACCATTTCCAATGGAGTGTTATAGTTGCCGGCATCCGCTTCTGTTAAAGGTATTTCAAATGTGCCATTGAAGAATAAAGACCCAAAAGGTTTACGTTTGTCACTCCTTGCACCGGTTCTCATTATTGAATCCAAGAGTGTTCTTTTTTCTCTTTTATAGCCAACAGGAGAAATAACAATCAGTTCTTCATCGCCGGAAAGACGAATCTGTGTTAAGAAGTCGCCACGTTTCAATGTCCCTCCAAGCCAGCAGGTTCCGAGTCCTAGTCCGGTACAAAAAAGAATAGCCTGCTCAAACATATAACCCGCTCCGGCCTCCGACATTAAACCTTTCTCCCCAATCAGGAGCAGAAAGTCCGTTGCGCCGCTTATCACACCATAAGTGCCGAGTTTGACAGGCTGTTCGCCTGTTTTTGCACTGATTAACCGTATCCTTGCTTTTGCTCCGAAAGGAGGATTAAGCCGTTCTATATAGTTGTTTATACTATCAACAAGTTCTTTGTTTAACGGCTCTCCGGTGTAGCTTCGTACCGATTTACGCTCTTTTATCAATTCTATAACAGACATACTCATTATATTTGAAAATGTTTTGCATGTAAATATAGTTATTATTGAACGATCATCAACCCTCATTCATGCGCAGAAGGAACTAATGTTCTGATTTAAAGGATTACTCAATTTTCCCTTGAACAACAGCCGATAACTTTTGTTATTATAATTACAGTACAGTGGCTCATTTTTTTGAAAAATGAATATTACATCGAATAAAGTGTTATGCCATGTTTACTATATACTCAGCATGACAGAATAAAAACTCTGCGTTCTTTGTGTTTTTGCTGTCTGTCTAAATTTGAACAACTAAAAATAAACTATGAAACCGTCTAGACTTTTTCGTTTTATTCAATTTTGTCATCCTGAGAGTATCGAAGGATCTGTTTTTTAGATGTTTCACTACGTTCAACATGACAAAAACTCAAAAATTAAGTATAATTTAAAAAGTCTAGATGACTTCTATATATAAACTTTAATAAAATCGAGAAACGATATGAAAACTCTTACATCAGAAAAATTAACAATTGTCGGAGCTGCCGGAATGATAGGTTCTAATATGGCGCAATCTGCCATTCTTATGGGGTTATCATCTAATATTTGTTTATACGACCCTTATTCTAAAGGCTTGGAGGGTGTTGCCGAAGAATTACTGCAATGCGGATTCAAAGGAGTTACCATCACCTACACCAACAATATAGACGAAGCGTTGAAAGACAGCAAATATGTTATTACTTCGGGAGGCGCTGCACGCAAAGAGGGAATGACACGGGAAGATTTGCTGAAAGGAAATGCCGAAGTTGCCATACAGTTTGGAAAAGACATTAAGCAATACTGCCCTGAGGTGAAACATGTTGTGGTGATTTTTAACCCTGCTGATATAACAGGGCTACTGGTTTTGCTCTATTCAGGATTAAAACCTTCGCAGGTATCCACTCTGGCAGCTTTGGATAGTACAAGACTACGTAACGAGTTGGCAAAACACTTTAACATTCATCCTGACAACGTGACTAATTGCAGAACATACGGAGGGCACGGGGAGCAAATGGCTGTGTTTTCTTCTACGGCAAGTGTAGACGGCAAACCTCTGAACGATTTGATCGGAACACCTATTCTCACTAACGAAACATGGAAGGGCATCAAGGAAAAAGTAATACAGGGAGGAAAAAGAATTATCGAACTAAGGGGGCGTTCCTCGTTTCAAAGTCCGGCATACCTGTCTCTTGAGATGATGCAGGCCGTTATGGGTGGAGACAAGTTCAACTGGCCGGTGGGTGTATATGTATCGAGCAATAAGTTTTCGAATATCATGATGGCTATGGAAACAACACTTGACAAAAGTGGAGTACATTATCAGATTGTGGAGGGTACTGCCGAAGAGCAAAAGGCATTAGAACAAAGTTACCGGCATTTATGTAATTTGAGAGACGAGCTTATCAAATCAGGAGTTATTCCCGAAATAGATAAATGGAATTCGATAAATCCGAACTTATAAAACCTCTGTCAACAGCGAAAGACTACCTTCATAACGACTGAGTCTGTATAAAACACTATTGCATCACGGGTAAAAGGTAGTCTTTCAGCTGGTAATAAGTCCGGATTAATTCATCAAATTTCAATATGTTAAAAAATACATAAAATTGTAATCGCTTTTTTTAGGGTAAGCAATTCTGAATAGAAATGAAGGGGGGTAAGTGTAAAATAACCTAATATTTTTTTAAAAAAAGACTGTTTTTAGAAAGAAGTTCTTGCTATTTATCTTTTTTTCAGTACCTTTGCCTTTAATTGTTTAGATTAGGGTACAAATTCATTAGTATTATTACAAACAGAAGAGCAAATTTTTCAAAACTCATGATTCTACGACAACTTAGGGGAATACTCCTCTTCTGGAGTGGGTTAGTTTGTATTGTAAGTTCGTTGGGAGCCACCACATTTACATCCGATAGCGATTTTGTCGAGATTTTCTTGAACACAGAAAAAGAAAGCAACTCTTCTTTTCCCACATCTGTACGTATTTATTATCGTGTAAATCGCACAGAAATAGATAGTAATTATATGGGCAATGCCAATACATTGAGCATTATAGATAAAATGTTTTCTTCAATGGAAGATGAAGATTTAATTGTCATTTCCAGTACCGCCTCACCCGAAGGTGGTTTTGCAAACAACGAATGGTTGGCAAAAGAAAGAGCAATTTCGCTCAAAAACTACATAAGAAAAAAATATCCCAGAATTAGAGACAACCAATTTGTAATGTTCCCCACAGCCGAAGACTGGGACGGACTTATAAGAATGATTGAAGAGGATGAGGCTGTGCCCGGACGCACCCAATTGCTGAATATCCTTAACAGCAGTCTCAGTTGGGAAAGTAAGAAAATAAGAATAAAAAAATTGCACAGAGGAGAACCATACAAATATTTACTGAAACATATACTGCCTTATCTGCGAGGAAGTGTTACCGGTACGATATACACACCAAAGAAAGAGCAACCCGTTAGGACAGACACGGTAGAAGTGGTGCGTTTCGACACCGTTTTCATAGAAAAAGAAGTGATTAGGATCGACACCATCTGTCCCGAAAATATATTTCCAAACCGGAAGAAGACGTTTGTCATGGCTGTCAAAAACAACTTGATCTACGATGCCGCACTATTGCCCAACCTGGCAATTGAAATTCCTTTCGGGCGCAATTACAATTGGTCGGCAGGAATAGAAGGAAACTGGTCGTGGTGGAATACCGATGCCAGCAGCTACTATTATCATCGTATACAAATAGCGGGAGTTGAGCTGCGCCGATGGTTTAATCGGGAAAAAGATCAAAAGCCACTCACCGGATGGTTTGTTGGTGCATACGGATACGGAGGAACCTACGACATACGCTTGTTTACAAAGAAAAACAGCGACGAAGGGCAGCTAAGCAATTGGAGCTATTCGGGCGGATTAACATTTGGGTATGCCATATCCATCGCCAAAAGGTTTAACCTCGAATTTGGGATCGGTGCCGGATATTTTGGCGGAAAATATCACAAATACACTGTTGGGGCATGCGATGAATGTGTCTTCCCGTGGAAAAGCACACATCAAAGAAATTATATAGGACTAACCAAAGCCAATATTTCGCTGGTGTGGCTGATAGGTAACGTTTTCGGTAAAAGCAAAGGAAAGGAGAACCAACGATGAGAAATATTCTGTTCCTGTTCATATTGGCTTTATTGACCACGGTTTCTTGCAAAAACAAGAGCCTGTGCGATGCGGGCTTGTGTGTGGAAGGGGATGTAGCCATCAAGGTGGTTGTGAATTGGGAAGACCAGGCTGACGTACGGGTTATGCGAATGAATATTTTTTCACAAACCAGTGGGGTAATAGATTACGGAAGGAATAACATCCCGATCAGTGGCGAAAAAATGATAAAGCTGGTCACCAACGCATCTTATATTCCGCTATGCTACGACAACAACTCGAACGTAAGTTTGAGAAACGAAACCACACTTGAGTCTTTTCAGGCGTATTGTGCCGAAACTTCGCGCCAAACCTACAACCTGAAAGCCATGCCCGTATCGGGCGAAAAAACGGTGATAGACCCAAAAGGAGATTTCTTTGTACACTCGTGGCAAGAAACATTCGATGTCATATTTTGCAACGAATGCGAAGATTTTCTGATTCTTAACTTCTATCCTAAAAATATACTTCGTGAGTTCACCTACCGGATTAACGGCATATCGGGGACGAAAAATATAGCGGAAGCGCGGGGTGCCATATCCGGAATGGCTGCGACATATTTCTTCAAAACAGATGAACTGACCACCGAACGCTCAACCGTTTTGTTCGAAAATTCGACCGTGGGAATCGACGAAAACGGAGTGGGATACATTGAAGGCTCTTTCTATACTTTTGGACCTGTATATCCATATCAGAATAGATTTACGATAGAAATACTATCAAAAATAAACGGATATTACACGGCCTATTGGGATGTGTCGGGTCAGATAGGCGAGTCGATGGCCGATAGGGAAGCTAAATTGCAAAGGGATGGGTATGACATTCTTATAGAAAATAAAGACGAAATACCAGAAATACCAGAACCCGGGGGAAATCCCGGCGATGGAGGAGGATTTGAAATCGGGGTTGGAGAATGGGACAACGTAGATGTCTATTTGTAAACCTCAAAATATTAATATTACGCTAATTATTTAATAAATTTAAACTTGACAAAATGAGAAAATTATTTTTATTTATTGCAACAATCGCTCTTACGTTGGCATCTTGCTCCAACGATGAAGATTTAGGCTTTGTGGACAATGGCACAAGCGGTGCGATAGAATTTCGTACACTAACGGATAAATCATCCAACTTGCGTGCAGCTATCACCAATGGAGACAATATCCTGAGCTTTACAGTTACAGGTATCAAGAGTATGGACAACGACTACTTGTTCAATGCATTTGGCATTACAAGAGGTGAGGATGACAGTTGGGCTTACACACCAAAACGCTATTGGCCTGCAGACGGAACTGTAGACTTTGTTGCCTATAGTCCTTCTTCTTCTAAGAACTTAGCCTCGGGACTTATGGATTTTGTGCCAGCAACATCTCGTCTGAAGTACACAGTTCCTGAAATTGACGAAACAAATGCACAGGAAGACTTCTTGGTTGCGCAGATTAAAAAACAAGACAAAAACACAGGAACTGTTAAATTGAACTTCCACCACGCTCTTTCGCGCGTTATGTTCTTCGCTAAAACCTCTCAGAAGAATATAACTTATACTATCGAAAGTGTAGAATTATTGCAACTGAACCAAACTGGTACTTTGGATATCAGCAACGACTCTATTGCAGAATCAGGAACATTGGCTTATGGCACTGCCCCATTTGTACTTTGGAGAGATCAGGAAACTCTGACCGATTATGCTGTAGACATGGGTGCTTCTCCTATCTACTTGCTTAACGAGTATAAATCTATATTGGGTAAAACAGGTGCTATGCTGGTATTGCCACAAGCAACTAAAATCTCTTCAAACGGAACAGGTAAAACAGCTCCTGCTTCAGGCGAATTTGCAATCAAAGTAGCTTACAAAGCATTTGTTGATGATATCTATTATGCGGGAAGCGCAGCAAAGCCGGAAGTGAAATATTTTGCAGTAAAAGATATTAATGGTGCACAAGATAATGGAAAAGACCTAGGTATCACGTTCGAGATGGGACGCCAATACAATTTCTATCTTGGCTTTGGTGAAGACGTTAGTGGTGAAGTAAGCTTCGAAGTTGGTGTAAGCCCATGGAGCGATACTCCTGACCAATATATTCCTGAATTGGATAACTATGCACCACTTATCAGTAATCAATTGGCGAAGAAAGCAAACTCTGCGTTTGACCCGACAAACAACAATATGGTAACTGCAGCAGATATAGCTTCTGTAACAGGAGAGTTGGTTGCTACTGGCGACTTTGGGTTCAAAGGTATCGAATACTTCAAGGGAGTTACTAAACTTACGCTTAATAATGTTACCGGTGGTGGAGACTTAGACATATCTAAAAATCCATTGATTACCGAAGTGGCTATTAATGGTTCTACACTTGGTGACGTGAACTTGCTGAATGGTACTCTTGCAAAACTAGCGTTCTCTGGAAACAATACGTTTACATCATTGGATGCATCGAACAACAATAAACTCGATGCTTTAACTTTCGCTTCAACTACTAAAATAGATGGTGATTTGAATTTATCAAACAATCCTTCGTTAATTGCAGTAGATCTTTCCGGTGTGACTATTAATGGTGCTAGTCCTGCTAAATTTGACTTAGATTTGTCAAATTGTAGTTTGACTACCTTTACCATGACTTCGGGTAAAATGACTAATCTTAACTTGTCGAATAATAAGTTTGTAACTCTTTCTATATCAAATTCTACTTTCGAGAACCTGGATATCTCAAACAACACATTGCTGAAAACGTTTAACTTTGAGAAGAGTTCTGTTAGAAAAGGAACAGGCGTTTCTGGAACAGGTTTGCTAAATGCAAAAGGAAATACTGCTTTAGAAAGATATGAAACCGTTTCACCTGGTTCCGGCTCGGATGTTTATGTGATAAACAATTTTGATATATCAGACAGTAAGAATATCAAAATGATGAATATACGTTATGCTTACACAATAAATGTTTTGACTGTTTGGGATGGATGTACTCAAGCTTATTTAAACGCTAATAATATAGTGAACATACATTCAAACGCTGGTGACAAAGGACTTGTGAACATTATTAAAACAGTTGATGGAACACAAATAAAACCAGTTCCAACTCCATAATTTGCCTCACCCTATGCCTTCCTTTTTAATTAGAATGGTGTAGAATCTATAAGCCGGAAGGGGTTGAATGTTCCCCTTCCGGTTACTAATAAAAAAAATAAAAGTCACGCAAAAACATGCAAACGAACAACAAATACAGGCTAAATATCGAGAGGATGATTTTCTCTCTCCTGATAGTTCTATTTTTTGCCGGGTGCTCTAAAGACGATAACGACATAGACAATGGAATGGGCGAAAATGCCATTGCGTTCGATTGTTCAACGTCAAATTTGCGTGCCGCAAAAGCCGTGACCGACGATATGCAATATTTTCGCGTGTCGGCCATTTGGGAAAAAGAAACAGGAGTCTACGAGCCGTTTATGACCAACCAGCTGGTCGAAAAACAAGGAGACAGCTGGGTATATTCGCCAATAAGATATTTTCCGGGATACGGTTCGGTCAGTTTTTTTGCTTACAGCCCGGCAACACCGTCGGGGGTAGATCCGGAATTGATTAATATTAACAATTCTGCAAATCAAATCACCATTCAATACAATGTTAGCACCAACTATCAGCAGCAAGAAGACTTTTTGGTAGCTACCAGTCTCGACAGAAGAGAATCTCCGGTCAAACTCAAGTTTCAGCATGCACTCTCCAGTGTTGTTTTTCAGGCATGCAGCAACGAACCTAATGTAGCATTCCGCATAAATGAAATAAAACTAATCAACTTATTCAGCACGGGGCTTATCACGGGAGTGGCTGCCGGAGAAACTTCAACCTGGTTGTGGTACGAACATCTCGTACCACAAAATTATGTTGTATATCAAAAATACCCCTTCGAGACACAATGTGGTGATTATAAGGAAGTTGGGGGGTTGATGGTACTCCCTCAAAAAATGGTATATCCTATCGAAAAACCAGTGAATAATTTTGAAATAGTTGTAAGCTATGAAAAAGTTGGTACACCCAACAGTGAAACGAAAGGCAGATATACGCTTGATGACGATTTCGTTTTCGAAATGGGTAAGAAATATACATTTAATCTGAGTTTGGGTACAAAACCATCGTCCAGAAGTTCGAGGCAAGCTATCGACTTGACGAAAACAGAGATTAAATGGCACATTGTTTGTGAGCCAAACAACGAATAATTGCTATTAGAAGTCTCGTAACAAAAACACATCTTACCTTACCCCCCCCATAGTACATTTTATTAATAATGCGAATCAGTAGTTGAGAAAGGTTGGTT
Organism: Dysgonomonas sp. 520; assembly: GCF_010501095.1. Classification (GTDB taxonomy): domain Bacteria; phylum Bacteroidota; class Bacteroidia; order Bacteroidales; family Dysgonomonadaceae; genus QVMP01. The sequence continues at coordinate 51,592 of NZ_QVMP01000002.1, read as the reverse complement.
TTTTATTTTACTTTTTTCTTATCAACTTTTTGGTGTCAAAAAGTTGCAAAAAACAGTGCTTCGCTCCTCGCCGACCTGACAATGCGGCTTGTTGACTAAACTAAATAAACTCGCCTTTCAGGCTCAAACAGAATTTAGTTTTTATGTCAACTTCACCGGTCAGGTAACCCGGCTGCGTCACTGATGCACGTCCCGGCTTACGCGAGAAATGACATTGGCTAATATACGGGGCACCCGCACAACGAAGCGGAGCAAACAGAACAAAAGCTGTTTGAGGACTGACAGGTCCGAGTTATTTTTGTTCTGCGAAGCAAGTTGCCTGCGGGTCGTATAGAAGTCACAGTCTTGACCTTTTGGTTCGTTTTGTGTCAAGACAAAATGAACGAAGGCAAGCATCGACAGATGCGCGGCAGTAAAAAAAGTAGAATAAAAAAAAACCTTTTTGTTATAGTAAATCCAAATACCGATTGGCATTAATTTTTTCGATAACTTTGTACTATCTAAGAAACGGAACGGGCATGCCAAATATCAATATACGCTATTTTTTATTGTTACTGACACTTACAGTTGTCGGCTGTTGTTGTGCCGGCAACGACAAGCAAAAAACAGACAACCTGCTCGACTCCGTAAAGCAATACTTTTACACAAACCCGATAAAAGGACGCAACTTTGTTCTTGAACTTGAAAAAGAAGCCGAACGACAAAAAGACACCCGCAATCAGGCAAAGGCAAAAGCCAAGATGGTAGAATATTACTACCCGCAGTTCGACAACGACAGCATTGTTGCTGCTGCCGAAGCTGCCGAAACATTTGCCCGCAAACACGAAGAATACGATATCATGTTTGTGGTGCAGCAAACCATCATACAACGCTATGCCAATCAGGGTATGTTCACTCTGGCATTGGCTAAAGCCCGCCAGATGTACGACGAAGCCCGCAATCTGAACGACAACCTCAATATGGCACGGGCGACTGCGGCGTTGGCAAACACCCATAAACACATGAATCAGTATGAAGAAAGTTCCACCTATCTGCACGAAAGTTTAGGATTACTGAGGCAGACCGATGGCGGGGCAACTTCTGCCCTGACTCTCGAAAACTATCAGGAACTGGCTTTTATCGGTTTAAGTCTTGAGAAATACGAGCAAACCATACTTTATGCCGACTCCATGTATGTCTGCATCAACTTGAGACGCAAAGAGAAAGGGAGTAATGATGCGGAATCGGTTTTCATTGCCGAATATCTGTTGGCTCAGGCAAATATCTACCTGAACAGGCAAGAACAAGCAAAAAAACATATCGACAAAACTGAACAACTATACAACGAAGACTACCCTCTCTCGTTCCGTTTCCTGCTCGACCAGATGTATGTCAATTACCACACGCAACGCAAAGAGTATCAGCAGGCATACACATACAACGAGCGGATGTTGCAACTGATAAGGCAATATGAACTACAATCCGACCTGCCCGAAGTGCTTATCAACAAAGCCGAGTTGCTGGCGCACCTCAATCGCCATAGCGAAGCCGTGCAAGCCTATGCCGAAGCAATAGCAGAACAGAAAGAAAACAACCGTAGCGAATATAAACTGCAGTTGAACGAGTTGAGCATCTTATACGACCTCAACCGCATCGAGCAGCAAGCACGGGAAGACCGTATGCAACTGCAATTCACACGGCGCATAGTTGTTGCCATAGCCGTTGTTGCGCTTCTGCTTGTTGTGTTAGCAGTGGTTATGTACCGCAACAGCCGCCGTATAAACTTCAAAAACAAAAGGCTTGTGTTGCGGCTTCAGGAACAAGACGCTTTGGCTAAGAGAAACAGCCTGCTGGAAGAGCAAATAAAGGAGCTGCAACCAATGGGCGAAGACCTGCTAAAACATACCGACCTGCAATGGCTTGAAGCATTGCAACAGCTGATGGACACCAACAAGCGATACACCGACAACAAGCTGTCGAGAAAAGATGTTCAGGAGGAGCTCAACATAAGCGAAAAAAACCTGCGTACGCTTATAATGGAACATTACGGACAAACATACTCCACATACGTTTCGCACAAAAGGGTGCGGCATGCACGCCAATTATTGTCCGACACGGGCAACACCGAAACCGTAGAACGCATCGGCTACGAATCGGGATTCGGGTCACGATCTACTTTCTACCGTCAGTTTCGTGAATATTATGGACTCACCCCCGACGAATATCGCCGGCATGTGCTGAATCGGGAAAATTAAAAATAACCCGTGGTGCATTTAGGCCTTTGATATAAACTTATTTATTATAAGATTCATATTGGTTTTGTCATCCTGAACA
>NZ_QVMP01000002.1:1112-49172 GCF_010501095.1 Dysgonomonas sp. 520 | reverse complement strand
TATTGGTTTTGTCATCCTGAACAAAGTGAAGGATCTGGTTTTAGAAAGTACAGATTCTTCGTTGCACTCAGAATGACAACGTTCGAGGAGCGAAGGCGACTCAATGACAAGATGAATAACACTTTGATAGTGCAATCTTACTTTTGGGACCTGGTTATCTTTCATTATCTAAATGCACCACGGGTAAAAATATTTTTTTTCCGATTTTTGCATTATTTTGATTTACAATACATTAAAACATTTGCATTAACACATTGTATCATTTTGTGTCGGCACTTTGTTGCGATTTGACACAAAAAATCCATTTTTAGTGTCTAACTTTGCACCTGCAAAAGCACAGCTATGCAATATACCTCCCGATATCTCATATTCCGAACAATATATATCACATAAAATAAATAATTCTAAATAATCGAAATGAAAAAAGCATTACTCTTATTCGTGCTGTGCCTGTTGGCATATACGGCACAGGCGGCAGGTTCAATTACCTTTACATGGAAAGCAAATGCAAGCTCCTCAAAATTATTGACTCTAGTAGCAACAAAAGGGACAAACAATATAACCATAGATTGGGGGGATGGAAAATCAGACAGATATAGTACGGCGACTTATGATAACTATACTATAAAAACCGGGCATGCTTATAGTTTATTTCCTAAAAATTACACTGTAATCATAACTGTTAGCAATGGTACAGACCTTACAATGTTCGATTGCTCCGATAATTCACTTACCGCGTTGGATGTCAGTAAAAATACGGCATTAAAATATTTGTATTGCTATAACAATCAACTCACCGCGTTGGATGTCAGCAAAAATACGGCATTAAAATCTTTGTATTGCTATAACAATCAACTCACCGCGTTGGATGTCAGCAAAAATACGGCGTTAATCGATTTGCGTTGCTATAATAATCAACTCTCGGTGTTGGATGTCAGTAAAAACACGGCATTAATAGAGTTGTATTGCTACAATAATTCTCTAAGCTCCTTGGATGTCAGCAAAAATACGGCATTAAAAACTTTGGATTGCTCCGAAAATCAACTCTCGGTGTTGGATGTCAGCAAAAACACGGCATTAATCTATTTGTATTGCCCCAATAATCAACTCTCGGTGTTGGATGTCAGCAAAAATACGGCATTAAAAACTTTGGATTGCTCCGAAAATCAACTCTCGGTGTTGGATGTCAGCAAAAACACGGCATTAATCTATTTGTATTGCCCCAATAATCAACTCTCGGTGTTGGATGTCAGCAAAAATACGGCATTAAAAACTTTGGATTGCTCCGAAAATCAACTCTCGGTGTTGGATGTCAGCAAAAACACGGCATTAATCTATTTGTATTGCCCCAATAATCAACTCTCGGTGTTGGATGTCAGCAACTGCACGAAATTAACCGAGTTGTCTTGCAACAATAATCAACTCTCGGTGTTGGATGTCAGCAAAAATACGGCGTTAGGATATTTGAGTTGCAACAATAATCAACTCTCGGTGTTGGATGTCAGCAAAAGTACGGCATTAACAACTTTGCTTTGCATCAGTAATTCACTTACCGTGTTGGATGTCAGCAACTGCACGAAATTAACAACTTTGGATTGCTACAATAATCAACTCTCGGTGTTGGATGTCAGCAAATGCACGAAATTAACCGAGTTGTCTTGCAACAATAATCAACTCTCGGTGTTGGATGTCAGCAAAAATACGGCGTTAGGATATTTGAGTTGCAACAATAATCAACTCTCGGTGTTGGATGTCAGCAAAAGTACGGCATTAACAACTTTGCTTTGCATCAGTAATTCACTTACCGTGTTGGATGTCAGCAACTGCACGAAATTAACAACTTTGGATTGCTACAATAATCAACTCTCGGTGTTGGATGTCAGCAAATGCACGAAATTAACCGAGTTGTCTTGCAACAATAATCAACTCTCGGTGTTGGATGTCAGCAAAAATACGGCATTAAAATCTTTGTATTGCTATGGTAATCAACTATCCCTTCAACAACTATATGCCATTAAAAACAACGGGGCATCCTACAAAAATTTAACCCTATCTTACCAAAGACCATGTGAAATTAAATATACAAGACAGGGCATTCCACTCACTTGCGACGGAACCATCAGTGACATCACGGTTGAAGGAGGTGCTGTGGCGGGAACCGACTACACCTATACCAACGGCACGCTCACTTTTCTGAAAACAGGGACGTTTAGTGTAAAAATGACTAACAGCAAAGTGACAGCCTCAAATGGACTTGTAATAATAGTAACCGCCACTTACACAGTGACCCCTTGGGATATCGTTTTCACCTGGGGGCCTATTGCCAACAATAAAACACGGCAACTCCGCATACGCGCCACCGCCGGCACCGACAATATATTTGTAGATTGGGGCAACGGCACCAATACCACTCACGACGGTCAGGGCGGCAGCAATCTGGATATACCCATCCCCGACAACTACAAAGATGGCACCTATACCGTGCAGATAAGACGTGCCGACAAGAACCACGTAATATCCTACCTTGCGGTAAATGCTTCGGGTGTTACTGAGCTTGATGTTACCCGCGCACCCGACCTCACAAGGCTCTATTGCAACACCAACAAGCTTCAAGCACTCGATTTGAGCAACAACAAGAAGATAGACTATTTTGAGTGTGACAACAATCAACTGTCATTAGTCCAGCTATACGACATAATCACCAACGGCTCACCTTATGCCAACTCGTGTGTTATTTCGCCGCAAACCCTGCCCGAGGTAAGCCTCCTCACCGGTGAAGAGGCAAGCATACCCGCCATAAACGGTACGCCGTGCGAGATGGACGACTCATACTTTCATGGTGGCAGTGGTTCGGGTTCGGGTTTGCCTTACACAAAATATACCGATGGTAAAATCTCTTTCAGCAGAGTAGGTGGTTATACCGTTGTTATGACCAATACCCAAGTGAAGGGTAGCGATGGCAATCCGGCACGGGTAGGCTTTGTGTACTCAATAGCCGGTGCTCCCTGCCGCATCACCGCCACGCCCAACAATACAGCCTATGGCTCGGTAACAGGCGCTGACACCTACGCAAAAGAAACCAGAGTTACCCTTACCGCCACACCCAAAGCAGGCTACCAGTTTGTAAACTGGACAGAAGATGGTGTGCAAGTCTCCAGCAAAGCCACATACATCTTTGATGTTTATAAAGACCGCACACTTGTCGCCAACTTTGAACCATCAGCCACTGTGTCGATAGACAATGCCACAGCAGACGGCATACAGGTCTATCCCAATCCGGTAGTTGATGTGTTGCACGTCAAAGCTGCGGATGTTCAGCGAGTTGAAGTCTTCAACATGCAGGGCATGCAGGTAATCTCACAATCGGGCAACGTTCAGCGTGTGGATATGAGTGGCTTGACACCAAACAGTTATGTAGTCATTGTTCGCACATCGGGCAAATCGTATCGGACAATAGTGGTGAAAAAATAAACAAACAAACTTTACAAAACTATTCAGCGAAACGGGTATCCCACATCACAGGGATATCCGTTTTTTTGTGAGGAAATGTCTCAAAGTGTCTTACTATTGGTGTCGTATCAACCTAAGCATAAAGATGTAAATTATCTAATTTTAGCACTGTATATTTGATAAATATTAAATTACCCGTGGTGCATTTAGAAAATGAAAACTAACTGTCTAACAAATAGCTTCTTCCCTTTTTGTCATCCTGAGTGCAACGAAGGATCTAAGACGAGAATATCGAGATTCTTCACTTTGTTCAGAATGACAAATTTGCTAAAGTGTTTGTTATAAGAAGTTTAATGTTAAATCCTTAAATGCACCACGAATTAAATTGTTAATTTTAAGGAATTTATCTATGAAAAAAGACTTGCATCAACTAGCCTTAATAATTGCTTTTATTATTGGAGGAATTTTTAATTTATCTGCTCAAATACCGGATAGCACAAGTCCCGATGCTTTGAAACTACCCAATGCGTATATCGTTAATCCGGGTAGTGATATCAGCATCCCCGTCGTAAAAGCCTACGCAATATGGACACAAATAGAAAGCCTGGTTAATACAAACCCTGATTTGTCAGGCGGCATTACGGCAGAATTACTCTGGCAAGACAATCAGTCGCTAATTTCCTCAGTATCATTACAAGGAAACGGGAAAACCGCAAACATCAAGATTACGACGAACAACAATAAGGGTAACGCCGTAATCGGAGTGAAAATTGGAGGGATAATAAGATACAGTTGGCATATATGGGTAACCGACTATGACCCCGAAAGCCAAAATATCAAATATATTGCCGATGGCGAAGAACTGTTTTTTATGTCTATGAACCTGGGAGCAACAACCGGTTCGTACGAAACTGCAGACTCTTTCGGATTGCTATATCAGTTTGGGCGAAAAGACCCGTTTCCCGGAGCGGGGTCGATACTCGAAAACAACTACAATGATATAGGACGCACAATATACGACATCGACAACAATGTATTGAGTCAAGGTATAAAGTATGAAAATGTGGTCGAAACCAACAATTTAGCCAATGCTATCCTGAATCCTCTAAACTATTATTCAGGGAATGACATGAACGGCAAAGACTGGTATAGTTCCAATCCTCTTCACAACGACACCTTATGGTGCGGAACAGCAGGAGAAAAGGGTATATTTGACCCCTCGCCCGAAGGATGGCGCATACCTCCTGCTCACAAAATGTATCCCAATCTATTAAACGAAGCGGAGCAGAATATGTCAGGCTATCCGAAGAGTGGCAGCAGGGATTTTTCGAACGGATTGTTTTTTATGACGGGCGACTATGGAATGTATTGGTCGTCAACAGCAAACAGTTCTTTAGCATATTACATGTTTCTTTCCGACCTCTTGGTGCAGACTAAGAGTTCACATTATCGTTCAAATGGATACTCTGTTCGCTGTATAAAAGACCTGAACTACGGAACGGGCATTGGAAATGAAGAGCTTAGTAAGCACCGAATAAATGTATTCTCCGATAAAAATACTATAATGGCAAATGCTATTGATGAGTCTTGCTATGGATGCCTTGCATCGGTCTACAACACACAAGGAAACCTTGTTGCAAAAACCAAAATAATTGGTTCTCATACTATTCTGGCAAGTAATCTGACCACAGGACTTTATATTGTGGAGATAGCAGGAAGCAATAAATGTACAACCAAACTACTTGTAAAATAAGAAAATACGATATAACATGAAGAAGCTATTATCACTAATCTGTATCGCTGCATTTATATTGGAGCTCCCATTATTGGCACAGAACAACTTAAGCAATAATTTGATCTTACATTACGAGTTTAATGACCCGATAGGAAGCACAAAAGTAACCGACTCGTCGCCTATGGCTAATCATGGGGCAATAAAAGGATCGGGTGCTGTGATTTCGAAGGGAGAATTGAGGCTTCCCGGAGGTAATGCAGGCTCAAGTGCAGGCTATATACAATTACCGACCGGTATGTTCGACGATCAGAATACACTCACCATTTCGGTCTGGTTGAAAAACGAAACGGGATGGGGCAATTATGCTGCCATGTTTTTCGGAACAGCCGAAAGCCAACCTCTCCAATATTGGTTACTAAACCCTGCAAATCCGGACGGACGCTTAAAGTCGGTTATAACAAATGACAAACTAGAAAAACCATGGACCAGTGAGTACGGATTTTCTCCGTCCACGGCTTCACAAGGGATGAATGGTGTAATAACCAGTAGCGAATGGGCACTATATACAACTATTATTCAGCCGAATGCTATCATCGCTTATTACAACGGAACCAAGATAGGAGAAGTTGCTGTCAGTCGCACTGTCAGCGATTTTGGGAGCAACTTAGTTGCTTATATCGGACGTTCGTCGTACAACGATAAGTTTTATAAAGGAGCAGTCAAGCGAGTTAAAGTATTCAATACCGCCCTAACCGACTTTGACATAAAAAACGAATACTATTCAGGGCAGGGCAACGAAGCACTCCTGAAAGCTCTGGAAGAGGATAAAAATGCACTTACCCTCCCTGCCAAAACGGATATGATAAACGATCTGGTGTTACCTGCTATGGGCAGTAATGGAAGCCATATAAAATGGGCATCATCAGATATTGCTTTCATCGACGAGGACGGACAGGTCATACGTGACAAAAAGCTCGATCGTGGAGTTGTGATGACCGTAACTCTTACATTGGCCGAAAAATCTGTGAGCAAATCGTTTTTGGTCAACGTTTTAGCCGATACGCCCGAAAGGCAGTTGGAATATATAACCAATCAATTTGATCTTGGAATATCCTATGTAACGGAAAATATCGTTCTACCTTCTGCAACAGGTGAAGATTATACTATATCGTGGGTTAGCAACAATAATTCTTTACTTGACAATAACGGAAACGTTAACCGTCCGGCTGTAGGTAAAGGGAACCAGCAAGTTACTCTGACTGCTACAATATCGAAAGGAGGACTATCTTCAAGTAAAGACTTTGTGGTAACTGTAGCCGAGGCCAGTTATGGATACTTAATGAGCTATATAATGTCGGGAGGAACCGAACGGACAAACAGTTTCTTCATTGCCAACAGCCTGGATGGTTCGGCTTATACATCGCTTAATAATAGTAAAGCTATTGTGTACCCTCTGGTTGGTACAAAGAAACTTCGTCAGCCTTGGTTGTTCAGAAAGCCTGACGGCTCTTTTGGCTTGATAGCAACAGATAACAACAGTAATGGAGTTATTATATACCATTCACCCGACTTGATCGACTATGTAGATGAAACATATCTGGCGCTAAATAATGAAAAGATAAATATCATGACTTTCATGTGCGATTACGACAATGCGAAGCGTGCTTACTCTATCAGGTGGCAGGGCAGAAATGGAAAATACTATGAAACAACGACTAAGGATTTCAAAACGATAGAATCAACCGTCGAAATTGCGGCATTCTCCCGTCCGGCTACTTCAGGTAAATATCCAAGCAAGGCAATTGACCGTAGCGTGATTGCTCTTACTAAAGATGAATATGAAAGAGTTGTAAGAAAATATGGAAAAATTACCAATACAGGAATCACAAGCATAAATCCTATTACCATTAAAAACGGAGGTCAACTTAATTTGCCTGACAGGGTTACAGCAGAATACAACGATGGATCTACTAAACAATTGGGAGTTGAATGGAGCGAAGAAGACATAAACAATGTCGACTTAGGTTCTCCCGGCGAATATACCATAAACGGAATAGTTCAGCAACCCGATTATGCTAACCCATTAATCCGCCAACGTGCCGATCCGTGGATTACAAAAGGGGATGATGGTTACTATTACTTTACGGCATCGTATCCAATGGTTGGATCGGGCGATCCGGAAGGTTATGACCGTGTCATATTAAGACGTGCAACAAGCATTGAAGGTTTAGCAACAGCCGAAGAAATAACCATCTGGGATGAAAAGAATTGTCCTTCATGCTTCCGTTACGTATGGGCGCCGGAAATTCATCAGATCGACGGAACTTGGTTTGTTTTCTTCACAACATCTCTAAATAATGCTGCTTTTAACATTCGTCCGCGTGTTATAACTTGCAGTTTAGGAGAAAAAGACCCGTCCAATCCTGCTTGTTGGGAAACTGTCGGACATCTGATGGAACCATCGAATGATGATAAAACTTCATTTAGAGACTTTTCGTTGGATATGACATATTTCGAGAACAAAGGAACTCATTATGTAATTTGGGCACAGAAATTAGGCAACTCCAGTTTAGCAATAGCATCGGTAGATGGAACTCAACCTTGGAAAGCAACAAGTGCCTACACGCTCTTAACTTCGCCCGAATATGCATGGGAATGGGAAGGTCCTTGGGTAAACGAAGGAGCGGCTGTTATAAAGCATAACGGAAAGATATACGTGGCTTTTTCGGCTTCCGCTGTCAATCATACATATTGTGTTGGCTTGATGTATGCTGACGAAGATTCAGATTTATTGGATATAAGGTCGTGGACTAAAGTGAGATATCCATTGTTGTCGACCGAAGATTTACCTGAAGATCAAAGTGGTCCGGGACACAATTCTTTTACGACCGATCAATACGGAAATCCTGTTATTGTATATCATGCCCGTAATCCGAAAGAAACAACAGATGGCGGATTGTATGATCCGAGACGCCATGCCTTTGTGAAAAGCGTCAATTTTGCATTTGATGGAACACCTATCTTTAATATGAAAAGGGAAGATGAGTTGAATCCGGCAAATAAAAACGTATTGATAAAAGTAATTGTAGAATAATGTTTCATATACTTTCAGCCCAAAAGCAGCCTAAAACAGGCTGCTTTTGGGCTATTTTGTCCGGTTGATAAGACACCCTCAAATAGTACATTCTATAAAAGAAGAAGTGTGCCTGTATGCGGCATCCTTTCATATTGAAGAAAAAATGATTTATGGAAACGGAAGAATTGGTTATCAAACTATTAATATGACAAAAAAAGGTAATAGGAAGATTATAGGATAACTATATAGTATTTTAACATCTGTTATTCTGTAAATTTACATAAAATTTATTAGTTTTGTTTCAATTAGGAAAATACACTGCGAAGTCATCTAGACTTTTTAAATTATACTTAATTTTTGAGTTTTTGTCATGTTGAACGTAGTGAAACATCTAAAAAANCATCTAAAAAAACAGATCCTTCGATACTCTCAGGATGACAAAATTGAATAAAACGAAAAAGTCTAGACGGTTTCTGCATAAAAATTATCTACATATTAATTAAAAACTAATAATCAACTATGAAAAAATTACTGTATTTAAGTCTATTGACTGTATTTTGCTTTTCTTTCACATCTTGTTCCGATTCGCCCGAAAGTGTAACCAAGAAATACATAAAAGATATGTGTGAGGTTCAGATGGCTAGCGAGAGACTTTTTGATTACGTAGCCAAACCGGACGATATGTCGAACGATGAATTTAAAGAAGCTAAGAAGAAATTTGTAGAAGGATGTACTATAAAAGACATTGAAATATTGAAAAACGAGGAAGGGAAAAACGTAGAATACGAAGACAATGAAAGCAAGGCTAAGGTTAGATTCAAAATTACCTTCAAAAATGGAAAAGTGGAAGAAGAAAGCCTGAAACTTGTGAAACAAAACGGCAGTTGGAAAGTAGACGATTACTCTTCAAGATTCTTGCTTAGATAAAAAATCATATAGAAGTCATCTAGACTTTTTAAATTATACTTAATTTTTGAGTTTTTGTCATGTTGAACGTAGTGAAACATCTAAAAAAACAGATCCTTCGATACTCTCAGGATGACAAAATTGAATAAAACGGAAAAGTCTAGACGGTTTCATATTAAAACTATTTACGAAAAAAATAAAAAGGTTATGAAAAAAATATTGTACCTAAGTTTACTTTTTGCTTTTGCATTTTCGTTCTCGTCTTGTTCCGATTCGCCCGAAAGTGCCGCTAAAAGATATGTGGAATACATGGCCGAGGGAAAATTTGAAAAGTTAATGGATAATGGTGCTAAACCTGACCATATGACTAACGATGAGTTCAAGGAAATGAAAAGAAAAATGAAAGATCTCATCGAAGCTCACAAAGATGAAATTAAAGAAAGGATAAAAGATTATAAAATAGACAAGATCGAAGTTGTTCCTAATGACGAAGGAGAAAAAGTAACATATCTTGATAACGATAAAACTGAAGCGAGAGTTTATCTGAAAGTTACTTTCAAGAATGGGAAAATTGAAGAAGATCGGGTAAGATTGGTGAAGCAAGACGGGAAATGGAAATTTGAAGATTCAGGTTTCAGTTTTGCTTTCAGATAAATTATAGATTCGGATTTATCCGGATATAAAAAAGAACTACATTATTTAATGTAGTTCTTTTTCGTTTATAGCGTTAAGCTATTATTTGAGTCTGGCAAGCGTTTCTGTCAGATAAGTATAAAACTTACCAACGCTTTCTATGTCCACATATTCATCTGGCGAGTGAGGATTCATGATTGTAGGGCCAAAAGAGACAATATCAAGACCCGGAGTACTGGACAGGATTATACCACATTCAAGACCGGCATGAACAACCTGTATAACAGGTTCCTTTCCAAATTTTTCTTTGTATACTCCTTTCATCACATTCAATGTTTTAGAATTGATGTCTGGTTGCCATCCCGGATACGCTCCATCCACTTCCACTTTTGCCCCAGCCAGTGTAAATGTGCTTTCGATGCTTGAGCATAGTGCAAATTTTTTCGATTCGGAAGAACCTCTTGTCAGGAACTTAACCTCAATCAATTCGGGCGAGGATTTCACGGAAGCCAGACTTGTAGAAGTCTCCACTGTTCCCTCAAAATCTTGAAGCATGCTGACAACTCCATTCTGGCAACCCTCGACAGCGTTGATCAGATTGTCTTGAATTTCTTCCGGAATAAGAGTTTTTGGCAATTCCGTTTTTTCAACTTTAAAAGAAATTTTATCTTCAATGCCTTTATATTCTTCTATGTAAAGCTCTTCATAGTCTGCAACAAGTTCCATTACATCGTCCACGTCCTCCGGCTGAACTGTAATTACGGCAAAAGCCTCGCGGGGAATAGCGTTGCGTAAAGAACCTCCGTCAATACTAGCCAAGCGTGCTTCATAATCTCTTACGGCTTCCTTAAGAAAACGGAATATCAGTTTGTTGGCATTTGCACGCCCCAAGTGAATATCACAACCTGAGTGTCCACCCTTCAGTCCGGTCAGGCTTATTTTCAAGGCTACATCACCCTCCGGAACTTCTACGTCTTTATATTGAAGGCTGATGTTTACATCGGCACCTCCGGCACAACCGACACAAAGCTCTCCTTCTTCTTCCGTGTCCAGATTCAACATAATGCTACCTGTCAAAAATCCACGTTGAAGTCCGAAAGCGCCAACCATTCCCACTTCTTCGTCGATGGTGAATAAGCCTTCAATTTTTCCGTGAACAGCCTCCTTATCTTCAAGAATCGCCATTATGGCAGCCGCACCAATACCATTGTCTGCGCCAAGAGTTGTGGAGCGAGCTCTCACCTTATCACCATCAATGTAAGCATCAATCGGATCTTTGGTGAAATCATGTTTCACATCGCTGTTTTTTTGAGGAACCATATCCAAGTGTGCCTGCAGAATTACGACCGGAGCATTTTCCATTCCGGCGCTAGCCGATTTTGTGATGAGAACATTACCTACAGCGTCTTGCTTCGTATCAAGTCCCAGAGACTTGCCAAAATCTACGACAAATTTAGTTACTTCCGCCATCTGTCCTGTCGGACGAGGTATTTGTGTCAACTCGTAAAAATGTTTCCAAACATTTTCGGGTTTAAGATTTAGAATTTCTTTCGACATAAGATATTTAATTTTTTATGTTTGGTCAAATATAGCCATTTCAAGTCATTTGTGAAAGTCCATTATTGTATCATTTTTCAAAATAACGTATATTGCATCTTCATAACACAATATAACTTTATGAAACTGAGAAAAACACTCTCTTTCAGTAAATCTTTTTTGCGTCAACAATGTATCTGATCATAGCATCGTTTTTAAAACGCTTACCCTAAAAATGTTTACTGAAAAGAATCAAACTTAAAAACTTTTTATATCTTTGTATGCTGATAATGAGACAATGAGGATCTCTGTCACTTGCACAGTGACAGAGGTTCTTTTTTTATATATATTGTTTTGTTCTGTTTTTTCTTCTGATTTCGGAAGGAGAATTTCCCAGATTTTTGTGGCAAAATTCATTGAAATGAGACAGGGTGGCAAATTTATGATTTGTGCTGATCTCTTTCAGGCTTTTGCTTGTCTGACAAATGTCCTGATAGACTTGCTTTGCCCTCTGGTTTCTCATCCAACTATATGCCGACATATTGAACACTCGCCTGAAACGTTTGTTGAAACCCGAATAGCTATAATTCATTCTTTCAGCCAGTTGACGAACTGAGCGCACACTCAGGCTGAGGCTGCACACTTCTTCCGAAAAGCGTAAATCGTTACCGGGAAGCAGCTGAAAGAAACATTGCAACTGTTCTTCCGAATAGAAATGTTTGAGAATATAACCGAACTCTTTTAGCTTCAATTCCTGCAGGTAACTGTCGCAAATATCCTTATCCATATATCTTCTGATGGAATCTATATAGTTGTATATTACGTTTTTAATCGGGATTAGTTGAATGTTGTCTTCGTGTAGTTTCATCGTAGAGTTGGTAGCAGCAGAAGAAAGTATGCTGCAAAGCACCGACTCATTTGTGAAACGCATTGAAACTACTTCGGATTTTTTTACGGCTTTCAATACTATTTGTTCCTGAAAGGGGTAAAATGCCATATTTGAGGCTGTTATGCCAATTTCAGAATGATTTGAAGAACGAATCTTTATTTCCCCCTCCATCACCAGAATTATTTTGTTTTCTTCCGATTCTAAGTCCCAAGACTGACCATCGTTCAGCTGCAGGAATTCTATTGGATTGTCATTTTCCGTTTTCATTATTTTTGTTGTTTAAGTGCTGTATATTAGTTTGTTAAACGAATGTTTTTCAAAGAAAAATATCTGATTGTAAATTCCAGATTATATAAAAAGCGGATTGTCAGCCGATTATCACCCGCTCGTCGTCTTGTTTCTTCAAGATGTTTAACGAGCGTTGAACTAATGGCTTATCTTGCCCTTTTCTTAAATTTAAAAATCGTTGATAATAAGGGTGTTGCGGATTGGTGTTTCAATCCTCTGTCACTGTGCAAGTGACAGAAGATATATGCAATGAAAATAGAAGTTAACACAAAAGAAACAAAAGTTATGAAAAAAAATTTATTAGTATTATTGGCACTTATTGCAACATCATCATTGGCAGCGCAAGTAACAGTAGGCTCAGAGCTCATTCCGAATGAAGGCGCATTGCTGGATGTGAAAGAATTTGCTACCACAAACAGCCAATCGGACGGAAGCTCTACATCAACCAAAGGTTTCAACTTGCCGCGTGTGGCATTGCAAAGTGCATCGGTATTGGAGCCTTGCGCCACCACAAACGCTACGAACAAAGAGAATCACGTAGGATTGGTAGTCTACAACACTACTACAAATATGGAGTTGACCTCCGGATTTTATTATTGGAATGGAGAAAACTGGATAAGAATGGTGACAGAATTGCCAAAAAACGGTATAAACATGGTCAATTTAGCATCGGTAACAAAAACCAAAGAAGGAGATTTGAATGGGGATGGTGGTGTTTTTCTGGATTTCGGAACAATTAAGATTCCCGATGATGGCTCGTATGCTTTTAACTTCAGGTTTTATGGTCATGTGAGAAATGTGATAAGTGCCACAAGAGCTGTATATTATATATCAGTATGGGTTGGTGCTACATTAAAAGATATTGCCGAAATAAATATGTTTCCAACCACCGATGGTCCACAAACCTATTCAATTGCATTAGGGTCAAGTTTTTCTGCCGGAGACATTGTGATATTCAAATTGTCTCATTATATACCTCAGCCGTATCCTTGGGAATTGCACGTAGGCAATGATAAGGTTGCTAACCGTACCTCCATGATCTGGTGGAAATTGTAACTCTCTTGAGCTTCAAATTTACGTTTTACTGTTGGTCGACGGGCTAATATTCGTTTTCTATTATATCTTTGTATTAAGGAGTATTTTTTAGATGCTTCGTGTTACTCAGCATGACAAACATTTCGGGGCGTGTGTCAAAAGTTCCAAATTTCAGAAAATAACCCCCAACCCCTAAAGGGGTGTATTGATTATCAATTGTTTTAAAAGTCCCCTTTAGGGGATCTAGGGGTAGAAAAGACTTTTGACACACACCCTGCAAACGCACCCCCTCTCCTCCTCCCTCTAAAGGAGGAGGGGTTTTATTCCCTCTCTTTTGGAGAGGGTTAGGAAGAGGTGTAGGGGCAGGGCTCTGCTCTTGCCGTCGCATGGGATTTGTAATCCCATGCTTGGTTACTATTCGGATTTTAAATCCGGAAAATAATAACTCCGGGGTTACAAACCCCAGAGGACAAAGTGTTGACTGATAACTGTTATGCATTTTTTAGATGCTTCGCGTTGCTCAGCATGACAAACATTTCGGGCAGACTTGATATTTAATTAGTTGAGATGACTTTTATATAGAAAAATATGAATATAGAAAAAACCCGTGAATTTTGTTTAAGTATAAAAGGTGCGGAAGAATGTTTCCCCTTCGACGAAACAACCCTCGTTTTTAAAGTAATGGGAAAGATGTTCGCCTATATGGGATTGGAACAACATGATGGGGGATTTATGATTAACCTGAAATGTGATCCGGAAAAAGCTGTGGAACTCAGAGAAAAGTATAACTGTGTGATACCCGGCTATCACAGCAATAAGAAATATTGGAACAGTATTTACCTCGAAAGCGGTATGCCTGCCGATGAGCTCAGGGCATGGATACAACATTCTGTAGATGAAGTCATAAAAAAGTTGCCGAAGAAGACACAGGAAGAATACCGGAATTTGAAAGATGAACAATAAAGAATTGCCTCCTATCATAAACATAGAAGAGACAACCTCCACAAATATTTATCTAAATGGATTATCTTCCAATGAAAAATTGTTGGAAGCCACCGTCGTTTCTGCCAACTTTCAGTCGTCGGGAAAAGGACAAAGAGGCAATTCGTGGGAATCGGAGAAGGAGAAAAATTTACTGTTCAGTACAATTTTGTATCCATACTTCATCCCCATCGGCAAGCAATTTCTCATTTCACAATGTGTGGCTTTGGCTATCAGGGATGTCTTATCGGAATATACAGGCCAGATAAAAATAAAATGGCCTAACGATATCTATTGGAAAAACAGGAAGATATGCGGAATACTGATAGAAAACAAACTGGAAGATGACCGTATATCCGAATCTGTGGTAGGGATCGGCATAAATATCAATCAGGAGCAATTTGAGTGCCGACCACAACCCGTTTCCCTGAGGATGATTGCCGGAAAAGAATTCGACAGAATTGATATCCTAAAGAAAACAATCGCCCGCATCCTGTATTATTACGAGAAAATAAAATCGGGAGAAGAAAATGAAGTAGTCAGGGAATATAAAAAAGACCTTTTTTCGACAGGAATGTTCAGGGATACCAAAACAAATGAAATATTTGAGGCTCAAATTTCGGACATAGAGTCAAACGGCACTCTTATACTTACTGATAAAGATGGAAACAGTCGCTTCTTCTTGTTCAAAGAAGTGGAGTTTGTAATGAAATAAAACCCGATTTGAATTTTTCCAAATCGGGTTTCTTTGTATTTTAAACTATCTTTATTTTCCTCCAAACGAAAAACTCACCGGAACCGCCACAGGCGACATGATAGATTGTCCGCCGATATTGAAGGATGGTTTCAACTCCAGTGTTACATTCGATTTTTCAGAACCTATGCCAATAAAGTTTTTCACAATGTTCAGAACAGAGCTCTGAGTATTGCTCTTCATCAGGCTGGCTACATCCATACCGATAGTTAAAGGCAGATTTTGTGTCCCTCCCGAAGGAATATTTAAACTTTGATTCAAAGCCCCGTTAGTGAAATTGATGCCGTCAATCTTGATGTTGTATTGCAGTCCGCTCAACAAAGCCGCTGTCTGATTCGGGTTTTTCACGTTCAGGTTCACGGTAAAATTCATAGGGATTGAACTGGCATTGCCGGTCAGTAGGCTTGTAAGTTTCAAAACGTTAGCAGCACTCAACGAACTGCCGCTCCCCAGATTAACGCCCGATACGCTCAGGTTGGAGATTGAATTGTATGAATACTCGCACTGAGTCATGTTGTATGCACCCATAAGGCTGTTGCCGACCGATGTGCCACAGCCGGAGATCGTTATCGTTGTCATAACGATTAATGCTAATTGTAATAGTTTTTGCTTCATTTGTATAATATTTAGAAATTTATATAAACCATCTTGCTTGCCATGCTTCGCTATACTCAGGATGACAAGCCTTTATTTAATCGTAATCATGGTTGCTCCAAAACCATATTCCTTGAAAGAGGCATCCTGATAATATGCCGACTTGTATTTTTCTTTTAATTCTTTCAGTATACTGTTTTTCAATACTCCGTCGCCCTTTCCATGAATGAAAACAATTTTTTGCCCCTTTTTGTTTTTGTATTCATCCATCACCTCCCGAAATTTCGCAAGCTGATAATCAAGTATATCTTTGTTGGAAAGTCCATTCGTATTGTCCAGCAACTCGTTTATGTGAAGATCGACTTCTACAATGTCCGACCCGCTTTGCTTTTTCACCGGTTTCTTTTCCCTGCGTTCAGCCTGTTCCTTTTGCAGCATAGCTTGCTGAAGGTCTTCTGCCGAAATCGTGAATTCTTTTTCCGGAAGATCTTTTCGCATCACATAATAAACTATTGCGTCTTCATTGAAATAATCATTCTCACGGAAACTGTGCAGTTTGTAGAATTTTACCGTATCAATTTTCAAATCCACCGAACAAGGATTTTTAGCTTTGTAAGGCTTGTCTTTTTTGTAAGCAATGAATTGCAAAGATACTCTTTCCCTGTCATTTAAATCGGGTTTTTCAAATTCTTCGAGAAATATCTTCGTGTTAGGCTCAATAATGCCCGATGCCAGAGAGTTCCACTCATCTTTATACCTGTTCATGTAGTTGTATGAAAGATAGTAGTTGCTCTCATTCACAAGGTAAGTCTCATAACCGGTTGTACTCAGGTTTTTTATGTCAACAGGCAGATAAGCCAGACAAACGGTTATCTGCTCGCCTTCTTTTGTTTCTTCAACCACAACAGGCTCTTCAACTTTTGTTTGTTGCACAAATTGCTCCGTCGGTTTCACCGTTTGGCGTACCTGCGATTCGTTGGCAGGCTCAATCACAACACATTCCCTGATCAGAACCGGGGTGTCGAATCCGTCATCATCAACAATCACAAGGTCTTTTCCCTTAAATCCTTTTACGATACCTCCTCCAACGGCATTCAGGAACCTAACTTTATCGCCAATTTTCATATCTATATAGTTTTCTTTCTTTGAAATCGCACAAAGTTGAGTAATTTTGTCGGATTAAACAATACAAAAAATGCAAATATCGGACCTGAAGCAAATCCATATAGAAGAGTATAACTATAATCTTCCTGACGAAAAGATAGCTAAATACCCCTTGCAAAAACGGGATTTATCGAAACTTTTGATATACAAAGACGGAGAGATTAAAGACCAAAATTTTTCTGATCTTCCCGATAGTCTTCCTTCCGATAGCCTCATTGTTTTCAATAACACAAAGGTCATACAAGCCCGTTTATACTTCAGGAAAGAAACAGGCGCTCAGATCGAAATTTTTTGTCTCGACCCATATTCTCCGCACGATTATGCCCTGAATTTCCAGCAAACGCATAAGTGCTCGTGGATATGCCTGATCGGGAACCTGAAAAAATGGAAAGAGGGAAGTCTGGCAAAATCCATTGAGAAAAACGGCGATGTAATTAACCTGAAAGCTCAAAAGTTAACAACTTTAGGCGATGCCCATATCGTAGAATTTGAGTGGGATAATGACAATTATACTTTTTCCGACCTGTTGGAGATTGGCGGTGAATTGCCTATCCCCCCTTATCTCAACCGAAAAACCGAATCGAAAGACAAAGAGACTTATCAGACCCTTTATTCAAAAATAAAAGGTTCGGTTGCTGCTCCCACTGCAGGTTTACACTTCACGGAAGATGTATTCGACAGGTTGAAAGCAAAGGGTATGCAAACCTCAGAGGTGACTCTTCACGTAGGGGCAGGGACTTTCAAACCCGTGAAAACGGAAACAATAGAAAACCATGAAATGCACACCGAATTTATTTCGGTCGGCAAAACTGCAATTGAACAAATCTTGCACCATAAAGGTAGCATTGTTGCCGTGGGAACAACATCCGTGCGAACTCTGGAAAGCCTCTATCATTTAGGAAATCTTCTCGAAAAGAAAGAAAATTCGGGTTTGAGAGTAAACCAATGGCAACCTTACGAGTCTGAGAATAATATAAGCAAAGAAAAAGCGTTAACTAATATTATCGAATATCTGGAACAACACAACTTTGAAACACTGATTGCCGACACACAAATAATGATTGTGCCCGGTTACGATTTCAAAATAGTGGATGCCATGATTACGAATTTCCATCAACCTAAAAGCACTTTGCTGCTGTTGGTTTCGGCATTTATCGGAAATGGGTGGAAAACAATTTACAATCACGCTTTGTTTAATAATTATCGGTTTTTGAGTTATGGGGATAGCTCTCTCTTATTCAGGAAAAAATAAATTCTATATATCTGACAACTTTAATTAAAAATAACAAAATGAAAAAAAGATTACAAGATTTTGGAAAAATAACAGTGATGTTATTAGCTTCACTATTCATATTCAGTGCATGTGAAGGACCAACAGGCCCTCCGGGACGAGATGGACAAGATGGTGCTGAAACTATATGGAAGATTGCGGATTTTACAGTAAAATCCAATCAGTGGGAATGGAACGAGGATGATAAAACGTATCGTTTTATTGGAGATTTGCCTGCCTTGAACGAAGATTTTTATGAAGATGGTGGAATTCTGGGATTTGTATATTTGGGAACTCAGGGGGTAGACGAACGTCTTTTTCCGCTTGAGTTTAAAGGAGATACCAATAATCCAGTATTAATACAATACAATGTGTCTTTGGATTTGAACAGAACAGTTGAATTTATTTTCCAATGGCATAGCAAGGCAAAACAACAACCTCCATTGTATAATTTCAAAATAGTAATGCTTTACTAAAAATACACACGTAAAAGAAACAGGGCAACCGTAAGGCTTGTCCTGTTTTTTTATCTTCATATCATTAGTTAAACAAAGTTAAATTGCATCTTGCAGATATTCATTGTCAGATGGCTAACACTCTGAATTGAGACAATTAACCTATTTTTGCAAGCAAAACGTAATGATTAATAAAATCGAATGTCAACGATAAATTCCGAAAAAGAAGAAAAAAAGAGCTTATTCACTCACTATCTGGCAATTTTTGTGGTTTGCTTTTTTACCTTCTTCATTAACAATCAAGTTATTCCTGCCGATTTGATGGAGTCTCGCAATCTGGCCACGGCTCAGGAAATGGTTCGCGAGGGAAATTACCTTGTGCCAACTATGAATGGCGAATTGAGGCTCGAAAAACCGCCGCTCCCCACATGGATTGCAGCAGGCATAGAAAATATAATTCCCGGAAATCTCGTCATTCAGAGGTGTATGGCAGGACTATCCGCCACCTTGATGGTGATATTTCTCTATCTGTTTGTGTCGCGGGTTACCCGTAACCGAAACATCGGGCTTCTGTCTTCGCTCATCCTAGCCACATGTTTCAATATTGTGCTGATGGGGCGAACTGCCACATGGGATATATATTGCCACAGTTTTATGCTTGGGGCAATTTATTTTCTCTTCAAAGCATTTGAAGGCAGTGGCGCACAATGGAAAAACTTTATATTGGCAGGTGTTTTTCTCGGATTGTCCTTTCTGGGTAAAGGGCCGGTTTCGTTCTATGCCATGTTTCTCCCGTTTCTGATAAGTTATATAGCCGTTTACAGACCAAAAATGAAAGGGAAAGTTGCACCACTTGTTGCGATGATTTTGCTTTGCCTCATAGTTTCGCTTTGGTGGATGGCGTACATTTACTTTTTTCATCAGGATATGGCGACGGCTGTGGCTCAGAAAGAATCGTCGTCGTGGCTCAATCATAATGTTCGTCCGTGGTATTACTACTGGCAGTTTCCTGCCGAAGCCGGAATATGGGCGTTGTTTCTTGTTACGGCTATCGTTTCTTTTTTCGTTTACAAGAAACAAGAATACAGGAAAGAGTATAAATTTGCTCTGGTTTGGTTTATAGCCTCTCTGGTTTTGTTGTCCGTCATTCCTGAAAAGAAAACACGGTATTTGCTGCCAATCCTTATACCGGGAGCCATTGTTACGGGATTTTATTTCTATCATAGTATAAAAAACATGGCGACGAAAGGCGAGAAGGTCATTTTCAGGATAAACGGGGCGATAATTGCCCTGATACTGGTGGCTCTTCCTGTTGTTCTTTATATTATGTTTTATAAGGAGAACCAGATATCTGCTGTTGTTCTTGCAACGGCAACAATATTCAGTTGGGGATTGAGTGCCTATATCGTTTTTTCTCTTTTCGGCAGAAGTGGCATCCGGCCTGCAAAAGTATTTGTCGGCATCATCGCAAGCATGATTCTTGTGTGTGCGGTGTGTATGATTCCCATCGGGCAAATGTTTATCAATGCCGATAGGCACAGCATCCGCATGATCAGGGAAAACAAAGATGTGGAGAACCTTCCGTTTTTCTATAACGACAGCGAAGAATTGCGTATGGAGTTAGTTTATGAGGCAGATAAAACCATAAAACCGATGAATCTGTCGGATGATTCGGAAATAATGAATAATCTGCCTTTTGTGTTGGTCAGCGGAGTTTCGATCGACAGCATTTTCGCAAATAAGAATGTGGAAATCAAAAAAATTGATACTTTTGACAATAATTGGAGAAAATCGGGGCATAAAAGATACAATTGGAGTTTAGTACGGGAAGTTGCTATAATAAAAGCCAAATAAATGAATAAGACAAGCGCATACGAGTTTACGATAATAGTTCCTATATACAACGAGGAAGACAATATGGACAGGCTTGAGAAAGAATTGTCTGCATATTTGAAAGAATCCTCTGCAAAAACCTGTATCCTTTTTGTTGATGACGGATCTAAAGACAAAAGCCGAGAACTTATAGTTGATGTATGCAGGCGCAACGAGGGTTTTTACTATATCGCTTTCACTAAAAATAACGGACTGAGTGCTGCCATCAAAGCAGGAATAGATACTGCAGAATCTGAATTTGTAGGGTATATTGATGCCGACTTGCAAACTACCCCCGAAGACTTCGAACTACTTCTTCCCTATCGTTACGAATATCAACTTGTAATGGGTATAAGAACAGGACGAAAAGACAGCTTGGGCAAACGGCTTTCGTCTAAAATAGCAAATGGCTTCCGGCGTATGATGACGCACGATGGTGTGGAAGATACAGGTTGCCCTTTGAAAATAATCAGAACAGACTATGCAAAACGTATTCCCCTTTTCACCGGGATGCACCGTTTCCTGCCCGCCCTGATACAATTGCAGGATGCCAAAGTGAAGCAGATACCGGTAAGGCACTTCGAACGTATTGCCGGAGTATCTAAATTTCATCTTTGGAACAGGCTGGTAGGACCTTTTATGGATTGCTTTGCTTACCGTTGGATGAAAAAAAGATATATCAATTATGCCATTGGTTCTGACAATATAAACCGGAACAACCAAGAATAGTGGAAAACAATAACTGGTACTTTGTTCTGGGATTCATTGCCCAGGGGTTGTTCTCGGCGAGGATGCTCATACAGTGGATATTATCCGAAAAAGCGAAAAAGGTGGTGTCGCCCACTATCTATTGGCAGTTGAGCCTTTTGGCTTCATTCCTGTTCTCGATATACGGATGGTTGCGTGGAGACTTCGCCATAATTCTGGGGCAAATATTCTCGTATTACATTTACATCTGGAATCTGAACAACAAAAACCATTGGAAAGAGATTTATTCATTTGTCCGACTCATTATTATACTTACTCCCATAGCTGCGCTATGTTTTGTGTTGTATAACGGCAACGAAACAGTAGACAGGTTGTTTGGCAATATCCCTATCGGTTTATTACTGTTTGGTTCGGCAGGGCAAATTATTTTCACGTTCAGGTTTGTGTATCAGTGGTGGTACTCAAAATCGAGGGGAGAGTCTCTTTTGCCTACCAATTTTTGGATACTTAGCCTCATTGGTTCTATAATAACAATTGCCTACGGAATATTCCGAAAAGATCCGGTGCTGATTATCGGACAAAGTGCAGGGTTTATCACTTATGCACGCAACTTGTGGTTGACTAAAGAAAAAGTAGAGGAATGAAAATTTTAATTACAGGAACAGCAGGATTCATTGGTTTTCATTTGGTTGAAAAACTGGCAAAACAAGACGATATAGAAATTGTAGGGATTGACAATATCAACGATTATTACGATGTCAACCTCAAATATGCCCGTCTGAAAACCAGTGGCATTGACAAAGAAAAAATTGCCTGTGGTTCCCTTGTCGAAAGCTCGATCCATAACAATTATAGTTTCCTGAAGTTAGACCTTGCCGATTATCAATCGTTGCAGGATCTTTTCAAAACCCAAAAGTTCGATATTGTTATCAATCTGGCGGCACAAGCAGGTGTACGCTACTCGATAGAAAACCCACATTCGTATGTGCAGTCTAATATTGTAGGGTTCACAAATATTCTCGAATGTTGTCGTTACAACAACATCAAACATCTGATCTATGCCTCAAGCTCATCCGTCTACGGGATGAATAATGATGTGCCATTTTCGGAAAACGACAATGTAGACTACCCCGTCAGTTTTTATGCCGCAACAAAGAAAAGCAACGAACTGATGGCTCATACGTACAGCCATATTTTTCATTTGCCTACAACCGGATTGCGTTTTTTTACGGTCTACGGTCCTTGGGGAAGACCCGATATGGCTCCGATGCTTTTTGCCAAGGCGATAAGTGAAGGCAAAGCAATAAAAGTTTTCAATCATGGAGATATGCAACGCGATTTTACCTTTATTGATGATATAATTGCCGGTGTAGCAGGGTTGATAGACAAACTTCCGGATGAAAAATCGGAACATCCTTTCTATCAGATATTCAATATAGGAAACTCAAGTCCGGTCAAACTAATGGATTTCATTTCCACTCTCGAAAATGCGATAGGAGAAAAAGCCATATTGGACATGCAGCCAATCCCTCCCGGAGATGTAACTATCACTTACGCAGACACAACAAAACTTGAAAAATGCATTAACTACAAACCCAATACAACAATAGAAGAGGGGGTATCTTCATTTATTGAGTGGTACAATTCTTTTTATTAAATTAAACTAATGCAATGATACATCAAAGATCAGATGTTATATCGAATAAAAGTTATTTGATTCATTTGTTGTGATGAATTTGTGTGTTTCCGAGTAAAACGAAGGATCTGTAATTGAAAATACACAGATTTTTCACTTCGTTCAAAATGACAAAATCGATATAATCTTATAACAAATGAGTTAACGTCAAAGTCTTAAATACACTACGGGTTAAATATTATTCAATATAACTCTGTTGTATGATAAAAATAAGTACTTTTGCAGTCAATTTTTAGGAGTTATTTAATTAAAAGCAATCAGATTATGATTACAATAGACCAACTCAAAGATGTGTTGGAACGCGAGCAAGCGTTGAGGGGGTATCTTTGACGTCGATGCAAAGATAATACAACTGGAAGAAGAAGAAATAAGAACACAAGACCCTGCCTTCTGGAACGACAACAAAACGGCAGAAGAGCAGATGAAAAAAATCCGTGAGATAAAAGGATGGATTTCAAGTTATAATGAAGTTAAAGCGGCAGCGGAAGAACTTCAGCTGGCATTCGATTTTCAAAAAGAAGGAATCACGACGGAAGAAGAAGTGGATCAGGCATACAAAACAGCCGTAAATCTTGTCGAAAATCTCGAATTGAAAAACATGCTTCGTCGCGAAGAAGATAAGCTCGGAGCTGTGCTGAAAGTCAATAGTGGTGCAGGAGGTACGGAAGGTCAAGACTGGGCATCCATGCTTTTCCGCATGTATCAGCGTTGGTGCGAATCGAAAGGGTATAAAGTGACCGTTACCAACTGGCAAGACGGAGACGAAGCCGGAATAAAAACAGCAACCATGCAGGTTGAAGGTGAATTTGCTTATGGCTACCTGAAGTCCGAAAACGGAGTGCATCGCCTTGTGAGGGTTTCTCCGTACAATGCACAAGGTAAGCGCATGACTTCCTTTGCTTCGGTTTTCATTGTTCCTTTGGTAGACGACTCGATAGAAATTGACGTAAATCCATCGGATGTTACATGGGATACATTCCGGTCGAGTGGTGCGGGAGGACAGAACGTAAATAAGGTTGAAACCGGGGTTCGTCTTCACTATAAATATAAGGATGAAGAAACCGGCGAAGAAAAGGAAATCGTAATAGAAAATACCGAAAGCCGCTCTCAGTTCGGAAACAAAGACAATGCTATGCGTTTGTTGAAATCGCAACTTTACGAAATAGAGTTGGAAAAACGCAGGCGATTGCAATCGCAAGTCGAAGCAGGTAAGAAAAAGATAGAGTGGGGGTCGCAAATCCGAAGCTATGTTTTTGACGACCGGCGTGTGAAAGACCATCGGACAAACTACCAGACTTCGGACGTCAACGGAGTGATGGATGGCGATCTGGACGATTTTATAAAGGCCTATTTAATGGAATTCGGAGACGAAGCATAACTTTTCGTACAAATAGAAAAAAGATGAAATTTTCACAAAAGCAACAGGGAAACCTGATTATGTTTTTTGTGGCTTTGGTCTTCGGACTGAATATGCCAATCAGCAAATATGTTCTGAGCGAGGGTTATATATCCTCGTTCGGACTTACTGTGTTGCGTATGACTTTCGCAACAATCGCTTTCTGGTTAACCTCGCTCTTCATGCCGAAAGAGAAGGTTGAGAAAAAAGATATGCTGACTCTTTTCATCGGGGGGATTGTAGGAATTGTTCTCAATCAGGGGTCGTTTATCTACGGACTGGCAACCACTTCGCCCGTAGATGCGTCTATTATCACAACCTCCAGTCCGTTGTTTGCCATGATAATAGCGGCGATTGCACTGCGGGAACCAATAACGGCGAAAAAATTCGGTGGTGTGTTGACGGGCGCAGCCGGGGCAATATTTCTGGTATATTCTACACATCATGGGGAAGATGTGCAGCAAGCTAGCATGAAAGGTAATCTGGCAGTAGCCGGTGGAGCTTTCTTTTATGCTTTTTACCTTATCCTGACCAGAGAAATATCGAAAAAATATTCATCCGTCACCATCATGAAGTGGATGTTTCTGTATTCAACAGTCATACTTATCCCATTTGCATTCACCGACATTACGTCTGCCAATGTTTTCCATCAGGCAAGTATCAAGCCGTTTTTGTTTGTCGGATTTGTTCTGTTCGGAGCTACATATATAACTTATATGCTTATGCCATTGGCACAAAAGCGCATACGCCCTACAACCATGGCTATGTATAACAATCTACAGCCATTGGTAGCCTCTTTTGTTGCAATAATGGCAGGACAGGATACGTTCTCGTTCGAGAAAGTGATTTCGGGACTTCTCATCCTGTTTGGTGTTTACCTCGTAACAAGCAGTAAGTCGAAAGCCGATTTGCAAACCGAAAAAGCAGAGGAGTAATTATTCCTTAAACACAAGATAAACCGCAGCAATAAGAAATACGAATGCCAGCAGGTGGTTCCACTTTATAGTCTCTGTTTTGAAAGCCAATGTGCTGAATAAAACAAAGATGACTAAGGTTATCACCTCTTGTATAACTTTCAATTGTATCAAGGAAAAAGGTCCTCCATTGTTTTGGAAGCCGATTCTGTTGGCAGGAACCTGAAAGCAATATTCAAAAAAAGCAATCCCCCAACTGAAAGCTATTACGCCAAAAAGAGGCAACGAGGCAAACCATGAAAATTCTTTCAGCTTGAGATGCCCATACCATGCAAAGGTCATAAAAATGTTGGATGCAACCAGTAGTAAGATCGTATATAACCCTGTTAAGTTCATGTAGTCAGTTGCTTACATGCTAATTGAGGAAATGTTTAATTTATATAAGAGGCATGCCTGCTTTTTCGGCTTCGTCTCGCATTTGTTGAGGCCAAATGCTCGCTTGAATTTCTCCGATATGCCCTTTGCGCAGATAGAACATGCACAAACGTGACTGCCCGATTCCTCCGCCTATTGATAGAGGTAATTCTCCATTGAGCAGGCGTTGGTGAAAATAAAGATTTTTTCTCGACTCTTGTCCCGATGTTTTCAACTGTTCTAACAAAACTTCGGCGTTTACCCTGATACCCATAGATGAAAGCTCCATCGCTTTTTCCAATACGGGATTCCACACAAGAAGGTCGCCGTTCAGTCCTTTGTATCCGTTTTCCGATCGGGTAGTCCAATCGTCGTAATCGGGAGAGCGTCCGTCGTGAGGTTTTCCGTTGCTCAAAGCTCCGCCTATTCCGATGATGAATACTGCGCCATATTCTTTAGCAATTTCATTCTCTCTCTCCTTGTCAGACAGATTAGGATATCTTTGTAGTAATTCTTCGGAGTGGATGAATGTGATTTCGCTGGGTAGGATAGGAGGAATTGCAGGGAACATTTCGTATACAAGATATTCCGTTCTGACCATAGCCGCATAGATGCGGTTTACTATTTCTTTCAGAAATTTCAGGTTTCTGTCTTTGTCGGCCATAACCATTTCCCAGTCCCATTGGTCAACATAAAGCGAGTGTAGGTTGCCTAATTCTTCGTCGGCACGAATGGCATTCATGTCTGTGTACAAGCCAAAACCCTCGCAAATGCCATAGTCACCCAAAGTGAGCCTTTTCCATTTTGCCAATGAATGTACTATTTCGGCTTGTTCGCCTCCCATATCGGTGATGGAAAAATTAACCGCTTTCTCGATGCCGTTCAAATCGTCATTTATTCCGGTGCCTTTCAGTACGAATAAAGGCGCCGTAACTCTCCTGAGCCTAAGTTCAGAAGATAGGTTTTGCTGGAAAAAATCCTTTATCTGCTTTATCCCCAATTCGGTTTGCTGCAAATCGAGTAATGCACGGTATTCTTTAGGCTTTATTAAATAGCTCATTCTTGTACGTTTGGATATCCTTTTCTTATTGATTGCAAAGTTAATTCTAAAATGTTATCTTGAAAATATTTTTGCTTATTTTTTTACAAAGTGATCGTTGTTTTTTAAAATGGTAATCAAAACTAGCATTTTGTTTCTGTTTGATGTTTCAAATAGTATTTTATGATAATATGTTTTTCTACTTTCTTTCTTCGGCTTTTCTCAAATTCTCTTCAAGTTCTTCTTTGAGGCTTCTCTGTTTTCTCGATCTTAAATCGTTAAGCCAGATTTTTCTGAGGAAAGTATATATAATGATAAAGAGAATAGGAGGTATGATAATAAGGAGTATTTTTACATAGATGGGAAGTTGGAGGAATGAGTTTAGTGTCAGGGCGATGGTTAATGACCCGCATAGAAACAATAGAGAGAGCATTCGTCTTTCGAAATAAGTTAATCTTTTCATAGCCTATATTAATAAAAAAGCATGGAACTTGCTTCACCCTTCACTAGAGGTTCTGGTAAACCCGAAAGAATGAGATCCACAAGCCCATGCCTATACAGGCATGAACAATTGCAAACCTCTCTTATTCTTTCAAAAATTTACCAGATTTCTAGTGAAAAGAGAAATTTTAATTATTCATGTGAAATTTTTCGGCGACACTTCGCCGTTATATCAATACAAAGTTAACATATTTATGCTTACTCGTAGGTGCTTGTTCGTTCTTTTTTTTGTTGTGTGTTGTCGTTGTATAGGATTGCAAATTCTATGCGACGGCAGTTTTGTAGGGGTGGGGCTCTGCTCCACCCGAATTGTAGAATATTATCTTGTATTTAATTTCCGGGCAGAGCAGAGCCCTGCCCCTACAAACGCACCTTGCTATCCTCCTGTCGTCTCATGGGATTTGTAATCCCATGCTTGGCTGCTCTCCGTATTTTAAATCCGGAAAATGATAACTCCGGGGTTACAAACCCCAGAGGACAAAGTGTTGACTGATAACTGTTGACTATTATGTGTTTTCCAGATGCTTGTTTGTTCTTTTTTCTGTTAAAATATTGATTCACTGTTTGCATATCTTTCGTCACATGGGATTTGCAATCCCATGCTTGGCTGCTCTTCGGATTTAAAATCCGAAAAATAATAACTCCGGGGTTACAAACCCCAGAGGACAAAGTGATGATTGATAACTGTTGACTGTTGTGTGTTTTTCAGATGCTTATTTGTTCTTTTTTTTGTTAAAATATTGATTCACTGTTTGCATATCTCATTGATTTAATGTAGCTTTGCAACTCGAATTACGGAAAATTGGCGATCGAAACATATTTATCAATTTGATAATCATGTGTTTGGTCGTATTTTTCGGCTTATATGGAATGAAAGTTTAATTCAATAAAAACGAAATTTTTTAAGTTTAAAAATTAAAAAAAAATGCCTACAATTCAACAATTAGTAAGAAAAGGACGCGCTGAATTGGTTGACAAGAGTAAATCTCCTGCGTTGGACTCATGTCCTCAAAGACGTGGTGTTTGTGTGCGTGTGTACACTACAACTCCTAAAAAACCAAACTCGGCAATGCGTAAAGTAGCTCGTGTGCGTTTAACAAATTCAAAAGAGGTGAATGCTTATATTCCTGGAGAAGGACATAATTTGCAGGAGCACTCTATCGTGCTTGTTAGAGGTGGTCGTGTGAAAGACCTTCCGGGGGTACGTTATCACATTGTTCGTGGAACATTGGATACTGCCGGCGTAAATGGTCGTACGCAAAGACGCTCGAAATATGGAGCGAAACGTCCAAAAGCAGGTGCAGCAGCTGCCGGAGCAAAGAAAAAATAATCAGGAAGGTTATTTGATTTCTTAAAAAAACACATTATTTTATTTATTTTTTAGGTAGGCTAAGACCAAAAGGTTGAGTAAACAGTTCGGCGGAACTGTTGAAGATGTCTAAAGATTTAGCAGCCAAACAAATTAAAAATTAACAAAAACAATGAGAAAAGCAAAACCAAAGAAAAGACAGATCCTTCCGGATCCTGTTTTCGGTGATGTAAAGGTTACAAAATTCGTTAACCACTTGATGTATGATGGAAAGAAAAGTACATCATTCACTATTTTCTACTCAGCATTAGATGTTGTGAAAACAAAACTTCCTAACGAGGAAAAATCTCCTCTCGAAATATGGAAAGCCGCACTAGATAACGTAACTCCTCAGGTTGAAGTGAAGTCTCGCCGTGTTGGTGGTGCAACATTTCAGGTGCCAACAGAAATCCGTCCCGACAGAAAAGAATCTATCTGTATGAAAAACCTTATCCTTTATGCTCGCAAAAGGGGAGGTAAAACTATGGCCGATAAACTTGCGGCAGAAATAGTAGACGCATTCAACAATCAGGGCGGTGCATACAAACGTAAAGAAGATATGCACAGAATGGCAGAAGCTAACCGTGCTTTTGCATACTTCAGATTTTAATTTTTTCATATTAAGGTAAAATGGCAAAAGCTACAGATAATTTAAAACATACCAGAAATATAGGCATCATGGCGCACATCGATGCCGGTAAAACCACTACGTCCGAACGTATCTTGTTCTATACAGGGTTAACTCACAAAATCGGTGAAACTCACGACGGAACGGCTACAATGGACTGGATGGATCAGGAACAAGAACGTGGTATCACTATCACTTCTGCTGCTACAACAACTCAGTGGAAGTATGATAATGAAATGTATAAAATAAACTTGATTGACACTCCGGGACACGTTGACTTTACCGTTGAGGTGGAGCGTTCACTGCGTGTACTTGATGGTTCTATCGCAACCTTCGACTCTGTTGCAGGGGTAGAGCCTCAGTCGGAAACTGTGTGGCGTCAAGCAGATAAATATGAAGTTCCACGTATTTGTTACGTGAACAAAATGGACCGTTCGGGCGCAAACTTCTTCGAAGTGGTTCGTCAAATACGCGAAATGTTGGGAGCAAATCCTTGCCCTATTCAAGTGCCTGTTGGTGCAGAAGAAAAATTCAAGGGTATCGTAGACCTTGTTACAATGAAGGCTATGTATTGGCACGACGAAACTATGGGTGCCGATTACAGCATCGAAGAAATCCCTGCCGACCTTGTAGACGAAGCTCAGGAATGGCGCGACAAAATGTTGGAAGCTATTGCTGAATGTGATGACGTGTTGATGGAGAAATTCTTCGACGACCCATCTTCAATCACAGAAGATGAAATCAGAATTGCTATTCGCAAAGGAACACTTGCTATGCAAATTACTCCAATGCTTTGTGGTTCTTCATTCAAAAACAAAGGTGTTCAACCTCTTCTTGATGCAGTTTGTGCATATTTGCCAAGTCCTGTTGATACGCCTGCTATTGAAGGTACAGACCCACGTGATCCGGACAAAACTCTTGTTCGTCACCCAAGTCCTGAAGACCCATTCTGTGCTCTTGCATTTAAAATTGCAACAGACCCTTATGTAGGTCGTCTTTGCTTCTTCCGTGTTTATTCGGGAGAACTGCCTGCAGGTTCATATATCTACAACACTCGTACAGGTAAGAAAGAACGTATTTCTCGTCTATTCCAAATGCACTCAAACAAACAAAATCCTAAAGAGGTGATTGGTTGTGGTGATATCGGTGCAGGAGTAGGATTTAAAGATATCCGTACAGGTGATACACTTTGTGACGAAAACAACCCGATCACGCTTGAAGCTATGGACTTCCCCGATCCGGTTATCGGAATTTCTATCGAGCCTAAAACTCAGAAAGATTTGGATAAACTGGCTAACGGTTTGGCTAAATTGGCAGAAGAAGATCCAACGTTCCGTGTACACACTGACGAAGACAGCGGTCAAACTATCATCGAAGGTATGGGTGAGCTTCACTTGGACGTACTTATCGAGCGTTTGAAACGTGAATTTAAAGTAGAATGTAACCAAGGACGTCCTCAGGTATCTTATAAAGAAGCTATCTCAGAAACAGTTGAGCTTCGTGAAGTTTATAAGAAACAATCGGGAGGTCGTGGTAAATTTGCAGATATCATCGTTAAAGTTGGTCCTGCCGATCCTGACTTTGAAGGAGAACTTCAATTTGTGGATGAAGTTAAGGGAGGTAACGTTCCAAAAGAATTTATCCCATCCGTTCAAAAAGGATTTGCAAGTGCAATGAAAAATGGTGTTCTTGCCGGCTATGCACTTGACAAACTGAAAGTGGTTCTTGTGGATGGTTCTTATCACCCTGTCGACTCTGACCAGTTGTCGTACGAACTTTGTGCTCGTTTTGCATTCAAAAACGCTTGCGAAAAAGCGAAACCGGTATTGCAAGAGCCTATCATGAAGTTGGAAGTTGTGACTCCGGAAGAAAGTATGGGTGATGTGATCGGAGACTTGAACAAACGTCGTGGACAAGTTGAAGGTATGGAATCGAACCGTTCGGGAGCACGTATCGTGAAAGCGAAAGTTCCTTTGGCTGAGATGTTCGGATATGTAACAGCATTGAGAACAATCACTTCGGGACGTGCAACATCTGCAATGACATTCGATCATTATGCAGAAGTATCTCCATCAATTGCCAGACAAGTATTGACAGAGGTTCAAGGACGTGTTGATCTAATAAAATAAATGAAATGAGCTGCGGTTAGTAAATGACTCTTAATCGCAGCTTGCTTTGTTATACATATTTAATAATTAATTAATAAAAAAAGACTAATGAGTCAAAAAATCAGAATCAAACTAAAATCTTACGATTACAACTTGGTTGACAAATCGGCTGAGAAGATCGTTAAAACAGTTAAAGCTACCGGTGCAGTAGTAAGTGGACCAATTCCATTACCAACTCACAAGCGTATCTTTACTGTAAACCGTTCGACTTTCGTTAACAAGAAATCTCGCGAGCAGTTCGAATTGAACTCTTACAAGAGATTGATCGACATTTACAGCTCAACAGCTAAAACTGTGGATGCTTTGATGAAGCTTGAATTGCCAAGCGGCGTAGACGTAGAAATTAAAGTTTGATAAACAATTTAAATTAGTAAAGAAATGCCAGGATTATTAGGAAAAAAAATCGGAATGACATCCGTTTTCAGTGCCGAGGGAAAAAACATTCCATGCACTGTTATCGAAGTAGGTCCTTGTGTTGTTACTCAGGTAAAAACTACCGAAACTGACGGTTACGAAGCCATTCAGTTGGGTTATGAAGACAAAAAAGACAAGCACACCACTAAACCGGAAGCAGGTCACTTCAAAAAAGCAGGAGTAACACCAAAAAGGCACTTGGCCGAGTTCAAAGGATTTGAAGGTTACAAAACCGGAGATGTAATTACAGTAGACATGTTCAAGGAAGACACCTTTGTAGATGTAATCGGTACATCGAAAGGTAAAGGATTCCAAGGGGTTGTAAAACGTCATGGTTTCGGCGGGGTTGGACAAGCAACTCTTGGTCAGCACAACCGTATGCGTGCACCGGGTTCAATCGGAGCGTGTTCTTATCCTGCAAAGGTATTCAAAGGAACTCGCATGGGTGGACAAATGGGTAACGTACGTGTTACTGTAGAGAACTTACAGGTTATTAAGGTGATACCTGAACATAATCTTATCTTGATTAAGGGTTCTGTTCCGGGAAGTAAAGGTTCAATCGTATCAATTGTAGAATAATGGAACTTAGTGTATTAAATATAAGCGGTAAAGATACCGGAAAGAAAGTAGTGTTGAATGACGCTATTTATGGAATCGAGCCTAACGACCATGTGCTATGGTTGGATGTGAAACAATATTTGGCAAACAAACGCCAGGGAACTCACAAATCGAAAGAAAGAAGTGAAATATCTGGTAGTACACGCAAGCTAATCCGCCAAAAAGGTGGAGGTGGCGCTCGTCGTGGCGATATCAAATCTCCAGTATTGGTTGGTGGAGCTCGTGTATTTGGCCCTAAACCGAGAGATTACAGCTTCAAACTGAACAAAAAAGTGAAAGTTTTGGCTCGTAAATCTGCTCTTTCTTATAAAGCAAAAGACAATCAAATCATTGTAGTAGAAGATTTCTCATTCGAAGCTCCTAAGACAAAAGATTTTATTGCTTTAGCCAAAAATCTGCAAGTGGCTGATAAAAAGGTAGTTTTGGTTTTGCCAGATCAAAATAAAAACGTATATTTGTCGGCTCGTAATTTGGAGAATGTTAAAGTTGTAACTGCTTCTGACATAAATGCTTATACAGTTCTGAACTGCACAAGCCTTATTATGGCAGAATCTTCAGTTGCGGTTATTGATAACCTTTTAAAAGCATAAGGAGGATAAAAAATGGGTATTTTGATTAAACCAATTTTAACGGAAAAACAAACAGCGATCTCGGAAAAGTTCCCAAATCGTTACGCTTTCCGTGTTGTTCCAAGTGCAAATAAAGTAGATATCAAAAATGCAGTGGAGCAAATTTACAACGTAAAGGTAGACAAAGTGAACACAATGAACTACCTGGGCAAAAACAAAAGCCGTTTCACCAAAGCTGGTGTAACTAAAGGTAGAACAGTAGCTTATAAAAAAGCTATCATCACCTTGAAAGAAGGCGAAGTAATAGACTTTTTTAGTAATATCTAAATAAAACAATGGCAGTAAGAAAACTAAAGCCCACAACACCGGGGCAAAGACACAAGGTTATTGGTACGTTTGAGGAAATCACTGCGAGCGCACCAGAGAAATCTCTTGTAGTTGGTAAAAGTGCTTCAGGTGGTCGTAACAACACCGGTAAGATGACAATGCGTTATCTTGGTGGCGGTCACAAAAGAAAACTTAGAATTATCGACTTCAAGAGAACAAAAGACGGAGTACCTGCTACAGTGAAATCAATCGAATACGATCCGAACCGTTCGGCTCGTATCGCATTGCTGTATTATGCCGATGGAGCGAAAACTTATATCATCGCACCAAACGGATTGAAGGTAGGTCAGACAGTGATGTCAGGAGCAGAAGCTGCACCTGAAGTAGGTAACGCATTACCATTGGCAAAAATGCCTATCGGTACTGTGATACATAATATCGAATTACGTCCCGGACAGGGAGCTAAAATGGTTCGTTCGGCTGGTGCATTCGCACAGTTGACTTCACGCGAAGGAACTTATGCGATTATCCGCATGCCTT
Source organism: Dysgonomonas sp. 520 (assembly GCF_010501095.1). Lineage (GTDB taxonomy): Bacteria > Bacteroidota > Bacteroidia > Bacteroidales > Dysgonomonadaceae > QVMP01. Next base: position 15,254 of record NZ_QVMP01000002.1, on the reverse strand, counting down.
CGGGCGAAACACGCAAAATTTTAGCTGCTTGTAAAGCTACAGTTGGTAGTGTTGGAAACTCAGACCATGCCCTTGAAAAATCAGGTAAAGCAGGTCGCTCTAGATGGCTCGGACGCCGTCCTCGCACACGTGCAGTCGTGATGAACCCGGTTGATCACCCAATGGGTGGAGGTGAAGGCCGCGCTACCGGAGGTCATCCAAGATCACGTAAAGGATTGTACTCTAAAGGTCTTAAGACTAGAGCTCCTAAGAAACACTCTTCTAAGTATATTATTGAAAGAAGAAAAAAATAACCTGATAATTTTTAAGAAAACAATATGAGTCGTTCGTTAAAAAAAGGTCCATATATCAACGTAAAGCTTGAAAAGAAAGTCTTGGCTATGAATGAGGCAGGAAAGAAAGCTGTTGTTAAAACATGGGCAAGGGCTTCAATGATATCACCCGATTTTGTAGGACACACTATTGCTGTTCATAACGGAAATAAATTTATTCCTGTTTATGTAACAGAAAATATGGTAGGTCACAAACTAGGTGAATTTGCACTTACACGTACTTTCCGTGGACACGGTGGTAATAAGAAAAGATAATAGAAACCCTAGGAAATAAATAAAAAGAAACAGTAAAAAATGGGTAAGAGAAAAGAAATAGCAGCTAATGCACGTAAAGAAGCTAATAAAACAGTTTCTTTTGCAAAGTTGAATAATGTTCCTACTTCGCCTCGTAAAATGCGCCTTGTTGCGGATATGATCAGAGGTCAGGAAGCTTTCAGAGCTCTTGGTATTTTGAAATTCTCGAACAAAGAAGCTGCGGCAAGAGTTGAAAAACTTTTAAAATCGGCTATCTCTAACTGGGAACAAAAAAATGAGAAGAAAGCAGACGAAGTTACATTGTATGTAAAAGAAATTAAAGTAGATAGTGGTGCTATGTTGAAAAGATTGCGTACTGCACCTCAAGGTAGAGGTTACAGAATTCGCAAACGTTCAAACCACGTTACTTTAGTAGTAGATACACTTGATAATAATAAACAAAATTAATTTAGCCAGATGGGACAAAAAGTCAATCCAATAGCAAATCGTTTAGGAATAATTCGCGGATGGGATTCTAACTGGTATGGCGGCAAAAAGTACGGTGATACTCTTTTAGAAGATAGCAAAATCCGTAAATACCTGAATGCACGTCTTGCTAAAGCCAGTGTATCTCGTATCGTAATTGAAAGAGCATTGAAGCTTGTTACAATAACTGTTTGTACTGCACGTCCGGGTATCATTATCGGAAAAGGCGGACAAGAAGTTGACAAGCTGAAAGAAGAATTGAAAAAGATAACTGATAAAGATATCCAAATCAACATTTTTGAAATCAAAAAGCCAGAAATGGATGCGGTGATTGTTGCAAACAATATCGCACGCCAATTGGAAGGTAAGATCGCTTACCGCCGTGCAATAAAAATGGCTATCGCTTCAACAATGAGAATGGGTGCGGAAGGTATCAAAATCCAAATTTCAGGACGTTTGAACGGAGCTGAAATGGCACGCTCGGAAATGTATAAAGAAGGACGTACTCCTCTTCACACATTCCGTGCCGATATCGACTATGCTCATGCCGAAGCATTGACAAAAGTTGGTTTGTTAGGAATTAAAGTATGGATTTGCCGTGGAGAAGTTTACGGTAAGAAAGACCTTGCTCCGAATTTCACATCAAAAGAAGGTGGCAACTCATCACAAGGTGGTGGACAACGCGACCGTCGTCAGGATGACAGACGTGGAGGAGGTTCCAAGAAAGGTAAGAGAAAATAATTAAACGTTTGAAGTAAGATGTTACAACCGAAAAAAACAAAGTTCAGAAGACAGCAAAAAGGTCGTATGAAAGGAAATGCCCAAAGAGGGCATGAGTTGGCTTTCGGTTCATTTGGAATCAAAACTTTGCAATCCAAATGGATCACAGGACGCCAAATAGAAGCGGCTCGTATTGCTGTGACTCGCTACATGCAACGTCAAGGACAGGTTTGGGTACGTATTTTCCCAGATAAACCTATCACTAAGAAACCTGCTGAAGTGCGTATGGGTAAAGGTAAGGGATCTCCGGAAGGATTTGTTGCTCCTGTTACACCGGGAAGAATCCTTTTCGAAATTGAAGGAGTTCCTTTTGATGTAGCAAAAGAAGCATTGCGCTTGGCTGCACAGAAACTTCCTGTGACTACAAAATTCGTGGTTCGCAGAGATTATGACTTAACTCAAAATTCTTAAGCACGATGAAAATTGCAGAAGTAAGAGAATTGTCCGATAAGGACTTGCGTGAAAGAATTGATGCGGAACGCATAGCGTTAGATCAATTAGTATTGAACCACAGTGTAACTCCGTTGGACAGCCCAGCTGATATAAAGAAAAAACGTCGCACAATAGCACGTCTTTTAACAGAAATGCGCCAAAGGGAATTAAAAAAATAACTAAGAGCTGATGGAAACTAGAAATTTAAGAAAAGAAAGAATCGGGGTCGTTTTCAGTAATAAAATGGAAAAAACCATCACTGTTGCTGTAAAATGGAAAGAAAAACACCCTATTTATGGAAAATTCGTTAACAAAACGAAGAAATATCATGCTCACGACGAAAAAAACGAGTGTAACATTGGCGATACAGTGCGCATCATGGAAACTCGTCCCTTGAGCAAAACAAAAAGATGGAGATTAATTGAAATAATCGAAAGGGCTAAGTAAAATGATACAACAAGAATCAAGACTAGTAGTAACAGATAACAGCGGAGCAAGAGAATGTCTTTGTATCCGTGTTTTGGGTGGAACGAGAAGACGTTACGCCTCTGTGGGGGATATAATTGTAGTTGCTATCAAAAACGTAATCCCTTCGAGTGATGTTAAAAAAGGTGCAGTAACTAAAGCTATGATCGTACGTACGAAAAAAGAAATCCGTCGTCAAGATGGTTCTTATATTCGTTTCGATGACAATGCATGTGTATTGTTGAACGCTGCGGGAGAGCTTAGAGGTAGCCGTATTTTCGGGCCTGTTGCCCGTGAACTTCGTGCGGTAAACATGAAGGTTGTTTCATTAGCACCTGAGGTACTTTAATCAAAAAAAACTAGAAGTAATGAGTAAATTACATATCAAAAAAGGCGATATAGTTTTTGTGAATACCGGAAAAAGCAAAGGAAAAACAGGTCGTGTGTTGAGAGTCCTTGTTGACAAACAACGCGCTATTGTTGAAGGCTTGAACATGGTATCGAAACATACGAAGCCTAATGCGAAAAATCCTCAGGGAGCAATTGAAAAAATGGAAGCTCCAATACATATTTCGAACCTAAACGTGGTTGACCCTGAAACAGGAAAACCTACAAGAATAGGTCGTAAAGAGGTGAATGGAAAATTGGTACGTTACGCTAAAAAATCAGGGAAGGAGATTAAATAATGAGCAATACAACAAATCTTAAAACAGAATATAAAGACCGTATTGTTTCTTCTTTGATGAAAGAATTCGGTTATAAGTCGTCAATGCAGGTTCCGGTTTTGAAAAAAATCGTTGTTAACCAAGGATTAGGAATTGCAGTGGCAGACAAAAAAATTATCGAAACTGCAGTAAACGAACTAACTGCTATTACAGGACAGAAAGCTGTGGCTACTGTATCGAAAAAGGATATTTCTAACTTCAAGTTGCGTAAGAAAATGCCTATCGGTGTGATGGTTACGTTGCGTCACGACAAAATGTACGAGTTCCTTGAAAGACTTGTACGTGTGGCTCTTCCTCGTATCCGTGACTTCAAAGGAATCGAAAGCAAACTTGATGGACGTGGAAATTATACTTTAGGAATCCAGGAGCAAATCATTTTCCCTGAAATAAATATTGATACAATTAGTAGAATTTTGGGAATGAATATTACCTTTGTGACTTCTGCCAAAACAGATGAAGAAGGATATGCTCTTCTGAAGGAATTTGGTTTACCATTTAAGAACGCTAAAAAAGACTAAAATAAGATGGCAAAAGAATCAATGAAAGCCCGTGAGGTGAAAAGAGCAAAGATGGTTGCTAGATATGCTGCTAAAAGAGCTGCGTTGAAAGCTGCCGGAGACTATGACGCTTTGCAGGATTTACCTAAAAACTCTTCGCCTGTACGTTTGCACAATCGTTGCAGCATCACAGGTCGTCCAAAAGGCTATATCCGTCAGTTCGGAATTTCCCGTATTCAATTCAGGGAAATGGCTTCTAAAGGACTTATTCCGGGAGTGAAAAAGGCTAGCTGGTAAGCAAAGAACGAAAAATTAAAAATGAAAAGCTGGAAATTAATTTTCCATTCTTCATTTTTAGTTTTTCATTTAAATAACTTTTTAAATATTGTCCCGGGGTACGGGATTAATTTAAATTAAATTAACAATGACAGATCCAATTGCAGATTATTTGACGCGAGTGAGAAATGCCATCATGGCAAATCACAGAGTGGTGGAAATACCAGCGTCGAATTTGAAAAAAGAGATTACAAAAATTCTCTTGGACAAAGGCTACATCCTTAATTATAAGTTTGTAGACGAAGGACCTCAAGGCTCAATCAAGATTGCCTTGAAGTATGATCCGGTTAATAAAGTGAATGCGATCAAAAAACTGATCCGTATTTCAAAACCAGGTCTTCGTAAGTATACGGGATATAAGGAAATGCCAAGAGTCCTTAACGGACTAGGTATTGCCGTACTATCTACCTCTAAAGGAGTTATGACTGACAAAGAAGCTCGCGAGCTGAAAATTGGCGGTGAAGTATTATGTTATGTTTATTAATTAAGAGGGAGGATAGTAATTATGTCAAGAATAGGAAAATTACCGATTAGTATCCCTGCAGGAGTAACTATCAACATTTCTAACGATAATGTGGTTACTGTGAAAGGACCAAAAGGAGAATTGTCTCAGGCAGTAAATCCTGATATTAAGGTGACAGTGGAAGACGGTACACTAAGTGTAACTCGTCCTACTGATGAGAAACAACATCGTGCGTTGCACGGTCTTTATAGAGCTTTGATTAACAATATGGTTGTTGGAGTTTCTGAAGGATATCGCAAAGAACTGGAATTAGTGGGTGTGGGTTACCGTGCTGCTAATAACGGTCAGATTCTGGAACTTACTTTAGGTTATACTCACCCGATAGTGATGCAATTGCCTAAAGAAATAGTATTGGAAACTAAATCGGAGAGAAATAAGAATCCTCTTATCATCCTCGAATCATGCGATAAAGAGTTGATTGGAATGGTATGCGCGAAAATTCGTTCGTTCCGTAAACCTGAACCTTACAAAGGAAAAGGTATACGCTTCGTAGGTGAAGTTGTTCGTCGTAAGTCAGGAAAATCGGCAGGTAAGTAATTTACATAAACTGTAGAAATCATGGCATTCAATAAGACAGAAAGAAGAAACAAAATAAAGTTACGTTTGCGCAGTAAAGTTCAAGGTACTGCCGAACGTCCACGTTTGACAGTGTTCAGAAGTAACAAGCAGATCTATGCTCAGGTGATTGATGACTTGGCAGGGAAAACTTTGGCTTCGGCATCTTCTCTTAAACTTACCGATAAGGTGACTAAAAAAGAGATGGCTGCTAAAGTTGGAGAACTGGTTGCAAAAAGCGCTCAGGAAGCAGGTGTTACTACCGTAGTGTTTGACCGTAACGGATACTTGTATCACGGTCGTGTAAGAGAGTTGGCTGAAGCTGCTCGTAATGGTGGACTTAAATTTTAATCGAAAATGGCAGGAATCAATAATAAAGTAAAAACGACTAACGATATCGAGTTGAAAGACAGGTTAGTGGCTATCAACCGTGTTACTAAAGTAACAAAAGGAGGTCGTACATTCAGCTTTGCTGCTATCGTAGTTGTAGGAAATGAGGATGGTATTGTAGGATGGGGCTTAGGTAAAGCAGGCGAGGTAACAACAGCTATCGCTAAAGGTGTTGAAGCCGCTAAGAAAAACCTTATCAAAGTACCGGTTCTTAAAGGAACAATTCCTCACGAGCAAATTGCAAAATTCGGAGGATCGGAAGTATTTATCAAACCGGCTGCTCCTGGTACGGGAGTTAAGGCAGGGGGTGCGATGCGTGCGGTACTTGAAAGCGTTGGTGTGACTGACGTACTTGCAAAATCTAAAGGGTCTTCTAACCCTCACAACCTTGTGAAGGCTACAATAGAGGCTTTGGGTGAACTAAGGGATGCATACACTGTTGCTCAAAACAGAGGTGTGTCGATGGAAAAAGTGTTTAAAGGATAATTTGCAAAAAACAGAAATTATGGCAAAGATTAAAATTAAACAAGTAAGAAGTAGAATCAACTGTCCTAAAAACCAAAAGAACATCCTTGATGCTCTTGGCCTTAGAAAACTTAACAGAACAGTTGAGCACGAAGATACTCCGTCGATACGTGGTATGATTGCGAAAGTGAAACACCTGGTTTCAGTAGAAAATTAAGTTGAATCAGTAAGAAAAAAATATAAGAATTATGAATTTGTCGAATTTGAAACCTGCTGAAGGTGCTACTAAAACAAGAAAGAGAATCGGTCGTGGAACAGGTTCGGGTTTAGGTGGAACTTCTACAAGAGGACACAAAGGTGCTAAATCGAGATCAGGTTACTCAAAGAAGATCGGATTTGAAGGAGGCCAGATGCCTATTCAACGCCGTCTTCCTAAGTTCGGGTTCAAAAACATCAACCGTGTTGAATACAAGCCAATCAATTTGGATGTATTACAAAACCTTGCAACAGCAAAAGGTTTAACAAAGATTGATGTTCAAGCCCTTATTGATGCCGGATTTATTTCGTCCAAGCACTTGGTTAAGATTTTGGGTAACGGAGCCATCACTTCAAAATTTGATGTTGAAGCTCATGCTTTCTCAAAATCTGCGGAAGCAGCTATTCAGGCAGCAGGTGGAACCGTAACAAAACTGAAATAAGATGAGGTTTATTCAGAAAATAAAAGAAATATGGAGTATTGAGGATTTGAGAACGAGAATCCTCACTACTCTCTTTTTTGTGTTAATCTATCGCTTCGGGTCATTCGTAGTTTTGCCCGGAGTTGATCCTAATGCTTTGAAACAACTGCAAGCAAGCGCTTCCGGTGGATTGCTTGGACTTCTGGATATGTTCTCGGGAGGTGCATTTGGTAATGCATCCATTTTCGCATTAGGTATTATGCCCTATATTTCTGCGTCTATCGTTATCCAGCTTTTGGGTATAGCATTGCCATACTTCCAAAAGTTGCAGAGAGAAGGAGAAAGCGGGCGTACGAAAATGAACCAGTATACTCGTTATCTGACAGTAGCTATCTTGTTGCTGCAAGGACCTGCCTACCTTATGGGTGCGCTTGGTCAGGCTGCACCATCGGGATGGTTGTTCCTTATCACTTCTACTATAATCTTGGCCGGAGGTAGTATGTTTGTACTATGGTTGGGAGAAAGAATTACTGATAAAGGAATTGGTAACGGTATTTCATTTATCATCATGATTGGTATCATAGCACGTCTTCCACATGCTTTCTTCGGAGAGTTTATTTCAAGACTTGCCGATGAAGCCGGAGGTTTGGTGATGTTTCTTGGTGAGATTGTGTTCTTGTTGTTTGTTATCGCGGCTGCTATCATGTTGGTGCAAGGTACCCGTAAAATACCGGTACAATACGCAAAACGTGTAGTTGGTAATAAACAATATGGTGGAGCACGCCAGTACATTCCTTTGAAAGTAAATGCGGCTAACGTAATGCCTATCATCTTTGCTCAGGCAATTATGTTTATACCTGTTGCGTTGCTAGGATTTACTTCAGGAGAAAGTGCAGGATGGTTTGCTCGTAACCTGACAGATCATACCAGTTGGTTCTATAATGCTATATTTGCATTCTTAATTATTGCTTTTACATATTTCTATACTGCGGTTACCGTGAATCCGGTGCAGATGGCTGAGGAATTGAAAAGGAATAATGGATTTATTCCGGGAATAAAACCGGGAAAGAAAACGGCAGACTATATCGATGAGGTAATGTCACGTATCACATTCCCCGGATCATTGTTCCTGGCCCTTGTGGCAATATTACCGGCATTTGCAGGTTTACTTGGAATAAATAGAGAATTTGCTCAGTTCTTTGGAGGTACATCCTTGCTTATCTTGGTGGGTGTGGTGTTAGATACACTGCAACAAATAGAAAGTCATTTGTTGATGAGACATTACGACGGACTATTGAAATCAGGAGCAAGAATAAAAGGACGTCAAGGATCAATTGCAGCATATTAATAGGGTATTTTAGATGATATTTCTGAAGACAGACGAAGAAATTGAGTTGATGCGTGAAAGCAATCGGCTGGTAGGCATGACTCTTGGAGAATTGGCAAAGCACATTAAACCGGGGATAACTCCGGCATATCTTAACGATATAGCAGGCGAGTTTATCCGTAGTCATGGTGCTATACCTTCATTCCTTGGATACAAAGGCGGTCCGGGTGTAATTGATTATCCCGGGTCTATCTGCGCTTCGGTGAATGAAGCGGTTGTTCATGGTTTACCTACTGATTATGTCCTTCAAGATGGAGATATTATTTCCATTGATTGCGGAACAGAGAAAAATGGTTTCTGTGGCGATTCGGCCTATACATTTTGTGTAGGAGAAGTTTCGGAAGAGGTGAAAGCCTTATTGCGAACAACAAAAGAATCGTTGTACGAAGGAATCGCTATGGCTGTTGAAGGCAATAGAGTGGGGGATATAGGCAATACGATTCAAACATACTGTGAGAAAAGAGGCTATTCGGTAGTACGAGAGCTGGTTGGTCATGGTATCGGACGTAAAATGCACGAAGACCCACAGGTTCCGAACTATGGACGCAGAGGAACAGGCCCTTTGTTGAAAAAAGGCATGTGTATTGCAATAGAACCTATGATTAACATGGGCAGCAAGAATGTGGTTTTTGAAAGAGATGGATGGACGGTAAGGACAAAAGACCGTAAGCCGTCGGCACATTTCGAGCACACTGTTGCAGTGCGTGAAGGAAAAGCGGATATATTGTCAACCTTTGAATTTATTGAAGCTGTACTGGGAGATAAAGCAATCTGAAATTAATTTTTATTTATGGCTAAACAAGCAGCAATAGAACAAGATGGAGTAATAGTAGAAGCATTGTCTAATGCAATGTTTCGCGTCGAATTAGAAAATGGGCACGAAATCACAGCACACATTTCAGGTAAAATGCGTATGCACTATATCAAAATTTTGCCGGGAGACAAAGTGCGTGTGGAAATGTCGCCTTACGATTTGTCTAAGGGACGTATTTCTTTCAGATATAAATAAACAAATAAAAGATATGAAAGTAAGAGCATCATTAAAGAAGCGTACAGATGACTGTAAAATAGTCAGAAGAAAAGGGCGTTTATATGTAATAAACAAAAAAAATCCTAAGTACAAACAACGTCAAGGATAATTTATTAATTTTGCACAAAAATTTTTGATAATTATATGGCTATAAGAATAGTTGGTGTCGATTTACCACAAAATAAAAGAGGTGAGATTGCCTTGACATATATTTTCGGTATCGGAAAAAGTTCTGCTAACAAAATTTTGGAAGAAGCAGGCGTTGATAGAGATATCAAAGTGAAAGATTGGACTGATGACCAAGCGGGTGCAATCCGTGAAATCATCGGTAACAAGTTTAAGGTAGAAGGGGATCTTCGCTCGGAAGTTCAACTGAACATCAAACGTTTGATGGATATCGGTTGCTACCGTGGTATACGTCACCGTATTGGTTTGCCTTTGAGAGGTCAGAGCACAAAAAACAATGCTCGTACACGTAAGGGTAGGAAGAAAACAGTTGCAAATAAGAAAAAAGCTACAAAATAATAGTTTAATATGGCAAAAAAAACAGTCGCAGCGAAAAAGAGAAATGTTAAAGTCGACGCAAACGGACAATTGCACGTTCACTCTTCATTTAACAATATTATTATTTCTCTTACAAACAGTGAAGGACAAGTAATCAGCTGGTCGTCAGCTGGTAAAATGGGATTCAGAAGTTCTAAAAAGAACACTCCGTATGCAGCCCAAATGGCAGCGCAGGATTGTGCTAAAGTAGCGTATGACCTTGGCTTGAGAAAAGTAAAGGCTTTTGTTAAAGGACCGGGTAACGGACGTGAGTCGGCTATCAGGACAGTACACGGTGCAGGAATAGAAGTAACAGAAATTGTTGACGTTACTCCGCTTCCACACAATGGATGTCGTCCTCCAAAACAAAGAAGAGTTTAATAATTTCAAGTTCTAATAAACAAGAAACGTAGAAACTGGAATTGTGAATTTGATTGCACAAACCCTCTCTGTAATCGCGGCTGCACAATTCGGGCTTCTCAAATTAATTTAGTAAAAAATGGCAAGATATATCGGACCAAAATCAAAAATCGCCCGTAAATTTGGAGAACCTATTTTCGGACCGGACAAAGTTCTTTCTAAGAAGAACTACCCTCCCGGACAACACGGAAATAGCAGAAAAAGAAAAACTTCCGAGTACGGAATACAATTGCGTGAAAAGCAAAAAGCGAAATATACTTACGGTGTATTGGAAAAACAATTCCGCAATATGTTTGATAAAGCAGCACGTACACGTGGTATTACTGGTGAAATCCTTCTTCAAATGTTGGAGTCGAGATTGGATAACGTGGTATTCCGTTTGGGTATAGCTCCTACAAGAGCTGCTGCACGTCAGTTGGTTTCTCACCGTCACATCACTGTTGATGGAAAAGTTGTGAATATTCCTTCATTCAGTGTAAAACCCGGTCAGCTTGTAGCTGTACGTGAGAAATCGAAATCTCTGGAAGTTATTGAAAACTCTTTGTCAGGGTTCAATCACAGTAAATATCCTTGGATAGAATGGGATGCGTCAAGCAAAACAGGTAAATATCTTCATATCCCTGAAAGAGCAGACATTCCAGAAAATATCAAAGAGCAGTTGATCGTAGAATTATATTCCAAAAATTAATTTCATGGCAATATTAGCATTCCAAAAGCCCGATAAAGTATTGATGTTAGAGGCGGATAATTTCTTCGGAAAATTTGAATTCCGTCCTTTAGAACCAGGTTATGGTATTACAGTTGGTAATGCTCTTCGCCGTATTCTACTGTCTTCGCTCGAAGGCTTTGCAATCACATCAATTAAAATTGACGGTGTAGAGCACGAATTTGCAACTATACCAGGTGTTATAGAAGATGTGACCAACATCATTCTTAATCTTAAAAAAGTGCGGTTTAAACAAATCGTTGAAGAGATTGAGAATGAAAAAGTAAGTATCACAGTTTCTGGCACTGATGTATTCAAAGCCGGAGATATTGACAAACATTTGTCGGGATTTGAAGTTCTGAACCCGGATCTTGTAATTTGTCAGCTGGACTTAAGCGCTAGTTTCCAGATCGAATTAACAATAAACAAAGGACGTGGATATGTTCCTGCGGAAGAAAACCGTGGAATGTCGGATGACGTTAACGTTATTGCGATAGACTCTATCTACACTCCGATACGTAATGTTAAATATTCGATTGAAAACTATCGTGTAGAACAAAAGACCGATTATGAGAAATTGGTGTTGGAAATATCCACGGATGGCTCCATTCATCCAAAAGACGCTTTGAAAGAAGCAGCTAAAATTCTTATCCACCACTTCATGTTGTTCTCTGACGAGAAAATTCTTCTTGAACAAAGTGAATCGGACGGAAATGACGAATTTGACGAAGAAATTCTTCACATGCGTCAGTTGCTTAAGAGCAAGTTAGTGGATATGAACCTTTCGGTTCGTGCGCTTAATTGTCTTAAGTCGGCAGAAGTGGAAACTTTGGGTGAGTTGGTTCAATTCAATAAGAATGACCTACTTAAGTTCAGAAACTTCGGTAAAAAATCACTTACCGAGCTTGATGAGCTTTTGGATAGCTTGAACCTGTCTTTTGGCATGGATATTTCAAAATATAAATTAGATAAAGAGTAATAAGCGATGAGACATAATAAAAAATTCAATCACTTAGGCCGTACAAATACGCATAGAAATGCCATGCTATCGAACATGTCTGTTTCATTGATCATGCACAAACGTATTTTTACGACCGTAGCTAAAGCTAAAGCACTAAAGAAGGTTATAGAGCCTCTTTTAACTAAATCGAAAGAAGATACAACACATTCGAGACGTTTGGTTTTTCAACAACTTCAAGACAAAAGTGCTGTTACTGAGTTGTTCCAAAACGTTTCTCAAAAGATAGCTGACCGTCCGGGTGGATACACTCGCATCATTAAGACTGGTAACCGTCTTGGAGATAATGCTTCAATGTGTTTTATCGAGTTGGTTGACTACAACGAAAATATGTTGAAAGAAAAATCTGAAGCTAAAGCTAAATCTACAACACGTCGTTCAAGGAAAAAAGCAACAGACGCGCCAGCAGCAGAAGCAAAAACAAAAGCTCCGAAAGCGGCAGAGAAAGTGGCTCCTGTGGAAGAAGTTAAAGATGTAGTTGAAGCTCCGGAAGCACCAGCAACAGAGGCTACGGAAGAGCCAAAAGCAGAATAAATATAAAGTAATATATATTCGTTCTAAAAAAAGCAATCCAATTTTGGATTGCTTTTTTGTTTTGGGTATAGTTGAAAATCTTAGTTCTTCACCAATTCTTTCAGTTGAGCGTAGCGTCCACGGACGATACCTTCACGGTCGGTAAGTATGTAGGTAGGAGTTCCGACAATCCCATAATTGCGAAAATTCTCCCCATCGAAGCCTTTAAAATCACAAAATTTATCCGTCCAGGGAAGTTTTTCCGATGTTTCTTCGTTAACCTCCCGTCCGATATCGGCAGCGATGGATATTATTCGTATGTTATTGTCAGAAAGTAGCTTATATTTGCTTTTCAATTGCTCTAATTCGTAGTGACAACTGCCACACCCCGTTTCATAGAAGATAATCAGGCTGTTTTTAGGCAGAAAAGAAGTGCCGTCCACTTTTATTTCCGGTGCAAGCTGCCCGTTGAGAGGCATAGTCAGGTATTCCGTGCCAAGTTCCGCAAGCAGATAATCTTTGCCATATTTACTGAATGTACGGATGATGGTTTGGGTCACCCCTCTGCGCATAGGAATGTCATTTCCACATCTTTCGAGCATATAGCGACTGTCATCTAACAAAAGGCTGTCGTTTGCCGAAGTCATTTGTATCCATGAATCGAATATGGGTTGCCAAAATCCGCTTGTGTAGAGGTCTTCGAAACTTACCTTACGGGTGATAAATTCCCTTTGTCCTGCCAATATATCTTCCTGCGAAATGTTGAACGAACTGCCTACACCTGCTAGGCAATTGAGTATTTCTATTATTCGTGCGGCATATAGCGGACTATCGTTAATCTGTTTGCGGAAAAGTAGATAGTCATTTTCCACCCGTTTTTCAGGCAGAGGAAAGATTAATGGTTGAGCTAGGTTTGGATCAATCGCCTTGCCGTATTCCTCTATGATTTTGTTTTGACGGGCAAAGGCATCGAGCAGAAAATTGTTTTCAACAGAACCATTGAAAGATGGGGTTGCTTCCACTGAGTCGGGTTCGCTCATAAAAACCTTTTCATTCCCGTTGACGATGATATTCCATATTTTGGCATACTCACGCACCGAAAATCGACTTACCCCACGATAATTTTCGGGTAGGGAGATGACGGCTTTGCCCTTTGAGTTTAGCCTTCCGATGGCGATTGTATCTTGCTTTGATCCTTTCAACAGGCAGAAATAGTAGTCCCTGCCTGCATAGTAGGGCAATTGCACGTCAATTGTTTGGGCTGCAACTCCGAAAGTGGAGAGGAAAAGTAGTATTCCTACAATATATAAAATTCTTATTTTCATTATTCTTTTATTATCAAGACGAATCAGTATTTGAAAAGTGTTCTTTTCTATTCGACGTTCTTTCTGGCGCACTTTCTTCGAAAGTTTACCTTCGTTCATTTTGTCTTGACACAAAACGAACCAAAAAGTCAAGGCTTAGCTTCTCGGCGACCGACCTCACCCCGGCCCTCTCCAAGAGGAGAGGGAGCAAGCCCCTCTTTTGGAGGGGTTGGGGAGGTGTTCAATTTTACGCCTTGTTTCGCTTAACGTGTCCCCGCCTGCGAAGCAGATGCCGTTTCGCCTGACGGGTGTAAACGTGACATT
>NZ_QVMP01000002.1:0-1055 GCF_010501095.1 Dysgonomonas sp. 520 | reverse complement strand
TGGGTCGGCAAGAAGCCTGAGTCACAGAAAGCCTTTTTGATTCCTTTTGAGGCTTAGGTCAAAAGGAATGCGAGCAATCTATCTGATTGCGCGCAGGATATATTATACGATATAAAAGAACATTCTCCGGCAGACCAACGACCTGCCCCTACATCCCGATTTTCGGGTAACAAAACCCGAAAGGACGAGGGGAGTGTAGGGGCGGGGTGTTTACTCATTCTTCACACAACGTACTGCAAAGCCATCAGCACGACCATGACTACTAGCAGGGATAATACTACCATTATTGAAGTCAAGGTTGGAAGCACTAGTACTATTGATACTACTACTCCAGTAGAAACCACTTGTGCCTTGATCGTAAAGCAAACCATTACCGCTGTTTCGATGCCCATTAGCAGGTAAAAAAAGCGTTGTCGTATAACCATCCGGTTTTATTTCATAGCCTCGTATACTGGTGATTAGGGTAGCCGTACCTCCATACCAAGACCATGTGTTGGCAGTTGCCGTTTCGGGAGATCCCGAAATAGCTCCGCCTTTATAAATAGAACCCCACTCATCCTGAAAGGGTAGCCGCCAAGCTGTTCCGGCATCGGAACAAGCAGCATCACCATTGTTCAGACCATCTGTTCCTGTATGCCAGAATGCTTGATAAGTCCCATTCACTTTATAATGAGCACATGGATCATTTTGTATGAAATGCGAAGTACGCCATAATTGGTCAACTGTAGATTGACCAGCAGGGTTCCAATTGTACGGATCAGGTGCATTGTAAATGAATTTTCCGTACCAGGTAGATGTGGTACTTATTTGACTGTAAGGTCGTTGGGTGTCGGAAGTTGAGCAGCGTGAGCCAGATGTTATTTCTGCGGTTGTCATGCCTGTATATGCCATATTGTTTAAAGCCGGATTACGGTTTTCGTGTCCGTCAGCAATGCGTCCCCATTGGAAAAGGCTACCGAAAACATTTTCTTCACCATTAATATAAGTGTGTTGGCTTGAGGCATTGTTGGTGTAAGAGCCAATATTGTAACTCTTTTGACTTGATATAGTACTAT
>NZ_QVMP01000029.1 GCF_010501095.1 Dysgonomonas sp. 520 | reverse complement strand
AAACACCGCCTCTATCGAACCGCCAGTTTGTATGGCTAGGTCGATGAGGGATTGACCGTTTATATTTTTAGTTTCCATTTGATGAAATATTTAAGTGCCAAAACTCCTATCTGAACTAACATCAATATGCCTAACCAACCTTTAATTATTTGCCAATCGGTTTGTTTATTTACTTCCACTTCTTTGACCACTTCTACGGGAACCTCTTTATATACGACGCTATCTTTTGCGGGAACATAAACCGTATCAGGCGGCTTGTTTAAATCGTATTTAAATGCCCCATTATTGAACGAAAACGAACCATGCCAACCGCTTGTTTTTTGATCGTGTAACTCTTTCAAATATACATTATTCAGGCTGTCACACTCAAACAGCGCATAAATTGAGGAACTGTCTGGCGGCAAAGCATAAGGAACAAGACGCTCAACAACCTTTTCTTTCGTTTCTATCGCTATTTGTGTTTGCTGTGGTGACTTACAACCCATCAGTATGGCAAACACACCAAACAACCAAATGCAGACACAGAAAATTAATATTTGCCGACTTCCTTTCATTACCATTCTTTTTTTACGTTAAAACAAGGGCAATCTTTTGCCGCAAATTCGTTATGCCCGTGAACGGTTGCGTTTGGGAACTGGCCTAACAATCCATTAATCAAAACCATCATTGCTGTTTTTTGCTCAGGTGTTCGAGTGTCTTTCGATTTTCCGTTTGCATCTAAACCGCCGATGTAGCAAATTCCAATTGAGTTTGAATTTTGACCGATTGTGTGCGCCCCCACCTTTGAAATATCACGCCCTGCGTGTACCGTACCATCCAAATAGATTACATAGTGATAACCTATCTCGGTAAAATTGCGCTCTTTGTGCCATCGGTCAATATCTGCAACTGTAAAGTGTTTACCCTCTTTTGTAGCACTGCAATGCAGTATTATTTTATTTATCTTCCTCATTGTCTTCATTTTTTTTGTTAAACACCTTTGCTTTATATGAATAATCTATGCCGAAAATAGCACCCACGAATGTCAATATCTCACCAAATGCAATTAACACCGAATTATGAATTTCTCCGACTGGTGGCACACGAAACCCTGCTATCAGCAAACCGCAACCGACAAGAACCAGTGCAACCGAAATGATTAATTGAAATTTTAGTTTATTTATCATTATATTTTTATATATCTATTTCTAACTTACCATTATTGTTTACGGTTACATTGGCTTTGCCATATCCTATCGCTTCCAATTGCACAGTTATCTCTCGACGCAAATCGTTAGCCCGACCAACACTTTTTAAATATCTTTCAACACCAACACCTAAGATCGGTTGTTCTCTAAAATCACCTTTATTGGACAAGACAACTAATTGAATGTTTTGATAGTCATTGTTTCCGACGGTCAAGCCTGAAACAATATAACCTTGTGCATCACGGACAATATTTATTGACAGATCGCCCGTTTCTTCATCCAATAGAATACCGTTGTTCATTGTTTTATTTTAGTATTTTCGTAATCCGACTTGCTGAAAAACGAAGCCTGCGAAATAGTTGCGGATGCCGCTCCCGTTTGAGCCGAAGCAGTTCCGGTTGTGGAAACGGGATGTGTATGCGAGTTGAATATTTTTACAAAGTCATTAATTTTATTTGTTAACTCGCTTATTTTCACCATTCCGCCCAATTTGCCACCGTTAAAAACAGTATCTTCGCCATTCATCACCATTGTTGTGTTTTCTATCTTTACATTGATTTCCTGAATTTCGGAGTATGCAATTACAAGATTATCAGTATCTCCAATTGTCAGGCACAACACATAGGAGTCAGGTTTCGGGAAAACAACAGAATAACTATTCATAGAATCAACAACCGCATTTAAACGGCAATTAAATAATATTGGTTGTCCGTCACGTTCAACGTCGCACACCCTTTTTTCTTTGTCTATGTTGGTTGCTTTGCCAACCGAAACCATCGCCGCTTTTGGCATCAGTTTTTTGAATAGTTGTAAAAATGCGTCTTCTGGTGTCATTTCACTTTATAACTTAAATCACAAACTCTCTCATAATAGGCGTTCCCGTAGCGTATTGTCACAGATTCGGCAAGATAACTTCCGTTTTGTTCCGGCTCTTTGGGCGAAATAAGTTCTAGTGTGTCACCCGCCATCACACGTGGATAACCAAAACCCGTTATGTTTCCCGTAAAGCCGTCAAAAACAAGGCTATCGAGTGTTTTTAAAGCCAATTTTCGCAATTCTGCTTCTGTCTTGTTTCTGAAATTGAGAGTCCGAACACTTGCTTCTTTCTCTTTATTTCCGACTTCAACAGTAACTTTTTTACCCGTAGATTGGTTGGAAATCGCACGAATTCTGACTTTATTGTCTTCTTTGCGTTGGTATGTCAGGCTGTGTTTTTTAACATTCTTAGTAAAATCGTAGGTATGTATTCTACCAACACCCCGAACGTCGTAAGCGAATTGGCAATAAAGTGTACCATCTTTCAAAAAAGCAGAAAAGCCGTATTGATCTTTCAACGCCTGCAACGTTACAAATGTGCTTGCATTGTCGATCTGAAAAGTGCCTAAGTCAACATCTGGACATTCAATTTTATAACCCGATGCTATCTCAGACAACAACTGCTTCAATGTTACGCTTTTCCACGACTTATTAAAACTGTTTTTCCGTAACTTATAAAACGCATCATCAATATATATCTTAAGAGGGTAACCACTGCCAACCTCACGGACAAACCCGTTAAACTCAGTATGATATTCACCGTTGTAGCCTAATTCCAATTGGACGGAAAACCCCGCCTTGATATATTGCAAAACCTCTTTGTCTTTCAATTTACCATACCGACGGGGAATTGTCACCGTTGCCGTATCACCCAAAACTTTGACAGATAGTTTTATTTCCGCATCGGAAATATGATTAAAGACAATACTCTGTTTTGTTTCTGTATTGGTAATTACAAGCCTACTGTTTAAGTTAAGATATGACATTTAAATAGCATTTAAACGGTTATTGTCCGGTCTATGATTGTGAACTCGGCGGGTTTGATGCTTTTTGCCTGCAATGAAAATTTCACCGTGTCGGGATAGGCTTCTACGGGTTCAATAGATTGTTCTTTGAAATAGATCGACGTAATACCTAAATCTTGAAACAAAGGCGAAACAATCTCAATCACATCGTTTATTTCGAAAAATCGGGTAATATCAACTATCTTAGATTTTGGGTAGTGGTGATTGTCCATGTCTACCATAATGCCCCGTATATCAATATCCCAACTGTTTATACCAAAATTTTCTACAATTTCGGAAGTCTCTGTATCGTACATTGCTGTATCAATAACCGTTATCCCCAAATTTTTGGAACGTTTAAACGAAACCATCGGAGGCGGGGCAATAATACCCTCAGTGTCATTAAGCAACGAGCCGAAACTAAACTTTAGAGACAGGTCTTCGTATCTCATTTCCATATCTGCAAAATTGTATTCTGCAACCGTGTAAAATGAAACATCTTTAAAATCCTTTTCGTTGCTTTGCCTTTGATAACGGGTATTGTTGTAAGCGATACCCGCCGCAAAGACACTACGGTTTGCCAATCCCTGAACATTAGCACCGACAAAACCGTAAATGCTTTGCATCCTTTGAAATATATCAACTACGTACTTCACAACAACCCGTTTTTAAATTCAGAACCCAAGATGCCCCTTTTAGATAGCCAGTCTAATTGCTTTACTTTTTCCGCCCATTCTTCATCCGTCAGGTTTTCGGGACTTTGAATATGAAAAAAGTAACTGATCAGGGCGTTCCATTTCCTTATATAATCTTTATCGCTACTGTCGAGTAAGGGCGGATAGTCTTCTACAAGTCTTCGACAGTAGCTTTTGCCAAAGGGCTTAACTCATTAATTGCAGCCCAAGCAGAAAAGAACAATTGATTGTCTGCTTTTACTTCCTCTTTGTGAGACAGGACGCAGGCATTAACCAATATTTCTTTCGATTTGTCCGGATTGGAAAAACTCCATTTTTCTGACTCGCTCAATTCTTTCCTTTGCGGAACTTTCACAACGACAGACTTGCAATACACGCCGTCTTTGTCTACTAAGTTTGCTTTTTTTACGTTGTTGCTTCCGAAATCTTCTTTCCATTTCGTAACCATTTCTTCAGTTACGCCATCAGGCAGGGATGTCGTTTTCTTTGTCATTTTTTTATTTTTTTTTCTGCTTAAATTGTTATAAATCTGTTATTTTACGTTATTTGGCTTAACTTCCAACACAAACATGTCGAATTGTTGAGCTAATCCCATTTCTGTGTTTACGGTACGCCCCCAAGAAGCAAACTTCCAAACAACTGTATCGTTGACGATTTCGTTGTAATCATCCACAAAAGACACATTGAAGTCAAAAGGCTTTATGTCTATTATATTTCCCGTTGGTGCTGCTTTTTCTAAAGAGACAATTTGGTTCATCATAACCGTCAGCGAGCCATTAGGCGTTTGTTTTCCCATACTCCACGATGTAGGGTTATATGAGCCAATTGTATGATTGTGCTGATGTTCACGGGTAAAACCATAACTCACCTCTGTCACTTCGTCCCAGATTTGACCAAGTGCCGTACAAATAGCATCAGCACCGTCGAAAGCCTTTCCGTTCTTAATTACTCTCATAGTGTTATAAAGAAGATTTGATGTTAACCGTTCCGTTTATTTGCCCGATAGTTCCCATCGGAACCCAATTGTAAAAGACGCCTAACGCCTTATTTCCATAGAGTAAGTTGCTTTCTCTGTCAACTTCCGTTTCACCGCCCGATATTTCCTGTTTGTTTTGCATTAATCCGAAAACATCATTTCCTATGCCTTCAAAATACTTGACCATACCAATACCGAGTTTGCCCGTTTTGGCATCGACAGGAACTGTCGACTTTATTTTAGGCAAATAGGCTTTGTAGATTTCACGGAAAACTTTTGCATTGGTGCGTGAAAGCGCAATTGTATGTTCATTCATATTTCCGTCTGCATCCACAACGACAGGTGTACACACATGATCGTCATTAAACACAACCTGTCCACTGTAATACTCGCCAACTATGTAACCTTTTGCGTTCAGAGTTGACAATTCAGCCTCTTTATCTCGCACTTGTTCGTGCGAACTCAATCCCGCATTCAGCCACAAACTGCGTGTAGCATCTGTTAATGACATGGTTTCTACCTCTCCAATATTGTAGCTGACAGGTTGCGCAGCCATACAGCCCAGAAGCGTACCGACAGCCGCATATTTCTGTTCTTTTCCCGTCAATGTTTCGGCAAAATCGTAATCTTGTGCGATAACCAAAGAAACCTGAGGTAATGGGACAGATGCACCACTTTCTTTAATATCCCGCAGATTGAGGGATGAAGCCGCCGCACCTTTATAATCAGCCCCCGAAACAACACAATGCAATTTTCGGTTTGTCTGGTGACACCAGTCGGCAAACGCCTGAGCGGCTTTCATCGCAGCAAAAGTTTCATCGTTCAGACCATCAACATAATTGGTTGATTTTGGTATGTAGTCAAACCCCACCTGAAAAATATTGCCGTCGGAGGTTACTATCATTTGCTTAATAGCGTTATCCTGAATCATGTTAACGAATGAAGTATGACTCTGAGTATTCAATACCCATAAGGAAGCACCTTTGCCGCCAATCAACGACATGCGGAAATATTCAGAAATATGGTGATGTAGCAATGTACCTTGCTTCACACCGTAGGATTCGGCTTCTACAATATTGCGAAACTGAACGGGTTTGCCTATTTCCAGTTTTCCCGAAGTTCCCGCAATTGCGCCATAGCTACCCACTAGGGCGGACGTTTTTTCATATCCGCCCAAAATGGAAGCTCCGACCTTTCCTTTCTGTAAATTAACCCTTGACATGATTATTTGAATGTGTAGGTTTTAACATTTTCTTTTTTGCCGTTTTCCGAGTTTACGGCATTGCAATAGACTGTGAAAAATTCGTCTTTAGTATTGGAATAGACTTCTTGCACATTTCTGCTATCTGCGATCTCTTTTGCACGGGCTCTCTTTTTTTGAGCATCCGTCAATTCTTTTTTTTCTTCTTGTCCAGTCATATTTTTTTAGAGTTATGAGTAATTCTTAATTTTTCATTTTTAGTTTTTCATTCACAATTACGCTTTCGAACTGATTATCGCTCCGATGTATTTTGCACGTTTCGGAATAGCAATAAAATAGTGGCGATAATTGATCTTGTTTGTTTGGTTTTCCGGGTCTGTTTTTGCGTCGCTGTAATACTGTTTCGTTTTTCCTGTTTTCTTACCTATGTTTGGCGCATAGAAAGCAACAGACGCCTGATAGTCGTCAGCCGCAGGCACAGCCCCGAAACTAACCTTTTGTTTGGTTGTTGGGTTGAAGTAAGGATTTGCGATGTATTCGTAAACCTGAAATCCATAAAGATTTGAAATCTTGCCGCTTACATAGTTGTAGTATTGGTCTGCAAATTTCTGATCAGAGTTTAACAAGTCCTGAACATGGTCGGCACACAACACCAAACGTCTGCCATTGGCAGGGCATTGCATTTGGTCGAACTTTTTCTTTAGTTTAATAATCTCCCTACGTGTGATCATCTTACGACCATCCCCGTCGTCATTTCCTCCCGTCTCAATCACAGGCGTATTTACAGAATCCGCCGTCGGTGCAATGGCATGGATAGCCTTGATATATTTTTCGGAGGTAATAGAACTTACATGTCCTTTTGTGACACTATCTATTTTATCGTA
This sequence comes from Dysgonomonas sp. 520, assembly GCF_010501095.1. Taxonomy (GTDB): domain Bacteria; phylum Bacteroidota; class Bacteroidia; order Bacteroidales; family Dysgonomonadaceae; genus QVMP01. The sequence goes on along the minus strand of NZ_QVMP01000029.1, from coordinate 27,545 downwards.
AGCCGCTCCCATCACATCGTCGTCTGCCAATGTTGTAACTTTTGTTTGGTACTTATCCAAAGCCACAATTGCCGTGTCGTCGGTATAATCCTGTAATGCAATAGGGTAAGTAGAATTGTTGATCAATACTTCTACTTCAAACTCTGAGGTTGGAATATTGATAATATTCTTCTCTGTGTCTGTGCCTTCCCCTAGCACAACCACAGGCGAGGTAATTTCGGGAATACCATCCAACCAAGGGGCTTCGTCGGTCGTTTTCAGGTTGGTTTCAACCCGTCCGACCCATACTTCTGGAAAATTTCTTGCCATGTAAATAATTAAATTTTAATTGATTAAACATTAATGTCGTGTCCGAACTCAGCTTTATACAAACGTGCATAGTCCTGAGGTCTGTCACGTTTCCAAGCAGCTAAAGCGACGTCGCCCAATGCTTGAAGTTCAGTGAACGTTTTAGGCTCAGTTGTTTGCGGCGATTGTATGCCATTGTTCAATAAAGCAGATATTGACGGAACTGATTTAATAGCATCCAAAGCCGTTTGCAATGCTTCTATGCCTGCGTTAATTCCGATTGCTTCGAAACTAACTACCTGAGCATCGGTTATTTTACCCGCAGTTTTGGCGGCTGCAACAACCGCTTTCACCTGATTTTCTTTTTCTGTTTTCAAGGTATTTTCTACCGTTTGGCGTGCTGTTGTTTCTGCGTTCATTTTTGCAGAAATAGCCGAATAGATTTCATCTTCGGAACTTTCGACGGTTACGCTAGTGAGTCCGAATTGTGCAATGATCTTTTGTTTGTCCATCTTGTTTTTAGGTTTTTGCGATTCTGATTTATTATTGTCGGATGTATTCAACGCCGCATAACGTTGATACATCATTTTCACTGTATTGTCTTTTACATCTTCTTTCGACAAGATGTTTGTTTGTGTAGTGTCCACGGCGTCGAATATTCCGTCAATCAGATTTTCGGCGAGGGCTTCACTGGCAGAAAACCAATTGTCGCCATCCATCCACAAGGCAACTTCGGCTTCCGGCTTTCCTGTGCGAGTGGAATATGCTTTCTTAAAATTTACCTCCATTGCCTTTAGTAGCTTCACCACTTTAGCCATATCTTTTGCCGTTCCGTATGCCCCGCCACGGGGCGAATGAATCATTATATAGGCATTATCAGCCATGTATATCTTATCACAGGCAAGCATCACAAGTGTTGCCATTGATGCCGAAACCCCGTCGATATAAGCAATAACAGGCTTTTTACAGGCTTTGATTGCGTTTATTATGGCTATACCCTCCAATACTTCACCACCTAAGCAATGAATATGTAAGTGTATTTCGCTCACATTCCTATCATTTTCAAAACCGTTTAAACGATTTGTAAATAGTTCGGAGTTATTCAGATTCCACGACCATATTTCGCCGTATAACTTTATGATTGCTTCGTGCATATTTATACTGTTTTGATGCAAAAATATACGACTTACACATACAGTGAAAATCCAAATAAATCGCTTGAACGCTTTATATTAAGGGTTGAACTAAATGTTATTCGAGTGCATATATATTCATATTTTCGTATAAAAATGCAAGGAGTACATATAATGAAAAGTGAAAAATTAAAAATGAAGAATGTTCTAAGTACTTCGAACTCATTACTCGTAACTGCCCAAAGGGCGAAGTAACTCGTAACTATTATATATGGCAAAAAGAACAAAAACAGAACTTGAAAAACTGAGGGATATAGCCGAAGACTATTTTATCAGGTTAGGAAAGACGGGGCGTGAAATAGCCGAATTGTTGGAAATTTCCGAACAAACGGTTTCTACATGGCGCAAAGGGCGGGACGGGGAAAAGTCGTGGGATGACCGCAAACGTGATTTGCAGTTAACACCCGTGAAGCTAAAGGAATTGCTAATGGAAGAAGCACGAAAGGTGGTGTCGGGTGAAGAATCGAAAGTAAATGCAGATCAGTTATCCAAATTCATGGCGGCAATAGACAGATTAGACAAAACCGTAAACCCCCGAACCGTGATGTCTGTATTGCAAATGCGTGATAATTATATGTCGGAAATAAACCCGCAAAGGGCAATAGAAGACACCGAATACAACAAAATGTTCTTACAACATATAATCTCATTAGAATCTTAACACATGGCAGCAAACAACAAATACGAAAAACTAATTCAGGATTACGACAAGCATTGCCGGCGCATTGCTCAGGCAACCATCATAAACATAAACGAAAGCCATCAGGACAAGCAAAAACGGATAAAGGAACTTGAAAAAGATTATGCAAAATGGTTTGAGTATTACTTTCCCAATTTTGCAAAATCAAAGTGTGCACCTTTTCACAAGAAGATGGCAAACTACATTATCAAAAATAAACGTTGCCGTGTGTTGGCAGAATGGTATCGTTCAGCGGCTAAATCGGTTCACATTAACATGGGAATACCTCTGTTTCTCATGTTTGCTAAACATGATTTAAAATTCATGCTTATTATTGGCGCAAACGAAAAGAAAGCAAAGAAACTGCTTTCGTCCATACAAAGCCAATTGCAACACAACAAACGTCTGATAAACGATTACGGGGCAAAATTCCAATATGGAGATTGGGCAGACGGTGACTTTGCCACAATTGACGGAGTTCGCTTCATGGCGTTAGGGTTCGGGCAAGACCCAAGGGGTTCACGAGAAGACGCTGAACGCCCCGACTATATTACCACCGACGATGTGGACACAAAAAAACACATCAACAACGACCGTATTATGCGGGAATCGGTAGACTACATAACAGAGGACGTTTGGGGTTGTTTCGATGCTGTGGACGATGGTACGGAAAGGTATATACACGCCAACAACAATACTCATAAAAACAGTATTACCAACCGACTGAAACTTTATTTTCAGCAAGCTATTCAACAGGCAAAAAATGAGGGAGAAGAAAATATATTCTACATCAGCACGGTTACGGCTGTCAAAGACTTGTCCTCTTTTGAACCGACATGGAAAGACAAGACATCGGCGGCATACTGGAAAAACAAATTCAAACAGATGCCGTACCGTTCTTTCATGCGTGAATATATGCACGCTCACATTCAGGACGGGGCGATATTCAAATATGAGGATATGGTATTCGGCGAAATGCTGCCATTGAATAAATACGACGGACTTGTGTTCTATGGCGACCTATCGTATAAAGATGCGGGCGACTACAAGGCTTTAATATTGGTTGGAAGAACGGGGCGTGAATTCCATATCATACATACATATCTGAGAAAGAATAGCCGTGCAAAATGCGCCGAATGGCTTTACAACCTCTACGAAGACAAAAGGCTTGAAAATATCAATATCAGATACATGATTGAGGGTTTATTTGCCATGGATGACTTTGTAAACGACTTTGACATCGAGGGCGATAAACGGGGTTATTATATTCCTGTGGTTGCGGATAAACGAAGCAAAGCAGACAAATTTGACAGAATTGAAAGCATGGCGGGTCATTTTGAGCGGCATCACGTCATTTTCAATATTGACGAAAAGAACGGACTAGACCAAACAACATTAGTAGACCAGTTTCTCGCATTCGAAAAAGGAAGCGGGGCACATGACGACGGAGCGGACGCCGTACACGGCGCAATCAGTAAACTTAACCGAGCCGTTGCCATCGACAAAGGAAACGAAAATGTAAGAACCATCTCACGAAAACAAATTAGTTCACGATCAAAAAACAGATATTAAATTATGGCATTTTTAACAGATGATGACTACGGTGTACAGACACAAGCGGATGTGTTAAACCTATTAGATAAGACCGAAGATAAACGGGAACTTCGGAAAGCCGAAAGAATGGCGATCAGCCAAATAAAAAAACGGTTGGCAGGGCGTTACGACCTGACAAACATATTCAACAAAACAGGCGACGACCGAGACGAATACATTGTCATGATTACAATTGATATTGCTATATATCATTTGTATGCCAAAAAAGCACCCCGACAAATCCCCGAATACAGGCAGTTGAGATACAACGACGCAATGACGTGGCTGGAAGATGTCGGCAACGGAACTTCACCCACCGATTTGCCTCCTATCCCTAGCGATGATTATTCGGGGCAAGTGCGCATATTCTCATTATACAAACCTAACAACAACAAATATTAAAAAATATGCCGTTTAAAAGTAGTTTAAATAATATTTTGATAGACAAGTGGGGCAATCCTTTGGCTTTGGCTGAAAAGATGCCTAAAAACGCATTAAAACTCTCGGAAGATAAAACGATCGTTGCAAAGATTGTAAGCGAATTTCAAGATCGTAACCGTGCCGAAATTCAGAAATGGCAAAATGCTCTAACTTTAGCGAAAAACCCCGACGACCCCCGTTCGTATGCTTTACAAGATTTATTTGATAATTTGGAATCGGACGGGCATTATATTTCTGAAACGGAACTACGCAAAGCAGCAACCCTTTGCGCCGACTTTTCGATAATAGACAGGCAAACGGGCGACATTGATGTAGACCGCACAGAGTTGTTCCGTGAAGAATGGTTTTATAACTTCCGTGAGGATATGTTAGATTTTCCGTTTAAAGGCTACACGCTGTTTGAACTCATCAACCCGCAGAAACTTGAATTTGATGTTATTCCACGCCGAAACGTTCAGGCTAGGTTTAACCGTGTATTTTTTGAAGCGTCAGGCAATCAGTCTCTCAATTATTCAGACCCCGCATTCAATTTTACATTGGTGAAAGTTGGCAAAGCCCGTAAACTCGGTATCATGGCAGACCTTTGCGGTCAACTGATCTGGAAAAGAAATGCGCAACAAGCGTGGGCGGAATTTACCGAAAAATACGGTCATCCGCTCATCACAGCCACAACAAACAAAACAGCTCAACCCGATTTAGACAACATAGAATCTATGCTTGTCGCATTGGGCGAGGCGGCGAGGGCTGTTCTTCCTGAGGGTACGACAATAGACATTAAACCGTTCACGGGCGGCGATTCATTTAACGTGTTCGACAGACAGATCGAGCGCATAAACACGGAAATATCAAAGCCTATTGTCGGGGGCACTATGCTAACCGACGATGGCTCATCACGTAGCCAGTCGGAAGTGCACGAACGAAATTTAGATGAAAAAATTGCGGCTCGTGACAAATTGATTGTCGAATATGTTACCAACGGGCAAATAATACCAATTATGCAGCGTTGGGGGCACGACATCAATCCCGAAATTCACAAATTCAGGTACGACGCATCGTTCGAGTTATCATTGAAAGAATACTGGGACGTTGTGAACGGAGCATTGGAACATTTCGATATTCCGGACGATTGGGTGAGCAAGACGTTTAATTTCCCTATCGACGGGCGCAAAGAACCAAGGGGCGGAATGATGTTTCAGCCAACGGCAAAAGGAAACGGAAAAATTCACGCATTTACAGGAAATTTCCGGTAGGGGCAAGCGACAAAGCCGCCACGCCTGCCCCCGATGATAAAGTGCGGAAATTATACGAACCATGCCAATGTTGCGGCGGACACAAAACCGTTTCAGATCATACATTCACAAACAACTTTGACGACCTGATAAGGAAATTAGCCGATGATGTATATAATTCTCAAAACAACAAACACTATTCGCCTGAATTGGTGAAAGAAACTGCCGATGAACTGATAGACGCCATAAAAAAGGGTTACGGCGATATTGGCGCAGACTGGGAAACGCCCGATCATTTGATGTTAGAAAAGTTGGTTGAAAATGTGTTCAGTTTTTCGGCGGCGAAAAACTATCAACAACTGCAAGATATTACATTGACTTTGGTTGATGAAGACGGGAACCTGAGAGAGTTCAACGATTTCAGAGCCGCAGTTGAAGAATTGGGTTACAAATATAACGTTGATTGGTTGCAAACGGAATATCAAACGGCTGTTGCATCTGCAACGGCGGCGGCTCGTTGGGTGGAATACGAAAACGAGGCGGATATATTTCCGATGTTGCAATACCAAACGGTTGGTGACAGCAGGGTACGGGCATCGCATCAATTGTTAGACGGAATCACTAGGCATGTAAACGACGATTTTTGGGAAACTTATTACCCGCCAAACGGTTGGAATTGTCGATGTGAAGCTATACAATTGCCTGAGAGTGACGCACAGGCAACACCCACACCGTTACAATTGCCACCTATGCAAAAAATGTTCAAGACCAACCTATCTAAGACAGGTCTGCTATTCCCGAAGAATCACCCGTATTACGACGGAGTTCCGAAAGATGTATTAAGACGTGCGATGCAATATTTACCCGAAGATTACGCATACAGGTCACGTCGGGAATACGACGAACATGCTATGTTGCAACACGAGCCGGAAGCCGAAGAAAACAGAGCCATAGCACAGCTATTGGGCGAAAGTGGCGAAAAGGATATTAAACTGTTACCCCGATTGCACGAAAAAGAAACGGAATTGCGAAAACGGCTATATGGTGAAGACTATGCAGAAAATCACCCGACTAAATGTCCTGATGCGTTCATTGACGGCAAACCCGCCGAATTTAAAGAGACAGGAAAAAACAATATGTCGAAGCGGGTGCAACAAGCAGCGACACAAGCCGACACGGTTGTCATAAAAACAAAAGAAGTGCTAACCGAGGGATATATAGACATGTTCATTAATGGTCAATGGCAACTTAACGACAGAAAGAATATTGAGCGTATTATCATTATAAACGATGGGAAAGTGCTAAAATTTAAACGCCCTTAAAAATACCAAAGCGAAACAACAACCGAAGTTAAATGTTTCGCTTTGGGTCGTCCGGGACGCATCCCCGACACAACAAATATACACATAAAAAATGAAGAATGAAAAATTATTAACGAAAAATACTTGTAACTCGTTTACTTGTAACTTGTAACTATTATATTATGAAAATATTATATCAGGCTCTTTTAAAGGCTTTTGAAACTGAAAACGACCTTTACGATAACGACCCCGAAAACTCATTATTCAGGCTGATCAATGCAGAACCGCCCGTCTATATTGACCTTTACGATAGTCAACCCGATATGCCCGATCAATTTGAGGGTTTTAGATGCCCCGCCTTATTTTTCGACTACTCAATTGATTGGCAAAAAAAGAGTGCTGTCCGTATCGGTGAGCTGTCGTTAGTTGTTCATGTGGTTACTGATGCACTGGAAGACACAACCAATATTTCAGGATTGCCCGACGCTTGCAAAAAGATTGATTATTACGAAACGGTTATTAATGTAATTGAGGGAATAGCCACAGAAGAAACGTCGCAATTGATTCTTTCGGACGAACGCCCTGTTTCGACGGATTATTTCAATTACCATCAAATAACATTCACATGCACCATCAGCCGAAAAATAACAGGAATACGGAAATACATCAACGGCATCATTGAAAAGATACCTATTTCGGGAACTATAAAGGAAAAGATTAAATATGTATTATAACAACAAAGCCTCTTATTCAGAGGCTTTGTTGTTTATTGAGGCAATATTATTTTCACTTTATATTTATCTCTACTTACATTCTGGTCGGCATTACTCCAACTGCCATAAGGAGCAAAAACACCCTGAGCAATAACCGTATTTTCACCCTTTATAAACAGCCGCACCATTATAGCATTCACATCGGGGTATGTGTTATAAACCGATTGCAATGCAAATCGTATTTCTTTTTCCAGATAATCATTACCCGTACGGTTTGGCATAGTTACATTTACAACACGGCGACGGGCAAAAGGTGTAGACACATCTTCTATCTCACCCATATCGCCACGAACAACCGCCGAACTGGGTGGTGCATCAATCTCTTTCAATATTTGTTCTCGTTCATCTTTAGATGTATAAACAGCATAGACAAGCAATACAATTGCTGCTAAACATCCGTATAGTAGAAATTTCTTCATATCATAATAAAAAAAATAGGCGACACGTTATTGTGCCACCCGTAAAATTAACTAAAATATTTTAATAATTTATCTTTTGCCCTAAAACTAATATATGATAATTCTTGTCAATCTTTGCACCCCATTTCTGTTTACCTTTTGAATATATCAAATCTTGTATTTCCATATACATTTGTCGCCTATTTTTAGAGTAACCATTTGAAAAACAAACTATAATATCTTTGGGCTTATATAGTTTTCCTTTTATTTTTATACTCCCCTCAATAAATACTCTATTCCAATAAGATTTATCTTCCCTGTATTCCTCCAATTTTAGACCAAGTTCTATCATGTCATACCATTTAGAACAAAGATTTAGATGTAAGATAGGTTTATTCATATCTTTTATATTTCTTCAAAATTCATACTGCAAACCAAATCCAAATTCACTACACAATCGTTCAACACCTCTAAAATCTATACTGTCGGGATTCTCAAAATTGAAAAATATTGTTCTGTTTCTCATGTCAATTCGAATACCCTTTTTTCTCAGTCTGTAAATAACACACTGCATAGTGTTGTTTTTGCGCTCTCGCTTCTTGGGTAGTTTTTCATTTTTCATTCTTCTTTGGCTTTAAATTTCTCCTTTATTTCTCCCACAGAAACCCACTCAATCGTGATTCTGCCCTGAACCTCACCCGTTCCGTTACAATTGGAACATGCTTCATATCGTTCACCGCCTTTGTCGTGTTGGTCGTAATGCTTTCCACCTGCACCGTAGCACTGTGGACAACGGTATATTTTTGATGTATAGCATTCTATATTTGCTTTTTGATTGCTATAATTCAGACGAGGTTCTATTTCTAAAATTTCTTTTCCTATTTGACTCATTTTCAATTCAATTAGATGTTTGGTGTTATTATAAATCTCATTTACAATGCTGTCTTTAACCGAAAGCAATTCTTTCGTGTGGTGTATGGCTATTATTACAGTTGCATGGTTTCTGTTATTCAATCGGGCAATAGTTAAATATGGAAAACCCACCTCATGTAACAACGTCCAATAAACGTGACGTGCCGCAACAACATCTTTCTGACGGCTATTGCTCAATAAAACATGTGCCGAAATACCCGTTATTTTTGCGAATTCAGTTATCATTTTATTACTCTAATTGTTTGTTGAATTGTGCTTTATCTATTCCGTCCATCATTGCCGATATTTTAAACATCTTTGCTCGGTCGACTGATGGTTTTTCGTATTTCTCATCATCTTGATCTTCTTTTTCACGTGATTGATTCGCTTATAATTTATTTTTGTGTGTATAAGCAGATTTAAACAAATCTAATTGTGATTCAAAATCTTTTACATAAAAATCAAACTTTGCTTCTATCTCAATAAATTGAGAGTTATCAATTTCGAGCGTTATGTGTGTCCTATACCTAGAGCTTCTCCAGTATGTGTAATCCCAATCAATAATAACACTCCAGACAACACGCCAAAATAACCATTCATGCTTTGCAGGAACTTTAAATTCAAACTTCTTTAAATCCTGTTTAAACACATCGGCTATGGTTAAACCATGTTTTTTTAATAAATCTTTAAGCATTCTTTCTGCGGTTTCCTTTTCACCACCAACGCCCTGATCTGCCAATGCTTTCAACTTAAAAAGTAAATTGTTCAGTTTGTTATTCTCTTTCATTATCTTTATATTTTTGTTCATAGTATTTTTCTTTTGCCCGTTCCTCTTTGTAGTTATAGAGTTATCCGCTTCGGTTTCATGTTCAAAAAGCAGATACCACAGGAAGTCCCAATAATCCATAATATTTTAGTTTTTAAAATTCTATTTTATATTGTCTGTCTCTCAGTGAGATATATTCTTTTACGCTCATGTCAGAAACCCACCAATTAAAAGCGTCCTGACCATCTTTAAAATTCTGCGCAAATTTGCAATTCGGATATCGGTCTATAATCTTCTGACAAGTATTAATATATACTTTCATTATCTTAGGGTATTGTAATAATTCTTTCAACATATTTCTATTAAGAGGACAGCCAATGCAACCGATTCTGCGTTGTTTTTTATATACAGAACAAGCCTCTATACCAAACATTCTTAGAAACAACCATACTTCACGGTCTGTAAATTCCAATATTGGTGACAATAGGTTTTTATCACAACCATTTTTACAATCTGATGTAAATTCTATTCTTTTCGAACGGTTTGTACTTTCTGATTTTCTTATTCCGATTATTACAACCCTGTTCAAACCTTGTTTTTCTTTGATATATTCACAACAAAAACGACTTCTGCGAGTAGGTAAGTTTTTCTTTTTCAAAATCAATTGAAACATTGTGTATTTTGGACGAATCCACTCAACATCAGGATAATTGTTTCGAATGAATGATAACAATTCTTTTGGGTCAACAGATGTCTTATAGAAATAGGCTTTAAATTTTACACCTGCCATCTTTGCAAGATGATAAATAACTTGGCTATCTTTACCCCCCGAAAAAGCCAGATGAAAACCCTCATCACTATATTTTAATGCGAGTTTTTCTGCTTTACGGATAACAGTAATAGCATGATTTATTTTTTCTTGTAAAGTCATATTTTAGTTTATCTTACCTTTCATCAACCGTTTAATAATCCTGTCTGCGTCTTTGCCAGAAGCGATCTCAACAACTGTGCTTTTGTCCAATTGCACACGTATCATATTTTTCTCGTTTGCGTTAAATTGATCTATCAATTTTTGCGCTTGTCGTCGCATTTCCGCAAAGTCTTCATCCGTCATAAGTTCGTAATATTCGTACATAACCCTATATTTTAAAATTTTCGTTTTCGTCAAATAAATTCAATTGTGCGGCTCGTGCGGCTTCCCGCTTTGCCTTTGCATTTTCTTCTTGTTCCAATTCCTTGTAATATGGAATTTTCAGGTATGCGAAAAACGTTGTACGGCTAATCTTATATTGCGGGTACACATGATCTGTGTAGATACGTTCGGCTGTAACGCCCATTGCATCATATTTGAAATACAATTCGTTAACCTCCTTAACCCGTAACAAAAAATTATACCTGTTGTATGCCATCGTTTTTTACAATCAATTCATTAATGCAATTCTCGCACGTTTCTCTATTTGGGCTTTGTGCCAATCTAATAATTTATGCACCTGAGAATTAAAGATTTTCAATTCATCAAGCGTCATTTTTGAAAGCCGTTTCCCTGCACCTGCATAACGTTCAACAAAATTGTTTACGTCCGACCAATCACCATTTTTAACCGTAACGCCTTGATCTTGCATAGCACGAAGAATGAGACTACGAAAACGACGTTTAACAACTTCGTTTTCCTGTGGCTTTTCCTCATTTTGTTTCAATTCGTCAACCTGATGTTGCATATCGCTAACCATCTTTGAGAAACCTATTGCATCCATGCGAAGAAATTCACGCAACGATGTTGTTTTACTGTCGCTATACACAAAAACAAGTTCTTCCTTGTCTGCATGTGGCATTTGTTTCAAAAGGGCGTAAAACCGTGCGAAATCACTCATAATCGTATTCTTTAATTCTTGCAACTCGTAACTTGCCTACTTGTAACTATTTAATTTTTTTTCCTCTTATCTCCCCTCTATTGGAGGGGTCGGGGGAGGTGTATTGTTCCCGCAGGCGGAATCGAACCGCCTGTCAAAAACCGTTCGGGATTTACTTCTTTTCTTTCTGTATCTCTTTTTCTTTCCAATTGGCAACATCACAATCGTGAACCTTGCTTTTGTTCTCTTTGCTCTCTATCGTTGCGGCTCTTTCTTCTGATAAGAGATAGTTCCCGAATGAAACCAAGTCTTGTTGTGTGATAAATCTCATTGTTTAAATACTGTTTAAATAATTAATTACTAAGGTTTTTTAAATCTGCCTTTATGTTTATTTGCTCACGTATAATTCTCAGATTACGCATACATACTACTTTCTTCAAAATATCATCCTTGTATTCCGCCAACGATTCGGGCATATTCAACTCTAATATTTTCTCGGCATCCGATTCCAGTAATTTAGCCGCCTGCTTCGGTTTTTCCGGATTGTGAAAGTTGAGCGTTAATAGATCGTCGCCGATTCTACTCCAATATTCCGCATAACTTTGTTTTTGTTTGCGCTTACCATCAATCATGCGTTTTTTTAGATTGTCAGCACCTATATGAAGTACACCAAGTGCCACATGATCACCTCTGTTTGCTTTATTATACAACGACTTCAATAAAGTGATGATACTGTCGTGAACGTCGCCAAACTCGTCAAGAACAAGCAACGGCTTATCTAGCAACAACAATTCGTCGGTCACATCTTGCCACAATTGGTTAAAAGTTCCCGTTCTTTCCAAACCAAACTGACGAGCCAAAGCCGTGATGAAATCGCCTTTTGTGGTATATTCCGAACAATCAATATAGAAAGCAGTATCTTTATGCTTATTGCAAAAATCCATTGCAGCCGTTGTCTTTCCAAAACTGGCATGATCGCAAACCACTTTCCAAAGTCCGTGTTTTTTACAGGTGTTCAAATAAGTTGTCATAGTGATGTAGCCATGTGTAGGCGCAATATTCCACGAGCCGTCAGACAAAAGGTTGAAATGTGTCGCTAACTTTAGCCATGTCGAATCTTTCAACATATTACGTTTCTCAGGCTTCTTGATTGAGGATAAAGCCGCCTTGTCAAATGGAACGGACAAAAGAGCCTTGATATATCTTGCATATTCTGCCTGCGATTCAATACCCCTGTCTTTCATGTCTTGGAACAGGGTATCAACAACCATTTGTTTAATTTCTGCTGTAATTGTCATAATTATTTGATTTATAAGTTTTCTGTTTTACCAATTCAATAGCGCATTTTTAGCCGAATCAACATCGCTGACGTCCGTCATTCCGTTACGCATATCCTCTATTTTGTTTTGAATATTGTTATAGTCCGATTTAGGCATATCGTGCCATCCGAAACCGTCCGTACCCGTAGCTTTCAAACCCTCACTGTGCAATACTACCCGTTGACGCTCCATTTCTCGCATGGCATAATCATAGCCGTACATTTCTTTCTGAGCAATGAATTGTTTGATTTTAGATGCGTCATTCGGTTTATTTTTCATATCCGCAACACAAGCCGCATATTTCTCTTTTTCGTGCGCTGTGGCGACCAATTTGCCATTCTTATACAAGGTGATAAAGTCAGGATTCAACGGGTTAATTCTCACATGAAACCATTCACGCAAATACAGGCGGTTAAATTCAAAGTCGCCTATTCCGTTATCATCAGGCACAATATATTTGCGGGTTTTACCACTCATTGTAATAGTGATTCCCTGTTGTTTATATTGGTAAGGCTGAGGCATTTCACCCATAAACAGGCTGATTTTCTCAAAGTAGTTCAATTGTTTACGGTCTGCATGTTCATGCTGATATTTTTCGGCTTTTGTTTCGCCTACCCATTCGCCGTAACTGTTACGCTTTTCACCTCTGTTGTTCCAAACGTTCACGGCATCTGCAAACATTTCTATTATTTCCTGCTCCGACTTCAATCGGTCGTCGGCTTTCAGAGCCTTTAGCAATTCGGGATTAGCCTTTGAATTCAGGCTTTGTGTTGTAATGTTCCCGCCTTTGAAAGCCTCATTATAGCGCAAAACACGTTGTTGGAAGTGACCGATATAGGTTTCTATATATTTCGAATTTCCGTGATAGGGCGTACACGGAAAATGCACACGGCTCATGTTCGACATAATACTGTGCATTACTTTGTTCACATTCGCCGAACCGTTGTCGTATTGAAGTTGATAGGGTTTGTAGCCGTATGTGTCTATTGCCATTTTCAACGCCTCGGCAACCATACCTGTACTTTCCGAGAAAGCAACCGAATAACCGATTATGGCAGAACTATACACATCAACAACAAAATAAACATACAAATCCGATTTCACTTTGCCGTTACTGTCTCTGTAATACAATTGCATTGTCGTGCCGTCTAGCGACCATAAGGCATCCGCACGACTCACGGCGTCACGCTCTATTTGCGGCTGCATCAACAAGTCAACGTCTAATTTGCCATGACGGGCATACATCCAAATACGTTGGTTCTTAGGCTTATTTAAATGCTGTTTAATCGCCGAAACTGTCATGCGAGGCAAACCCTCGTTTTTTGCATCACTATTGTAGAACAAGCCGATGTCTTCAAATGAAAATTTAACAGGATTACCCGCCAAATCCATTAGTTTTGCATGAACACTTGTGTCTATCTTTTCACGATTGGCATTACCGAAACCGCCATTTATCAAACAATTCAAACCCTCTTTTGCAAACTCACGGGCTTTGCGGTCAAGTATGCGTTGAGTGGTTATCACTCTCGGAAACTTTACAAATCCGTTATTTTGTTCGTTTAAACAGCGTTTAAATATCTCTGTCTGAATATCTTTCACCGACACAAAACCATAACTGCGGGCGGTCTTCGTGTCCATCCGTCGCCACAGTCGCAACCATCCCGCAGCACGGGCAAGTTGTTGCACTTCCTGAGGTGTGAATAACATGCTGTCTGCAAAAGTTTTCACATCCGACGGCATCACCTCGACCATACTGTTAAGGTTCCCGCACAGTTCAGTCAATTCATTGTTTAACTTCTCAGCCTCTTTGTTTTTCAACCACAATGCAGGCTCAACACCACCGCACAGAATAGTTTTTATAAGCAGTTTATAATTATCTTTCAACTCGTCATAATGAATATACACCTTGCGCCCCTCTTTATGGTGAGCCCAACAGTAGACCAAACCTTTGCGTTGCGAAAGCAAACCATCTATTACAGTACGTTTACTTACTCCACAATCGTCAACAAGCTCATCAACTGTTACACAAAGTATGTTATTATGAATCGTTGGCATTTAATTATTTCTAGTCGTTGTCGTTACGGTCTTGCAACTCGTAACTTGTCTACTTGTAACTATTTAAATTTTTTTTCCTCTTATCTCCCCTCTGTTGGAGGGGTCGGGGGAGGTGTTTGTTCCTGCAGGCGGAATCGAACCGCCTGTCAAAACCGTTCAGGATTAATATTTTTTTCTTATTTCATCCGATTGAGGGATAGGAGAATCTTTAGACGTGATTTTCTCCAACCATGTGTACAACTCTTTATCAAAATTTTCATCTAGCGGTTTCTTATATTCCACTTTTTCAATCACCTTGTCAATATTCACAGTGATATTGAGTTCTTTCGACCCCTTAACTATCTCTCTAACTATCGGCTCAATTACTTTCCTAATCAACTTTCTCATAATCCTGCATGCTTTTTAAAATCCTCAATACTAACCTGATTCAATCCGTTGGAAGTCTGCAACATTATCTTTGCCACTTTCCGCTTCTCTATCAATTCCTTAACACGTTGCTGCTTGTCTTCCCAGTCCTGAGGCAACAGAATAACACCCCCTGTCTTGTCGTAAAAAATAAATCCTGTCATAATCATTTTCTTTTTTCGGTTTGTTTATCAATTTCAGGCTTCACATTCCATTTATAGTCCAGATGTGAAGCCAACAGAATCAGGGCGATCAAAATCACACCTAACAATATCGCTTTTGTTCCCTCTTTCATATCATTAATTTTTCAATTGTTTTAAAGTATGTTTCAGAAAATTCAGCCACATCAGCCGTCATTTTCCTGTCACCTGTTAACATCATTCTCACATATTCAGGAGTAATTTTTTTTTCACCGTTTTTCTCACGGTCTTCATTCACCTTTCTAGCTATACGAACGGCATCACCGTGAACCCGTATTCTTTCTATGCTTTTAAGCAACTTTCCTATATCCATATTTTTACTTTACTTTGTTATTATTTTCAAACAAAGATAAGCGAGAAATATTGTATATGCAAGAAAACAAGCGAGAAAAATCGTCTATAAAGCAAAGGGTATTGCAATTTATTGATAAAAAGCGTATTACGAAATACCAGTTTTATAAAGAAACGGGTATTACTAGGGGTGTATTAGACCAAGATAGCGGAATGAGCGAAGAAAATACGGCGAGATTTATCGCCTATTATCCAGAAGTTAATATTGAATGGCTTGTAACAGGTAACGGCGATATGTTAAAATCGGCAGAAAAATCCGTATCTAAATCCGTATCTAAATCCGTACCTAACGACAAAAACGAAGAAAAAATAGAGGAAAAACGGAACGACACAAACCGTTTAAACGACGATGAACACGAAGTATCTCTGCATAGCCTCAAAACGGATTACTACGGGGTCGACAAACAATTGATCCCATTATACGAATTAGAGGCAACGGCAGGACTAAACGTTTTATTTTCAAACCAAAACACACAAGTTCCATTAGATTTTATAACAATACCCAACGCACCCAAATGCGATGGTGCGTTATTCATTCGGGGCGATTCTATGTACCCGATACTGAAAGCGGGTGACATCGTTTGCTATAAGACAATACAAGATATTATGAATGTGCGTTTTGGCGAAATATACCTACTAGATATTGACGATGGCGACGACCAATATTTAACAGTGAAATACGTTCAAAAATCAGACAAAGGAGACAAATATTTTCGACTGGTAAGTCACAACACACACCACGACCCCAAAGATGAAGATGTTTCTCACATACGGGCATTGGCACTCGTAAAGGTATCTATACGTTACAATACCATATCTTAACCTCAAATCTTTGTTTTTGATAAAATAATATATTATATTAGCAATGAATAAAAATTATTGCAATATGAAAGTATTTGTTTTCATTCAACAAAAGCCATTAAAAGTAAAAACATACACTTCTCTCACAGCATTATACGAAGCAAATAAAAGCGTTTTAAACGTTTCTAAATCCACATTAGACAAAAGCGACCTCAACACACACCCGTATGTCGATAGTCGCTTTATAATAGTCAAAACAGAAACCCTTTCATCTGGCGATGTACGCCGTATTACGAATCAAGATGTGCAGAAAGTTTAAATCATAATTAATCTGAGTTTAAACAGAAATTAAAAAAGCACTTTAAACATTCACCCATTGTTTCAAGTAATATCAAACTAATTTCAAGTGTGCACTATCCGTTTCGATTGTTATTTTTCTTTCTTTTCTCTCTATCCTCTTATTTTCAATGTTTTACAAATCTTTTATTCATCTATGTAATTTACACTATCGGTATTGCCCCTTTTACAACATGATGTTAAAAATTAGTTTGTAAAATTTATTAATGTAATAGTTTGTGATAACAAAGATATAAAATTTGATATATTATCAAAGAAATATTAAAATAACGTGAATTTTTTCTGCACGCCTTCTAAATAAAAATAGCTGCACCGAGAGTCTGTAAAATCAGATTTGCTCTATATAGTTTACAACTGTTTTTATAATTCTTCAAACTGATTTTTGTACAAATTGTAGTAATGACCTTTTTCTGCGATGAGCTGATCGTGGGTTCCGCATTCAATGATCTGTCCTTTATCCATCACCAAAATTTTATCGGCATTTCTCACAGTGGATAGGCGGTGGGCGATAATGATACTGGTGCGCCCCTGCATCAATTTGTCCAAGCCTCTCTGAATCAGTATTTCGCTTCGGGTGTCGATATTGCTTGTAGCCTCATCCAACAATAGAATTGCAGGATCGGCAATGGCTGCTCGTGCAATGTTCAGTAGTTGCCGCTGACCTTGACTGAGGTTTGCTCCATCGTTTTCCAGCAAAGTCTGATAACCTTGAGGCAAACGTTTTATGAACGAATGAGCGGCGGTAAGTTTTGCTGCTTCCACAACCTCCTCGTCTGTTGCGTCGAGTCGTCCGAAACGAATGTTCTCACAAACCGTTCCTGTGAAAAGGTGTGTGTCTTGCAATACAATTGCCATAGACCGGCGCAGGCTTTTTCGGGTGACATCTTGTGTGGAAATGCCATCAATTGTTATCTCGCCCGATTTTATATCGAAAAAACGGGGCAACATGTTCAATATGGTTGTCTTTCCTGCTCCCGTTGCACCTACCAGAGCTATTTTCATTCCCGGTTTCGCTTCAAGCGATACACCTTTCAATATCAGTTTTTCGGGTTTATATCCGAAAAAAACATCCTCCATTTTCAAGTCGCCACGAATACCCGAAAGATTTTTAGCATCGGGTTTATCTGCCGGCTCCGAGGGTTCGTCTATCACCTGAAAAATACGTTCCGCTCCGGCAAGTGCCGCCTGAATGTTATTATACAAACTTGCCAGTTCGACAATGGGACGGCTAAATTGACGCGAATATTGAAGAAAAGCAGCTAATCCGCCCACGTCAAAACCTCTGAATATGGCGAGTAGTGCTCCGACAATGGAAATAACGACATAGTTGATCGTGCTCAGGTTTTGCATAATGGGCATCATCATACCTGAATAGAGCTGTGCTTTTTCCGACTTTTCTTTTAAATCCTGATTCAGTATATCGAAGTCGGCTTCCACCTTCTTTTCGTGACCGAAGACTTTCACAACCTTCTGACCGCTAATCATTTCTTCGATGTAGCCATTTACCTCGCCCAGTTTTTGTTGTTGTGCCTGAAAATATTTCTTACTTTTCTTCACAATTATGTTGGCACTCAAAAACATCAGAGGAATGGTGATAATGGAAACCAATGTCAACAGCGGACTGATATATATCATCAGGCAGAATATGCCAATCAAGGTCAGCGCACTTGAAAACAGGTCGGCAAGGCTATCCGTAAGCACATCGCTTATCTTGTCGATATCGTTTGTGTAGCGGCTCATTATATCGCCATGCTGATTTTTGTCGAAAAAGGAGATTGGCAGGATTTCCATTTTCCTGAACAGCTCCATCCGCAAACGTGTCACCGTATTTTGCCCTATCTTGTTCAGCAGGCGGTATTCTACGAACGTAGCCGCCACTCCGCAAAGGTAAACGGCAGCAAGTACAATTAGCATGATTATTAATCCGGGAATGTTTCCGGGCAAAATGTAGTCGTTAATGATGGGGCGTATCATATACGAACCCACCAAACTGCAAGTGATGGAAACGACAATCAGGACAAATATCACGGTCAACCTTTTCCGGTCGCCTGTCATATAAGTCAACAGCCTCAGGAAAGATTTTTTCACTTCCTTAGGCTTTTCGTATTTTCGTTTATCTCCGTTTCCGTGTGCCATGTGCTACATTACCAGTTGTTGCGAATTATAAATTTCTTTATATGCCTCCGAATTTTCGAGCAGTTCGGACGGAGTTCCCAAAGCTGCTATTTCGCCGTCGTCCAGCACCAGAACCCTGTCGGCAGACTGCATCGTATTCACCCGTTGCGTTACGATAAATACGGTTGTGCTGTTCAACAAACGGTTCAGGTTTGTCCGTATTTTTTGTTCCGTGTCTGTATCTACGGCGCTTGTACTGTCGTCCAGAATTAAAACTTTGGGTTTCCTGAGCAATGCCCTTGCAATACATATCCGCTGTTTCTGACCTCCCGAAACATTTACTCCTCCTCGCCCCAACAGGGTTTGATACCCATCGGTGAAAGATGTAATGAAATCGTGAGCCTGAGCGGCTTTCGCAGCTTCTTCTATTTCGTGCCGGGTGGCATCGGGTTTTCCCCAACGCAGGTTTTCTTCTATTGTTCCTGTAAACAGGTCGTTGTTTTGTAAAACCATGCCTATTTTTGCATGAAGTTCGTCCAGATTATAGTCTTTTACGTTGATGCCGTCAATCAGAATTTCACCCGATGTGACATCATACAAACGAGGGATCAGTTGCAGGAGAGAACTTTTTGCCGACCCCGTTGCTCCGGCTATTGCGATGGTTTCGCCCCGCTTCACCACAAAATCTATGTCTTTAAGCACATCTGTTTCTCCACCCGAATATCTGAAGCATACATTTCGGAAAGTCACATCGCCTCCTTCTATTTGATGCTTGTTTTCTAATCCCTCCTTTGTGTTGGAAAGGGACGGTTCAGCATCCAACACTTCCGTGATTCGTTTGGATGAAGCCGCCGCACGGGCAAACGACATGATGACCATAGAAAGCATCATGAGCGACATTAATATCTGTGTGAGATAGTTGACAAACGAAACAAGTTCGCCAACCTTCATATTTCCCGATATCACTTTCTGTCCGCCAAACCACAAGATGGCAAGGATAGACAGATTCAGTATCAGCTGCATAGCCGGAAAAATGGTGACAATAATATTGGATGCCTTTATAACGGTATCACGGAGATCTTCGCTTGTTTCCCTGAATTTTTCTACTTCAAAATCTTCACGGACAAAGGATTTGATAACCCGTATGTTTATCAGGTTTTCACGGACAACGCTATTCAGATTATCTATCTTTTGTTGTATTTTAACAAAAAATGGAAATCCTTTACTTAAAATGGCATATACGCACAGTCCTAGTATGGGTATTGAGATCATGAGAACAGAAGCCAATCCGGTATTGATGCTGACAGCGAAAAAAGTAGCCATCACCAGCATCATAGGCGCACGCAGCAACAAGCGCATCGACATCAGTATCAGTTGTTGTATCTTGGAGTTGTCATTTGTGAGGCGGGTAATAAGCGACGATGTGCTGAAACGGTCTATGTCGGAAAACGATAGCTGTTGAATCTTGTCGAATAAGGCCGTTCTCAAATCTGTGCCGAAACCAACGGCTGTTTTAGACGACACTCGTATGTTTATAAAACTCGCCACCAAACCAATGATGGAGACAATTACCATTTTTATACCGATAGAATAAACCGCACCAATGCTGTTCGCCATAATTCCATCATCGATGATCTGCGACATCAGATATGGTTGTGTGGTTTCGCTCAGTGCAGAAACAAGTATCAGAAACGGGCTGAGTGCCAGACTATACTTATACTTCTTTAGTATTTGCCAATATCTCTTCATTCAAAATTTTCACTACAAATGTCATACAAATGTAAGATAAAAAATAAGTGGTTTTATTAATTTTCTCTCAATTGCTTTAACAAAAGTGTGTTTGTTTTTGTTTAGCTCTTTATTATTAATGCCAATCAGTAATTATGGAATAGCAATCGGAGAAAATATTTTTATATCTTTGAAATAAAAAAAATAGCCAACTCGTCTATTTGCAACAGTCCGAAAGACGAGGTAAAATAATTATTAAACACGATATAATGAAAATAGTTAATCTTTCAGAGCAAAATTCATTGCTCAATATCTATATAAGCGAAATCAGGGATGTGAATGTACAAACCGACAGCCTGAGGTTTAGGCGTAACATTGAGCGTATTGGGGAGATTATGGCTTACGAAATAAGCAAATCCATACACTACGAAAACTATGAAGTGCAAACGCCTCTGGGGATTGCTCCTGCTAAAAAAATTACGGATAAAATAGTTTTGGGAACCATACTCAGGGCAGGACTCGGCTTTCATCACGGATTTCTAAACTACTTCGATAAAGCCGAAAACGCTTTTGTGTCGGCATATCGTAAATACAAGGAAACACATCAGAGCTTCAATATAAGTATCGAATATATTTCGTCTCCCAATCTGGAAGGCAAAACACTGATACTTACCGATCCTATGTTAGCAACCGGAAGCAGTATGGAGTTGTCATATCAGGCTTTGACTACCAAAGGCAAACCTGCCAGCATCCACATTGCCAGCATTATATCCAGCCAGTATGCGATAGATTTTTGTGAGAAGCATTTTCCCGACGCCATTACTACTATCTGGACGGCAGCAATAGACCCCGAACTTGACGAAAATTCGTATATCGTTCCCGGACTTGGCGATGCCGGAGACTTGGCATACGGAGAAAAGATATAACCCTCGCGGCTTAATATTCTGTTTTGTCGTCTTTTTCTTCCCACATACGAAAGGCGGAAAGAGATTCTTTGCGCATAATGTTTTCGGCTCCGATACTTCTTTTTTCAGGTTTTAAGGCAATCTCGTCATAGATAAAAGAATCGTCGAAGCCAATGTCTTTCGCATCAGTCTTGGTGCATCCGTAATATATTTTGTCCAGATGAGCCCAATATATTGCAGAAAGACACATCGGACAGGGTTCGCACGAGGTATAGATCACACACCCCGAGAGATCGAATGTGCCTAGTTTCTTGCATGCTTTCCTGATAACAGTCACTTCGGCATGGGCTGTAGGGTCGTTCTTGACAGTTACATTGTTATTGCCTTTCGCAACCACCTTACCATCCTTAACTATCACTGCGCCAAAAGGGCCTCCTCCATCGCTAACACTTTTCTCGGCAAGCGAGATAGCCATCTGCATATACTTTATATCTTCTTTATTCATCGCTCAATACTTTCGTTTATACTCTCAATGTAATCAAGCACCTCATCCCTGCCTATTTTATGTTCGGATGAAGTGTAAAATATCGGGGGAAGTTCATCCCAGGTTTCTTCCAATTTATCTATATAGACAGCAACATTCTCCTTGAGCTTCGATTTGCTTATTTTGTCTGTCTTCGTGAAAATAATAGCGAACGGCACACCCTCTTCTCCCAGCCATTGCATAAACTCCAGATCAATTTTCTGGGGAGCATGCCGGCAATCGAGCAAAAGGAACAGGTTAGTCAATTCGGCCCTGTATTGTATGTATGAATCTATTATTTTTCTGATTTGCTCCCGACCTTCTTTTCCCCGTTGCGCATATCCATAACCGGGAAGATCGACAAGATACCATTCGTCGTTGATCAGAAAATGATTGATCAGTTGGGTTTTTCCCGGTTTAGACGAGGCCATAGCCAAGCCATGATGGTTAGTCAACATATTGATTAATGACGACTTGCCCACATTCGATCTGCCGATAAAGGCATATTCCAATTTTCCGTCTTCGGGGCATTTCTTATAGTCAGTATTACTAATTACGAATTTAGCACTTTTAATTATCATACTTTGTTTCAAATTTAAAGTAAAATGAAGCGAATCTGTGTTTCGCTGTTTATTTAATATGTTCTTTTATATTATATAATACACTGCGCGGAATTAAAATTCCTTGCATCCCTTTTGACCAAAGCCTCAAAAGGAATCAAAAAGGCTTTTTGTGACTAAGGCTTCTTGCCGACCCACAAACAGCTTATAAGCTGAACAAAAAATAACTCGCACCAAAAGTCTGTCAAAATCAGAGTGGTTCGGCTATGCTCAAACAGCTTTTTGTTCTAGTCGCTTATCTGCGCTGTGTGGGTACCCCGTCAATTAGCCAAATGTCACGTTTACACCCATTAGGCGAAATGGCATCTGCAAGAGGCACGGCAGCAAAAAAACGTCGAATAAAAACTAACGTTTTTATTATAGAAAATCCAAATACAGATTGGCATTAGTATTTGAAACTACTTCCTCCGAGAAACTCCCTAAGCAAGGATGTCGGAGGCAGTTCCTTATCCCCTAAAAAGTTGAAATAGCTCAAAAAATTGAGGAAGCGATAAGCCTCCGCATATTCGGGAACATTCTTGGGAACCTGCATCAGTATGGGTTCGGCATAGCGACGCAAAGCTGCCAATTCGTATATCATTGCCGAATTGAACATCACATCGGCGTTTTCCTGAAATGGGAATATCCATTTATCTTCACCTGTACGCACACTGTTCCAACGGGAGATGGTGTCGATGGCCGAATAGCTGCGGTATTTGTAGTCCCGTATGAGGCGTCGTAGCAAACGGTTGTCGGATGTAGATATCCAGTTATGGTTGTCGAGCGATATCGTGGTAAGCGCAGACACATATATCTTGAACTTTTTCTTATCTTCTATTTGTTCCGTCAAGATCGGATTCAGGCCATGTATTCCCTCTATAATCAATACATTATGCTCTTCTATTTGCAGCTCGTGACCTTTTTTATATTCCCGTTTTCCTGTGGTGAAGTTGTAGGTAGGAAGTGCAACTTTCTCCCCATTCAGCAAGTGAAGCATGTCCTTGTTGAACAGTTCAAGATCAAGGGAATAGAGCGATTCGTAGTCATATTCTCCTTTGTCGTCTAGCGGCGTATCTTCCCTGTTGACAAAATAATCATCTAAAGATATTCCTACGGGTTTGATGCCGTTCACCATCAATTGAACCTCCATGCGTTTACGGAAAGTTGTTTTCCCCGAAGACGACGGTCCCGATATAAGTACAACCCTGACTCCGTTGTTGAAACGGGCTGCAATTTGTTCGGCTATGTTGGCAATTGTTTTTTCCTGCCATGCCTCCGATATTTTTATAACTTCCGAGATTCGTCCTGAGTCAATCGCTTTGTTCAAGTCTCCAACATTGTTCATCTCAAGCAAGCGAAGCAAGTCTAGCTGTTCTTTATAAACACGGAACATCTTCGATTGGTCGATAACCGGTTCCAGTTCTACCGGATGCGAACGGTTAGGAACCCGCAGCAGCAATCCGTCTTTATAGAGTTCGATATCGAAAATACTGATCATTCCGCTCGAAGGCATCAACGAGCCATAGAAATAGTCGACATAATCGCCAAGTCTGTAATATTTTGAATACACCTGATTGGAAGTTTCCAACAGCAGAGCTTTGTCTTCAAAACCTTGTTCACGAAACAGGCGGACAACATCTTCTGTTTTTTCTTCCACCGGTTCGAACGGGATATCCATGTCTATCAACTCCTGCATTTTTGCCTTTATTTTGTCGACATGATATTCCGTGAAATTTTTTAAAGTGGCCACCTTGCAGTAATAGCCTCTGGCAATGGGGTGTTCTATATTGAGCTGGGTATGAGGATAAAGTTCGTTTATTGCCTTGGCAAAAAGAAAACAAAGCGAGCGCACATAAGTCCTCATTCCCGAGGGGTCGGACAAGTCGTTAAATTCAACGGTTTTCGGTGCGTATACCTTGAAACTCAACGGTTCGGTTTTGTTATTCACTTTTGCGTTAACGATGAGGTATTTCATTTTCACATCCATCTCTTTCTGAATTTCGAGAAGGCTTGTTCCGGGTACGACTTCGCAATACGATTTCGTGTTTTGGCAATAAATTTTTATTTTGTCCATCATATAAAAAATGTGTTGTGTGTATTTCGTTCAATTTACGCCAAAGTTTAACAATAAAATAGAACCAACAAAAATTTTGACTCGAATATTGGCTTTCTTTGCCATTTTTAACAAGATGATTGCTTGAAAAGTTGTGCTTCCATTTGTTATTGGCAATATTTTGTAATGGAATATCTTTCGGATCTAAGTCTTTTTTGTGTTTTGGCTTTATTTGTTGTATTTTTGCATAAAATAACACTGTTTGAATAAGCTATGAACTTAAATCTCCGATCTTTCCTGTTTCTTATTATCAGCTTAGTTGTAGGCCTTACTTCTTGTAGTGATGATGACACTCACGGAAAACTTATTCGAGAAATAGATTACGTTGCCCAAGGTGGCAAATTATTCCTGTTTGAATATGGCTCGAAAAATAAGCTGACGAAATTAATCAAAAAGCAAATAATAGATGGTCGTGCTTTTGTATTTAAGGAAGATAAATATACATATAGTAAGGGTGGAAAACTTGTTAAATACGAGACTTTTGATCATGTATCTAATACCGATGATTATTATGATGAATTTTCGTACAAGGGCGATACTGTCTTCGTGACCAGAAAGTATGAATATATAGATTTTGTAATTGGAATTTTATTGTTAAATGAAAAGAAACTCCTTATCGAAACAAGAAGACCATACAGTAACAGTGTAGAATATTGCTCTTACGATAGCAATAATAATCTGATTGAGAGCGTAATCTATTATAACAATTCAAAATATTGCACTGCAACACACAAATACGACAACCAAAAATCGGTTTATTCTGATATAAATATGCCGGCTTGGTATTGGGTATATACAGATGATATTGATTATGCAGGAAAGAACAATCGGGTTAAAAGTACTTATCTCTACCATTGTGATAATAAAAACGGGGAGTGTGAAGATATAGAGAACAATCATTACACGATATATATCTATGATTGTGATGGTTATCCGACAGGGATAAAGAAATATGACACGGAATATGAAAACATATTCAAATATAAATAGTTTTAAATGAAAAGCATATATTATAAGGGACTGTCGGAACTCTCCGTCAGTTCCTTTTGTTTTTCAGAAAAAAGCGTGATATAGTTATGATTAGAATTAATTTTCTTAATTTTGTCACACCCTAAATTTATTGGATATTTTTAAAATTAGAGAATAGATGAAAAAAGTAGTTTTGATCCGTCACGGAGAAAGTGTATGGAATAAAGAAAACCGTTTTACCGGATGGACGGATGTTGATTTATCGGAAAAAGGTGTGGAAGAAGCAACAAAAGCAGGTCAGCTATTGAAAGCGGAAGGCTTCCAATTCGAGTTGGCTTTTACTTCTTACCTGAAAAGAGCTGTGAAGACTCTTAACAACATTTTAGATCAAATGAATCTGGACTGGATTCCTGTTCAAAAAACTTGGAGATTGAACGAGAAACACTATGGCATGCTTCAAGGCTTGAACAAGGCGGAAACTGCAGAAAAATATGGTGACGAGCAAGTTCTTGTATGGCGTCGCAGCTATGATGTGCCTCCCGCACCATTGGCAAAAGATGACGAACGTTCTCCATTTGTAGATGCCCGTTACGCAGGTGTTCCAAAAGCATTTTTGCCATTAACCGAATCTTTGAAAGAAACAGTAGAGCGTATTGTGCCATATTGGGAAGGAACAATTTACCCATCATTAGTAGAGCATGATCAAATATTGGTAGCTGCTCACGGAAACAGTTTGCGTGGTATCATCAAATATCTTAAAGGTATTTCTGATGAAGATATCGTTTCTTTGAACTTGCCAACGGCAGTACCTTATGTATTTGAATTTGATGATGATTTGAATCTTGTAAAAGATTATTTCTTGGGAGATCCGGAGGAAATCAAAAAATTGATGGAGGCTGTAGCCAACCAAGGGAAGAAAAAATAATATGTGACTTAACTGGTCCTGAAAAACCGATCTCCTTACATAGAGATCGGTTTTTTTATCTTGAAAGAAACAATGGATTGTCCAAAATTTTGAGCAAACACTCTCAACAAGACAAAAACTACAGCAACGAACAATGCTTTGCGTATTTTGTCTATTTGTTTTTTCAATGTAAGTATTAATTTGTCCGACTTTTTGGACTGCACTTTGTTGTCAAACAATCCGTTTTTTTCGACTACTGAATATGTTTCACTTTCGTTTAAACAGCGACACAATCCAGAGCAAAACCAATGCCCCGATAATGGACATGACCAACACGCCTAGCGTGCTATTGACCGAAAGTCCCAATAATCCGAAAATCCATCCTCCGAGAAGGCTGCCAACAAGTCCAATAATTAAGTTGACCACAAGTCCGAAGCCAGCTCCCTTGAAAATGTACCCTGCCAAAAAACCTGCCAATATCCCGATGATAATTGACCATAATAAACCTAATTCCATAACTTTTATATTTTAAATAGAAATAACTAAATGATTATAGATATAAACATCCGGAATCTTGATTTTGTTTTCAAGTATCTTTATTCTGTGATATAAATTTGATGGTATGGATTCAGGCTTCTTGATTCTTTTTTTTGATGTTGGTCAGAAGGAGTACTAATAGCCTATTTCACTTACTAACTCGGTGTGCTGAATATTTTAAATAATTAATTCAAGTTGCTATTTATAGTTTGTATAATTTATCGAATGTATATGCCCAGAT
>NZ_QVMP01000028.1 GCF_010501095.1 Dysgonomonas sp. 520 | reverse complement strand
AGAGGCAGGCTGTAAATCATTATCTTAAGCTACAAAGATAGAAAAAATTTGAAATTGCACTACAAATTATCCTTAAGTTTATTCAACTGTAACGGATTTTGCCAAATTTCGGGGCATATCCACATCCCTGTTTTTATGAACAGCCACATGATATGCCAACAATTGCAAGGGTATTGTAGACAACAGCGGATCGAGACACTCCAGTGTAGATGGAATTTGGATGTAATGGTCGGCCAATTCCTTTATGGTTTCGTCTCCATCACTAACGATTGCTATGACACGCCCGTTCCTCGCCTTTATTTCCTGAATATTGCTCACCACTTTCTCATAAATGGCATTGTTGGTAGCTATTGCCACGATGGGCATTTCGTTGTCGATCAGCGCGATAGGGCCATGCTTCATTTCGGCGGCAGGATAGCCCTCGGCATGAATGTATGAAATTTCTTTCAGCTTCAATGCGCCTTCCAATGCCACGGGATAGCTATATCCACGACCCAGATAAATGAAGTTGTGAGCATATGTGAATATGGACGAAAGATTCTTTATATCTTCGTTCAGTTTCAAAATTTCCTTTATTTTATTGGGAATATTTTGAAGTTCCTTCAATATTTTCAGGTAAACATCTTTTTCTATTGTGCCTTTTTCTTTGGCTATTGCCAACGCCATCATCGCCAGAACTGTTACCTGCGCAGTGAATGCTTTTGTAGAAGCCACTCCGATTTCCGGTCCGCAATGGGTGTATGACCCGGAATCGGTATTCCGAGGAATGGATGAACCCACTACATTACAAACCCCGTAAACAAAAGCTCCTGCTTTACGGGCAAGCTCTATGGCTGCAAGCGAATCGGCAGTTTCTCCCGATTGGGAAATTGCTATAACAATATCGTCCGGAAAAATAACAGGATTACGGTATCTGAACTCAGACGCATATTCCACCTCAACAGGGATGCGGCAATATTCTTCTATCAGATATTCACCTATCAGTCCGGCATGCCACGAGGTTCCACAGGCTATTATGATGATGCGGCGTGCATTGACAAATTTCTCTTTATAATCTATAATCCCCGACAGTGTGACGTTTGTTCCCTCCACATTGATACGCCCACTCATACAGCTTTGCAGAGTTTCGGGTTGCTCAAATATCTCCTTCAGCATGAAGTGAGGGTAGCCCCCTTTTTCCAACTGGCTTAAACTTAATTTAAGTTCCTGTATATGAGGAGTTGATACAACATTCGAGATGGTCACAATTTTTGGCTCTTCGCCTCTTCTTATCACCACTATTTCCTCATCTTCAAGATATATAACCTTGTTTGTATATTCTACAATAGGAGAAGCGTCCGAAGCGAGGAAGAACTCATCTTCACCGATGCCTACTACAAGCGGACTGCTTTTGCGTGCTGCTATAATCTGATCGGGATCGCTCTTGTCTATCACGGCAATGGCATAAGCTCCAATCACCTGATTCAAAGCTAACTGCACAGCCGTAAATAAATCGCAGTGGTTTGTACTTTTTATATATTCAATCAGCTGCACAAGCACTTCCGTGTCGGTGCTACTGTGAAAAGTATAACCTTTCGAGGTTAATTCCGCTTTCAGAACGGTATAGTTTTCAATGATGCCGTTATGAATAAGAGCCAATGATTCCGACTGAGAATAGTGGGGGTGTGCATTTGCATTGCTTGGCTCGCCATGAGTTGCCCAACGTGTGTGCGCAATTCCTATTGTTCCTGTGATGTTTTTGTCTTTCGCAAAATCTTCCAGATCCTGTACCTTGCCTTTAGCCTTGTAAACCGAGAGTTTGCTGTCGTTGTTTATCAGTGCAACCCCTGCACTATCATAACCTCTGTATTCGAGCCTATGGAGCCCTTTAATAAGTATAGGATAAGCGTCTCTGTATCCTATATACCCAACTATTCCACACATATATTTGGTAATATTTAAATAAGTAATTGAAAGAACTTAACGATATGTATCTATATATAACCTACTAAAAACTTGCTTTGCTAACTCTAGCTATGAATTAAGTCTGCGACCTTAATATTTCTCTGTCTCCTTCGAGGAGATTTTTATAGAAAAAGTAGACTACAAATATAAAACAAAAAAATAAAATTATATTTAGGTGTGATATTTTTTTTACTACGACGACATATAAAATGTAAATGTAATATCAATCGGGAGTTTTTAGCATTATTTATTTAGTTATTACGGATTAAATCAAGACAAAGTGATAAAAATAAGAAACTTAAACAAGACATACTACGGAGTTTCGCCCCTACACGTATTAAAGGGCATTGATCTTGATGTTCATAAGGGAGAATTCCTCTCTATTATGGGGGCATCCGGATCGGGAAAATCAACGTTGTTGAATATTCTTGGAATACTGGACAATTACGATACGGGAGAATACTATCTTGATGATGTTTTGATAAAAAACCTGAACGAAACCAGAGCCGCCGAACTCAGAAATCAGAAAATCGGGTTCATCTTTCAGTCCTTCAATCTTATATCGTTTAAGAATGCAGTGGAAAATGTTGCCTTGCCCCTTTATTACAGAGGTGTGAACCGGAAGAAACGTAATGCTATCGCCCTTGAGTATCTTGATAAACTAGGGTTGGCGAGCCATGCAAATCACCTGCCCAACGAATTGTCGGGAGGACAAAAACAGCGTGTGGCTATTGCACGGGCACTAATATCCAACCCTCAGATAATACTTGCCGATGAACCGACAGGAGCTTTGGATAGCAAAACATCGGCCGAAGTGATGGATATATTGAGAAACCTGAACACTGCGGAAGGGATCACAATGATAATTGTTACGCACGAACAGGCTGTTGCCGATGCAACCGACCGCATCATACACATAAAAGACGGAATAATAGGTTCGATTGAAATAAATGAACATCCCAAATCACTGTCAATAGAGTAAAGGTCATGTTTGATACAGATTCGATAAAAGAAATATTCCTCACCATCAAGCAAAATAAGTTGCGTACTTTTTTGACGGGTTTTTCTATCGCTTGGGGCATTTTCATCCTGATAGTTTTACTGGGAGCCGGAACGGGATTAAAGAACGGGGTCACATCCAATTTTTCGCGCCGGGCACAAAACACGATCGGGCTTTATCCGGGATACACCACCCTGCCTTATGCGGGTTTCCCCCTCGATCGTCAGATAAAATTCGACTATAAAGATATGCACCTGATTGAAAAGGAACTGGATGGGGTTTCGCATATAACTCCGGTTCTCAACAAATCGGTGAATTTGTCTCATAATAAGGAATATGGAGCTTGGACGCTCAGAGGCGTTTACCCTGATGCCGAATTTATTTACAACCTGACCATTTCGGAAGGAAGATTCATCAACCAATCGGATTTAGATCGTCTGAGAAAGGAAATAGTTATCAGTCCCGAAATGAAAGAAATACTTTTCAAGGGAGCCAGTCCTATCGGGCAGTATGTGGTTGCCGACAGCATTGCATATCAGGTTGTGGGTGTATACAAAGACGAAGGCAGTATGGGAAGTCCTCCGGCTTATATTCCATTCACCACGGGACAGGCTCTTTACAGAAAATTTTATGGGATGGACAAGATAGAGTTTGTTGTTCCGTCTCTCAATTCGGTTGAGAAAAGTAAAGAATTTGAAGATATATTTCGTGACAAATTGGGTAAGCTACATAAATTTGATCCGAAAGACCGGTCTGCCATCTACATACAGAACACTGCCGAACATGCTGCACAAGCAACAACAATATTTTGGGCAATCAACATAGCTATGTGGGCTATCGGGCTATTCACACTCATTGCAGGTGTGGTGGGGGTTGGCAACATTATGCTGATAACCGTGAAAGAAAGGACTAAAGAATTCGGCATACGTAAGGCAATCGGAGCATCGCCCATTTCTATACTGAAATCTGTTGTTCTTGAATCCATTATGATAACTGCTATCTTCGGATACATAGGCATGATCTTCGGATTAGGCCTGATGGACTTAATCGGGACGGCAATGGGAGCCGGAGGTCCAAGTTCACCCGATAAGCCTGTGTTTTTCGCAGACCCTACTGTGGGGATGGATGCGGTGATAGGTGCAACAGTTACCCTGATCATTGCAGGTGTAATAGCAGGATTGATTCCTGCGATAAAAGCAGTAAGGGTGAAACCGATAGAAGCAATGCGGGCAGAATAAGTCGATAAGAAAAAAATGAAAACTAAGAATAATACGAAGCAACAACAACTTGTTTACTCGTCTACTTGTAACTAATAAATTATGTTCGATATAGATAAATGGCAAGAAATATGGGCAACAATATCCCGCAACAAAACACGGAGTATCTTCACCGGATTTGGCGTGTTCTGGGGCATATTTATGCTTGTTATTCTGCTGGGATTAGGAAACTCTTTCACCGGTGGAATTGCAAAACAAGTGGATGGTTTTGCCGTTAACTCGTGTTTCTTTGCATCTCGTTTAACAAGTGAGCCTTATAAAGGATTCCGAAAAGGTCGTTCGTGGAATATGAACAACCGTGACCTTGAGGTGATAAAGCAAAGAGCCACTGCACTGGAATACATATCGCCCATGCTGTTTGGTCATAATGGGGCAAAGAATGTTGTCAGAGGACAGCGCACATTCACTTCCGAGGTGAGGGGGGTATATCCCGATCATTTCAAAATTGAACAGCAATATGTTCTCAACGGCAGATTGTTTAACGACTTGGATATTAAGTACAATCGAAAATCCTGTATGATAGGAAAAAAAGTATATGAGGCGCTTTTTGATAAAGGAGAAAACCCCATAGGGCACTATATCAAGGCAAATGGCATTTACTTCCAGATTGTAGGGGTGATGAAACCTAAATCCAATGCCAGCATTGGGGGAGATGTGGAATCATCTGTATATATTCCTTTTACCACCATGCAACAGGCTTACAATCTGGGAGATGTAATCTATTTCATGGGATGTACCGCCAAACCCGGCTACGAGGTTTCGGTATTGGAAACTCAAATTACCGAAATTCTTAAGAAGAATCACAATATTGCTCCTGACGACAAAAAAGCAGTGATGAGTATAAACTTAGAAACACAATTCAAGATGTTTACTTACTTGTCGTTGGGTGTGGAGATTTTAATTTGGATTGTAGGGATGGGTTCATTACTGTCGGGAATAATCGGTATTATGAACATTATGCTTGTAACGGTAAGGGAAAGGACTCGCGAAATAGGAGTACGTCGGGCATTAGGCGCAAAACCGAGATCAATATTGACTCAAATTATGAGCGAAAGCCTTGTGCTTACTTTCATTGCGGGATTCCTTGGACTTGCATTGGGCGTACTGATACTCGAATTGATAAGGCAAGGAATGATGATGGGAACAGAAGATTCTTTCTTTATTCCTCCTTTCATATCCATAGGAAAGGCTCTTGCCGCCTTGCTTATACTGTCTGTTTCGGGATTGTTGGCCGGATTGCTACCTGCTTCGAGGGCGTTGCAGATAAAAGCAATTGATGCCATCAGAGATGAATAGAATAGATATAAAAAAATTAAAATAACTTGTAACTCGTTTACTCGTAACTTGTAACTTATTTATTATGAAAAAGGTTTTAAAAATTGTGCTCTTTATATTTTTAGGGCTATTGGTAATTATCCCGATTTACTTGATAATAAAGAATTCGATGGGTAAAGAAACTCTCTACGAGGTGGTGGTTGTAGAAACCAGCGACATTGAAAACACATCCGTAGCAACAGGTAATGTGTCGCCCCGAGACGAGATATTGATAAAGCCACAGATTTCAGGTATCATCACCGAAATAAGGAAAGAGGCGGGCGACTTTGTGAAAACAGGAGAGGTAATTGCAGTGGTGAAAGTTATCCCCGATGTTTCGCAGCTCAATTCGGCGGAGTCTCGTGTCAATCTGGCAAAAATCAACCTGAACCTCGAAAAAACGAAATATGACCGCCAACGGGAACTGTTTGAAAAAGGTGTTATCGCTAAAGAAGAAATGGACAAATCGCAGGCCGACTATAACAATACCCGTGAAGAGTTGAGAACAGCCCAAGACAATCTGGATATCGTGAAAACGGGTATATCCAAGTCTACCGCACAATATAGCAACACCCAAATACGTGCCACCATCGACGGCATGGTTCTGGATGTTCCCGTAAAGGTGGGAAACTCGGTTATTCAGGCAAATACGTTTAATGACGGAACAACAATAGCTACCATTGCCAACATGAACGACATGATTTTTATCGGAAAAATTGATGAAACGGAAGTAGACCGTATCCATGTGAATATGCCCATGAAATTAACTATTGGCGCAATCGAAAACAAAAAATTTGATGCAAATCTGGAATACATCGCCCCGAAGGGAACCGAGGAAAGCGGCGCAGTTTTGTTCGAAATCAAGGCCGCAGCACGTATTCCCGATAGTGTATATATCCGTGCGGGATATAGCGCAAATGCCGAGATCGTGGTTGCTAAAGCCTCTCAGGTATTAACTATCCCCGAAAGTTCGGTTACATTCAGCAACGACTCGGCTTATGTGTATGTTGTGAAGACGGAAACACCCAAGCAGGAATTTGAAAAGAAGCTAATCAACGTGGGATTGTCGGATGGAGTTAAAATTGAAGTGAAATCGGGATTGAACAAGGGCGACAAAGTGCGTGGCAATGTGATTGACCCGTATGCAAAGAAAGAAGAGGAAGGTAGCGGAGAGCACCCGCCTCATGAATAATTTAATTTATCGTTACAATGAAAAAATATATAATTACGGGATGTTTTCTTCTTGCGGCTATATTAGTGCAGGCGCAAACCAAATGGACGTTAAGGCAGTGTATCGACTACGCCATCGAAAACAACATCGAGATAAAGCAACAAGACCTTACGGTTAAAAACTCGGAAATAGAGCTGAGCACAAGCAAAAACAGCAGGCTGCCCGATTTAAGCGCAAGCGTGAACCAGGAGTTCAACTTTGGAAATGCTTATTCGGAAGCGTCTAAGAGTTATGTGTCGAGCAATAGTTCGGGAACATCTTTCAATGTGTCTTCCAATACGCCTATATTTACAGGATTCAAAATACCGAACGAAGTTAAAGCCAAGGAGTTGAACCTGAGTGCTGCCATTGAAGGATTGAAAAGAGTTAAAGACGATATCGCTTTGCAGGTGACATCTTATTACCTGGATGTGCTTTTCAAAAAAGAAATATTAAGAGTGTACGAAGAGCAGGCTTCACTGACGCAAAAACAGGTTGAGCAGACTTCCATTTTAGTGGAAAGCGGAAAAGTGGCACGATCTCAGCTATTCGACATAAAGTCTCAACTTGCCGGTGACGAACTGAATGTTGTAAACTCAAAAAATGATTTAGACCTCAGCCTTCTCAATCTGGCACAAGCATTGAATTTGCAAGATAATAGCAACTTCGACATAGAAGTGCCTGTTGTGGCGGATGTGATAGAAAATAATCTGGCTAGCGTTTTACCTGTCGATCAGATATACAGAACTGCCATAAACGTGAAACCTCAGGTGAAAGAGGCTGAGTATAACATCGAAAGCAGCAAAAAATCGTTGAAGGTTGCCCAGGCAGGTTACTATCCTACTCTGAACCTAAATCTCGGATACAGCACCCGCAGTTTGCATGTGAACGGGATGAACAACGAAAGTTTCTTCGACCAGTTGAACCATAACAGCGGTGAATATATAGGCTTGACATTAAGCATCCCCATCTTCAACCGTTTTCAGACACGAAATCAGGTAAGGGCGGCACGATTGAAGATTCAGAATAACGAGCTTTCGCTTGACAATACAAAACTGGCTCTTTTCAAAGAGATTCAGCAAGCATATCAAAGTGCTGTGGCGGCACAGGCTAAGTACGATTCGAGCGAAAAATCATTAGACGCTGCCGCCGAATCGTTCAAATATGCGAAGGAAAAATATGAGGTCGGCAAATCGACCGTATACGAATACGATCAGGCTCAAACCAAACTGATTTCGAGCAAATCGGGATTGATTCAGGCTAAATACGATTTTCTGTTCAGAGCCAAAATTCTGGATTTCTATATGGGCAAGGAAATCACCCTGGATTGAAAGAGGTAGCTCAAAAACTTCTTTCTTGCCATCCTGAGTGAAACGAAGTATCTGGGTTGTCTATATCTTCAGTAAGCAACAGATTCTTCACTACGTTCAGAATGACAATACCTGAAACTCTAAAGCAGGCTGGCAGCTTCTTTGTCTAAAAACCAATACAAGTTTCCATAATTTGGTATTACTCTGGCAGCGGGATAGATTTCCTTATATTCTGCCCGTTGCTGGATAATATTCCTTACTATTTCAGCCTTGTTTTTTCCGGTGACAAGAAACACTATATTTTCGGCATTGTTCACAACTTTCCCGCTAAGGCTTATCCTGTACATCTTCGATTCGGGATGCCTTGCCACAATACAGTTGGAGTGGCTATCCCAAAAATTGATATGGTCGGGAAAAATAGAAACCGTATGTCCGTCGTCCCCTAATCCTAACATCATAATATCAAACACAGGGAAATTGTTTTTTTTAGGCAAATTCTCATCTAAAATCTCTGAGTATCTTTTAGCCTCGTCTTCCGCTTCATTTTCGCCATGAATACGGAAAATATTGTTTTTGTCGATAGCACTAACTTTTGAAAAGAGCAGATCTCTGGTCATTCCATAATTGCTCATCGGGTCGTCGGGCACAACACAGCGTTCGTCTCCCCAATAGAAACGAACCTTTTGCCAATTTATACCCGTCTTGCAATTATCTGCCCAATAGTTGAAAAGAGCTTTAGGTGTAGAGCCTCCCGAAAGGGAAAGATTCAGCTCCCGCCTTTTTTTTAGTTCCCTCCTCAGAAAAGATGTGAAATCTTCCGCCAGTTTTTGCACATCTTCGTATATGTAAATTGTTTCATTGTTCATAGTTCACAATATATTCCATCGTCCGACAAATTCTTACACGGATAACGCCATGTCTTATTTTCACCTTCAATCAAACTATCAGCACATTCCGGTCCCCACGAACCACAAGGATAACCGTACAGCGGGGCATCCGGGTTCGAGTTCCAATAGTCAAGTATCGGTTGCACTATCTCCCATGTTTCCTCTATGGCATCCCCTCTCGAATATAAAGTAGAATCGCCGAGCATAGCATCGAGCAGAAGCCGTTCGTATGCTCCCGGAACATAAGTATCTTGCAACTGACTGTAATGAAAGTCTATATTGACTTCCTTCACTTTATAGCCTGCCCCCGGAATTTTCATTCCCGTTTTCAACAGGATTCCCTCATCGGGATGTATCCTTAATACAAGTACATTCCCTTCGCTCACATACCCTTCATTTTCAGGGAAAAGTTTTAACGGTGTAGGGCGGAAATGAACAACCACTTCCGATACCCGGGTAGGCATACGCTTCCCTGTTCTGATATAGAACGGCACACCGCTCCATCGCCAGTTGTCGACAAATAGCTTCATCGCCACATAAGTTTCAGTCCTTGAGTTGGCATCAACCCCCTTTTCTTCCCTGTAACCCTGCATTGGCTGCCCTTTTACTTTTGCTGCCAGATATTGACCTCTTATCACATTGCTTTCTATATCCGCTTCCGTAAACGGACGGATAGCCTGATAAACTTTCAGCTTCTCGTTCCTTATTGCATCCGATTCTATAACACTGGGCGGCTCCATTGCCACAAGTGCTACAAGCTGCATCAAATGGTTTTGAACCATATCACGCAATGCTCCCGAATGGTCGTAATAGCCACCTCTGTTTTCCACACCCAAACTCTCGGAGGCAGTTATCTCTATATGATCGATATAGTTTCTGTTCCACAACGGCTCAAAGAAACCGTTGGCAAAACGAGTCACCAGCATATTCTGAACCGTTTCTTTTCCCAGATAATGATCCATCCGGTACAATTGGCCTTCATCATAATCGGTCAACAACGAAGCATTCAGCTCTTTAGCCGATTGCAGATCGGTACCGAAAGGCTTTTCTATAATTATCCTTCTTATTTTTCCGTCTTCACTATTCAGTCCCTGCTCGGCAAGAAATTTTGGAATCAGTGGATAGAGATTCGGAGGCGTAGACAGATAGAACAAATAATTTCCTTTTGTATCGTAGTCCGAATCCATTTTCAGCAACCGCTCTTTCAATTTCGAATAATCGGAAGCCTCGTCCGTATTGATAGACAGATAGAAAAGCAGATTCAGGAAATCGGATATATTTTCTTCATCCACATCTCTTTTCGATGCAAACTGCCGTATTCCGTCAGCCATCTTTTCACGGAACGAGTCGTCCGAAAAAGGGCTGCGGGCAACACCCAATATAGCAAACCTGTCGGGTAGGGATTTTTGTATATACAGATCAAATATTGCCGGAATCAGCTTCCTGTATGTGAGGTCGCCCGAAGCTCCGAATATAACCAATACCTGATCTTCCGGTTTCTTTTTCATCATTTGTCTTTTTTCATTTCGTGCCCGCCAAATTGATTCCTTAGGGCAGACAGCAGTTTGTAAGCGTACGAATCATTATCTCTCGATTCGAAACGTGTGAATAGCGATGCCGTGATTACATGTGCAGGCACGTCGAAATCCATTGCTGTTTGCACAGTCCAACGACCTTCGCCACTGTCTGAAACATAAGGCTTGATTCCGCTCAGGTCTTCATTGCCTTCAAGAGCATTGCCTATAAGTTCAAGCAGCCACGAGCGCACTACCGAACCTTGCATCCATACCCGTGAAACTTTCTCCAGATCGACATCGTAAGGAGATTTTCTCATGATTTCGAATCCTTCGGCATAAGCCTGCATCATGCCATACTCGATGCCATTGTGTATCATCTTCACCATGTGTCCCGACCCACTTTCGCCACAACGTATGTAACCGCTTTCGGGAGCAAGTGATTTGAAAATAGGCTCTGCAAAATCGCACGCACCTTTTTCACCGCCATACATCAAGCAATATCCGTTTTGAAGTCCCCATACACCGCCACTTGTTCCGCAGTCGATATAATGAATGCCTTTCTCGGCTATTTTTTTACCTCTTTCAACAGATTCGCGCCAGTAGCTGTTGCCTCCGTCCACAATAATATCATCTTTTCCGAGTAGAGAAGTCAGTTCGACAATATTCTCATCCACAGGTTTTCCGGCAGGAACCATCAGCCATACCAGTTTACGGCCTTCCAGTTTGCTCACCAAGTCGTGCAAGTTGGCAGATACGATTGCACCTTTGCTCACCGCTTCGTCCACTTCTTTTTCTGTCAGGTTGTAAACCACTACTTCGTGCCCGTGATTCAAAAGGCGTTCAACCATTTTACCGCCCATTTTGCCTAGACCTACAAATCCGATTTTCATAATGTTTTGTCTTTTAATTTTATATATTCCACCTGTAGTGCATTTATAGCTTTAATGTTAAAGCATTCATAATGAAATTTTTATTTGAACTGTCATTCTGAACGAAGTGAAGAATCTGGGCTTTTAGTCTTAGATCCTTCGTTTTACTCAGGATGACAAGATGATTATGTATTATCTTTCAATCTGTTGCCTTTTATTTTTTAATGCACTACGAGTATATTCCTAAAATAATTAACAGCGAAGTTATGGTTTTGTTGAATATTTAGTTAAAATTCACATAAACCGTTTTTTGCTGATACAGATAATGTATTGACATGAAAGGTATTGCCTTCAAGAAATGAGACATTGCTTTTATCTATCGAGATGCTGTCCAATCTTTTTTTTGATTAGGCACAAAGTTTTCTCATCACGCTTCGTTTTTTAAGCATGACAAATAGTTAAAATGAAAATTGTTAAGGGTTTCTGATTCTTTACTTCAAAAAATCTTCAAAATACCGGGTAACGTGTTCATACAGGTGAATGCGATCCAGTCCTGTCATATTATGCCCTTGTCCCGGATAAACGAAAAAATCGGGGTGTGTACCCTTTTTAACGGACGATTTCAAGAACTGCATGCTGTTTTGCATCACCACCGTTGGGTCTTCGTCGCCATGAATGAGCAATAAACGCCCTTGCAAGTCGCCCGCCCGGTCTACCATATTGGAATCTTTATATCCTTCGGGGTTTTCATCAGGGGTGTCCATGTATCGTTCGCCATACATCACTTCGTAATATTTCCAATCGGTTACAGGTCCGCCCGCAACGCCAGCCTTAAAGGTTTCGGGGTGGCGAAGCATCAGGTTTAATGTCATAAATCCGCCGTAACTCCAACCATGCACGCCAATGCGGTCGGCATCTACATAAGGCAACGACTTCAGAAATTCTACACCTTTCATCTGATCTTGGGTTTCCACCACGCCCAATTGGCGATGGATAATGCTTTTGAAGTCAAAGCCTCTGTGGTAGGTTCCCCTGTTGTCCAGAGTGAAAACAACATAGCCCAACTGTGCCATATAAATATCCCACCCTCTGACTTGTGCCATCCACGAATTGTTGACTAACTGTGAGTGAGGTCCTCCATACACATATACAATGACCGGATATTTTTTTGAAGCATCAAAATCGACAGGTTTCACCAATCTGTAATACAAGTCGGTTTTCGCATCATCAGCTTTGATCGATCCGATAGTTATTTCGGGCAGAATGTAGTCCTTAAACGGGCTTTCAGTCTCGCAAAAAACATACGAACTGTTGTTTCTGGTGTCGATAACGGCAACCTTACCGGGATTGTACTGAGAACTGAATGTGTCGATAATGTATCTGCCCGATGCACTCATCTGCGGATTATGAACTCCCGCTTCGGTTGTTAGTTTTATGCGCTTTCCTGTTTTCAGGTTTACTTTATAGATGTGCCGTTCAAGAGGCGATTCTTCTGTCGAAACGATCAAAACATTGTCTCCCTTACTGTCAAATCCTACGACGGAAGTAACCTCCCAGTTTCCCTTTGTCAATTGTTTCAGTAGTTTTCCCGAAACCGAATAAAGATAAAGGTGATTGTATCCGTCCCTTTCGCTTTGCCACAAGAACTGGTTGGGGTTATTTTTCAGAAATAAAACAGGGTTTTCGGGTTCCACAAATTTCGGATGAGTTTCTGTGCAGATAGTCGTTTCCAGTTTCAAAGTTTTTGCATTATACCTGTTCAGGAACATCGTATCTTGCGCTCTGTTGAGCTCTGCAATATAGATACTTTTGCTGTCGGGACTCCAGGCAATATTCGTAAGATATTTTTCCCCTTTTGCATCTGTGTCCAATATCTCCGTCAGAGCCTCTTCTTCGTTTACATTTCTCACGCCTAACCATACTTTGTGGCTAGCCATTCCTGCCATCGGATATTTTATGTTTTTTAGTTTTGCTTCGCGCGCCGAAATATCGACCAAAGGATAATCTTCAACCATCGATTCATCCATCTTGTAAAAGGCAAGGCTATTTCCGTCGGGACTCCAAAATGTTCCTTTTGTTATTCCGAACTCATTTCTATGCACATCCCCCGATCCGTAAGATATGCCCCCTTTCTCTTCGCTCTGAATACACACGGGGTTATGTGTTTCTTTGTTTCCTGCTATTGAAATATACAGTTTATTGTCAATTGTGTAGGCAAGTTTATCTCCCCAAGGTGAAAAATCTAAGTTCGCAGCATCCCGCAAATAAAAGAGTTCGTAAGACGATACAAATTCATCCTTTTCGAGATCGTAATATAGCCTTGATATGTTTTCGTCTCCTTCTGTTGGGATAGGTTTGAAAGAAATTATATTTGACCCATTTGCGGGGAAATATATATCCGTTATTTTTTCCGCTTTTTGATCTGCTTTTCCGAACTTTTTGTTTAAATCATCCAACGTAAACAGCACTGTTTCCGTTTCTTTTTCGCTTAACGGAATTTGCAGGATGGTATCGTTTTGTATGTATATGGCTTTGTCTCCCCACCACAAAATGTTTTCCGGTAACTGAGGACGGAATTTTTTATAATTATTGCCTCCGGGAATCAGTTCGTGAAGAGTAAGTGTTGTTCCTGAAATTTTTGATGTAGGTATTAGTGACATTAATATAAATATTATAAAAGTGCTTTTTTTCAACATTTTGGCTTCAAATTGATTGGATTACATGCAAAGTTAAGGTAAATTATATCAGTATGAGTGTTATTTTGATAAAAAAGGAATATTTAGAATCCGTAGTGCATCTAAGACTTTGATGTTAATTCAATTATTATAAGATTTATATCTGTTTTGTCATTTTGAACGAAGTGAAAAATCTGTGTATTTCAATCCAGATCCTTCGTTGCACTCAGAATGACAATGTTCGAGGAGCGAAGGCGACTCAATGACAATGTAAATATGTGCTATGTTTCAGTTAGTTATCTTTTGTTTTCTAAATACACTACGGGTTATTTAAAATTGTTTGCGAAGACTTCATTTTGCGAGGTTCTGCATAGTTTTCATAAAATTGCTATCTTTGAAATCAAAATAAGATTACAGACCTAATTTATTGTTTTGTACATCTTTCGGGTGGAATAGATCCCTACTGGAAAGGTATTATTAATTTCTGTCAATTACTAATAATAGATTATGAGATCACTAAATGTAAAATATATTTGTAGCCTTTTCGTGTTGTGCCTAGTGTCCTTTTCTTCGGTTAAGGCGCAAGACTTGCTGGACGAAGCGAACGACCTTTTCAACGAAAAGAAATATGCTGAGGCAATACCTTATTTCGAGAAAATATATGGTGCTCATTCTTCCGACCCTACTGTTAATCTTCAGTATGGGGTGAGTTTGCTGAACACGAAGCAAGACCTAAGCAAGACAGTGGAGTTGTTTCAGAAAGTGGATAAGAAAAAACAACCCGAAGTGCATCTTTATCTGGGGGATGTTTATGCCGCATTGTATCGTTTTTCGGATGCGGAAAAAGAATATTCGCAATATGCCACTGTGAAGCGGAGGGACAAAGCCGCCTTGAGCGTAGTTGAAGACCGGAGAAAAGATATGGAAGTGGTGAAGCGGTTTGTGAATCGTACCGAGAATATTCAGATCATAGATAGCATTGTGGTTGACAAATCGGATTTATTGTCGGCTTACAAACTAAGTCCGGGTGGAGGCTCCCTTAAATATTTTGATGAGGTGTTTGATGCAAACGTAAAAGTAAATTCAACAGTCTATTTTAATGAAAAAGGCAGTCGTATTTATTTTGGTCAACCTATGGAGAGTTTCTATTCGCTATATTCAATGGATAAGTTGATTGATGGATATGGCAATGAAAAAGAACTGGACAAAAATAAATTCGGATTATCGGGGAACGTAAATTATGTGTTCGTGATGACCGACGGCGTTACTACCTACTTTTCGGCAGAAGACGAAAAGGGAATGGGCGGGTATGACTTGTATGTAACTCGTTATAATATGAATAACGATTCGTACCTGACACCGGAACGATTGAATATGCCTTTCAATTCGCCTTTCAATGATTACCTGATGGTGATTGACGAAGAAAAAGGGGTAGGGTGGTTTGCCACAGACCGTTATCAGCAGGAAGGAAAAGTTTGTGTCTACACATTCATTCCCAACAAAGAGGTTTCTATGATAGAGTCGGAAGACGAAACATATCTGGCAAACAGGGCTCGTATATCTTCAATAAAAGATACATGGCTGGCAGAGGTCGATTATTCTCAGTTGAAAGTTCGTGCCAATAAGGTTGTGGTATCTGAAAATACTCCAAATTATGATTTTGAGTTCGTTATAAACGATAGAATCACATATTATTTTTATAATGACTTTAAAAATGCAAAGGCAAAAAATCTTTATTCAAGCGCACGGGAAAAGAAGGCCGAACTAGCAAAAGTGGAGAATGAATTAAACGAACAAAGGAATGCCTATGCAACCGTTTCGGGGGGAAATAAGTCGGTTATGTCTTCCGAAATACTGCGTCTTGAAAAGCTGCAGGAACAATTGGAAAAAGAAGTTTCTGATCTTGAGATAAACGCACGCAATGCAGAAATAGAGTCATTGAACAAATAATCCGGTCAGGTAAATAAATGTTTGTTTTTTTTAATAAGTTTCGTTTGCATTAATTGTAAAATTATTTATCTTTGCACCGCTAAAGCAATATGGTGGTCATAGCTCAGTTGGTTAGAGCGTCGGATTGTGGTTCCGAAGGTCGCGGGTTCGAGCCCCGTTTTCCACCCTTCATATTTTTGAATACATTATATCGAAAACCGTTTCTGTTTATTTTCAGAAACGGTTTTTTATTTGGAATACTGGTTGCTCCAAGTCAACGGATTTTCAATACTCTAGCCAAACACTTGTGTATTAATCCTGAATTATCATCCATACCTAAACAAAAGCCTCTCCTATTTACAAATAAAAATAGTTAATCATTAATTAAAATGAATATTTGTATAAATATTATAAATATAGTGATTTTTCTTTTATTTAACTTAATTTTTTATTTGTGGTACAAATATCTGATATAAATTTATGACACCTAAAGCCTGATTGTATTTTATTTAATACTCAGCATATACCTTGTACCTGTAAAATTTAATGCTAAAGTAAATATGACGCCTATGAAAAAAACACTACTCTAATCTTTTAATATCACTCAAAATCAACCACTTACAGTTGTTGTAGAAAATACAAAGAGTGTGACTCCATGTACCTTTCCGAAACAAACTTCTTGTTAAGTCTTGTAAACACATATCCTAAAAAAGATAAACATGCCTGTTTGACTCCTCATTTAGAAGATCTCAATAATTATCTGAAATCAATTACATATACTCAATTTTTATTTATAACCTTAATTTATTCACAGTATGAAAACAACAAAATTGGCCGGAATGGCAGTTGTATTGTTCATGTTACTACTCTGGATGTCGGGGCTGGCAACGCTGCAAGCTCAACCCACTACCGGGCCCGGAGTTGATCCGAATGCCCTGTTACTTATGGATTTTGAAGATGGAGATGTTACCGGATGGACAACCAACACCATCGGCCGTGGCGAAAAGGTGAGCGTTGAACTGATGGACGCTGACAATGGAGACCCGGTACGTTTTGGCAGGTATGCCGTAAAACTCAACTGGGACTTAACCGAAGCTCAATCAAACCAAACGCTGGCCTGTCTCTATTCGCCTCCGGGTGACGCCTATGTCATCCCTGCATCTTCCGTATCGCAACGAAAAATCGGTATGTGGATTTATGCT
Organism: Dysgonomonas sp. 520; assembly: GCF_010501095.1. Taxonomy (GTDB): domain Bacteria; phylum Bacteroidota; class Bacteroidia; order Bacteroidales; family Dysgonomonadaceae; genus QVMP01. The sequence continues at coordinate 17,244 of NZ_QVMP01000028.1, read as the reverse complement.
TCCCCCGAATGTGAAAAGAATATCTGGTTCAGACTTCAACAATTTACGCCTCCGGGTAGCACTCCGGGTGTAGATGCAGGATATATTACTGTCTTCGGAAATGAAATATCATACACCTATTGGACAGGATGGAAATATCACGAATTTATTATCCCTGCTGACCATACGAATAAAAAGATGGGACCTCCTTCCAAAACAACACCTTCTTACGGAATGTTCAGGCTTCTTCAAGCGGGTTCGGGAACCGGAGGAAAACAATTGACAAAAGGCTATTTCATTATTGATAACATCCGTGTTACTACTGTTGCGGAAGACGTAAGCAAGCCTACGATAAGCAGTTTGACAGGAAACGGCACAGCATTATCCGGCGCAACCCTTCAGACAGGAGCAATTACACTGTCGGCTGCATATAGTGATACCGGAGGCAGTGCCGAGAGCAGCGGAATAAACGCATCCAGTGCCTGCTTTACGGTAGACGGGGTTCTTTATAAAACCGGAGACGCCAACTTTACGTCGGATGCCACCACAGCAACACTTACGGGCTTGAAGTTGCGTAATGGAACACATACGGTTGTGGCACATGTAGAAGACAATTTCGGGAATATGCAAACTAGCACGGCTACATTTACGGTAGACGACCCTAGTGTAGAAGCTACTACCATTACACTTGTGCCTGACAATGAAGCGCACGTTGGCAACATGTTTGAAATGAAAATAAACACCAACAAATCTCAAGACATTAAAGAATTGGATATTACTATCGAATTGGGTACGCTTGGTTCTATCGATGCAACAAACGGTGTTGTATTTGCGCCATCGGTTACGAACAAATCTTTCAATTTCAACACCACCAGCCGCCAACTGACAATACATCTGGAAAATGATCATACGGCCTCTGCAGTGGAGACTCTTGCCACCATTAAGATAAACATTCCTGAAAGCTGTATCTCCAGCGATGCGATCAGGTGCAATCCTGTTTTGTCAACTGCAAAATATAGCGATGATGTAACCGAACCATTCTCATTATTTGCCGCTTTTTCAAAACCCGCATTGTCAACTTATAATTTTACAGTTCTTAAACGCATTGTAGGAACTGACGGAGAAGTATTGGTGACCGACCTTTCCGGAAATCCCGTGTCAGGCGCTACTGTATATGCCAATTCCATTTCGGGAACAACAGACGCAAACGGTGTGGCATTATTCAACTTCACCACATCTCAGCAAGCCATTGATATGTATGCCGGAAAAGATGGCAAATTCTCATATACAAGCATAGTGCGGACATTAACCCCACAGTTGACAAATATCCCATCGTCCATACGTTCCGGTACAACTATCGACCCAACCACATCGAAAACCATTGTATGGATGTCGAATCCTGTTACAACTTTAGATCCCGTCATTATAAAGATTGCAAAAAAAGCAGACGGAGAAAGTAGTTTCGTACAACACACCGGTATTTCCGAAATACTTGAGTTTGATGCCGGAAACGCAGTCACCAAAGGCAGTAAGGTTACAGTTACCGGATTAGAACCCGGAACAGACTACATTTATCAGTTGGGAGACGGTACAAACTGGTCGCCCACACGGGAATTTACCACCACCACTGTCACCAACAAATTCTCTTTCAGTGCTTATGGAGATTTACAGGCAACCAGTACTTCCGACATGGCTCATTGGCTGGCGGCAGCTACAACCCTTGAGGCATTGCCTACAAAACCTTTCTTCAGTTTGAATGTAGGAGATATTGTTGACAACGACAACAATTGGGGATATCACTCATACTATTCGCAATTGTTCGATCAGCGTTCCGGTTTTGCAAATATAGACCTGACTGCCGCTTACGGAAATCATGAATATATGGGTACGGAAAACGCTAAAATCATAAAATTCCTGAATGCGCATCCAACTTTGCAGCCATCACCCAACTACGATATTGACAAAATAGGCGACGGCTCATACGCCACCGTATACGGCAATATGTTGGTTATCGGTTTGGATTGGGAACACAAAGGTGGAGGTTATACTGCCCTTGCTCGTCAAACGGAACAGGCAAAATGGATGGATGAGGTAATGACCCTACATGCCGATAAAACATGGAAGATTGTTACTCTTCACTACGAAATACCTAACTCATCTTTCACCTCAACTGCCTTAGCCACATTGGGTCCGGTATTGGATAAACACAATGTGCAGATAGTATTCTGCGGACATGGGCATACGTTCCGTCGTGTACAAGTTAAAAACAATGTTTGGACACCATCTTCTTATACACGTACAGCAGCGCCCGTTAAAGGTGCCGGAACTATGCATTGGCAACTCGGCGGCATGCGCCCTTCCGACGGCAATAGCCAACGATGGGTATTTGGTGAGGTTGATGGTAAAAAAATAACCTTTACGGTAAGAAACGGAAGCAATGAAATTGTAGATAATGAATGTTTTACATTGTATGCGTCAGAAATCAACAACTATGCAGTCAACTTCAATACGGTAAGCGGCAACGGTACACTTACGGCTACTGTAGATGGTACGGCGATAACTACCGGAAATCAAATAGCAGACGATAGATATATTGTTTTCACGGCAACACCCGATACCGACTACAAAGTGAAAGAGTGGAAGCTGAATGGCTCGGTAGTAGGTGATGCAAAAAACACCTTCACACTATTTGGCTTGGAGGCTGCATCAACCATAACCGTAGAATTTGAGTATAATAAAGTCGGAATCGAAGACGTTTCTGCCTCAGACCTGACAATATCCCCCAATCCGTTTGCAGACGTGGTGCGTATAGCAAATGCAGAAGACAGCACATTGCAAATAATGGATGTAACAGGCACAATGGTACACTCCCAAAAGATTGCAGGCGCTGAAGAAACAATACGCTTAGAGAATCTGTCATCCGGTGTATACTTTTTTCATGTGAAAAAAGATGGACAGGCAAAAACTGTAAAAATGATAAAGAAATAAAATCAAGATTAATATCAAAAATCAAGGAGCCATCCTTTTTGGGGATGGCTCCTTATCTATAATATGTCAGAAGAAGATACTGTTAATCAACTAATGTGAAATCGAGCTGTTTCCTTTCCAGATTTGCCCTCACAACTTTAATTTGAATTTCTTCACCCAATCTGAACTCGCGTCTTGTTCTTCTGCCCTTCAAGCGATAGTTTTTTTCGTCAAATTCGTAGAAGTCGTCATCAAGTTCCCGCATAGGAATGAGTCCTCCACACTTGTTTTCCTCAATTTCGGCATAAATACCCCATTCGGTTAAGCCTGAAATGATGGCTTTAAATTCGCGCCCGATTTTGTCGGACATAAATTCAACTTGTTTATACTTGATAGAAGCTCGTTCGGCATTAGAAGCCAATTGTTCCATATCCGAACAGTGTTTGCACTCTTGTTCGCAATGTTCCTTATTGACGCTTCTGCCTCCGTCAATATATTTTGTGAGCAGACGATGAACCATCATGTCCGGATATCGGCGAATGGGAGACGTGAAATGTGTATAATAGTCGAAAGCCAATCCATAATGACCTATGTTTGACGTTGTATAAACAGCCTTAGCCATAGCACGTATGGCGATGGTTGAAATCAGGTTCTCTTCCGGCTTGTTCTGAACATCGTCCAACAGCTTGTTAATAGATTTAGAAACGGTGGTATTGCTGCCTCCTGTCTTTATTTTGTAGCCAAAACGTCGGATAAACTCGGAAAGATTTTGCATTTTATCGGGGTTAGGCAAATCGTGGACACGATAGACAAAGGTTTTAGCCTTTTTGCTTTTAGGAACTCTTCCCACAAATTCGGCAACCGTCCTGTTTGCCAGAAGCATAAATTCCTCGATCAGTTTGTTCGAATCTTTTTGTTCTTTGAAATACACGCTGACAGGCTTTCCCTTTTCGTCGATTTCGAAGCGGACTTCCTGCCTGTCGAAAGCGATTGCTCCATCTTCGAAGCGTTTTGCACGAAGTTTTTTAGCCAGCTTGTCGAGAGTCAACACCTCCTCCTTAAAGTCTCCTTCTCCTGTTTCTATTATATCCTGAGCTTCTTCGTAAGTGAATCGGCGGTCAGAGTTTATGACCGTCCTCACAATACGAGATTTTTTCACTTTGGCTTCATCGTTCATCTCGAAGATGGCAGAATAACAGAGCTTTTCTTCATTCGGGCGAAGTGAACACAGTCCATTGCTGAGCCGTTCGGGCAGCATAGGTATGGTTCTGTCTACCAGATAGACAGATGTGGCTCGTTCTTCACCTTCTTTGTCTATAATGCTTCCTTCTTCTACATAATGTGTAACATCGGCAATGTGTACCCCAACTTCCCAGTTTCCGTTTTCAAGTTTGCGGATCGACAGGGCATCATCAAAGTCTTTGGCATCACGAGGGTCTATGGTAAAAGTTGTTATCTGGCGGAAATCTTCACGTTTGGCAATTTCTTCTTCCGTAATCACATCCGAAATCTTATTGGCTTCCTCTTCCACTTTTTCGGGGTACTTGTATGGCAAACCAAATTCGGCCAGAATGGCGTGCATCTCAGCGTCGTTTGTGCCCGAAACGCCAAGTATGTCAACAACTTCGCCTATGGGGTTCTTTGCTTTCTCGGGCCATTCTATTATCTCAACGAGGGCTTTATCTCCTGATTTTCCATCCTTTAGCTTGTCGCTTGGAATGAAAATGTCGTTAGCCAGAATCTTGCTGTCCATTTCAAGAAATGCAAAGTGTTTTTGCACGCTTAATGTTCCTACGAAACGGGTCTGTTTACGTTCAAGAATTTCGATGACTTCACCTTCCGGGTCACGCCCCTTACGCCGTGCTAACATTTGAATACGGACTTTGTCTCCGTTCATAGCATGCTTGGAGTTTCGTTCGGCAACAAATATATTTTCTCCTTCATCTTCGGGCACAAAGAAGTTCTTGCCATTGCTTCTCCGTTCGAAATGTCCTTCAAGGAAAAGCCCTCTGGTATTCGATTTGAATTTGCCCCTGTCAGTAACAATAATAAACGCGTCTGTGGCCAGATCGTCAAGTATACTCATCAAGAGTAACTTTTCGGGTTGTGTTTTTATACCTAAATCGGCAGCAATTTGTTTATAATTGTACGATTTGTCGATATTATTATTGAAAAAATTAATTACGGCAGTAACCAGTTCTGTCTTTTTTTTCCGTTTGGTGTTTTTTTGTGGTATTTTCTTTTTACTCATAATATTCAATTTACATTATTCGCAAATGTAAACAAAATAAGACGAGATAAGGTTTCTTTCTTAAGCCTATTTTCTTCTGACTTTCGAAAAATAAATGTAGATTTGCACCAATTGGGTTAAAAAACAACAAATTCTTAATCTTAAAAAAATAGATTTGTGAAAGCAGAAGAAGAAAAGGTAACCGGGCTACCTGAAAATGCCTTTAGAGAATTGAAAGAGGGTGAAGAATATAAACCTCTGATGCCAGCCGATTCGAATCCGAAAGAAGTGACGCCATGGTCGGTAACCTGGGGTTTGTTGATGGCTGTTTTGTTTAGTGCGGCAGCCGCTTATCTGGGGCTGAAAGTGGGACAAGTGTTTGAAGCGGCGATTCCGATTGCTATTATAGCAGTGGGACTTTCGAGTGCCACAAAACGCAAGAATGCCTTGGGCGAGAACATTATCATCCAATCCATTGGCGCAAGCAGTGGTGTAATAGTGGCAGGGGCAATTTTCACATTGCCTGCATTATATATCCTCCAGGCAAAATATCCAGAGATATCTGTCAATTTCTTTCAGGTGTTTATGAGTTCATTGCTGGGAGGTATATTAGGTATTCTATTCCTGATTCCTTTCCGCAAGTATTTTGTCTCCGAAATGCATGGAAAATATCCTTTCCCTGAAGCGACGGCAACTACTCAAGTCCTCATTTCGGGAGAAAAAGGCGGAAGCCAGGCAAAACCGCTTATCATGGCAGGTGTGATCGGAGGTCTTTACGACTTTGTTATTGCAACCTTCGGTGCATGGTCGGAAACCTTCACTTCCAGAGTATTGCCTTTTGGTGATGCGGTTGCCAGCAAGGCAAAAGTTTTGTTCAGTGTGAATGTTGGTGCTGCGGTGCTGGGACTAGGATATATTGTCGGGCTGAAATATGCAGCCATCATTTGTGCCGGGTCGGCTTTGGTGTGGTTCGTATTGGTTCCGCTTATTCCGCTGTTGGGCGACTCTCTTTTGCAGTCAATAAATCCTGCTCCATATCTTGAGGGAGGAAAATTGACCGGAGGCATAGCCTCTGCCATCCCCGAAGACATATTTTCTGAAATGGCTCGCCACATAGGTATTGGAGGTATTGCCATGGCAGGTATTATCGGTATAGTGAAATCGTGGCCTATAATCAGGAGTGCGGTAGGTTTGGCTTCTAAAGAATTGAAGGGTGGAAAAAAGGAAGGTGCTCAGGTAGATAAACGTACACAACGCGACCTTCCGATGAAGATAATTTCGATAGGTGTAATTATCGCTTTGATTGTTACATTCCTGTTCTTCTATTTGGGTGTGATACACAATCTGGTATATGCCCTTGTGGGAATTGCTGTGGTTGCTATAATCGCATTCTTGTTTACTACGGTTGCTGCAAATGCAATTGCCATTGTGGGAACAAATCCCGTTTCGGGAATGACATTGATGACACTGATACTTGCTTCTGTGGTGATGGTTGCCGTAGGATTGAAAGGTACGGCCGGAATGGTTTCGGCTCTGATTATAGGCGGTGTTGTTTGTACGGCATTGTCAATGGCGGGAGGTTTTATTACCGACCTTAAAATCGGTTATTGGTTAGGCTCAACACCTGCAAAACAGCAATCGTGGAAATTTTTGGGAACATTGGTTTCGGCGGCTACCGTGGGAGGTGTGATGATAATATTGAACAAAACCTACGGATTTACGGGAGAAGGTGCTTTGGTTGCGCCTCAGGCCAATGCAATGGCGGCGGTTATAGACCCGTTGATGTCGGGTACAGGTGCTCCTTGGATTTTGTATGGAATTGGAGCGGCAATAGCTCTGCTGTTGACATTTTTTAATGTGCCTGCGTTGGCTTTCGCTCTGGGTATGTTTATTCCTCTTCAATTGAATGTGCCATTGTTGATAGGAGGCGCAGTAAGTTGGTATGTAGGAAGCAGAAGCAAAGATGAAGCACTAAATACTGCCCGCCTCGAAAAAGGAACGCTTCTTGCCTCAGGGTTTATTGCAGGTGGTGCGTTGATGGGTGTTGTGAGTGCTACAATGAAATTTGCCGGAGCCGACTTCATGAATAAAGAATGGGTTGAAGGAGATTGGGCGCAAATATTAGCATTGGTTGCATACGCCGCAATCATCCTTTATCTGGCAAAATCGGCATTGAGTGCAAAAAAGGATAATATTTAAAATAAATTTTATATGAACAGGCTCTATTTATTACTTATAGTATGCATTCCTTTCTTTTTTATTGCTTGCGATGACTCGGAATATGATTACGACTACGTAAGCCCTTCTTTATTGAATGGGATTTGGCAGCAAACATTATCTGTCGATTCTATTGTTATGACTTTCGAGAACAGTCAAATGAAAAGATATGTTTATCAAAAGGGTACAAATAATATTCTTTCAAGAACAGATTATGGAGCATACAAATTAAGAAAATACACTTCTCCCGAACGAACATCTATTGAAATTGAAGAATACGATGAAACTGATGGGTGGCGCAAAGTAAACGTATTTTGCATATTGTCAGGCAATAAATTGACAATAAAATGGCGTGACGGAAACGAAACCTTTACTAAAGTTTCTAATTAATACAAACAGATGACTCGTCCTAAAAAATTGTTACAGGTTTTATAGGACGAGTCATAGACTCATTTTTGATGCGTTTGCTCTGGGTTTGGAAAGGTAAATGATTATATTTGATGTAAAATTATATCTTATGTCAGATTACATTGTTCCGCCAAAACTTAAAGCAGGCGATAAAGCCATAATTGTATCTCCATCGGGAAATATTGGTGCTTTATATCTTCATCAGGCAAAAAGCGTGCTCGAAAGCTGGGGGTTGATTGTGGAGATAGCACCTCATGCAGAGAATGACTATGGAAGATATGCCGGAACGGTGGAGCAACGCTTGTCTGATTTGCAAAACGCAATGGATGCAGAAGACGTTAGGCTGATATTCTGCTCTCGGGGTGGATATGGCGTTGTGCAATTGCTGGAAAACATAAACTTTGAAAAAGTAAGACTACACCCCAAATGGCTGGTCGGATATAGCGACATTACGGCTTTACACCTTGCATTCCTGAGCCAAAAAATAATTTCCCTACATGCTCCTATGGCTCGGCATCTTTCAGAAAACCCTTCTGATCAGGCTAGTTTATATCTGAGAGAAACCATGTTTGAGGGCAGGCATCGCTACGAGGTCATGCCTCACAGTCAGAATGTAGAAGGAGATGTTACAGGCAGGCTGTTTGGCGGAAATCTGGCGGTTCTGAGCGCATTAACAGGTACTCCGTATTTGTCCTTACCCGAAAACGGGATCTTGTTTATTGAAGATATTGCAGAAAGTCCCTACAAAATAGACCGGATGATGTGGAATTTGCGCTTGTCGGGTATTCTGTCGAAGATAAAAGGATTGATTGTCGGGCAATTTTCGGAATGTGAAGAAGACCCCTCGATGCGAAAAACAATGTGTGAGTCTATTCTTGAAATGACAAAAGATTATAACTATCCGGTTGTTTTCAACTTTCCTGTTGGTCATGTAAAGGAAAACTATCCGCTGATGCAAGGAGCAATGTATAAGCTGAAGGTAGACGCAGGAAATGTTCATTTAAGATCAGTGTGAAATAAAATATTAAAAAGAGGAAACACGGCTTTCTGCTTTGGTCTTATTATTATCTTTGCGCACAACAAAGAACTATCAAACTGAATATAATGACAGACACAGAACCTATTCCATGCAGGGAGAAGGTATTGATCAGGACATCGTGGATCAGCACAATAGGCAATGCCGTATTATCTGTTTCTAAAATCGTTGTCGGCCTCATATCGGGCAGTTTTGCCGTTATCAGCGATGGTATAGATTCGGCAACCGACGTGGTTATTTCTGTTGTGATGATTTTCACAGCCCGCATAATGAGCCGCCCTCCGAGCCAAAAATACGCATACGGATACGAAAAAGCGGAAAGCATTGCCACGAAGATATTATCTGTTATTATTTTCTATGCCGGCATTCAGATGCTGGTTTCATCCGTCGAGAGCATTTTTTCGTCTGCCCCCAGATTTCTGCCGAAGACCATTGCCATATATGTAACTGCCTTTTCCATTGTGGGAAAACTGGGTTTATCGTTCTATCAATATCGCATGGGTAAAAAGATCAATAGTTCTTTGCTGACCGCCAACGCTGTCAATATGCGCAATGATATCGTCATATCGTCGGGCGTTCTGGTCGGGTTGATCTTTACTTTTGTACTGAAACTACCTATTCTGGATTCTATTACAGGATTGCTTATAAGCCTTTTTATCATCAGGTCGTCAATACAAATTTTCCTCGATTCGAATGTCGAACTCATGGATGGAGTGAAAGACCTGTCGGTTTATGATAAGATATTTGAAGCGGTGGAGAAAGTGCAGGGCGCATACAACCCTCACCGGGTGAGGTCGCGGCAGATAGGCAATATGTATATGATAGCGCTAGACATTGAGGCCGACGGAAACATTAGCCTGAACGAGGCTCACGCCATTGCCGAAAGAGTGGAGGATAGTATTAAGCAAACTATTGAGAATGTATACGACATAGTTGTCCATGTGGAACCGTTCGGAAAACATCACCCGGAAGAAAAATTCGGAATCAGCAAAGAGATGATAGAATAAACAATTGATAAAATCGAGCCTTAATCCTTTTTCAGATACAAGTACCAATAAGCACAACCTACGAAAACAGCTCCACCTATCAAATTCCCTATTGTTGCGGGAATAAGGTTTTGCAATATAAAGCTGCTCCACAAGATTTCCGCACCCGAATAGATAGCAGCCGGGATGAAGAACATATTTGCTATGGAGTGTTCGTAGCCGAGTGTTACGAACAGCATCACGGGAATCCATATTCCAATGCATTTGCCAATTATATCTTTCGATGCGTATCCCATAAACATGCCGAGGCATACAAGCCAATTTGCGCCTATGCCTTTTATCAAGACTTTCATAAAATCTTGGTTTACTTTAGCCTCTGAGTAATGATGTAAATATCCCAGCCAAGGATCTTTGTCAAAAAAACCTACTCCCGAACTCAGGAAATAAGCAATTATCTGAGCTCCCAGAAAATTGAATATATAAGATAAGACAAGGAATTTAACGAATGTGAAAATCTTTATCTGTTTTTCGAGCAGAGGCAATGTGAAAGCAGTGCAATCGCTCGTAAACAAATCGGCTCCAGTGACCGATACCATAATCAGTCCCACAGGAAATAGGGCTCCGGCTACAAATTTCACTAATCCCGGATTCGTATCACCTATTCCCGGCATACCTCCGGCAACCATTACGGACAGAAGTCCGCCAAAAGCAATGAAAGCCCCTCCCAGAACGGCAATCAGGGCGAATTTCGAAAATGTTAAACTGGTTTTGTAAATGCCGGAATTAAGAAACTCTGCTGTAATTTCTTTTGGAGTATTATAATTTTTCATCTTCTGAATCTAAATTCAATCTTTTGCGTTTTGCGCTACAAAAGTATAATTTATATTAGAATAATGAAATTATGAACCCTAAAGAAAGAAGTAATTACCGGAAAGCTTACAGTAAAGGAGCCATCCTTTTTGGGGACGGCTCCTTTACAAATCAATGTTTCGGGGACAGTTCTATTTATTAATGAAGAAAACTGTTACATCTTTGCCGGGAATGGATATAGAACTTTTCGAGTCGATAGTCTCATTTTTCCAAAGCTCGGTTATCTGATAAGTCTTATTTGCATCCAATCCTATTCTCTCGAAAGGAATATTTATATTAATTTCATTCTCACCATAATTGAAATGAACGAAATAGAAGCCGTTTTCCTCTTCACGTACAAATTGGTTCTCCGATTTTTCTCCATTTCCTTCCAACGGACGGAATGTAACTCCGTTTGCAATTGCATTGATCGCAGTATTCGTTAAATATTTCAGGGACTTTTCTTTTCCCTCTGCCGAACCTTCTTTGCTATAATCATCGCCCGCAATATACAAACCTGTGATAACGGAAGATGTTACACGAGCACGGTTTTCGCCTTCCGTAGCATCACGCAAAACAATGTGGTCGGCATCGTTATACTGATACACTTTATCTACCCACCAGCCATACGAAACGGCATTCATCGTATATTCCGTATCTTTTATTTTGTTCCACGCATCACAAGCTATACGGCGCGATTGGGCATAATGAGCCGGGAATATAGGGGATATGGAAAGGTTGATGTACATATCGTGAAAGTATTGGTTCAATAGCTGCATCCCGTAATTGTAGGCTTGGATACCTGTCTGTATTCCCGGCTTATGCCATTTGTCGCTCTCCATTGCACCGTGTGTCATGAAGTCCATTTTTACGTATTCAAAACCACAACGGCGAAACAAATCCGATGTTTTTTTCATCATATCTTCAATGGCCGGATGTGTAGGGTCTACGGCGTAAGCCCCGTCCAACTCCTGAGGTTTGCCGTTAGCATATAGATATACGTCTTTATATTTATACTTTTCCGAATCGGGAACGTCTCTTTCAGGATTTTTACCCCAATCGGTAAAAGGCGTCCAGTAAATTCCGGCAATTTGTCCGTTTTCTTTACATTTCTGTACAAACGATTTCAATTCTTCTTCCGTAAAGCTGTTCCACCCCGAGTCGAGTCCAATATACAGGGTTTTATCGGGATTGACAAATCCGTTGTTTTGAAGATTGTTCTTGAAAAAATCGGAAACATCCATCGCTTTCTGATAGGTCAGATTAAATTGAAGCACTCCCCAACTGTTCCAGCCAAAAGGAATGGCTTTTCCCCATGTTTTAGGAGGTGCGATTTTTGCATTGGCTTCGGCATATTCGTCCAAGCCATTTCTCCAATCGGCGAAAGAACCTAACAATACTTTAGGCGATTTAATTGTTTCGCCTGATAAAGCGCCATGAGCCTTTGAGTCACGGGTTAAGGTATCGGCGGCTCCACCGTAGCAAACCAAGGTGTTCAAACCATTAGAATGGTCGCTTTTCATTTTTATTGCCGATTTCCAGTTGTCGTGTTCAATAGAGCCAACCACTATGCCATTACGGCTGTTGTTGTTGAATATTGCAGTGGCTTCGTAACTAACCAGACTGTCAAATGTCAAGGCATGAGACTGGAAGCGAATCCAGCAGTCATTGTCGAAAGGTATGAACAACGCCCGGTTTTCGTCCGAATTTTCGATTATCGCTGGTTGAACAATATTCACCGGAGCCATATAATTGGACGCTACATCACCTGAGGCATTTTGTAATGTGAAGTCGGTCAAAATATAATCCTTTTCCGGATAGATATAGAATGACTGCTTCAGGGTGGGAAGGCTATTGTCTTTGTATGTTACCGTAAAAACCTTGCCCTCTCCAAATTGGTCTTGTATGCTGCTCTGCTCAATTTGATGGCTCGAGTAATCTTTCGATGTCACTTCTTTCCCATCGAGGATGTAAGACGCAAACAAGTCATTGCTTAAAACTTTAGAGTCTTTTTCGATCTTGATACCTTTACTTTCTTCGTTGTAGCTTATCTTCCATTTTCCAACTGTCGCATGATCTTTGTTGCATGAGAAAGCGAGGAATGCCAAAGCCAACAAAACTGAAATGTGTTTACATGTTTTCATTCGTGATATTTAATTTTAGGTTGAGATATGCACATTCGTAGGAAAGCAAATATATAACAAAGTCAATCTATTACTTAAAACAAACTCGTCAAATTATAAAACAATTAACCTTTTAGGTTTCAATTAAAATGTTTTGCAACATTTGTATCATATTTTGCGACATGTTTATATTGCTTATGTGTCTTTTTTATACTTAATTGAACTTCTTAAATAAACATTGAGGTTGCAGGGGGTGGGGCTATACTCCTCCCTGAAAATATTCGGGCAGATCGGAGGGCTGCTCCTGCAAAAAATTGTCACGACTATTACATTAACACCCATATTCAAAAAAATATGACCAGATATTTTTTTTCATTAATAGCCTTATTCCTGTGCCTGTCCGTGCATGCCGAGTCGGCTGCCGATGCAAGCTACTATTTTTCGAGGATAAACAACAAGTCCGGCCTTTCGCAGGTAAATGTAAAAGCAATTATACAAGACAGTTATGGCTTTGTGTGGTTTGGTACAAGAAACCAACTGAACAGGTACGATGGCTCGCGCATGAAGGTATTTAACTGTTACGACACCGACCAGAAACGAGGAGATAACAATATCTCGGCCTTGTATGAAGACGATAACCGCGAACTGTGGGTAGGAACCGACAAGGGGATATATATCTTCAATCCGATTGATGAAAAATTCTCATTTTTTGATAAAGCGACAGAAAAAGGAATAAAAATTACCGACTGGGTTTCAACTATTCAAAGGGATTCGGACAATAATATCTGGGTTGTTATTCCTAACGAAGGCATTTTCCGTTATCATGCTCCAAGTCAAAAACTGTATCATTATATAGTTGGAGATTTGCAGAAACCGAACAAGGGAGGCAATCCTCAGTGTATGTGCATTGAAAAAAACGGGGAAATTTGGGTTGGAACCAATGGCAGTGGCGTGTTCAATTACGATAAATCGAAAGATTCGTTTACCCAGTATTTGGGCGATAACCAGAGTGATAATTCGCTGAAAGATAAAAACATATACACGATGTGCGATTATGGGGACGAACTTGTTTTGGGTATTCACGAAGAAAAACTAAGGAAACTGAATAAAAGGAAAAACACTCTGTCGGACGTAAATGCACCTGATGTACATTACAAAATAATCCGTTGCGTGACCCGTTTCGGAGATGAGTTGTGGGTGGGAACAGAGGCCGGACTTTTCATCATCAATGAATTAAAAAACAAGACTGTGCATCTGCAGGAAGATCCCATGTATCCGTATTCGCTGTCGGACAATGTGATAGAAAGTATATGTAAGGATAAAGAAAATGGAATCTGGATAGGCACTCGTTTCGGAGGAGTAAATTATCTGGCCAAGAAAGGATTGGATTTTGAATGTTATGTGCCATTGAGCAATTCAGAGAATGTGTTTAGCAGCCGTCGTTTGCGTGAAATAAAAGAAGATTGGAAGGGAAACATCTGGATAGCATCGGAAGATAAAGGTCTTGATATATTCGACCCCAACAGTAAGACATTCAGCAGAATAAAGAAGAACGGTGTCGATTATTATAAAAACAGCAAAGTTCTGGGGTTATACTTGGAAAAAGAGGAGGCTTGGGTCGGTTTTTTTAAGAACGGCTTGGATGTTATCAAGTTTCCTGATTTCAATATAACACATTATACCGGAGATGATTTGAATTTGGACGAAGCAAGTATTTACTCTATTTGCGAAGACAAATTTGGAAAAATGTGGGTTGGAAACGGTTGGGGAGTCTTTGTTGGCGATAAGGACAAGAAAGGCATGAAACGGATGGATAAATTCGGACTGTGCTATGTGTACGACATCATGGAAGATTCGAAGGGGTATATTTGGGTTGCTACATTGGGTAGCGGCTTGTTTAAATATAACCAGACCACCGGAGAAGTACAACATTTTCTAAATAAACAAGAAGATAGTTTATCGCTTAGTTCCAATTCGGTGAGCAGCATAACTGAGACTTCGTTGGGCGAAATATGGCTTGCCACAGACAGGGGTGGAATTTGCCGTTACAACAGGGAAAGCGATAATTTTACGACTTTCTCCATCGAAGACGGATTGCCGGACGATGTGTCGTATAAAATAGTGGAAGATAAAAATCATAACTTATGGTTTGGAACCAATAAAGGACTTGTGAAGTTTAATCCGCAAACCAAAAGAATGAAAATCTTCTCCGAAGATGACGGTTTGCCTATCAATCAGTTCAATTATAAGTCGGCTTTGCTTAGTTCTACCGGAAAGTTATATTTCGGCGGACTGAACGGATTGTTGGCTTTTGATCCTGAGCATTACGAGGAAAATAAATTTGTACCTCCTGTCTACATTACCCAATTGATTATACATAACAATGTAGTTAATCTGAATACGGAAAATTCTCCGCTGGACAAATCGATGCCTCATACACAAAAAATAAAACTAAGGCACGACCAGTCGAATATTGGCTTCAATTTTGTTGCCTTGAGTTTTGTTGCGCCCAAGGCAAATAAATATGCTTACATGATGGAGGGGGTAGACGACGATTGGAATTATATAAATACCAATCAGACGGTTTCGTATGCAAAACTGCCTCCCGGTAAATATATTTTCAGGGTGAAGGGGTGCAACAACGATGAGCTTTGGAACGAGGAAGGTGCTTCTGTGGAAATAGAGATTTTGCCTCCTTGGTGGTGGTCTAATCTGGCACTGTTTTCCTACATCGTGTTATGTATAGTCTTGCTCTATTACTTGCTGAATCGTTATCGTAAAAGAACCGAAAAAAGGCAAAACGAAAAACAACGGCTATTTGAGTCGGAGAAAGAAAAGGAACTTTACAGTTCTAAGGTTGAGTTTTTCACGAATATAGCTCATGAGATCCGAACTCCTGTGACTTTGATAAATGGTCCGCTCGAATCGATGTTGGAAATGGAAATTGAAGACACCGAAATAACTAAAAACCTGAACATAATGAGTAAAAATACAAACGATTTGCTGGGTTTGGTAAATCAGTTACTCGATTTCAGGAAAGTGGATAGCAATAAATTTCTTTTGAATCTGTCGCAACGCAATATTTCGGCCTTTTTGAAGGAAACTTATGCCCGGTTCGAACCCACTGCCCACAAACAAAAGCAAGTCATGTCTATAATTTTACCTCCCGAAGATGTTTGGGTGGTATTTGACAAGGAAGGATTGACGAAGATAGTTAACAATCTTTTATCCAATGCTTTGCGTTATGGAAACGAATTTGTAGAGATTGAATTGACCACCGACGAAGATTTTGTTTATGTCAAAGTGAAGAATGACGGAGAGTTGATACCTCTCGAACTAAGCGAAACGATATTCGATCCCTTTTATCAGGGTGGAAAACATCGGAATAGTCCTTCAAGTTCCGGCATTGGTTTGTCATTGGCACGGTCGTTGGCCGAACTGCACAACGGTTATTTATATTATAACCAAAACGAGGATATGAATGAGTTTGTTTTGCAGTTGCCGGTCAATACGGAGACAGAGCCGGAAATAGAAGAATTGCCTGAAAAAGATTATATTATAGAAGAAAGTGAATTGAGAAGCGAAGGTCATAAAGCAGAAGTTATTTTGCTTGTAGAAGACAATGTGGAGATGCTGAATTTCATAGCCGGACGCATGCAGAAGCAGTTTGGAGTGGAAAAAGCGGCGAACGGAGTGGAGGCAATGAAGATATTGAAAGAGAAGAATATAGATTTGGTTTTGACGGATATAATGATGCCCGAAATGGATGGTTTTGAGCTATGTAAGAATATCAAAGAAAGCCTTGAGTATAGCCATATTCCGGTGGTTTTGGTAACGGCTAAAAACGATTTGCAAAGCAAGATTCAAGGTTTGGAAGTTGGAGCCGATGCCTATATAGAAAAGCCATTCTCGATGAATCACCTGATAATACAGCTTACAACCTTATTGAGCAACAGAAGACGGGAAAAGGAAGCATTCATGCGGAAACCGTTTCTTCCCATCCAGAATATCGGGATGAATAAGGCTGATGAGGAATTTGTAGAAAAGATAATTAGTATTATTGAAGAAAATATTACCGACCCCGAATTTAGCGTGGAACGATTGGCTGAAAGTGTGTTTATGAGTCGGTCTAACCTTCACCGAAAAATTAAGGCTTTGACGGAACTTACATCAATCGACTTTATCCGGCTGATTCGGTTGAAAAAGGCTGCGGAGTTGATTCAGAGCGGAAAATATCGAACAGGAGAGGTGTGTTACCTTGTGGGTATAAATTCTCCGTCATATTTCATCAAATTGTTCCAAAAACAATTCGGGATGACACCTAAGGAGTTTGCGAAGCAACAATCATAATTGATTGAGGGATTTTTCATACGAAATATGACTCGTATTTCAAATTTTTCCTATCTTTGTAGCTTAAGATAATGATTTACAGCCTGCCTCTGTCACTGA
>NZ_QVMP01000027.1 GCF_010501095.1 Dysgonomonas sp. 520 | reverse complement strand
ATACCCTGTTTACTTTTGGAATTTAGAAAAATTACATTTGAATTTTTGGAAAATAGTATTAACAGGCTTTTCTGTGTAACGAAAAAAATCCTGTATGCAACTTTTTCACACACAGGATTTTTATATAATTATATGTTTTCATTAAGATACCCTGATCGATTTACCTAACTTCAAGGTCGATGTGGCTCCAATTTTATTCAGAGAGCATAACTTGGATACGCTGGTTCCATATCTGCGGGCAATTGCCCCCAATGTATCTCCTTGTTTTATTCTATGATATTTTACTGAGCCTGATGAGTATTTATTTGCTCCTTTTTTAGTAGTTTTTGAGCTTGCGTATGCTGCATTTCTGCTCGAAGAGGCGTATGCAAATGATTCCGTCCTAACTTTGTAAGTGTCTTTGTAGCATATCTTATTGCTAAAGTCTATTATCTCCGCAGGGTTGATCGGCTTACCCAGGAATCTTGTTTCGAGATGCAAGTGCGGACCTGTAGATCGTCCTGTGTTTCCTCCCAACGCAATAGGATCACCTGATTTCACAACATCGTTTTCACTGACAAGAAATTCGGATAAGTGACCATATACGGTTTCCAATCCGTTTGTGTGGCGAAGTACCACATAATAGCCGTACCCTCTTCTTTCGTAATGGCAAATACGAACTTTTCCATCGAATGCGGCATAAATTGTATCACCCACCTGTACTTTCAGATCAACTCCATAGTGCATGCGACGACGACGCGGACCGAAATTGGATGTTACATGCCCCATTGTAGGCATTGTAAAGTTCGATAAATCTACGGTGAAAGTATCCGGCACAACTTCCAGATTGCGGTAAGCATTCACATAGCTGCTGCTCCAAATGTTTCCGTACAAATCGTCTGCCGGTATTTCGTCTTGGTTCAAAAGCCTTTCTTCCTGAGCTTTGTCAACCAATGATAAATCCTTCTTTATTTTTATTCCATCTGCGTACAGATTGTTTGCCGTGGGGCGGCTATGTCGTTGAGAGAATGAGACTTCTGCTCTTCTTTCTTCTTTCGATGTGTTTTCCGTTTGGTTTTGAGCCAGTGAGCATAGCGGAAAGGCTAGTGCCACTGCAAGAGATAGTGTTTTAATTTTTTTCAAGTTTGCCATATATTCTTCAGTCTCTTCTAATAAAATTACATTTTTTCGTTATCGTATAAATTGGGCAGCACTAATTGTTGATAATCGAAAATTTCTTCATCTAAGAAGAAACGTTTCAATTCAATTTTTGCCGATTCTGCCGAATCTGAGGCATGCACAATATTCTCTTGGGCACTTACGGAGAAATCTCCCCTTATGGTGCCCGGTGCAGCTTCGCGCCCGTTTGTTTTGCCTATCAAGTTGCGAACTACTTTTGCCGAATCTACGCCTTCCAAGCACAATACAATTACAGGGATTGACATCATCGAGTCTTTCACTCTCTGATAGAAAGGCATGTTTTTCAGGTGTGCATAGTGTTCGCTCAGAATCTTATCGTCTAGTTGCATCATCTTCATGCCTGCCAATCTCAAACCTTTTTTCTCGAACCTCGAGATAACCTCTCCAACGAGTTCTCTTTGAATAGCCGACGGTTTAAGGATGACCAAAGTTTGTTCCATAAATTTGATTGCAAAAATGTATAATTGATTCTGATTCTGAAAACTAATGTATCCAAAGATAACAAAATAATAACGGAAGAAACAACCTTTTAGTAATTATCTTTCGGAGTTTTAACAGGGCTTTTTCTTTTTTGATAAAATGTATGTATTTGTTTATTAAGTTGTTAGTAAACAATGGTGTTGTTCAAATTTGTTCAAACTTTAACATAATTTAAAACATAATCAACTTTCATTTAGTATTTGCTATCTAATTGATGATGAGATACTTTTTTGTTATTTTTATTTTTCTTCACTTTTCAACATCTTTTCGGCATACATTATTGTTATATTGCAAAAGGCAAAATGACAACTTAAAAACTAAAAGGATATGGGCAGAAACAAAAAGAAAAATTTTATACTAGACACGAATGTTATTTTACACGATTTCAGGTGTCTCGAAAACTTTGAGGAGAATGACATATACATCCCGATTGTAGTATTGGAAGAGTTGGATAAGTTCAAAAAAGGCAGTGACCAAATAAACTATAATGCCCGTGAATTTCTAAGACAATTAGACGAAATAACGGATAACGACTTGTTTGGCAAAGGGGCGGATTTGGGAAACGGACTTGGTAAACTTTACATCTCAACCAGCAGTAAATCGCAAAAAGAAATTTTCGATTATTTCCCTGAGTTTATCCCCGATCATCGCATTTTGGCAACTTTGTTGGAAGTGAGTAAAGATCATCCCAAAATGGAAACTATACTCATCACCAAGGATATAAACCTCAGAATGAAAGCTCGTTCCATCGGGTTGAAGGCGGAGGATTATATCAATGATAAGGTTGCTAATGTATATTTGTTCGAAAAACAACATCAAACATTCAACAATTTGGATTCATCCCTGATTGATGAACTATACAACAATCCCGAAGGCATTGATCTGGAGCAGTTGAATACGGATTCTCAACTAATGCCCAACGAATGTTTTATAATGAAAAATGGCAAAAAAAGCGCTTTGGCTCGTTACAATCCTTTTACCCGAAAAATTCAGAAAATAGAAAAACAGGTCAGTTATGGCATACAACCACGTAATGCCGAACAAGCCTTTGCCCTTGAGGTTCTGACCGATCCCGAAGTCAGGCTGGTTGCCTTGACAGGTAAGGCAGGTACGGGGAAAACGCTTCTGGCTCTGGCTTCTGCCCTAAAGCAAAATGATATCTACGACCAAATACTTCTTGCTCGTCCTATTGTAGCCCTGAGTAACAGGGAATTGGGGTATCTTCCGGGCGATGAGCAACAAAAAATTGCGCCATACATGCAACCTCTGTTCGATAATCTTGCCGTTATAAAGAATCAGTTGAAATATGGCAGTTCCGAAGCACGTACTTTGGAAGAAATGCAGAATACGAAAAAGCTGGAAGTTGAAGCCTTGGCTTACATTCGAGGGCGAAGCCTTTCGGAGACATTTTGCATAGTGGACGAAGCGCAGAACCTGACTCCTCACGAGATAAAGACCATTATAACAAGGGCAGGCGAAGGTACGAAGATGGTTTTTGCCGGCGATTTGCAGCAGATAGATTCGCCTTATCTGGATGCGCAGTCGAACGGATTGGCGTATATGATTGACAAAATGAACGGTCAGGAACTCTTTGCCCATGTCAATCTGTTGAAGGGAGAACGAAGCAAACTTTCCGAATTGGCTAGTGTGCTTTTATAAAGTTATATGCTCTTTATGAAGGTCGCCAGTTCGCTGATGAAAGAAGTCCAGGATAAGCGTTTCTTTTCATTCTTTAGGTTTGTCAGATATTTGTCCTGTTCATTGCTGTCGAAATAGCTTGCTACTCCGGTTGCGATTGATTCCGGTTCTATTTGGCCAACAACAATTCCTGTGCCCGATGCCTTGATTGTTGCACCCAAAGCACCTACGTCTGTCGCAACCATAGGGGTTTCCATTTGATATGCAAGAGCTACTACACCACTCTGCGTGGCCGAACGATAAGGCAAAACCAGAACATCGGCTGCCGAAAACAATGTTGTGACCATGTCATCGGGAATGTATTGCTCAAATGTTTTGATGTTTGATCTCCGGGGCGATTTGTCTATCAATGTCCGGTATTTGCTGAAATCTTCATAGCTTTCGCCCGCTATTACCAATTGGTAACTGTCGTCCAGAAAAGACATGGATTCTATCAATATGTCCAATCCTTTATATTCTCTGATCAGCCCGAAAAAGAGTAATGTTTTTTTATCCGAATCAATATTTAATTCCTTACGTGCTTCTGTCTTATCTGTTTTTTCTTTATAATGGTCGTAGATAGGATGAGGCGCCAATAAAATATTTGCATCGGGAACAAGTTGAAGCAAATCTTTTTTCACAGGCTCACTCATTACAATGAATCTGTCGCATTTCTTGAAAAAGAATTTAGCAAAAGCCTTGTCGAAAAAACGTCGTTCGTGAGGTATTGCGTTGTGAACCAGTGATATCACTTTTGTCTTTTTGTTAAGGAACCGACAAACGCAACCAAATGCCGGGGCAAGGAATGACATCCAATACGGGATGATCAGTATATCAGGAGAGTATTTGTTGATTTTCCTCGCCGTACTGAAATAAGAAAACGGATTTATGCTGTTCAGTACTCTTTCGCTGTCGATGACAGTTGCAGAATCTTCTTCCGAAACAAATTGTGTTTTTCCGGGAAACAAAAAACCGGGATAAAGCGTGGTGAACGTAAATGCTTTTACCTGATTGTTTTCGGATAATTCGGTGTATAATCTGGCGTTGAATTGGGCTAATCCTCCACGAAACGGATAAAAAGGGGATAGAATTGCAATCTTCATTCTTTGTTCAGGATTTTGTTTACTTTCTCGATAATCGTATCCTCATTTATGCTTGTCAGGCACAAGTAATCGCCTCTGGCACAAGGTACGTTGCCAAATACAGAGCAAGGACGGCAATCCGGTTCTGTTTGCACCGCATTTTCAATATCTTGGTTGAACCCGTAAAAGCCGAGGCTGGGGTGTGTTGCTCCCCAGATGGAAACAACAGGAACCTGAACCAACGAAGCCAGATGCATATTGGCCGAATCCATAGATATCATGACATCCAGATGAGAAATAAGATGCAACTCTTTAGTCAGGTTTATTTTGGGCGGAAGTATAACGTTTGACCTGCCGTCTTTCAATTGTGCAAGGAGTTCTTTTTCTTTTTTACCTCCACCAAAAAGGAAAATTGTGTTATTTGTTTCCTTAGCCAAGCGGTCGATAACATTCGCTACTTTTTCTAAGGGATAGTTTTTTGTTTCGTGTTTAGAGAAAGGTGCAACACCAATCCATCGTCCGTTTTTAGGAGGCGTAATTTCTTTTATGAGGCTGAAGCTGTTGTCCGTAAACTCAAAAAAATCTCTAAATGTAATTTCGGCAGGGAAACCCGCTTCTTCAAATGTATCCAGATATCTTTGAATAGTACTTTTCAAGGGAGGTTGAAGCACTTTCGATTCTATCATCTTTTTTTTCTCCTCCCGACCTTTGTCTATATGAACAACCTTTCGGCCCGACAGCTTCATTGTCCAACGGATGAGTTTCGATCTTAAAACATCGTGTTCGTCAACAACATGCGTAATACCCAGCTTTATTATCAGTCGTGGTATTATGCTTAGGTACCGTCCCCCTCTATGTTTTCCATTCACATCCAGAGGAATAGTGCTGATATTGAAACCCAAGTTGTTGAATAAGGGGGTGAAAGCCGGACGTGTAAGAACATAGAATTTAGACCTGGGGTGCTGCGATGCCACAGATTGAACAACAGGAACAAGCATGGCTACATCCCCAAAAGCCGAAAGTCTTATTATCAGTACGTTTGACATATTATCCGGAAAGAACTTATTTTTTCTCGTACAACACAGGGTTCAATGCCGGGTCGTTATACATCTTCATCTGCTTATACACCTTCATATATTTATTTCCGCTTTCTATGTCTTCTATAAGTTCATTTATGGCGGTTGACAAGTCTACACGCTGGGTGAGCAACACATCCAGTTTTTTTCGGCTGGCTTCACGATGTGCCGTATCAGCGTTTTCACGTTCCGCTTCTTGTCTCATGTGATATATTTTCAGCGCTAAGATAGATAGCCTGTCGATAGCCCAGGCCGGACTTTCGGTGTTTATTTTTGCTGACGGCTGTGTTTTTACGTCTCGATATTTGTCAAGGAAATAACTGTCGATCAGTTCTACAAGATCGGTTCTGTCCTGATTCGATTTGTCTATCCTGCGTTTGATTTTCAATGCCTCCACCGGGTCGATCTGAGGATCTCTGATTATATCTTCCAGATGCCATTGAACCGTGTCTATCCAGTTTTTCAGATAAAGATAGTACTCTATGCTTTTCAATGGGTATGGGTTTGTAATCGGAGCATCTATATTGTCAGTTTTGTGATAGTCTGCAATTGTTGTATCAAATATCTGATTACTCAGTTCGGTGAATTTCATTGTTGTTGTTTTAGTTAGTATATGCAAAAATAGTATTAAATAAGATTCAGGCAAAATGTTTATTGCCTACTTATTCAAACTCAAAAAGTTGAAATAGGCATCCCGGTTATTTATACCACTTCTATGCCTTGCTCTTTCAGCAATTCCAAACCTATATCTTTCAATTTGAACTTTTGAATCTTGCCACTACCTGTAAGCGGAAAAGAATCGACAAAGAAAATATATTTCGGAATTTTGTAGCGGGCAATCTGTCCACGGCAAAAGTCGGTAACGTCTTCCGGTTTTAAATTTGCGCCCTCTTGCTGAATAATGAATGCGCCAACCTGTTCTCCATATTTTGGAGAAGGTATTCCCGCCACCTGAATATCTTTCACGCCTTCGAGATGATAAAGGAATTCTTCTATTTCGCGAGGGTAGATATTCTCTCCTCCACGTATTATCATATCCTTGATACGGCCTGTGACACGGAGGTATCCGTTTTCGTCCTTAACACCCAAATCGCCCGAATGTAGCCAGCCGTCTTTGTCTATCACTTCGGCCGTGGCTTGTGGATTTTTGTAATATCCCTTCATCACCAGATATCCCCGGCAACATATTTCGCCTTGTTCGCCGGCGGCGCACTCTTCACCTGTATCGGGGTTCACTATCTTAACTTCGGTGAAAGGATATTCCTTTCCAACGGTTGTGCAACGGGTTTCGAAAGAGTCTTCCAATACGGAATGAGTCATGCCGGGTGAGGACTCCGTTAGGCCATACACGCTTGTGATATATGTAACGTGAAGTTTCTCGGTAACCTGCCGCATCAGTTCGATGGGGCATAATGCTCCTGCCATAATTCCCGTACGTAACGAACTTACATCAAACAGGTTGAACATTGGGTGATTAAGCTCGGCTATAAACATGGTTGGCACACCGTAGAGGGCAGTACATCTTTCTTTGTGAACGGATGCAAGCACAACCAACGGGTCGAATCGCTCCACCATCACTTGCGTAGATCCGTGTGTGAGGCAGTTCATCGTAGCCAAAGTGATCCCGAAGCAGTGAAACAATGGCACGCAAATACATAGCTTGTCATCTTGGGTGAATTTCATCCCTTCGCCCGTAAAGAATCCGTTGTTGGTGATGTTATAGTGGGTAAGCATTACCCCTTTGGGGAATCCGGTGGTTCCGGATGTGTATTGCATGTTCACCACATCGTGGCAGGTAACTTTACTTTTTGTCTCATTCAAAAGGTCGTCCGAAATATTTTGTCCCAAAAGCAGAAGTTCGGGCGTATTGTACATTCCTCTGTACTTTTCTTGTCCGATGAATACCACATTCCTAAGTTTTGGGAACCGTTCGTTTTTCAGGTATCCCCGCTGGGTAGTCTTTAGTTCGGGAACCATTTCGTAGGTCATGTCTATATAACTGCCATCGAAAACTCCTTCTGTGATGCAAAGGGTATCAATATCAGCATTGTCGACAAGGTATTCCAATTCGTGTTGCTTATAGTTTGTGTTGACTGTAACAAGCACCGCCCCTATTTTAGCTCCGGCATACAGAAAAGTCAGCCAATCGGGAACGTTCGTTGCCCAGATTCCAACATGGCTACCCGGTTTCACGCCTATTGCAAGCATGCCTTTAGCCATATTATCAACACGTTCGTTGAATTGTTTCCATGTAAAACGCAAATCCCTGTCGGAATATACAATGTATTCCTTGTCCGGAGTATTCTCAGCCCAATATTCGAGCCATTGTCCGACGGTTTTGTCTGTCAGTTGCATATATTTTGTGTTTTTATATTGCTCTTTTTGTTGTTGTCTCAAACGATCGGTGAAAGATCTGCCTTTACTAGCAGATGCTTCGTTTCACTCGGTATGACGATATTATTTTAAAATGGAGTATAAACAACCGCCAGTATTTTTGCTCCGTTTTCACCTGCTGCATGCACGTGATGAGCTATAATGGAATCGTAAAAAATGCTGTCGCCTTCTTCTAACAGATAAGTTTCTTTTCCGTAATTAATTTCTACAACACCATCAATGCAGTATATAAATTCCTCTCCCTCGTGTGTGGAAAGGATAAAATCTACGCCATCTTCTATTGGCGCAATGTTTATGATAAAAGGCTCCATGTGCCTGCCCGACTTGGCGCTCGACAAAGAGAAGTAGTCCATGTGCTGATGCGAAGACGTATCTTTGGTTGAAAAACTTATAGTTTTTGTTGTATGTTGCTCTTTACGGGAAACCACAGGGCCCAGATTTTCATTGTCGTCAAGAAATGTGCCCAACCTGACACCCAACACGCGTGCAATCTTGATGAGAGGTGCGAGCGATGGTAGTGCTTCGGCATGTTCTATATTGTTGAGTTGTTTTTCTTCCAAGCCGGAACGCTCAACCATTTCGGCAATAGTAATTGATTTCGACTCACGAAGTTGTTTTATTCTTTCCCCAATCTTTTTATTTGCTTTCATCTTTTGGTATATAATCAAAGTTTCTTAGTTGATAGTTAATCCCGATTTTCTGCGGAAGTTCTACAAAAATATGATAAATTTCAAATATTCAAAAAAAAGATGTGAATATGTCGGGATAATAATGTGTTTTTTTTACATATAGTTAGCTATCTTGTTTGCAAAACAAAATCCGCTCTTTCCTCAACGGGCAATTTAGGCACTTCGATGAGGTTGTATCCCAGTTGAGTATAAACACTTCTCATTACCATGTAGGTGTTGACGGCTTCTTCGTAGTCTTGTTTGCGCTCCGTGTCGGTATGGTATATGTCTTCCCAAGGGGGCAAAATGAAAACCGTTCGGTTATACTTGTATTCCCTGACCGCCATATCCAGATTCTTTTCAATCTGGAAACCTAGCAAAACTTCATATCCGTAAGTATCCGGAATCCCCCTGTCGAAAAAAAAGATTTCGGGCGATTCAGCAAGTCGCAGATAATCTCCGATCGAATGTTTCAGCATTAAATCTGAATACAACTTTCGGTCGGACCAGGGAAGTGCTTTGCCATTTGTTTCTACCTGATGTTTTATTATCTCGCGGGCAACTTCCGACACAGTATTGTAACCTCTGCTTCCGAGTTCATTTATCAAGGACGTTTTGCCAACCCCCGGACCGCCTGTTATGATGTAATAATTTTCTTTATACATAATTTCCTATTGAATAATGTTCTTTTACTTTGTACAATATCTTCTCAGTAGGGACGAAAAATATTTCGCCCGATGTTGTTGTCATAAGAGGGTGTAATTTTACTTTTGACACATGCCCCTACATCAATAAATTTTATTGCAGGGGTGGAGCTTTACTCCATCCGAAATATAACATATATGAATTGGAAGAAGAACTTTAAATACCTTATATCCTTGCAGTTCGTTTTTGACTGCTGATTCGTGTTATTAATTTGCAGGTAAGAAATATCAATATCTGGACGAATATGATAAATGCGCCGGACGGAACGTCAATGTAGCAAGTCAAAATCAGTCCGGTAAGGCATCCTGTCAGACCGAACAAAATGGACAGCAATATCATCTTGTTGAAGTTGGAAGTGAAAAGGTTGGCTGTAATCTGCGGAACTGTGAGGAGCGACATCAGCAGGATTATGCCGACAAGCCTTATTGAAAGGACGATAGATATTGCAATAAAAATCATCATCGCATATTCGATCAGTTTGACGGGATATTTGCGTGTTTTAGCAAATTCGGGGTCGAATGCCGTGTAGAGAATTTTTTTATTGAACAGGCTGAATACAGCGATGAGAACTAGCGAAAGCGCAGCTAAAGAAACAATGTCGGCTTGGGTGATTGTGAGAATGTTTCCAAACAAATATTCAGTCAGATTGGGTGCATAGCCGGGTTTCAGAAAGGTGAAGATGATTCCGACGGCCATGCCGAATGTCCAGAATGTGGCGATGGCAGAGTCTTTTCTCACGTCTTGCCTGCCCGACAGCCATTCTATCCCGATGGCAGAAAGGATAGAAAAAATCAAGGCTCCCAATATCGGGTTAAATCCGAAGTAGAATCCTATTCCGATCCCTCCCAGAGAGGTGTGTGTGATTCCTCCGCTAATGAATGCCAGCCGCCTGATTACAATATATGAACCAATGATTCCACATGCAATGCTGGCAAACAAGCATCCCATTATGGCATTGGGGAAAAAATCGTACTGGAAAAATTCGAAGAAATCAAATACACCCATATCTCGTTAGTCTTCTTTTTCTATCAAGAAACCTACATTTTTCAGATTGTTCCAATAGTTTGGGTAAGACTTCGATACAACTCCCGGATGTGCAATGCAGATGTTGCTTATCCTTGTTGAGGCAGGTGCAAAAGCCATAGCCATCCGATGGTCTTCGTATGTAGATATAACAGGCTCGGATTCAGGTTCGCATCTTTCGCCGTTCCATTCCAGTATACTGTCCTGACTGTCGTAAAGTACATAACCGAGTTTCTTTAACTCGACTTTTAGAGCTTCTATACGGTCGGTTTCCTTTATTTTCAGGCTTTGAAGACCTGTGAAAAGGAATGGTATGTCGAGCAGACAGCAAGTTACGGCAAATGTCTGAGCCAAATCGGGTTGGTCAACAAAATTGTGGAAGAATTTTTTCGTCCGCCTGTTGGTTTTAGTCAGTACAACGGAGCCTTCTTCGTATTTGGTTTCAACTCCCAGGTCGATGAACAGTTCGGCAACTTTCGAGTCTCCCTGCGGACTGTTTGCGAACAATCCTTCAAGTTTAATCTCTGCACTATCCGATAGTGCTGCAATCTCGTACCAATAAGATGCCCCCGACCAATCCGATTCGACGATGTAAGGCGTCGGCATATAGTGTTGAGGGTAGATGGTTATTGTGTTGCCTTTCCAATCGGCCTTTACGCCGAAGTCGCTCATCATTTTCAATGTGAGTTTTATGTATGGGATGGAAATTATACCACCTTCGAGATGCATCACCAATCCTTTTTCCATTGTAGGGGCTATCATCAGTATGGCCGAGATAAACTGCGAACTGATTGCACCCGAAAGAAATATTTCGCCTCCGTCCAATACGCTGCCCTGTATTTTCAGGGGAGGGTAGCCGGGTGTTTCAACATAGCTGATGCGGGCACCCAGTGCGTTCAGTGCGTTGACCAATATCTGTATCGGTCTTTTTTTCATACGCTCGGTTCCGGTGATGATTCTCTCGCCCGGAATTTGAGAATAATAGGCAGTCAGGAAACGCATAGATGTGCCGGCTGCCATCACATCTATCACTTCGGAGTTTTCTTCAAAAGCCTTGATCATAACCATCGTGTCGTCACAATCCGACAGGTTTTGAATTTTGTATGGACTATTGCAAAGGTTGTTTAATATCAGTGCCCTGTTGCTTATGCTTTTTGATGCCGGTAACTTGATTGTTGAGTGAACCGATTTTGGTGCTGTTATTTTGTATTTCATTTTCTGAAATAAGAATTGATGGTATTTAGTGTCTATACTCTTTTTCAATAGGTTTGCAACCCGATTTTATTTTGATAATCCCGATCTTTTTTTTCTGGTTATTTTGTTTCCGTTCCAATTGATAGACTGGCGCAAACGGTTAAGAAAACGTTTCGATGGCTTGTCGAGGATATAGGTTTCGATGTGTCTTTTCCTTTTTTCTTCAAGTATCTCATCTTTATCTATCAGTATGCCAGTTTCTTCCACATTGCCAAATTCGTCGTTTATTGCTGTTCCGAACACCTTCATGCTCGACGATAATCCTATATATGCGTTGAACAACGGGGGAATGTTGATGTTGTGTTTGCGCACGGCAGTATTCAATATCTTATAATTGGCTCGTATATCGCTGCCTGTGAACATATTGGCGAGTACCTTTTCGTCTGTTTTTATTTCAACAGCCTTTTTCGGATAGACCAGTTTGTCGGGGTCGGGAAACTGATCATACATAAAGTAAAGGATCATGTCGCGTGCTTCGGGGTTGTATGTGTCGAACATCGTAACCTTACCGAAAAAATACTTCATGGCGGGTTCAGCCACGGAAAGCGCACCCAGACCATCCCACAAGTTGTCAAGAACAAACAATCCTTTCGATCCGGCACGGGTTGACTGGTATTCGAGAGTGACAAAAGACCGCCCCAGCTCGAAAGTATATGGAAGATATTCTTCTATGAATTTTTTTGAAAAATGGAACAGATGCGAAGTTGCCAAGACAGGTTCTCCGTTTTTGTCGATTTTAACATCAGGTCCGCAAATGAAGCGGTATCCACCAAGAATTTCTTCCGCTTCGGGATTCCATACAATCAGTTGCCTGTATGGATTTTCCATTGTGTCGTATTCGTCAATATCCATCGACAAACCTGTTCCTCCCCCGTAGTGACGAAAAGCAATTTCCCTGAGCCTGCCGATTTCACGCATTACGTTTGGCGAATTGTGATGTGTGATAATGTAAATTTCGTTGTTGGCCTTGTTGGTCTTTCTCAGAAATTTGTCTTTTGTCAATTCGGCCTTAATCAGGCTTTTATCGATAGGAGATATGATATTTTCCATATTTGATTATTTCTGTCCTAACTTATAAACTTCCTCTCTCACATACTGCGCCCATTGATACTGAGTTTTGCTTTTATCAAAAAAACTGTATGGAATCGGTTTTCCAAATATAACATTGAAAGTCTCGTTTCTGTTTTTGAACAATTCGTCCGGTAGAAACAGCATTTCTATGTTAAACTTGATACCTAATGATTTTCTTATATTTGCAAATCTATAAAAGAAATTTGAATTTCGTCCATCGAAAAAAACAGGCACAATGTCTCGTTTCGTTTCAACGGCTTTCGATATGAATGTTTTTTTCCATTCCAAATCTTGAATTTTTCCGTCTATTTTTCTTGAGCAGATACCGGCCGGAAATGTAACTATCTGGTTGTCCGATTCAAATGCTTCGTTTTGTGCCGATATTGATTTTTTGTTTTGCGATCCGTGTTTGTTTACCGGAACAAATATGCTTTGCAGAGGTTTGATATTCAGAAGAAGATCGTTAACTATATATTTAATTTTTTTATCAAATTTTTCACCAATGATGGAAGATAGGCATATTCCGTCCAATCCTCCGAGAGGATGGTTGGACGCGAAGATGTAACGTCCGTCGGTAGAGATCCGGTCGAGTCCCGAAACATTCAGGGTGAGCCCGAAGTAATTTGTCGTGTTGACCATGAAATCGACCCCGTCGGTGTGCCCGTATCTTATCAGGATTTCGTTTATTTCGTCCTGATGGATTTTCCTTTTCAGGTAATTGATCAGGAATTTAGGCGTTTTTTTGTATAGTTGAGGCGATTTGCTCTGTATAACTTTGTCTAAATCAATAAGTTCTATGGGGGTATTATTCATTTCTGCCATACTGTTTTCAGATACAAATATAACGTTTTTATCTAACATATTGTTGCACTGATATTAACAAATAGGATTGTTAAAAACGGGATATTGTAAATGCTTAAAAATCTGTATGTTTATGTATGTTGAAAAGTTTTAGATAAAAAAGTGTGGAGAAAAGTGGGGTGAAGTGGATTATTTTGTATTTTTACGTTTTGAATAGTATTTTGTCGAAAAAATGATCCAGTTTTTAGGAAATATCGAAGCTAAAATAGACGCGAAGTCGAGGGTGTTTGTGCCTGCGGTTTTTCGCAAGCAGCTTCAGGCCTTGGGCGAGAGTGTTCTGGTGCTGAGAAAAGATATTTTTCAGGATTGTTTGGTGCTCTATCCTCTCAAGGTTTGGGAAGACGAAGTCTCTGTTCTGAGGTCACGTTTAAACAAATGGGATAAGAAAGAGCAAGAGCGTTTTCGTCAGTATGTGGTAACGGCGGAGCGTCTCGAAATGGATGCCAGCGGACGCATACTCATACCGAAGCGTTGCGCAGAAATGGTAGGGGTAGAGTCTGATATTCAGTTTTTAGGGGTTGACAATACGATAGAAATATGGGCTAAAGGCAAACTGGAGTCTACGATGATATCGTCGGAAGATTTTGGTGTGGAAATTCAAAGATTGATGGGAGGAGGTACTAATGAGTGATATCGTTAAGTCGGAAGGTTATCACGTTCCGGTGCTTTTGAAAGAAAGTGTTGACGGGATGGATGTAAAGTCCGGCAGTGTTTGTGTGGACGTTACTTATGGCGGAGGCGGACATTCGAGGGAAATCCTTTCCCGATTAGGAAAACAAGGGAAATTGTTTTCTTTCGATCAGGATGCCGATGCGTTGGCAAATACAATAAAGGACGAACGGTTCACTTTGGTGAAAAGTAACTTTCGTTTTCTGAAGAATTTTCTTCGTTATTACGAAGTTTCGGAAGTAGATTCAATCCTGGCCGATTTGGGAGTGTCGTCTCATCATTTTGATGAAAAGGACAGAGGATTTTCTTTCCGATTCGAAGATGCCGATCTGGATATGCGGATGAACAAAGATGCCCGTATGTCGGCCGCCGGAATACTGAACGAATACGAAGAAGAGCGTCTGGCAAATGTTTTTTATCTGTATGGCGAACTGAAGCAATCGAGGAGGATAGCTTCCGAGATTATGAAGTACAGGAAGGTGAAGAAATTTCATAAAGTAGCCGACTTGCTTGACGTGTTGAAGCCATTTGCTGGAAAGGAAAAAGAGAAGAAAATACTGGCACAGGCTTTTCAGGCTTTGCGTATTGAGGTGAACGATGAAATGTCGGCTCTGGAAGAGATGTTGATGCAAGGTTTGGATGTGTTGAAAGCAGGGGGGCGATTTTCTGTGATAACCTATCATTCGTTAGAAGACAGGTTGGTTAAAAATTTTTTCAAAACAGGAAATTTTGAAGGGAAAACGGAAAAGGATTTTTACGGAAATATCCTGACACCTTTCCGTCTGGTAAATAATAAAGTGATTATTCCCTCCGAAGCGGAGCAGGCAACCAATCCCAGATCGAGAAGTGCGAAGCTGAGGATTGCCGAAAAGAAACAATAGGAGTTATGCTAAAGTTTTGTCATTCACTTAGTATGACAAGGTAAAAAAGAGTTCTATCATCATAAAATACGAAAAATGGGAGTGTCGGCTAAAAATATAAAAAAGAATGTGATGCACGTAATCAGCGGCACATTTCTGACAGATGATTTGTTCCTGAAAAATCTGCCGTTTATAGGAGTGGTGGTTCTTCTCCTGTTTTTGCATATCAGCCACCGCTATGTGTGTATAGAAAAGGTATCGAAAATTGAGAAACTACAGAAAGAACTGAAAAGTGCGAAATATGAGGCTCTGGTGATTTCGTCAGACCTGACAAATATTAGTCGCCAGACGCAAGTTCAGCAGTTGGTTGACGGTTATAAGTTAGACTTGAAGCAACTGAAAGAACCGGTGTATAAAATTGAAGAATGAAAGTGTAATATTATAAGATGGCAGCGAAAAAGAAAAATAAAGGCAATAGAAAAAAGGTGATAATAGACCGTTATGCAATGATAGCGATATTGTTGTTCGTCGGTTTCATTTTTGTCATACTGGCCGCTGCTCAAACAATGTATGCCGAGGGAGAGATGTGGCGTACGTTGGGAAAAAAGCAATTGATAAGGCAATCGAACGAAATTGTGCCGAACAGGGGCAATATATATGCTGCCGACGGACAATTGCTGGCTGCCAGCCTGCCGTTGTATGGCGTATATATGGATTTTCATGCGCCGGGCATAGACAGTACGGCTATTGTGGATAGCATAAGCGCACTGTCTGCGATATTGGCAAAAAAATATCCGGGAAAAACTCAAAAAGCATACGAAAAACTATTTCGGGATAAGTGGAATCAAACCCAAAAAGAAAAAATACAAGACAAGGCGGCTAAAAAAGCAGGGTCGGACAAAAGGGTGAAAAAAACAACCCGTTATGTGCGCATCATCAACCGGGATATAAATTACCTGGAAATGCAAGAGTTGCTTACTTATCCTTTTTTCAATAAAGGGATAAACAAAAGCGGGTTGAATCTGGTTGAGAAAACCACACGGAAAAATCCTTTCGGCGAATTGGCGAAACGGACTATTGGTTTTATCGGTAAAGATCTGGATGCAGGAGGAAAAGCCGGCATCGAATTGAGGTGTAACGATATATTGACCGGAAGAAAAGGGTTCAAAACCAAACAACGAATTGGAGGACGTTGGACGGATGTGGTCAGTATGCCAGCCGTGGACGGAATGGATGTGCAGACAACGTTGGACATGAACGTTCAGGAGATAGCGCAGAACGCATTGAAGGGTAAGCTGGAAGAATTGCAGGCAGAATCGGGTTGTGCCGTAATAATGGAAGTGGAAACCGGTGAAATAAAGGCAATCGTCAACTTGGATAGGACTTCGAAAGGTTATATGGAAACAAAACCGAACGTTTTTTCATATATAGTGGAACCGGGGTCTACGTTTAAAACCGTGTCGCTCATGATTGCTCTCGAAGACGGGGTTGTAACACCTGAAGACGAATTTAACGCCTACGACGGAAATTACAATCCATTCCCCGAAGACCGTAACGCAGGCATTAGCGATAGCGACGGTTGGAAGAAAAAACTGAAAGGATACCAGTCTGTTACAAAGGGAATGTATACTTCTTCCAATGTGGTTATTTCTCAGATGATACTGAAAGGTTACAGAAAAAACCAGAAGAAATTTGTTGAGCGAATATATGAATTGGGTTTAAATAAAGAACTGACTTGGGATGTGCCTGTAAGCGGTGCGGAGGGGAAATCTCAAATCCAGCATCCGAGCGATAAAACAAAATACTGGTCGAATACGACTACCCTGACCCGTATGTCTTTTGGCTATGGGGTGTTGATGCCGCCTATATATATGTTGATGTTCTACAACGGGATAGCCAACAACGGTAAAATGATAAAGCCTTTCATCATAAAATCGCTGATGAAAGACGGAAAGGTAGAGCAAACCTTCGAAGCCGAGGTGGTGAACCCGAATCTTTGTTCTGAAAAAACCTTGAAGCAGGTGCAGGATATATTGGTTGGTGTTGTTAAAGATGGAACAGCCAAAAAAATAGGGTCGGAATATTTTCAGATTGCAGGTAAAACAGGTACGGCACGACTTGTGAGAAACGGGCGGTACGAGAACAAACACTATGTATCGTTTTGTGGATATTTTCCTGCCGAAAAACCTAAATACACTTGCTTTGTGGGAATATACCGTTCGGAAGAAATAGCATCGGGAGCAAAGGCCGGAATGGTATTCAAGGAAATAGCCGAAAAGGTGTATGCCAAAGAAATGTTTAAGCCGGCTGCTCAGGTGGTGGCAAATGATACGACTGTCACCATAGAACGCAAACCGATCATCAGGAAAGGATTGTACAATGAGCTGCAAACCGTTTTCAACGGATTGGGCATGAAATATACTCCACCCGCACAAAGCTCGGAATTTGTGGCGGGTAAAGTGAACTACGGGGAAATATTGTTGGATAATGTTTCAGTCAAAAACGGACTTGTTCCTAACGTAAAAGGTATGGGTGCTAAAGATGCGATATTTGCTCTGGAAAGTGTTGGGCTGAAAGTGAAACTTAAGGGAGTGGGGCAGGTTGTAAATCAATCTGTTGAACCCGAAACAAAGGCTGTGCTCGGTTCGGTGGTAAGTATTGAGTTGAATTAAAAAAAAGAAGTTTGATATGAAATTACAGAATTTACTATCAGATGTTAATGTTGTCGAAATAAAGGGAGATGACAATATAAATATAAAAGGCATTGCTTCCGATTCGCGCAAGGTGGTAGACGGTGCGCTTTTTGTGGCAATGAAAGGTGTTCAGGTAGATGGCCATCAATATATTGACAATGCCTTGAGTCTAGGAGCAAAGGTAATTGTTCATGACGAAGAAATAGACTCGTTGAAGCAAGGCATTACTTATGTTCGGGTGGCGGATTCACCCGATGCGGCGGGGAAAATCGCAACCAAATGGTACGGCGAACCCAGCAAAAAATTGAAGTTGGTAGGTGTTACGGGCACAAACGGTAAGACCACAACCGCCACGCTGTTGTACGATGTATTCCGCAAGTTGGGATATAAAGCGGGACTGTTGTCCACGGTTTGTAATTACATAAATGAGAAAGTATATCCTGCTACGCATACAACTCCCGACCCGTTAACTCTGAACGAGATGCTTGCCAAAATGGTTGACGCAGGTTGCGAATACGTGTTTATGGAGGTTAGTTCGCATGCCATCCACCAAAAACGGATCAGCGGACTGATTTATACAGGCGGCATATTCACCAATCTGACGCAAGACCATTTGGATTACCATAAAACTATGGCGGAATATCTGAAAGCAAAGAAAGCCTTTTTCGATAATTTGCCGTCAACAGCATTTGCTTTGACAAATCTGGATGATAAGAACGGTTTGGTGATGTTGCAGAATACCAAAGCCGAAAAGCATACATACTCTGTAAGGTCGATGGCCGATTTCAAAGCCCGCATCATTGAGAAGCATTTCGACGGAACGGCTATCGAGATAAATGGCAAAGAGCTGGAAGTTCAGTTTGTCGGGGTGTTTAATGTATATAACCTTTTGGCGGTTTACGGAGCTTCCGTATTGCTGGGGCAACAGCCTGACGATATACTGGTTACGTTGAGTACATTGAAGCCTGTTGCAGGACGGTTCGAGACAATCCGTTCGCCGAAAAACTTCACGGCTATTGTAGATTATGCCCATACTCCCGATGCGTTGACCAACGTGCTCGATGCCATTCACGAAGTATTGGAGGGTAGCGGACGGGTGATAACCGTGGTTGGCTGTGGAGGCAACAGAGACAGAACCAAGCGCCCGATAATGGCTCGTGAAGCTGTGCGATTGAGCGATCAGGTGATCCTTACGTCGGATAATCCACGATTTGAAGAGCCTCAGGCTATCATAAACGATATGGCTGACGGGTTAGACTCGGCACAATTGAAGAAAACCCTGATGATAGTTGACCGGGAACAAGCTATAAAGGTAGCTTGCACCCTTGCAAATGAAGGCGATGTGATTCTCATAGCCGGAAAGGGGCATGAAGATTATCAGGATGTGAAAGGAGTGAAACATCACTTCGACGACAGGGAAATAGTAAGAAATATATTTGGTAACTGAAAATAAGAACTTTAATAAATACAAATAACAAGCATGTTATATTATCTTTTTGATTATCTGGACAGTTTAGATTTTCCCGGTGCGGGGATGTTTCAGTATGTATCATTCCGTTCGGCAATGGCTCTGATTTTTTCTTTGCTGATAGCCACCATTATTGGAGGTAAAATCATCAAGAAACTTCAAATGTTGCAGATCGGTGAAGTTGTTCGGGACTTAGGTCTGGAAGGACAAATGAGCAAAAAAGGAACGCCGACCATGGGGGGAGTCATCATTATAATAGCCATTCTGGTTCCGGTGCTTTTGTTTTGCAAATTAGATAATATATATGTCATTCTGATGCTTATCACAACTATCTGGCTGGGTGCGCTAGGTTTTGTGGATGATTATATCAAGGTGTTCAGAAAAAATAAAGAGGGGTTGAGAGGTAAATCAAAGATTGTGGCTCAGGTGGGTCTTGGTCTTATTGTAGGTCTTACACTTTTCCTTTCGCCAGATGTGATAACAAAAGAAAACAAGGAAGTACTTAATGAATACGGCGTCATAGAGAGCGTGGAATATGAGGCGGAAGGGGTGAAATCGACCCAGACAACCATTCCTTTCATGAAAAATAACAACCTCGATTATGAGTCTTTGGTGTCATTCATGGGCGAACATTCCGAAAAAGCCGCATGGGTATTGTTCGTTTTTGTGGTAATATTCATCGTAACGGCAGTTTCCAACGGAGCGAATCTGACGGATGGACTGGACGGGCTTGCCGCGGGCAGTTCCGCTATAATCGGTGTGACACTCGGTATTTTGGCTTATGTGTCGGGTCACATTGGCTTTGCTTCTTATCTGAATATAATGTTTATACCCGGTAGCCAGGAGTTGGTGATATATGCTGCGGCATTTATCGGGGCAACGGTCGGATTTTTATGGTACAATGCCTATCCCGCACAAGTTTTTATGGGCGATACGGGCAGCCTTACATTGGGAGGTATTATCGGGGTATTTGCAGTTCTGATTCATAAAGAGTTGCTTCTGCCGATACTGTGCGGAGTATTTCTTGTAGAAAGCCTTTCGGTAATGATGCAGGTCTTCTACTTTAAGTTGACGAAGAAAAAATATGGAGAAGGTAAACGTATTTTCAAAATGACACCATTGCACCATCATTTTCAGAAAGTTGGCGACGGAAGCATTCAGGCGAGGATACAAAAACCGTTCAGGGCGATTCCCGAATCGAAGATCGTGGTTCGTTTCTGGTTGATAGGAATCATATTGGCAGTAATAACATTGGCAACATTAAAGATGCGTTGATAAGAAAATGGATAAAAAACGTATAGTCATATTAGGAGGAGGCGAAAGCGGAGTAGGCTCGGCCATTTTGGCTAAGGCTAAGGGGTTTGATGTGTTTCTTTCCGACAACAAGGAGTTGCAGGAAAAATATAAGGATGAACTGATAAGCCACGATATAGCTTTCGAGGAAAACGGTCATACCGAAGAACTTATCCTTTCTGCCGATGAGATTATCAAGAGTCCCGGTATTCCTAACTATGCGCCATTGATAGTAAAAGCAACAGGTAAAGATATACCTGTAATTTCCGAAATCGAATTTGCAGGAAGATATACGGATGCCAAAATGATATGTATCACGGGAAGCAATGGAAAAACTACCACAACAAGCCTGATATATCATATTCTGAAATCGGCCGGCTTAAATGTTGGCTTGGGAGGCAATATCGGGCAGAGTTTTGCCCGTCAGGTGGCGGAGCAGAATTACGACTATTACGTGTTGGAGTTGAGTAGTTTTCAGTTGGAAAATATGTATCGTTTCAAGACGAATATAGCTATCATACTGAATATTACTCCCGATCACATGGATCGCTACGACCACGATATGCAAAAATATATAGATGCCAAAATGCGTATCATTCAAAATCAGGACGGAGAGGATGCCGTTATCTATTGGGCAGACGACCCGGTGGTTACGAAAGAAGTGGATAAAAGAAAAGACGTACTTGATTCCCAGAAATATACATTTGCCGAATCGAAGGAAGACAACGTGTCGGCGTATGGCGAAGACGGTAAAATAATAATCAATACTCAAAATTCAATGTTTACTATGGAACAGGAATTGCTGGCATTGACAGGTACTCACAACCTATTCAACTCGCTTGCTTCGGGGCTATCCGCAAAATTGCTGGATATAGAAGATGACAAGTTGAGGCAATCTTTGAGTGATTTTCAAGGTGTTGAACATCGGTTGGAGAAAGTGGCCAAAGTGAGAGGGGTACAATATATAAACGACTCGAAGGCAACGAACGTAAACTCGTGCTGGTATGCTTTGCAGAGTATGAAGACGAAAGTTGTTCTCATTTTGGGAGGAACGGACAAAGGTAATGATTATACTGAAATAGAAGACCTTGTGAAGCAAAAGGTACATGCCCTCATATTTCTGGGGGTGGATAACTCTAAACTTCATAAGTTTTTCGACGGAAAGGTAGATACGATTGAAGATGCGCACTCAATGCAAGAGGCAGTGAAAAAAGCGTACAAATTGGCACAGGAAGGCGACTCGGTTCTTTTGTCTCCCTGCTGTGCGAGCTTCGACCTTTTCAAGAATTACGAAGACAGGGGCAATCAGTTTAAAGAATATGTAAGAAAACTTTGATGAACAGGTCAAAGGCCTTGTTTCAGTTACGGGTTTATGTAGGGACCGGGTTCTGCCCTGTCCGCAAAACGAAATAAATATAAAAAATGGGCGAGAAATTAAAACAAATGATAGGAGGGGATAAAACCATTTGGTGTATCTTCATTGCGCTGTGTGCCATCTCTCTGATAGAGGTATATAGTGCAACCAGCACATTGGCTTATAAGCAGGATTTCTTTTTGATGCCTATTTTGAGGCATGCCCTGTTCTTGCTGATTGGTATAGGTGGTGCTGTGGTGATACAACGGATACCCGTACGTTTTTTTTCTTCTCTCATTTTGTTTTTACCCATCGCATGGCTGCTTCTGGTGATGACGTGGCTTTTTGGTGAAGATGTGAACGGTGCGCAACGCTTCCTTGGAGTGGGTTCTTTCACCATACAGCCGTCGGAGATAGCAAAGTTGTCGATGATTGGTTTTATGGCATTTTTGTTGAGCCGTCAGAAGAAAGAGAACGAGAAAGTTTTCTTCTGGGTTATGCTTATAGGTACTATCGCAACATGCCTTTTTATCTTCTTCGAGAATCTTTCCACGGCAGTGCTGCTGTTTGTTGTTTGCTATTTGCTGATGTTTATCGGTCAGGTAAACGGAAAAAAACTGGGCATTATCTTCCTGATATGCGGAGGGGCTACACTGTTGCTTATCGGGACATTAAAGCTGATTCCGGAAGAAAGTTTCAAGGATTCTATACTCGATAGGTTTTCTACATGGAAGGCTCGTATAGAACGGTTTAGTGCAACCGATGAGTTGATTTTGGAAATGCAGGCGGGCAATGAGATTAAGATACCCGACGAAAAATATCAGGAATATCATGCGAAGATAGCTGTAGCCAACGGTTATATTCCCAGCTTGCCCGGAACCGGTGTGGAGCAGGATTTTCTTCCGCAGGCGTATTCCGACTTTATTTATGCCATCATTCTGGAAGAAACCGGATTGGTGGGAGGAATAGCTGTTATACTGCTATACATTGCATTGATGATAAGGGCGGGAATGTTGGCGTCGAAAACCGAGCGGCTGTTTCCCCGTTTCCTGATTTTGGGGTGTGCCCTGATGATAGTCGTGCAGGTCTTGTTCAATATGTGTGTGGCCGTGGGAATAGCTCCCATTACGGGGCAACCTTTGCCTTTGATAAGCAGGGGAGGAACCTCGACCATTATCACATGTTTTTATTTTGGAATCATTCTGGCATGTTCGAGGACGAAAGACCCGCAACATGAAGATGCAGATGAAAGTATTGCTAATGTAGCTTACGAATAAATAGATTTCTTGTTATGGATCAGATGAAGATTGTAATAAGTGGAGGAGGCACCGGCGGACATATATTTCCGGCAGTGGCAATTGCAAATGCGATAAAGAAACGTTATCCTGATGCACAAATATTGTTTGTTGGAGCCGAAGGACGTATGGAGATGACCCGTGTTCCGGCTGCCGGATACGAGATTATCGGTTTGCCTGTTGCCGGATTCGACCGGAAAAATCTATTCAAGAACATAGGTGTCCTCTGGAAACTTTGGAAAAGTCTCAGGAAGGCAAGAAAAATAGTAAAGGATTTTAAACCCGATATAGCGATTGGAGTTGGCGGCTATGCTAGTGGGCCATTGTTGAAAGTAGCCAGCAGGCACAATATCCCGACTCTTTTGCAAGAGCAAAATTCTTATGCGGGCGTTACTAATAAATTGTTGGCAAAGACAGCCTCTGCAATTTGTGTTGCGTATGAAGGAATGGAACGTTTCTTTCCTGCCGACAGAATAATCCTGACCGGAAATCCTACCCGTCAATCGCTTATTGATTCCAATCCGACAAGGGAGGACGCAATTGAGTATTTCAATTTAGATCCCAATCTGAAAACGCTTCTGGTTATAGGAGGAAGTTTAGGAGCGAGAACCATTAACACAAGCATTCTGAAAGGGATGACAGACTTTGGCGAAAATATACAAGTAATTTGGCAGGCAGGAGAACTGTATTATTACGATTTGAAGTTTGACGTGGAAGGCAGACAGGATGTGAATAAGAATGTTCATCTGCACGATTTTATATCACGGATGGATTTGGCGTATAAAGTTGCCGATTTGGTGATTTCCCGTGCAGGAGCCAGTTCAATATCAGAATTGAGCTTATTGGCAAAACCGTCTATTTTGGTACCGTCTCCGAATGTGGCGGAAGACCATCAGACGCAAAATGCGATGTCGTTGGTAAACAGGGATGCAGCTATTTTAATTAAAGACAATGATGCGGAGAATACTCTGATTAGCAAGGCTGTTGAGGTTATTTCGGATGATGCCCTGTTGAAATCGTTGTCGGAAAATATATATAAATTGGCACAAAAAGATTCAGCTAA
The DNA here is from genome assembly GCF_010501095.1 of Dysgonomonas sp. 520. GTDB lineage: Bacteria > Bacteroidota > Bacteroidia > Bacteroidales > Dysgonomonadaceae > QVMP01. Next base: position 14,367 of record NZ_QVMP01000027.1, on the reverse strand, counting down.
CAGAATAGTGGACGAAGTGGTGCGGATAATAAAAGAATCGAAGAAATGAGAAAATCTGTGGATAATATAAACTCTGTGTATTTTTTGGGTATCGGGGGCATCGGGATGAGCAATCTGGCACGTTATTTCTTGTCGAAAGGGAAGAAAGTTGCAGGGTATGATCGCATAGAAACACCTCTGACTATTGCTCTGGAAAAGGAAGGTGCAGAGATACATTATCAAGACAAAGTGGATTTGATTCCCGACTATTGTAAAGATAATACTACCACTTTGGTGGTCTATACTCCTGCGCTTCCTGCAGATAGTGAAGAGTTGGTGTATTTTAACAGTAATGGCTTCACCGTGCAAAAAAGGGCACAGGTGTTGGGTTTGATCACAGCATCGAGCAAGGCTTTGTGTTGTGCAGGAACTCACGGTAAGACAACAACATCGAGCATGTTGGCTCATATCCTGAAGACTTCTCACCTCGATTGCAATACCTTTCTTGGCGGGATATTGAAAAATTACGACAGCAACCTCATGCTTTCTGACAAGAGCGAGTTTACTGTGGTGGAAGCGGATGAATACGACCGTTCTTTCCATTGGCTACACCCTTATATGGCGTTGATAACCTCGGTTGATCCCGATCATTTGGATATTTACGGAACGGAAGAAGAATACCTGAAAAGTTTCGAAATATTTACCGGACTGATTCAATCGGGAGGAGCTTTGGTGATGAGGCATAATATAAGACTATCACCCAAGCTGAAAGAAGGAGTTCGCCTTTATACATATTCTATCGACAGGGGAGATTTTCGTGCCGAAAATGTAAAGGTGGGAGACGGGGAAATCCGTTTCGATTTTGTGACACCGAAAGAAACAATAGAGAATGTGCAACTAGGCGTTCCTGTCCGAATCAATATCGAAAATGCAGTTGGTTCTATGGCTCTTGCATGGTTGAATGGCGTAACGGCAGAAGAACTGCGACGAGGAATAGCAACCTTTCAGGGGGCAAAACGCAGGTTCGACTTTATACTGAAAACTGATGATGTGGTGTTTATTGATGATTATGCGCATCATCCCGATGAATTATCGGCAAGTATAACTTCGGTGAAAGAGCTTTATCCCGACAAGACGGTTATTGGTGTTTTTCAGCCTCACCTGTATAGCCGTACACGTGATTTTGCGGATCAGTTTGCCCGTAGTTTGTCGTTGCTGGACGAACTCATCCTATTGGATATTTATCCTGCCCGTGAAAAACCGATAGAGGGAGTGACCTCAAAAATTATTTTCGATAAAGTAACTTGCAAGAAAACCTTGTGTAGGAAAGACGAGTTGTTGGATGTATTGAAAGATAAGAAAATAGAAGTGCTGTTGACGGTCGGAGCAGGCGATATAGATCAGTTGTTGCCGGGCATAAAAGAATTGTTGGAAGATAAGTTCTAAGTATTTATAATTGTATATGAAGAAAGTTCTGGTCATATTAGGATTGTGTTTGTTGATAGGATATTTTATCTTTGCAGCATTCTTTTTCGGCGATAAGCCTCAGGAAGAGATATGCAATCAGTTCGAAATAGTAACGATAGACGATTCGCTTCGCAACTTTGTAGAACTGGCCGAACTGGAAAAAGAGGTTGACGAAAAGGGTTTAAATCCGTATGGTAAACAATTGAAGGATATAAATTTGTATGCCATAAGCCAGACCATATCGGACAATCCGATGGTGAAATCGGCAAAGGTTTTTATAACCAACAAAGGAGGTATAAGAGCCGAAGTTTTGCCAAGGCAGCCAATTTTGCGTGTGATGCTCGACGATGGCACAAGCTATTATATAGACAGCGATACGCAAAAAATGCCTTTGTCGAAAAAAATAATAATGTATCTGCCCGTTGTGACAGGCATTATATCGGAAGATTATCCGGTGCAGGAACTATGCGATTTTGCACAGTATCTTAAGAATAATGATTTCTGGAATGCTCAGATTGAGCAAATACACATACTGCCCAATAAAGATGTGGAACTGGTTCCCAGAGTGGGAAACCATAAAATATCGTTTGGCAGCCTGGAGCATTTTGAAGACAAGTTGAACAGGTTGTTCACTTTCTATCATAAAGGCTTGCAAGATATAGGATGGAACCGTTATTCGGTGATAAATTTGAAATACGACAAACAAATAGTTTGTACAAAACGTTGAATGTAAGTATTGTACTTTAACTAATAAATTTTAACTTTAAGGTCTACGACCACAAAGTTAGTAACAATCAGACAAGTTACAAGAGCGATAAAGAAAAGAAAATATATATGGAACAATCTGGATTTATTGTAGCTGTTGATTTTGGATCATCCAAGATTGTCGGGCTATTGGGACGGAAAAATGAGCAAGGCGTAATTTCTGTATTGGCATCAGAATCTATAGCCTCAGATTCGTGTATAAAACAAGGCATAGTTTATAACATAGAAGAAGCTGCCGGAAAACTTAAGCGGATTATCAATCTGCTCGAAAATAAAACAGGAAAAAAAATAGGTAAGATATATGTTTCAATAGCAGGGCGTTCGCTACGTGCGGTTGAATATATGCAAACCCGTGCGTTGGATTCGGGTTCTGAAGTTACGTTTCAGGATATAGACCAAATGACACAGCAGGCACGGATGAATAAGCCTGAGTTTTTTGCAAATTATAGCGTTGTTGCTCCTGAAATATTTTTAGATGGTATTCGGGTCAATAGCGAAGAAGAAGCGATCGGAAAAACGGCGTCTCTTATCGAGGGTCGTTACCGTCTCATTGTTGGTCGTCCCGATATCAAAGCTAACCTGATAAAATGTGTGGTCGACAAAAACCAACTGGAAATAGCAGGCTATATTGTTGGTCCGGTTGCAACCGCTGCCATACTATTGGACGATGAAGACAAAAAAGCGGGGTGTGCCCTGATTGACTTTGGTGCGGGTGTGACAACGGTTTCCATCTATAAAGATGGATTATTGCGTTATATGACTGTGGTTCCCTTCGGAGGAAGAACCGTAACACGCGATGTTCAGAGTTTAGGCTTTGTTGATACGGCTGCCGAATCGTATAAAATGAAATACGGGCGAATAGGAAAAGATAAGTCGAAACCGTTGGGGCAATCAACCTCGGAAGTTGACGTAAAGGAACTTAACAAAGTGATTCAACTGCGTGAAGACGAGATAATAGCAAATGTTCAGAACCAACTGCGTGAATCCGGTTATATGGATCAGTTGGAGGCAGGAATTATAATAACAGGAGGAGCCTCGCAGATGAATGGACTTTTAGAATATCTGGAAGACAAATTCAAGATGCCTGTGAAAAGAGCTACGGTGAAGCGTTTGTTTATAAATAATGCCGCCGATTTAGTTCAAAATCCGATATACACACAATGTTTAGGCCTGCTTTTGTTCGGAAACGAAAACTGTGAAAAAGTTGAAGTAATTAATTCGCGGGAGAGGCCTTATGATGCAGGTTATCAGCAACAACCACAACCTGCGCAGCCGGCTCAACCAACTCAACCACAGCCGGAAAATAAACCGGAACCAGCTCCGCAAGCGGAGAAGGTGCAACCTAAGCCGGAACCGGAATCCGAAAAACCTGCAAAAAAGAAAAAGAAAAGCGATTTTTGGGGTAAACTGCAAGGATTTGCCGGAACAATGTTTAAAGATGAAGATTTTAGGGACGATGATGAAGATGAAGAAGAAAAATAATCACTTCATTACTCTGGTCGAATCTTAACTTACTATAAGAAATAAAAAATATTAGAATATGACTGATGAAATACTAGACTTCCAGTTTCCGAAAGGTACACAGACCATCATTAAAGTAATAGGCGTTGGTGGTGGTGGCGGAAATGCAGTCAATCATATGTATAATGAAGGCATATACGATGTGTCCTTTGCTTTGTGCAACACCGACAATCAGGCTTTGATGAAATCTCCTGTTGAAACACGGGTGCAATTGGGGCAGAAAATTACCGAGGGGCTTGGTGCAGGCAACAAACCCGAAGTAGCAAGAGCGGCAGCCGAAGAAAGCAAAGCCGACATTGAAGACTTGCTGAGCGATGGTACAAAAATGGTCTTCATTACTGCCGGAATGGGTGGTGGCACGGGAACGGGAGCTGCTCCGGTGGTTGCCGGAATAGCAAAAGAAATGGGAATTCTTACGGTTGGAATCGTAACCATTCCTTTTGTGTTTGAAGGGCGTAAGAAAATAATACAGGCATTGAAAGGTGTTGAAGAAATCGCTAAAAATGTAGATGCCCTTTTGGTGATCAATAACGAGCGTTTACGTGAAATCTATTCCGACCTGACCATCCCTAATGCCTTTGCCAAGGCTGATGATACGCTGGCTATTGCGGCGAAAGGAATCGCTGAAATCATAACCGTTCACGGGCATATCAATCTCGACTTTGCCGATGTGAAAACGATATTGAAAGATGGCGGCGTTGCCATAATGAGTAGCGGTTACGGAAGCGGAGACAACAGGGTTGAAGATGCAATCCGCAATTCGCTTCATTCGCCATTGCTGAATAATAATGATGTGTTTCAGGCTAAAAAGATACTGTTCAATATTTACTCAAGCAACGATTCTCCTCTTATTGTTGAGGAAATGGAAGCTGTGGATAATTTCATGAAACATTTTGGCCCTGAAATAGAGGTTATCTGGGGTACAGCCACAGAAGAAAACCTAAAAGGTGAAGATGTGAAAATCACGTTGCTTGCCACAGGTTTCGGAATGGCTCACATACCGGGCATAGCCGAGCATCTGTCGGAAATGACCGAAGAAGAGGAACGCATGGAAGAAGAACGCCTCCAAAAAGAAGAAGAAGAAAAAATGCGAATCAATGAGATGATTGAGCAGCATTACGGAAAGGATGGGGTAAAAACCATGGAACTCAGGTCTTTCTTTGTGCCGAAGCCAATTGTATTGTCGACCGAGGAAATGGATGACGACAAAATAGTGGATGCACTTGAAAACACACCGGTTTATAAACGTGACGAGTCTTTCAATCCTGCTGAATATAAGCCGGAGAGTAAAAAATCGTCAAGCAATTTGTTCGAGTAAAATTTTAAACAGACATATAGAATATGAATCTTTTTGAGGAGGTAAGCAAAGATATTGTGGAGGCAATGAAAGCCAAAGATAAAATAAGGCTTGAGGCATTGCGTGGAGTGAAAAAAGAGTTTTTGGAAGCCAAAACAGCTAAAGGTGCTGACGGGGATTTGGACAATGACACAGCAATAAAAATCCTGACAAAGATGGTAAAACAACGCCGTGACAGTGCCGATATATATACATCTCAAGATCGGGCAGACTTGGCCGAGAAAGAATTGAGCGAGGTTGCGGTTTTGGAACAATATTTACCAAAGCAACTTACTGTGGAAGAGTTGGAAGCTAAACTGAAAGAGATAATTGCCGAGGTAGGGGCTTCGTCTCCCGCCGATATGGGGAAAGTTATGGGTGTTGCCACCAAATCCCTTGCGGGTCTGGCTCCGGGAAAAGCAATTTCGGAAACGGTAAAGAAACTATTAGGATAAATAGACATTATAATCAAGTAAAAGGAGGTGTCCCAAAAGTAAGATTACACTATCAAAGTGTTACTCATTTTTTTGTCATTCTGAGTGTAACGAAGAATCTTTTTTCTTAAAAAACAGATCCTTCACTCTGTTCAGGATGACAAAGAGATACAAAACTTTACTTTTGGGACTTCTCCTTTTTTTTATTTGCCAATGGCGGGAGCGAAGCATCTGGCTTATTTCAAATATCTTTCAGCAGGAACGGCAACCTTGCCTCTCTCATGAACACCGGGTTTGTAGCTTGAAGGCAGATTCGGGTCGCCTTCCGTATACTCAGGAAATTCAGGATATGGGAAGACAGGGCGTTGCATTCTGATTCCCTTTTCGGGATTCCATTCGTTGTAACTGGTGACGATAAATTTTTCGGGAACTTTGCCTTTTTCTACCCAACTGATCAGGGCGGTTATCATATCGTGATCATCGTCGAGAGGTACATTTAATGCAGCTTTCTGTCCACATTCATTCAAGCCGGGACCGCCTCCACAGTGTGCCATGCCGGGGATAATGAAGTAACGGAAAAAACGTTGAGTTTCTTCCAATTCTCCTGTATTCTGAATCACTCTTTCATAGTAATTCAGAGCATCCTGAAAAGGTACTATCGCATCATTTGTACCTGTATACATCAATAATTTGCCGCCTCTTTTCTTGAAAGCAGACAGGTCGGGATTGTTCGCATTGAGGTGGTCGGACAACATATCATCCATTTTGTCCATATCCTTATCGAAATCGAATTGACGATAATCGAAATTTTCACCCCATAACCAATGAAATTGGTATAAGAGACTGTAGACGCCTTCTTTTTTCTGTTGAATGTCGATACCCAGACCACCCTTTTCACTTCCCAGAGGATAAGGCGTATAAATCTGTTCTTTTGTTGTGGGATTTACCGAACCAGTGTAGATTTTTTTTAATGTTTCAATCTGCTTGGAGGTTAATTTTCCTGTCAAAGAATCAAAATCAAAGCTGGCTATCCGAGGATCGGTCAGAAAGTTGTCTTGTGACGAACCCCCATCTTTGCCGACATTCTCGTTCAATATGGCATCAGTAACCATTTGAAGCTCGTCGTCCGTAAATTGGCAGCCTTCTTCTTCGTTGGTCACTTTATGTACCCACAAAAAACTTGTGTGCAAATGAGTGCGGTTGTTTGCAGGTGCTCCGGCTATGATGCCGTCGTAATCTTCGGGAAAACGTTGTGCTTCCATCAATGCTTGCTGCCCTCCTGTGGAGCATCCCACAAAATAAGAGTGGCGAGGAGCTTGTTTGTAATAATTTTCTATGATTGCTTTACTGACGACTGTCATTTCGTGCGTTGCCCTATATCCAAAATCTTTCCATATTTCGGGCATATTCACAAACCTGTGTACATTAGGTGAAGTGCCCAGATCGGTATTGGCAACCGCAAATCCCCGTTGCAGGCACGAGGCTAACTGATAATAAATAATATTGCCGCCTCCACCGCCGTTTCCTGTACCCATAAAACGACCATTCCAGTTTTCGATGGGCAGCCAGACTTCTGTGTTAATATTGGAATCGGGCGACGGTTTAGAAACAATTTTAACCCTGACAAACGGAGGCAGATTTGTGTATACTGCTGACGAATTGGGTTGATGAAAAGTTCCGTCGGATATGATTTCCAAACCGGTGATTATTGCTCCCTTAAGTTGTATTTGCTCAAATTGTTTCCGCAGATCAGCTACGTCTTGAGCGTATATGTTAGTAACAAACAGTAGAATTAAGGCAAGATAATATTTGTGTTGTTTCATTGTTTACTCTTTAAGAAAACACCTCGGATTTTTTTGTCTTCATTCAGTTCGATAGACACCATTGTGGTATCGGATGTATCCTGTATTTTTTTGTTATTATATTTTGTCTCAATAACTAAACGGGTATCAAGGAAATAAGTGTTGGTTGTGTCCTTAATTATAGTTTCGTTGAGTAAGGGTATATATTGCATTTCTTCAAATTTCTTACTTCTCTTTTCATTTTCCATCATCTGTATAATGCTTCCGGCATTGGCTTTGGAGTGTCCGAGAAAAGGAACTATTTCAGGAGTTGATAGAAAAGCAATATCATAGGCTTTCAGGTTGGATACAGCTCCAAAAAAATTAGTGATTATCGTTTTTATGCTGTCGGCTTCTAGTCCTTCTATATTGGTTATGGAGCTGAGATAGCTATATTTTTCGTTCGCTTCCTCCAGATGCAGGCCACTGATATAGCCAAGGTTAAAGTTGTCCAGATAAGTTTTGTATGCGTCGGCTGTACTTAGTTTTCTGGTATCAGCCCAACTGATAGAGTCCATTATGTCTTTGGCGTCGCTCGTATAAGGCGAATCGGGATATTGATTCAGAAAATTGTAAAGAATCCCCATATTCCCGCTGTGTCTGGCTTCCATCCAATTGGCATGCTCCTTTTCACGAAACTCTTTGATTCTGTTTTCGGCTTCCTTCACATACATACCCTCAGGGAAACGTACAAGATATTTGGAGTATTCGAGCGGAGTGTTGACCTTTGCGCACTCGTTCCAACAGGCAGTTTCCGTTTCTTTCTGTGTATTCTGATAATGCCTCACCCAAAAGGTCGACCCCAATCCTAGCACTAAGACTACCCCGCATAGAACAAAATAAAATATCATGGTTTTCGATATTTTTTTCTGTTTTTCGGGCAAAATTTCACCATTTTCCGGAATTAATTCGTCATTTTCTCCGGAAATAACTTCATTTTCATCATTTGTAGTACTTTCTTCCGAATTTTCGGGAGACGATTCTTCTACATAAAATTGAAGTTCTCTGTTCTGTTCAATTTCCCTGCAATCACAGCAAAAATCATGATTGTCCGATTCCGGTATTTCATTTCCGCAAAGAGGACATATTTTTCGACCCTGCTCCATAATAGCTATTTATATCATATCTGTTGTCAAAATACAGCAGATACTTGTTTCTCATACGTTTATATTCTTCCAAATCTGTTGCCCACGAAGCTCTGATTGTTTTCTCGTTTTTTCCTTGTAGTATCTGGAGCCTTAGCTTATCAGTTCCGGCAAGTTTATCCATAAATTGCGGCGAACTGAAAAATTTACCTCCTGAATCGGATTTTTTATAAAAATCAATGATATACTTTAGCGTTAAGCTACCGTCGGTAGATTCTTTTCGCAGGTCGATGCCATAACATAATTTACCTTTCTGCAACGGGTTGCTTCCTCCTGCTGTTGAGGCTTTTGGTGTGAACTTGAATTTGCCGAATTTAGGATTCGGATAACCTGCCACTTCGAACGGGAAATTCGTCCCTCTGCCTACGCTAACCTGAGTGGCCTCGAAAAAACAGAGCGAAGGGTATAACCTTATAGCCTGATCGTTAGGCAGATTTGGCGATGGAGCAATGGGGAGAGAGTATGCCTGCCCATGTTTCCAACCCGTTACTTTCACAATCTCTAAGTCACAATTTATTTTTCCGGTCAGCCAGCCTTCCCCGTTTATCATTGTTGCCAATTCGCCAACGGTCAGTCCATGCAAAACCGGGATAGGATGCTTCCCTACAAAAGATGAAAATCTGGTGTTCAATACCGGCCCGTCGATATGATCGTTCGGATTTGGGCGATCCAGAATAATACATTTTTTGCCATTTTCGGCACAAGCCTCCATTACGTAGTGCATAGTACTGATATATGTATAGAAGCGGGCTCCGACATCCTGAATGTCAAAGATAACTATGTCAACATCGTTCAACTGGTCTTTGGTAGGCTTATAGTTTTTCCCGTATAACGAAACAACGCTTAATCCTGTCTTGGGGTCTTTTCCGTCAACAATTTTCTCACCGGCAGCAGCCGTACCCCTGAATCCATGTTCCGGGGCGAATATTTTGGAAATTGAGATACCTTTTTCGAGCAGCGCATCCGAAAGATGTGTCCCGTTTGTCAGGCAGGAAGTCTGATTTACGACTAATGCCACCCGTTTGTTTTTTATCAGAGGCATGAAGCTGTCTATCCGATCGGCGCCGAGTTGTATCCCTGTTTGCGAATTTGTGGAACCGAAAGAAAACAATAGTGCGACCAGTGTGAATAATATGTATCTAGCCATATAAGATAAATTTAGAATAAACTTTTATTTTTGTATTTCGTTACAATTTGGAATAAATATCGTACTAAAAATATAACACTCATAATATGGAAGTTGTTACATTGATAGAAAAATACTATCAGAAAGACTCAAAGTTATACAATATTTTAATCAATCACAGTTCGGATGTTACACAAAAAGCGTTGGCAATCGCAAAAAATCATCCCGAATTAAATATTGATACTCAATTTGTAAGTGAAGCGGGCATGCTTCACGATGTCGGTATATTTCTCACCCACGCACCCTACATCGAATGTTTTGGCGACAAGCCATATATGTGTCATGGTATTTTGGGTGCAGAACTGATGCGAAACGAAGGCTATCCCCGTCATGCGTTGGTTTGCGAAAGGCATACCGGGGCAGGCTTAACCGAAGATGAGATAGTAGAGCAAGACCTGCCGTTGCCGCATCAGGACTTTATGCCTGTGAGTATAGAAGAGCAGGTTATCTGTTTTGCCGATTGTTTTTTCTCTAAAACTCATTTGGGAGAAGAGAAATCGGTGGAGAAAGTGCGAAGTAAACTGGCTAAATTCGGAGATAGATCGGCAAAGCTGTTTGACGAATGGTGCAAAATGTTCCTGTAATATGTTGCAATGAAGAAAAAAAGACCGGAAAGGTACATTTATTTCAAATTTTTCTTACATTTGTACCTTAAATAGATGATTTTTAGTACAGTTCTGTCACTTTATAAGTGACGGAACTGTGTTTTTTTTGAAGGCTTCCTGTTTTCTCTTTCTTCTGATTTCGGAAGGAGATTTTCCCAGATTTTTGTGGCAAAATTCATTGAAATGAGACAAGGTCATGAACTTATGGCTTGTGCTTATTTCCTTGAGGCTTTTGTTGGTTTCACAAATGTCTTGATACACTTGTTTTGCCCTGTGATTCCTTACCCAACTGTATGCAGATATATTGAATACACGCCTGAAGCGCTTGTTGAATCCCGAATAGCTATAATTCATTTTTTCTGCCAATTGGCGCACCGAACGAATTTCGGTAAGGTAGGTGTGTACCTGTTCCGAGAAGAGTAAATCGTCCCATGCCAGCATCTTGAAAAAGCCTTGTAAATACTTCTCAGGATAGAAGCTTTTGAGAATATACCAGAACTCTTTCAGCTTCAAATCCAGTAAGTTGTGATTGTCAATGCCTCTGTTTGCATATTCTTCAAGAGTTTGGATATATGTCACAATTACAGATTTAATGGATAGGAGAGTAATCTTTTCCTCGTGTTCTTGCGAGTGGTCGAAAGACGAGAGAATACCGCAGAATTCCGAATGGTTGGAAAACCGTATTAAGACAATTTTTGACGCCTTTGTTGCTTTGACCGACACTTTGTCTTGAAATGGAAAGAAGATCATGTTGTAAGCCGTCACTTTTGTTTCATTGCCTGTTGAAGAAGAAGTGTATATTTCTCCATCCATAACAATAATTATCTTATTATCTCCGGTTTTTGGATTCCACATCTGCCCATTTTCCAGATGTATGAATTCTATCAATTTGTCCTTTTCACGTTTCATTCAGTTTGTTGTTTAAATGTTTATATATCAGTTTGTTTAACTAAAAACTAACTAAAATTTTTGGCAAGTGAGTTTCAAATTACATCTTTAATATTGTCTAAATGTCAGGTTATCACCGTTTTATGTAAGTGTATTTTGTCATATCACAGAACATTAGTTTGTAATTGTATAACTAGTGTTTTACTAATAGCCTTTTGTGTAAAATATATATTCTCTTATTTCTCTAAAAATCAGCTTGATACATCTCTATTTGCTAATCCTCCGTCACTTATAAAGTGACGGAGATATAATGTGCATACAATCAATCAAATAGTTAAATAATTATCAAGAAGATGAAAAATCAAATCGGAGACGAAGAATTAACACAACAAACAACATTAAAAATTATGAAAAAAAGTTTATTATTCTTATCGGTGTTTTTCACCTGTTCCATAGCCTTCGGACAGGTGGGAGTGAATACGGAAAATCCTCAGGGAGTATTTCATATCGACGCAGCACGGAACACAAACGGCAACACAAACATTTCGGACGATGTAGTGGTAGATACTCAAGGCAGGGTTGGGGTAGGGACAAATGTTCCCCAAACTAAAGTGGATATAAGAAGTGCTACTCAGGGGGGCGGCTTCCGTCTGCAGGATGGAAGTCAAGGCGATGGAAAAGTACTGTTAAGCGATGCTAGCGGAAATGCGTCATGGGGAAACTTGATTCCGGGAACAAGTGCAGGTACAAAACCTTCTACAAATATGACTCTGTCGCGATCTTTTGAGTATTTGGGCATGTATGTAACTGTACCTCCCGGCAAATCACAGGTGTATGTTGGTGGCATGGTAAGAGCTGCTAATGCACCTGGATATATAACAACAAGATTGTCAGTCTCTAATACAAGTCTTTCTACTATAAATATTTCACAAATTCCGGGACTTGCCGGATTTACAGTACATACGGGTACGTCTGTCGGACAAGTTTCTTTTTTTATAAACAACACAGATTCTGTACAAAAAACACTTTATCTATGGGGAGCTATTGCAGGAGATACATCAACCGCAACTTGGATACTTTCCGGTGTAGCCGAACCTTTCATATTTGTGGCATATTGATGCAGATTACTTTGTGCTGCATTTTAAAGGGACTTATTATCAAATAGTAAGTCCCTTTAAGTGTTTAGAATAAATTTAATAAATGCACTACGGGTTGTAATGAATTCTTTTTTATAAATTTGCGGTTCTTATAAATAATATGACCATAAGATGAAAATTGAGACTAAACTTCAAGAAAATGTTATTGAAGCCATAAAAGAAATTTATGGACAAGATATAGATGCAAAACAAGCAGAACTGCAAAAAACGAGAAAAGAATTTGAAGGGCATTTTACCCTTGTGGTTTTTCCTTTTTTGAAAATATCGAAAAAAAATCCCGAACAAACTGCTCAGGAAATAGGAGAGTGGTTGAAGAAGAACTCAGATGAAGTAACGGAATACAATGTAATAAAGGGTTTCTTAAACCTTGTTGTTAAAACTTCGGTTTGGTTAGATCTGCTGACACAAATAAATTCTGAAGAACAATACGGAATAATTCCCGTTGCAAAGGATGCCCCTCTGGTGATGATAGAATATTCGTCACCCAATACCAATAAGCCTCTTCACTTGGGACATGTTCGTAACAACCTGTTGGGTTATTCTCTGTCGGAAGTGATGAAAGCGAACGGTTACAATGTAGTGAAAACTAATATTGTAAACGATAGAGGTATTCATATATGTAAGTCGATGCTGGCATGGCAAAAATGGGGCAACGGCGTCACTCCCGAATCGACAGGTCAGAAAGGCGATCATCTTGTAGGCGATTTCTACGTGATGTTCGACAAGCACTACAAAGCCGAATTGTCTGAGCTGAAAGCCTCCGGTTTGAGTGATAAAGAGGCAGAAGCAAAATCCTTGTTGATGGAAGAAGCCCGTGATATGCTTCGCAAATGGGAGGCGGGAGATATGGAAACCGTTGCCCTTTGGGAAATGATGAACAGTTGGGTATATGCCGGTTTTGACGAAACATATAAGCGGCTTGGGGTCGACTTCGATAAAATATATTACGAATCGCAAACATATCTGGATGGAAAAGAAACTGTTTTGGACGGTTTGAAAAAGGGTATATTCTATAAAAAGGAGGATGGCTCGGTTTGGGCAAATCTGGAAGGCGAAGGTTTAGACCATAAATTATTGCTTCGTGGAGATGGAACCTCCGTGTATATGACTCAGGATATAGGTACAGCAAAATTGCGTTTCGATGATTATCCAATCAATAAGATGATATATGTTGTAGGCAATGAGCAAAACTATCACTTTCAGGTATTGTCTATCCTGCTGGATAAATTAGGATTTGAATTTGGTAAAGGCTTGGTTCATTTCTCGTATGGGATGGTTGAATTACCCGAGGGTAAGATGAAATCGCGAGAAGGTACGGTTGTTGACGCCGACGACTTGGTTGATGAGATGGTATCTACGGCAAAGGAAACATCGAAAGAATTAGGTAAGCTGGATGGCTATACGGATGAAGAAGCCAATAATGTTGCCCGAATTGTAGGAATGGGGGCGTTGAAATATTTTATATTGAAGGTTGACCCTAAAAAGAATATGACTTTCAATCCGAAAGAATCAATTGATTTTAATGGAAACACAGGCCCTTTCATACAATATACATATGCCCGTATCCAATCCGTATTGAAAAAAGCCACGGAGCAAGGTCTGGATTTCACAGGAATATCAGACAAAGCGTTGGCTCTTTCTGAAAAAGAACAAGGACTGATTCAACTAACAGGCGACTTTGCCAACATAGTGAAGCAAGCCGGAGATGAATATAATCCAGCGTTGATAGCAAATTATATTTACGAATTGGTGAAAGAATACAATCAGTTTTACCACGATTTCTCTATTTTGAAAGAAGAAAACGAGCAATTGAAAGAATTTAGATTAGTCTTGTCTACCAATGTTGCAAAGATAATTAGACAAGGAATGTCTTTGTTGGGCATTGAAGTGCCGGATAGGATGTAATTTTTTTTTCTTTTCACAATCTTTTGATTTGTAGACGATTGTATGTTTTACAACACAAAACTTTTAAAAAAGTTCAAAAAAAGGTTGTAAATAATTTGGATTGTGTTGTAAAGTGTTTTACTTTTGCACCCGCTTCCT
>NZ_QVMP01000026.1:43124-82553 GCF_010501095.1 Dysgonomonas sp. 520 | reverse complement strand
ATAGTACTATATCAAGTCAAAAGAGTTACAATATTGGCTCTTACACCAACAATGCTGATGGTATAATAAATAGACATACCTACATAACTGGGGAAGAAAATGTTTTCGGAAGCCTTTTTCAGTGGGGACGTATTCCAGATGGACATCAGAAAAATAATCCGGCTTTAAACAGCATGTTATATACAGGTATGACAAGTGCGGAGATAGCTTCCGGTTCACGCTGTTCGTCTAATGACGCCTCTCGTCCTCTAGATCAAGTGAAAAATTCATCTGCTTGGTACGGAAAATTTATTTATAACGTGCCTTCCCCATTTAACTGGAGTCCAAAAGATCAGGCCTCAGCTGATCAACTATGGCGTACTTCCCGTTTCGTACAGAATGACCCATGCGCACATTACAAAGAGGATGGAACTTATCAGGAATTCTGGCATACAGGAACTGATGGACAAAATAATGGGAATGCAGCTTGTACTGATGCCGGAACAGCTTGGCGCTTACCCTCTCAAGACGAATGGGGGTCTATATACAAAAGCGGAACCATTTCAGGATCACCCGAAACAGCAACAGCCAACACATGGTCTTGGTATGGTGGAACTGCTACCCCCATTACCGGTATACGAGGCTATGAAATTAAGCCAGATGGTACTACAGCAACACTTTTTTTACCTACGAGTGGTCTCCGAAATCATAGCGACGGTCTACTTTACACTCAAGGTACAGACGGTTTTTATTGGAGTAGTAGTATTAGTAGTACTAGTGCATATTACTTGTATTTCGACAATAGCAATATTATTCCAGCCAACAGTCACGACCGCGCCAACGGCTTTGCAGTACGTTGTGTGAAGAATGAGTAAACACCCCGCCCCTACACTCCCCTCGTCCTTTCGGGTTTCGTTACCCGAAAATCGGGATGTAGGGGCAGGTCTTTGGTCTGCCTGAGAATGTTCTTTTATTTTCGGCGTTCTTTCTGGCGCACTTTCTTCGAAAGTTTGCCTTCGTTCAATTGCATTAGTCATTTCTCGTGACTCGGCATAGCCTAAGTAAACTTGGCTCTGCTCTCGCTACTTGAAATGTTCATTTTGTCTTGACACAAAACGAACCAAAAAGTCAAGGCTTAGCTTCTCGGCGACCCGTTACAATCTCACAGGCTAAATTGAAAGAACTCGCTTCGCTCAAACAGCTTTCTATTTTACGCCTTGTTTCGCTTAACGTGTCCCCGCCTGCGAAGCAGATGCCATTTCGCCTGACGGGAGCAAACGTGACATTTGGCTGATTGATGGGGTACCCACACAGCGAAAATAAGCGACCAGAACAAAAAGCTGTTTGAGCATAGCCAAACCATTCTGGTTCTAGCAGTCTTTTGGTGCGAGTTATTTTTTGTTCAGCTTATAAGCTGTTTGTGGGTCGGCAAGAAGCCGCGGTCACAGAAAGCCTTTTTGATTCCTTTTGCGGCTTGGGGCAAAAGGAATGCAAGCAATCTATATGATTGCGCGCAGGATATATTATACAATAGAAAAGAACACTTTTCAAATACTGATTCGTCTTGATAATAAAAGAATAATGAAAATAAGAATTTTATATATTGCAGGAATACTACTTTCCCTCTCCACTTTCGGAGTTGCAGCCCAAACAATTGACGTGCAACTACCCTACTATGCTGGCAGGGATTATTATTTCTGCCTGTTGAAAGGATCAAAGCAAGATACAATCGCCACCGGAAGGCTAAACTCAAAGGGCAAAGCCGCCATCTCCCTACCCGAAAATTATCGTGGTGTTGGTCGATTTTCGGTGCGTGAGTATGCCAAAATATGGAATATCATCGTCAACGGGAATGAAAAGGTTTTTATGAGCGAACCCGACTCAGTGGAAGCAAATCCATCTTTCAATGGTTCTGTTGAAAACAATTTTCTGCTCGATGCCTTTACCCGTCAAAACAAAATTATAGAGGAATACGGCAAGGCTATTGATCCAAACCTAGCTCAACCATTAATCTTTCCCTCACCAGAAAAACGAGTGGAAAACGACTATCTACTTTTCCGCAAACAGATAAACGATAATCCGCTATATGCCGCACGAATAATAGAAATACTCAATTGCCTAACAGGTGTAGGCAGTTCGTTCAACATTTCGCAGGAAGATATATTGACAGAACAAAGGGAGTTTATCACCCGTAAGGTAAGTTTCGAAGACCTCTACACAAGCGGATTTTGGCAACCCATATTCGATTCATGGATACAAATGACTTCGGCAAACGACAGCCTTTTGTTAGATGACAGTCGCTATATGCTCGAAAGATGCGGAAATGACATTCCTATGCGCAGGGAGGTGACCCAGACCATCATCCGCACGTTCAGTAAATATGGCAAAGATTATCTGCTCGCAGAACTTGGCACGGAATACCTGACTATGCCTCTTAACGGGCAACTTGCACCGGAAATAAAAGTCGGCGGCACTTCTTTTCTTCCTAAAAACAGCCTGATTATCTTTTACGAAACAGGGTGTGGCAGTTGTCACTACGAACTAGAGCAATTGAAAAGCAAATATAAGCTACTTTCTGACAACAACATACGAATAATATCCATCGCTGCCGATATCGGACGGGAGGTTCACGAAGAAACATCAGCAAAACTTCCCTGGACGGATAAATTTTGTGATTTTAAAGGCTTCGATGGAGAGAATTTCCGCAATTATGGGATTGTCGGAACTCCTACCTACATACTTACCGACCGTGAAGGTATCGTCCGTGGACGCTACGCTCAACTGAAAGAATTGGTGAAGGATTGATGGACAAGTAAAATGTATGAATAAAGCAAAAGGTCGCCAAAATTGGTGACCTTTTTTGTTTTTCAGTGATCCCGCTGGGGCTCGAACCCAGGACCCCATCATTAAAAGTGATGTGCTCTACCAGCTGAGCTACGGAATCTCCTAGTGTGCTTTTATCTTAAAAGCGAGTGCAAAGATATAGGATTATTTCAAAAATAAAAAATTTTCGGACTGTTTTTTTACAAAAATATACGTCGCCATTAGTAGTTATGACTCGAATCAGCTACAAAACACCCTATAGCACAAGTAGCAAACAACGAATTATCAAACACTTATAAGCATAATTTCAGTTTACACAGACAACTAATCTTTTAAATAAAAATCTAGTTGTATCTTTGATTTTTAAATATAGAACTAGAAATATAATCAACGCATAATGTCTGATTCGCTTAAAGACAAAACCATATCCGGACTGAAATGGAGTGGGTTGGAAAAATCATTCCAACAACTATTCGTATTTTTTGCCGGAATTTTCTTGGCCAGAATCCTACATTTGAGCGATTATGGATTAATTGCCATTTTATCTATTTTTGCCTACGGAGCCAATGCCCTGACGGAAAGTGGTTTCTCAGCAGCGCTGATAAGAAAGAAAGATGTAACGGAAGATGATTACAACACCGTCTTCTGGTTCAATATTGCCTCAGCATCCGTTCTGTATGTAATTCTCTTTTTTCTGGCTCCTGTCATAGGCAATTTCTACGACGAGCCAAAACTTGTGCCACTATCACGCGTTATCTTCCTGATGTTCCTGTTCAATGCCTTTGGAATGGTGCAAAGCACACAGGTCATAAAGGCAATGAATTATAAGCTGAACACACAAATAAACGTCATTTCAATTATTGTATCATACACCATTGCCCTCATCTTAGCCTATCGGGGACATGGGATTTGGGCTTTAGCCGCACAATTGGTGATTCACCCTGCATGTAAAACCATTTTCTTATGGTTGGGAAACAAATGGAGACCTAAATTCATTTTCTCGACAACAGCATTCAAAGATCTATTCCGATTCGGAGGAAATCTGCTTGCCCACAGCCTGATATACACTTTCACCTCCCGCAGCACATCCAGCTTCATAGGCAAATATCTCGGAATAGCATCCGCCGGCGTCTTCGAAACAGCCAACCGCCTCTACAATTCGGGTCTGGATATGTTTATGGGCACAATACTTAATGTCTCTTTTCCGATGATGTCGAAAATAGAAAGTGACGCAGAGTTGAAAAGGATTTTCAGGAAAATAACACGGGTATCTTCATTTCTCATTTTCCCTTTCTTTATGGGTTTGATGCTCACCGCCCGCCCTTTCATAATTTATGCTTTAGGCGACAAGTGGGCGGCATCAGTACAAGCACTGCAAATATTGTCGCTTTGCGGCATATTCTTCACACTGAACACGTTGAACACAAACCTGTTGAAAACCGCAGGCAAATCCCTGTACATACTCATCACAGAAATTGTGTATGCTTCGCTGATAGTTATTATCTTCATATTGGCCGTTTCGCTCAAGTGGGGTTTGTATGAAGTGATTATGGGTATCGCTCTAACCAATTTCATCTCGCTTACGATAAATTTTTTCAGAGTCAGGGAAATAATAGGATACAAACTGACGGAATACCTGAAAGATATCCTGCCATACCTTTGTATAGCCGCTTTTTCAATCGCACTGGGATTTTCGCTGACCTATTTCATAACCAACCTACTGCTACTGCTCATTCTTGAAATAATAGTTACAGCGGGAGTTTACATCGGAGTGACGTATATACTGGGATCGAAAATAATAAAGGAACTTTTTTCCATGCTCAAACTGAAAAAGATATAAACTCAAACAACTTATGCCTAAAGTATCAGTACTCATACCTGTTTACAATGCCGAGAAATATCTTCGGGAAGCTATCGACAGCATACTCGAACAGTCATTTTCTGATTTCGAACTGATCATTGTCAACGATTTTTCGACAGACGGAAGCGAAGACATTATCCTGTCTTACGACGACAAACGCATCAGATATTACAAGAACGAGGAAAATATAGGCATTTTAAAGACCCGCAGACGACTGATCGAATCCTCAACAGGGAAATATATCGCTTATTTGGACAACGACGACCTTGCACTCCCTGAACGCCTTTATACGCAAGTTCATTTTCTGGACAATAATCCCGATTATGCACTCTGCGGAACCTGGGGCACATTGATTGATGCGAATGGAAATTACCTGAAGAAAATGAACCTGACGGTTAAATACGAAGAAATAAAATGCGCTCTTCTCTTCGCCAATTGCTTCATACAGTCGAGCATGATGTTTCGCCAGGAAATACTTGTCGATAATCCTTACGACATCAATTTTCCCTTGGCTAAAGATTACAACCTTTGGTCGCTGCTTGCACTCCGATACAAAGTATGCAATATTCCTGCCCACCTGATAAAATACAGATGGCATCAGAGCAACGAGAGCAAGAAAAAGGAAGACTTGATGACTTCGCTCACCAAAAAGGTCTATAAACGGCAACTATTGGGGTTGGGCATCGACGCAACAGAAGAAGAACTGGAAATACATAACAAAATAGCCTCGAACCGGAATCCGGAAAAAATGTCGGACAAAGAATACTTCTGCCAACTAAGGACCTGGATGAAAAAACTAGCCGAAGCAAACAAAAAAACAGAAACATACAACAAAGATATGTTTCTGGCTACAATATGCTTTCGCTGGATTTTCGCCTGCAAAGAAAGGCACGCCTATCCACAAATTCTTAAACTTCCTGTCGCCCCCACCATAGACAGCCTCAAAAACCTGCTGAAACTGCTCTATGACAGGACTAAATAAATATTCTACTTCACAACGAATACCAGATTTTATCAAAAATCATATTTTATACCGGCACCAAGTCCGACGGAAAAGGGGTTATCCGTTCTTATGCTTATAGGCTGATTGTTGTCGAAGAAATACGACAGTTTGGGTTCCACATAAATATTCCATCCTCCATAAACACGATATGCCACACCTGCGGAAACATTTACAGACCATTGAAGACCATCGACACTCGATTTCACGGAGGTAGATTCACCTTTATTGTTACTGAAAACCATGTTTTGAGAATATTTCAAGCGCAGACCCTTCTCAACCATTCCTCCCCCCGCCAGATAGACATTCCATTTTTTTTGATTGTAGAGATAAAACACGGCATTGAGAGGTACACCCAAATAATGCAGCTCCGACTTGGCACTGCTGCGGGAACCTCCTACCCCTTTGAATTTGGAGGACAAATAAGTATATACCAATCCACTTTCCAAAGCAATGCGGTTGCTTATGTTTTTGCGGACAGTGATTCCGAACGACAATGGCGCATTGTGCGTTGCATCAGACAAATTTTCGGCAATACTTGATTCTTGCCATCCCAGATATGAATCTTCAACCTTACCATTTGCTAAAGATGGACTGTACTTACTGGCATAAGCGTATATTTCCGAATCAATATCGTTTTCATTTCTTGTTGACCCGACAGAAAGACCAAGTTCCCAATTATTTTGCTTTGCTTTTTCCATTCTGAAAACCGGTATTTTAGAAGAATTGTCCGGTAAATCTACATACTCATATTTTTTCTCTACTCCATTTTCTTCAATTCCGCTATCTATGTCATTATCGGTGACATCCGATTTATCGACAACACCAACATCATTTCCTCTTTCAATATCGGGTATAGGAGCGGAAACGATAGACGAAGAATTTTTAGAAACAGCATCGGGTTGCTTTTCTTTCGATTTATGCAAAAGAGGAGTTGCTGTCGCAGCATCATTTTCTTGCGGTTTACTCTCCGGTGGAGTTACGTTTAAAGTTTCGGAGATATCTTCAATTTCATGAACTTCCGCTTTACCCGTAACCTGAGCCATTTCTTCAATTTTGGAAGTATCTGAAATGTATGGCACAACCAAAAGCAACAACAATACGACTGCCGCTGCCGCAGAAAACACAATCCATCTCAAGTTTTTCCGCTTAGCCGGTTTCAACCGAGACTCTATATTGTTCCAACAGGAGTCATCAACTTTCATTTGATGATCATCCAATCTTTGTCTCATGTATTCGCTGAAACGATCAAGCTGTTCTTTATTATCACCTGTCATATTCTACTTCGTTTCTTTTACAATTACCAGAGATTCGAGTCTCTTCTGCAATATTTTTTTTGCCCTTACAAATTGCGACCGGGAAGTGCTTTCTTTCACGCCCAGCATTTCCGCAATTTCGCTATGAGAGTATCCCTCCAAGGCAAACAGGTTAAACACTGTTCTATATCCTTCGGGCAATTCTGCGATGGATGCCATCAGTTCGTCGGCAGAAATTTGGTCTAAAGCGGAAAAATCCATGTCATTGATATAACCCTCACATTCTTCTATATCTACACTTTGTTTGAGAGCATCGTTACTGCGCAGATATTGAAGGGCCGTGGTAACAAATATACGCCTTATCCACCCCGAGAAAGCGCCGGTTTCGGAATAAGTATCTATCTTGGTGAATATTTTGATAAAACCCTCCTGCAACAGATCTTGTGCCGTTTCCTTATTATTCACATACCGCATGCAAACACTCATCATTGCAGGCGCATACAGCTCATACAATTCTCTATAAGCCTGCGACTCGCCACGTTTACATCTGGCAATTAATAATTTTTCATTCATTCGTAACCGACACTCTCTATTTACTATGATGTTTTTATAAATCGAAAAGCTGCATCCCGACAATAATATTATCTAAAAATAGTTTGACTATTCATTTTATTTTCTCTTTTTAAATTGTTTAACTTTTCAATTTCGATATAAAGAGGATGAAGTGAGGGCGGAAAAAAGGGGGAAGGATCTGGAGACTCAGCAGTCAGGTGTTGCTCCGTTTTATATAAACAAAAAAAGAGGTAATATCTCTATAACCTCTCTTTACCAAATAGCGAACCTTGTCTTATTTCTTAGATTCCTCTACCGATACTTTTCTAAACTCTTTCAATGCTTTTTCGATAGCCAAAGAAGTTTTTCTTGCACGCGTTCCTGCAGCTTTATTGCCGTTTTCAACTTGCAAAGCCGCATCCTTAGTAAAGTCCGAAATAAGTTGGTTTAAGTTTTCTAGTAATTGTTTCATAATTCTCTTGATTTTAAAAATTCGTACAAATATAACATGATAAAGAAACAATCAAAACGGCTTTTTTGTTTTTTGTAATAAAAATTTTTTGTCGAATTATTTTCCGAATCCTTTTTCCAACCCCAATATTAACACTATGCAACTGATATTTAGAGCAGTACCACACACAGTATTTCTATCCGAAACTTTTTACCGTATCTTTAATTATTTCGATACATTCTTGCAATTGCTCTTCGGTTATCACCAAAGGAGGAGCAAAACGAATGATATTGGTATGCGTTGGTTTTGCCAGTAATCCATTTTCGGCAAGTTTCAGGCAAATGTCCCATGCCAGGTCTTTGTGCCCCTCGTTATTTATAACAAGAGCATTTAAAAGTCCTTTTCCCCTAACAAATGAAGCGATCTTACTATCATCGCACAACTGTTTCATTTCATTCCTGAATATTTCGCCCAAGGCAAAGGCATTTTCGGCAAGTTTTTCGTCCCTCACCACCTCAAGGGCAGAAATAGCCACAGAGGCAGCAATGGGATTGCCTCCAAACGTAGATCCATGCTGTCCGGGATGAATCACCTCCATAATCTCGTTGCGTGACAGTACGGCCGAAACAGGATAAGTTCCACCCGAAAGCGCCTTACCCAATATCAGTATGTCAGGTTTCACATCCTCATAGTCGCAAGCCAGAAGTTTACCTGTACGGGCAATGCCGGTTTGCACCTCATCGGCAATGAAAAGAACATTATTTTTCCGGCAAAGGTCGTAACATTGTTTCAAATAGTCATTGTCAGGAACATAAGCCCCGGCTTCTCCCTGAATAGGTTCGACCAAGAAACCTGCTACGTTTTCGTTTTCTGTTAATACCTTTTCCAGAGCAACAACATCATTGTAAGGAATGACGATGAAACCGGGAGTATAAGGCCCATAATTGTTGTAGGCATCAGGATCGACCGAGAAAGAAACTATTGTGGTAGTGCGCCCATGAAAATTGTTTTCACAGACAATTATTTGGGCAGAATCCTTTTCCAAACCTTTTTTCTCATAAGCCCACTTGCGGCACAATTTAAGTGCGGTTTCAACAGCCTCAGCACCCGTATTCATCGGCAATACTTTATCGAAACCGAAGTATTTTGTCACAAATTCTTCATACACCCCTAACCTGCTGTTGTAGAAAGCTCGTGAAGTCAATGTCAACTTTTTTGCCTGTTCTACAAGCGAATTGACAATTTTGGGATGACAGTGCCCCTGATTTACAGCCGAATAAGCGGAAAGAAAATCATAATAGCGTTTCCCGTCCACATCCCAAACAAAAACACCTTCGCCACTGTCGAGCACAACAGGAAGCGGGTGATAGTTGTGTGCCCCGTATTGGTCTTCAAGCTCCATCAACGAGGCTGCAGTTAATTTTGTATTCATATCTGTGGTTTTTATGGTCTGTTTTTCAAAATTACACATTCCTGGGGATAAATACCTCGGCAATCATGCACCTGACACTCCCTCCACCATATTTTTCGATAGTAGGGATGGGAATGCTCACAATCTCGACGTGTTTCAACAGTTTGTCCGTCTGATCGGAAGATAGCGAATCGTATGCCGCCTGCGACATCAACAACAAATGCTTGCCGGCATTATCCTCCACCTGAAGCATATTCCCCGCAAATTGGTGCATCTGATCTTCCGATATTTCAATGACTTCCTTTTCGGTAAAAGTCAGAGATTCGAGCACTTGTTTCCTTTCGTCCAAATCGTCAATTGCATCGAGGCAAACAACAGCAAACTTAGTGCCTATGCACATCATCACATTGGTGTGATAGATAGGTTTTCGTTCACCATTCACAGTTTGATGAGCATGAAAACTCACCGGACGGAAATTAAACTCCCTACAAAAACGGAAGAACAACTCTGCATCTGTTCTCTTCGAAATAGCTGCATAAGCCACTCTGTTTTCACGGTCGAAAACCATACTGCCCGTTCCCTCAAGAAATTTATTTTCAGCTTCGGATGCAGTATAATCGGCTATATCAAGGATAACGAATTTGTCTTTCACCATCTGGTTGAGAATATCGCTACGCCTTTCCAACCGCCTGTTTTCGGCAAACATCGGATACACGGCAATCCGTCCGTCGCTATGGAAAGATATCCAATTGTTCGGGAAAATAGAATCGGGCGTATGGGGTTCTAATGTGTCCTGAACAACATACAGGTTTACGTCCTTTTCTTTCAGTATGCCAACCATATTCCGAAACTCAGACAAAGCCATCTCCTGAATTTTATCCGGTTCCACCGGGTCATTCTTCTGAAAATGATTATTCGATGCCGTTTGTTCATTGTAGTTGAAAGCAACGGGTTCAATCATCAACAGCGTATTTGTTGTTTGTCTTATCATGATATTTTATCCTAAAATTTATATGTTAACATTATAGCTTGTTTTTAGCCGATTATATTAGTTAGTTGGTTCTTAAATTAGGCAAACCGCAAAGGTACAATGAACGCAAACTTTTTTCTTTTGTCATGCTGAGTGTAACGAAGCATCTATATCTAGTAACCGTCTAGACTTTTTCGTTTTATTCAATTTTGTCATCCTGAGAGTATCGAAGGATCTGTTTTTTAGATGTTTCACTACGTTCAACATGACAAAAACTCAAAAATTAAGTATAATTTAAAAAGTCTAGATGACTTCCTAGTAAACAAGGCACGAGATACCAGTTTTCTCGTCGCATGGGATTTACAATCTTTTGTTGTCGGAAGTGTCTCAAAAGTCCTCAATTTTAGAAAACAACCCCACCCCCTAAAGGGGAGCACTGATTTTCTCGTCGCATGGGATTTACAATCCCATGCTTGGCTACTACCCGAATTTTAAATTCGGAAAATAACAACTCCGGGGTTACAAACCCCAGAGAACAAGATTTGTATATTTTCAGGGGGGTAATCGTTTGCCCCTACATTTTACATCAAAAATAACGCTTTATTCGATACAATTTCTATTAGATGCTCTCCAACCAAAGCTTCAGTAGAGCCAACATTTCGTTGTGATATTTAAAACTCTTATTCATACCCCAACCATGTCCTCCGACCGGGAAAATATACATAGTGGCAGGAACGTTGTTTTTCTTCAAGGCTTCGTAATACAATATGCTATTTTCTGGAATCACACCTTTATCGTCATCGCTCAAAAGCAAAATTGTTGGAGGCGTTGAAGCGTTCACCTGATTTTCGTTGGAGTAAATGTACAAGTCGGAAACTGATGGTTTATCTCCGAGAAGATTATTTTTTGAACCACCGTGAGTCACTCCCGGTTTCATTGTAATGACAGGATAAAATAAGATGGAAAATGCAGGCCTGGTTTCTGTCGATACGAAACGAGTGGATGCCGTAGCCGCAAGATGTCCTCCGGCAGAAGATCCGGCAATACCGATTTTATCGGGAGATATTGCCCATTCTTTTGCTCTGCTGTGAACAATGCGAAATGCCTGTTGAACATCATCCAAAGGAACTTCTTTATGTTTGTTGGGCATCCTGTATTTCAATACAATGCCGGTGATGCCTTGTTGTTGCAACCACTGAGCCACCTGAACCCCCTCGTGATCCATTGCCAAACCGGAATATCCACCTCCGGGACAAATGATAACAGCTTTGCCTGTATTCAGCTTTTTATCGGCTAAATAGACTGTCATATCCGCTTCGGAAACATCAGCAGAACGTTTCATAACGGGTATTTCCTTTAGACCGGACAGTCCGTTATCTGTGGGAGGGTTTCCGTTCCACAGGTTTATCACCTCCTGAGCATTTGCTCCGGACACAAAAAAGAAAAGGGAAAGAAATAATACTACTTTTTTCATGATATAATTAATTTGAGATTTTTCAGAGCTTCGTCTTCGCATTGAGTCATGTGCTTCCTTTCCTCCGGAGACTTATCGTTAATGCCGCACAAATGGAGTATTCCATGAATAATGATCCGGTGCAATTCGTCGATGAAATCGGTACCAAACTGCTCCGAATTGGATTTCACAGTATCAAGGCTTATGAATATATCTCCCGAAATAATGTTATCTTCACTATAATCGAAAGTAATGATGTCGGTGTAATAGTCGTGCTGCAAATATTCCCGGTTTATTTGCAGTATTTTTTCATCCGAACAAAAGATGTATGCAACATCACCCACCGCCTTGTTGTAAGATGCAGCTGTTTGTTTGATCCATTGCGAAATAATTCTCCTTTTTATCGGGGGAAGTTTTACTTCTTCATTCTGAAATAAGATTGCCATATACTTTTATTAGTTACGAGTTACAAATTTTTCTGTAATTGCTAAATCAAATCCCTCCCTTTCGGGGAGCTCAGAAGGGGGTATTGTGTTATCCGAAAAACATATACGCCACAAAAATAGCCGCTATCACACCTGCCAAATCGGCCAGAAGCGCATAAGGAATCATATACCTTCCGTTTTTTATGTTGACCGCACCAAAATAGACGGCTGCAATGTAGAATGTGGTGTCTGTTGCTCCCTGAAACACTCCCGACAGGCGGGCAGCAAAAGAATCGACATCGAACGTTCTGATCGCTTCCACCATCATGCCTCGTGCACCGCTTCCGCTCAGAGGCTTCATAATGGCTGTTGGCATAGCATCTACCCAACGGGTATCGAAATTGAGAGCCGAAACACCATATTTCAGTCCATCGAGCAGATAGCCCATTGCTCCCGATTCTCTGAACATGCCAACCGCAACAAGAATTGCGATCAGAAACGGGATAATCTTCACCGCAACTGCAAATCCATCTTTTGCTCCTTCTATAAAACTATCATATACATTTATTTTTTTCCTTATCCCGCTGACAACGAAAAGAACGATTATTGTGAGTAAAATGAAACTCGCACCAAAATTGGACGCAAGTTCAACCTGTTTTGTCGACATGTTCTGAAACAGGAACATGACTCCTGCAATCAAAGCAGCAATCCCGCCAAAAGTGCCAAGTATTACTTTATCGAAAATATTAATGCCCTGTTTTATGCAAACGGCAAGCACCCCGACAAGAGTTGCCACAAAAGTTGCAATAAGTATAGGTATAAACACATCGGCCGGATTAGCTGCACCTGCCTGCGCCCGTATTGCCATTACCGAAACCGGAACTATCGTTAAGCCTGAAGCATTCATCACCAAAAACATGATCATCGAATTGGATGCCTTGCTTTTATCGGGATTTATTTCCTGCAATTCCTGCATAGCCTTCAATCCTGCCGGAGTGGCGGCATTATCCAGCCCCAACATGTTAGCGGAGATATTCATCAACATGGAGCCGCTTGCGGGATGATCCTTCGGAATTTCGGGAAAAAGCCTTTTGAATAGCGGATAAATGGCACGCGAGAAAAGTTTTATCATACCTCCGTTTTCACCGATTTTCATCAATCCCATCCAGAGGGCAAGTACGCCTGTAAGCGCAAGGGACACCTCGAAGCCTGTTTTGGCTGATCCGAATGTTGAATTGACAACTTTTATAATCGTATCGTAATCTTGCAAAAAGATGAGCTTGGCAACAGCCACTACAAAAGCAACCAGAATAAACCCCACCCAAATGTAGTTAAGAACCATAGTACAAATTATTAAGACAAAATAAAATCAAAAATAAGATATATTGCTCAAAGTATCTCAACATCAAGGATAATTTATTAAGAAAACTTTTCAGACAGGCTCTTATTCCTAATTTTTGCGCCTCGATTATTTAAATACTCTGTCTTAGAATTATTTGGCTCTCATTGCCCATATTGAAAAGGAGGTCTGCAATACTCAAATTGGGAGTAAAACCAAACCTGTCTTCAAAAACCTGATAATAAGGCACAGATATAAATTCATTATCAAGTTGTTGCCAATCTTTTTTCGGGTGAATTGTATCTCTGAAATCGGAATCTGCTCCGTCCAACTCTTTCCGGTAAAAATCTGTGTAACCGATATTCACATCGTCAATGTCGAGCAAGTCCAACACCAGATTCTGCAATTCTTCGTTGAAATCGAACAAAAAATCATATTTTTTTTCGTAAAAAGGCCGGAAATCGTCCTGATAATATTCAAAAAAAGGAGTGGAATTGTAAGCCGAAACCAATGCGTTCCAATGCACATGTTGCCAATTGCCATGATCGGCGATGCGAATATCGCGCGTGAGGCATTTTAGAGCCGAAGAATGAACAACAGGAACCGAAAGGGGCATCTTCCCATTGGCCGACAAAATCGTGCAACGATTGCGATAGGATTGCTTCTGATAGTTTTCGTGCTTTTCTATATAAATCTTATCCGAGACAAGAAATTTGGAATAATATTCGATGGGTGCTAAATAGGCTGTCGACAAAAAAATACTCATAATCTGCAATCGTTCCCCCCTACTCTAGTTTTTAACCCACGTAAAAATTCTGTTCCAACGGATGCCGGCACTATCCGAACTATTCCAAATGAACGAGGCTTTGCCGATAATATCTTTCTCGGAAATGAACCCAAAATAGCGGGAATCGACAGAATCATCCACATTGTCGGACAAAAACCAGTAATAATCGAACAGAAAACTGTATGTTTTTGCCTCTTTTCCGTCAATTTTCAGACTGTTTTCGGAAAAAGAAACCCTATTTCCCAGCTCCGAAATCATGATATTTTTATACATCGGGATATTCGATCCAGTCAATTCTATAACTTCCCCTTTCCGAGGGACAAAGATCTGATACCTCGAAACCTCAGGTTCGGCCAATTCAACTTGTATCGAATCTTTAAAATTCTGGTTTATGAGAAATACCTCATACCTGTTGAATGAAGCATAATCGTAATCTTGCTGCGACTGAAAATTCCGCAAAGGAATATTCAACGAAGATATAACACCTTTCACCTTGTCAGAAATTTCTTTTCTGAACTTGAAACTCATCAGAAAATCGGGCGAAGTGACATATTTTTTCCCGTTTATCAGATAATTGTAGCCATCAACCGTAACCGTATCGCCGGGAACGGCAACGCACCTGCTGATGCAAAGGTTTCGCCTGTCGAGGGGTTTTCCGGTTTCGAGAGGATTGTTGAAAACAACCACCTCATTCCGCCCGACCTGCTTTGCAAATAAGCGGTGATAGCCGGTCTGCACAGCAGAAGAATATGACTTCATGCCCAGAAAAGAATCGAAAGTGAAAGGCACAGCAAGCCACGTAACAGGCATACGGATGCCATAAGCGGTTTTGTCGACCAACACTTTATCGCCTCTCAGCAAAGCGGTTTCCATCTGAGCCGAAGAAACAGAAAAAGACTCAACAAAAAAAGTACGGATAACAAGCACCACGAGCAAAGTGAGAAGAAACACCTTGCTAACAGACCATATTATCTTTGAAATTTTTTGCTTCATTTGCTATTTTTTGTTTGTTGCACGGGTGGAGCAGAGCCCCACCCCTACAATATTGCATTTTTGGAGTGTAGGGGTTTTCATTTCGGGCGTATGATTATACGCCCCTACATTGTCTCACAAATTAATCCTTTATTGCACTGGTAAACAACCTGTTCCAACGAATTTTTCCGCTAAACCATCCTTTGTCCTTATCGAGCGACAACCAGATAAACATCGGACGACCAACTATATGATCCTCAGGCACAAAACCCCAAGCACGCGAATCGGCCGAGTTGTCCCTGTTATCACCCATCATAAAATAATAGTCGTATATAAAAGTGTATGAATCAACCGGTTGACCATTTATGTAAACCTTACCGTCTTCATATTTGAAGTCGTTATGCTCATAGTTTTTGATACATCTTTCATAAGCCGCCACTTTATAGTCTACATCAGTGTCGAACTTGATAGTCGCACCACTCTTCGGAATCCACAATTTAGGAAAATCACCAAATTGGCAATGTAGGTTATAAGTCAGCGGATAAACGAAATCCTGTTCAATTTTATGGCCTGTCAGTTTTCCCATTTTTTTGTAGTAACTGTTTTGTGTGATTATCTTCCACACAAAAGGCTTACTTTTTAGTATGTCGACCATTTCCTGAGTCAAAGAAACGCGAGTGTGTATATTCCCAACATTTCCACCGTCTTTTACTTCAAATCCGAGATCACGGTAAATGCTATCGGGAATCACTGTATTCGGATTATTTGTAATTAATTCCTTTGTCGAATAGAACCCTATCTTAACATAGTCTTCTTCCGATATGCCCAATTCAGTAAAAAGTTTCTTGGAAATGGCAGTACCGTCAGTTTGAATGTAATAATACAGCTGCATGTTCTTAGGACGGGCAATCTTATTGTCATTGATATAAATATCATCGTCCTTCAATTCGATAAACTCGCCGGGAAGACCAACACAACGTTTCACATAATTCTCACGCCTGTCGACCGGACGATAAACAATATCGCCAAATTCACGCTTATTGCTCCAAACCACATCCCGGCCATATTCTTTACACAAAGCGTAATAGTCTTGGTTCTGCTTGTGCAGGGCAACCGTATCGCCCGAAGGATAATTGAAGACAACAATATCGCTCCGCTTAACCTGTCCTGTTCCTTTCAACCGTTTATATTCGATCTGAGGTTTTTCAATATACGATTTTGTGTTGAAAAAAGGAAGCGTATGTTGTGCCAACGGAAACGACAGAGGTGTCATTGGCGAACGGGCTCCAAAGCTAACCTTACTCACACACAAAAAGTCTCCCACGAGCAAAGTTTTTTCGAGCGAAGAAGAAGGTATCTGATAGTTCTGAAAGAAAAAAGTTGTTACCACATACGCAACAGCCAAAGCAAAAACAATGGCATCCACCCAATCCATAACCTTGCGGAAAGTCGGATTTTTCGATTTTTTCCAGAAAGCCCACGGAAAATATTTCAGAATATAACTGTCGAAAAATATCGGTATCAAGATCAGCACCAAATAATAATCGGACCAATAAACAAACAGCAAGCACAATACTGCCATTATGCCGAATTTAATCCATTTGCTCTTTGGCGCATTTTTTATGCGTTCGGAAAAAGACAATTTCTTTTTGTTACTACCCTCCATAATATTTTGTTGTATTCTTAAAATTTCAACATATCGTTCATTCCCAGAAAACCTTTCTTGTTGTGAGCAAATTCGGCTGCCACAACAGCACCCAAAGCAAATCCGTTGCGGCTTTTCGCATCGTGCTTAATGCTGATCACATCCACATCCGACTCGTACATGACTTCGTGAATACCGGGAACTTCTCCCTCACGTATGCAATGAATTGCCACATCGGAGGCAGAATTTTCTTCCTCCAGATTCCACGAAGATTTTCTGTCCACGTTTTCAATAATCCCTTCGGCCAGTGTAATGGCAGTTCCGCTTGGGGCATCAAGTTTATGAATATGGTGTATTTCTTCCATCTTCACATTGTAGTCGGTAAACTGATTCATAATCTTTGCGAGATGTTTATTCAAAGCAAAAAATATGTTCACACCCAAGCTGAAGTTTGAAGCATAGAAAAAGGTTTGTCCGTTTTTTTCGCAAGCCTCCTTCACCTTGTCAATATTGTCCAGCCAACCCGTTGTTCCCGAAACCACAGGAACATTAGCCTCGAAACATTTCATATAATTTGCCAAAGCACTTGATGGAGCTGTGAATTCGATGGCCACATCACTATCCTTGAAAATGGGCGAATCAAAATCTTCTTTATTATTTTCGTCAATTATTATCGAAATGCTGTGCCCTCTTTGTAAAGCTATTTGCTCTATGGTCTTACCCATCTTTCCGTACCCTATCAATGCTATTTTCATATATCCTACTATAAATATTCCAATTAATTAGTTTACATTATCTGCCAAAATATCACAAATGTACGCAAAAAAATGAATTGCAGATAACGAAGTTAGGGCAAACACCCGAATATTTTAATGTGATTGGTAGAGGGACTGTAACAAAAGGTACAAAACACAGACCCTTGTTTCACTCAGGATGAATAAAACGAAAAAGCCTAAATGCCTCCATCAATTTTATTTCTTTTTATTCGACTTATACAAATCTATCATTTCGCCCAAAGTTATTTTCAAGGTATTCATAGTTTCGAAAAATTCGGGAACCTGTGTATCATAAAAATTTCTGCGCATAAGAGCCAATGCATTCGCATACGAGTCTGGTGTCAAGAACAGCCCTACCCCTCTTTTTGCAAAAAGGATTTTTTCGTTCTGCAAATATTCAAGAGAACGCATCAATGTATTATGATTTACATCCAAACTCTTGGCCAATTCTTTTATCGTCGGTATTTTCATTTCGTTAGTCCATTCTTTCGAGACTACTTTTTGAGCAAGAATATCCACAATCTGGATATAGATAGGTTTGTTTTTGTGAAAATCCATTTTAAATTAATTTTATCATAGAATAAAGTTCGTATTAAATAATGCCAACCAGTATTTGAAAAATGTCGGATTAATTTCGACGTTTTTCAGATTCTGGTCTACTCGAAAGAGGAGCGTAAAATCTTACGCCCAAATATTTACATACATCGGGTGAAAAATTTTTCACCCCTACAACTGTAATTTTGTCGTCGCATGGGATTTGCAATCCCATGCTTGGCTACTACCCGGATTTAAAATCCGGAAAATAATAACTCCGGAGTTACAAAAACCCCAGAGAACGGGAAAAATCCAACTTATCTCAAATACTGATTCGCATGAATAATTATTATACAATTCTATAAAAAAATATTTATACACAAAAATTAATATTTAGAAAAATCACAAAAAACAGATAAATACTGCATTTGAAAGGGTACAAAAAAACTTAGTATTCTACAATAGTATATCTTTTCCCAAATTTTAACTTTAAAACGGGGAACAAAATAAGGGCAGATACTTTGTTTTTTTTGTCGTCAAGAGTGTCCCAAAAGTAAATCTCAGTGTCTTTTTGTCATTGAGTCGCCTTCGCTCCTCGAACGTTGTTTCTGAACAGAGTGAAGGATCTATTCTATAGAGCTTAGATTCTTGTTGTCGCACGGGATTTGCAATCCCATGCTTGGCTACTATCCGGATTTTAAATCCGGTAAATAATAACTCCGAGGTTACAAACCCCGGAGAACGGGGACGATAAAATTACAGTTGTAGGGGTGAAAAATTTTTCACCCGATGTATGCAAATATTCGGGCGTAAGATTTTACGCCCCTACTAGGAGATATTATTGTAGGGGCAGAGCAGAACTCCACCCGAAAAATGTCGAAATTAATCCAACTTATCTCAACCCCTGATCCGCATAATCTACACAAGTACTGATATATTTCTTCTTCATAAAAAAACAGGGCGAACGTATCAAAATATCTTTACTTCTCAAGTGTGCTTATATGGGGAATCTTTAGTTGCAGATGTATAAATTTATCGTTGCCGTGTATAGACAGCACCCCATCCATTTAACGAAAAAAGAAGTAAAATATACAGCTTGGGAAGAACAGGTTGGAAACATCTAAATATAAAATCTTATTTTTGTACAAAAAAAGATTTAAGAATGAAATTCAATTACGATGTAATAGTTGTTGGTGCAGGTCATGCCGGATGTGAGGCAGCGACAGCTTCGGCAAATATGGGCTCAAAAACTTTGTTGATAACAATGGACATGAACAAAATCGCCCAAATGAGTTGCAATCCTGCGGTAGGAGGAATTGCAAAAGGACAAATTGTTAGGGAGATTGACGCTTTGGGCGGTCAAATGGGAATAGTCACCGATACTACGGCCATTCAATTCCGAATGCTCAACAGGTCGAAAGGTCCTGCGATGTGGAGTCCGAGGGCACAAAGCGACCGTGCAAAATTTATCGAAAAATGGCGCGAAATAGTCGAAAACACCGACAATTTGTTCATCTGGCAAGACTCCGTTACATCGCTTATCATTAACAACAATATCATAGGGGGAGTTGTCACAGCAATGGGCGTTGAATTCACGGCAAAATCGGTCATTCTTACCACAGGAACATTTCTCAACGGATTGTTGCATATTGGCAAAGCCCAAATCACCGGAGGACGAATCTCCGAACCTGCATCTTACGGAATCACAGAACAACTGAAAGAAATTGGATTCAGAACTGATAGAATGAAGACAGGTACACCTGTAAGAATTGACGGTAGAAGCGTACACTTCTCAGAAATGGAAGAACAAAAAGGAGAAAACGATTTTCACAAATTTTCTTATCTCGACTTCAAACCCAGACCGCTAAAACAGGTTAGCTGCTGGATAACATACACGAACGAAAATGTACACGAAACGCTTAGGAATGGATTAGACGATTCGCCCCTTTATAACGGACAAATTAAAAGTATTGGTCCAAGATATTGCCCAAGCATCGAGACTAAGATTGTAACTTTCGCAGACAAAACATCTCACCAATTATTTTTAGAGCCTGAAGGAGAAAACACTCAGGAATATTATCTGAATGGGTTTTCGTCTTCTCTCCCACTCCACACACAGATTGAAGCATTGAAAAAAGTTCCTGCATTCAGAGACATTCACATCTATCGTCCGGGATATGCAATTGAATACGATTTCTTCGATCCCACACAGTTGAAATATACGTTGGAAACAAAGCAAATCAAGAATTTGTTTTTTGCCGGACAAATAAATGGAACCACAGGATATGAAGAAGCTGCCGGACAGGGACTCATCGCCGGAATCAATGCACATATAAATACCCATGGTGGTACGGAGTTTGTACTAAAACGAGACGAAGCATATATAGGTGTTCTTATTGACGACCTGGTGACAAAAGGTGTAGACGAACCTTACAGAATGTTCACTTCAAGAGCAGAATATAGAATATTGCTAAGACAAGACAATGCAGATTTCAGATTGACGGAAAAGGGTTATAACATAGGACTAGCAACAAGCGAACGAATGAACCTTTTGAACGAAAAGAAGGCAGAAACTGATTGTATATATAATTTCACAGCCGAATATTCGATAAAGCCTGAATACATAAATCCTGTTCTGGAAAAATTAGGCACAAGCCCATTGAAGCAGAAAATAAAACTTAAAGATTTAATTACACGTCCGCAAATAACGATAGACAACATTAAAGGTTCAATCCCTGCTTTCGATGAAGAGATAAATAAAATTTCAAACAGAAAAGAAGAAATACTAGAAGCTGTCGAAATCAGAATTAAGTATGACGGATATATAAAAAGAGAGCAGATGATAGCCGACAAAATCAGCAGGCTTGAGAATATTCAAATTAAAAACAAATTCGATTACAATAGTATTTTGTCGCTTTCAACAGAAGCTCGTCAAAAATTGAGTAAAATAAATCCGGAGACAATTGCTCAGGCAAGTCGAATTCCCGGGATTTCGCCTAACGACATATCCATCCTCCTCGTTCTTCTGGGAAGATGATTTTGAAATGTCACACGTGGAACAATTTGTTATTTTATTAAAAACCAATATATAACAGAATGACACTGCTTGAAATTATGATCAGCGTAAACATCGAAGCTATCCTTAAAATATTTGAAGGAAGTTTTCTTTTCGCAATAATTTTCACTGTATCATGTTTCTCATATTTTCGGCGAAACAAATACAAACAGGTATTTTTCTAGTTGTTCTAGATTTTGGTTTATCCTATCTTATACCACTTTCCAAACTTGAACATCAGATAAAGAAAGAAGATTGTGGAAAGAAAAAGGAAGAAAACGAGAGATAGCAGAAATGGAATATAGACTTGTTACACGTGGAACAAAAACTTAAAATATTGATAAATAAGATAATTAGAAAATAAAAAGACAAAAAAAATGAATTTAGACAATTTAAAATCGTCAGTCAGAAATATACCTGATTTTCCAATACCCGGAATACAGTTTAAGGATGTTACAACTATGTTCAAAGATCCTGAGATATTGAAGGCGTTATCTCTCGAACTAAAAAAGATGTATGAAGGAAAAGGTATAACAAAAGTTGTAGGCATCGAATCAAGAGGCTTCATCATGGGACCTATCATGGCACTTGAAATGAATGCAGGATTTATACCTATCAGAAAACCGGGAAAACTACCGGCCGATACATACGAAGAAACCTATGAAAAAGAATATGGATTAGACACAATTCAAATACACAAGGATGCTTTGAACGAGGATGATGTGGTTCTGATTCACGACGATCTATTGGCAACAGGAGGAACAATGCTTGCTGCTTATAAATTGGTAAAGAAAATGGGTGTGAAGAAAATATATGTCAACTTCTTGATAGAACTGGAGGATTTGAAAGGAATGGAGTTGTTTCCGAAAGATATAGAAGTAAAATCG
Source organism: Dysgonomonas sp. 520 (assembly GCF_010501095.1). GTDB lineage: Bacteria > Bacteroidota > Bacteroidia > Bacteroidales > Dysgonomonadaceae > QVMP01. Next base: position 60,377 of record NZ_QVMP01000026.1, on the reverse strand, counting down.
CTTATAAAATTTGACAAATAAGGCTATGGATAAGTTTTCATCAAACAGAGAGTACCTTAAAAATATAATTGACAATATTCCGCAAAAGCCGGGATGTTACCAGTATTTTGATGAAAATAATAAACTTATATATGTAGGTAAAGCTAAAAATCTGAAGAAACGGGTTTCATCTTATTTCAATAAAATTCAGGATAACGTAAAAACACGTATTCTTGTAAATAAAATAAGAGATATTAAATACATCGTTGTAGACACGGAAGAAGATACCTTTTTATTGGAAAATAATCTGATAAAACAGTTCAAACCACGCTACAATATCATGCTTAAAGACGACAAAACCTACCCTTCTATTGTCGTCAAAAACGAATATTTTCCACGTATTTTCAAAACAAGGAAAATATTGAAAGACGGTTCACAATATTTCGGGCCTTATACATCGGTTCTCAGTATAAAAGCCTTACTGGAAACCATACACAAATTATACCCCATACGCACATGCAATTTGCGTCTTACACCGGAAAGCATTGCACAAGGAAAATTTAAAGTATGCCTCGAATATCATATAAAAAGATGTGCCGGACCATGTGAAGGACTTCAGAGTCTTGATGATTACAATAAAAATGTAAGCGAAATAAAAGAAATCCTGAAAGGAAATATCTCGATATTGAGCAAAACTCTGTACGAGGAAATGCAAAACCTTTCAGCAGAATTGAAATTTGAAGAAGCACAGGTAGTAAAGAATAAATACGAATTAATCGAAAATTTCAAGAATAAAACAACTGTTGTCAGTAACATAAACTACAATATCGACGTTTTCAATGCCATTGACGACGAAAACTCGTTTTATATCAACTATCTACACCTCAATAATGGGGCAATAACTCAAGCATATACGTTCGAATATAAGAAAAAGCTCAACGAAAGCAAGGAAGAATTGCTGGGAATGGGTATTATCGAAATGCGCGAACGCTTCAAAAGCAACTCTAAAGAAACGGTAGTTCCATATTATCCGGATATCAATCTGAGTAATACAACATTCACCATCCCACAAAAAGGGGATAAAATGAAGTTATTGAACCTTTCGTTGCAGAATGTAAAACAATATAAAATAGATAAACTGAAAAGATCGGACAGCCTGAATCCGGAACAAAAAAATACAAGAATACTGAAAACAATGCAGAAAGATCTGAACCTGAAAGATCTGCCAATACACATCGAATGTTTCGATAATTCCAACACACAAGGTACTAACCCGGTTTCAGCATGTGTTGTTTTCAAAATGGCTAAACCTTCGAAAAAAGATTACCGCCATTTCAACGTAAAAACGGTTGAAGGCCCTAACGATTTTGCCACAATGGCCGAAGTTATATACAGACGATACCATCGGCTTTTGGAGGAAGGCTCTCCCCTACCCCAACTCATTGTTGTTGACGGTGGCAAGGGTCAACTTAGCGTTGCCTGCAAAGTTCTGAAAGAATTAGATTTATACGGTAAAATCGCTATTATAGGAATAGCCGAAAAACTAGAAGAAATATATTATCCGGAAGATTCTATTCCACTATATCTAGACAAAAACTCTGAAACTCTGAAAGTTATACAACATTTACGTGACGAAGCTCACCGATTTGGCATTACTTTCCACAGAAATAAAAGAAGCAAAGGACAGGTGACTTCCGAACTGGATAAAATAAAAGGAATCGGGGCCGAAACCAAAAAAGCATTGTTGAAGCACTACAAGAGCATAAAAAGAATGAAAGAATCTGATATACAAGAACTTGAATCTGTTGTAGGAAAACATAGGGCAAAATTAATATTCGATTACTTTTCAACCAGACCTCATAAAATTTAAAAATAAAACCCTCGTTCGGCAACATTTCATCACTATCAAATGTTTTATTATCAATATGAATAATTTAAAACGACGATAGTATGAAAAGAAATTTAGATTATTACTTAAAAAACAAAATCAAATATTGGTGGGTATCTCTACTCATCGGAATAGTGGTTCTATCGCTCGGATTTTGGTGTATAGCCAATCCGCTAAGTACAATAATAACTTTCTCATATTTTTTTGCTATTAGCTTTTTATTCAGTGGGTTATTCGAAATAATCTTCGCTGTTTCAAACAAAAATTCTTTACATGGATGGGGATGGACACTTACCAGCGGGATAATTGATTTGCTATTCGGAGTCATTTTATTATCCCTCCCACCCGCATCAATAGCTACAATTCTGGCTTTTTTCGTGGGATTTTGGGTGATGTTCCGCTCCATTTGGGGGATGGCAACATCGATAGACTTGCAACGGATCGGTGCTAAGGGATGGGGATGGTCGTTACTTTTATCCATTTTGGGCATCATCTTGTCGTTCATATTCATAATAAGCCCCGCATTCACAAGCGTTGTGATAGTATGGATAATAGGATTTGCATTTCTGACCTACGGAATTTTCCGGATATACCTGGCATTTCAACTTCGGGCTTTAAATAAAGAATTGAGGAGATAATTATCTAAAAATAAGATAAATAAAGCTGTATAGACTTTTGTTTATACGGCTTTATTTATTTAGACCAAATTTAATTTATATTTTTGTATAAAAGACTTTAGAACATAGATAAATGCGGGTAGTTATACAAAGAGTACAGAAAAGTTCTGTCAAGATAGATAATGTAATAAAATCTTCCATCGAAAAAGGACTATTAATTCTATTGGGAATAGAAGATTCTGATAATCAGAATGATATAGAATGGTTATGCAACAAGATTGTCAACCTTCGAATATTTGACGATGAAAACGGAGTAATGAACAAATCGGGTATGGAAACTGATGCCGATATGCTGGTGGTGTCGCAATTCACTTTGTTTGCATCAACCAAAAAAGGCAACAGGCCATCCTACATAAAAGCATCAAAACCGGATATAGCCATACCGCTTTACGAAAGTTTCTGCGAAAACCTTTCAAACAAGATAAATAAGCCGGTGAAAACGGGTCAATTTGGAGCCGATATGAAGATAGAACTAATCAACGACGGACCTGTTACCATAATTATAGATTCAAAGATGCGAGAATAGCCTGAAAATACGAAATATGACGATAAAAGAAGCCCAAACAACCGTAGACAATTGGATAAAAGAATACGGTGTAAAATATTTCTCCGAACTCACCAATATGGCAATACTCACCGAAGAAGTCGGTGAATTGGCTAGAATTATGGCCAGAACATACGGAGATCAATCTTTCAAAAAGAGCGATTTAAACAAGAATTTAGCCGATGAAATGGCCGACGTGATGTGGGTGCTTATTTGCCTTGCCAATCAAACGGGAATAGACCTAACAGAGGCTTTCAGGAAGAATATGGAAAAGAAAACAACAAGAGATAAAGACAGACATATAAATAATTCAAAATTAAAGTGATTATGGAAAATTCGAACAAATATCTGGATGCTTTGAAACAATACAACACTGCTTTAGACGATTTGCAAGTCAAAACAGCCGTAGACAAAATTATTGCCGAAAACTTCGATAAAAACGATGATAAAGAGACATATAAGCTACTTTATTCATGTATTGATTTAACTACACTGAACACTACCGATTCGCGCGAAAGTGTATGGAAATTTACCGAAAGTGTAAACGATTTTGAAGGCTCGATGCCAGAAGTTGACAACGTTGCTGCTATATGTGTATTCCCAAATTTTGCCGAAACCGTAAAAGAAGCATTGACCGCACAGAATGTCAGAATAGCCTGTGTGTCCGGAGGATTTCCCAGCTCACAAACTTTTTCGGAAGTGAAAATAGCCGAAACAGCACTCGCCGTTGCCAGTGGAGCGGAAGAAATAGATATAGTAATGAATTTGGGTCACTTTTTCGACGAAAACTACGAAGAACTCTGTGAAGAAATAGATGAAATAAAACATGCTTGCAGAGAAGCACACCTGAAAGTAATACTTGAAACAGGAGCACTTAAAACTGCAGAAAACATTGCGAAAGCCTCTGTCCTGTCTATATATTCAGGCGCAGATTTTTTGAAAACATCTACCGGAAAAGTTTATGAAGGTGCCAGCTTGGAAGCTGCATACGTTATGTGTTCCATCATAAAAGAATATTCAGAGAAGACAGGAAAGAAAATTGGCTTCAAGGCATCAGGGGGAATAGCCACAACAGAAGATGCCGTAAAATATTTCACCATCGTAAAATCTGTCTTGGGCGAAGAATGGTGCAACAGCGAACTTTTCAGAATCGGAGCAAGCAGATTGGCAAAAAATCTCCTTGAAAAAATTAAGTAAACAAGAAATTATGCACCACTGAAAAAGGAAAATACTTACAAATATTTTTATAGAGAAGTGATAGAAATATCACTTCTTTTTTTGTCTCCAATCAAAAATAATTATAGAAACAGAAGGAAAAATGAAAGTAACATATAGACAATATATATGTTAATATAAATTCAGTAATTATACTACATTATAAATATATAATTAATATTATTCTGAATATATTGATATTACAAATTAAAAACGAATACTTAAAAATATAATTTTTATTTATAATAATAGATATATAGAAAACTATTATTAGTTACAAGGTAAAAATGAAAAACAAAAAATAATCAAAAAAGAAAAGATAGGATTAAATATCATTTCAAAAAAGTGTAATGATATACCGAAATAATAAGTAAAAAGAGAAGAAATTTGAATAGATGAAATCTAATAACAATAATTTAATATAGATTGCATTAATTAAAATCTATACAACATAAAAGCATCTAAAGAAAGGAAATAAAAAGAAATTGACAGAGCTGAATCAGAATTTTCGATCAATTATAAAATCAAGTACATCAATTAAGGTTTCTCTTATAGAATTATTAGATACTTCCTCAATAAGTTCAATAGCTCTAGTTTTATATGAATCAATTTTAGAGTAAGTGTACTCTACCCCACCATTAGACCGTGCAAATTGGATTAATTGTTCAACATTTTCATCAGAAAAATCTGATTTATAAATAATATCGAACATTTGTGCCGAATTTTCAGCCGGTACATTTTTCAAAGCATACAAAAGAGGAAGTGTCACTTTGCCTTCCTTTATGTCGTTACCGGTTGGCTTGCCAACATCGTTAGAAAAGTAGTCGAAAATATCGTCTCTCAGTTGGAAGCAAATACCGAAGTACTCCCCTATCCTCTCAAACAAATTTATATCACTTTGAGATCCTCCGGTAGAAAGAACCCCAACCTTCATACAAATTGAAAGAAGAGATGCTGTCTTTTTCCTGATCACTTCAAAGTACTGGTCTTCATCAATAATAATTTCTTTTGCCAAAGACAACTGGTTCAATTCTCCTTCTGCCAAATTCCGACCCAATTTTGATACCTCCGAAATAATTTCAAAGTTCTGAGTCATAACACTTTTAATGAGAGCAGCCGAAAGAAAATAGTCGCCGGCCAAAACTGCCACCTTATTATCGTAAATGGCATTCATAGATGGGCGTCCTCTTCGAAGCATCGATTCGTCCACAACATCGTCATGAATCAGAGAAGCGGTATGCAACAACTCTAAAGTTATTGCAGCAGAATAAGTTGTATCATTAATTTCTCCACAAGCCTTGGCTGCAAGAAGCAACAAAGTAGGACGAATTTTTTTTCCGTCCGACTTAAAGGAATATTCTATAATTTCCTGGATTCTTGGATTTTGACTCGATATAGAACTTCTATATAACGTATCAAATTTTTCCAGTTCTTGAGCAATGGGCTTTGTAATGAGAAGCCTTTTATTCATAGCTAATTATCATTGAAATGCAAATTTATAAATATTTCGGCATACAGACACAAATATTTGTAACTTTACGTACTTAAATAATATATAAATACAAAAATTATGAAATTATTTCTCTTAGATGCTTATGCTTTGATATATAGATCCTATTATGCATTCATAAAAAATCCGAGAATAAATTCGAAAGGACAAAATACATCAGCCATTTTCGGATTCGTAAATACTCTGGAAGAATTACTTCGCAAAGAAAATCCCACTCATATTGCGGTGGCATTCGATCCTCCCGGAGGAACTTTCCGTCACGAAGCCTACGAACATTACAAAGCTCAACGTGAAGAAACACCCGAAGATATAAGAAAATCTGTGCCTATTATTAAGCAAGTGATTGATGCTTACAACATTAAGATAGTAGAAGTTCCCAGATATGAAGCCGACGATGTGATCGGAACAATTTCTAAACAAGCCGAAAAAGAAGGATTTGACGTATATATGATGACTCCCGACAAAGATTACGGTCAGTTGACAAGTGAGCACATATTTATGTATAAACCAAAATTTGCCGGCAATGGATTCGACATATTAGATTCGGATGCAATTAAAGAAAAATATAATCTTGCATCAACCGAACAAATGATAGACCTACTCGGACTGATGGGAGATGCTTCCGACAATATTCCGGGTTGTCCGGGAGTTGGACCAAAAACCGCAGAAAAGTTAATTTCAGAATTCGGATCAATTGAAAATATTCTGGAAAATACTGAAAAAATAAAAGGAAGCCTAAAAACTAAACTTGAAGAAAATAAAGAACAAATCATTTTCTCAAAATTTTTGGCAACCATAAAAACAGATGTGCCAATCGAATTCAAAGAAGACGAATATCTGAGAAAAGAAATCAACGAAGATGAAATTCAAAAATTATTTGAAGAACTTGAATTCCGTACACTAATAAATCGTGTGTTGAAAAAAGAGGAGAAAAATATCAAGTCCCCTACCCCATTTCAAACTTCTCTGTTTGAAGAATTCAATACAAATACTCAGGAAGAAAAAAAATATTCAAATCTCACAGAGTTAAACGACATTGATCATAACTACGAATTCATTGATAATGAAACAGATATGATCAATTTGAAGAAGAAAATTTTAGATCAGGAATTTGTATCATTTGACACCGAAACCACCGGAGTTGACCCGATTAGCAGCGAATTAGTAGGAATGTCATTCTCTTTTAAAGAAAATGAAGCCTATTATGTTGCCATTTCTCCAAAATTTGAAGAAGCAAGAAAACAAGCCGAAATTTTCAAGGAAATATTGGAAAATGAAAAAATATGTAAAATAGGACAAAATATAAAATATGACATCATCGTATTGAAAAAATATGGAATAAACGTAAAAGGTAAACTTTTCGACACCATGATTGCCCATTATCTGATCAATCCCGAATTGAGACACAACATGGACTACATGGCCGAAACCTACCTGAACTACAAAACCATCCATATAGACGAACTCATTGGTGCAAAAGGAAAAAACCAACTCAATATGCGGGATATTCCTCAAAGCAAGATATGCGACTATGCTTGTGAAGATGCCGATATAACTCTGAAATTGAAGAATATACTGGAAAAAGAAATTGCGGAGAACAAACTCGAAAAACTTCTGTACGAAATTGAACTTCCTCTTGTTTATGTGCTTGCCGATATGGAATATACCGGAGTGAAACTAGACAGACAAGCCTTGAAAGAATCGTCGGAAACTCTTACTAAAGAATTGATAAAACTTGAAACAGAAATTCATAAACTTGCTGAATTAGAATTCAATATAAACTCGGCAAAGCAAGTAGGGGAGGTGTTGTTCGAAAAATTGAAGATCGTTGAAAAACCTAAAAAAACCAAAACAGGCCAATATACAACAAGTGAAGAAGTGCTGGAAAGCCTGAAAGATAAACATCCGATAGTAGGCAAAATTTTAGAATATCGTGGACTTAAAAAATTGTTGAGCACATATATAGATGCTCTGCCACAATTGATAAACAAACTGGATGGCAAGATACACACATCTTATAATCAAACTGTTACTTCAACAGGACGTTTAAGTTCGAGTAACCCGAATCTTCAAAATATACCCATCAGAGACGAGCAAGGCAAGGAAATCAGAAAAGCATTTATTCCGGATGATAACTGCACTTTCTATTCTGCCGACTATTCTCAGATCGAGCTCAGGATAATGGCGCACTTGAGCAACGACCCGAATATGTTGGAAGCATTTAACAGTGGTGAAGATATTCACGCAGCAACAGCAGCAAAAATATACAAGAAACCAATAACCGAAGTCACCAGCGATATGCGAAGAAAAGCAAAGACTGCAAATTTTGGCATTATATATGGCATCTCCGTTTTTGGTCTTGCCGAACGTCTCACCATACCCAGAAGTGAAGCAAAAGAACTTATCGACGGATATTTTGAAACTTATCCGCAAGTGAAAGAATACATGGACGAAAGTATAAAAATTGCCAAAGAAAAAGGTTATGTTGAAACAATTTTGGGCAGAAAAAGATACCTTCCGGATATCAATTCACACAATGCCACAGTACGTGGATATGCTGAGCGTAACGCTATTAACGCGCCCATACAGGGTAGTGCAGCCGACATCATAAAGATAGCAATGAACAATATTTACGACAGATTTGAAAAAGAAAATATCAAATCGAAAATGATACTTCAAGTGCATGACGAATTGAATTTTAATGTAGTGAATGAAGAAATGTCACACGTGGAACATATTGTTAAAGAAGAAATGGAAAATGCAGTAAAATTATCCATTCCTTTAAAAATTGATTCAGGAAAAGGCAAAAACTGGCTCGAAGCGCATTAAACGAATCAAATACTTTTAATTATAAATATGATGATCAACGAAAAGAAAAAGAATGAGCATTTCATTCTTTTTCTACTAATATTAGCTTTTCTATCCATTCTGATGATTTTCTGCTATCATCCCGAAAACAAACTATATCAAATAGGGGATGATGTAAATTTTCATTACAGAAGAATCGGCGCACTGATAGAATCGCTAAGCAACGGAACTTTTCCTGTCTACATAGACAACAGCGCGGCAAATGGAATGGGATATGCTACAAAATGGTTTTACTCCGATTTTCTGCTGATACCTTTTGCGCTGATAGCCAAATATACAAGTATCGCCATAGGATATAAATCTCTGATTTTTGTTATAACTTTTTTGTGTGGTTTATTCACATTCAAGTTGACCAAAAGAGTATATAACAATAATTTTGCTGCCTACATTTCGGCCATAGTATACACTTTTTCGTATTACAGATTGTTCGATCTTTACAACAGATCTGCTTTAGGTGAGGCGATCTCCTTTACATTTTTGCCAATCGTATTTTTAGGATTGTACGAAGTGATAAAAGGAGACTACAAAAAATGGTATATCCTCACCATCGGGTTTTCATTGCTATTGTTGTCGCACCTGTTATCTTCATTCATGACGGCTATTTTCGTAATTATCTTTATAATAATATATTACAAAGATTTTCTCAAAAACACCGCAAGAATAAAATACCTGATAATAGCAGGCCTGGTAACTATTCCCATTGTTGCGTATGCAATTTTCCCCATGTTTGAACAAATGCTGTCGAACGAATTTTATCTGAACAGTAAGATGCCTTACAACGAAAAATTGCCGATAACAACAATTCTAAAAGGAATGGCAGGAGGATTCACTCCAAATCAGTTCGAATTTTTACCGGGAATAGGAATCATACTGACAATAATGGTAATATCAAGAATTTTTATCAAAAAATCGGAAAATAAATACCTGAAAAGTGCCGATATCAGCACAATTATAGGATTAATCTGCATAATATTGACAGCAAGTTTTGTTCCTTGGGCAAGATTTCCTTTATCATTGATCAGCACCATACAATTTCCGTGGAGGCTACTCGAATTTTCTACTTTCTTGTTATCCGTTTCAGGAGGATTGTACCTGTCTGTGCTTATCAAAAAAAGAAAATACAAATACATAGCAATGGGAGTGATAATATCAGCTTCGTTAGTTTTAATAACGATAAACAGCTACAATTATCTTAACTCACCAGATCTAAACTATGAACTAAATCAAAACAATACTATAAGAAATCCTAAACCAATAACAGACAATAATTTCCATTTGGGCAATCTGGAATATGTTTCACACAAATTTCCCAGTTATCCGAGTGTAAGATTTCCCAACACGGAATATATGTATGATAGAAGCAAAGAAATAAAAACAGAAAAAAATTCTATCGTAGAAAAGATTTCGGAAGACGATGGGGTAGGGGTCTACACTTACAACATAACCATAAAAGAAAAGGATAATATAGAATTTCCTAAATTGTATTATAAAGGCTACTCGGCCACAATGAACGGAAAAAATATTCCTGTGGAAGAAAGCAACGAAGGCCTGATAGAAATTTCTGCAGAAGAATCGGGTCAGTTAAAATTATGGTATGGAGGAACTTTTATTCAAAAAATAAGTTTATATATTACCGGCATATCTATATTGGCACTGTGTTTGTTTGTATATTTGACCGGTAAAAAAAAGAAAAAAACAGAATAACATGCTCGAATTTCTGATGCAATACGGCTATATAGGTCTATTTTTAGCTTGTTTTTTGGCAGCTACCATATTGCCTTTCAGTTCCGATTTCATATTTGTCGGACTACTTATCGCAGGTTTAAGCGTATGGCCTTGCATACTTATTGCAACTCTCGGAAATTGGTTAGGAGGCATGACAAACTATTTTCTGGGAAGGTTGGGTAAGATAGAATGGATAGAAAAATACCTGAAAATACCTCCCGAAAAAATATATAAAATGCATGCCTGGTTGCAAGGAAAAGGCGCATTTATGGCATTCTTTACATGGGTTCCTTTCGTTGGCGACTTGATGGCTGTTGCACTAGGATATATGAGAGCCAACTTCACTTTGGTAACTTTAAGCATGTTGGCCGGAAAATTCAGCAGGTATGTAGTTGTCATGTACTTATGGAAAATAGGCAGTGATTGGCTACCTTTTATGCAGTAACAAACAATATAAAGAAAAAATGTCAACAATACTTTTTGATGAAATAGTTTTCGGTCCCATCCACAGCAGGCGTTTGGGAACTTCGTTAGGCGTAAATCTTTTACCCTACAACGGAAAAGTATGCTCATTCGATTGCATATACTGCGAATGTGGATATAACAAAGACTTCAGAACTAAAACGCCTCTTCCCAGCAGAGAAAACGTGAGAGATGCCCTCGAACATAAATTAGAAAAACTCGTCTCCGAAAACATCGTTCCTGATGTTATCACATTCGCCGGAAATGGTGAACCAACGCTTCATCCTCAATTTGCCGGAATAATAGATGACACCATCAAGCTGAGAAATAAATTTTTTCCGGATGCAAAAATCAGTGTCCTGACAAATGCAATGCACATCGACAAGGATAAAGTATTTGATGCCCTCAGGAAAATAGAAAACAGCATCTTAAAACTCGACTCTGCTTTCCCGGAAACTGTGAAACTAATAGACCGTCCGGCATCGAAAAATTATAGTATTGAAAAACAGGTGGAACTATTCAAAAAATTTGATGGTGATTTCATCTTACAGACAATGTTTCTGAAAGGAACACACGACGGGAAAATTGTAGACAACACAACCAAGGAAGAAATAGAAGCCTGGCTAAAAATTGTAAAGGAAACAAATCCGAAAGAAGTAATGATTTATACAATTGATAGAGAAACTCCTGAAAAAAATCTGGAAAAAGTATCTAAAGAGGAACTAAATAGGATAGGGGAGAGGGTAAAGGAATTAGGAATAAAAATAAATGTAGCAGGATAATCAATAAAATAATAAGACTATGAAACCGTCTAGACTTTTTAAATTATACTTAATTTTTGATTTTTTGTCATGTTGAACGTAGTGAATTAACAATCGACGAAGCGAAAGCGAGTCAAACATCTAAAAAAACAGATCCTTCGATACTCTCAGGATGACAAAATTGAATAAAACGAAAAAGTCTAGACGGTTTCTATATTAAAATTAAAACAAACATGGTAACAATAGTTTTTTCACATCCTTGGCATGGAAGTTTCAACAAAGCAATTCTTGACACTATCACCGAAAAATATGAACAAGAAAATACTGCTTATCAGGTAATTGATCTGCATAAAGATAATTTCAACCCGGTTTTCACAGAAGAAGAACTTGCCCTCTACTCGAAAGGAGGATACAAAGATCCACTCGTAGGAAAATATCAAGAAATGATAAAAAAATCGGATAAAATGATTTTTATGTTTCCTAACTGGTGGAACACCATGCCGGCAATTTTGAAAGGATTTTTCGATAAGGTTTTGCTGGTAAATTTTTCTCACAATTACGTAGGTGGATTCAATGCTCTACTCGACATAAAAGAAACCCTTTTAATCACCACTTCCGAGAGCCCTACGGAAGCTTTCAGGCTGGCGGTGGAGCAACACATCATAAAAGACATGCTTTCGCCCGTAGGCTTTAAAAACATTGCTTGGATGAATTGCGAAAAAACAGCCCACGGACCGGAAGAGAACAGAAAGCAGTTTCTCGAAAAAGTAAAGGAAACAGTATAACTAAGCTACAATTTACAAATAAGGGCTATATCGCAATGATACAGCCCTTTATATTTTTCATATAAAATTGAGAAATCTTATTTCAATTTGTTCAAGTTAGCAATACGCTTGTCAAGATCAGGGTGAGTTGAAAATAATTTGTTCACAGCATCAGTACCACCGGCACCGGCTTCTTGTTGAATTTTCAATAATACACCTAGCGAAGAAGCCATGTTTTTAGGATCTTTCTTGCATTTCTTCATAAATTCGAAACCATACTTGTCAGCAGCAGTTTCTTGTTTTTGAGAATATTGTGCATTTGTCAACGCTTCACCTAACGCACCAACTTGCGATTCTGAAAGTTGAGCAGCAGTACCGCCGGCAGCTCCTGCAGCATCTTTAAGAGCAGAAGTTAAAAGAGCAGTTTTAAACGCGTTTTTAGAGTCTTTGTTAGCAATGTGACCAATTTCATGACCAATTATAGCCATAATCTCATCATCAGTCATAACGTCCATCAAACCTGCAAAAACACGTATGCTACCATTAGCACAAGCAAAGGCATTGATATTAACAACCCATCCGGCTCTAATGTCAAGTTTCAAACCGTCTACTTCTTTGATAGGAATTTGAGCAACAATTTTTTCAAGTCTTTCGGCACATTCTCTCATACCTTTATCTTTGTCTGTTGTGCTGCAAATAGGATATTCTTTATCGAACCAAACAACATATTCGGCGCAATAGGCAGCCATTTGCTCGTCGGTAAGAGTGAAAGCCTGAGCACCTTTTACAGCTGCACCTACAGCTTTGTCAATTTTTATCTTTCCAAATTGTGCATTCGCTACCAAGCTAAAAGACAAAATAAGTCCTAGTGTTAAAATAATTTTTTTCATAAATAAAGTATAAATTAAATATTATATAGTTTGTAAAAGCTCCTACATTTGTGTTTGACTTGAGGCAACACACCAACACCATATCACAAATTGAATGACAAATATAAATAAAATTTAGTATTAATATTTAAAAATTCAGATACTTATTTCATTCGGTTTTCACATCCATACAAAATCAGTTTCATTCAACAATTTATTATATATATTATATATTTCTTTTTTAAATAAATTTATGTTTATGATAATATCCTGTTGAAACTGTTGATATTTTAATGTTAAATATCTTGCAAATTCTCTTATTAAAAATAGGAATTACGATATTAGCGTTCTATTAACAAAAGTATGGTTACGATTTGTGCTGTTTATCTATGAGTTACAAACTTTATTAATATCCTGTTGAAAAACTACGTTGTTAATATTATTTTGAGCTTTATTGCATAAAAGCATGTTAGTAATCTTTTGAATAATTATTGAAATAATCCGGCTTTTAAATTTTGAAAATAGAAATGATTTTGCATACAAGAAGAGAATTGAATAATGCAAGCAATTTTTTTCAATAAATATCAACACTTATCAACAGGATATCAACAATCTTATTTAGAATCTTGTCTACTCGTTTACTTGTAACAGGAAACTAATTCATACAATATGTTCGTAATATAAAAATAATGATGTAAATTTGTAAGATAATCGATTAAACACTATGAATAAAGTTATTGAAAAGGAATATTTTTCGCCAAAAGTTGTAAAATTGGTGATCGAAGCGCCACTTATTGCCCGCAGCCGCAGAGCAGGGCATTTTGTGATAGTAAAAATTGGAGAAAAAGGTGAACGTATACCATTAACTATTGCCGATTCGGATATTGAAAAAGGTACAATAACACTTGTTGTGCAAGATGTTGGCAGATCGAGCCAAAAAATTTGTGCCCTGGAAGCAGGAGATTATGTTACCGATTTGGTAGGTCCGTTAGGTAAAGCCACACATATAGAAAAATTCGGGACAGTTATCTGCGCCGGAGGTGGGGTAGGGGTTGCCCCTATGCTTCCCATCATAGAAGCAATGAAAAAAGCAGGCAACCGGGTTATATCGGTTTTGGCCGCCCGCACAAAAGACCTTATCATATTGGAAGAGCAAGTTGCTAAATATTCCGACGAACTTATTATTATGACAGACGACGGATCGTATGGTAATCAGGGTTTGATAACAAACGGAATAGAAAAAGTTATTGAAAGAGAAAAAGTGGACTTGTGTGTCACTATCGGACCCGCCATTATGATGAAGTTTGTTTCTCTTCTCACACAAAAGCATAATATACCTACTATGGCTTCCCTTAATACAATAATGGTTGACGGAACAGGTATGTGCGGAGCTTGCCGTATAACGGTTGGCGGTAAAACAAAATTTGTGTGTGTTGACGGACCCGAATTTGATGCGCATCAAGTAGATTTTGACGAAATGCTTTTAAGATTGAGAGCATACAACTAATTAATAATAAAGTCATCTAGACTTTTTGTTTTATTCATAATTGTCATCCTGAGTATAGCGAAGGATCTGTATTTTTTAGATGTTTCACTGCGTTCAACATGACAAAACAAAAAAACATAATTGTAGGGACTGGGCTCTGCCCTCTCCGATAAACTATAATAGAAAACTGAAATAATGACAAGACAAGAATATATGAAGCAGAAACGCAGCGAAGAATGGAGAGATGAGCTGCGTAGGAGTTTAAAAGCAAAAGAACGCTCCGACAGGCCTAGAGTGCACATGACGGAACTTGATCCTGAATACAGAAGCCATCAACTGAAGGAAGAAGTAAACCGTGGATTAACAGAAGAGCAAGCACTTTTCGAGGCTGCACGCTGTCTGGATTGTGCCAATCCTACTTGTGTGACCGGTTGTCCTGTTGAAATTGATATACCTACATTCGTAAAAAATATAGAAAGAGGCGAGTTTTTGGAAGCTGCCAAATCGCTGAAAGAAACAAGTGCCTTACCTGCTGTTTGCGGTCGTGTTTGTCCTCAGGAAAAACAATGCGAAAGCAAATGTATCTATATACAAAAAATGAAAAAAGAGCCTGTGGCTATCGGTTATCTGGAACGCTTTGCTGCCGATTATGAACGAATGAGCGGACAAATATCCATACCTGAAATTCCTGAACGCAATGGTATAAAAATTGCTGTGGTGGGTTCAGGTCCCGCCGGATTGTCGTTTGCGGGAGATATGGCAAAAAGAGGTTATGACGTAACTGTTTTTGAAGCATTGCACGAAATAGGCGGTGTTTTGAAATATGGTATTCCCGAATTCCGTTTGCCCAACGAAATTGTAGATGTTGAGATAGGTGTTTTGGAAAAACTAGGCGTGAAATTTATGAAAAACTGTATTGTAGGTAAAACAATCAGTCACGAAGATTTGCATGCCGAAGGTTTCAAAGGCATATTTGTTGCCAGCGGAGCAGGTCTTCCTAACTTTATGAATATTCCGGGAGAAAACCTGATTGGCGTGATGTCGAGCAACGAATTCTTAACTCGTGTGAATTTGATGGACGCCTCCAATCCGGAAAGCGACACTCCGGTTCAAACGGGTAAAAAAGTTGCTGTGATAGGAGCCGGAAATACAGCAATGGATTCGGTTCGTACTGCCCGTCGTTTAGGAGCAGAAAGAGCAATGATCATTTATCGCCGTTCGGAAGAAGAAATGCCTGCCCGTGTGGAGGAAGTGAAACATGCCAAAGAAGAAGGTGTGGAATTTATGACCCTTCACAACCCTATTCAATACGAAGGAAATGAGAAAGGGCAAGTATGCCGTATGCAACTTCAGAAGATGGAATTGGGAGAAGCTGATGCTTCGGGTCGTCGTCGTCCGGTTGCCATTGAAGGTGCTACCGAATGGATAGATGTAGATGAAGTGATAGTGAGTGTGGGCGTATCTCCAAATCCGTTGATTCCTTCCACATTTGCAGGACTTGAAGTAACCAAATGGGGAACCATTGTTATCAATGAAGAAACAATGCGAACCGATCTTCCTGACGTATATGCCGGAGGTGACATTGTGCGTGGCGGTGCTACCGTGATTCTCGCTATGGGCGATGGACGTAAAGCAGCAGCGGCAATGGACGAAGCACTGAAAGGATAAAAAACAATGTAAGAGATTGTTTCTGCGTTCTGATTTCGACTATTGAGAAAGTTTCCGATATCGACTGAAATTATGAAAACACGAAAAGTTATTTTCCATTTGTTAGTTGCATTATTTTCACTGACAACGGTTTATGCTCAAACAAATAGTAAAGATTGGGCAAATATAAAGCGTTATTCGGAGCAGAACGAAGAATTTAGTAAAAAATCAGATATGAATATCAGGGCTGTTTTTCTCGGCAATTCTATAACAGAAGGTTGGGTGAAAAGCAACCCTGATTTTTTCAGTTCGAATAGTTATGTTGGCAGAGGAATAAGCGGACAAACTACTTCTCAATTTTTGTTGAGATTCAGAAATGATGTGGTGAATTTGAATCCCGAAATAGTTGTTATCAATGGAGGAATCAATGATATAGCCGAAAATGCAGGTTCGTATGATCATCACTTTACGTTAAACAATATCAAGTCGATGGCAGACATTGCTGTTGCAAATGGAATCAAAGTCATTCTTACATCAACACTTCCTGCTGCTAGGATTCATTGGAGAACAACTGTTTCTAATACTCCCGAAAAGGTGGCGGCTTTGAATATGGATATCCGAGCATTTGCTAAGGATAACAATATGGACTATGTAGATTATTATTCGGCTATGGTTGATGCTAACGGGGGTATGAAACCCGAATATACCACCGATGGGGTTCATGTTACCGGAGAGGGGTATAAAATGATGGAAAGGCTGATAAAAGAAGCAATAGATAAAATATCGGGACAATAAAACAATGAAACCGTCTAGACTTTTTCGTTTTATTCAATTTTGTCATCCTGAGAGTATCGAAGG
>NZ_QVMP01000026.1:4605-43105 GCF_010501095.1 Dysgonomonas sp. 520 | reverse complement strand
TTCACTACGTTCAACATGACAAAAACTCAAAAATTAAGTATAATTTAAAAAGTCTAGATGACTTCAATAAATTGAAGTCGTGTTGTCTTCATTTTATAAAAACAGAGAAACCTACAGAATTAACAATTTTGTAGGTTTTGTATTTAGTAAAAAATTATAATTTTACTTCCGACGCAAACACACATGTCTGATATAACTTTAAAGATAATGAAAAAACTTATTTGCTTAATTTTATTTAGTTGTATATTTCTGACAATGAACTCACAAGAAGAAATATTAGATATTGATTATGCCGAAATAAAAGAAATTATATCTGATCCCGAAAATGACTTTTTCTATCCTGCTTTATTGAAAAAGTATAACGATTTTGATAGCACATTCACCATGATGGAATATGCCATTGTTTATTATGGATTTTCTTTTCAAGACGATTATATAAAAAATATGCCTGACGAAACCCGCCTGAATCAATTGGCAAGAACGGAAGATTTTCAGAAAATAATTGAAGAATGTGACCGGATTCTTGCTAAAAATCCGGTAAGTTTAAATGCAAATCTTCAAATAAGCTACGCCCTTTTCAAACAGGGAAAACCGGAACAGGAATGGCGAAAGTATCAGCAAAGATACAGGGGAATAAGAAATGCTATTGTGTATAGCGGCGACGGACTGACTGCGGAAACTGCCTTCAAAGTGATATATATTTCGGACGAATATAACATCATATCCACTTATTTTAATATACCGAAGGTGCATAGCCAGGCATTGAAAGGTTATTGCGACTATTTTGAAATAGATGGCAGCGAATACTACAAAGCAAGTGGAATGTATTTCGATATTTCACGGAAACTCATTCGCCAACAGGAAATTATAGAAGAAAAGAATTAACGGGAATCAGTAGTTGAGATACACTTCTCCCTAAGAGGGTGTCCCAAAAGTAAATTTCAATGTCTTTTTGTCATCCTGAACAAAGTGAAGGATCTGTTTTTAGAAAGTACAGATTCTTCGTTGCACTCAGAAACAACGTTCGAGGAGCGAAGGCGACTCAATGACAAAATCAGTAACACTTTGATAGTGTAATCTTACTTTTGGGACACCCTCGTGGGTTTGTAGGGGCAGGCTTCTAGTCTGCCCGAAAGTAGGGGCGAAAAATATTTCGCCCGATATCGTTGACATGAGGGCGTAAAATCTTACGCCCCTACTAGGAAGACTATTGTACAATAAAAACCAACGTTTTTGTTATAATAAACTCAAATACTGATTGGTATAATTAACGGGATGTAGTATTTTAATACCACTGAGGGTCGTAGCTTGAAGCACGGTTGCGTTGTTCGTATTTCAGGTCTTGAAGCATGGTCGAATTTACACGCAGGGTAACAAAATAAGACTTGTAAGGCCCCATTGGTATAAAGCTTCCCGAAAGGCTCCAACAGTGCAAATTGCGGGAAATATTGCAGCTCATATAAGCAAATTTCTTTTGATCGAAATCGTATGTCGTATTGAAACTGAAATTCCAGTTTTTGGTTGGTTGTATAGCTCCATTGATACCGAGGCTGTGCGTGAATCTGCCTTTAAATTCCATCTTTTCAGTATCAAATTTACCATAACCGTAATTCATGGAATAATTTGCCGATAAACTCCATTTTATACTGTTTATGATATATCCATCCGCATCATACTCGTTATTGTCAGCCTTTTTGGTCAGTAAACTTTGACGGGATTTGTCTTCTCCTGTTTCCGTATCGTCGAGGTTTTCATCTTCGTCTGCCAATGGATCATCATCTTTTTTATCCTTATCTTTATTCTTCCCAAACCATTTACTGAAAGTATCCTGATTTATGCTGGGAGATATTGAGTATCCCGTACTTTTCAATCTTCCTATTGTTCCGTATTTGTTGATACGCAATTGATCTTTCTTTTCGGGATTTCCGTTCTTATCAACACCATATACATACGGGTCAAAAGTGGCGTTGAGGTTCACTGTCATTGATTTCGACAGTTTCAGGCGCAGGTTGGTTGATATGTCGCTCCATTTATATTTTTCTGCCATCATGTTGTAGTAGAAAGATATTCCCAGATTATCAACAATGCTTTTTGTAACGAGCGAGTCGTTCGAGTTTTTCACTTTCGCTTCAATGTTGTTCTGAAAGTTGAAACTTATATTTCCCGATTTACCCGAATTCGGGCCTCCGAAAATGCCATTCGACCAGGGAGAGTATTTGTGCTCTTGCCTATCGCCATATTTGTCGATGTAGTAATATTTTTCGTAGAAACCATATCTTGGGTCGCTAAAGTCGGGGTTTCCGCTGATGGAAATACTTGGCGTGAACACATGCCTTATACGTTTTATACCAAACAGATTGAATAGCGGTTCGTAGAAACCATAAAGTTTTGTCTGGAGGCTCAAGGCAAAGTTATAATCAAAAATTCGCTTGAAATTGTAGGTTGTATCGGCAGCTACGTGGCTGCTTCCGTTCCACATTTGTTTCACTCCGCTTGTATACCATCTTTCGTTGTAAGTAAACGATGGTGTGATGTTCAGATAATTAAAAACAGTGAATGAGGCACTCACAGGAACCGAGTGTTTCATTGCTTTCTGCCAATCTTTTTGCAGGCTCGATTTGAAAAACCGGTCTTCCTTGGTTCTGATGCTGTTTCTGAAATCGCCGGAATAACTCATGGATATTTTTTCGTACCATTTTTCATCTCCCACCACGTTTTTGCGTTTAAAGGGATAGATGCGAGACAAGGTCATTGTCATATTCGGCAGGGTAACAGCTATTGACGAGTCCCTTGTAGATTGGTTGATGCTCATGGAAGCAGACAAGCTAAAGGGAGAGTTAGGGAAACGTTGAGTAAGGTTTACCGTAGAACTGGTAGATCCATCCGTTACATTATATTGGTTGTCCAATTGGTTTTTGTCGTAACTGTTGGTTCTGAAACTCACACTGGCAGACAAGGTACGATACATGTTTGCCTTTGGGTCTTGACTGTGCGACCAGTTGACGGTAAAGTCTTTCGATCTGTAATCGTTTGCCGGGTCGTCCGTTTCGTGTTTTGTACTTAGATACGTTGCATTGAACGAACCTGTATATTTATATCTTTTTTTGTAGGTCGATTTAGCGCTCAATCCCCAAGTTCCCTTAGTCCATATTTCACCTGTCACGGCCAAGTCTACATAATCGTTGATGGCAAAATAATATCCTCCATCACGAAGGGCAAATCCACGGTCTAATTCGTCTGCGTATGAAGGCATTATAACACCCGACGAATATTTGTTGGTGAAAGGGAAAAAACCGAACGGAAGTCCTATCATTTTCAGAGGGAGGTCTTCAATAACCAAATAAGCGGGCCCTGTTACAACATCCTTTTTAGGGCGAACTTTTGCTTTTGTCAGCATAATGTAAAAGTGCGGATGCTCGTGATCGTCGCAAGTGGTATATTTTCCGTCGGTAATGAAAAAAGAACCGTCTTCGTTGCGTTTAGCTCTTTCGGCGTTTATATATCCTTCGCCTTGTTCGGTGATGGAGTTGGTTGAATATCCTTTTTTCGTTTTGAAGTTATATCTCATTGTCTTTGCTTCTACCGACTGCGATCCGTCGGAAAAAACAGGATAGCCAAATTCCACGCCTGCCGTGTCAATGCCGTAAATAGCTGTGACAATGCTGCTATCCATGCTCATTTTTATGTTTTCCGATTTTAGGTCGATCGACTGATAAGTAACATTTCCTTCTCCGTACAAATATCCCCAATTGCCCGACGTGAACACGATAGAGTCTTTTGCCGAATAGCTGACAGGCGCATCAAGCCCGTCTTTTTTCTTTTGTATGCTATCTGTGGGAATACTGTCCGAAGGTATGGAGTCGATAACCGATATGGAATCGGGCATTCTTGTCTGTAAGGAATCGTCGAATAGAGCCATTAGATTGCTGCTTCCCGAAGCGGAAGAAAAGGCAGCAACAAACGGGAGTAGAAAAACAAATACTACAAAAAATATGCTATAATGATATCTCCTCATTAACAGACAATGTGTCTTACGTTTTGAACTGCAAATCTAAGCATTAAATAAAGACCGAAATGCAAAAAATATAAAAATATGAATTAAAGTATGTAGATTTCGGAAAATAGTGTGAATTTATCGGACAAAAAGTGCCAATCTTTTTTAATGTATCACTATACTTCTTTTTTAGAATTTTTTCCTATCTTTGTAGCTTAAGATAATGATTTACAGCCTGCCTCTGTCACTGACTAAGTGACAGAGGTTCTTTTTTATGGCTACTTTCCTGTCTTCTTTTCCGTCGGATTTCGGAGGGAGCTTTGCCCAGATTTTTGTGGCAAAATTCGTTGAAATGAGAAAGCGTCGCAAATTTGTGATCCGTCGATATTTGTTTCAGGGTTTTGTTCGTGTAATAGATTTCATAATATACCGTGTTAGTTCTTCGCTGACGGAGCCACGAATAAGCCGACATGCCAAACGTCTTGCGAAACCGCTTGTTGAATCCCGAATAGCTGTAATTCATCTTTTCTGCTAACAATCTCACATTTAATGTGTTTTGAGACAATTTACGCACTTGCTCCGAGAAATGAAAATCGTTAGACAGATGAGAGCGGAAGAAATCGGTCAGCTCTTCATTCGAGTACGACATCTTCAAAATGCAAATTAATTCCCTGATTTTCAAAGTGTAGAGGACCTCACTACTTATGCCGCTTTCTTCATACATTTGAAGCGAACGGACATAGGCGTGTAGCACGCTATCCATTCTCAGGCAGGATATGTCCGGCTTTTGTTCACATATACTACTGATATTCATAGTTTCAAGATGGACGGAATCAATCAAATTTATTACAATCACCGAACTTTTCTCCAACACTCTGGCAGATAAATGATCTCCCGCAGGCAGGAAAAACAGTCTCGATTCGGATACCGTCAACGAATTTTGCATGTTGGAAGATATACCCAACCGACCTTTCGTTACTACAATAATTCTGCTTTCACCCTCTTTCGTTTCCCAATCGGAACCTTTCTCAAAATTGAGGAATCGTATCAAAGCACTTTCATTCTTATCATTATCCTTCATCTTTTTTATGTTTGTTTAAGTGTTTGTATTAGTGCGTGTTTAACTAATGTATTACAGATTTTTTCAAAACCATTTTTCCGTCTGAACTAATAAGCTGTTGTTTACTAAATGTTTAAAGCAAGATAATCATCTGTATAAATAGAAACTATTTCTGCCTGTTTAACCGATGTTTCACATATTGGAATCTCCGTTTTTATAATCAATTGATAATAAACGTAATAGCATGTCAATTATCGCTCCTCCGTCACTTAGTCAGTGACAGATGGGAAACAGTCAGGCAATCAGATATTTAACACTATTGCCGATTTTCAATTGGATTGAAGCGGAAGTGAGGCAAATTATGATCAAGGCGTTCTTTTTTCGATTTTTTTAAATAAAAAAATGTAGGGCAAATTGCATTTGTCAGGGAATATATCGGGCGTAAGATTTTACGCCCCTACTATCGGGCAGAGCAGAGCCCTGCCCCTACAAACTACCCCCTCCCATCCTGTCGTCGCATGGGATTTGCAATCCCATGCTTGGCTGCTATCCGGATTTTAAATCCGGGAAATAATAACTCCGGGGTTACAAACCCCAGAGAACAAAGGAGGAGTTTGCGCCCGTCAGGTAGAACGGCATCTGCTTCGTAGGCGGGAACACGTTAAGCGAAATAAGGCGTAAAATTGAAAGCTGTTTGAGCGAAGCGAGTTTTTTCAATTTAGCCTGTAAGCTTGTAACGGGTCGCCGAGAAGCTAAGCCTTGACTTTTTGGTTCGTTTTGTGTCAAGACAAAATGAACGAAGGCAAGTCTCTGCAGGAGACGCGGCAGTAAAAAACAGGTCGATTAAAAACAACCGATTGATATTATTTATAAAAACAACACAACAAACAACATTAAAAACTTATGAAAAAGAGCAGTTTAATTTTATTGATTTTTTTAGCCGTTACGGCTCTAAAAGCACAGGTGGGAGTGAACACCGAAAACCCTCAGGGTATCTTCCACATCGACGGGAAAAGAGACACAAATGGTAACACAAATGTCGCAGATGATGTGGTGGTGACATCAGACGGAAATATGGGGGTAGGCACTGTTTCGCCATCCAACACTTTAGAAATCAACAATGGATCATTCAAATATGTAAATGGAAATCAGAAATCGGGGTATGTCCTACAATCTGATGCTGATGGAAATGCAGATTGGGTGATTCAAAAAGCAAGGAGAACGATAGTTGGCGATTTAACGTCATTAACACCAGATCTAACTTCAACATCCAAATATGCGGGAGTAAGCATTACGTTACCGGCAGGCATTTGGCAAATAACTTTTATAGGTACCTATAATGCAGGTAAAACAACTACACCATACAATATTATATGGGACCTAAGCACATCCTCAACAACTAACACCGGTGGTGGATCTTCACGTTCAATTAGCTATGCCGCGAATAATTCAACTGGAAATATTGGTCGTTATTCCACAGTAAATGCCATATATCTGGTTCAACACAGCACAGAAACAACCTACTACATGTGGGGAAATACAACCAGTGGAGTGACAGCTGATTATACAGGAGAAGCACGTATATGGGGGATGTCAATAGACTAAAAATCAAAATAAATAAATATATAGATATGACCGGATATATAAAAAAGAAACTATTTTCTATTCTTACAATATTGCTTGTTGGTATTTATGCAAATGCACAGGTAGGAATAAATACAGAAATGCCACAAGGTGTAGTACATATTGACCCTAAAGGCAATACACTCCCGGATGGAACAAATTCGGGTGATGATATCATTATTCGTGAAAATGGGCGTGTCGGGATCGGGGTTTTATCTCCTACCGCCAATTTGCATATTGTTGGTGATATGAAAATAGCTGATGGTACTCAAAATGCCAATTATGTGTTAACATCTGACAATGATGGATTAGGACACTGGAAACCCAAAACTATAAGTTCTGTTATTTATGGAAATGATGCCAATGCGGCGCTTACAGGCCTTCAACTAATAGGAGGCATCGGTTTTCAATATGTAGGAGTAAATATAACTTTACCTGCAGGAAACTGGCAGGTAATCATGACAAGTGCTTTTAGAAATAACTCCGAAATAAGTGTTTCCATTTGGTGGGACTTAAGTACAAGCGCAACAAGCTGTGATAGGGTGGGAAGAATTCTCAGCAATAATGCTGTTCCGGGCACGGATGCTTATGTTATGGCATCTTATTTCGTAACTCCAACTACTACAACGACATATTATTTATGGGGCAATGCAGTTCGAACTTTAACTTATTCGGGATTAGGCCGTATATGGGCAATTCCACAATAAAAAATAAAATATAATGAAACTACAAATTTTAACAATCATATCAGGCCTATTAATTGCTTTTACGGTAAATGCACAAGTAGGTGTGCATACCGAATCGCCTAAGGCTCTATTACATATTGACACAAATAAAGATACGGACGCAAGTAATATAACAACGGATGATGTTGTGGTTACGGATAAAGGACATCTCGGGATTGGGACAGTTAAGCCTGATACTACGCTTCATGTGGCAGGGACTTTTCGCTTAGTTGATGGAAACCAACAAAACGAACGTGTTCTGCTTTGCGATGCCAACGGGAATGCCAAGTGGGCAGATGCTCCGCGTACGCTTCCTATATATTCGAATCAAACGGGAGTTCAAAGTGTGCACTCCATCCTCACAGGAACAAGCATCACAAAAAATCCTACTTATATGGGAGTATCCATAACCCTGCCTGCCGGAAGTTGGCAGATTACATTTATCGCAACCTACCGAAACCTTACAGTACCCTACGCAAGTATTCTTTGGGATCTGTCCACATCATCAGTATCAATTGTTAGGGATGATGTTGTTCACAACAGACGAGGGATGAGTGGAAGTGGTTTCATTTATACTTATCTCCCTACTTCGGTTGTTTATTTTGTAAATCTTTCTACCACAACTACATATTATATGTGGGCAAGATCAACGCAACTGGATGCAACACAATCGTTACCCTATTCGGGAGAAGGGCGTATGTGGGCCATTCCGTTTGGTGGATAACTTATCTGGTTAAAAGTCTTGAGTTAAAAGTTATAAGAGATTTTCCAACTTTTCATTCTTCATTTAATGGGGATTATCATAATTTAAGAGTTATGATATTATAAAATTCAATAGCAGCTTTTATGCTTACCGAATAAGAATATAAATTTAATGTAACAAGGACATGAATTCATAAGTAATTCGTGTCCTTTGTTTTTGTAGGACAAAGTAAAAATAAACTCCGGATTTTCCCTTTTGAAAAACTATGGCTAAATTCGCAAGGCAATATTATTTTTCTCAAAATTTAAAAGGATAAACTAGAATGGAATATCTTATAATCGGCATATCATTTCTTATTGTTTGCTTCGTAATTTTTTGGTTGCAAAAAAATGCAGCAAGCCAGATGAAAGACTTGAAAAAAGAAAATCAGGCGTTGCGCGACGAAGTGGGCTCGTTGCAAAACAAAGAACTCGAAAATATAAAAGCAATAGCCGAACTAGAAGCTACTCTGTCGGCAAAAGAAGAGTTGTTGAAGTCGCAGCAAGCAGAATTGGCCAATACCAGAGAGCAGTTGAACAAAGACTTTCAGGTTTTAGCCAACCAGATATTGGAGGAGAAAACCCTCCGCTTTACGGATGTCAACAAAAATAATATGGAGGCTATCCTTAAACCATTGAACGAAAAGCTATCGGAATTTAAAACCAAGGTAGAAGAAACATACGATAAGGAATCGAAACAACGGTTCTCATTGGAAGAAAGGATAAAAGAGCTTGTTGCCCTGAATAACCAGATCAGTGAAGATGCCAACAATCTGACCAAAGCGCTGAAAGGCAATAACAAAATACAAGGAAATTGGGGCGAGATGATTCTGGAATCGATATTAGAGAAATCGGGTTTGAAAAAAGGCGAAGAATATTATATTCAGGATTTTATAACCAATTCGGATGGCGAAAGGCTGAAAAACGAACATAACAAATACATGCAACCGGATGTGATTGTGTCTTATCCGGGAGGACGAAAGATAGTTATAGACTCAAAGGTTTCCCTCAACGGCTATGTCCGATATGTTGAGGCAAAATCGGATGAGGAAAAGCTGGTAGCCGAGAAAGAACATATAATGTCCATGAAAAGGCATATCGACGAATTGAGTGTGAAATCATATCAAGATTATATCGACTCACTCGATTTTGTGATGATGTTTGTACCAAACGAGCCTGCCTATATTTTGGCTATGCAACTCGACTCGTCTATTTGGGATTATGCATATAAAAAGCGAATTTTGCTTATCAGTCCTACCAATCTTATTGCTTCACTGAAAGTTGTGTCCGATTTGTGGAAACGGGAGTATCAAAGTCGTAATGCTCAGGAAATTGCAGAACGAGGTGCTAAATTATATGACAAGTTTGCCGGATTTGTGGAAACTCTTCAGGATGTGGGTAAAAGCATCGAGAAAACCCAGCGAAGTTACGAGAAAGCATACTCTCAGCTTAGTACGGGAAGCGGAAATCTCATTCGTCAGGCTGAGATGCTTAAAGAACTGGGAATCAAGTCGCAAAAAGAATTACCTGATACAGATTAGGAAACTTGCATAATTAACATAGGTTAATGAATTATAAATAAAATCGAAATATTATGTTTTATAACATGAAATAGTGTACATTTGTACTGTGTTTTTCATGGTATTAGATTTAAGGTTAACAATTTGAGATTGGGGTTGTCGGGACGACAACCTTTTCTTTTTTATAAGATATCCGCAATTTAGTCTCCGCCGATTATCCGAGAATGATAAAAAAACAAAAATTTTACATACCCAAGCCATTCCCTCTTATTGTATTACTATAAACGAAAGCGATAGGCTTTTATTTACCCTTTCACTTCATTCTATTATGTATTCTGGACAATAAGCATCATTATACTTATTGTATTCTACACAGAATATAATACACTGAATATCAATCGCATGTAAATACAAATTATGCAAATACACTTGCACTGCATCCAAGAAAGTAATATATTAGCAGAAAATACCTAAACTAAATTTTCTATGAGGACTCGTTTTATCCATACCTACGTTTCCGTAGACTGTGTTGTTTTCGGCTTTGACGACGAGCAGTTGAACATTTTGTTGGTACAGCAAAATGAAGGAAACCTTAAAGACCTCAAACTTCCGGGTAGCCTGATATATGACGAGGAAAACGTGGACGACGCAGCCAACAGGGTATTGTTCGAACTTACCGGAATCAAGAAAATGGCACTGAGACAGTTTCGCTGTTTTGCATCCCCCGACAGGGCGAGTAAACCGGAAGATGTAAAATGGCTGAACGTAGAATATCAACCTGATATCAATAGATTGATAACCGTGGCTTACTTGTCTTTGTGCAAAATTAGCCGTAAACTGAATAATGTTTCCAAGTATAAGAAATCGGGATGGGTTCCGATTAAAGATATACCCAAAATGCCTTTCGACCATAATCAGATAGTTGAAGAATCGCTGGGAGAAATAAGGCGATGGATAGAATATGACTCATCTATCGTGTTCGAGTTGTTGCCAACCAAGTTTACGATAAGCCAACTTCATAAACTATATGAGGCTATCCATAATAAAAAGATAGATATAAGAAATTTCCATAAAAAAATAGCGACTATGCCCTACGTTGTTCAACTGAACGAAATGCAGAAGAATGTACCGCATAGGGCAGCTCGTTACTACAAGTTCGACAAAAAGATATTCAATAAAATAAAAACAAATATATAACCTGAAAACATGTACTTATTAGGATACGACATAGGCAGTTCTTCCGTCAAAGTATGTTTGGTGGATGCAAACAGCGGAAAGATCGTTGCTTCGGATTTTTATCCGAAAGAAGAGATGAAGATAACAGCCGTGAAACCCGGTTGGGCAGAACAAGACCCTGCCGATTGGTGGGAGAACCTGAAAATGGCTCATCAGTCGGTTATGACTCAGTCAAAAGTAAAAGCTGAAGATATAAAAGCCATTGGTATCACCTGGCAAATGCACGGTTTGGTGCTGGTTGACAAAGATAAGAATGTGCTTCGCCCATCCATTATTTGGTGCGATAGCCGTGCCGTTCCTTATGGCGAAAAGGCATTCGAAGCTATTGGTGAAGAAAAATGTCTGTCTCATCTGCTCAATTCTCCCGGTAACTTCACTGCATCGAAACTGGCTTGGGTGAAAGAAAATGAGCCTCATATCTATGAAAATATTGATAAATTGATGCTCCCCGGCGATTATATCGGAATGAAACTAACTGACGAAATCGTAATGACTGTCGAAGGTTTGTCGGAAGGTATTTTCTGGGATTTCAAAACGAAAAGCCTGTCGGAAGATGTTCTGAATTACTATGGCATTCCAAAAAGTTTCTTTCCTCCGATAAAACCAATCTTCGGTAATCAGGGCGAAGTCTCGGCGAGTGCAGCAAAAGAGCTTGGACTGAAAGAAGGAACACCCGTAACATATCGTGCAGGAGATCAGCCGAATAATGCACTGTCTTTAAATGTCTTCAATCCGGGAGAAATAGCTTCTACGGCAGGAACATCGGGAGTGGTATATGGGGTGCTGGACACTGTAAATTATGACAAGCTATCACGGGTAAATACCTTTGCTCACGTTAACTATACAGACGAATTAACCCGTTTGGGTGTGTTGCTTTGCATCAATGGAACAGGTATTCTGAACTCATGGCTGAAACGTAACCTAGCATTGGAAGGATTATCGTATAATGATATGAACAAACTAGCTGCACAATCCACCATCGGATCAAACGGTATTTCTATTATCCCATTCGGAAATGGAGCAGAACGTGTATTGGAAAATAAAGAAGTGAATTGTTCTATTCACGGAATAAACTTCAACGTTCATACGAAAGCCGATTTGCTTCGTGCTGCTCAGGAAGGGATTGTATTCTCCTATGAATATGGCATGGAAGTAATGAAAGAAATGGGTATGGATATACACCTTATCCGTGCCGGATATGCAAATATGTTCTTAAGCCCGCTATTTGCTCAAACTTTGGCTAGTGTAAGCGGTGCAACTATCGAACTCTTCAACACGGACGGAGCAGCAGGAGCTGCAAAAGGCGCAGGTATGGGTGTTGGTATCTATGCTTCGAACGATGAAGCATTTGGCTCGCTAGAAAAACTTGCAGTTGTTGAGCCTGAAAAAGACAAAACGGAACAGTACAGAGAAGCATATAACAGGTGGAAAAACCTTCTTAAATGAAGAATATTGTCATCCTGAACGAAGTGAAGGATCCGAAGCAGATTTTTCGTTTCACTCAAAATGACAAAAGAATTAATCAAGCCGATCAATAGTTGAAAAGTGTTCTTTTATATTCGACGAATATACGGGTGGAGTAAAACCCCACCCCTACAATCAAATAGAGTATTGTTGTAGGAGCAGGCTTCTGGTCTGCCCGAAAGTAGGGGTGTAAAATTTTACGCCCGAATATCAGGGCGAATGTTTATTCGCCCCTACAATTGTTATTATCGAAATTAAACCAATACTTTTCAAATACAGATTCGCATTAATATACAATAAAACATATTCAAACATTTAAAAAATAAAGAAATTATGTCAACAAAAACTTATTTCCCAACAGTAGGGAAAATCAAATTCGAAGGAAAAGAAAGTAAAAACCCGATGGCGTTTCGTTATTACGATCCTGAAAAAATGGTATACGGACGTAAGATGAAAGACTGGTTCAAATTCTCAATGGCATGGTGGCACACACTTTGCGCCGAAGGTGGCGACCCATTTGGTGGAGGCACAAAAACATTCCCTTGGGCGGAAGGAAGCTCTGCACTTGAAATAGCAAAGCAACGTCTTGACGCAGGTTTTGAGTTTATGCAAAAAATAGGTATCGAATACTATTGTTTCCACGATGTGGATTTGATTGACGAAGGAAATTCAATAGAAGAATATGAAGCTAACCTGAAAGCTATTGTTGCTTACGCTAAACAAAAACAAGCAGAGACAGGAATCAAATTGTTGTGGGGTACTGCAAATGTATTCGGACACAAACGCTACATGAACGGAGCATCCACAAACCCTGATTTTGATGTGGTTGCGCGTGCTATCGTACAAATCAAGAATGCTATTGACGCAACTATCGAACTAGGCGGAGAAAACTACGTATTCTGGGGAGGCCGTGAAGGATATATGAGCCTCTTGAATACTGACATGAAACGTGAAAAAGAGCACCTTGCCACTATGCTTAAAATGGCTCGTGACTATGCACGTTCGAAAGGGTTTAAAGGTAATTTCCTTATCGAACCGAAACCAATGGAACCGACTAAACATCAATACGATGTAGACACGGAAACCGTGATCGGATTCTTGCGTGCTCACGGTTTGGATAAAGATTTCAAAGTGAATATTGAGGTAAACCACGCAACATTAGCCGGACATACTTTTGAACATGAACTGCAATGTGCTGTTGACGCAGGAATGTTAGGTTCTATCGACGCGAATCGTGGTGACTACCAAAACGGATGGGATACAGACCAATTCCCTGTTGATGTTAACGAACTGACTCAAGCCATGTTGGTTATACTGAAAGGTGGAGGCTTGCAAGGCGGAGGAACAAACTTCGATGCGAAAACCCGTCGTAACTCAACCGACCTGGAAGACATATTCATTGCTCACATTTCGGGTATGGACACTTTTGCCCGTGCATTGGAAACCGCAGCTGCAATATTGGAAGAATCTCCATATCAGCAAATGCTGAAAGACCGTTATGCTTCTTTCGACGGAGGTAAAGGTAAAGAATTTGAAGAAGGGAAACTTTCTCTTGAAGATGTGGTTGCTTATGCGAAAACAAAAGGTGAACCTACTCAAACAAGCGGAAAACAAGAGCTCTACGAGGCTATCGTGAATATGTATATTTAATAAATAGTTACAAGTTACTCTTTGTCATCCTGACCAAAGGGAAGGATCTTTTTTTTAGATGCTTCCTTGCACTCAGCATGACAAGAGCTCGTAACTTGTTTACTCGTAACTCGTAACTAAAAATTACCAATGAAAAACGAAACAAACAAATCTTATCTTTTTGCTATAACCCTTGTCGCCACTCTGGGAGGATTACTTTTCGGATACGACACGGCGGTTATTTCAGGAGCAGAAAAATCTATACAAGCATATCTGATTGATTCTCTCAATCTTAGTTCTTTCGTACACGGAGCCACAGTTTCCAGTGCATTGATAGGATGTATTATTGGTGGAGCAATTTCAGGTTTCCTTTCAAACAGGCTGGGACGTAAAAAATCGTTGTTGCTTGCCGCTATACTTTTCTTCCTTTCAGCTTTAGGATCCGGGTTTCCCGAAACACTGTTCTTTACGGAAGGGGAGGCTTCTATGGCTTTGTTATTAACATTCAACTTCTATCGAATAATAGGCGGAATAGGTGTAGGACTTGCTTCTGCCGTTTGTCCAATGTATATCGGCGAAATTGCTCCGGCAAATATGCGGGGCAGACTTGTCTCCTTCAACCAATTTGCTATCATATTTGGTATGTTGGTGGTATATTTCGTAAACTGGGGCATTGCAAACGGGCAGTCAATAGAATGGATAAATAGCATAGGATGGCGTTATATGTTTGCATCTGAGGCCATTCCTGCTGCCATATTCGGATTGTTAGTGCTGTTTGTGCCCGAAACTCCCCGTTATCTGGCACTTACACATCAGGACGATAAAGCCTTGAATGTTTTAGAGAAAATAAACGGAACGAAAGAAAAAGCTACGGAAATACTTGAAGAGATAAAAGCTACGGTTAAAGGAAATGCTATCAAAGCAAAACTTTTTTCATACGGAAAATTGGTTATAGTGGTAGGGATATTACTGTCTGTATTCCAGCAGTTTGTAGGAATCAACGTTGCCCTATATTATGCACCCCGCATATTTGAAAGTATGGGAGCAGCAAAAGACGCATCCATGTTGCAAACCATTGTGATGGGATTGGTGAATGTGATATTTACCGTCATAGCCATACTTACGGTAGACAAATGGGGGCGTAAGCCTTTGCTCATCACGGGTTCAATAGGGATGGCTATCGGTATGTTTGCCGTATCCATACTTGCGTTCAATAACATTATCGGCATCAGCACCCTTGTATTCATTATCATTTATACTGCATCGTTCATGATGTCGTGGGGACCGATCTGCTGGGTATTGATTTCAGAAATATTTCCTAACAAAATTCGTGGGCAAGCGGTTGCAATTGCCGTTGCTGCGCAGTGGGCCGCCAACTATTTCATTTCGTCTACCTATCCGGCAATGATGGAATTCAGTGGAGGCATGACTTATGGTTTCTACGGATTGATGGCTGTGCTTTCGGCATTGTTTGTCTGGAAAATGGTTCCTGAAACTAAAGGCAAGACTCTGGAAGAAATGGAAAACGTTTGGAAGAAATAGAATAAGTTACTAGCTATTGGTAGGTGGACTAACAGCTCCTCCTATTTTGAAGACAGGGTTATCGGGGTCGAACCGGATAACCCTGATCTTTTTATTTAGATTGCCTCATCAAACAACTCTTGGATTTTACTAATCAATTGTCCTAAATGCCAGCCATCTATCAGTCCGTGATGAACTTCTATCTGCATTGGCATCAGCAATTTCCCGTCGGATATGAAGGTTTTTCCTGTCGAAATTTTAGGCACACCTTTGTTCCCGAATATGTTTCGGGCATGTTTCAAGTCTGTGAAACTAAACCACGGAACAGCAGAAAAATGAATCACGTCAATTCTGGCGGCATTATTATCGAGTAAAAGTCCTTTCGAATTTTTCACCCTTACGGTTTCTTCTTCGGCAAGTTGCGTGAAGGCATCCCTGTGAATATTGTAGGGAAAAAATGAAAATCCGAAGGTGTGGTCATCCCGTCCCACAGTGGCTTCGCAATGAATGGTATCGTAGCAAAAAACATCGTCTTCCTCAATCCTGTACCTGAATTCTTCCAAAGAATTTACGGCTTTCATTATCTTGTGGAGATAGTAATAATAGAACGATTCGCCCAAATCCTTAGCATTTTTATATGCAGTGGTGCAATCTATATTAGTAACAATACCGTGATTAGGGTCTTCAAATTTTCTGAAAAACTCAAAGTGCTCTATTCTATTCCAGTTCTGTTTGTCTATTTTGTGTTTCATAATAATGTTTTTGAAAATTTATCACTAAGCGTCTTCTTGTATCTGTGCACTCTGTGTTATAATTTTGAATTTGAAAACAGCATGCCTATTTTTTATATTATCGAGAAGTTTCCTTCCTTGGGATAAATAAGTTTAAACTCCTCCTTTTCATCCAGATATGCCAATTTCATTCCTTCCATCAGATTTTCTTCCTTTAACACTTCTAATATAGATTGAGCGGCAATATCCTTATCCACCACATAACAAAACAGGTTCATTGTGCCGGAACCGATATCTCCCCCATCGCAATGTCCGTTGCCCGTCCAGCCCAGACAATCGTTCAAAATGTCTTCTACTTTATTTCGCTTATCCAACATTTTATTCTGATCGTCATTGTCTGAGTATGAATATTGAACAACTAGTTCCTCAAGGTCTTCAATTTCGGCATAACCTCTCTCTTTCTGATCGAATACAAATTTTGCCATTGCTTTTCTGGGCGACAATTCACTATCTTTTTTATACGAAAAATCTTCTGTCTTACCGGTATCTCCCAGAACGCCCGTGTGGATAGTCAGTCCTGTATCAGTTAGCCAGACTTCAAAATATTTCATTTCTCCGTCAACCGGTTTGTATAACTTCACCATATCTTCGTCCGACTCTTCCGAAAACGAAACCGTATCATCGTGCCATGTTCTTATATCCGGAACTTTCTCTTCCTCGTAATATTGGGCGAATACTTCCAGCAGTTCTTCCTTGGTAGTGAACGATTTACTGTAATGTTTGTAATTATCTTCCGAACCATACACAAACCTGATTTCGGCAATATATATTCCTTCCTGATGAACCGCCTGCAAGTAGATGCTATCGGATATAGGTTTCTTTGGCTCCAATACGATAAAGCTGTCCGATTCATCCACCAGTTCAAAAATAGCCTCCCTCAATGTATTCAGGTCGTGAGTGCGAACCGTTCCGCTTCCTTTTACCAATTTAAATTGCGCCATGATATTTCATCTTTAATTTACTGAATCCGTCTTTCAGAAACAACCCGAAATCTAATTCAAAGTTATACGTAAACATTCCTTTTCCCATGTTTTTTTCTATTTCGTCCATTGTCCAAAAACGGCCATCCGAAACTTCCTCGTTGTCGATCTGGAAACTCTTGTCATATTCTGCATAAAAACAGTAAGTCAATTCCCGTTCCACATCCGTTGTGATAATATGTTTGGTTATGTAAATGGGTGCTATCCCCTGCAAGCCGATTTCCTCTCCCGCTTCACGTATTGCCGCATCGTAAGGAGTTTCTCCCAAATCAATATGCCCGCCTACCGACGAATCCCACAGATTGGGCTGAATATCCTTTGCTGCCGATCGTTTTTGCAGGAATAAATCGCCCCGACTGTTGAAAACATGCAGATGTATGACCGGATGCAGCAACATCGACCCTCGATGACATTCGCTTCGGGTTGCCTGCCCTATCACATTACCCGCCTCATCTACCAAGGGAAATACCTCTTCTTGACAACTCATTTCTATTTTTTTCCGTCAAAAGTACACATATTGTTCTTCAGTTACAAGTTACGAGTAAACGAGTTACAAATGGCTTACGCCTGACAACAAACAACGTGACATTTGGCTGATTGACGGGATACCCACACAGCGCAGATAAGCGACAAGAAGAAATGACAAAACGGATATAAATCTTATAAC
This sequence comes from Dysgonomonas sp. 520, assembly GCF_010501095.1. Classification (GTDB taxonomy): domain Bacteria; phylum Bacteroidota; class Bacteroidia; order Bacteroidales; family Dysgonomonadaceae; genus QVMP01. Next base: position 25,154 of record NZ_QVMP01000026.1, on the reverse strand, counting down.
AAATGAGTTAACATCAAAGTCTAAAATGCACTACGGGTTATTTCTTATATCCTTTTTTCTCGAAAAAATCAGTCATCTTTTTTTGACCTCCAACCTTTAATAAAATCCCGATAATGATAAGAGCCCCAACAAACACTGTCCAGTAGAGCGATGTATTGCTAACTCTCGTATAAATTTCTTCCGAGTCTTTTGTTGACAAGTCGCTCATGCTGCCACTCTCAAATCTATATAAGGAATAGGCAATCCCTCCTTTTCTTTCTGCTTCAAATTGCGGATAATCAGGGTGATAATATTCCTTTCCTCCGGCTTCATAAATACTACCCCGCCTTTCTCCTCCACGTTTCTCCTTATACTTAAACTCTTTCACATACCTGAATTCCACGGGATTCACATCTTCTAAACGGATCATTTTTGTCCGTTTGCCTTTAAGTGCCCTATTCTTTCTGCCATTACCCCAATCCCATTGTTCCGACAGAAAATAAACATGCTCGCTATCCCGGTACAATCCCCGTGCGATTTCTTCAATGGGCGAATCGGTTTTCCTTTTGAAAAAGGGTTTCAACTCTCTATCTTTTATATCATAATAATAAAGCTGTTTGCCCTCATAAAATATTTCGTGATTACTGAATCCACGGTCTGCAACAAGCATTGTGATCTTATCTTCACTTACAAGTTCATCCTCAAAATAGTAATATATTCCATCAGTTCCATACTCTATATCCCACTGGTTCGATTCGAGCCGGATACTGAAAAATGTTTCGGGATTGGCTTTTGGCAATACCTTTCCTCTAAAATAGACACGGCTTTTATCTTTCAGGTACAACTCATTTTTTCGGTCTTCATTTCTGTAAAATACGGGTGCTATTGTATTTAAATCGGCACCTTCTAATAATTTCCCTTCATAGTAGAGATGCGATTTGTCGGACGCATAATAATAGTTTATGGCAATCAGGTTGAATGTATTTGGGTCTGCCCTCTCTATCTTTTGAGTTTCGAAATACACACTGTTCTTATCCTTAAAATACTTACGCCCGATATATTCCACCGAAGATGGATCAAGACCCTCAATCACTTTATTTTCAAAATAAACATGATTCTTATCTTTTGCACCTACCCTGTGATCGTACAATCCTATGCGTTTCGCCCTGTTTTCCAAAATAACAAACGACTCAATGTCTGCTCCCCTAATCTTTTTGTGCCTGTTGTCAAGGAAATACACCTCATTCTCATACATAAAATAACGGCTGCTTTTCTCCATTTCCCGGTAAGGCTTCTTAGGGATTTCCAATACTATAAACAGAGCTATCATCGGAACAAATGCTATTAATATTCCAATGATGATGATAAGAATTTTTCTATTCCGGTTCATTTATTTAGAGGTAGTTTGGTTTGTGCCATCTTATATTCTATGAAGTCATCTAGACTTTTTAAATTATACTTAATTTTTGAGTTTTTGTCATGTTGAACGTAGTGAAACATCTAAAAAACAGATCCTTCGATACTCTCAGGATGACAAAATTGAATAAAACGAAAAAGTCTAGACGGTTTCTATACAAAGAAAAAAAGAAAAGTGTTCCCTGCATAATATCAGAGAACACTTTTATATGATTTTTTTTTGAGAGTTTACTCCCACTCGATAGTTGCCGGCGGCTTTGACGATATATCGTACACTACACGATTCACACCTTTAACCTTGTTGATAATCTCGTTCGAAACTTTCGCAAGAAAATCATAAGGCAGATGCGCCCAATCGGCTGTCATGGCATCGGTAGAAGTTACCGCACGCAAAGCGATGGTATTTTCATACGTTCTTTCGTCTCCCATCACTCCAACCGAACGGATAGGCAACAAGATTGCTCCGGCTTGCCATACCTTGTCGTAAAGATGGAATTCTTTCAACATACGCACGTATATATCATCTGCATTTTGCAGTATTTCTATTTTTTCAGGTGTTATGTCGCCCAGCAAACGAATACCAAGACCCGGACCGGGGAATGGGTGACGCTTGATAAGATGCTCTTGCATGCCCAGCTCGATACCTATGCGGCGAACTTCGTCTTTGAACAACAGGCGCAAAGGTTCAACCAGTTTCAGGTTCATCTTTTCGGGTAGTCCGCCTACATTGTGGTGCGACTTGATAACTGTACCTGTTATGGAAAGCGACTCGATGATATCAGGATAAATGGTTCCCTGACCAAGCCATTTTATATCTTTCAGTTTATGAGCTTCTTCGTCGAAAACGTCAATGAAGCCTTTTCCTATAATCTTGCGTTTTTGTTCCGGATCTGTAACACCGGCTAAAGCCTTATAGAAACGTTCTTTTGCATCCACACCTATTACATTCAGGCCAAGATGCTCGTAGTCTCTCAAAACATTTTCGAACTCATTTTTACGAAGCAATCCATGATCGACGAAAACGCATGTCAGGTTCTTTCCTATCGCCCTGTTCAGCAATACGGCCGTAACCGATGAGTCGACCCCACCCGAAAGCGCAAGGATAACCTTATCGTCGCCCAGAGTTTGTTTCAACTCGGCAACCGTAGATTCTATAAATGAATAAGGACTCCAATCTCTTTTACATCCGCAGATATTCAAGAAGTTGCTCAACAACTCGGTTCCATCTGTCGAATGGAATACCTCGGGATGAAACTGCACTCCCCATGTTTTTTCGCCTGCCACTTTATATGCGGCTGCTTCCACATCAGGCGTACTAGCTATTATTCCGAAGTTTTCAGGAAGAACGGTAATTGTGTCTCCGTGCGACATCCACACCTGAGAATCTTCGCTTATCCCGTCAAACAGTTCATCTTTTTTCACCGAGGTGAGGTTTGCACGACCATATTCGCGCGAATCTCCTTTTTCTACTTTTCCTCCTGATGAGGCAGCCATAAACTGCGCTCCGTAGCAAATGCCAAGCACAGGCAATTTTCCTCTGATACCTGACAAATCCGTTTTGAAAGCGTCTTTATCATTCACCGAAAAAGGACTGCCTGAAAGGATTACTCCTTTTACCGTCGGGTCGCCAAACGGAAACTTGTTATAAGGAACTATCTCGCAATATGTATTTAATTCTCTTACTCTTCTGCCTATGAGTTGTGTGGTCTGAGAGCCAAAATCAAGGATGATTATTTTTTCGTCCATAGAAATTTATAAAACTTGTTTCGATTTTTTTAGGACACAAAGATAGAAAAGATAGTCGAAAAATGGCTGTCTTTTAACTAAGAGTCTGCTTAAAAAATTTCATTGAAACCACTACGAACTAAAAAATAGTTGAGGGGGAGCCATTTTTCTTCATTTTTGCAAAAAATATGGAGAGGTATAATTCTATGAAGGGGAGGTAGCATATTATCCTTCCTGAGGCGGAAGTTCGGTTTCTTTTTCCTTTTGTTCGAATACGTATGTCAGGAATTCCGTTTCTTGCAATTTTTCCAGAGCCAATTTAGCAGCTTTCTGTTGCGATTCTTTTTTAGAATAACCTTTTGCCCTTCCCGCTTCTTTTTCGTAGATAACTATCGCTGTGGTGAAGATAGGATTGTTGTCCTCATCCACCTGAGAGTCAACAAGATCGAACAATATGCTAATCTTGTTTTTTTGACTCCATTCAATCAGTCTCGATTTGAAATTGGCTTCACTCGTTGCCACAGCTTCAATATCCAGATATTTCTTGATAAGGCGTTCGATAACGAATTTTTTTGCCGCCCTATATCCCTGATCCAGATATATTGCGCCGATCAAGGCTTCCAGAGCATTGCCATACATGTGTGTTTTGTGCGATGCCTGAGCGGAGGTTTTTATAAGTTTATTCAGCCCCAGTTCGAGAGCAAGACGGTTTAAAGTTTCACGTTTCACTATCTTCGAACGCATGTCGGTGAGGAATCCTTCTTTCTTGTATTCAAATTCTTTGAACACAATATCGGCTACAATCGCATCCAATATGGCATCGCCCAGAAACTCCAGCCGTTCGTTGTTGATCCATCGTCCGTCCTTCATCCGGATAGAGGAAGATTTGTGTAAAAGTGCTTGCTCGTAGAGAGTTATGTTGAAAGGATAGAAGTTCAGTATCTTATAAAAAGAAACATAAGGCTCTCTCCCTCGTTTGGGAAAAAGCCTTACGTTTCGATATATCTTTTTAAGCACTTCTTTCTATTTAGTGAACTTTTTAACGATTACACAAGCGTTGTGACCGCCAAAACCAAAAGTGTTTGATAGTGCCGCTCTGACAGTTCTCTTCTGAGCCTTGCCAAATGTCAGGTTCAACTTGTAGTCTATTTCAGGGTCTTCGTCTCCTTCCGTAAAGTTGATTGTCGGAGGAACGATGTCGTTCTGAACAGCCAACGTACAGAAAAGCGCTTCAATGGCTCCTGCAGCTCCAAGCAAGTGTCCGGTCATAGATTTGGTGGAACTGATATTCATATCGTATGCACTGTCTCCGAAAACGGCTTTAATAGCTTTCAGTTCGGATGGGTCGCCAACAGGTGTTGATGTGCCATGCACGTTGATATAATCAATTTCTTCGGGTTTCATATTTGCGTCGGCCAATGAGTTCTCCATCACCAATTTCGCACCCACCCCTTCAGGATGTGATGCAGTAAGGTGATAGGCATCGGCAGACATACCGCCTCCTACTACTTCCGCATATATTTTTGCACCTCGTGCCAACGCGTGTTCAAGTTCTTCCAGTATAAGACATGCAGAACCTTCACCCAACACAAACCCGTCGCGGCTCTTGCTGAACGGACGTGATGCCGTTTCAGGAGAATCGTTACGTGTCGACAGGGCTGTCAAGGCATTGAAACCTCCTATACCCGATGCACAAACCGCAGCTTCGGCTCCCCCTGCAATTATCACTTCGGCTTTGCCCAAACGGATAAAATCGAAAGCTGTGATAGTGCTGTGAGTTGACGATGCGCAGGCCGAAACCGTGCCAAAGTTAGGTCCTCTCAATCCGTGACGGATAGAAATGAAACCGGTGGCAATATCGGCAATCATCTTAGGTATGAAAAAGGGGTTGAATTTAGGCCCCATTTCCATGTGTGTGTAGTAATTACCCACCTCTTCTTCGAAAGTTTTGATACCACCTATACCGGCCGAAACCAGAACACCTATACGATCTCTGTTTTCTTTTTCAAAATCTAATCCCGAATCAAGGATAGCTTCTTCTGATGCAGCTACTGCAAGTTGTGTGTACCTGTCGCATTTTCTGGCTTCTTTGCGATCAAGATATTTTGAAATGTCAAAATCCTTTACCTCGCAGGCAAACCGGGTTTTGAACTTTGATGCGTCAAATTGAGTAATAGGCCCGGCTCCACTTACGCCATTCAGTGCGTTTTCCCATGTGGTTTTCACATCGTTGCCGATTGGTGTAACTGCACCCAGACCTGTTACAACTACTCTTTTTAATTCCATAAATGTATTTAGGGAAAATTTTTATTTTGCGTTTGCTTCGATGTAAGCAACTGCGTCTCCAACTGTTCCGATTTTTTCTGCTTGATCGTCAGGGATAGAGATGCCAAATTCTTTTTCAAATTCCATGATAAGCTCAACTGTGTCTAGCGAGTCTGCGCCAAGATCGTTTGTAAAGCTAGCTGTTTCTGTAACTTCTGTTTCTTCAACACCCAATTTGTCAACAATTATCGCTTTTACTTTTGATGCTACGTCTGACATAACTTTCTGATTTTAATTAATAATTAATTTTTATTTATATTTTTGTCGGTGCAAAGAAACAGCTTTTTATGTATATGAAACAAATTTTTTGCGAAGAAAAAAGTTAAAATTGCACATTTTTTTATTTTGTGTGCATCAATCAAACATCTTTAACAAATGAAAAGAATTGCCGTTTTTGCTTCCGGATCTGGCTCTAATGCAGAGAATATCATAAATTTTTTCACCTACGACCCCAATGTTTCCATTCCTTTAATCATTTCGAACAGAAAGGATGCCTATGTTCACGAAAGAGCTCTAAAATTAGGTGTAAATTCCCTAACTTTTGCAAAAAAGGAGTTCGACGAAACAGAGAAAGTATTGAGTGCATTGAATGAGTACAAGATAGATTTCATCGTTTTGGCCGGATTCCTGCTAAAAGTGCCTCAAAATATTATTGATGCCTATCCTCAGGCAATAATTAACATACATCCTGCCCTGCTTCCCAAATTCGGCGGGAAAGGCATGTATGGCAGCCATGTGCATGAGGCTGTGGTTGCGTCGGGCGAAAAGGAATCGGGCATCACAATACATTATGTGAATGAGAATTACGACGAGGGAAGCATCATTTTTCAGGCAAAGTGCGATGTTACTCCCGACGATACCCCCGAAACGGTTGCCAATAAGGTGCACGAGCTGGAATACAAATATTTTCCTGAAATAATAAAGAACCTTCTCTGACAAAATAAACGGATTCGCACGGAATAACCCGGCGAATCCGCTCCTCTTGTGACATAATGAAAGTTGTGTCGCAGCAACTATCTACTGCACAATTAGCTTGTTATAATCCGATTCGCTTTCTTGATCAATACGAATCAGATACACTCCTTTAGGCAGGAGTTGAACAGGCATATAATCATTTTCCGTTATTGTTTTGCTAAACAACACATTTCCTGCCATATCAAACAATGACACCTGAGCAGTTTCTTTTATTCCCTTCACGTAGAAACCATCTGTCGTAGGATTGGGGTATATCGTTATCCTTGAATCATTTTCTCCATTTCCTATTGCTGTTGTAATAGATACGGAGAAAGTAAAGGGCATCGGATCAAGGACAAAAGGAGTATCATTGTTTCCTCCCCAATTATTCATATTGTTGATGGCTGCGGCAAGAACTTGTTTCGTGCCCGAAGTCGTTTGTCCATTGTATAAAGAATTATCTTCCTCGGCAAATGCAGACGTATTGTAAACGTGAACGGCATTCACCCCGATTGTCAGCTGGCTCGGCAACCCTGTTGTGGAATTGGATGTGGATGCCCCGTCAAACTCGCTGCCGGGTTGTCCGCTCTCGTTCTGATTGAAACTGATACCTGCGATAAAGGATGGGCTAATAACCGTTCCCTGATAGGCAAAAATCTGGTCGCCTGCTATGGAGATCAACATATTGCTACCCGAAATCGTGCCCGTGCTTGCTTGTGGAAGAGAGTTGCCATTGTTTGTTGTAATGAGTACTGTTGCACCCTCTTGCATTTGAGCATCGGCAGTCCATGTGAAATGACTGTCGCCGGGGAAAGACGTAAATCCTGTTGCCTCGTTCCATCCGCAATCAGTAAAGTTTATATTGGTTCCTGCATCTATGGGGGTAAGAAGAACAAAAGCAAACTGATCGGTATTGCTGCTGCTATTGATACTTACAAATGCAATATCGCCCGGCAACAAACTGGTTTGTGCAGCCAAAGAATTTACTGACAGCAACATTGCCAGAAGCATTGATGTATATATTTTTTTCATAATCTCACTGTTTAGTTTTGTGTTGGATAAATACCATTTAAAGAAATGATGAAATTAATTCCTAAATATGGTTGTCTGTTTTCGACAGGTTGATTTTCTCCGGAGGGAGCTAATGTAACAACGGTGGAATTGGAAGTAACATTAGTTGCTCCGGCAACAGGACTTCCATAGAGATTTGTTCCATCCACAGCCGGATATTTACCTTCGGGACTTGTTGATGTACCTTCCTGCTTGCTGGCCGATTGTGTTATAGTCACCTGATGAGAGTGAGGTGGCAAGTTGTTTGCCGTCAATGTTCGGGTTTCCGAACCAGCCTTTGTCCCAATAACATAGGTTGTTCCTTGTTGAGTTCCCTGATGAATGGGCACACGACCTTGCATATCGGGTAAGGCAAAAGTATTAACACCATCTCCCCCGTAAGTTGTACCTATTATAGTGAACAAAGCTTCATTTTGATTTATCGAGAGAAGTTGACCGTTACAGATTGCCCATCCCTGAGGAGCATAATTTCCTGCAAACATACGAATCTCCCCTACATATGAATCTTGAGCAAAAGCTATCTGACTAATTACTATTACAATCAGGGATAATATAATCTTTTTCATAATTGATCTTTTATTTAATAAATATTATTGACGGGGAGGATAAATACCCTGTAAGGCTATAATGTAATTCACAGTCAGATAGGGTTGCATATTATTCATTGGTTGATTACCACCTCCCGATGGAGACACGCTTACATCAGGAGCCGCCATAGTTGTGTCGGAGGTTGTACCGTAAGGTGTAACGATAGATACGGCCGGATATTTGCCCGTCGGATCGTCCGACGTACCTGCCGTTTTTATCTCAGGTTGCGTTACAGTCACAATGTGTGTATGGGATGGCAATTCTGATTGCAATAGTGTTACAGTTTCAGAGCCGCCTTGTTCTCCCAATTGATAAAGAGACAAGCCCTCTCCCTGTCCTGGTTGCAATGGAGCACGTCCTTGCAAATTAGGTAAAGCAAAATTAGTTTTTCCATCACCTCCATAAGTTGTTCCAATTATAGAAAACAATGCTGAGTTTTGAGATATGGGCAGAATCTGTCCGTTACAAAATGCCCACCCGGCAGGAGCGAAGTTTCCTGCGAACATACGTATCTCACCAATATACGTATCTACTTGGGAGAAGGAATAATAATGACATGCTAAAAGCATTATTATTGTGAGTACAATTTTTTTCATAAGTATATTTCTTTTTGTTGTTATTAATTCCTTGAAGGGAAAACTCCCTGTATGGCGATAATATAATTTACAACCGTATAGGGTTGCATGTTATTTACAGGAGTTCCACTTCCCGTTTGAGAAGTTGATAGAGTTGTTGTCGCCATTTTCGTATCAGCTGTTGCACTGTATGCATTAGTCTCCGAAACAGCAGGATATTGTCCGTTAGGATTACTTGATGTTCCATCCGATTTACTGGCATATTGTGTTGCGGTTGCGACATGGTTATGCGCAGGAAGTTCATTAACGCTTATCGTATGATTAGCTTCTCCTCCGGTTTGACCAAGCTCATGCCCATTTCCGGCATGAATAGGTACACGCCCTTGCAAATTGGGTAGAGCAAAAGTTGTAAATCCATTTCCTCCATAAGTTGTTCCAAGCAGAGCAAATAATGCCTGATTTTGAGATATGGACAAAAATTGTCCATTGCATAACGCCCATCCTCTTGGAGGAAAATTTCCTGCAAACATGCGTATTTCACCTAAATACTGATCCTGTGCAGTTGCAAAATGGCTGATAGCCACAATGCAAATTACTAGCATAATTCTTTTCATAGAAAATTGAAAAATTAGTTATTGATACAAAATGTAATTACTTGTGCGAATCAGCATTTGAAAAATGTTGGTTTATATTCGACGAATCTACGGGTGGAGTAAAACCCCACCCCTACACCTTTCCAAAAGAGAGGGAATACCCCGGAGTGGTTTGTAGGGGCAGACCTCTGGTATGCCCGAATATCAGGGCGAATATTTATTCGCCCCTACAATTGTTATTATCGAAATTAAAAGAACATTTTGTTGTAAAAATCAACTGCTGATTGATATTACTTATGACTACCCTTTCTTGATTATTATTTAACACATTAGTTGTCAGAAAGTTCTATTTCTCATTGTGAATAAAAATATCAAAACACTATATTTATGTGAATTTTAAGTAACCCGTAGTGCATTATTATAAAGCATAAAAGAAGTTGTTCAAATTCAAATAGACGATCATATTTAATTGTTTTACAAACGCTAAAATAACATGTACAACTTCAGTGCAAATTACGTGAAAATATTAGAGACATTAGAACAAATATCAAATAAAATGAATTTTTTGAATCAAAACGCAAACCCAAGCTATCAGATATTGAGTTGCTCGACATCAATTTGACATCTGAATATATGGGTATTAATTCAGAATATCAGTTATACACAGATCGTAGAAATTATGCTAAATCTTTTGATGGGTTCAAAAACAGAATATTATCTAAAATAATGGCTCTGACAGTTATACAATTCATTAATATTAACATACAAACAATCAGCAATATGCATACTTTCTTAACAACGACTGTTCTTTTAATATTTTTGGTTCGGATGTCTATTGAGATGAACGATGCTGTATTAGAAAAACTGAAAATACTGGCAGAATCGGCGAAGTATGATGTATCCTGTTCTTCCAGTGGAACGGTCCGAAAAAACAAACCGGGCGGTTTAGGCAATACTGTGGGGGGAATGGGTATCTGCCACAGTTTTTCGGAAGATGGCAGATGTATTTCGTTGCTGAAAATCATGCTCACAAACAACTGTATCTACGATTGCGCCTATTGCATCAACCGCCGGAGCAATGATATACGCCGGGCAACATTCAACGTGAATGAGCTGGTTGAGTTGACCATCGAATTTTATAGGCGGAACTACATTGAAGGGCTGTTTCTTAGTTCGGGAGTTATAAACAATCCCGACTATACGATGGAACGCATGGTGAGGGTAGTGAAGGAACTTCGCACCATTCATCGTTTCAACGGCTACATTCACATGAAAAGTATTCCGGGATCGAGTCAGGAGCTGGTAAACGAAGCAGGATTGTATGCCGACCGTATGAGCGTAAACCTGGAAATTCCGACCGAAAACAACCTGAAACTTTTAGCCCCCGAAAAAGACCATTTGAGTGTCTATCAGCCTATGCGATTCATTCAACAGGGCATGCTTCAAAGCATTGAAGACCGGAAGCGTATACGCTCCACACCCCGTTTTGTGCCTGCCGGACAAAGTACTCAGATGATTGTAGGGGCAACAAACGAAACAGACAAAGATATCCTTAGCCTTTCGTCGAAATTGTATAAAAGACCGAGTATGAAACGTGTCTATTATTCAGGCTTTATACCCGTGAACAGTTACGACAAGCGTTTGCCCGTGCTCAAACAAGCGCCTCTGGTGAGGGAAAACAGGCTCTATCAGGCCGATTGGCTGATGCGTTTCTATGAGTTCAGGGCCGACGAGATAGTAGATAACAGGTTTCCGAACCTCGATTTGGAAATCGACCCCAAATTGGCTTGGGCACTACGCCATCCCGAAATGTTTCCTGTTGACATTAACCGTGCCGATTATTCCATGATACTGCGTGTGCCGGGCATCGGAGTGAAGTCGGCTAAACTGATAATCACTTCAAGGAGATACGGAAGGTTGAACGCTTCGCAACTGAAAAAGATGGGCATCGTGATGAAAAAGGCTCAATATTTTATCACTTGCAACGAACTGCCCATGTATACCGTGAATGAAGCTACCCCGGAACATCTGCGGAAAATATTAACAGAACCAAAAAAGAAAAAAGGGGACGACGACAGGCAGCTTTCCATCATTTTCCCCGATTGAGCCGGAACTTTATGAAACCACTTGATAAAACACTAGAACTGCCAATCGAGGATAAGAATGATTCGGACGAAAAAAGGACTGTTGACGGAGGTGATTTTCTTTAAACGACATGAAAAATTATTCATTGAAATTGGAATCGAAGAAATAAAATTTAAATATGCTGGTTTTCTTTTATGACAAAACATTTGAAGGCTTGTTGACTGCCGTTTTCGACGCATATAGCCGCAAGACTTTTCCCGACCGTATTCTGGGTGAGGGAGAAATTGCACCGATGTTTATGGAAGAAAGCTATACCGTCATTACCCAAGAGGACAGAGCCGCACGCGTGTGGACTGCCCTTGAAAAGAAAATGACAAAGCAAGCCTGCAATATGCTCACTCATACGTGGCTGTCGGAAGAAGAGGGCAGTGACGAACTGCTTTTCAGGTATATACGGAAAACCATAGATTCGCCCCGTTCAATAGAAACCAACTTTGGCGACGAAGATGTTTTGACCGTCCATCAAATTGCTCGCAAGGTGGCTCACGAAGGTCATTACCTCCGCATGTTCATTCGTTTTCAGAAAGCAGCCGATGATATATTTTTCGCTCCCATTTCGCCCATTTTCAATGCTTTGCCACTTGCGATAGATCATTTTGCAGATCGCTTTTCAGATCAGAAGTGGGTGATATATGACCTGAAACGCAAATACGGTTATTATTACGATCTGCATAGCGTTCAGGAGATTACTCTGGAAAATGATGAGCATCTTTTGAGCGGTAAACTGGATGAGAATCTGATGGCGGAAGACGAAAAACTCTTTCAGGAATTGTGGAAAGGTTACTTCAACTCGATGACCATCAAGGAACGGATAAACCCACGACTGCAACGACAGCACATGCCCAAACGTTTTTGGAAATATCTGACCGAAAAACAATAATCCTTAATTTAATACGAAAAAGGATGTGCCAGAAGTAAATTTTAGTATTTTTTGTCATCCTGAACAGAGTGAAGGATCTGTTCTATAGAGTGCAGATTCTTCGTTGCACTCAGAATGACAAGAATGAGTAACACTTTGATAGTGTAATCTTACTTTTGACACACAGCTTTTCTGCGTTTCTTGCCCGAAACATTATTTTTTCAAACCGGCAATGCTTTCTTGCAGAATTTTGATTCTGCTTTCGGCATCAGCTTGTTTTTTTCGTTCATTTTCCACGACTTGCGGATTGGCATTGGCAACAAATTTTTCGTTGCTTAGTTTTTTCATCACCGAATTAAGGAAGCCTTCTGTGTATTTCAGTTCTTCTTCCAATTTGGCGATCTCCTCCCCTACATTTATATTATTTCCCAGAGGAACGGCAAACTCCGTTGTTCCAACCAAGAAAGACGAAGCTGCAGCAGGTTTTTCGGCAACCTCCTGAACTTGCCCGATGTTACACAATTTCTGAATCACAGGACAAAATGCCATATCAAATGCCCCAATCACATCAAGATCGAGCGTTTCTTTGTTCGGAATATTCTTTTGCAAGCGAATAGTACGTATTCCCGCAATAATCTCCTTTATCTTGTCAAATGCCGAGAGATAACTTTCGTCCATGACAGCCACTTTAGGCATATCGGAAATCATAATACTTTCGCCCTCTTTTCTTTCTTCCAGTGCCTGCCACAGTTCTTCCGTGATGAATGGCATAAATGGATGCAGTATACGGAGAAGTGAATCAAAAAAAACAAGAGTGGCTTTATACGTAACGGCATCAATTGGCTGCTGATAGGCAGGTTTGATCATTTCCAGATACCACGAAGAAAACTCGTCCCAAAACAATTTGTAGGCGCTCATCAATGCTTCCGACAAACGGTATTTGTTGAACGACTCGTCCATCTCGGCAACTGTTTTGGACAGTATGTTTGCAAACCATTTGGTAGCAATAGCAGACGATTCGGGTTGAGGGATATTGTCGTCTACTTCCCACCCTTTTATCAGGCGAAAAGCGTTCCATATTTTATTATTGAAGTTTCGTCCTTGTTCGCACAAAGATTCGTCGAAAGGCAAATCATTTCCGGCAGGCGAAGTCAGCAACATTCCCATACGTACGCCGTCGGCTCCATATTTATCCATCAATTCGATAGGGTCGGGAGAGTTGCCCAACGATTTAGACATTTTCCGTCCCAACTTGTCACGCACAATACCCGTAAAATATACGTTGCGGAAACAAGGTTCTTTTGTGTATTCGTATCCTGCCATAATCATACGGGCAACCCAGAAAAATATGATTTCCGGTGCTGTAACCAGATCGTTGGTCGGATAGTAGTATTGCATATCCTTATTGTCGGGCTCGTTGATACCGTCAAATACTGATATTGGCCATAGCCACGAAGAAAACCATGTGTCGAGGCAATCTTCGTCACGACGCAAGTCTTCTGCATTCAGTCCGGGGTTTTTCTTTCGGGCCTCTAGCAGAGCCTTTTCGGGGGTTTCGGCAACTACATATCCCCCCTCCGGCAGATAATAGGCCGGAATCTGATGACCCCACCACAATTGGCGGCTGATGCACCAGTCTTTTATATTTTCCATCCAATGGCGATAGGTATTCTTATATTTGGCAGGATAGAACTTGATGGTATCGTCCATCACTGCCTCTAGTGCAGGACGGGCAATATTTTCCATTTTCAGAAACCACTGCATGGATAGTTTGGGTTCAATGGGCACATCTGTCCGTTCCGAGTATCCCACCTTGTTAGTATAAGGTTCGGTTTTCTCCATCAATCCGGCAGCCTCAAGGTCTTTCTCTATTTGCTTGCGAACGGCAAACCTGTCCATTCCTTCATATTGCAAGCCATGTGCGTTGAGGGTTCCATTATCATTGAATATATCAATTGCCTCCAGATTATATTTTTCGCCAAGCACATAGTCGTTTACGTCGTGAGCAGGAGTTACTTTCAGGTAACCTGTTCCGAATTCCATATCCACGTAATCGTCTTCAATGATTGGCACTACACGGTCTACGATTGGCACAATCACTTTTTTCCCTTTCAGAGATGCTGTTTTAGGGTTATTTGGATTAATGCACACAGCCACATCACCGAAAATGGTTTCGGGACGGGTGGTGGCTATTACCGCATAGCCATCTTCTCCTTCTATTTTGTATCTGAGGTAGTATAATTTACCATGCTCTTCTTTATGAAAAACCTCTTCGTCAGACAATGCTGTCTTTGCCTGAGGGTCCCAGTTCACCATGCGCACGCCACGGTATATCATCCCCTTGTTGTAAAGGTCTGTAAATACTTTGAACACACTCTCCGAGCGTTTTTCGTCCATTGTGAAGCAGGTGCGATCCCAGTCGCACGATGCACCAAGTTTGCGAAGCTGCTGTAAGATTATTCCTCCATGCTTGTCTGTCCAATCCCAGGCATGTTTCAAGAATTCTTCTCTGGTCAGGTCATTTTTGTTAATTCCTTCCGAAGCCAATTTGGCAACAACCTTTGCTTCCGTAGCAATGGAAGCGTGGTCTGTTCCGGGAACCCAGCAAGCATTCTTACCCGTCATACGGGCACGGCGTACAAGTATATCCTGAATGGTGTTATTCAGCATATGCCCCATGTGCAACACCCCCGTAACGTTGGGTGGTGGAATGACGACGGTGAATGGCTCACGGTTATCGGGTTCGGAATGAAAGAATCTTCGATTTAACCAATACTGATACCATTTGTCTTCAACCTCTGCCGGGTTGTACTTGCTTGCTATTTCCATATTCTTTGTTAATAAAAAATTAGTGGAGACAAAATTACAAAATTGTTTGGATTATTGTATGTTTTAACATTCTCTTTCCCCAAATGATGATAAGTCCCAAAAAATATACATAATTTTGTGCGAAAGATAGCTAGTACAAACAAAAAATAATTTAGACCAAAAAATATGGAATACGGAGGATTAGAATACGACTATTTTATCATTCAGGCAGGTGCCGGAGAGAATATTCCCACGCTGACAAACGGTAACGACAAGAACCGCATGGCTTTGAAATTTCTGTCGAAAAAAGAACCTCTTGCAATAGACAAACCACTTCCGTTACGTTATGGGCTTTCCATTCCTGACAACCCCGTTGTTGCCGATTGTTATTCTCTGCCTCAAACCGTTTTCTCGAAAAGAATCGTTGATGTATTAAGTACCATGAACATAGAGGGTGTTCAATTTATTCCAGCCGTTATCAATAGCGATAAGGGCGAACAATTTGACGATTATTTTATAGTTCATTCATACAACTGGAAATCTATTTTCGACGGCGAAAATTCAATCTATACATTAAACAGTTTCACCGACCGATGGGACAAAATCGGGAGAATCTACCTCGATTCGAGAAGTATTGCAGCAATTCCTCTCAACGAAAGGTTGCTCTTCACAACCGAAGAAACCAGCCGTATTCAACTCTATCATAAGTCACTGGTTGACGCTATTATGCCTCTGAACCCTGTCGGTGTAAGATTTGTTCCCGTTGAAGGTTGGAGCGATAATGACCGATCCAGGTTATAACTATTTTCTTTCTTGTTGCTGTTTCGCAAACTCGCGCGGAGTCATTCCAAATTGTTTTTGGAACAAGCGGATAAAATAGGACGACGAACTGAAACCAACCATGTAGCATATTTCGCCGATTCTGTATTCTCCATTTTGAAGCAGTTCGGCAGCTTTCCTGAGGCGTATCAACCGGATAAAATCTGTCGGTGTCAGGCCTGTAATGGCTTTGATCTTCCGGTTCAGGCTCGATCGGCTCATGAATACGGCCTCGGCTATACGATCAATGGTAAAGTCGGTTTCCGTTATATTCTCGTTGATAATGTCAATAATCCGTTCCATGAACTTCTCGTCGGCTTTGTTTATCCCAATTTGCTGCACCGGAATAAAAGGCTTATGTATGAAAGACTCCCGTTCGCGCCTCCGGTTATTCAACAAGGTTGTCAGTTGAGAAATTAGGTAATTGGTAGAAAAAGGTTTTTCTATATACGCTTCCGCCCCCGATTCCAAACCTTGTATCTTACTGTTCAAATCGTTTTTGGCTGTGAGCAAAACAATAGGGATATGGCTGTACTCTATATTTTGCTTCAACCGGCGACTCAGTTCGTAACCATCCATATCCGGCATCATTACGTCGCTCACTATTATATCTACGTTTTTTTCCTGTAAAACGGCTAACGCTTCACTCCCGTTCGATGCCGTTTCTATGGCAAACACGCCTTTCAACCTGTCGGCTATGAATGTAAGCATTTCAGGGTTATCCTCAACCAAAAGCACCGACTCCAGACCATTTCCTTTTTGTTGAACGGCCTCTTCTTCGCATATTAAATCTTTATCAGGCAATGCCTTAACAGCATTTTGTTGCGTCAATGGAAATTTCAATAGAAAGTTATTGATCCCTGCATTGGTTTCGAGATATATTTGCCCATTATGCAACTCAACCAACGAGCGAACCAATGACAACCCGATTCCCGAACCCGAAGGAGAATCCTTGTCCTTACTTAATTGATAAAATGGTTCGAATATTTTTTCCCGCTGATTTTCGGGGATAAGTTCACCATCGCTCTGAACTGAAATTACAAAACATTCTGCATCCGCAGACAAGTATACATCTATATTCTGCTCCGAATATTTCACCGCATTCGACAGCAGGTTATTCATAATTTTCAAGAATTCGCTCCTGTCTACCGAAGCCTGCACCTCATTTTCGGCAAGATGTAACCGAAGATTTTTTTTGTTTTTTGATGCCACCGGCTCAAACTCCATCACCACATCTTTCACAAGGGAAGATATATTCTGCCCGGAAAGGACTAACGCAAGGTTATTGCTGTCTACTTTCCTGAAATCCAGCAATTGATTGACCAGATTCAGTAGTTTTTCCGTATTGCGCCCCATAATGCTCAGGTTTTTATTAACTTCCGCATCGTTGATATTCATTTCCGACAACGATTCCAAAGGTCCGTTAATCAAAGAAAGCGGGGTTCTGATTTCATGAGCTATATTGGTGAAAAAATCTAATTTCGAGTTATATAACTCTTTCTCTTTTTCTATTTCGAACAGATGCCTTTGCTCGGCGTTTTGCTTTTCCTTTTTCTTTAAAAACCAACGTATCGCAAAGAAAATGAGGAACAATGTTGCCACCAGATAAATGATGTATGCAATACTTGTTTGCCACCAAGGAGGCAACACCTCTATTTCTATTTCCGCGCCATCTTCATTCCATATTCCATCGTTATTGGATGCCTTTACCCTAAAAAGATACTTGCCCGGAGGGAGTTTTGCGTAAGAAGCACTCTGATTGTGAGTTGTATAAGTCCAATCATCGTCTAGTCCTTCCATCTTATACGCATATTGATTTGCCGAGGGCGATACATAACTCAGAGCCGAAAAATCGAACCCAATATTCGACAGGTTATGCTTCAATACCAGCTTTTTTGTATGGATAATACTTTCTGTCAGAGGAGAATTAGAAGTTTCAACATCAATTTCTTTATTGAACGAAGTCAGCTTTGTTATATAGACAGGCGGCATATAATCATTGCCCCGAAAATTATCAGGGTTAAATGCTATGAGCCCGTCTAACCCCCCAAAATAAAATTTCCCTGAACGAGTCTTCAATGCCGATTTATAATTGAACTGATTCCCCGGTAATCCGTCATTTTTCGTATATATCCGAAGAACTTTTCCTGTTGTCGGGTCAAATTTAATCAAACCCTTGTTTGTTCCAAACCACAAGTTTTGTTTCCTGTCTTCCAATATCTTATATGCCACATCGTCGGGCAAGCCTTCTTTTATTGAATATGATGTAAAATGTCCTGTTTTCTTATCGTATCGGCAAATTCCCCCCCGATCGGTCGAAAACCAGATATATCCTTTGCTGTCTTCCATTATGCTACTCACAGCATTGGAACTTAAACTGCCGGTATCTTTACCATTGTGTGTAAAGTGCTTTACCGATTCGTTTTGAGGGTTGTACATGTAAACGCCCATTCCCATGCTTGCGATCCAAATCATGCCATCCGAATCTTCGAAAAGGTCGTACACATAAGTCGAACCGATTTCATCTATCCGCTCAAACTTCATCATCCCTCGTTGTGCAACAAATACACCCCAGGCATTGCCTATCCATATCTTGCCCGAATGGTCTTCCAAGATTGCGGTTATACTAGCCTCGTTGAGTCCCAATTGACCTGCGGAATAGTGCGCCAACTGTTTGTTTTGTATGTTTATGACATCCAGTCCGCTTTTGAAGAAACCTACCCAAACTTGATTGTTGCCAATAACCGAAAGACCTAAACTTTTACGGTAATCCTGACTTGAGTTGTCGGCACGTTTCATATAGCTAAACGTTCCGTTCTTCGTGTCCAGCAGGTTGAGTCCTCCATCTTCTGTTCCTATCCAGATATTGCCCAACTCATCCTCCTTCAATTCTCTGATGCGTTTGCTATTTATAGAATTCGATCTGCTTAAAGGTACATATTGTTCAAAAACACTTCTTCTTTGAGGTAAATAATTTACACCGCCAAAATAGCTTGCAATCCAGATTCCGTTTTCACGGTCACGATATATCCGTTCGGTCATATTGTCCGACAATGAAAAATCAGACATCGGGTCTTCGTGCAAATTCACTACGGTTTTTTCCAACTCGTTGATAATATATACTCCTGCCTCGGTTGCCACCCAAAGTTCTGCACCAAAACGAACAACATGACGTATAATTTTATAGTGAACGTCAGGAGCCGCAACATCCGACAGTGTATTCTTCAGCTTGTGCAGCTTTCTTAATTTTCCTTCATGTATCCCGACAACAATTTCGTCTCCATAATCGCACATTGTATAAATATGCTCTCCCTGCAAAGTATCGTCGCCTTTGTCTCCCAACAATTGCTGAAACGAATCGGAACTCCTGTTGTACAGAAACACCCCATCGCCGTTTGTTCCGACCCAGACCTTACCGTTTTCTTCTATACAAATGGCTTGTGGCTTTCCTTCGTTGGGGGGTAGGCTGTTTCCGAAACGATAGCAATAGAGTTTCTTTTCCTGAAAATTGTAGCGAAACAATCCTTGCCGGGGCACTACAATCCAGATATTATTGAATGTGTCGGATTGTATATCGGCTATCCATCCGGAAATGGTTTTACCCTCGGCTGTTGCCTCATTGAAAAAAGAAAAAGACTCCTTGAATGGATTGTAGATATAAATGCCTTCGTCAGTGCCTACCCACAGTTTTTTATCCGCATCTTCATACAATGCGGTGATATTATTATTTTCTACATCTGCAATTACATCCTTACAGTCGAAAACCTTAATTGATTTGCCATCATAACGGTTCAAGCGATTGCGGGTTCCAAACCACATAAATCCCCAGCTATCTTGCAGAATGCACTTCACGTTATTTTGCGATAAGCCCGATTCGCCCGAAATAGTTGTAAAATAATAGTTGTCGCTGCTTTCCCCCACTGCAAGAACAGATGAAAACAACAACAAAATTATGAGTGATATTTTTATTCTGTATTTAAACATGCGCTTTAGTTAAGAGAATTGCATTAAGACAAAAATAGATAAATAAAATAAAACAAACTTGTCAAAAAATTGCACATTTGACGAAAGCATACCCCATAAATGCAAGTATTCCTCGATTTTATTATTTTCTGACTTGTTTCATCTTTTCTATTACCCCGTTCTCCGATATTTTTGCTAACAAGTAAAAATCTTAAAATCTCATACGAACGTTTTAAGTAGCGGGAGCGGAAGCAAAACTTATTTTGATTATGCCGGCAGAATGAAGACATGATATATAGAGACAAAAACCAACCGATAGAGAGAAGGGTAGAGGATCTGCTGAAACGAATGACCTTGAAAGAAAAAATTCAGCAGATGCAAAACCAAGCTGCAGGAAAATCTGATGAAATTGAGAAGATTTTTAACGGAAACAGCTACGGAAGCACTCACGAAATGGGAATGACAGCTCAGGAGTGTGCCGACATGTACTATGAACTGAAAAATACATGCTCACAAAAACCCGTCTGGGGATTCCTTTTATAACGGCAGCAGAAGGAATACAAGGTATTTTACAGAACGAATGTACCATTTTTCCTCATGCCCGTAAAACGATTGTAGTAAACAGATAATGCGAATCAGTAGTTTAAAAGTGTTCTTTTATTTTGTATAATACACTGCGCGCAATCAGATAGATTGCTTGCATTCCTTTTGACCTAAGCCTCAAAAGGA
>NZ_QVMP01000026.1:0-4540 GCF_010501095.1 Dysgonomonas sp. 520 | reverse complement strand
AATGTCACGTTTACACCCGTCAGGCGAAACGGCATCTGCTTCGCAGGCGGGGACACGTTAAGCGAAACAAGGCGTAAAATTGAAAGCTGTTTGAGCGAAGCGAGTTTTTTCAATTTAGCCTGTGAGATTGTAACGGGTCGCCGAGAAGCTAAGCCTTGACTTTTTGGTTCGTTTTGTGTCAAGACAAAATGAACGAAGGCAAGTCTCTGCAAGAGACGCGGCAGTAAAAATAGGTCGAATTTAAAAGAACATTTTTCTTGTTCTCTGGGGTTTATAACCCTGAAGTTGTTATTCTCGGATTTAAAATCCGGATAACAGCCAAGTATGGGATTGCAATTCTCGTGCAACGACAGTAAACAAATAATATATTCATTAACTAATTTATAAAATATGCGAAACTTATTTTTTTACAATCAACTGAAGGTTTTTATCCTTGCAGTACTACTATCTTCTTCTCTGGGCAGCTTTGCGGCTCCTGTCGAGAGAGAAATCAATTCGGGATGGAAATTCCGTCAGGCTCGTCTCAACAACTGGTACAACGCCACCGTACCGGGAGTAATACACACCGACTTGTTGGCAAACAAAATCATTGAAGACCCATTTTACAGGCTCAACGAACGGGGTTTGCAGTGGATCGACAAAGAAGACTGGATTTACGAGACTCATTTCGATGTAGACAAAAAAACATTAGACAGAAGTAATATTCAACTTCACTTCTACGGACTAGACACGTATGCTGATGTATACCTGAATGGCGAACTGGTTTTGAAAGCCGACAATATGTTCCGTGAATGGAAAGTGGATGTAAAAGGCAAGTTGAAAGATAAAGAAAACCAGCTTCATATCTATTTTCATTCGCCCATCAAGATAGATATTCCAAAATTTGATGCTATACCATTTCGTTATCAGACAGGGCCCGACCAGTCTCAACAAGGAGGTATTTTCAATAAAACGGTGAGCCCTTTTGCCCGTAAAGCGGGTTATCACTATGGTTGGGACTGGGGACCTCGCTTTGTGACTTCGGGAATCTGGCGTCCGGTGGTATTGGAATCTTGGGACAATCTACGAATCGAAAGCGTATATATCCGTCAAAAAGATATTAAGGCTGAGAAAGCCGTCATTACTAATCAGGTGGAAATATTGGCAGACAAAGATATGACAGGAGCGAAAGTGACTGTAAAAGATGACAAAACAGGTACAACTTTCGGATCAGTCACAACCGATCTGAAAAAAGGAATGAATACCGTATCTGTCGATTTTACGATTAACAATCCCCGCTTGTGGTGGTGTAATGGTTTGGGAGAACCGAATCTTTACACATTCAAAACAGAAGTGTCGGCAGGAAAAGGAATGGAAGACAGCAACTTGACTACTTCCGGACTTCGTTCTTTGAGATTGGTGAGCGAAGATGACAAAGACGGATCGGCATTATATATAGAATTGAACGGCGTGCGAGTTTTCTCGAAAGGAGCGAACTACGTACCTCAGGATAACTTCTTACCTCGTGTTACGCCCGAACAATATGAAAAGACCATTCTCGACGCTGTCAACGTAAACATGAACATGCTGCGTGTATGGGGTGGCGGTAGCTACGAAAGCGACTTGTTTTATGAACTATGCGACAAACATGGTATCATGGTGTGGCAAGATTTTATGTTTGCTTGCAGCTTATACCCATCGGAAGGACATTATCTTGAATCGGTGAAATATGAAGCAATCGACAATATCAAACGTCTTCGCAACCATCCATCTATCGCATTGTGGTGCGGAAACAACGAGGCATATTATTTTTGGTATAACTGGAACTTGCAAAAGAATTATGCAGACCAAAATCCTGAATATGCACAAATCATCTGGCGTCAGTATACAGACCTGTTCCATAAGCTATTGCCCGAAATGGTTGCGGAACATCATTCCGAATCTACTTACCGCTACTCGTCTCCTTATGGTTTTCCGGGAGAGGCTGACAGCCCAACACACGGCGACCGCCACTATTGGGGAGTTTGGCACGGAAAAGAGCCTACATACCACTACAATGAAGAAAAAAGCCGCTTTTTCAGTGAATACGGATTCCAATCGTTTCCTGAATTTGAGTCTGTAAAAATATTCGCTCCGCTTCCCGAAGACTGGAATATTACTTCGGAAGTAATGATGGAACATCAACGTGCCGGAGGTTATGCCAACCCACGTATTGCCGAATATTTGGCAAATGAATACAAAACACCTAACTCATTCGAGGGTTTCTTGTATATGAGCCAAGTATTGCAAGGTGATGCAATAAAAATAGCGATCGAATCGCACCGTCGCGATATGCCTTATTGTATGGGTACGCTTTTCTGGCAACACAACGATTGTTGGCCTGTGGCATCGTGGGCAAGCCGTGACTACTATGGACGCTGGAAGGCACAACACTACTACTCGCGAGACGCTTATCGTGATGTTTTGGTATCGCCTATCGTGAATGGGGATAAACTGGATTTCTACATCGTTTCCGACCGTCTGAAAAACATTAGCGGAAAACTGGACATAAAAGTGGTAAAACTGGATGGAACAGTGGTTAATCAAGTAACAGAATCGGTAGAGGTTCCGTCTAATACAAGTACGAAATTATATTCAACGGATATAGAATCCTTTATCAAAAAAACACCACGGAAAGATGTTTTCGTATACGTTACGTTCGACGATGCTAAGGGAGGAACATATACAAACCGTTATTTCCTTGCATTGCAAAAAGATATAGATTTTCCGAAAGTAAAAATATCAAGGAAGGTACAAGCCGTTTCCGGAGGTTATGAAGTGACTCTGAAATCCGATAAACTGGCGCGTGCCGTTATGATGTCTATCGAGGGAATTGATAACTTCTTCGAGAACAACTATTTCGATATTCTTCCCGGTCAGGAGGTTAAGGTGAAAGTAACAACAAAACTTTCTCAAAACGAATTTGAAAAACAATTGAAAGTAACTTCATTGGTAGATTACTATTAAGATCATCAGGTTATACCAGATACTGAAAAACTCTCGCAAACAGATCTGTTTGTGAGAGTTTTTTGTTTGGTTGCATAATGTCGGCTAATATGCCACAAATATGAAAGGTTCTGCCATACCTACATGCACCCAGGTTGCAGAAGTTACGCCTCCAGTTCCGGAAACAGTTCCCCATAGATAAAGTGTTATATTATTACTAGTGTTATTGGTTACAAAAAAAGTAACTTGTCCAACAGAGGTATTACTTTGGTGTATCGGAAATCCGGCAAGCGATGGAGTCTGTGTAATATTGGGCCTTGTATTACTTGTACTAGATTGTGATAATGTTGTAGTTACATATCCTGCGGCATTAGCTCCTGTTACCATACCGCCGGCATATACCTGAGACTTTCCGGGAGGAACACTGACATACATTCCCAGATACTTGTAAGAGTTGGATAATGTAGTGTTCGAGTTGGAGCGTGTGCCTGATATAGTTCCGGGAATCAAGGCTCCCCATGATGCGCTTCCGTTTGCATCACTCAATAATACCCTGCCATTCCCTTGCGTCCCGTCTTGCAAGCGAAAACCGCCTTTCGCTTTTGAAGTGCGGATATCTACTTTTGCTGCAGGCGATGTTGTTCCCACTCCCACACTGCCTGTTACATACTCATTTCCTGCAATTGTGGAGTTGCCTCCCACACGGGCATTACCTGTAATGTTTGATGTACCCGTAACTTGAAATTTGTAACCGTTTGAGTTATTTGACCCGATAGCTATACTTCCTGCCTGATAAATATTTTGTGCATTGGTAGTTGCGAGGGTAGTCCCACCCTGCACTTGCCAAGGTTCGGTGGTTGCGGTTGCGGGAAAAGCTGCCCAACTGGCATTACCGGAAGCATCAGATCTTAAATATCCACCTGAAACCGGAGTTCGGTTATATCTGAATACACCATTTTGAGTTGTTGTGCCGGCAACAGTCAGTGCATTGTTCAAGGTTGTGGCTCCTGTTACTCCAAGAGTACCTCCTACGGTTTCATTGCCAACAACAGTAGAAGAAGCAACACGTGAGTTCCCTGTAATGTTTGATGTACCGGTTACCTGAAATTTGTAACTTCCTGCCGAGTTGGAGCCGATAGCTACACTTCCTGTTTGAAAGATATTTTGGGTATTGCTTGTGGCTTGGCTTGTTCCTCCCTGCACATACCAGGGTTCGGTGGTTGGTGCATTATTGTAGAATGGCTGCCAAACAGCACCGTCGAAATAATAATAACCCACCGCTGTTACTTTTGCCGTTTTTGTGGTCAGTGTACCCGAAAGGTCGGTCACATAAACCAAAGCTCCTTTCTGTGCCACAAGGTATTTAGCATCCTTGCTTATCAATTGAGCTCTTGTCAGGTTAGGGGCAATGATGCCTTCGGCTGTAGTAGCATCTGTCTTGGTTGGAGTTACATGCATCGTCACACTTGGCGATTCCGTGTTCACACCCACCTGTGCTTTTAGCGCCGTAACGGCTAAAAGAATCAATAAAATTAAACTGCTCTTTTTCATAAGTTTTTAATGTTGTTTGTTGTGT
>NZ_QVMP01000025.1:46917-76123 GCF_010501095.1 Dysgonomonas sp. 520 | reverse complement strand
ACTGTTAGTAGTTATTATATTAACAAACTGTATATCTTTGTACTTGAAACAAACTGATTATAAACCAAGCCCTTGTAAGGTCTTATGTAGGTTTCGTCGTTCTTTACTTCAAATGACTACTGATATACAGTCAGTTCTATATCATAAGGGTTCTCCCAAAAAGGTGAAGTATTTAATTATTATGATGCAGCAAGCAGCCGACCCTCTGACATGAAAGAGTGTTGGCATAAAGTTTTTATTGTAGATAACAATAATAGTACATCCTGTGTATTACGTCAAGTCTACGTAGTAAACAATAAAATTACAGAATACGCATTAGATTATAACGATTATCGCACTATAACTTCTTCAACTCCAATTACAGATTGTGTGGCTGTTATTACCATAAAAGAATATGGGGAGAAACCTTTGACAGTAATATTTTTAGAAGATATTTATAAAAAATAAATTACCATGAAAAAATCTATCTTTTGTTTGTTTATAATCTCTTTAGTTACTAATATTCAGGCTCAAAATGATGAAAATAATTTTATTTTTAAAAAATTTGATTGTCAGAATTGTAATAAAGGAGCACTAGATAAGTGCTATCAAAACTATAAAGAGAGAGGATTTCAAGTATGGGTTACGGTTCGTGGAGATAAAGTAGACCTGACTCAAAAAATTATTGATGATTTTCTTGATAAAGATGACATAAAGCAACTATGCATTGACACTTGGTATATTGTCAATAAATTGAGCCAGAATAACGCCTTACTCACATGCTCACTACAAAAATAGATATATTTTATTTATATCAACTATTTTGATTTAGATTTTGTTAGCAGAATGCTTTTCCTAATCCTACATTTCTTATTTTCATATATAGGATTGGTTATTTCATCAAAGTTATAGTTGTACAAACTTGATGCCTGTATGCCAATCATAGACTTATCAAAGTGTTCAAAAATAGCAGATATAGAGCCAAAGTAATAATCACTTTGAGTTATATCATTCTCTGGTGCATCAAAGAGGTGTACATGATATACTGTTATTGGTTTCTTTTCTTTCTTATCATTCATAATAGATATAAGTTTGTACCATTATTTATAATTCTCTCATAAAATTACATATTAATATTTGATATAACTGTTATTTCAACCATTTTTAACACTCTATTATTTGATATATCATATATAACAACTATATTTGTGCTGTAATAATGGAACAAATTTGGTGGGGATGTGAAATCCTGTTCTCCTTGAAATCTGGTAAAACTTTAATGCAGTAGCAGGATGGAGCACCCCCACTTTAATAAAAAAAATAGTTATGTGTAGAGTGTGTATTTATTGTAGGGTTAGTTCAACTAATGGGACACAGGACTATCAAAGACAAATCAATGATTTAACTTTTTATGCAAGTCAAAACAACTATGAAGTGGTTAAAGTATTTGCAGAAAAGGTTTCTGGTGCAAAGAATAATGCAGATAGACCAGAGTTATTGAAAATGATTGATTTTGTTAATTCTAACGAAGTAGAAAAAGTATTAGTCTGTGAGTTAAGCAGGTTGGGAAGAAATACCTTAGAGGTGTTGAAAACGATTGAAATTCTTAACCAAAACAAAATATCTTTATATATACAGAATTATAACATTGAAACCTTGACACCAACGAAAGAAATCAATCCCATGTCTCAATTCTTAATCACCATACTTGCGGAGGTGGCACGTATGGAGCGCAAAACCATCAGGGAAAGAGTTGAATCTGGTTATAAGAACCACTTGGCTAATGGTGGGCGTGTTGGTCGAAAAATTGGTTACAGAAAAGATAATGAAATAATGAAAAACCAGTATTCAGAAGATATAAAACTATTGAAGAAAGGTTATTCCCTTAGAAACATCCAGAAAATTACAGGTACAAGCTTAAACACACTGCAAAAGGTCAAACAACTAATATAGGGGGGGGATCCGTGATCCTTGCTTTACGTATCTCGCCTCCTGACATAATAATGAGACTGTACCTTAATAGGGGGTATGGTCCTATTTAAAATCTAAGCCCTCAAAATTTTTCTAAAATATTTTTTAGTTAAAGAATAACAAAAATTCACACTGCAATTCACTTTCGTTAAAATTAGCTTTGATTTGTTAATAAAAATATATAGATTTGTATTATAAGATTAAAATAGAAGGACTTATGGATAAATAAATATTGTTAATTCTCTTACCAATCTAATAGCAATGATAGTATTGTTTGGTGGATGATCCTATGCATACTTTATCTGATTGAGCAATGAAAACAGGATCTTGCTTTAGATAAAGGACAACAAGAACTAATCTCTTGGTAAATAAGAAATAACACATTTAAAGATGTTTAGTGATGAAGAATTTAAAGTATATCAAAGTGATTTTGAGAAAATAGGTTTTGGGCAAAGCCAAGAGGATATGAAATCTATATTAGATTTTCTGTATTCGTTTGGTGTTATTGCGTATGAGTATAATATAGGTAAAAAAGATTGTGAAAATGGGAAAGAAAAAGGTTAAAAGAAAGATTATAGAATATGCTAATCTTAAAGAAAAAGTGGCAGTGGTTTGGACAAGGGTTAGCACGAAAGAACAGGCTGATAATAATAACAGTCTTGAAATTCAAAAAAAAGAGTGTGAGTTATATGCCAAAAGAAACAATATTGAAATTGTAGAGTATTTTGGTGGTACAAATGAGAGTGCAAAGAAAGAGGGTAAACTATATCAGGAGATGATAGCAAAGGTTGCCAAAATGAAAGAGGTTAACATAATACTAGTATATAGTTTTGATAGGTTTTCAAGAGCAGGTGATGAAGGTATTCTCACTAAGAGATATTTGAAATCGAAAGGTATATATGTGGTGTCTATAACTCAAGCAACAGACCCAGACAACCCTGCTGGTGAGTTTATGGAAAATATACTATTCCTATTCAATCAGTTTGAAAATAATCTAAGAAAGGGTAAATGTGAAGCAGGGATGAAAGAATGTTTAGAAAAAGGTTATTGGTATGCCAGACCTCCAATGGGTTTTGATAAAAAGAAGGAAGGCAAAGAACATATTGTTACTGTCAATAAAACAGGGGAACTACTGAGGGAAGCTTTCTACTGGAAAGCCAAAGAAGGTTTAACTGATGTTCAAATTGTGGAAAGATTAAAGGCTCATGGTTTAAAAATATATAAGCAAAAACTAAGTGAGATTTTTCATAATCCTTTTTATTGTGGAAAAATTAAGCACGCATTATTAGGTGATACCATTATAGATGGGAAGCAAGAAATTTTAGCACCTGTGGATGTCTGGAATAAAGTTAATGGTATTGAGAGTAACATTGGTTACTCTCATGCTATTGAAACCCCTATGTACCCTCTAAAACGCCATGTCATTTGTGATAATTGTGGGTGTTATCTGACAGGTTATGAGGTAAAGACAAAAAGGTTACATTATTATAAGTGCAATACAAAGGGTTGTAAAAGCAATCATAACATTGTCAAGATACATGATGGTTATTCCTGTTTACTATCTGGATATACCATACCAGAAGAATTAATACCTATTACCAAAAAGGTTTTGACAAAGGTCTTTAAAGAAAGGAATGATAATCAATCCTGTTTACACAAGGAGTTATCCAAACAACTAACTGAATGTAATAACCAGATTAAAGATGTCAATGTAAAATGTGGAATGGGTTATATTACAACTGAGGTTTATGAGACCACTATATCTGTACTTAAGGACAAAAAAGCATCTATTGAGAATGAGTTGGAAAAATCGAAGGAAAATTTATCTAACCTACAAAAATTCATAGATTCAACATTGCAAATAGCTTGTAAATTAGGGGATTTATGGGTAAACTCAAATTTCAGTATTCAGCAAAAGTTACAGAGTTTAGTATTCCCAGAGGGAGTTATATATAATAAGGAGACTAATAGTTATCTAACCAAAAAGGTGAACTCAGTGTTCACCTTTGTCTCCAATATATCAGCATTTTACGAAATTCATAAAAACAAAAAAGAACCACTTTTCAGTGATTCTTTCAGTTTAGTTGCGGAGACCGGACTCGAACCGATGACCTCCAGGTTATGAGCCTGGCGAGCTACCAACTGCTCCACCCCGCGATATTTCGAATGCAAAGGTACGCTTTATTTTTTATCTTCCAAATATTTCGAAAACTATTTTGAAACTATTTATTCACCGCATACACTAAACACTACATAAACAGGCTGATAGTATTACGACAAAATTATATCCGGAATAGAATCCATCAGATATAAATACATATATTTATCACTTTCCACACCTTCCGCTACCGATTTTTCCCTGAACCGATATATAGGTTTAGGTAAGCTAAATGGCTTTCTCCGTATATTCAAGGGACGATAATCTCCGTTGTGAATATCATGATTTCGCCACGTTCTCGAATAGTTGGATACCAGCAAATATTTTGATCCACTCTTTTTGAAATTATTAAGTGCTTTAGCAACATTTTCGTAAGACAAATGCAGTAAGCAATCTTTACAGAAGATCATATCCACCTTAGGTAAATCATCTTTTGTGATGTCAAGAACCTGAAAATTAACCTTATCCGAAGCATACAACTGCTGATTGCTTTCAATAATCTCTGACACTATGTCTCCTCCTATATAGTTACATTTCAGATCCACCAACTTCATCCAGTTATAGTCGCCACAAGGGACATCTAACATCGATTCTATCCGGTATTTTTCAATAATCTGAGGCAGCTCTTCACGGACTGTTTTCGTGGCATCTATCGTAGAACCTCCCCCGGATACGGATTCTTCGGTATGCCACATATTTATCTTATAAATATCATCAAAAATATTGGTAGTATCACCAACCTTCGAACTGATAAAAGATGCGAAAGCGTCTTTGTCATATACATAACTCTTTCTTAATCTTATAATTTCTTCCGGTAGTTTCAAGTATAGTGTTTTTAGTGCGGCTCTGATTTTTGCTTTCACTGATTTCATTTCAAATTCTTTGTTTCTGGTTTATTGATACACATCTTATCACTTATCATTCATTGTCTTCCCAAGTGCAAAGGTATAGAATTTATTTGATTAAATATTACAAATAACCATCGTTAAGAAAAGATAGTAAAATGCTTGAAGCTCATCAACAAAATATGTGTAAATTTGTTTATTCTTAAAAGTTTTTGTTTGTTATGTCGTACTCAAAGAATCAGAATTGAAGTGTTATTCTCTAAATATTATCATCTATTGTTTAATTGCTATTGTATGGACTTTGTCTTTCGATGTTATGGCATCTATTTGCGATGAAAACACTCTCGATTCCGACTCTATCATTCAGGTTAAAGATACCGCCCATGTTTACGGACTGCCTAAAGAATATCAAGTCATAAAAAAGCAAACATCAAAAAACAGATGGACTAGAAAACTTTTCTCTATGATATTCCGGGAATCTTCTCCTCCTGACACAAAAAAACAAAACAGGGCCATTGTTGAAGATTATAAACCTTTTGAAGGAAAAATAATCCGAAATATCAATATAAATGTATTACCTCCCTTCGGAACAAATATAAACAACCCTTCGGAAAGGGGTGATGAGTTTAAAATCCTCAACAGTGCTCATGCCTCAACACGGGAAGCGACTATCAAAAACATAATTCAGTTTCGGCAAAACACACCGGTCAATGCTGCCACTGTGGCCACGTCGGAATCGCAACTCAGAAACACAGGATATATATACGATGCCCGCATTTTCATCGAACCGATGGCACATACGGAAGATTCGGTTGATGTGAACATCATTGTGCGGGATAAATGGACTATCGGGCTAAACCTTCATAGCTTGTCATCATCGAAAGTGAATCTCGAAATATTCGACCGGAATGTTTTAGGCACAGGCAGCAGGGTTGGGTTTGATTTCATATATTCGAACAAATACGACCGAAAATACGGGTTTGGAGGAAACTATGTGTATCAGAATTTTGCTAAAAAAAATATTGATCTATCCGGTAGTTATGTTGACAGAATAAAAGAATATGAAACAGAATTTGCCGCAACCCGAAATTTGCAACCCAAGCTAAATTACTTTGGCGAAATCAGTTATAAAAGAAGATTTCTACATCCCGAACGAATAGAGTGGGATTCAGTAACCCCCGACAGAAACCAACAATTCTCAATCACCGCAGGCAGGGCATTTACCCTGTCGAAAGAAAATGCAATCAGAAGAGTTGTTGTAGGATTGAGGTATAAAATGAAGATTCCGGAGTATAAAAATACTGTTTATAATGACTACATGCAAACTAATTTGGCTCCTTATAAATATACAAAAAACCAAATGCTGCTGATGCAACTGAGTTTGTATCAGAATTCGTATTTGCGCGAACATATGGTTTATAATTTTGGTAATACGGAAGATATACCTCAAGGATATAATCTCTCGATGCAATTGGGATACAGTCATTTCTCGAAGATTAAGGATGCGATGTACGGCTCCTTGAGTGCATCTTACGGAAGCAGTAAAATAATGAAAGGAAACCTATATGTTAAGTCGGAAATATCCTCATTCTTTGGCAATGGGAAACCTTTTGGAGGTGTCTTTAATTTCGACTCCAGATATTTCACACCTCTTTTTCGTTGGTCAGGATTGAGATTCAGGCAATTTTTCACCCTCAACTATTCAAAAATACTTCATGCCGACAGATATTTTGGCGACAAAATTTATATGGGCCAACACACTACTCTACCCATCAAAAACTGGAGAGATAGCAAGAGCGGATATGAGCAACTTTTGTTTAAATCAGAAACCGACCTGTTTTCCAATTACGAGATTCTGGGTTTTCGGTTCCTTTTCTATACATTTTTCGATATGGGTTGGATTAAATCGAAAGGAAATCTTTTCAATAGCGACAATATCAATTACGGAGCCGGGCTTGGCATTCGTCTGAGAAACAATTTTATCATATTCAATACAATAGACTTAAAAATAGGATATTACCCAAAATTGGAGCAAAGCGGTTTCAACAGCTTCTTCAAGATAAATTCGTCAACGCCCGACATTGCTCCTGATTTTGCTCCTTCGATACCGGAAGAAATAATGTTGGAATAATAGTTCAAAATATACCCGATATGATCCAACTACCCGTTGCTAAGTTGAAGATGCTTATTGTTACATATAAACCATTGAAGTCATCTAGACTTTTTAAATTATACTTAATTTTTGAGTTTTTGTCATGTTGAACGTAGTGAAACATCTAAAAAANAAAAAACAGATCCTTCGATACTCTCAGGATGACAAAATTGAATAAAACGAAAAAGTCTAGACGGTTTCATTATATAAGTCCCTTTCTCTTGAAGAAACTAACTCTCATTTTCTGCATTGGCAACCTATCGCTCTATTTCTTGGTGAGTACATTTTACAAGATGCTGAAGAGCATTCTGAGTTCACAAGCGGTTTACATATTCCCGTTGCTTTCTGAAATATTTTGCTTGAGCCATTTCGTCCGATCCGGTAATCAGGATGGAATGTCTTTTTAGAGAAAGAAACCACTCTTTGTGAGCTTCGTATATTTCGGGTTTATTAATGACTATCCGGTTGAAAAAATTGAACGAAAAAAAAGAGGCAGTGTTATCATTCCAGGAGTAATACCCGCTGTTGACGTCGATATTCAGATTGGATAAATAATAAAAATTTCTCACATCAAGCAAATCTTCACATCTGATCTCCTTTTCCATAGAATCGAGCATGCTATGTAATTCTTCTTTTATAACCTTTTTTTCGTCCTCAGTTATCAAATTCAGGCTATGAAAATAAAGCACAAGATTCAACGGGCCTAAAAAAACATTGGGATCTAAAATAAGTGTATTGTTTTTTGTTTGTTTTACATTAGATTCTATGCTTTTTCTCAGTTTTTCCAATTCCGGAGAAATCTCCACTTCCGAATATTTCGTTCTGTGCAAATTCTGGTCTTTCCAATACAACCAAATGTAATAAGACAGTTTGAATAAGTTATTGTAATGAACACAAAGTTCTGACGGTAAATAATTCAGGGCAGCAACAGAGTAGGAATATTCGTCCGAGAGGCGGTCGTCTATGCTTTTCTTAAATCTTTTCATCCTTTCCATGAAACCTTGCTTGGGGTCTTTCTCAACTTTTATGTCGATCACTATCTTACTGTTCCTGTCACTCAAAGCTACAAGTTCATCCAACGAAAAGCCTAATTCTTCTGATAGTGTGACCAGTTCTTCGATGTCGAAAGACATTTTTCCACTTAATCTACGGTATGCAGATTCTTTACTGATGTCGAGTATATCAGATAGATAATCAACAGGTTTTGTTTGAGGAGGCATTAACTCCAATAATTTGTTGATGATTGATGTCCTTATATTGTTACTCATAAAAATAATCTTTGTCTTTAGCATTTTTGATATTTTCGATAAGGCTGCGTTGCCTGTCAATAAATTTTGTTCGTAAAATTTCGTTAGTTCCACTTATCAGACTTGAGTATTTTTTTAACGAATTGAACCATGAACGATATGTATTACATATTCTGGGATTATCGGAACTTATACTAACACCATAAGATATCCACAGACTAACAAGCTGCTCATCATCACATTTACAGTACAACCCTGACGATTCTATCTGAGTGGAGGATATATATATATTGCTCGAAAAACCTACATATTCTATTTTCCGGCTTACAGCATACTCCATCGCATCAACAAATCTGTATAAATCTTTTTGCAACAAGAGCATCTCGTCTTCCGTGATTAGTTGTCTGTAATAATAGTACTGAATCTCACGGATTGTACTCTCCAGAAAATAAAAATCCAATATATAAGTATGTTTCCCTGAAGGGATATGAGTCTTGAGCTTTTCTTGTAAAGAAATAATTTCGTCGGTCAGGATAACACTCGACATGCCAAATTCGAGTGGCATTCTTTGTGTCTGATGTATCCATCGGTAGTAATAAAACTTAAAAAGATGATCGAAAGATACGGCAGTCAGAATCATGAGGCGATTTGCAGCAACCATAACTTCCGCATTCTGAGCCTTACTCGTTTCGTCTATATTCTGCAAATATGTGGACAGAAACTCGACAAAAGTTTTCTTCGGCTCGAATAATTCATCCGAACGCGATTGGAATACAATAGGTTGTTTGCCCAAGTCGTTGTTCTGATCTGCATAAATTATATCGTCGAGAGAGATAAATAGACTGGAAGATATTTTAACGAGATCCTCCAGAGTAAAAGCAATTTCCCCCTTCAATCTTCTGTAAATAGATTCTTTACTGATATTGAGCACATCATGCAAAAAATCGACAGGGTTGATGTATGTTGGTATTTTTGCTAAAACCTTATTTATAATTTTCTTTTTTAGTATCGAGTCCATTACATTTATAAATTATACTTACTATAATAACATTTTGTTTGCCATAGAGTTGTCATAATTTATAATTTTATTTTTATTCAATGCCGAGTATATGATGTTAACTCATTTGTTATAAGATTTATATCCGTTTTGTCATTTTGAACGAAGTGAAAAATCTGTATATTTCAATTCAAATCCTTCGTTTTACTCAGAAATAACGTTCGAGGAACGAAAGCGACTCAATGACAATACAAATATGTATTGATAGAAAAAGGTTTCTACTTTTAAGGCTGATGGTTAAAGGAGAAAACCAAAGGCAAGAAGAACTTTGGGGGTTTTATGAATTTTGTAAAATCAATCTACTTTTGGATTCGATTCTTTTATTTTAGTAAGTTTAAGGGTAGTACATATTTTATTAAATACTTTAAATAGGAAATGGATCCATTTCTTGGATAAAGTAAATTCTGTAATGTAAGCGTTTCTTTGCAGATAATGCAGATAGTTAATCTTGTTGAATACTTGCTCCGACAGTTCTTGTTGCGCAATTAGTTGTTTTTCCCTTAGAATGGCTTTTCCGCCCACATTGCTGCTGAAACCTTCCGTATCGTAAATTACGATATCAACATCTACATACCTCACCGGCTCGTGATGCAAGCCAATTGCAATGAAAAATAGTTTGAAATCGGATGCAATTCGTAGTTTTTCGTCATAGTAGCCATATTTGTCAAACATTTTTCGGTTTATAAAAAATGCCTGATGGCATAGTCCATCCGAAAATATATCGTAGAGAGAAAAAGTCCAGTCCCGATTTTTATATATACCATATTTTACAAGCTCACCACTAAAATCGTAGAAAAAATTTCCGCAAACAAAGCTGTCGTGCCAATCTTCCTTGAAAGCATTTTCCAAAACAGTATCGGAGGCATATATATCGCCGGAGTTCAGAAAATGAAGGTATTCACCTTTTGCAGCTTTAATTCCTTTATTCATGGCTTCATATATCCCCTTGTCGGGCTCGCTCAGGCTGTATGTAATATGTTCGGCGTATAGCTTCATCACATCGGTGCTGCCGTCTGTCGATGCCCCGTCAATGACAATAAACTCATAATTGTGGGAGGTTTGGGAGATTACACTTTTTATAGTTTTTTCCAAACCTGTCTTATTATTCAAATTTATAGTTATTATGGATACTTTCTTCATCAATTTGGGTTTTGTATGCTATTATTGTATATACTTGTCACTATCTTCAGAATACAAAGATACAAACAAAAAATAAGTATTCGATATCTCATACTATTCCATCCTAAAATAGCTTTTGTTTTTTATCAGATTTGCAAATATCAGCAATGTTTTCTATTGGCCTTTTGCAATTATTTCGCCTGAAAAAACATTGACAAAAATTGCTGCGTTTTGAATGACCTGCTGGATGTGTGATGTAACAATTGAAAAGATATATTATACACACTTGTTCGATAATGTTCTGTCCTTTAGATTAGTATAGTTTTCGTTTTTTTACCTGTTGTAGTATTGTTGAGTTATTTAGTCTTTCTAAATGAGTTTTTAGTGAGGTGAAATATTTGTCTTCGCGGGTGGAATGGTGATACATTTGTAATATACGGAAAATACATTTTCCATTCAACTTGAATCTATTTATTACAAACTCATTTAATATCATGAAAAGATTTCTGTTTTTATTATTGTTCATCAGTCCTTTTTTGATCGTAAATGCCCAACGGCAGATATCGGTAGGGAAGGGTAGTTATGCCGAATATCCACCCGAATCGGTGGCTTACGACGATGGCTATTTCGCACATCCGGCCAAATGGTTCGAATTGGCATGGGATGAACTGAATCTTCACGAAAATGTAAAAGGAAGACCTATTCCAACAAACGATTGGTGGACGGAATTCATCTTCCGTGGAACCGGAAGAATTCAGCCGGAGTATCATGTTCCACCAGTAACGGTGACAACAGATGGAGATCGCTTCGGCAGTGAGGCTTGGGCATATCCGTATATGCTTACCGCAAGCGCCGAGGGATTCAATGTTTTCTATCCGAAAGGTTTTGACGGAGGAGGAATGAACAGAGGAACCCCTTTGAAAGTTAATGGTACAACTAAGATACAGGCAAATAATGCCAGTACTATTTTTGCCGATTTTGAAAGTGCTACCTGGCCTGAAGGGTGGATGGTAACTACAAATTCGGATAACATTCCGGGACCGATGGCAACGAGTGAAATCTCACAAAGCCCAACTCCCAATGGATATATTGGCGACCGTTTTGTCAATACATTTAAAGGTGATGCAGCGAAGTTTTCAATGACTTCGCCATCTTTTACCGTTGATAAAGATTACATCCGCATGTATGTTGGCGGAGGAAACTATCCGGATGAAACTTATGTAGGGTTATTTGTTGACGGTCAGAGAGTTCGATATTCGACAGGAGAAAATAGTGGAACGTTGACGCAAAAAACCTGGGATGTAAAAGAATATAAAGGAAAACAAGCCGAAATCCGTATTGTGGACAATAGCGGAGGCGGATGGGGTTTTATCATGTGCGATGAAATTATCTTTACAGATAATGAGTTTGGAGGCTCCGGCTATACGCCTGATTTCAAGACTGCAAGTGCCAAAGTATACGACTGGAACGATCTTGGCTTCACCCTAAGAAGTGAAAACAACGGAAAACTTATGGATGCG
This sequence comes from Dysgonomonas sp. 520, assembly GCF_010501095.1. Lineage (GTDB taxonomy): Bacteria > Bacteroidota > Bacteroidia > Bacteroidales > Dysgonomonadaceae > QVMP01. The sequence goes on along the minus strand of NZ_QVMP01000025.1, from coordinate 64,075 downwards.
ACTCTGGTTCATGGAGTTCCGTTCATGTATGTAGAGATGAAAGATATTTATCCGATTCTTGCGCCGGAGTCAAAATCTTCAGTTTATAATGTAAACGGTGAATTGGTAGATGATTTTCCCGCCAACCTGAATACATTTACCATCGAGTACGATGGTCGTGTGTATGGTGTTCATGCGCCAAGTGGCAGCAAGATACACCGGTCGAACGGTGGTGATTATCAAGTCGAAATTTCGGGAAGCAAACGTTATGTTGTCATATCGGTTCTTCCTGACAGGTCGTTCCTGAAAACTTACGATCAGTATGCCCGAAACAAACCGGGCGATGTGCGTTTCAACTATGAGTATAAAGTGGAGGAAGGAAAAATTGTAACCACCTTCGATATGGATGCTCAAAACTTGGATAACGGGGCAAAAGATCAGGAAGTGCTTATGTCTTTCTTGCCACATCACTATCGGACGACGAACAAGAATTTTAATTTTATTTCCGGAGCAGATTACCAGATTTTTAGAGGTAAAATGCAAACGGCAGCCTCCAAGTCCTTCTCTCTTTCATACAATTTTGGGGGTATGCCTCCTTATTTGCCCGAACCGTTAGATTTGGCTGAAGACAGGCAACAAACATTATCTTCCCTATTGGATTATTCTTCACAGCATTATACCGTGAACGGAAATACGTATGCAAAAGGTTTGGGTGAAAACAGCACATTGATGTTGATGGCCAAATCGTTGGGGCACTCAGGATTCGACCAGATAAAAAATAACCTTAAAAATGAATTTGTGGATTGGTATACGTTCGACGAGTCGGAGAGAAATGCAAAGCAACGTTTCTTTGCTCAATATCCTAATTTCGGGGCAATGATTGGTTTTCCTCCGGGATACGGATCGCAGGGATTCAATGACGTACATTTCCACAATGGATATTTCGCAGTGGGAACGGCAAGGCTAATGATGGTGGATAAAGAATTTAAGCGTGACTATGCCGGTATGGCGAAGCTAGTTGCCCGGAATTATGCGAACTGGGAACGTTGGGAGAAAGATGGCGATACGTTTATGCCATTCCTAAGAACATTTGACCCTTATCTGGGGCACTCTTTTGCCGGAGGAATAGGTGATGGCGGAGGAAACAATCAGGAGTCTACCTCAGAGGCTATTAACTCTTGGTTTGGAATATACATGTTAGGCGTTGAGCTGAATGACAAAAAGATAATAGATGCCGGGGCAATGGGGTATATGCTCGAAGTAATGTCTGCCGGAGAGTATTGGCTCGATCTTTACGACGAGAATTTCCCTTCCACTTACGAACACGACTATGTGGGTATTGTGCGTACCGACAATCTGGCTTGGGCAACGTATTTTGCGGGCGATCCGGCTTGGGTACTGGGAATTCAGGCATGCCCTGTCGATTTCTTCTACACAAATTTCGGACTGAACCCTGAGAAAATGACACAGATCAACCAGTCTATGTTCCATGACAGAACCACTTTCTACTGGGATGAAAAACCAATGCACGACAACGACGATCCGTACGATAACATCAGGGCGATGGGACCTTATCTTGGTGGTTACCATCTGAATATAATGAATTATACCGATCCTGAGAATGCAGCTCAATGGATTGATAAATTGTGCAAACAGGATGGCGAAGCAGGAACAGAGTGGCGGAATCATCCTAACACAACTACGAACTATTATATGAGCAATGCCATGATTACTTATGGTGTTCCGGCAGAAGGCTATCATACAAGTATACCTTCGGGTGCAGTTTATAAAAATGCGAAAGGAGAACTGACTTATTTGCTTTACAATGCTAAAAGTGAGGATGTTGATGTGAAGATATATAAAGATGGTATTGTGATTGAAACCATCAAGGTTGGAGCCGGAAGGTTTTATAATTCAAGGATAATAGGCGCTCAAAGACCGACTGTCAGCATTACGAATTATGAGGACAGTGACAAAATTGCCTTGAATAAAACAATTAAAGTAGAGGCTTCTGCGAGCGATAAGGATGGCCATGTGTTGAGTGTCGATTTTTATATGGAAGATCAGCTTATAGGAACAGCATATACCGAACCATTCGAGATAGAATATAAACCGACAGTGTCCGGAATGAAGCAATTGAAAGCCATAGCAACAGATAATGAAGGGAACAAAAGCGAACCTTTTGTCTTGAATATTGAAGTTTTGGCAACAGAACAAACTCCATTCAACGGTACACCTTGGAATATTCCACAAGATAAAATACGTGCGGTTGAGTTCGATCACGGAGGATTGGGTATTTCGTGCCATGACAACGAGCCAGAAGTAGCAGGAGGAGATAACTACCGAAAGGAAACAGGCGTTGAAACAGAAAATACGGCAAATGGCGATGGCAATATCGGCTGGACAAACACTGGCGAATGGCTCGAATATACAGTTGACGTGAAAGAAACGGGTGTTTATGCCATGTCGTCTAACTTCTCATCGGCAGGCGGAGGTGCTTTCCGCATATTCTTCGACGGGGTGGACATGACAGGTTCTGTTTCTGTTGAATCGACCGGATCGTGGGGCGATTATAAAGACATTCATATTGCCGACATTCCACTGAAAGCAGGTAAGCAAATCATGCGGGTGATGATTGACCGCACGGGTATGAATATCAGTTCATACAAATTTACTTTGCTTCAGGGAGAGAAAGTGCCGTCGGAGGTGAATGCCGGAGCCGATCAGGTTATCAAACTACCCGAAACAACGGCAACGCTTTCGGCTAAAGCAGAAACATACAATGGTTCAACAATAGTTTCGTATGAATGGAAGCAGCTTGATTCTAATTCTCCGGTTACTATACAGGCGGCTAATCAGGCAACAACACAAGTTTCGGGACTACAACTGGGAACATACGTTTTCGAAGTGTCCATAGTTGACAGTAATGGTTTCACCGCTTCGGACGAAGTGGTAGTGGTTGTGATGCAAGGTAATTTTGCTCCGATTGCCAATCCGGGAAACAGTTTGACTATACCTTTCTCTCAGAAAGAAGTTACGCTGGACGGAAGTAAATCGTACGACCCTGACGGTACAATCGTGAAATATGAGTGGGAACAAATAGACTCGAACAACAAGTTGGCTATATCTCAAGAGAATGCGAACCCTAACGCAACTGTAACAGGATTTGAAGAAGGTAAACTGTATATCTTCCGCTTGACAGTTACAGATAACGGAGGAGCAAGTGCATCCGAGAATGTCAGGGTATATGTTGAAGGCATAAATGGAATATCAGATGCGGAGCAAGTGAATGTTTCAGTCTATCCAAACCCATTCTCGGATAAGCTGATAGTATCAATTCCTGAAAATAAAGAATATGAAATCCTGAAACTATATTCCGTAGCCGGAAATGTGATATTGCAGAAAGACATCCGGGATATGTTACATATAGAATTGGATACTTATGGTATTAATAAAGGTTATTACATTCTTGCACTGATTTCGAAAGGTGGAGAATCAGTTACTTATAAAATTGTAAAATAAGAAATAAACCATGAAAAAAATAATTTTCTCGATTATAGTACTGCTTGCAGCTTGGCAAATCTCTTTTGCTCAGGAACTTGTAAGTCAGGGGAAGAGAAGTTGGGCTTCGTCTCTGGATCATGATTGGACGGTGGCTTCAGATGGAAATGACGGAGACTCAAAAACCCGTTTTGGCAGTGGGCATAAAGACGATGCCTGGTGGACAGTCGATCTGGGACAGGAATATCACGTATCCCGTGTCGAAATAGACTGGGAAGGTGCTTTCGGGAAGAAGTACCAGATTCAACTGTCGAACGATGAGGAGTTCAAAAGTTTTGAAATTATCGCCGATATAACTAACGGCAAGGGTGGACAAGTGGTTCACCCTACCGATCTGAACAAGAAAGGGCGCTATGTGCGGATGCAGGGAGTAGAAAGAGGAACCGAGCACGGCTATTCTTTCTGGGAATTCCGTGCCTATGGTCTTGACGAATTAAGGGAAGTTCCTGTTAAGATGGAAGTTCCTAATGTAGAGTATCTTAAAGTAAAACTGACCCCTGCCGACCTTACAGGGAAAAGTGAGATTGAGATTAAAAACGAGAGTAAGGTTATCGACCTGAAGTACAATGTTGGCAGTCCTCTGAAAGTAGAACTATTGGATGTAAAAGGAAACTTCATTGTTGATTTTTATACATTGAAGGAAGGCTCTGATACGGAACAGATTAAAGGTTCACCATTGGATGTTATTGTATATGAGAATATGGTTGTCGGAGTGGAGCTTACTCCCGGAATACCAATTGATAAAGGACTTGTAAGTCAAGGAAAAACCAGCTGGGCATCGTCTCTCGATCATGAATGGACCGATGCTATGGGAGGAAATGACGGAGACACCGAAACCCGCTTTGGCAGTGGACATGAAGACAATGCTTGGTGGACAGTCGATTTGGGCAGGGAATATCATATTTCCCGTGTCGAAATAGATTGGGAAGGAGCTTTCGGTAAGAAATATCAAATCCAGATATCAAACGACAAGGATTTTAATGATTTTGAAATTATTGCCGACATCACCAACGGTCAGGGTGGGGAAGAGGTTATCCCTACCGATCTGAACAAGAAAGGACGTTATCTGCGAATGCAGGGAATAGAGCGGGGCACCGAGCACGGTTATTCTTTCTGGGAGTTTCGTGCCTATGGCATTGACGAGTTGAAGCAAGTTCCTATCAAGATGGAAGTGCCTTATGTTCAATACCTGAAAGTGCGATTGACCCCTGCCGATCTCACGGGCAAAAGCGAATTGATTGTTCAGAACAAGGACGAGGTTATTGATTTGTCATACAACGAAGGCAGTCCTTTGAAAATAGATTTGCTCGACTTCAGGGGGAATTTCGATATTGACTTTTTCACCTTGAAAGAAGGTACTGAGACAGACTCGATCAAAGGTGTGCCTTTAAGCACAACAGTATATGAAAATATGATTGTCGGAGTGAAACTTACGCCGATAATAACTTTTGGCAATCAAACCCCGGTGGCAGACGCAGGTCCTGATATTCAGGCCTATTCTCCGGTGAATGAGGTTGAACTTGATGGCTCGAAAAGTATAGACCGTGACGGGGAAATTATTTCTTATGGTTGGGAACAGATAAGTGGACCCGCTGATGCTGTGTTTACAAGTCCCAATTCGGCAAAAACAACGGCGACAGGCTTGGTTCTTGGCGATTATAAATTCCGTCTGACAGTGGTGGATAATGAAAACGCTATTGTGACAGACGATATAAATGTATCGATTCTTCCTCCGGAACAAATCGACTTCTTGTTGTCAAGTCCGGATAATGGGTCAATGATAATTGATACTCGCCGTCCGGTTTTGCGTTGGCAAGAATGTGAAGGAGCTACTAATTATGAAATATTTGTTAATATAACCCGTAACGATTACGAATGGTATGCTTCCGGAAATTTATTAGACCGTTATACGAAAGTAGGCGATGCGACAACCAATTCTTTCACAATGGATCAGGATTTGGTTGACCGTTGGACTTACAAATGGTATGTTATCGCAACCACTGCCGATGGTCTTAAATTCTCCGATAAGAAACAGTTTGGCTTGTATATTCCACACATAGAGCAACATGACGATGGTATCGATATTATTGATGGCTGTCGCGATATGAATAAAAATGGCACTATCGAACCATTCGAGGACTGGCGGTTAACCCCCGAAGAACGTTTGAATGACATAATGGGGCGTCTTACGATAGAAGAAAAGTTGTCTCAGCTATTTTATGGCGGAAATGATAATCCTCTGGATGGATTTGCTTTCTCTTACGGAGTTGAGAATGGTATGCGTGATGCTCAGTATGCCGCTTCAAAAACAAGAATGGGACTTCCTGTTGCCTTTTTGGGTGACAAAATGCATGGCTGGAAAACGATATATCCTACACAATTGGGGTTGGCGGCTACCCGTGACATGAATTTGGCGTATCAATGTGCAAACTTGCATCGAATAGAACAAAAATCGTTTGGTTTTACGGGAACACTTGCGCCTTTGGCCGAAGTGGGAACAAAAGTGCTGTATCCACGCTTGCAAGAGGGTGGGGGCGAAAACGCCGATGACGTAGCAGCTATGATACGTGCTATGATTTGCGGTATGCAGGGAGGTCCTGAAGTGAATCCTCACTCGATGATAAGCACCGTAAAACACTGGGCGGGTCAGGGAGCCGGAGGCGAAGGACCAACGCAATATGATGAGGTTACGATAAAATATCACATGAAACCGTGGTATGCTGCTGTTGATGCCAATGCAATATCGGTGATGCCGGGATACAGTACTTCTCCATTTCTGGACCCTTCGAATGCAGGGGCAAATGAAAGCAAATTAATTATAAACTATCTGAGAAATGAGATTGGTTATAAAGGATTTATTGTAACCGATTGGCTGGCAGCAAACACAGAACAATCTATTAAAAGCATCGGAGCAGGAATAGACGTATTAGGTGGAGCTCCGTCGAAAAGTGATCAGGCCGGAGTTGGAACCGATTTTGACGAATTGATTGCTGCCGTTGGCATGGAACGCCTTGATGATGCCGTAAGCCGTGTGTTGGATATGAAAATCAGAATGGGTATGTTCGAAAACCCTTATGACGACCCAACTTGCACCTGGACAAATGAAAAACATCACGATATAGTTCTGAATGCGGCACGTAAGTCGATAACGTTATTGACTAACGATAATGTGTTGCCATTGAAAATGAATGCAGGAGAGAAACTTTTGGTTGCAGGGCAACGAAGAACCTGGGAGAACCAGCATGACGACCCAAATGTGATCTGGCAGTCGATTTATTACGATAACCCTCAGGCAAAAAAATATTTGCAGGCTATTGAAGAAAGAGGTAGCAAGGATGGTATTATTGTTCTTGACAATGAGGGTGAAGCAGGTACGGCAATTGTTGTAATAGGTGAAAATTCGTATACACATGGTACAGATTGGGATGATAAAAACCCGAATATACCGGAAGAACAGTTGTCTGTTATCAGAGATCTACACGACAAAGGCGTGAAAGTTATAACTGTAGTTATATTGCCTCGTCCTTATGTTCTGACTCCGGTGGTAGAATTGTCTGATGCGGTTATGGTTGTATATCGAGGTGGAAACGGAATAGGTCAGGCGGTAGCCGAATGTATTTTTGGAGATTTTGCTCCAAGCGGAAAACTTCCTTTCCAATTGCCTCGCTCTCAGGAGCAAGTAGGGGTGGACAATTTAGATATTTATCATAGCAATACAGCTACCGAACGTTGGGAACTGCCATACGATATAGGTGCTACGGAGGCTCATCGTGCCCAAATCAGGGAGAAAATAGCGAACGATGAACAAGTGCCTGCTATCTTTGGAAACCCATTGTTTCATTACGGCTTTGGAATACAGGGTTTTGGAGTGGACGATGATACACCTCCTTTAAGTTTCGATTTGCTTACACCTGAAAATGACTATTCAACAGATAAGAATTCCGTAACATTTACGTGGGAGAGAAGTAGCGATCCCGAATCGGCCATAGCATACTATGAGGTTTATATTGACGGAAGTGCCCGTGCACAGGTAACAACAACCAATTATACGGAAAATCTGCTCGATCTAGGTGCGCATACATGGTTCGTAAAGGCTGTCAACGGTTGGGGACTGGAGCAAAACTCCACATCGACCCGCAGTTTCACTGTTGCCGGTTCCGGCATCACAGAACAACAAGATGGAGGAATAGTAATTTATCCGAATCCGGTTAAAGAGAATCTCTTTATAAAGATAAAGGACTTTGACGAAGCTTTAAGTTTGAAGATAATTGACACAACAGGACGAATAGTTGTTGAGAATCAAATTAAATATTCAGATTCTTCAATTGATATGTCAGGTTTCAATACGGGTGTTTATTATCTGATAATTAAAGGAGAAAAAGAAGTGAAAACATTTAAGTTACTGAAAAAGTGAAATTAAACTATAAGAATTTGATCTAGTGTAAATTCAAATGAAAAAGAGGTGTGTTCCGAAAGTAAATTCCAATGTCTTTTTGTCATCCTGAACAAAGTGAAGGATCTGTTTTAGAAAGTACAGATTCTTCGTTGCACTCAGAATGACAAAAATCAGTAACACTTTGATAGTGCAATCTTACTTTTGGAACACACCTCTTTTCTTGTTAGAAAGAACTAACTACAACTATTTTATTTAACCACAAATTTAGCTTTCAAGCCATCAGCGCTATTTGTCCCGATCCAAAGATCGAAGTCACCCTGTTCGGCTTTTTTTGTAAGATCACGACCCCAGAATGCAAGATCGTCAGTTGATATTTTAAATTCTATTGTTTTCGATTCCCCAGCCTTTAGGCTTACTCTTTGGAAACCTTTGAGCTCCTTTACCGGGCGAACGATCGACCCTACCAAATCCCGAACATAAAGTTGCGCTACCTCAGTGCCATCCACATTACTTGTATTTTTAATTGTGACTTTGGCTGTGAGCGAGCCTCCCATCGCAAGTTCGGTGGTTGACAACGCCAGGTTGGAATATTCAAATTTGCTGTACGACAATCCATACCCGAATGGGTATAACGGTTTATCTCCCGAATCCAGATAGAAAGAAGTGTTTCCCAGTGATGTTTGAGGAGCTTCAATAGCAATATCTTCCAATTTCGGAATCCATTGAGGAGGACGCCCCGTGTTGTTATGATTGTAATACATTGGTATTTGCCCCACTTCACGAACAAAAGTCACAGGGAGTTTGCCGCTAGGATTTGCTTTGCCATAAAGCAGGTCAAGAATAGCGGGTCCACCCATCGTTCCGGGATGAAAATTGTAAAGAACTGCATCCGCATACGGTAAGTCTCTTTCGATGGTTAAAGGCCTGCCTGCCATAATTACCACTACAACAGGTTTTCCTGTGCTCTTTACGGCTTTCAACAGCTCGGATTGAACGCCAATCAGATTGATGTTAGACAGCGAGTGAGCTTCTCCCGATAGTATTGATTCTTCACCCAAGAACACAACCGCAACATCTGCCGATTCTGCAGCTTTTTTAGCTTTCTCAAAATCAGAAGTATTTTTATCTCTTGAGTATTTCAGAACAGGCTCGTATACATAATTGATATTCTTATATTCCGTCTGCAATGCTTTTAAGGGAGTAACAGTATGTGCTTTTTCTCCATCAAAAACCCATGTACCCATCTGGTCGTGCGGAGCATCAGCCATTGGGCCTATAACAGCTATCTTTTGAGTCTCTTTCAGTGGCAATACATTTTCATTCTTCAACAGAATAGCCGATTGTATGGCAGCCTCTCTTGCTGTTTGCAAATGTTCTTTAGAATAAGTGGCTGATGCTTTTTTAGTATCAACATAAGGATTTGTGAACAAGCCTAAGCGATATTTTACCCTGAGTATGTTGCGGACATAATTGTCGACGTCAGTCATAGATACTTTTCCTTCATTGATCAGCTCTTTCAGGTAATCGGGATATGTTTCGCTTACCATTTCCATGTCGATACCCGCATTTGCAGAGATCATAGCCACATCTTTTCGGTCTTTGGCAAATCCGTGGGGAATCATTTCACGCATAGACTCCCAGTCGGAAACCACAAATCCGTCAAACTTCCATTCGTTGCGAAGAATGTCTTTCAGTAAAAAGCCATTTCCTGATGCTGGGATGCCGTCATTATCGTTGAAAGAGGTCATCAAGGTTGCTGCACCTGCTTCAACAGCTTTCTGAAAAGGGTGGAGATATACATTTCTCAGCAAGTGGATAGGAATATTCGTAGTGTTATAATCCCGCCCACCTTCGGCAGCACCATAACCGATAAAATGCTTAACGCATGCGGCAATAGATGTAGGATCGGAAAGACTCTTACCCTGAAATCCTCTGACCATGGCAGCACCCAGTTCACCCGCGAGATAAGGGTCTTCACCCAAACTTTCGGCAATACGTCCCCAGCGAGCATCACGCGAAATGTCTAACATCGGAGCAAATGTCCATGTTATACCTTTTTCTCTCGATTCGATGGCTGCTACTCTCGCTCCATTTTCTACAACCTGAGGATTGAAAGATGCTGCCTGTCCCAATGGAATAGGGAAGATTGTTTTAAGTCCGTGAATAACATCACGCCCGATGATGAGAGGAATCTTATTTGGACTTTCTTCAATGGCTACTCTTTGCATTTCGTTGACCTGTACAGGGTCGTAAATGTTGAGGAAAGAACCGATTTCCCCGTTTCTGACTCTTGTTTTGATGCTGTCGCTGATATCTCCCCAATTCAATTGGTTCATCTGACCGATTTTCTCATCAAGAGTCATTTTCTTTAGTAAGTCGTTGATGAATTTTTCCATCTTCGCATCTTCTGTGCTTTTTTGTTGTGCGTTCAATCCGAATGAGACACAAAACAAGGATAAAGCGATCAATAATTTCTTCATATTATTATGTATTTATTTATGTGAATCAGTAGTTGAGTTTATTATAGCAAAAACGTTCTTTTTTATTCGACATTGTGTAGGGGCGAATAAACATTCGCCCTGACATTCGGGCGTAAAATTTTACGCCCCTACTTTCGGGCGAAGCAGATGCCGTTTCGCCTAACGGGTTTAAACGTGACATCAGGCTGATTGACGGGGTACCCACACAGCGCAGATAAGCGACACGAACAAAAAGCTGTTTGTGGGTCGGCAAGAAACCTTGGTCACAGAAAGCCTTTTTGATTCCTTTTGAGGCTTTGGTCAATTAACAATCGAGGAGCGAAGGCGACTCAAAAGGAATGCAAGGAATTTTAATTCCGCGCAGTGTATTATATAAAATAAAAGAACACTTTTCAACTACTGATTGGTATTATTTATTTTCTTACAGGTAAAAACAATACGGCATCAGCAGCGACAACATTATCCGCTCCCTTGTTTGAAATTTCCACATAAGCATTTTTGCCCTCAGGTAGATTGTATCTGCCTAGTTTTACCCATTCGCCTAGTGTTTGACCTTCTACCTTAACATCAGACTGGAAGATTGTTTTTTCTTCAATTGATTTTCCGTCCGATATTGTTACCGCTGTTTTGTTAGAGCCATTTTCTAACTTAGGGAAATAGATGTAAATATCGTATTCACTTTCGCTAACTACGTTGGGCGTATATTTTATTGATTTAGGATCTTTACCCTTCGAATCGTCAACAAAGAAGTTCGACCCGTATCCACGGTATGTGTCGTAGTTGAAGCTCCAGTTTCCGACGGTTGTTACGGATGTTTTACTGTCGTTATCAACCAAAATTTCAGGAGTACTGCCATCGGCAAGAGGGTTGTTTGCAATTATCTCTTGTAGTTTTTTTATGTCAATATTCTGAACATCCGTGTTGTTGTCTATAGCATGGCAAGCAGCAACCGCAGCCGATTGAGCCATCACCATAAACACAGGCTCCATGCGGATTGACCCGTAGGCAATGTGAGATGCCGACATACAAACAGGAACGAGCAGATTGCAAGCCTCTTCTTTTTTAGGTGTGATGGATTTGTACGAAATAGGGTAGGGGGGAAAGCCTCCGACTTCCACATTTCCCTCGTTCTTTACCATTCCGTTTACCACATGGCGGTCGCAATTGTGCGAATCCATCGTGTATGCCGCCCATGCAATGGCATCTTCGGCAATCTCCTTGCCTTGACAATGATGTTGCGTCATTACCTTTTCGCCTATCATGCGTCTCGATTCACGTATATAGAGCTGATGTGACCAGTTGCCATTGTCTGTGTATTCGTCTTTCGGATAACCCCATGTTTGCATTTCTTTGCGGATATGTTCAGGAATGCGTTCGTCATTTCCTAAGAAGTAGAAAAGCCCTTTTGTATAATCTTCGTGTTCCTTTACAATCTTGGCTCTGTCTTCGTAGCTTGCTTCGGGATAATTCCAGTTTGCGCCGATCATGTCGGTAGAGAAGCCGCCAAAATTGTTTATATCGGTTTTTGCATTGGGCATTATTTGCCAGATGAAAATGTCGTAGAGTTTGTTCCACGGTTGTTTTTCTTTTAGCCTGACCAGCAGCTCATATCGGGCAGGGTCGTAATTGTCCGGCTTTGTAATCGGAACTAAGTTTTCGGCTCTATTTGTCAATGCCACTCGATAATTGTATGCCTGCACTTTCTTATCGCCTGTTCCGTTTGGTTGAATTGCCTTATCGGATATTCCCCAGATAAGTCCACTCGTAGAATCACCTTTCACTTTGTAAGGGTCAATTCCGTCAGGAAATTGATGCCCGTTGAGCAATTGTGAGCCGTTGTATGTTTCGTTATATGTTTTATTATCTTCCCTGCCAACGATGTAGGATACATTCGCTTTAGCCATCAAGTCTCCTTCATACGAGCAGTCAATAAAGACCTTGGCTTTTATTTTTTTGTTTGTAGAAGTATTTGGCGATTTAGAGTTTTCCACAATGATTTCCGTTATCCTGTTTCCCTCTTTTTTCACATCTAACAACCTGTTCTCGTACAAGACATCTACATCGGCACGTTTTACATAATCGTTGAATATGGCTTCGGCAACAGATGGCTCAAATATCCACTGTTCAAGTTTTCCGTAGTGAGAACCCAAACGACGATAAAAATCGCGAGCCAATCCCTGAACAACATATTTGTTGCCAATATCAGTGAAACCTAATCCGCCGGACGACATTCCTCCAAGATGATTTCCCGGTTCGATGAGCAGCACGCTTTTTCCGGCTTGTTTGGCCGTATATGCTGCAATCACTCCAGCCGATGTTCCCCCGTAAATGCAAACATCCACTTCTTCTACATTTTTGTCGGTGTTCGAACAACTCAGTAAAAAGAACAGGGGCAGCATAAATAATAATTTAAAGTACCTCATAATAAATAGTCGATATAATTTGTTTTACATATTTTCCTGAATCAAAGATGTAGCTTTTAAACAAGAATGAGTTGTAGATTTAGAAATTAGTCTTTCATGTATGTATGATAGCTTGAATAATTGTAGCAAATGGTTTTAGATTTGTTGCACAACTGCCCTGAAAGTGTTACCAGAAAAGAAATCCCCTGCTATTGCACTAAAACAGCAGGGGATTTGATCGTATGAAAAAAGTTACTTTTTTATATCACATCTTATTTTTTTAATATTTTCGATGTTTGTGTTCCAATTTTCACGAAGTAAATGCCTTGAGCATATCCCGATAGGTCGAAGCTGTCAGCGTCTGTTACAACAATAAGGCGACCCATAGCATTGTAAACTTCTTTTTGTACACCGGTTGCACCTTCAACAGTTACAATGCCTGAATTGTACGAAACAACTACTTTGTCACCGTTTTCGTCGTTGATAGAAACAGTTGAGTCTGGTTTGAACGTAACAACAAGAGCGTGACCGGGAGTTCTGGCAGCAGCACCTTCTACGGTGAAGGTTACTTTATTGTTCGTAACAGTAACAGGCTCTCCGTCTAGCGTAGCAACGTCTACAACAAAGCCTGTTTTTGGGGCAATGTCAAAAGTAATTTCTTTACCGTATTCTGCGTCAATTTTGTTTTCTTCGATAGTTCCATAAGTTGTAGAAACATCGCCATTCTCACCAACGGTAACATCGATTGTGTTGATTTTGGCTCTTACGTTCATTTGGTCGAAAGGAGCTACGGCAATGAAGTTTGTTACTGCTGTGGCATTAGGAACAAGTACAACAGATGTTGCGTCCACTACATCTCCAATATTGAAAGCATCGGCTGAAACAGCAGTTGATGGACTTGGAGCTGCAAATGTTCCACCTTGAGGTGGTGTTTCAGCTAAGAAAATGTACTTACGGGTAATAGAGCTTCCGGCTGGTAAAGCAAATGCTTTTTGTCCGATAGTGGATATTGCAGGTTGCCAATCAGGAGCATATTTATCTCTGTTTTTTCCCATTGTTGCAGGGAATGTAACCTCCACTAAGTTTTTACAATTATAGAATGAGTTTTGATCTGTAGAATAAATACCCTCTGGAATTACGATTGACGTTAATCCTGTGTTGTTAAATACATTAGTGCCATATTTTGTTTTTGAACCATCCGTTGGCATTCTTCCAGCAATGGAACTGAATGCAACTTTGCTAGAGTTCTCAAATACCTGTGTTGAAGAAGCAATCATTAAGTTTGCGGGAAAATCGCCTGTCAAAACTAAATTAGGACAACCGTAGAAAGACGTGTTCCCTAAAGAACCAGACATTCCGGCCGGAAGTCCGTTAGGTATTGTTAATTTTGTACAAGCCCTGAATGCTTCTGTTTCTATTGAAACAAGTCCTGAAGGTAGATCAACGTTTGTAAGGTTGGAACAAGTTGCAAATGCACACTTTCCGATAATGGTCATATTGTCAGAGAACTTAACTGTAGTCAACTGGGTAAGAGCAGCAAAAGCACCTGTACCGGTTGCAGGCCAACCAGATTCAACGTATTTTCCTCCAGACCAAGCCAACTGCCCTTGAATTTTATTATTAACCAATTTTGTTTCGGAAAGGTCAAGGGTTACCATATTCAATAATCTATTGCGTACAGCACGTAGATCCATCCAAGAATATTCAGCATCGCCTGTTAACTTTACATCTGTAACAGCATCCCAAGTTGCTTTTTCGTTTGTAAAGCCGGCATCAGTCAAAATTGTTCCTATTATGTTATAAACATGATTGTATTTATCAGCATCTGGATTATACTGAGCTCCTAAAGGAGTTGCAACATCCAAATCAATAACTATTGAAGTACCGTCCGGTGTTATTGATGATTGCGCCATTGCTCCATTCACGGCAAACAAGGCTAAAATTAATAATGAGTAAAATTTTTTCATTTTCATAACTATACAGATATTAAGTTAATAATTTTCTAGAATTTTTTGTTCACTAGTTTTGTTCGGTTTTTTGATATAAGCAAAGCTAAGGGATCGGCAAGAGGATAGCTTGCACGAAAAAATTATTCATTATAAAAACTGAAGCGTGGCTTTAGTTTTTGTCGCATAAGCATACATATTTGTCGCAACAGTATTGTGGATGGGCGATTTAACCTTTTTGAGAGATTGAAAACCTGTGCGAAGTTGGTGCTTGTAGAAGTCTTTGCGATGCTACAAATAGCAATAAATCTGATACATTAGAACAATAGACTTATTCCATTTAGTCATAATTTTGTTACATCGCTTATTTTGAATTATTTCTTTTAAATTTATAATACACTGATATGAAAAAAATTATTTTTCTTGTTTCAATTTTATTTTTATGCAATACATTCAGTGCTCATAATTTATTTGTAGAAACCGAAAGTTTCGAGAATAAAGGCGGATGGGTAGTTGACCAGCAATTTATGGATTTGATGGGGTCTTCTTATCTTATGGCTCATGGTTTGGGACGTCCGGTTGAGGATGCTTCAACCACCGTTTATTTTCCTGAGGGAGGAACATACAATATATATGTGAGAACTTTTAATTGGACTTCTCCGTGGTTTGGAGGCGAAGGTCCCGGAAAATTTCAGTTGAAAGTAAATGGAAAGAAAGTTTCGGGCGATCTTGGAACCAGAGGAGATGCTTGGATGTGGCAATCGGCCGGCAAAGTTTCGGTGAAAAAAGGTAATGCCAATATTGCGTTGCACGACCTGACAGGCTTTAACGGTAGGTGCGATGCTATCTATTTCGCAACAGATGAAAATGATACGCCACCTTCTGATGTAGCAGAATTGGAGGCTTTCAGAAAAAAAATGACGAATATACCCGATATGCCGGAAAATGCAGGCACATACGACCTGGTTGTAGTGGGCGGAGGTATTGCCGGGATGTGTGCGGCTGTTTCGGCCTCACGTTTGGGGTGTAAAGTAGCCTTGATAAACGACCGTCCTGTTTTGGGTGGCAATAATAGCTCGGAGATTAGGGTGCATTTAGGTGGACGCATCGAATCGGGACCTTATAAAGAATTGGGAAATCTGATTAAGGAATTTGGCCCTGAACGTTTCGGGAATGCAAAACCTGCCGAATATTATGAAGATGATAAGAAAATGAAATTTGTATCGGCGGAAAAAAATATAGAGGTTTTTCTCAACTATCGTGCAATGAATGTGACGATGGATGGCAGAAAAATTAAATCGGTTGTGGCTAAACATATTGAAAATGGTAAGGAGATCGAGTTTCGCGGTCTTAATTTTGCCGACTGTACGGGCGATGGAACAATCGGCTATCTGGCAGGAGCCGATTTTCTGATGGGGCGTGAAAGCCGTTCGGATTATGGCGAAGACATGGCTCCCGAAACAGCCGATAAAATGACTATGGGTTCGTCTGTGCAGTGGTATTCTGCACAAGAAAAAAATAAGGTAACTTTTCCTAAGTTTAAGTATGGTTTGGAATTCACGGAAGATAATTGCGAAAAAGTGAAGATGGGAGAGTGGCAATGGGAAACGGGTATGAATTTCGACCAGATTAAGGATTTTGAACGTGTCAGGGATTATGGTTTATTGGTTGTTTTCTCTAATTGGAGTTTTTTGAAAAACGAAAAGAAAAATAATCAGGAGTACAACAACCTGAGGTTGGATTGGGTAGCATATATTGCCGGAAAACGGGAGTCGAGAAGATTGCTTGGCGATTATATCCTGAAACAAGATGATCTGACTAAGAACGTATTTCATGAAGATGCATCCGCTGCAACCACCTGGACTATTGATCTGCATTTCCCCGATCCTGAAAATTCGAAAAAATTTCCGGGAAGGGAATTTAAATCGGAGGCCAGGCACAGGGCTTTCTATCCTTATGGTATTCCGTATCGTTGCCTCTATTCGCGAAATGTTGACAACCTGTTCATGGCAGGGCGAAACATAAGTGTGACGCATGTTGCTTTAGGTACGGTTCGTGTGATGCGGACTACGGGAATGATGGGCGAGGTTGTTGGTATGGCTGCATCGTTGGGTAAGAAATATAATGCTACGCCCAGAGAGGTTTACAGGTCACATCTGCCCGAACTGAGAAAACTGATGGAAGAAGGTGCAGGCAAAAAAGGATTGCCAAACAATCAGCTTTATAACGAAGGTGGAGCATTAAGTGAACCTCCTGTCGTACGATAGCTGTAAAGTTTCTGTCGGGATTAGTTTTCGAAAAAATTTGCGATATCGAAAAATTGCGTATATTTGTACTCTCGTTATCAATAATAGTAAAGCTCTGTCACTTTAGCAGTGACAGAGCTTTGTTTTT
>NZ_QVMP01000025.1:0-46894 GCF_010501095.1 Dysgonomonas sp. 520 | reverse complement strand
TCACTCCCTGTAATATTCCTTAAACTTATGTATTTTGCTTCCTGTATCTTTTACTCCTGATTTGTCGGGGTGAAGCACCCAATATTTTGTGGCAAAACTCATTGAAATGAGACAGAGTTGCGAATTTGTTATCGGTCGATATCTGTTTCAGGCTCTTGTCTGTGTGGTATATTTCGTGGTAAACGGTATTGGCTCTTCTTTGCCTGAGCCACGAATAGGCTGAAACACCGAATACTTTTCTGAATTTCTTGTTGAAACCCGAATAGCTATAATGCATCTGATCAGCCAGTTCCCTGACATTTCGGACGCTTTTGGTTAGTTTTCTGACCTGCTCCGAAAAGTGTAAATTGTTTGTCAGGTATGTGCTGAAAAATCCGCTCAGTTGTTCCTCTGCATACGATGCTTTAAGTATGCAAATCAGCTCTTTAGCTTTGATATCAGCCAGAAAATTGTAATCTATATTCTTACCTTTGTAAATAAGAAGAGAACGGATATATCCGCTCATCACATCATTGAAAGGCAGATAGCTAACACCTTGCTGTTCTGCGCTTTTCAACTCATTCATTCTGCAACTGTCATACAAATAATCCTCATCATTAATGCCGATTGACACGAAAAAAGATTTTTCCAGAGCGTTGATCAGGCATCCATATCCTGCAGGCAGGAAGAAGAACTTACTTGCGGAAATAGATTCTTCCTTAACATCCGAAAAGGAGATATTCAGTCTTCCTGAAATTACTAATATTATCCTGCAATAGTCTTGCCTGGCAGTCCATTGTTTTCCTTTTTCCAAATCAACGAACATCATGTTCGTATCAATGTCCTTATTTTCAAAATTCATATCATGTTGTTGTTTAAGTAATTGAATTAGTGCGTGTTTAACGAATATTTAACGAGAAATTTTGATCTGAGCATTTTCTCATTTCAGTTTAATCGTTTGTTATCAGTAATTTATTTCAACCGCATCTCTCGTTTTATTGAGGTGAGTAACCTCATGTTTAACAAGGTGTTTAACATTCTGCTTTATCATAAAACTTAATCGACTAATAATTAGATACATAACATATGCAAAATGACTACTCCGTCACTGCTAAAGTGACAGAGCATATTAGTCGCACAAAATCAGGTGATTAGCAATTTTAAAGAAGAGGCAAAAACGAACCGGAGACGAAAAACTAACACGACAAACAACATTAAAAATTATGAAAAAAAGTTTATTATTCTTATCGATGCTTTTGACCTGCATCATCGCTTACGGACAGGTCGGAATCAACACGGAGAATCCGCAAGGCATATTTCATATCGACCCTCAAAAGAATACATCGGTCAACACAAATGTAAGTGACGATGTGGTGGTCACCAAAAGCGGACAGGTCGGCATCGGAATGGTTAACCCTCAGCATGCACTTAGCATATCGAGCTCAACCGCCGGAGCCATTAAGATTGCAGATGGAAATCAGGGCGGAGGAAAAGTCTTGTCTTCGGATGCCAATGGAGTCGGAACCTGGCAAAATATTCAAGGTGGGTGGTTTGCTTTATTGACAGGTGGTGCTTTGACCTACACTACGGTTATTGGTGAACGGAAAATTCCCTTTAGCGGAGGCGAAGTTTCTATATCAGGAATAGGAAACGTCAATGTTACAGCCGGAACTATCACTGTTCCATATACAGGTATATACCGTATTTCTCTTTTTGGCACATCTTTGATGAATCGTTCTTCAGGATATTATATTGCAGGCTTCTATGATTTACGTAAAAATTCGGCTCCTACATCATGGGCACCTCATTCGTTAGGGAATACTAGCTTATCGTCATCTACTTATGTAAGTTATAATACATTTATGTCTTTGAGCAAAAATGATGTACTGAGTCTGTTTTCAACCGAAAGTAATAGAGGGTATGCTAATGGAGCTTCGGGCTTGACCATGCTTGTAGAGTTTGTCAAATAAATAATTGAAATAATAAAAATAGAAAATAATGAAAAAATTAATACTAATAGCAATATTATTCAGCCAAACGGCATATTGCCTGTCTCAGATAGGTGTGAATACAGACAACCCGAAAACGCTTTTGCATATTGACGGGGCATCCAGTGCGGCAACCACAAATCCATCAACAGGAAACGTGTCGGCGGCTCAGGCTGCAGACGATGTTGTGATAACTAATTCGGGAAATGTTGGCATTGGCTTATTGTCTCCGTCCACAAAACTGGATATTAAAAGCTCGACTGTAGGTGCAATTAAAATAGCAGATGGAACACAAGGTATAAATAAGGTGCTTATTTCTGATGCTAACGGAGTTGGTAGCTGGGCGAATGTCTCCGGTTCTTGGTTCGCTGTTTTGGAGGGTGCTACTCTTCCTACATCAACAGCGTATGCAACCAGGCAATTAAAATCTTTTGCATCCGAAATTATATCCAATGCAACCCAAGGTGCGGTGAATAAAACAAATGGAACTATAACCATTCCATTTACAGGTAAATACAGAGTTAATATTACAGGACATTGGATGTCTACACGCGCAGGAAATAATCCATATTCGGTATTACCGGTTTTATATAAAAACGGAACAGCTGTGTGGAGGCCTAATGCAACAGGCTATAGTTATGGTTGGGGATTAAGTCCGTGTTTCATAACGGTTTTAAGTTTTACGGCAGGAGACGTACTTACTGTGTATAATAATGAAACCGCTGCTACTACTTCAAATCAGGTTACTACTATTAATCTGATTGTAGAGTTTCTTCAATAAGCACACAAACAGAAGAGGATATCCGTTGGGACATCCTCTTCTTCTGCTATATTAATAAGTTATCCTTATTTGGTCTTCAATTTCAATTTTTCATTTTCTTTATCGAGGGAAACCTCAATAACATCACCTTCCTTCAATGTTCCTGCCAAGACAAATTCGGCGATCTCATCTTCCAGATAATTCTGGATGGCACGTTTCAGAGGTCTTGCTCCAAACTGAACATCATAGCCTTTATCGGACAAGAATTGTTTAGCTTCATCATCAATTTCAAGAGTATATCCCAGATCAGCTATCCTCTTATAGAAATCGGTAAGTTCTATATCTACAATCTTGTTTATAGATTCTTTACTCAACTGATCGAAAATAATGATATCATCCACACGATTCAGGAATTCGGGAGCAAACGTTTTGTTCAAGGCTTTTTGAAGAACGCTTCTTGAATGTTCTTTCATTCCGGTACTGCTGGTATCAGTACTGAAACCTACACCCCTTCCAAAATCTTTCAGTTGACGCGTACCCACGTTTGAAGTCATTATCAGGATTGTATTTTTAAAGTCCACTTTCCTGCCTAAACTGTCTGTCAAGTGACCTTCGTCAAGAACTTGCAACAACAAGTTGAATACATCGGGGTGAGCCTTCTCAATCTCGTCGAGCAAAACTACTGAATACGGTCTGCGACGCACTTTTTCGGTCATCAATCCGCCTTCTTCGTATCCGACATATCCCGGAGGCGCTCCAACCAAACGAGAAACATTAAATTTCTCCATGTATTCACTCATATCTATCCTTATCAGCGCATCAGCCGAATCGAACAACTGCTCTGCGATTTTCTTCGCCAAGTGAGTTTTACCTACACCGGTAGGCCCAAGGAACATAAATGTGCCTATTGGTTTGTTAGGATCTTTCAATCCCACACGATTGCGCTGAATAGCTTTCACTATTTTGTTAACAGCTTCGTCCTGACCAACAACCGCCGATTTCAGTTTGTCTTTCATACCCAACAACTTGACACCCTCATTTTCGGATATCCGCTGAACGGGTACGCCTGTCATCATTGCAATTGTTTCGGCAACTTTCTCGGCATCTACTATTTGAGGTTGCTCTTTCAGTTGAATTTCCCAATTCGCTTCTTCTTCGTCCAACTGTTTCATCAATTGGCGTTGTTTGTCGCGAAAACTTGCTGCCAATTCGTATTTCTGAGCTTTTACGGCATTGGTCTTTTCTTCAACAACCTCACTCAATTCTTTCTCCAGATCTTCTATAACCTTTGGCACAGAAATGTTGGAGATATGCATACGTGAACCCGATTCGTCCAAAGCATCGATAGCCTTGTCCGGGAAATTACGGTCTGTAACATACCTGTCGGTCAGCGTAACGCAGGCTTTCAGGGCTTCGTCCGTATATTTCACATTGTGATGTTCTTCGTAACGCTCTTTGATATTTTTCAATATCTGCAATGTTTCGTCAGCAGTGGTTGGTTCAACCATCACTTTCTGGAAACGACGCTCCAATGCACCGTCTTTTTCTATATTTTTCCTGTATTCGTCTAATGTAGTTGCCCCGATACATTGTATTTCGCCTCGTGCAAGAGCCGGTTTCAACATATTGGCTGCATCAAGCGAGCCTGTTGCTCCTCCTGCACCAACAATTGTATGTATCTCGTCAATAAACAAGATAATATTCGGATTTTTAGACAATTCGTTCAGTATCGCTTTTATGCGTTCTTCAAATTGTCCACGATATTTAGTTCCGGCAACAACGGATGCCATGTCCAAAGAAATCACACGTTTGTCGAACAACACACGCGATACTTTTTTCTGCGTAATGCGCAGTGCCAAACCTTCTACAATGGCCGATTTACCCACACCCGGTTCACCGATAAGGATCGGGTTGTTCTTTTTTCTGCGGCTCAGAATCTGTGCCAGACGTTCTATTTCTTTCTCACGACCAACAATCGGGTCGAGTTTATTTTCTAGCGCAGCTTTGGTTATGTCTGTTCCGAAGTTGTCAAGCACGGGCGTATCCGTTGCCTGACGAGGTTGTTGTGTGTTGACGTTTTGAGAAGAACCACCACCGAAGTCGTCGTCATCGTCATCGTCAGTAAAGTCAGCCCCCATTTTTGGCGAAAGGTCTATATCTTCCTGCTCTATTTCTATTTTACTTTTAATGTACATAAATACTCCTTTGTAATCCATGTTAAACATTTCCAATATATTGGCTGCGATATTGTCGTTATCTTTCAGGATAGCCAACAATAGATGCTCCGAATCAGTTTCCTGACTCTTCGTCAGCCTTGCTTCAAGTATACTCATTTTGAGTATCTTCTCTGTACTTTTGCTTAAAACAATTTTTGTTGCGTTTGGATATACTTCTTGTTGATCCAATATCTTTGTGTCTATATTTTGTTTTAAAGCTTCTAAATCAATCCCAAAATCTTTTAATGCCTGTATGGCAACACCATCTCCGTTACGGAGAATTCCAAGCATCAAATGTTCCGGGCCCAAATAATTATTTTGGAGTCGACCCGCTTCTTCGTGACTGAAATCTACGATTTTGCGAACCCTTTGTGAAAAGTTATTTTCCATATACCTAGATAATTTGATGTTCTTATTACAAAAATATTAATTAATATAATTCTGTTGTTATATATAAGACAAAAATAATGCCATAAAGTTTACTGCCCTGTCAATATTATTTTTCTATGCCTGATATTTGACTGTAGAAGCAGGTCTTCGGCCTGCCCGAAAAGTAGGAGTGCTAAATCTTACGCCCGGATACATTTATCTGTCAAATATAAAAATAATAAACGAGTATCGAAGCCCGATACTCGTTTATTATTTTTTAGTAATTATTAGATAACTCTATCAATAAATGTGCCCGTCTTTCTTGAAATCTTTCGAGTCAAACTTTTTCTTTTCCAGTGATTTCCAAGCATATACTATATACGCTAACACAAATGGCACAAGAATGGAAACATAAGACATCACTGTCAGGGTAAATTCGCTGGAGCATGAATTTTCTATGGTCAAGGAGCTCTGCATATCGCCAAAAGTTGACGGGTAGTAAGCCGTATTATTCCAACCCGCAATCAGGAACAAGCATGTTACGGTCAGCACTGTACCTATTCCGCTATACCATATTCCCGAATTGAACGTTGAGGAAAACAATGTGCGCCCAACTCCATATAATACAAGAACGACTCCGATGAGGAATACTGCCAAAACAGCAGGCATTTCTATCAAATTGTAGAAATATTTATATTGTTCCAACGAAACAACCTTAGTTTCGGGATCAACTGCAAAACCTTTTGCCACAAGCGTCCAAATCATGAATGTGAGGAAAAACACTACAAACGGAACGGCATTGTACAGTAAGAATTTACGTGAACGATCTACCAACTCTTTGTCCGCCATGCGATTGACAAAGAAAAGGCATGCCAATGTTCGAGACAAGAACAATACGGCTAACCCTAAGCAAAGGTTCCTGACATTCAACAAAGCCTCAAGTCCGTGCCACGGGTTCTGCCATTGACTGATAACTACGCCATACTCACCCAACGGGTTGGCAAGGTTCTCTTTATTCACGCCAAAATCCGAACCTGTGAAAAATGTGGCTACGGCTACTCCCAATAGGAATGTTCCGAAAACACCATTGATGAACAAGAACCAGCGATAGGTCTTCTTGCCAAGTGTATTGCCGGGTTTCGATTGAAATTCGAAGGAAACTGCCTGTATGATAAAGCAAAATAATATTGCCATCCACACCCAATATGCTCCGCCAAAACTTGTTGAGTAGAATAGCGGAAACGAAGCGAAAAACGCCCCTCCAAATGTGACTAACGTTGTAAATGTATATTCCCATTTACGTCCCATCGCATTCACCAAAAGGAAGCGGTGCTGTTCGGTCTTTGCAAGGGAAAATATCATTGACTGTCCTCCCTGCACGAATAGCAAGAATACTAATAATCCGCCCAGAAGACTTATGATGAACCACCAATAGTGTTGCAAAAATGAATAATCCATATCGTTTATTTTTTTTAAATTAAACACCAGACACAGAGCCTACTTAGACTCTTCTTCGGGCCCTTTTTTAATTTGGTTCAACATAATACGAACTTCTGCTATCGACAAAGCAGTGAATAAAGCCAGGAACAGGAAGAATGTAATCTTCACCGAACTAGCCGAGAGTGCCGATATAGCAGCCTGAAGCGGCAGTATATCCTGAATTGCCCAAGGCTGACGCCCAAATTCTGCAACCAACCATCCCGCTTGGCTGCATATATAAACCAGAGGGATTGAGATGATACACACCCATAGCAACCATTTCATATCTTTCAGTTTGTCTTTTCTTTGAAAGAATATAACGGCAAGGAAAAGCACAATGAAAAATCCGCCCAGATAGACCATAATATGAAAAGACCAATATACTACGGGAATATTAGGCACAAGCTGATCGGGCGTATCCAAGTAACCATATCCGAAATATGGATAATTTTCCATTAAAGTAGCCTTATGTTTTTCGGCAGCTATTTCGTCCTTTGCTTTTTTAGCTGTTTGGTAATCGGCAAGGGCAAGCCTGGCAATTTCACCTTTTTTCTGTTTTTCTGCAAACGACAGAGCCATTGTCCCATCCTGCAATTTATATCCGCCTTCTATAATATCCTGAATGCCCGGCACAAAGGCATCAAAATCCCGATAACCAAGCAATGACAATGCTTTGGGGATTTCCAGCTTGAAGATATACTCTTTTTCGTCATCGTTCCACGATTTTTTTGCAGGGTTTGGCAAAGCCACAGCTATCAGTCCGGCACCTTCCTGTCCTTTATAAAGACCTTCCATCGCTGCCAGTTTCATAGGTTGCTTTTGCGCCACCTCGTAAGCCGAACTATCGCCCGTATAAGCAGTTAGCAAAGATGCTGCGAGTCCGAATATAGCCGCCACCTGCATGCTCTGCTTTGCAAATTCGATATTTCTTTTTTTCAGCATATACCATCCGGCAACACCCACCACAAATACCGATCCCAGAATCCATGTAGAGAAAACCGTATGGAAGAATTTACTGATAGCCACGGGAGACAAGGCCACGGCCCAAAAGTCGGTCATTTCGTTTCGCATAGTATCTGGGTTGAATTCCATACCGGTGGGGAACTGCATCCAGCCGTTGGCAACCAATATCCATAGTGCCGATAAGGTGGCTCCGGTTATAGTCAGCCATGTTGCTGCCAAGTGTGCTTTTTTGCTTACACGATCCCATCCAAAGAACATAATCGAGATGAAGGTGGCTTCCATGAAAAAGGCCAAAATTCCCTCAATTGCCAATGGCGCACCAAAGATGTCTCCTACAAGAAAGCTGTAATTAGACCAGTTGGTTCCGAATTGAAATTCGAGGATAATTCCCGTCGCAACCCCGATGGCAAAGTTTATACCGAAGATTGTCTGCCAGAATTTTGCTGTTTTTTTCCATTGTTCCTTTCCTGTTCTTACATAGGCGGTTTCCATGATCGACATGATTACTCCCAATCCTAGTGTCAGGGGTACGAATACCCAATGGAACATTGCCGTCAAAGCAAATTGTGCCCTCGACCAGTCAATTAACGAAGCGTTTAATAATTCCATATTAAAAGAAATAAAGTTATAAAATAGTAATTTTTAACCCTTAAGAAAAACAAACAAGATGCGCCAAAAAAGTGAGACCGGTGAATTATTTTCTGTTTATTAATTCCTGCCTTACATAATCGGCTTTGCTTTCTTTATCATCAAATCTACTATTCAAGAAATTAGGAAAGAAAAAAGGTTTCAGGATAAAAAACATGATACAGAGTTTTATAATGACCAATATCCACAAGGTTTTACCCAGGGTGGTCATATTTCTAAAACCATCCCAAAACATTGAAAACCAATTGAATTTTCTTATTTTCTCACTCATATAGATGAAAGATTAGCTTCTTGTTTTAAAGCCTGTTCAATTTTTTAATATGAAGTCATCTAGACTTTTTAAATTATACTTAATTTTTGAGTTTTTGTCATGTTGAACGTAGTGAAACATCTAAAAAACAGATCCTTCGATACTCTCAGGATGACAAAATTGAATAAAACGAAAAAGCCTAGACGGTTTCTATAAAATTTTTAAACAGGCTCTAAAAAGATAACAATTATGCTAAAAAAAAGTTCATTATCTATATTCTGTATAGTCTAATCCGAAGGCATCGGCTACAGCTTGACAAACAACTTTGCCGTCAACAATATTCAATCCTTCTTTTAGATCCTGAAATCTGTGGCATGCTTCCTTCCATCCCAGATTTGCTATACTGAGAGCATAGGGAAGGGTGGCATTTGTGAGTGCCATTGTAGAAGTTTTAGGCACGGCTCCGGGCATATTGGCAACCGAGTAATGCACTACTTCGTCAATCACATAAACAGGTTCGGTGTGCGTGGTTGGCTTGGATGTTTCGAAACATCCTCCCTGATCGATAGAGACATCCACCAAAACGGTTCCCGGTTCCATATCTTTCAGCATGTCTTTTGTGATAACCTTTGGCGCTTTTGCTCCGGGAATGAGAACTGCTCCGATGATGAGGTCGGCATCCTTGATCAATTGCCGTATTGTATATTCATTTGAGTAGAGAGTGGATACGTTAGCCGGCATTATGTCAGCCAAATAGCGCAACCTGGGTAGGCTTTTGTCCAGAATAGTGACCGATGCTCCTAGTCCGGCTGCCATTTTCGCAGCCTGATAACCAACTATTCCGCCACCTATGATAATAACTTTCGCAGCCCTTACACCGGGCACCCCACCCAACAGGATACCTTTTCCCAATTGAGGTTTTTCCAGAAAACGGGCGCCTTCTTGTATCGACATTCTTCCGGCAACTTCGCTCATTGGGGTTAGCAGAGGTAAGCTACCGTCAGGAAGCGTTACGGTTTCATAGGCAATACATACCGATTTGCTCTTTATCATCGCTTCGGTCAGATTGAGGCTCGACGCAAAGTGAAAATAGGTGAAAACAATCTGATCTTTCTTTATTAACTTGTATTCCGGTTCGATTGGCTCTTTCACCTTAACTATCATGTCTGCAATACCATAGACATCACTTATGGTGTTAAGTATTTTTGCACCCGAGCGGATATAATCCGAGTCTTCAAATCCGCTGCCAAATCCGGCTTCTGTCTGAACAAACACTTCGTGTCCGGCTTTCGTAAATTCCAAAACACCCGCAGGTGTAACCGCAACACGGTTTTCGTTAGGTTTGATTTCTTTTGGTACACCTATTTTCATAGTATTAAAGGTATTAGGTTAATACTCTGTTCCGATTATAGGTATATCTTGTATACCTACAATCAAGCCTCTCCGCCCACCGGTGGAAAAAACGGGGCAGGATTGTTTTCTATATTGATAGCTCCGTTCTGTTGTTCAAATTTCACAACATTGTCGTTCAAGGCAAAAAGCAGCCTTTTTGCATGTTCGGGAGTAAGAATAATCCTTGATTTTACTTTCGCTTTGGGCACACCCGGCACAATCCTTACAAAATCTACAATAAATTCTGATGAAGAATGAGAGATGATAGCCAAATTGGAATATGTACCTTGAGCTATTTCGTCCGTAAGTTCTATTTGTATTTGGTTTTGTTGATCTTTGTTGTTGCTCATAATCTTTTTTTATTGTATGTTATTTGTTTAAGTATTTGAAGTATTAAAGAAGGTCTGCGACCTAGATTTGTTACAAAGAAATAAAAAACTGACAAGATGCCAAAGTATAAGGTTGATGTTTATTGGCATATAAGTTCATATTTATTGTTAACAATCTTGTTCATCATATTGTTTTATGGTTTTCAGCTTATCTTTCGATTCGGGCATATAGGTATACTTCATCTTTCTGCCCCATCTTCTTTTGCAAAGAACAACATATTGAGACACAGTGCCGATTATGCCCAACCCCAACATGACGAACCGCATTTTTCCGTATGGAAAAATAACAAATGCGGTGAACAATATCATACACCACATTAACAATACCGAAATGGATGCTTCCTTAAAACTCAAACCTTTGCTTACTTTGTTCAGATACCGACCTGTTATCTTGTTATTTTTGAGTTTATTATACAATTTGTCCGAACTCCTTGCATACAAGTATCCTGTGAGCAAGATGAACGGTGTTGTGGGAAGACCGGGTGTAATGATTCCCAGCAGACCCAGCGCGAGGGAAATACTTCCCAGTATTATGTATAATAATTTCATTTATAATATAAAAATTGTAGGGGGCAGAATCTTTCGCTCGATGATTGCTACATTCGGGCGTATATTATATGCTCCTGCATCGCAAGTGTCTTTGTTTTTTTATAAAAATAGCCGACTATTGTCACAGCCAGCTATTTTTTATGTTATAGTGCAATATTTTAGATGCCTTAGTTGATATAGGCAAGCACTTGGTTTTTCTGAACATTTTCGCCTTGTTCAATCTCTATTTGTATAATTTTACCCGAAGCAAGTGCTTTTACTTCTTCTATACCGTAATATGTCTGAACAAAGCAAACCACGTCACCTTCTTTCACCTGAGTTCCAATTACAGGAGCAGTGGAAACATCGTCAACCGATACTTGCCATATAAGTTGTCCTGTTGCAGTGGCTTGCAATGGCTTTGCATCCGGGTATTTGGCTTGTATAGCTTCCGCATCAAAACGGGGAACTTCAACAACCTCACGCGTCACGATGATAGGTGCGCCTGCTTTAGCTTTTTCTTTCTCCAGATCGGCATTGAAACGTTCTTTCGCCAAGCCCGACTTGTAGTCACGATATTGACGGTCGTGCATAGCCAACTCAAACAATTCTTCATCATCCTGACCATAATCCCATCCGTTTTCGTCCATCTCCTTGCGATATTCGTCAAGTGCATCAGGATATTCATCCTGCGGATTACCTGTATAGAATTCAAGTCCTTTCGATTTAGCAAGTTCGATGATCTCGTCGTCCAGTTTTCCGGGTAAGGTTCCTGTCTTGCCCAGAATCATGTTCCAACTGTCTTTGTCAATGTTCGAGAAACGAGCCTGACCTTGTGCCATAGAGAATATATTCATCAATGCGATATTCTTCACATATTGGCTGAAAGGTGTAACCAATGGTGGGTAACCAAGTTTTGGCCAGATGTATTCTACTTCCTGGAACAACTGTACAACCAAATCATTGAGCGAAACCTCCGGTTTGTCGTTGTTGCGCAGAGCCATATTGATGGCAGGATGCATATTTCTAAGGTCGGCCATCATCGATCCCATCATACCTCCCGGTAGGCCACAGCCTACAAGCAGAGAGTTCATTATTTTGTTAGACGGGTCTATGAAATATCCCAAAAAGTCGTCAATGAAAGATTGTGTCATGGCACGAGCTTCCATATATGCGCTCATGTTGATATCCGGAACAGAAAAACCTGCGTCTTTCAACATGGCTTGAATTGTAATAATGTCAGGATGTACCATACCCCATGCAAGCGGTTCGATGGCAGTATCAAGATAGTCGGCTCCCGCACGGGCAACCTCCAACATCGATGCAACAGAAAATCCGGGTCCTGTATGTCCGTGATATTCAATTGGAATGTTTGGATGCCTGTCTTTCAATGCTTTCACAAGTTTACCCAAAAATGCAGGGCGTCCAATACCGGCCATGTCTTTCAAACAAAACTCATCGGCTCCGAAGTCTACCAATTTATCTGCAAAATTCACATAGTAATCAACCGTATGAATAGGCGAGTTTGTAATACAAAGAGCGGTCTGGGATATCATTCCAGCTTCTTTTGCATATTTTACAGATAATTCGAGATTCCGAGGGTCATTCAACCCGTCGAATGAACGAGATATGTCTGTTCCCTGTGCTTTCTTTACCTTAAACATCAGGCGACGCACATCTTTCGGAACGGGATACATACGCAGTGCGTTCAATCCACGCTCAAGCATGTGTGTTTGGATTCCCACCTTATTGAATGGGTCTGTCCATGCACGTACCGATTTGTTTGGATTTTCTCCGTAAAGGAGGTTTACTTGCTCAAAGGCTCCTCCGTTAGTTTCCACACGGGCAAAACAGCCCATGTCGATAATGACAGGTGCCACTTGCACCAATTGATCAACACGTGGTTGGTATTTACCCGAAGATTGCCACATGTCACGATAGAGTAGACTAAATTTAATTTCTCTTCCCATAGCTTTTTTAGCGTTGTATGTATATTTGTATATTTTATCCTATATTAAGTGCTTATTCTTAGGTTTTTCTACATTTCCACAGCTTAAGCCAGACTTAGTTGTTTACTATACAAATTTAGGACTTTCATTTCAAATAGATAGCAAGTTTGAGATACTAAAATTATCAAAATGTTATAAAAAATGGAGAGTCATATTAAAATTGCACAAAGAAGATAAAAGCGTGCAATGAATTGTAAAGTAAAGCTGTCATTTTATCTTATAAAACGGATTAAGATTGCGTTGATACAATAAAAAAACCAGATCAATGTGATCTGGTTTCTTCTTATTTTTTCAGTTCTTTTTCTATTTCATCAATATCGTCCCTGAACGATTTATCCACATCCAGTTGATTTTTGACTGTTTTGCAGGCATGCAGTACTGTTGCGTGATTCTTCTTTCCGATGATAGCACCTATTTGAGCCAGGGATAGATCGGTGTGTTGTTTTGCCATATACATTGTAACTTGCCTTGCCAAAACGATTTCCCTCTTTCTCGAAGCTGTATGAATCAAATCTTTTTTGATTTTGAAATAATTGCAGACAACTTCTGTTATGTCGTATATTGTGAGGTCTTTCTTTTCCGGTTTTTTTATTGCTTGTCCAATAACCCGTTTTGCCAACGGAAGGTCTACATCTCTGTTGTAGATTACGGAATGTGCCATCAGCGAAACTATAACACCTTCAATATCACGAATGTTATCGGTAACATTTTCTGCAATATATTCAATCACATCCTGAGAAATGGACAGTCCATCCTGAAGAATTTTGTGCTGAATAATCTTAATTCTCAGTTCATAATCAGGACTTTCCAATTTTGTTGTCAACCCCCACCTGAAACGTGTCAAAAGCCTGTCTTCAACACCCAGCAATTCGGATGGTGCACGGTCGGAAGTCAATATCAATTGCTTATTGTTTTGGTGTAGGTGATTGAATATATGGAAAAATGTATTTTGAGTTCTTTCCAATCCGGACAACTCGTGTATATCGTCTATTATCAAGACATCAATTCCTTGATAGAAGTTGATAAAATCATTCACCGTATTGAAACGTGTGGCATCGGTATATTGAACCTTGAACAAGTGTGCAGATACGAATAAAACACGCTTTTCAGGATACAACTCTTTTATTTTCACACCAATGGCATGGCACAGGTGCGTTTTTCCAACTCCACACAATCCGTGTATAAAAAGAGGATTAAAAGCTGTTTTTCCCGGATTTTTTGCAATTGTTTCACCTCCTGCCCGAGCCAGTTTATTGCTAACCCCTTCGAAGAGATTGTCGAAAGTATATTTAGGATTCAACTGTGAGTCGAAATCATTTGATACGACTTTCTCGAAAGGACTTGTGATTTTATTTGTCTTTACTTGTTTGGTTGCTTCAACTGCGGTAGACTTGTTTTCTCCTTGATACACTACCATCGAATTCGACGTATTCTCTACAAGAATACGGTAGTTTAAGATTGTCTTCTCTCCGATCACCCTATGCAGTGTCATACGAATCAGATCAATAAACTTTTCCTCAAGGTATTCGTAAAAAAACTGGCTTGGCACCTGAATTGTAAATATATCATTTGAGTATGATAATGGTACAATCGGGGCAAACCATGTATTGAAAGCTACTTCATTGACATTGTCTTTGAAAACCTTCAAACAATTATTCCACAATATTTCTACCGATTCATTCATTTTTCTATTGTTCAACACTTCAACCTTTTTTCTTTTCCTATATTGTCTCCTTTTTACCCTTGATATTGAGAATACACCTATGCAAAATTCAATAAATATTTCGGTTAAAAAAACATCTTTTTTATTTGTATTTCTCGATAAAATTTAAGTTGATAAAAATCAATACATTAAAGCCTCTTCATTTTTTTTCTGCAAATAGACTCATTTAACCCCACATAATCACCTATTACACAATCAATTAAATAACAACAAACAGACCTCAAGATATTTTCTATACTTAAGTGATATGATACATATTTTACCTAAGTGGTTAAGTTACGAGCCTTTTAATATCTCGTAGTGTTATTTAGAATGACTCTAAATAATATCAGAAAACTTTAACATTGATATATCTACTTGGGTTTTCTTTTATATCTTGCAAAAGACCTGACGCATTGTTTATGGTTGTACTTAAGCTATCGTATAACTGTCTGTCATTCAATAACAAACCTAAAGAATTGTTACTTTCGTTTAGTTTACCTGAAAGATACTGAATATTCTGTAATGTCGAATCAATCGAATTGTATGTCTTTGACAAATCTATCGAACCAAGTTGAGACGTCATGTTAGATACATCCGTGGTCACGTTATTCAATTTATTTGTTATCTGAGGTACATCTCTGTTCAATGAAGACATCAGCATATTCAATTGTTTTGTCGAGGCATCTATATTCCTTGTTATTTGTTCCATATTATTCACAGACTGAAGCAATGCCGGACTGTTGACCAATATCTGCAAGCCGGTCATAATAGAATCAACCTTGGGCAATATGGCATTCACCTGCGGAAGCATGTCTTTCGTCACCGCATCCATCATACCGGCATCTCTCACTCCATATATGGTATCGTTGGGCGAGATAAATTCGGTTTGCAGTGGATTTTGCTCAATAATTATGGTTGCACTTCCCAGCATCGATACCTCCAGCTTTACCTTGCTGTCTTTTGGTATTTTCACGCCCTTGTTCATATTCAACACTGTAAACACCTTCTTGCCATCTTCGCTAAGATGCATCGAATAAACCAATCCAACCTGATATCCATTCACAAAAACCGGACTTGACAGGGTTAAGCCTGTTACATCGTCAAACGAAACGATGTACGAGTTCGATGGCTTGAATATATTGATTCCTTTCAAAAAGTTTATACCATAATACAGTATAAATAAACTAATGATAAACGCTATTCCAATTTTTACTTCTTTCGACGCTATTTTACTCATAATACATTATTTTATTCGAACTCCATTTTTGAATTTCACAACAAAAGCATCCGGGAACTTCGCTCTCACTTTTCTCTGAATTCTCAAAATTTCATTAAAATCCGTCGTCGACCCGTACGTGTATTTGTATGCACCTCCATCTTTGTAAGAATCAACAGGGGTTAATCCCTTAAATTTATTGGAATCGGATGCCACCGGGGTCGTTGAAATAAAGAATTGAACACGATATTCAACCTGATCTTTCGCTATTTGCATTTTGTTTGCAGCCTGATCGGGTTTGTTCGGCGTTTCATTCTTCTTTTTAACGTCTGTTTGCTTGATTGGTTCATCAGCATTTACCTTTTTCTCCGCTAAAATTTTCTCTTCTTTTTTAGCCGGTTTGGTAACAGATTCATTTTGATCTGATTTAGTGGTAGTAGTCGTAGTGTTTTGTGGATCTTTTACTTTTTTTATTATAAAATTATTTATTCCGTTTTTTATTTCACGGCTGTTTTCTTTACTTTTCTTCTCTTCTTTTTTTATTTCTGCTTTGTCTTCTTTTTTCTCAGGCTTATTTTCTGTTACTACATCTTCATCCGGTTGTTGCAACTTGCTGTCTGTATTATTGGCTTTCTTCTCTTCTTTCAGCACCTGAACTTCTTTTCCTGTTCCTTGTTTCCTCTCAAAGTTGGCTTTATAATTCTCGAAAGCGGAGAATAGAGCACTGGCCAATGCCCGTTGGCCTCGTTGCGAAGACATGTAGGTGGCCTCGTTGCTGTTGTTGATAAACCCAAGTTCAACCAGAACGCTAGGCATGGTGGTTTTCCACAACACAATCAGCCGTCCTTGTTTCACGCCAATATTTTTCCTTTTTGCCACACCCGACATTTCTCTCTGCACAATGTTTGCAAAATCGTGGCTTTGTTCCAGAAACCGATTGGCTATGTTTTCGAAAATAATGCTTGATTCGGGAGATTTGGGATCAAACCCCTGATATTTTTTAGTGTAATCGTCTTCCAAAAGGATAACATCATTTTCACGTTTTGCTACCTCCAGGTTTTCTTTGGTTCTGCCAATTCCCAGAATGTATGTTTCAACACCTACCGCAGTAGTCGTTTTCGTTTCCGTTGCATTGACATGGATAGAAATAAATAAATTGGCTTTGGCTTTATTGGCTATACTGGCTCTTTTATCCAACCCCACAAATGTGTCGCTGGTGCGTGTGTATACTACTTTTGTGTCTTTATACTTACTGTTTATATATTTTCCTAATTGAAGGGCAACTGCCAGATTGATATCTTTTTCTTTATATTTTCCTCTTACCGCTCCGGGATCTTTACCTCCGTGCCCGGCATCAATAACGACAACAAATTTTTGTGCGAATAAGTTACTTACACAAAAAAGAATTGAAAAGATGAATGTCAGAAAATATTTCATAGTTAAAAATACAGCCTTTATGAATATATTATGGTTTGAACACGACTTCGTTTACTAAGGTTTTCCCAGCGAAAAAATCACTGATATTATTCAGCGTTGTATTTGCAATGTTAGACATGGCCTCTTGTGTGAAAAAGGCCTGATGCGATGTAACTATCACATTGTTGAACGACAACAAACGAGCCAGAACGTCGTCAGTCATTATGCTGTCGGAACGGTCTTCGTAAAAATAATTTCCTTCTTCTTCGTACACGTCCAACCCTGCGTAACCAACTTTACGCGATATCAGTCCGTCGATAAGGTGTTTTGTATGTATCAATTTCCCTCTACCTGTATTTATGATCATAACGCCATCTTTCATTTTGGCTAGGGATGTGTCGCAGATCATATATTCAGTTTCCTTTGTGAGCGGACAATGAAGGGTTATGATATCAGATTTTGCATAAATTTCGTCGAGAGTGGTGTATGTAATTCCCTCTTTTTCTGCAAAGGCATGATCGGGATATACATCGTATGCAAGAATATCCATTCCAAAACCTTTCAATACCTGAACAACAGTTTTCCCGATGCGTCCCGTACCTATCACTCCGATTGTTTTCCCGTTCATGTCGAAACCTAAAAATCCGTGTAGGGAGAAATTCCCGTCCCGGGTTCTTAAGAAAGCCCTGTGCACTTTCCTGTTCAAACTGAGCATCAATGCCAGTGTGTGTTCTGCAATTGCATGTGGTGAATATTCGGGAACCCGCACAACTCTGATACCTTCTTCGGCGGCGGCTTTCAAATCGACATTATTAAAACCCGCACATCTCAAGGCGATAAGGTTTACGCCCAATTGCTTTAGTTTTTTTATAGCTGTTGCGTTTGCATTTGCATTAACGAATATGCAAACGGCATCACATTCACTAGCTAATATTGCATTGTTAGTATCCAGATGTTCTTTGTGAAAAATCAACTCAAACCCATATTTTTCGTTGGCTTTGTTAAAAACAGCCTCATCGTAAGGCTTTGCGTCATAAACAGCTATTTTGTATGCCATATCTTCTTTTTTTTATAGAACCCTGCTAAGAGTATAACCTTGATTTCGATCGGGCAAAGATAATGATTTTATGGATTAGTCAAGACAAAATAAAGAAGCTTAAAATGTTAAGCTTCTTTATAAAATTTTAAATAATCTGCCTGCTAATTATTTAGCAAAACTAACAGATCTGGTTTCCCTGATAACGGTTATTTTTACCTGTCCGGGATATGTCATCTCGTCTTGAATTTTCTTTGCAATTTCGCCCGACAGTTTTTCTGTCTCCACATCGCTTACTTTGTCTGCTCCTACAATTACACGCAACTCACGTCCTGCTTGTATTGCATAGGTTTTCAATACTCCCGGATAAGACAATGCCAACTGTTCCAAGTCGTTCAACCGCTTGATGTATGCTTCCACAATTTCGCGGCGTGCTCCCGGACGTGCTCCGGAAATGGCGTCACACACCTGAACGATCGGAGCCAATAGCGTAGTCATTTCCACTTCATCGTGGTGAGCACCGATAGCGTTGCAAATATCCGGTTTTTCCTTATATTTTTCCGCCAATTTCATACCCAGTATTGCGTGTGGCAATTCCGGTTCATCGTCAGGCACTTTACCTATATCGTGTAACAATCCTGCTCGTTTGGCTTTCTTCACATTCAACCCTAGTTCGGATGCCATAACAGCACAAAGATTTGCTGTTTCACGGGCATGCTGCAACAGGTTTTGCCCATACGACGAACGGTATTTCATCTTACCCACAAGGCGGATAAGTTCAGGGTGTAAGCCGTGAATACCCAGGTCGATAGTTGTACGTTTACCTGTTTCTATAATTTCTTCTTCAATCTGTTTTCTCACCTTGGCCACCACCTCTTCGATGCGTGCCGGGTGGATACGTCCGTCTGCAACCAATTGGTGAAGTGCCAAACGGGCAACCTCACGCCTTACAGGGTCGAAACCTGACAGAATGATGGCTTCGGGGGTATCGTCAACAATGATTTCTATGCCGGTTGCGGCTTCCAACGCACGGATATTGCGTCCTTCACGCCCGATAATACGTCCTTTAATTTCATCCGACTCGATGTGGAATACAGTGATTGCATTTTCGATAGCTGTTTCGGTAGCCACACGTTGTATAGATTGAATCACAATCTTTTTCGCCTCTTTGTTTGCAGTCATTTTCGCCTCTTCCATAATCTCGTTGATGTATGACTGGGCATGAGTTTGCGCTTCATCCTTCAAAGCTTCTACCATTTTATCTTTCACTTCTTCTGCCGATAGTCCGGACAGAGCTTCCAATCTTTCGATCTCTTGCTTATGAAGTTTTTCCAGATCAATTTTCTTACGTTCAACAATTTCCAGCTGAGCGTCAAGATTTTCTTTTATTGTTTCAACTTCGTTTTTGCGTCGTTGAAGTTCTTCTTGTCTCTGGTTGAGGCTCAATTCTCTTTGCTTGTTTTTGTTTTCAGCAATCTGAATTTTCGAGTTTCTGGCGTTGGCTTGGCTTTCGAAGTCGTTTTTCATTTTGATAGCTTGCTCCTTAACCTCCAGTAACTTATTCTTTTTAATTAGTTCGGCCTCTTTTTCAGCCTCTTCTAATCTGCCTTTGATTTTGTTTTTCATAAGTATATTCACGACAACATATGTCAGAATACCACCTATGAAGAAACAAGCAATGGCTAATAATATGCTAGTTAAATTCATAATTAAAAATTTTCAGTATTAAATATTTATATAAAAAAATACACTAACCGAACAACACGGGCGAAAATATCCATGTTCTCCAATTAGTGCAAATGTATCTTTGTTTTGCCTAAACAATAGTGTTATCTGTATTTTCTCAAAAAAAGGTCTAACTCTTCAGTTAAAGACTTGATTTTCCTTTCGTATGCCTCGTTTTCCGTTTCCAGTGCGGCATTCTCCGATAATGCTTGTATGGAGGTCATCACCATATAATCAGTATCTTCAAGCTTGTTGCTTTCTTGTCCTGAGAAATAATCTCTATATTGTTTCGTTTTCTTTTTAATTGCATCTGCCGCATCCCGATAAATTTTCTCGTCTTTCCGTTTCACCTTCAAACGATATACTTTATTGAATACATGCAGTGTAATTACGAAATGCTCATTCATTGTGTCGTGCAATTTTTCTATTTATTTTAACTACTTTTCAACAATGATATGCATTTATCAACTTCTTGCACTAATTTAGATAACCTGACTTTTGCTTTTTCCTTATCGCCATTGCTGTCGGAAATTAAAGCCTTACTTACCTTCAAATTTTCATATTTAGCCTGCATATCAACCAATTCGGAAGAAAGTGATGCTATTTGCACATTCTTTTTTTCGATGTCCTCTTTCAATAAAAGATTATCATCGCGCAAAGAATCACATAATAACATTAATTGCCTCATTCTTAACTCCAAATCGTGAAGCAACTTTTCTTGTTTGTCG
The DNA here is from genome assembly GCF_010501095.1 of Dysgonomonas sp. 520. Taxonomy (GTDB): domain Bacteria; phylum Bacteroidota; class Bacteroidia; order Bacteroidales; family Dysgonomonadaceae; genus QVMP01. Next base: position 26,098 of record NZ_QVMP01000025.1, on the reverse strand, counting down.
GTCATACGCGTTTAAATGCATACAAAAATAAAGATAGATTATGGAAAATCAAAATAAAAACTCGCAAGAATATTATTTTAATTTCTTGCGAGCAATTTATATGGGTTGAATAAAAGCCTAATTTTGTTAAACCATCTTACTTTTCCCACTGTAAGCCAAAGCTGGTTGCTTTGACTTGTAGCGGGTCAAGTGTTTCAGTTTTAAATCAACGAAATAGAAAGTTCTTTTTCTATTTTTTTGATTTCTATTTTACCTTCTCTTGCCAACCAACCTATGGCTGCATACAAATCTTTTTCGGTAAGCTTTGTTGCTGTTTTGATTTCCTTAACGGTTTTTTCTCCTTTTTCGCTTAAGTATTCCCATACTGTACCAGCATTCGCTCCGATCAAATCTTTCATAAGATTACTTTTTTTGTAATTACACATAAAAATTAACTCGCGACAAAGTTAAAAAAATAAATTTCGCTATCCAACAAATTGATTCTCTTTTCTTTTGTCGTTATTAAAACCAATTTAGCATTAAAATGTTCAGTATTCGAAACTGATTTTGATTTCAACTCGTTTTTAGTTGCTATATTTTTCCTATCTTTGTTAACAGAGTTAATAAATTTAAAAGAAGTTGAAACCATGATTATTGATAATTTAAAAAATTCATCTGTTTACGAAGGTATAAACCCTTTATTCCCAAAAGCATTCGAGTATCTTAAATCTTTAGATTTTGCAAATCTGGAGCCGGGCAAAACTGTTTTGGTGGAGAACGAACTGATAGTAAATATCAGCGATACTAATTTGAAAAAAGTAGAGGATGCTAAACCCGAGGCTCACGATAAATTTATTGATATACAGATGCCGGTGAGTACGGCTGAAGGTTTTGGTTGGGCTTGCCGTGACTTGATGAAAGAGCCCGCAGGTGAATTTGATACAACCAAAGACATTATTTTCTACAAGGATAAAACAACAATGAACTTCAAATTGAATCCGGGCGATTTTGCTATTTTCTTCCCCGAAGATGTACACGCACCATGTATTGGCGAAGGTCCGATTCGCAAAATTGTTGTTAAAATATTGGTGAAATAAATTTGATATACACTTAAAAACAATGAGATAGCTATGCTTAACCTAATTAAGAATGACCCTTGGCTCGAGCCATACAGGGATGCCATTGAAGGGCGATACAACTATGTACAGCAGAAAAAAGAGTCGCTAACCGATAATGGAAAAGTTTCCCTGCCTGAATTTGCTTCGGGTTATCTTTATTTTGGGTTGCATAAAACGGCAGAGTGTTGGGTGTTTCGCGATTGGGCGCCTAATGCGATGGCTATCTACATATATGGTTCGTTCAACGATTGGCAATTGCAGGATGAGTATAAGCTAAGCCGTCTCGACAACGGTGTTTGGGAAGTAAAAATTCCTCTGGACAAGCTTCATCATGGCGATATATACAAATTGTTCGTGAAATGGGAAGGCGACGAAGCTGAACGTATTCCGGCATGGACAAGGCGAGTGGTTCAGGATGAAAAGTCCAAAATATTTTCGTCTCAGGTATGGGCTCCGGAAAATCCGTATGAGTTCAAAATAAATAGCTTCGAGCCAAATACTTCGCCATTGCTGATTTATGAATGTCATATAGGTATGGCCACTCAGGAAGAAAAGGTTGGCACGTATGACGAATTCAGGTTGAATGTGCTTCCCCGAATCAAAGAGGATGGTTACAATGCCATCCAGATAATGGCTATACAGGAGCATCCGTACTATGGGTCGTTTGGCTACCATGTGTCCAGCTTTTTTGCGGCTTCGTCACGCTTTGGTACTCCTGACGAGCTGAAACATCTGATTGACGACGCCCATGCGATGGGAATAGCTGTGATTATGGATATTGTACATTCTCATGCTGTGAAAAATGAAGTGGAAGGACTGGGAAGGTTTGACGGCTCGTTCGATCAGTATTTCCATACCGGAGCGAGGCGGGAACATGCTGCTTGGGATTCGTTGAACTTCAATTATGGAAAGAATGAAGTGATGCACTTCCTCTTGTCCAACTGTAAGTTCTGGCTGGAAGAATATAAGTTTGATGGTTTCCGTTTCGACGGAGTTACCTCTATGTTGTATTACAGTCATGGCTTGGGAGATGATTTTCTGAATTATGACAGCTACTACAATGGCAACGAAGACCCCGACGCCATTGCATACCTGACTCTTGCCAACGAGTTGATACATGAGGTCAATCCTAAAGCAATAACCATTGCCGAAGAGGTGAGCGGTATGCCGGGATTAGCTCTGAAATATAAAGACGGTGGTTACGGATTCGATTATCGTATGGCAATGAATGTTCCCGATTATTGGATCAAGATAATCAAGGAACGCACCGATGAAGACTGGAAACCATCGTCCATCTTTTGGGAACTGACAAACCGTCGTGCCGATGAAAAAACGATCTCTTACGCCGAAAGCCACGATCAGGCATTGGTTGGCGATAAGACTATTATATTCAGGTTGATAGATGCCGATATGTATTGGCATATGTCGAAACTATATGGCAGTTCGTACAAAACCGACAGAGGCATTGCATTGCACAAAATGGTCCGCTTGATAACGGCTTCTACCATCAATGGAGGCTATCTCAATTTTATGGGAAATGAGTTCGGGCATCCCGAATGGATTGATTTTCCTCGTGAGGGTAACGGGTGGTCGCACAAATATGCCCGTCGTCAGTGGAGTTTGGTAGATGATAAAGATTTAAGGTATAAAGATCTGGGCGATTTTGACAAAGCCATGCTAAAGGTGGTGAAATCGGAGAAAGATTTTCAGGATATACCTGTCGTAGAGCTTTGGCACAACGATGACGACCAAGTTCTTGCATATATGCGTGGAGATTTAATATTTGTATTTAATTTTCACCCCAGTAAATCATTCTTCGATTATGGTTTCCTTGCTCCGCAGGGGGAATATACAACCATTTTGAACACAGATGGATTTGAATTCGGAGGAAACAATCTTGTGGATGAGACTGTACATCATTTCACATCACCGGATCCATTGTATCAGCAGCACAACAAAGGATGGCTGAAATTATACATTCCGGCTCGCTCTGCGTTTGTGCTGAAACTTCAAAACAAGGAATAATAAAAAAACTAACTAATTGACTAAGAAATAAAAATGAATTTGTATCCACTAAAATTTGATCCTATCTTGAAATCTCTGATTTGGGGAGGGTCTAAAATTGGTCCTTTCAAAAATTTAGCTTCTGCCGGAAGCGGAATCGGCGAAAGTTGGGAAATTTCAGGTGTAAAAAATAATGTATCGGTGGTGTCGAATGGCGACCTCAAAGGGAAAACTCTCGAACAATTGATATCCGAGTATAAAGATAAACTGGTAGGGAAAAAGATATATGATAAATTCGGCACAACTTTTCCTCTGCTGATCAAATTTATTGATGCCGAAGATAACTTATCTATTCAGGTTCACCCTGACGATAAATTAGGGATGGAACGTCACAACTCTTTCGGAAAGACGGAGATGTGGTATGTTGTTGACGCCACTCCCGATGCTTTTCTTTATTCGGGATTTCAGAAACCACTAAGTCCTGAAAATTATGCAAAGACAGTTGAGGATAACACGTTTGTCGACTATCTGGCTAAACAGGATATAAAAAAAGGTGACGTGTTTTTCTTGCCTGCCGGAAGGGTTCACGCTATTGGTGCAGGGTCATTTATAGCGGAAATTCAGCAGACTTCGGATATAACATATCGTATTTACGACTACAACCGTAAAGATAAGGATGGTAATCCTCGCGAGTTGCATACCGAGTTGGCAAAAGATGCGATCGACTTTAAAATTTACGATTCTTATAAAAATCAATACACTCCCCAAAAAGACAAACTTGTGGAATTGGAGAAATGCCAATATTTCACCACCAGCCTGATGGAATTGGACAAGAATTTCGAGAGGGACTATTCTTCTGTTGATTCGTTCGTAATTTATATTTGCACAAAAGGATCGGCAGAAATTAAGGACAATAAAGGTAATTCGTTGAACGTATGTCAGGGAGAGTCTATTTTGATTCCTGCTGACACTTCTTCGATAGAGATTATTCCTTCGGGTGAAGTGACCTTGCTGGAAACGTATGTGTAAAGTAAATAAATTCTTGTCATTCTGAACGAAGTGAAGAATCTGGTTATAGAGAAAAAGATCCTTCATTTCATTCAGGATGACATTTATTATAGCTAGATATGCTTATCCGCAAAGAAAAATATGATACTACCCATTTGGCTATCTGGAAAATAGACGAGTCGAGAGAAGAACTATTTTCAATGTTGGAGAATAAATCCTTTCTTCAAAAGGATGTGTTGCTTGTATCTTCCGAAGCAAAACAGACAGAGAAACTAGCCGTTCGGGTTCTCCTGAAAGAACTATTGGGCAAAGAAGTAAATATAAAATACGAAGTTTCGGGTAGGCCATATCTGTCGGACAAATCATTTCACTTAAGCATTTCCCATACCAAAGGGTTTGTAGCCGTAATTCTGGATAAAGACAAGACAGTAGGTATTGATATTGAGAAAATTTCGGACAAAGTGGTTAGGGTTCGTGACCGGTTTGTTTCCGATCAGGAGTTTATTGATCCGGATAATGAGCTTATCCATTTGCTTCTGCACTGGTCGGCAAAAGAAACAATGTATAAAATTATAGATCGGGAAGGCGTGGACTTGAAAAGCGATCTGCAAATACATCATTTCAAACCTCAGCAAAAAGGAACTTTTGAAGCCGGAGAAATAAAACAAACCTTCACTATCAATTATGAGGTAACGGAAGATTTTGTTTTAACATGGTCTACCGTTCATATTTGAATTTTCTCAGAAGGTTTATACAACCAATTATCAAAGCCATAATAAGGAGAGGTAAAGCAATATTCATTGCAACATATTTGTCCCTGTTTTCATAAATAAGCTGCTTGTTTAGCAGTCTCAACTGCTGTTGCTTATTCCTCAAACTCATCCATTCGTCATCGTTTGCCAGCCAATTAACGGCATTCACTATAAAATCCCTGTTGCCATATTGTTTTCTCTCGATGCGGTCGTAACCCATAGGCAGCAGCATTGTTTCGTCATCTTGACCTGCATAGCTGTTTCGGATGATCTCGGAATTTCCTACTACTATCATTTTTGTTCGTGAGCTTTTAAATCGGGGTTTATATTCCCGCATATCAATGCTATCGGGAATCATCCTGTTTTTGTATGCCGAGTTGAATTGTCCGTCAAGAGCGATAGCAACGGGGATGAATGACTCGTCAAAATAGTCAGGCTGAGATTGGATATGTTCAACCTCGAAGTTTATTTTTTCGGGAACACGCACCGTATGGCTATGTGTTGATGTGGTCAGAAGAACCGTTTTGCTCACATTTTCCGATTTACCCACAATATCTACCGAGCTTGACAGATAGGCGGCAACATCGGATATATCTTTTGTAACAGGATGATTTGGACTAGGGATAAGCAACGGAGAAAAGAACGATGGCACTACCGTAGGTTTCGCATTTTCGTTGTCCGATGCAAGAAGAATAGGCAAACATTGTGCATCTTGCAGCAAAACCGGATTGATGCGCACCCCATAAGTGAAAAGCAAATCGTCCAGATTAGTTTCATTTTTCATGCCGGGCGATTCGCCTTTTCGGGCTAAATCTTCTTTTGAGTAATATACACCATCCATCAACCACAATACTTTTCCACCGTTCATAATGTATTGATCGAGTATGAATTTTTCTTGCTCCGAAAATTTCTCTGTTGCTCCGGCTATGATGACCACGCTAAAGCTGTTTAATACAGATACATCGGGAATGATAGTTCCCCTGTTGATAAAAAAATATTTAGACAGCATGGCCGTGGCGTCTTCCAGATAAGGCTCGGCAATCTCGCCGTGCCCTTCAATGAAAGCAATATCCCGCTTTTCCTTCCGGCTTATCAAACGGATGGCATCAATAAATTCAAATTCCAGATTTTCGGCCGAGGCATTCAGGTTTTCTTCGGCGGAGTTTGTCGTTATGCGTTTTAACAGATTGATAGGCAGGGTGTCATTGTCATAAACAATCTGCGCATAAGGGTAGATAATTTTCTGGCTGACTTTTCCTTCTCTGTTCGTTTCATTCAGGATAATACCCTCCATCTGTTGTTGAGCCATGTATTCGTACACCTCTTTGGGAGAATTGGCATTATTGTATGGATTTATGAATTTAACATTAAAAGCACCGTTTGATTTTCGGTTGAAATCACTCAACAGGTCTTTTACCGAATTTTGTAATTTCTGAAAACCTGAATTCAAATCTCCTTCAAGAAATATATTTACCTGTATATCTTTCTTTTCCTCGGCTATGTTGGCTAGTATTTTTTTTGAGTAATCGCTCAATGTATATTTTTTATCCTCGGTGAAGTCAAACCTGTAATTCGGGATAAAAGATGCAATAATATTCACAGCTACTAAAATGCCTAAACCAATGAAGCACCTTTTCAACCTCAGCGTTTTCCGAATATCAAGAACAAAAACACTAAGAATTACAAATACGGCTATATAATTAAAAAATGCAAGGATATCATTCAATTGCACAACTCCTCGTTGCATCAACGTATAGTGACTGTTCAAACCGAATGAGGATACAGATAGTTGCGCTTTTGGCGATCCGAACAAATATCCGATCATATCGAATCCAAAGAAAAAGAAAGCATTTAAAAATATGGATAACAATAAAGCCAATATTTGATTGGATGTCAATGTAGACGAAAAAACTCCGATAGACACAAAAACCAAAGAGAGAAATATCAACAAGGCATAGCAAATAATGATATTGTGTAGGTCAATATTGCCTTTCGGGATTGACAAATCGCTGATAGTAATGATATAAACAAAAGTAGCAAGTATACAGATAGTTGCAAACATCCACGAAGACAGAATCTTTGAGGAGATAATTGTAACTATTTTTTTCGGGCGGGATAGGAGCAGGTTCAAGGTATTGCTTTTTCGCTCTTCACTGAAAGAGCCCATCGTTAGAGCTGGAATCAGAACAATGAAAAGCAGAGCAGACAGTCGGAAGAAGCTATCCAATGAACTATAATTGGCATCGGGAATATTGAAACTACCCTGAAACAACCACAAAAAAAGACCACAAATGAGCAGGTATGCAAATGAGAATACAATGCCTGAAGATGAACAAACGATGTGTATAAATTCTTTTTTTAACAGACTTTTCATGTCTTGTTTCGATGGATTTATTTATGCTAAAAAATAAAGATATATCTTTGCACCGACAGGTTGACCTGACAATATGCAGATAAAACGAATTGTAAAGATAATTATTTTATCGGTTTTTATGCTTGCCGCAATAATTACCGGAATTGTTATGTACCAAAGGCTAAGTTACAACAAAGAGGTCTTTGATACTGATATTTACGACTTTATCCCCAATTCGGCAACCAGCGTGCTGCAAATAAACAGGGCGGCAGACAATCTATATCCTTTTTTGGGCGAATTGCAACCTACCATTTCTCGTCTGCAACCACTCAGTTATCCGCAATATGTTGTAAATAACAACAGCGACAGGGCGTTTGTCTCGAAAATAAGCAAGGAACAGGAAATTGATATAAAAAACCTGCTTACGAACGAAATATATCCGAATTTTAAGGCAAAAGAACTTAGCTATAAAGATGCTACGATATATTTCTATCCATCGGACGAAGAAAAGTTTTTTGCCTGTATATTCCACAAAGGTATTTTTGCTTGCAGTTATAAATATAAATTGCTGGAACAAATAATTGATTCGGAACAGGAAATGGCTTTTTTCTCAGGGTTAGACTTTGAGCAATTTAAGGAAAAAACTTCAACAGCTTTTGTAGCTAACTTGTTCGTAAAGGATAAGGATAAAGACACAAAGGCGGTTTTCAATTATCTGGAATCGACCGGCAATATTCAATTGGATGGGTATGCCGTTCCGTCTGCTTTGGTATTGGGCAAGATGTGCGATACGGCAGAAGACATACACCTAAAGGTGAACACATCGCTAAGCATTTTCCCCGATTCTCTTTCAGCTTTTGAGGTTCAGAACAATACGGCTATCGTGGCCGACTCCGAGGCCTGTTGGTTTACCGTGCCTTCCTATAAGTTTTATTTGAAAGGAGCAAAATGTGGACCTGTTTATGCCCTGCGTTTCCTTAAATCTCGCTTCAGGGTCTTTGATATGATGGACAATATTGAGCGAAATTTATCAAATCAGCCGCTACATTTGTTTGGTAGTATAAACAGAACAAAATACAATCTATATAAAGGCTCATTAGAGTTTAGTAAGGAGTTTTTCAAACAAGACCGGGTAACTTATTTTTCATTCGTAGATGGCTATCTGGTATTTTCGGCATGCGAGGAAGAACTTGTCGGTTTTGTATCATCATACAGAAATGTGGAAAAAATAAAATCACCGGATATACATATCGAAAGTCCCGATGTTACTTATTATTACTATTGCTGGGGAAGGCCGACAATAGATTCGCACATGTTGTTGCCCAATAATTATTTTCCAGACAATGAGTCGAATAGCGTTACAGTTATTCAGGGTAAGCCGGAAAGAGATATGCTGAAAATAAGTGTTTCTATAAACAATTATAAATAGAGATTGTTAAAATCTGTAGTGTAACGATTAAATATATAAAGATATGGCAAAAGTTTTGAACGAGCTTAAGAGTTTTATGATGCGTGGCAATGTCGTTGATATGGCGGTCGGTGTCATCATCGGTGGAGCATTCGGGAAAATTGTGTCGTCATTGGTTAGCGACGTCATCATGCCTCCCATAGGAATGTTGTTGAACGGGGTTAATTTCTCCGACCTGAAGTTTACTATGAAAGAAGCTACTGTGGACGCAGCAGGTCAAGCCGTGGCAGCAGTGACCGTAAATTATGGAGTATTCATTCAAACGATTCTGGATTTCGTAATTATTGCGACAGTAATATTCTTTGCAATTAAATTGATGAACTCTTTGCAAACGAAGCAGGAAGAAGCTCCGGCAACACCTCCTGCCCCAACAAAAGAAGAAACTTTGTTGACAGAAATACGGGATTTGCTGAAAGAACAAAACGACAAAAAATAGTTGAATCTCCGAATGAGAAGGTTTGCCACTATTGTTGCAATATTTTTTTCTACTATTTGTCTTCATTCTCAAAGCTATCCGAATGGGGTCGGGAAATTGATGAAAGCATATCCTGATTTTATCGGTGCGTATGATGGGAAAAATATTGTTCTGAAAAATGGTGTAAAAATCATTTACGATGACGTAAACCGTAATAAAACCAGCACGCAACTTCTTGACAATCCTTCAATAAGTGATATATTCAGAGATGAATATGTTAAAGGAGAAATAAAAGTTCCCACCAAAGGAAACGATGCCGGGCGAATACGTAGCGAAGTTTTGCTGAAAGCTATGTACGGAGCAACATCTTCGGAGGTCCAGAAAAATCTGATCACAATAACGTGGTGCCCCAAATTAGTTGGAAGTAAAATAAAGGTCACCACACAAAACGGTGTGGACAAGCAACTTCGGAAGGTTTCGGAAGAATTGGACAACCATCCTGAACTGAAAAAATATCTGACAGGAGCTACAACTTTCAATTGGCGAAAAATAGCAGGGACAAACCGGTTGAGCTCGCATAGTTTCGGTACGGCGATCGACTTGAATGCGAACTTTTCGAACTATTGGCAATGGGATTGCAGATGTAGAAACGAAGAGGCAACATTGAAATACAAGAACCAGATACCACAGCTTATTGTTGATACTTTCGAGAAATACGGGTTTATCTGGGGTGGCAGATGGTATCATTACGATACGATGCATTTCGAATATCGCCCCGAATTATTGGCAGAATAAATATATCTTTGCAGAAAAAAGTCACAGATTTTCTATTTCTCAGGCAAGTGTAACAACACCAAATAAAGTTACAGCTTGAGAATATTATAATAATTATTATTGAGTATAAAAAATGATTCAAATTGACGATACGATAATAGCTTTGGATGTAATTGAAGAGAATTTCATTTGCGACCTGTCTGTCTGTAAAGGCGAATGTTGTGTAGAAGGTGATTCGGGCGCACCTCTCGAAAATGATGAGGTGGAAAAGATAAAAGAGGTTCTACCCCTTATATGGAACGATTTGTCGGAAAAAGCAAAAAAAGTGATCGAAAAAGAAGGCGTAGCCTATAAAGATTACGACGACGAAATGGTGACCTCGATTGTTGACGACAAGGACTGCGTTTTCACATATTACGATGAAAAAGGAGTATGTAAATGTGCAATTGAAAAGGCATACAGAGAAGGTAAGACCGATTTCTACAAGCCGATATCGTGCCATCTCTATCCTATACGCCTGCAAAAATACAGGGAATTTACGGCCGTAAACTACCATCGGTGGAAAATTTGTAAAGCAGCCGTGGCTTTCGGAAACAAGGAAGGCGTAAAGGTATATCAGTTCTTGAAAGAACCCCTGATCAGGCGATTTGGCGAAGCCTGGTACGACGAATTAGACCTTGTGGCAAAAGAATACGGAAAAAGTAAAACGAAATAAAAGTTAGCATAATGGCGTGAGAATGAACAAAAATCATTACTTTTGCCGTTCAAAAAATAATCCAAAGAGCTTATACATCCGGTAAAATGCAAAAAAACTTAGTAATAGTAGAGTCTCCTGCGAAAGCAAAAACAATCGAAAAATTTCTCGGAAAAGATTATAAAGTGATGTCTAGTTATGGACATATCCGCGACCTGAAAAAGAAAGATTTAGGCATTGATATGGAAAATAACTACAAGCCTCTGTATGAGATTTCGCCGGATAAGAAAAAGCTGGTATCGGAACTGAAAGCGGCGGCAAAAGATGCAGATGTTGTTTGGCTGGCATCCGATGAAGACCGCGAGGGAGAAGCCATTTCGTGGCACTTGTATGAAACACTGGGGTTGGAAAAGAAAGACACGAGACGAATTGCATTTCATGAAATTACTAAAGACGCTATATTGCATGCGATAGAGAATCCTCGTACGATAAATAAAGATCTGGTTGATGCTCAGCAAGCTCGTCGTGTGTTAGACAGGATTGTGGGTTTTGAACTGTCGCCGGTGCTTTGGAAAAAAGTGAAGCCGGCTCTTTCGGCAGGACGGGTTCAGTCTGTGGCTGTGCGCCTGATTGTTGAGAGGGAGAAAGAAGTTCGCAACTTTAAGCCGGAAGCTGCCTACCGGGTTATCGCCATATTTGAAAAAGACGGGCAACAGATAAAAGCAGAACTGAATAAGCGTCTGAAAACGAAAGAAGAAGCATTGTCTCTTCTTGAAAAGTTGAAGACAGCGGGTTATTTGGTTGAAGACATACAAACAAAACCTACAAAGAAAACTCCCGCAGCACCATTTACCACTTCAACGCTTCAGCAGGAAGCATCCCGTAAATTGGGCTATTCCGTTGGGCAGACAATGATGTTGGCTCAGAAGCTGTACGAATCGGGGAAAATAACATACATGCGTACCGACTCGGTAAATCTTTCCGGGTTGGCGATAAATACATCGAAAGCCGAAGTAGAAACGGCTTATGGAAAGGAATACATAAAAGTTCGTCAATATACGACCAAAGCGAAAGGCGCACAAGAAGCTCACGAAGCAATTCGCCCTACATATATGAGTGAACACGAAGTGTCGGGAACGGCTCAGGAGAAAAAACTTTATGAGTTGATCTGGAAAAGAACAATCGCTTCGCAAATGGCAGATGCAGAGTTCGAAAAAACTACTGCAACAATAAATTTCGGTGATAAAACCCTGAAATTTGTGGCAGAAGGCGAAGTGATGAAATTTGACGGGTTCCTGCGTGTTTATCTTGAAGGTACGGACGACGAAGATACCGAAACCGTAGAAGGAATGTTGCCTCCCATGGCAGTGAACGAGAAACTTTCGGCTGTGGAAGTTACTGCGACAGAACGTTTCACGCAACGCCCGCCACGATACACTGAGGCTTCGTTGGTGAGAAAATTGGAGGAACTCGGAATTGGCCGCCCGTCAACTTATGCACCTACTATTTCTACAATCCAGAATCGGGAGTATGTGATCAAAGATTCGGTAGAAGGAACGGAGCGTACATACAACGTTCTTCAACTGAAAGACGAAAAAATAAAAGACTCGGAAAAAACAGAAGTATTCGGGGCTGATAAAAATAAACTGATACCAACCGATATAGGGGTGGTTGTGAACGACTTTCTGACAGAATACTTCCCTGAAATTATGAATTATAATTTCACTGCAAATGTTGAAAAGAATTTCGATGATGTGGCAGAGGGAAAAGAAAACTGGACAGAGATGATCGATCATTTCTACAAAGGGTTTCACCCTGTGGTTGAGGAAGCTATGGATGTGCAAACAGAGCGCAAGGTTGGTGAGAGGATTCTTGGTGTCGACCCTAAATCGGGAAGGCAAATTTCCGTGAAAATCGGACGGTTTGGACCTATGGCACAGATAGGAACACAAGACGAGGAAGAGAAACCTCAGTTTGCAGGATTGAGAAAAGAACAATCACTTTCGACAATAACATTGGAAGAGGCTTTGAAACTGTTTGAACTGCCTCGCAAGCTAGACAAGTTTGAAGATAAAGAAATGACTGTTGCTATCGGACGGTTTGGGCCATATATCAAGCACAACAACCAGTTTGTGTCGTTGCCAAAAACGTATGACCCTTTTGAAGTGACAAGCGAAGAAGCCATCGAGCTGATATTGGAGAAAAGAAAAAAGGACAGCGAGCGTGTGATAAAAGTGTTTGAGCAAGATGCCGAGATGCAGCTTCTGAACGGAAGATACGGGCCTTATTTAGCATATAAGAAAAAGAATTATAAATTGCCTAAAGGTGCAGTTCCGGCAGAAATGACTTTCGAGGACTGTATGAAAATAATAAACGCAGAACCGGCAACAAAAGAGAAAAAAGGATCGAAAACCGCAACTAAGAGCGAAAAAAAGACAGGCAAGAAATCGACAAAAACTTCTGAGAAGAAGAAATAGGCAAAAAAGTTTATATTATCTTGATTTATTGTCAGAAAATATTTTAGTATGACACCATTATTTTACAGAGAACAGGAGCAGTTCTATGTGTCGGTAGACTGTATTATTCTTGGCTTTAAGGCAGGTAAGTTGTATCTACTTATATCCAAACGTAAATTTGACCCACTGATGGGGTACGATACATTGATGGGTGGATTTTTACGTCACGATGAAAGTCTGTCCGAAACCGTATCGCGGGTAGTGTGGGAATATACAGGAATAGAAGACGTTTACATGGAACAAGTTGGAACTTACGGAGATATAAGTCGTGATGCCGGTGAGCGTGTGGTTTCAATAGCCTACTATGCACTCATTGATATGGAACTGTTTGACGAAACCCTTTGTAAAAAGCATAATGCCCGTTGGCACGAGTTGGAGCAGGTTGGGGAATTGATTTTCGACCATAACCTGATACTGAATGATACCTTGTCCATTCTGAGAAGGAAAGCCGCCAATTTGCCTATTGGTTTTAACCTTCTGCCCGAAAAATTCACTATACCTCAGCTTCAGGCGTTATACGAGGCAATTTATCAAACCCCGATAGATAAGAGAAACTTCAGGAAGAAAATTAATGAAATGGATATTCTTGAAAAACAAGAAGATAAAGATAAATCTAGTTCAAAGCGGGGTGCATTTTACTACAAATTTAATAAAGAGAAATACGACCAATTACTACAAAAAGGATACTATTTCTCATTGTAACTTATCTAAAATTTAAATAACAGTTTGTTGAACGAATAGCCACTGCTATTCGTTATTTTTCTCATATTGTAGTATCTTTAAATGAAAGTTTAATCAGGTTGGATGTGAGAATTTGGACTATTTTGACTATATAAGTTATTTATATTTACACGTTTATAGTTGATTGGGTATGAGCTTTTACGATGAAGGTATAATCGTATGCCATAGCATGATAATGAAAAAGAAGCTCGTGTAGCCATCATTTTCAATTGGGGGCTGGAAATATTTATTTATTAAAATTTGTTTCTTGTTAAGATTGTTTGTTAAAGGGAATAAATATCTGTTCTCACATTCATTTAAGGTATGTAATTTTTATGAGGATTTATTGTTTGTATATCATATTTTTATTGATGGCTTGTTTGTCTTCAAATGTGTTTAGTCAATCATTTGAGGCAGCGGACTCGCTTAATGTGGAGAAAACGAAGAAAAATATTTTCCGAAAAATATATGATTATTTTGAAAAATCGAACGAGGTGAACAATGATAAACGCTTCGATGTTTCGTTTATCGGAGGGCCTCATTATTCTAGCGACACCAAACTCGGACTGGGACTTGTAGCTTCCGGACAATATCGGGTAGACAGGAGCGATCTGACCATTTCTCCATCCAATGTTTCCCTCTATGGCGATATTACAACTTCCGGCTCATTTGTGCTGGGTATCGGAGGAAATACCATTTTTAAGGGGGAGAAGTATCGCTTGGATGCAGACATATTTTTTTCATCAAAGCCAAGTAAATATTGGGGAGTCGGCTACGAAAAAGGAAGGCGCAACAAAGACTATTCGAAATATACGAAACGAGAAGTACAAATTAAAGTCGATTTTCATAAAAAGATATTCAACAACACTTATGTCGGGGTTACAACCATGGTGGAACATGTGAAGGGCGATAGTTTCAAAGATGTTCGTTATCTGGATGGGAAAGATAGAAGCAGTACAGCCGTAGGAGGCGGCGTTGTTCTTTCGTACGATTCCAGGGATTTTATACCTAATCCTTCCGGAGGGGTTTTTCTGAAAATAGAACAAAGCGTTTATCCCAAATTCATGGGAAGTTCGAGTACCTTCAACCGTTCCGATCTTATTGCCAGATACTATATGCCCGTCTGGAAGAATGGTACGCTGGCATTTGATTTTCAGGGAACATTGAACAATGGCGATGTGCCTTGGAGCATGTTGGCTTTGTTGGGCAGTTCGTATCAAATGAGGGGGTATTATAAAGGACAATACCGGGATAAGAAAATAATTCAGACACAGGTAGAATTGCGGCAAAAAATATACGGAAGAAGCGGTGTGGTGATGTGGGCCGGAGCAGGAAATGTTTTCTCAAATTTTGAAAAATTCAATTGGGATCACACATTGCCGACTGTCGGATTCGGCTACAGATGGGAATTCAAAAACCGGGTGAACGTGCGGTTAGATTATGGGATAGGAAAAGGGCAAACAGGCTTCTATTTTAATATAAATGAAGCATTTTGAGAGATGAAGATATGAGTATAATGATTTCTACATTGAAAAAATATTGGAGTTCTTTTTTGTCGAGCCCTCAAAAAATATTTTGGCTATACATTTTGCTGAATATGATTCCGAGCTTACTCTTACTGACATCGGAACCCTATAATATCTTCGGCAAGATTGTCCTGCTCTTATTTCCTCTAGGTTTGTATCTCATTGTTTATTCGTTTACTAAAAATACGGGACTGATACAATTGATATTGTTCCCTCTGATTATAATCCACGCCTTTCAGCTGGTGCTCTTCTATTTGTTTGGCGAAGACGTCATTGCTGTCGACATGTTTTTGAATGTAGTAACCACTAATCCGTCGGAAGCCGGAGAGTTATTGAACAGTATCTGGCCATCAATAGTTTTTGTTTGCGTCGTGTATATCCCTATGATTGCACTGGCAATCAGGCAGGTAAGAAAAAAAGTCTATTTAGGCTCGAAATTCAGAAAATACACAATACCGGCAGGCTTGTTGTTGATTCTGGTTTCATACGTCCTGTCGTTTTTTTCCATTAATCAGAATACAGGTAGGTTTTCGTACGGAAAAAATGTTTATCCGGTGAATGTTTTTTACAATCTGAATTTTGCGATAGACAAGTGGCAAAAAAGTAATAAATATTTTGAAACATCAAAAAATTTCACGTTTAATGCCCGTAAAGACAGCGTAGCCGATAAAAGGGAAATATACGTATTGGTGATCGGGGAGACAAGCCGTTCCGAGAATTGGAGTTTGTATGGTTATGATCGCAAAACAAATCCTCTATTGGAGAAGAAAGAAGGACTGGTGCATTTTCAGGATGCCATAACCCAGTCTAATACCACCCACAAAAGTGTCTCCATAATGCTGTCGACCGCATCTGCCGAAAACTATGGCGTTATATACGAGCAAAAGAGTATCATAGATGCCTTTAAGGAAGTCGGTTTCAAGACGGTATTTTTATCCAATCAGGGTGGTAATCATTCTTTCACTCAGTTTTTTGCCGAAAGTGCCGATTATTATGACAATATTCGTTCGATGGGGAATGTGATAAGTACCGTAAATAATCATGACGATATGTTGATTCCCTTGTTTCAAAAATACGTTGATTCCGTTCCTGATAATTTATTTATAGTGATTCACACATACGGATCTCATTTCAATTACAGGGAACGTTATCCGGACGAATTTTCTGTTTTCAAACCCGATGATGTTACCGAGATCACCCGTCAGCAAAAAGAAAAACTGCGGAATTCCTACGACAATACAATCCTTTATACAGACAGTTTCTTGTCGGAGATAATGGATATGTTGCAAGCTCAGGATGCGTGCGCCTCTTTGTTTTATGCTTCCGATCATGGCGAAGATATTTTGGATGATGACAGGATGAGATTTCTTCATGCCTCTCCCAATCCTACCTACTATCAGTTGGCGATACCTATGCTTGTCTGGTTTTCGGACAATTATAAGAATGTGTTTCCGGAAAAGGCTGCAACTGCAATTTTGAATAAGGATAAGCCGGTAGCAACAAATTCGGTATTCCACACATTGTTGGATATAGCTTCCATACAGACCGATTATCTGGAGCATGATTTGTCTTTAGTGAATCGTGAGTTTAAGGTGAAAAAGAGAATGTATCTGGATGATCACGATCAGCCGATTTTCTTTTATCAAGCCAATCTGAAAAAGGAAGATAAGATGATGATAGAGAAAAGAAAAGTATATCACTAGAATATTGACACTTTAAATTGTATGTGAGATGAAAAGTAAAAATCAAAAGAAGCTCATCGCTACTGTTTTCTGTTCATTGGCATTAAGTTTGAATGCTCAACAAGAAAGAATAGCTCCCGTATCTTTCGGAGATATGGATAAATGGATGGTTCGGGAGGTAAAGGAATCTTCTATAATTGGAGGTAATACAAAGTATTTGTATGAGATAGTATCGGGCGATACTCTGTTTAATAATACAGCCTTTAAAAACCGAAAATCGCCTTGGGCTACTTCGTCGGTTTTGGCAAAAGTAAAAGGCGTGACTAAAGGCAGTGTGACGGTTTTCCCCGAAAAACGGGACAATGGCTATTGTGCCCGCTTAGAAACCCGCATGGAAGAATGTAAAGTTCTGGGATTGATAAGTATAGATGTCATTGCCAGCGGCACTATATTTTTAGGCGAAATGATTGAACCTATTACAAGTACGAGTAACCCTCAGAGTAAGTTAGTTACGGGTATTCCCTACACAGGGCGTCCAATTGCATTGATGTACGACTATAAGGTCGTAACCGGAGGCTTGTGTACGAAGGCAACCGGATTCGGTAAAAAGCATCAGTTGAACGAACCGGATATGGCGGAAGTGCAATTACTGTTGCAGCATCGTTGGGAGGATGAGGCCGGAAATGTATTTGCCAAGCGTGTTGCCACAGGTTGGGAGCGATATGGCAGAACTAACAATACATGGCAAAACGGACATAGGGTTACAATACAATATGGAGATATTACTTCAAAAAGTTTTTATAAACCTTACATGGGATTGAAGCGTGGCGACATAGCTTATTATACCCGTAACAGTAAGGGAAAGATGGTGCCGATTCAGGAAACAGAATGGGCAAAACCCGATGAAGCTGTTACCCATATCGTTTTGCAATTCTCGTCCAGCAATGGAGGTGCATACACCGGAAATATAAACAGCCGTTTGTGGATAGATAACGTAAAACTTGTACATAAAGTAGAATAAACAGTAGTTCGGATTATTATATAAGGGCAGTCGGTATAAAACATTTATATCGGCTGTTTTTATTTTTTTTGAATTATGTTGCATAACACATTATTTTTAAGTGTATAATTAAACACTTATTCTTAATATTGTACACTGTAATTAGTGTTTGTTTTACACTTATAATTTATTTATAACTCTCAAAGTTAATAATCAGTATGTTAGAGTCACTAAAAAAGGAAGTGTTTGATGCCAATATCGATTTGGTGAAGCACGGATTGGTTATATTTACCTGGGGCAATGTCAGTGCAATAGACAGAGAGAAAGGTTTGGTTGTGATCAAGCCTTCGGGTGTATCGTACGACCTTATGAAAGCCGAAGATATGGTTGTGTTGGATTTGGACGGAAATATAGTTGAAGGGAAATTAAAACCTTCGTCCGACACAGCTACTCATTTAGTATTATATAAAGCTTTCCCGAATATCGGAGGAATTGTTCACACACATTCAACCTATGCAACAGCATGGGCTCAGGCAGGATGCGATATTCCGAATATCGGCACAACTCACGCCGACTACTTCAAGGATGCTATTCCCTGTACCCGTCAGATGTTTGCAGGTGAAATTGAAGGTCAATACGAATTGGAAACAGGAAATGTAATTGTAGAACGTTTCAAAGAACTGAATCCGGACTTCACTCCCGGAGTATTGGTGAACAATCACGGACCGTTTTCGTGGGGAAAGAATGCGCACGATGCCGTTCATAATGCCGTAGTTATGGAGCAAGTTGCAAAGATGGCATTCATTTCGTACAATATCAATCCACAATTGAAAATGAATGAAGACCTGATTAAAAAGCATTTCTTCCGCAAACACGGACCGGGAGCTTATTATGGGCAATGAAACTAATAAACTAATATGCCAATGAGCCAATTTGAAAATTAATTTATTAGGCAAATTAGTTATTGGCACATTAGCATATCATCGCTTTAAATATATTATCAAATTAATTAACTAATTAAAAATATAAAGATCATGAATTTCAAAGATTTAGAAGTATGGTTTGTAACCGGAGCACAATTGCTTTACGGAGGTGATGCAGTAGTAGCAGTAGATGCACACTCAAACGAAATGGTAAAAGGCTTGAACGATTCGGGCAATCTACCTGTGAAAGTAGTTTACAAAGGAACAGTTAATTCGGCAAAAGAAGTTACAGCAACTTTCAAAGCTGCAAACAATGACGACAAGTGTATCGGTGTTATGACTTGGATGCACACATTCTCACCTGCAAAGATGTGGATTCACGGATTGCAGGAATTGAAAAAACCGTTGCTTCATTTCCATACACAGTTCAATAAGGAAATACCTTGGGATACTATGGATATGGACTTTATGAACCTGAACCAATCGGCTCACGGCGACCGTGAATTCGGGCACATCGTAGCACGTTTGCGCAGACCTTGCAAGGTTGTTGTAGGACATTGGCAAGACGAAAAAGCTCAGAAGAAAATCGCAGTATGGCAACGAGTTTGTGCCGGTTGGGCTGATGCTCAGGATATGTTGCTTATCCGCTTAGGCGACCAGATGAACAATGTTGCCGTTACGGACGGAGATAAAGTAGAAGCTGAAATGCGTTTAGGTTATCACGTCGATTTTTATAATATTGCAACCTTAAGAGATTATCAAAACGATGTAACCGATGCTGAAATCGACGCATTACTTGATACATACAAAAAAGAATACGATTGCAGTGCCATCAAAGAAGGCTCGCACGAATACGAGCAAGTGGTAAAAGCCGCGCGTATCGAAGTTGCTCTTCGTCGTTTGTTGAAAGAAACGGGTGCAAAAGCATTCACAACACACTTCGACAATCTTGATGGTATTGATCAACTTCCGGGATTGGCTTGTCAACGCTTAATGGCAGAAGGTTACGGATTTGGTGCGGAAGGCGACTGGAAAACAGCAGCTCTTTGCCGTACTATGTGGGTAATGGGACAAGGCTTGCCTAAAGGTTGCTCATTCCTTGAAGATTATACATTGAATTTTGACGGTGAAAACAGTGCCATCCTTCAATCGCACATGTTGGAAGTGTCTCCGATGATTGCTCAAGACAAACCAAGATTGGAAGTTCATCCGCTAGGCATCGGAGGAAAAGCAGATCCTGCACGTTTGGTGTTTACATCAAAAGAAGGAGAAGGTGTTGCTTCAACTATTGTGGATATGGGTAACCGTTTCCGCCTGATTGTGAATAAGGTAGACTGTATTAAGAGTAAAGCTCTTCCAAAATTGCCTGTTGCTTCGGCTCTTTGGATTCCACGCCCTAACTTTGAAGTAGGTGCAGGCGCTTGGATTCTTGCAGGGGGAACACATCACTCGGCATTTTCTTATGACTTGACTGTTGAATACTGGCAAGACTATGCCGAAATAGCAGGAATAGAAGCTATCGTAATAGACGAAAACACAACCATCGACAAATTCAAGTTCGAGCTGAAAGTAAACGAAGTATATTATATGCTGAATAAAGCATTAAAATAAGACAACCAGCTAATACGCCGATGTGCCAATGATACTATAAAAACATTGGCATATTGGCTTGTTAACACATTTGCAAATTAGAATATCATGAAATATGTAATAGGATTGGATTACGGTTCAGACTCGTGCCGGGCGGTAATCATTGAAGCAGGAACAGGACAAGAGGTAGCCTCTTCCGTAAAATACTATAAACGCTGGATGAAGGGGATGTATTGCGATCCTTCGAAAAACCAGTACCGTCAACATCCGCTCGATTATGTGGAAGCTCTTGAAGAATCAATTAAAGAAGCCTTAAGTAAATCTCCCGCAGGAACAGCCGAACAAGTGGTAGGAATGTCGTTCGATACCACAGGATCTACACCCGCATTGATCGATAAAGAAGGACAAGTGTTGGCACTTCGCCCCGAATTTGCGGAAAACCCGAATGCCATGTTCGTTCTGTGGAAAGACCATACGGCAATAAATGAAGCGGCAAAAATAAATGAAATAGCAAAACGTTGGCCTATCGATTATACGGCTTATGAAGGAGGTATCTATTCCAGCGAATGGGTATGGGCAAAAATGGCTCATGTTTTGAAAGAAGATGTCTCTATCAGAGAAGACTCATACAGCTGGATCGAGCATTGCGATTGGATGCCTGCATTGATAACAGGAACAACAAAACCTGCGGATATCATTCGCAGCCGTTGTGCAGCAGGACATAAAGCTATGTGGCTGAGAGAATGGGACGGATTGCCAACAGAAGACTTTTTAGTGGAAGTTGCACCCGAACTGAAAGGTCTCAGGGATAACTTGTTCCATGAAACATACACCAGCGAAGTGAAAGTAGGCAACCTGACTCCTGAATGGGCAAACCGACTTGGTTTGACCACAAATGTAGCTGTTGGAGTAGGGGCTTTCGATTGCCACATGGGTGCAGTAGGTGCTGAAATAACACCTAAGGCCTTTGTTCGTGTAATTGGTACATCTACATGCGACATTATGGTGGTTCCTTACGATAAGATGCACGGCAAACTGATTCCGGGTATTTGCGGACAAGTAGACGGCTCGGTTATTCCGGGAATGATTGGACTTGAAGCAGGGCAATCCGGATTCGGCGATATCTATGCGTGGTTCAAATCGGTATTGGCATGGCCTTTCGAGAATATCCTGAAAAATTCAAGTCTGATAGATCAAGAGACAAAAGATAAGCTGATAGAAGAAACTTTGGATAAAATGATTCCTGAGTTGTCAATCGAAGCAGCAAAAATACCCGTATCGGAAAGTTCTGTTATGGCAATAGACTGGATGAACGGACGCCGCACGCCGGATGCTAACCAATTGGTTAAGGGAACTATAACAGGTTTGAATTTGGGCAGTTCAGCTCCGTTGATCTTCAAAGCATTGGTAGAAGCAACAGCCTTTGGGTCGAAAGCTATTATCGACCGTTTCATCGAGAATGGTATTGAAATAGATAGCGTGATCGGTATCGGCGGTATTTCGTTGAAATCTCCTTTGGTGATGCAAACCCTCGCCGATGTGTTGGGTATGCCTATTAAGGTTGCGAAATCGGAACAGGCATGTGCTTTCGGGGCAGCAATGTTTGCTTCTGTTGCTGCGGGTGTTCATCCGAATATCGAAGCTGCTCAAAAAGCAATGGGACAAGGATTTGCACAAGAATATAAACCGGATGAAGAAAAACACAAAGTTTATATGAAGATATACGAAAAATATCAAAAATTAGGTAAATTTACCGAAACGGAATTATTTAACTAAATGAAAAACTAAAAATGAAGAATGAAAAATTATTGTGAAGCGAGGAAAAAGGCTAATCTAAAGTAAATATACAGTCATTCTGAATGTAATGAAGAACCTGAAAATTGTAATAATCAGACAAAACAGATTCTTCGGCAAGCTCGGGATGACAGACTAAAAGACTTTTGATACAGTTCTTCCACTTCTCATATTTTTCACTTTTCACTTTTCACTTTTAATTATAAAAACAATGAATTGGAATTCACATGAATTTATATGGCTCGACTGGCTGATTCTCGGAGTCGGGATATTGGCGGTAACGTGGGCTGTTTGGCGTTCGGTACAAAAAGACAAACGTTTGCAGCAAGGAGCCAACAGCGAAGACTACCTGTTTGGTAAAGGTGAGCCTTGGTACATTATCGGAGCAGCTATTTTTGCGGCGAACATTGGTTCGGAACACCTTGTAGGTCTTGCCGGAACAGGAGCAAAATCGGGTGTGGGTATGGCACACTGGGAGATGCAAGGTTGGATGATACTTATCTTGGGATGGCTATTTGTTCCGTTCTATCAACTGATGAACAATAAGATGGGTAAAATCATCACGATGCCCGATTTCCTTAAGACTCGTTACACACCTGCAACGGGTTCGTGGTTGTCTATCATTACCCTTATTGCATATGTATTAACTAAAGTCAGCGTAACAGCGTTTACCGGAGGTATCTTCATGCAAAGTCTTCTTGGCTTACCATTCTGGTACGGAGCAATCGGCTTGATAGTCTTGACTGGTATCTTTACTGTTTTGGGAGGAATGAAAGGCGTGATGACGCTGTCGGCAATCCAGACTCCTATACTTATTCTTGGCTCATTCCTTGTGCTTTTCTTAGGATTATCGGCACTTGGAGGAGGCAGCATTGTTGAGGGTTGGACTGCAATGATAGAACATTCTAAAACACTGAACGTAGGAACCGACGGGGTTGCGTATGGCACAAACCATATGTTCCACTTCGAAACAGGAGACCCGATGTATGACGACTATCCCGGTTTTTGGGTATTCATTGGAGCGTCAATTATCGGTTTCTGGTATTGGTGTACCGACCAGCACATCGTTCAACGTGTGCTTGGACAACGCAAAGGTGAGTCTAACGAAGTGGTGATGAAACGTGCCCGCAGAGGTTCTATCGCTGCCGGTTATTTCAAACTGTTACCTGTGTTTATGTTCTTGATACCGGGTATGGTGGCGGCTGCCTTGGCGGCACGACCAGAGAGCGGTTTCACATTGGAAGACCCTGATACGGCCTTCGGTTCGATGGTTAAATTTGTGTTGCCGGCCGGTGTAAAAGGAATTGTTACCATTGGTTTCATATCGGCATTGGTTGCATCTTTGGCGGCATTCTTTAACTCATGCGCTACGCTGTTTACGGAAGACTTCTATAAACCTAAGTTCAAAAATAAGAGTGAAGCCAATTACGTTTTGGTAGGCCGTATTGCAACGGTTGTGGTAGTAGTGCTTGGTATTATCTGGATACCCGTGATGATGAGTCTGGGTAGTCTTTACGACTATCTGCAAGGTATTCAATCGCTGCTTGCTCCTGCAATGGTTGCCGTATTCGCACTCGGAATATTCTCGAAAAGAATTACACCCAAGGCCGGAGAAGTGGGTATGATAGTCGGCTTCATTCTGGGTATGGTACGTTTGCTTACAAATATCTTTACCGATACAGGAAAAGCTGATATGACAGGCTGGTTCTGGGAAAGTACAACTTGGTTCTGGCAAACAAACTGGCTGATTTTTGAGATCTGGCTGCTTGTCTTCATCGTTGTGCTAATGATTGTGGTGTCATTCTTCACTGCAAAACCAACTGCTCAGCAGATAGATGCCATTACTTTCACAAGCGACTACAAAAAACAAATCTGGAAAAGCTGGAACAAGTGGGATGTTATTGCATCGCTCGGAGTTGTTGCTTGTTGTGCTTTGTTCTATTGGTATTTTTGGTAGAAACTAAGGTTATTTACTTACCAAAGTAATAAAAATATTTGCACGTTAGTTTTGATTATTATGTTTAAAATTCTCACCGTGATTATTCTTTTTTTGATTATCTTCACGGTGGGAATTTTTGTTAAAAAAATATTTATGAAAAAGGTTTTATATTTCGCTTTGGCACTTTGTTTGTTCTCTTGTGGAGGCAGTAAGCAAAAAGATTCGTCGCAAGGGAGTGGCGAAATCACATTAATGTCCGATTCGGCATTTAGTACAACAGTAGGGGGGAAAGAAGTTAAGCTATACACCCTTGAATCGGGAAATGGCATAACCATGCAGGTTTCTAATTTCGGAGGGCATGTAATTTCTTTGTGGATACCGGATAAGGACGGAAAATACGAAGATATTGTTCTGGGACAAGATAATATTGATAAGTACATAAATCACAATGGGAACCGCTTTTTCGGCCCGGTGGTTGGTCGTTTCGCAAACCGTATAGCTAAAGGCCGTTTTACGATTGATGGAAAAGAATACCAACTGCCTCAAAACGACAATGGGCAAACTCTTCACGGAGGTCCGGACGGATTCGACATGAAAGTATGGAATGTGGATAACGTTGATAAAAACTCGATCGCATTGTCTTATGTTTCGCCGGACGGAGAAGAGGGTTTTCCGGGAGCAGTTACAGTGAAAATGGTTTACACCCTGACTCCTGAAAATGAATTTAAGATTACTTATGAAGCAACAACAGATAAGGCGACGCATATCAATTTGTCTCACCATTCATTGTTCAACCTGAAAGGTGCTGGAAACGGAACTATCACAGATCATTTGCTAACGATCAATGCAAGTGGCACTACTCCTGTTGACAGCGTATTGATCCCAACGGGAGAGATTGCGCCTGTTGAGGGAACTCCTTTCGATTTTCGTGAGCCAACAGCTATTGGAGATAGAATTGATGTGGATAACGCTCAGTTGAAAAATGGAATGGGATATGATCATAACTGGGTAGTAGACAGAAAGTCAGAAAAAGACGTTGAACTTATCGCCAGTCTTTACGAGCCGACAAGTGGGCGTTTTATGGAAATATTCACAGATCAACCAGGTTTACAGTTTTATAGCGGCAATTTCCTTGATGGAAAAGTTGTAGGAAAATATGGTAAAACGTATAATTACAGGGAAGCAGTAGCTTTGGAAACCCAAAAATACCCTGATACACCCAATCAACCTCAATTCCCATCTACCTTATTGAAACCGGGAGAAACTTATACTCAAACATGTATTTATAAGTTTTCTACGAAATAAGAGTCATTTAGAAAATAAAACTCCAAAAGTTATTTGCTTTTGGAGTTTTATTTTTCCATAAGGATGGTTATAACGGAAAAAGAATGTTAAACTAGAAAAGCGTTTGCTTTATCGGCTAAAGTATCTTTACCAACCAGATTCTCAACTAGATGTGTGGGGATAGAGTTGAACCCAAATTTCAGTCCTAATAATGCTCCGGTCACAGCGCCATTCGTATCGGCATCACCTCCTTGTTCGATAACAGCGCGTAATGCCGAATAAAAATCAGAAGAATAGTTGTATGCCCACAAGGCTGCGCTCATGGTTTTGAGTGTATAGCCGATTTTGCCTTGTTCGTCCAGAGCCAGAGTGTCAATATTGTTTTGATATGCTAATTCTACATACTCAATAATACGGGAATCATATTCATTGGCTATACTGAGAATATCTGGCTTTAAGACTTCCTGATTAGTCAAACATCTATGAACGATATAAGTAATAATTAATTTAAGTTGCTACTTAAAATTTTCTAATAAAAAAGGCCAATCCATTACTTTTG
>NZ_QVMP01000024.1 GCF_010501095.1 Dysgonomonas sp. 520 | reverse complement strand
TGGTTTTGACGATTTAGTCATGATTATTGCTTGCGGTCTGCATAATTTTAGAATTACAAATTCATTGATTTTTAATCATATATAATTTTATTGAATATAATGTCTAATTTAGAGAGATAGAAAGTCAAAAAATTACATTTAATCAGCAATCCGGCGATCTGATTCAATACATAAATAACATTTTTTCGCTGTTTGAACTTTATGCTAATAAAAAAGGGATAGAGACAGATATAAACTCAGAGATTGAAGAGTTTTACACCAAATTCGATCATGATGTAATAGAAAAGATTTTCACAAACT
Organism: Dysgonomonas sp. 520; assembly: GCF_010501095.1. Classification (GTDB taxonomy): domain Bacteria; phylum Bacteroidota; class Bacteroidia; order Bacteroidales; family Dysgonomonadaceae; genus QVMP01. The sequence continues at coordinate 67,094 of NZ_QVMP01000024.1, read as the reverse complement.
TATTTTCTAATGCTATAAAATATACTTCCGATAATGGATTTGTGGGTGTGAAAATTAAAAAAACAACGCAGGAAGAAATATCAAACCTTGAGTTGTTACTGAAACCTCATACCGAATATATATCTATTGCAGTAACTAATACTGATGCAGAGATCCCCGATGATAAACAAGAAGAAATATTTGAGTCATTCAATCGTTTGTCTTCCGGAAGGCCGGCATTTGAAGAAAGTACCGGTTTGGGGTTGGCCATTGTAAAAGAATTGGTAAGCAGCTTGGATGGAAAAATAATTTTGCACTCGGCCGATTCGAAAGTCACCTTTACCGTGATTCTGCCTTTTACATTGGATACGGAAAATACAGATAGCAATACAGTCTCGTACGAATATACTATTTCTGAAATAGACAATATTTTGGCCGAATCGAAAGAGACGAATTTAAATGACAACAGAAGCCGTAAGGCTCACAGTATTGTTGTTATTGAAGATAATCCCGATTTGAGGAATTATATGGAACAACAGCTATTGGAGTTCTATAATGTATACACTGCCGTTAATGGAAGTGAAGGGATTGTTAAGGTAGAGAAGATATATCCTCAAATTGTAATTACCGATCTGATGATGCCGGAAATGGATGGTTTTGAAGTTTGTCGCACTCTGCGTTCGAACATAAAGACGAGCCATATACCTATAATTGTTTTATCGGGGATGGGCAAAAAAACCGGAAATAAGATCAAAGCATTAGACAATGGTGCCAATGTATTTATAGATAAACCATTTGAAATGGATTTTCTGCTTAAGCAGGTAGATAATCTAATAAAAAACCAAAAAGAGCTGAAAGAGCTGTACAGTAAGAAATATATTGCCGAACCATCTAAGATTACTATATCTTCTATGGACGAAGAGTTGCTGAAAAAGGCAATGGAACACATAGAGCAAAATATTAGCAACAATAATTATAATGTCGAATCTTTCGTGTCTGATATGGCAATTGGGCGTACACTCTTGTATCAAAAGATAAATGATATAACAGGAATGTCTATCAAAGAATTCATAATGGATGTTCGGCTTAAGCGTAGCGCACAACTGTTAAAAGAGTCGGATCTGACTATATCCGAAATTGCAGACATGACCGGGTTTGTCAACCCCAAATATTTTAGTATTTGTTTTAAAAAACATTTCGAACTAACACCATCCGAATTTAAAAAGAAGTCTTGAAGACTTCTTTTTTTTTGTTATAAATACTGCTTTTTAAGGGTTCTGTACAAATTGAAACCTTTTCTGAATAAATCGATAACCAGCCGTATATCCCCTTCTCCTACCTTTACAGAAGTATAATCAATGCACATGGGCGTGGACAAAATAAATGCAATTCCTTATCGAGCATTTATGGACTTTGCAAGCCCAATTTATATTTATTAACGAAACCTTATTAAACGTATGAAGAAACAAACCACGATGGAAAGATTTCTGTCACAAACATTAGAGCCTCCTTCTGGGCAATTAGTAATGAAGATGAAAACACAAATCATAGTTTAAATTTTATCTTAAATATAAATAAATGAAAACACAAAAAAGACTAAAATTCTGTTTGTTACTTGTTGCTTCACTTTTGCTTTCGACAGTACAGGCGTACGCAGATATGCAACAAGATTTTAAAGTTACCGGAAAGGTGGTTGATAAAAAAGGAGAAGCCCTGATTGGGGTTACAGTTCGTCCGAAAGGTGGAACTACGGGTACAATTACTGATATAGACGGAAATTTTTCATTGCAGACTTCTCGGGGAGCTACATTGATTTTTTCGTATGTAGGCTTTGCTAATGTTGAGGCAAAAGTACCTTCTTCAGGAGTTGTGAACATTACAATGACCGAAGGCGAATTGCTCGATGAATTGGTTGTTGTTGGATATGGATCGATGAAGAAAAAGGACCTTACCGGAGGTCTTTCCGTTGTTGGTGAAAAAGAGTTGGGAATGGTTTCGACCAGTAACCTGATGGACCGTTTGGTGGGACAGGTTGCCGGTTTAAGTATCACAACATCTAATGCCGCTCCCGGAGCCGATCAATCTATCCTTATTCGTGGTCAAAACTCTTTAAGTGCCGGAAACAATCCGTTGATTGTTTTGGATGGAATTCCATATGGCGGATCGTTGGGGGACCTTGATCCGAATATTATTGAGAGTATGTCTATATTGAAAGATGCTTCGGCTGTAGCTATTTATGGATCGCGTGGGTCTAATGGTGTAATACTTATTCAGACAAAAAGAGGAGCCGAGGGAAAACCTCAGGTAACTTATAAAGCTCAGTTTGGGGTATCTGAACCAATGCAACGGATTCAGGTAATGGGTCCAAATGAATTTATACGGTTTAAGCAGGATGTGAAGCGTCTTAAAGAAGAATATTCCGGAGAAGAACTTGACCCTATTTACGGAAACATAATAAGTACAAGCGAAAAGGATAATTACATTAATGGAGTTACGCACGACTGGCAGGATTATATTTTCCAAACCGGATTTTCAATGGATCATCAGGTATCGATAACGGGAGGTACAGAGCAAACCAAATATATGGCTGCGATATCTTACCTGGATCAGGAAGGTGTAGTTTATAACTCCAATCTCACGCGTACTAACATATCTGTAAATATTGATCAAACTTTCAACAAGTGGTTAACTATTGGTGTGGGTACACAATTTGTACAAAAGGAAAACGGAGGTATTACTCCCAATATAGAGCATGCCATAAAACAGAGTCCTTATGGTAAATACAAAGATGAAGCCGGTTATTATATTGCCGAACCTATGGAATATTCTCTGCTCACCAATCCGATGATGAATGTAAATGCAGACCAGGATAAAACCACCCGGAATTTTTTCCTCAGTGCTTATGCTAATATTTTATTACCTATCAAAGGCTTGTCATTCAAAACTAATTTTGGGTATGGTTATAGAAGTGGTTTTACCGGAACATATTATGGACGTGATACATATGAAGGACGGGAAAAACCAGGAGAAGTGGGCGGAAAAGCAAGTATAAGCAATTCACACAGAACTGACTATACATGGGAAAATATACTCCGTTACGATAGGGAAATCGGTAACCATCGGTTCGATGTAACAGGATTATTTAGTTTGGAAGAAAATAAAACGCTTTCATCTTCGACAAGTGCAGAAGGTTTTGTAAGTGACGACCCTGGCTATAATATGATAGCTACTGCTGAGCGGAAAACAAAGGCAAGTTCAGGCATAGATGAATATGCAATGATGTCCTATATGTTCCGACTAAACTATGCGTATAAAGGAAAGTATCTGGCAACTGTGACCGGACGTACTGATGGAGCTTCTGTTTTTGCGAAAAATAATAAATATGCATTCTTCCCGTCTGCAGCACTTGCCTGGCATGTGGGTGAAGAGAATTTTATAAAAGACAATGTTGCTTGGATAGATATGCTTAAACTAAGAGCTTCGTATGGAGCCAATGGTAATAATGAGATAGGTCACTATAATTCGCAAGATCGTCTCCATTCTAAAGTAAAATATATCTGGGGTGATGGAGGTGATATGGCTAATACAGTTTATCTGCCTGGTAACGGTGTTGGTAATCCGAACTTGAAGTGGGAAACTACTTATTCCACTAACCTTGCTTTGGATTTTCAACTTTTCAAAGGGCGCTTGAGCGGAACCATTGAGGGATATATCTCTAATACACACGATCTGCTTATGTCTCGGAATGTTCCTATTATGAATGGTTTCAGCAGAATTCTGGATAATGTTGGTAAAACGCGTAATAAAGGGATTGAAATAACATTGAATTCGGTAAATATTGATCAGAAAAAATTCAGATGGAATACTAATCTTAACTTTTTCTTGAACCGTGATAAAATTGTAGAACTAGAGAACGATAAAACGGATGATATCAATAACAAATGGTTTATAGGTAAGCCTCTGCAAGTTGTCTACGACTATAATGTGGTAGGTATTTGGCAACAAGGTGATGAATTTTTCTATACGGATGAAAATGGAGTTGAAAAAGAAATACAAGAAGGAGCTGCACCCGGATCAGCAAAACTGGAAGATACGGATGGAAACGGGTACATAACTGCCAAAGACAAAAAAATCATAGGTAATAAGAGACCAAGTTTCACTATGTCGATGGGTAATACATTTACGTATGATCAGTTTTATTTCTCATTCCTCGTAAATGGAGTATTCGGTGTATGGCGCGAAGACAATTTAGCTAATATTGGATCGTGGGCATACGGTATAGGTAACTATGTACGTGATGCAAACTATTGGACTCCCGAAAATACAAATGCCGATATTGTTTCTCCTGGTTATGTAAATACTTTAGGACATGGTTATTACAAAAAACAAAATTACGTTCAGATAAAAAATATAACTCTAGGATATAATCTGGATAAAGAACTGGTTAAAAAATTAGGTTTAAGTGCTGTAAATGTAAATTTAAGTATTAACAATTTGCATACATTCTCTAACATGAGACAAATCTTGAACTACGATAATGGATGGATGGCTTCTTATCCGACAGCTCGTTCTTATATGTTGGGATTAAATGTTAACTTCTAATTAAAACACGAGATTAAAATGAAAAAATATATAAAAACAGCTATAGCGGTTGTGTTAATGGCTTCTTTAACAACCGGATGTGACGATTTCTTGGAAGAGAAATTGAAAGGGGAATTAGCTCCTACCAACACTTACACCAGCACCTATGGGTTTGAAGTGGGTTCTGCCGGACTTTATGCTCTTACTCGTGCCGAATATAATACATGGGGAGAGGAAGATGCATTTATGCATGGTAATGCGTGTGCTTATGAAGCATTGCATGTTGCCACAGACATTGTAGAGGCCATAAATAGTGATGGATCTTTGACAAACTTCGCAAATCTCACACTTACACCAGCGGAAAGATTTGTTGGTTCGTATTGGAATTGGGCATATAGCTTAATTGCTTCAGCTAATTTAATTTTGGGTTATTCCGAAGAAAACACGAATTGGGATTCTCCAACCGATAAAGAACGTTTCCAGGCTGAGGCTCGTTTCTTTCGTGCTTACGCCTATCGTACATTGGTCTATCTCTATGGAGATGTGCCATACGTAGAAAGGATAATGTATGATTTCAGATTTGATTTTACTCGTACACCTAAAGCTGAGGTGTTGGAGCATATTATAGACGATTTGAAATTTGCAATTGAATATTTGCCGGAAAATCCTGATGAAGTGAAAGATGGAAAACTTACCAAATGGGCTGCGTACCACTTGTTGAGTGAAATGTATCTTTTCCAAAAAAATTATGAGGAGGCAGAAAAAGCTGCTCTTAAAGTGATTGACAGTAAGCATTATGGTTTGATGAAAACACGTTACGGAGTAAATAAGAATAAACCTGGAGACGTGTTTAGCGACCTGTTTATAGAAAATAATCAAAACAGAAAAAGTGGTAACAGGGAAAGTATTTGGGTTTTACAGCTCGAGTTCAACGCAATTGGAGGAGGTACTAACTCAACAGACTGGACACGTAGAGCTTGGATTCCTAACTATTCCGGACTAAAAGGTTTTGTATTGGCAGATACATTGGGTGGTCGTGGTATTGCTCAGATAGTTCCGATGAAATGGTGGGTAGGTACTAAAGGCACCAATGCCGAAGGTGATTATCCGGGTATTTTCAATGCTAATGATATTCGTAATTCGAACTACAATATCAAACGCGACTGGTACTACAACAACCCTGAGGAAACGGCTTTGTTTGGTAAAAAATGTAATATAACGGAACAAACGTGGTTTTCGACAAAACATTTGTTCCCTACACCAACTAAGTTTTTCTATGGACGTGAAGAAAACCTAAGTCTTACCGGTAGTTATAGAGACAGAATGAAATTCCGTCTGGCGGAAACTTATCTGTTGCTTGCCGAAGCTTATCTGGGACAAAATAATCCTCAAAAAGCTGCTGATGCGGTAAATGAGGTACGTCGTCGTGCCGGTGCTCCTGATCTTAGTGCTGCAGAAATGACAATGGATGAATTGCTTGACGAACGAATCCGCGAATTGGTAGGAGAAGAGAGCCGTCGTTTCACATTGGTTCGTACTGAAACTATAGTTGAGCGTGTAAAAGCACACAATGAAAAGATAAAAGAGAAGATTGAAAAAGATAATAGCTTAATAAATAAGTTGTTATTGTGGCCTATTCCTCAAACTATTATCGATGCTAATCAGGGGGCAGAGTTTCCTCAAAATCCAGGATATGATAATTAATATTGAAAATTAGAAGAAGAAACTGTTTGATATTATACAGTTCAGACAGTTTCTGAATCTAAAAGTTTTCGCAAAAAAATATATTATGAAAAGAGTAAAATTTATATATAAAATATTGCCTTTATTATTTGTCGGAATTCTGTTGAGTGCATGCGACAATGAGATCAAGGATATCCCAAAAGTTCAAGAGAAGCTAGAACTTAAAGCAGATTCTTATGATATCGTAATAGATCTGGATAACCCTAGAGAATATATCTTGAATTTTGAATGGACTGCGGCTAGGGAAGCGGCAGGAGACAACATGGTTTTCTATACATCAAAATTGGATGTTGTTGGGAATAACTATGGAACATCTACAGCTATTATTAACGCAGAAGAAGATGGCATATTCAGCAGAAGTTTCACTTCCGAGCAACTGTATAGCTGGATAGTTGATAGATGGAAATTGCCTTTAACTAAGCCTTTTCAACTCGAGTTTAGAGTTGTGGCTCAGTGGGAAGGTGGTTCAACTTTCGAGGCTCCTGAGGTGCGTAATATAACAATAAATGTAGCTGCACTTAAAGAAGAAGTTCCTGTACCGGAAAAAGTGACTCTGTCGGGAAGCGCATTGGATAATGCTACAATAGAGATAGAGAAAACTCTGGAAAATGAAAGCAAATATGCAGTGTTGGTTAATCTGAAACCCGGTGAATTAGTTATTCCATTGGTAGTTTCGGAAGGAGATAAGCAATATTATCTTAATCCTAAAGATGGAGAAGGAACATTGCAAGATGGTAAGGCTGAGTCTGTTGAGCAACAAGATAAGCGTGTTGCCTGGAACATAGAGACTGCAGGTGAATATCGTGTTATTGTAGACTTCGAAAACTCTGAAGTTACTATTCACTCTCCGGCTACAGCTCTTGAACCGGCCGTTGTTACATGGATGAAAGGTGAAGAAGAAGTGCAAACTACTGTTACCAATTTGTGGCTCTTTGGAGGAGGAACTGGCTGGGGCTGGTGGCCTTCTGCTGAAAAACCAGGAACAATATCGGTAAGTTTGGCCGATCCTCAAATACTTATCTATCAGGGTACTGGATTGTCAAGCGGAGACGGTGTGAAGTTTGTTGTCTATGGTGATCCGGACTTTAGAAATGTTGCATATGCATACACAAATCCGCTAACCGAAGATGGAAAACGTCAGAACTTATCTCTTGCTTTAGATAAACTAGGCGATTTGCATGGTGGTTACGACGGTGAAACCCGTAACTCGTACTACAAACTTCCGGCAGGAGCTAACTTTATTGTATTTGACCTAAGAAATAAAACAATTTTAGCAAAAAAACAATAGGAAACTCTCTTTAGATACTTAGACGAAATATTGCCGTATGGTATAAAAGTACGGCAATATTTTCTGAAATACACTTTTTAACATTTTGTGTTTTTGTTAGCTACAATTACATAAACCGAATACTTTTTTAACATCATTTTTTTAATTATGAACAAAAGAAAAATAAGAAGTAAAATGATAATCAGCTACATACTAGCGGCATTTCTGAGCTTCACATCCTATTCTTGCTCAGATTCGGATAAGGATCCAGGAGGAAATGAACCCGTTACAGGGACTCAGGTGAAAACCAAGTACAATAAAACAAAAGTTCTTCGTAATCCGCTGACTGGTTGGGTTATGTATGCTTCGGGTACGGGTGACGAATCATATTGGGATACGGAATTTTGGGTTACAGATATTGCTCAAACAGTTAAGGTGATCGACTACGCTTCTGCTTGTTACATTCGTACGAGTTGGGCTAATATGAATCCTCAGGATGGTGTATATGCTTGGAGAGATACTAGTACAAAAGTAGGAAAAATGATTGAGGGAGCCAGAAAAAGAGGGTTGCCAATAGCTTTCCGTATTGTGGTTGATGGACGCGACCAGCGTCAAAATACTCCACAGTTTGTATTCGATGCCGGAGCTAAGTATTATTTGGCAGATGCTAGTTACCCAGACAGGATAACTCCATATCCTCAAGATCCTGTTTTCCAACAATACTACGAAAAATTTATTAAAGCATTGGCCGAAGACTTTAATGACCCTGATCGTACAGCATTTATTGATGCTTATGGCTTGGGTAAATGGGGCGAGGCTCATAATGTGATTTATGAAAGCGTAGGAGAAAAGGTTACTGATAATACGGAGAAACTTAAAGCCGAAGTTTTTGATTGGGTTACTGACTTGTATAGCAAAACATTTACAAAAGTTCCTTTAGTTATCAACTATCACCGTGTGGTTGGACACCCTGCAAGCTGGGCATCATCGGCTGTCGAAAGCAGTTCTACATTGTTGGCAAAAGCTATCTCAAAAGGATACAGCCTCAGACAAGATGCATTTGGTATGACCGATTATTACCAAACTTGGGAGAAAAACTTTGCTAAAAGCTGGAACTACAAAGTCCCTATCATTATGGAGGGCGGATGGATAACTGGTGGAACACACAGATATTGGACCGACTCGAGCAAGAAGTATCGTGAAGGACATCCTGAAGATGTAAGATTGGGAGAATATGAAACTTCAAGAGAAGCTCATGTGAATATGATGGACTTCAGGGTTGGTTATGAAACAGAAACATGGTTCACTACAAGTTTTTCTCTTGTGCAAAATTTCGTTTCCGAAGGAGGATATCGTCTTTATCCAGACCAATTATATCTGCCCGAAAATGTAAACTCGGGACAAGAGGTGAATATAAATCACCGCTGGAGAAATATGGGTTGGGGATATTTCCCGAACAACATCAAGCAATGGAATTATAAATACAAAGTTGCTTTTGCCTTGTTAGATTCTAATAATAAAGCGAAAGGAATATTTATAGACGATAAATGTGAGCCTTCCGATTGGTTGAAAGATAATCCTAAGACTTATGATTTCAAAACTAAGGTAAATGTTCCGGCCGGAAAATATACATGGGCTGTGGCAATTGTTGACACAGAAAAAGAAAATGCACCGGCTATTAAACTTGCCGTAAATGATGAAACAACCGCCGAAGGATGGGTTAAACTTCTTGATGTGCAAGTAAAATAACATAACCATTTTTTATAATCAATTAAAGAGTTGACAACGTTGAAAAAATATATAGTAAACACATTCTTATTTTCTCTATTGCTGTTTCTGCATTCAAAATCTTATGCTGCAGATGTATTGGTTGAGGCCGAAAGTTTTGCAGATAAAGGAGGATGGATTCTCGACCAACAGTTTATGGATCAGATGGGGTCACCTTATTTGAATGCACACGGTATGGGTGTTCCTGTAAAGGATGCTTCTACAACTGTGCTTTTCCCTGAAACCGGAACATACCATGTATATGTCCGCACATTCAACTGGACAAGTCCATGGCATAATGGAGAAGGTGCAGGAAAATTTAAACTTGAAATCGCCGGCAAAAAGTTGCCGGCGGCTTTAGGCGTAAGCGGAAACCAATGGGAGTGGCAATATGCAGGAAGTGCAAACATAAAAAACAAGGAAACTTCTGTTGCATTGCACGATCTTACAGGTTTTAACGGACGTTGTGATGCTATCTATTTTACAACGGAAAAGGGTAAAATGCCTCCTGCAGAACAGGCTGAGCTAGAGTTGTTCCGAAAAAAACTGTTGAATATTCCAGTCACACCTAATGAAACAGAAACATTCGATTTTGTTGTTGTGGGTGGAGGAATTGCCGGAATGTGCGCTGCTGCCACCGCTTCCCGACAAGGATGCAAAGTTGCTTTAGTCAACGACCGTCCGGTATTGGGAGGAAATAACAGTTCCGAAATAAGGGTTCATCTGGGAGGTAGTATCGAATTGGAACAGAACAAAGGCTTGGGACGCATGATTCGCGAATTCGGTCACTCGAAAGAAGGAAATGCTCAACCTGCCGAAGTTTATGAAGATAAGAAGAAGGACGAATTTATTGCCAATGAAAAGAATGTATCTCTTTTTGCCAACTATCGGGCTATAGCCGTGGATATGGATGGCGATAAAATAAGCTCGGTCGTAATCAAGCATATTGAAAACGGAAATGAAATACGCCTAAAAGCACCTTTCTTCTCAGACTGTACTGGTGATGGAACAATTGGTTACCTGGCAGGTGCAGATTATAAGATGGGGCGTGAAAGTCGTAGCGAATTTGGTGAAGAACTCGCTCCGGAGGTTGCAGATAAAATGACTATGGGGTCTTCCGTGCAATGGTATTCGAAAGATACAGGAAAGAAAACAGGTTTTCCTCAATTCAAATACGGAGTGGTTTTTAACGAAGGAAATTGCGAAAAAGTAACCATGGGCGAATGGAAATGGGAAACAGGCATGAATCTGGATCAGATAAAAGATTTCGAACGTATTCGTGACTATGGACTTATGGTTGTTTATTCTAACTGGAGTTTCTTGAAAAACGAGTTGAAAGATAATGCAAAATATAGAGATAGAAGCCTCGATTGGGTAGCTTGTTTTGCCGGTAAAAGAGAATCCAGACGCTTGCTAGGGGATTATATTCTGAAACAGGATGATATTGACAAAAATGTTTTTCACGAAGACGCGTCTTTTTCCGCTTCATGGAGTATAGACCTGCATTTTCCCGATCCGGTAAATTCCGAACGATTTCCGGGCGCAGAGTTTAAGGCTGCAACCAAGCACATTAAAATTTATCCGTATGCAGCACCATACCGTTGCCTTTATTCCCGTAATGTGGACAACCTTTTCATGGCAGGACGCAACATCAGCGTAACTCATGTGGCATTGGGTACTGTACGGGTGATGCGTACCACCGGAATGATGGGAGAAGTAGTAGGTATGGCCGCTTCGCTTTGTAAAAAGTATAATTCAACCCCACGCAAAATATATCAGCACCATCTGGACGAATTGAAAAAGATGATGCAGGAGGGAGCAGGCAAAACAGACGGAATTCCCGACAATCAACGCTTTAACGAACAGAACTTTTTAAAAGCACCCAGAGCATTGAAACAAGACTAATATATAATTTCCATGAAACGCAGTTCAATCATATTATTCATATTTATATTTCTCTCTTCCTTATCCTACTCACAAGAGAGTTATTACAGCCATTTGCAAGACGATACTCTTGTGATAGGAAATGCATTTGTAGAAAGAAAATTTGTATGGAACGACGGAAATATAATTACGTATAGCCTAACCGATAAACCGGGCAAGCATACGTGGTTGAATAAAAATAAGAAATCCGATTTTCTCATAACAAAAGATACCCCCAAAGCGGTTAATGCGTCCTTTAGTTCTCAAGAGGTTAAGGAAAATGCAATCCATCCGTCTTTCTTGGAGGCTACAGTGTCGTTTACTCTCGACCAACTTCAGGTGAAGCGTGTTTTCCGTATCTATAAAAATAGTTCGGTAATAGTTTGCGATACCTATCTGAAAGGCTATACCAATAGTGTGTTTGGAGGACGAACAGAGAATATGGCGGATAAGAAGAATATCGAATTTGCCGAAGATATGAAATCGAAGCAAGTTACTGCGCTTCTCGACCAGTTCAATCCGGGAGGGAATCACTGGCAAATGAAAACTGTGGAATTTTATGATGTAACCGACTGGAACAACAATCTTGTTTTTGAAACAAACGTAATTCCATACCGCAAAAATTCGTACAGGGGAAATCTTCTATTCGCTCATAATCCTATTGACGAAAAAGGATTCTTCTTTCTGAAAGAGGCTCCAAGTTCAAGCGTTCAACTTGCTTATAAAGGGAATGATTTTACTGCCGAATTTGGAAGTTTTACGGTTACGGGTCTTGGAATTAACGAGAATGACATAAAAAAAGATGAATGGGTGAAAACCTATAGTGTGGCAATAGGAGTGTATAGCGGTGGCGAATTGGAGCAACTAAGTGCTTTGCGTTCGTATCAGAAAAATATACGCAACTTGTTGCCCGGACGGGACGAAATGGTGATGATGAATACCTGGGGCGACCGCAGCCAGGACTCAAAAGTAAATGAAAAATTTAGTTTGATAGAGGTTGAACGTGCTGCCGAGTTGGGAATGACTCATTTCCAGATTGATGACGGATGGCAAGTGGGCAAAAGCCCTAATTCGGCTGTCGCCAAAGGATCGTTCAAAAATATTTGGGACAATCCTGACTATTGGAAACCCGATCCTGTAAAATATCCCAGAGGTTTGCACCCGATAGTGAAACGAGGAAAAGAACTGGGCGTTGAAATTTGTCTTTGGTTCAATCCTAGTGTTCAGGACGACTATGCCGATTGGCAAAAAGATGCTCAGGCAATCACCGACCTTTATAATGAATACGGAATCCGCACTTTCAAAATTGATGGTCTGGCAATTCCTACCAAAAAAGCGGAAGAAAACCAGAGAAAACTATTTGATAAGGTTCTTGAAAATACAAACAATAATGTAGTATTCAATCTGGATGCCACTGCCGGACGCAGAACCGGTTATCACATGTTTACTGAATATGGAAATATATTTCTCGAAAACCGCTATACCGATTGGGGCAACTATTATCCCTATCACACACTGCGTAATTTGTGGCAATTGGCAAAATATGTTCCTGCCGAAAAACTGCAGATTGAGTTTCTAAACAAATGGCGCAATGCCGATAAGTATGGTAATGATCCATTCGCACCGGCAGTATATTCTTTCGAATATTTATTTGCCATAACAATGGCAGGACAACCTTTGGCTTGGTTTGAAGGAAGCGGCTTGCCTAACGAAGCACTAAGCATCAAAAAACTGATAAACAATTATAAAAAAATACAGCACGATTTTCATTTAGGAACAATTCTTCCCATAGGTGATGAACCGTCGGGCAAGTCGTGGACAGGCTTTCAGTCTCTGAACGGAGACAAGGGTTACTTGCTCTTTTTCAGGGAAAATAATCCCGACAGAAAAGGATATCTCAAAACCTGGTTCGAGGAAGGAACAAAAATCCGCTGTAAAGCTATTCTGGAAAATCAAAAAACAATAGATAAAACAATAGGACGAAAAGGCTTGATAGAAGTGGAAATTCCAAATATCAACGATTTTGTTTTGTACGAATACGAGGTGATAAAGTAATTGAAGATTTTGAAATAGAAAAAGAAAAATACAAATCAATGAGACATTTAATTCTTCTTATAATATCGTTCATTTTCACAACAAGTGTTGTTGCTCAGAAAACAAATCAATTGAAGTCGCCCGACGGAAAATTGAGTGTAAGTGTTGTGGTCGATAAAAAGATAACATATACCGTCACTCACGAAGGTGACGAGGTGATAGCTGCTTCTTCCGTTTCGATGGAGTTGGATGGAGCCAAAAGCTTCGGGGTAGATTCGCACCTGAAAAATGTGAAAACAACTTCGGTTGACAATACGATTGCCTCACCTTTTTATAAGAGAAAGGAGATAAGAGATCATTACAATGAAATGGTTTTGAATTTCAAGGAAGATTTCAGCCTCATATTCCGTGCTTATAATGAGGGAGTTGCATACCGCTTTGTGTCAATAGGTAAAAAAGATTTTATCGTAAAGAATGAGGAAGCCGTATTTAATTTCAAAAAAGACTATAACACATACATCCCGTATGTGAAAACAAAATACGAAGACTTTGAAACCCAATATTTCAATTCTTTCGAAAACACATACACTCAAACTCCATTGTCGGGCATCAACCCGAAACGCTTGATGTTTACACCCGTGGTAGTAGAGCTTGATGGAGGTAAGAAGCTGTGTATAGCAGAATCAGACTTGGAAAGTTATCCGGGAATGTATCTGCAAAACAACAATGCGTCTACTTCTCTGAAATCGCATTTTGCGCCTTTCCCCATATCTACAAAACAAGGTGGGCATAATGAATTGCAACAAATTGTAACCGAACGGGAACCGTATATTGCCAAATGTAAGGCCAAAACCAATTTCCCTTGGCGTATAGCCATCGTATCTACCAACGACAACGAGTTGGCAGATAGTGATATGGTATACAAGCTGGCCTCGCCTTCGAGGGTGAGCGATATCTCATGGATTAAACCGGGAAAAGTTGCTTGGGAATGGTGGAACAACTGGGGAATTTACAATGTAGACTTCGAGGCCGGAGTGAACAACGAAACCTACATGGCATACATTGATTTTGCATCTCGAAACAACATCGAATACGTGATCTTGGACGAAGGCTGGGCAGTAAACCTCAAAGCAGACCTATTTCAGGTAGTTCCTGCAATTGATTTGAAGAAACTGATTTCTTATGCCAAGTCTAAAAATGTAGGACTGATACTTTGGGCGGGATATTATGCCTTTGAACGGGATATGGAGCGTGTATGCCGCCATTATTCCGAAATGGGAATTAAAGGATTCAAAATAGACTTTATGGACAGGGACGATCAGCCCATGGTTGATTTTCACTACAAAACTGCGGAACTAGCTGCCAAATATAAACTACTAATCGATTTTCACGGGACGTATAAACCGACCGGGCTTAACCGGACTTATCCGAACATAATCAACTATGAGGGTGTGCACGGACAAGAACAGCAAAAATGGTCTGATATAAACACAGATCAGGTGCTTTATGATGTAACCATGCCGTTTATACGCATGGTAGCAGGTCCGGTCGATTATACACAAGGGGCAATGCGCAACGGTAATAAAAAGACATTCCGTGCGATCAACAATGAGCCTATGAGCCAAGGAACCCGTTGCCATCAATTGGCAGAATATGTGGTTTTCGAATCGCCTTTGAATATGCTTTGCGATAGTCCTAACAATTATGAGCGGGAACCGGAATGTACCGGATTTATAACTGCAATTCCCACAGTTTGGGATAGAACCATTGCCTTGAATGGCGAAATAGGAAAATACATATCAATTGCCCGTCAGAAAGATAATGTGTGGTATCTGGGTGCGCTCACCAATTGGGATGCACGCACATTGCAACTCGACCTTTCGTTTCTTGGCGAAGGTAGCTGGCAAGCCGAAATATTTAAAGATGGAGCAAATGCCAATAGGATAGCTTCTGATTATAAAAAAGAAATTATCAACATCCCGGCAGATCGGAAATTAAATATATCAATGGCTTCCGGAGGTGGATGTGCCATGAAAATTTACAAAAAATGAAAAGATATATATCTGTCATAATATTGTCTCTGTTTGCCGTGTCTGCGTTGTATTCGCAGTCTCGGAAGAAGGATTACAGCCTGCAGGTCGATTCTGTGTTGTCTCTTATGACACTGGAAGAAAAGATAGGGCAAATGAATCAGTATTCGAACGACAGGCAAAACACCGGACCCGTCATAAACAATCAGGATCATCTGAGAGAAATAAGGGAGGGCAGGGTAGGCTCAATGCTGAATGTAACTTCCGTTACAAGGGCAAATCAATATCAGGATGAGGCGATGAAATCTCGTCTGAGAATACCATTGCTTTTTGGTCTTGATGTTATTCACGGCATGAAAACAATATTCCCTATTCCTCTGGGCGAAGCTGCCAGTTTCGATTTGGAATTGATGAGAAAAACGGCAGAAATAGCAGCCGAAGAGGCTTCTGCTCATGGTGTTCACTGGACTTTTGCACCTAATGTTGATGTGTCGAGGGATGCTCGTTGGGGGCGTGTGATGGAAACATCGGGCGAAGACACTTGGTATGGCAAACAGGTGGCTAAAGTGCGGGTCGAGGGTTTTCAGGGAAACGGATACGAGAATCGGAACAGGATATTGGCTTGTGCAAAACATTTTGCAGCCTATGGCGCTGCCGTAGCAGGAAAAGATTATGCAGAAGTGGACATCTCGGAAAATACGCTTCATCAGGTTTACCTTCCTCCTTTCAAGGCGGCGTTAGATGCGGGGGTGGCAACTTTCATGCATTCGTTCAACGAAATTAATGGTATCCCGGCGGCAGCCCACAAATACTTGCAGCGCGATCTTTTAAAAGATACCTGGGGTTTCGGCGGATTTGTTGTCAGCGATTGGGGATCTGTCGGCGATCTTGCCAAGCACGGATATGCCAAAGACATAAAAGAATCGGCATTGTTGTCGGCTTTGGCCGGCTGCGACATGGATATGTGTTCGGAAAGTTACATAAAGAATTTGGAACAACTGATAAAAGAAGGTCTGTTGGATGTAGCACTGATAGATGATGCGGTGAGACGAATACTGACTAAAAAATTTGAATTAGGACTATTTGACGATCCATACTGCTTCAATCGCAGAGAGCATGAGTTGGATGATAAAAACATAAACGGTAAATATCGGGATATTGCTCGCGAAATGGGAGCCAAGTCGATAGTGTTGCTCAAGAATGAAGCGGCATTACCAATTGCAAATTCTGTAAAAAATATTGCGGTGGTGGGTCCGCTCAACAAATCGCAATGGGATATGCTGGGCAATTGGTCGGCATTGGGCAAACCCGAATATGTTATCACAGTGTTGGACGGGTTGAAGAAAGCATTACCGAAAGCAAATATTTCGTATCACGAAGGATATAATTTCCGCAACAATGAATTGCTGGAAATGCCCGACCTGAAAAATTATGATCTCATCATTGTTGCCGTAGGCGAAAAGTCGATGGAATCGGGCGAAGCCAAATCTAAAGTTGATATAAATATTAATAAGAATCATCAGCAGTTGGTGAAAAACTTAAAGGAAAACTCCGATTGTCCAGTGGTTGCATTGGTGATGGGAGGTCGTCCGTTGGTTTTCAAAGACATGGAACCGTATGCCGATGCTATCCTTATCACTTGGTGGTTGGGTGTGGAAGCCGGAAATTCTATTGCCGATGTGCTTACCGGAAAATACAACCCTTCGGGAAAATTGCCGGTTACTTATCCGCAACATAGCGGACAATGCCCAATCTATTACAACACTAAGAGAACCGGGCGTCCGTGGAGGCCTAAGGCTCAATGGGTGACAGGTTATATGGATGCAACCGTACTTCCTGCCTATGCTTTCGGATACGGTTTGAGCTATACTCAGTTTGAAATATCGGAGCCTACTATTGACAAGAATGCGTATGACATGGACAGCAAAATATCAGTTAAAGTTACAGTGAAAAACACAGGTAAATATAAAGGCTGTGAAACTGTTCAGCTCTATTTGCAAGATGTTGCCGGTTCCATAACAAGGCCTGTTATCGAACTATGCGGATTCAGACGGGTAGACCTTGAACCTAACGAGACAAAAGAAATTGAATTTATACTAACCTCCGGCGACTTGGGATTCTTTAATGCGAAAAATGAATTTGTAACGGAACCCGGCGACTTTAAAATATTTGTTGGAAACAGTTCCGACAATCTGAAAAGCACACAATTCGAATTAATCAAAAAGTAACGAAATATGAGAAAAGTTATCAATAAAACCCTGTTGACCTTATTATTATTCACCCTGTTTGGTAATGATATTTCCGCTCAGGATCTCATGACAAATGTTTATGGGAGAGAACGCCAATCCCTTAACGGAAAATGGGATGCAATCATAGATTTATATGATCAGGGGCGTAGAAACAAAATATACCTGAATAAAAAACCTGAGGGCAAAGCCGATTTTTACGAGTATTCGTTCGATCATGGTTTGCGATTGAATGTTCCGTCCGATTGGAATAGCCAAATGGCTGAATTAAAGTATTATGAAGGAACTGTTTGGTATGCTAGAAGATTTGATGTTGAGCCACAAAAAGATAAACGGTTGTTCCTCTATTTTGGTGCTGTTAACTATCGCTGCCGGGTATATCTGAACGGTACGGAAATAGGACAACACGAAGGTGGATTCACTCCTTTTCAGTTCGATGTAACTGATGTAGTGAAAGAGAAAGACAACTTTCTGGCAGTAGAAGTAAATGATACACGTACAACAGATGCCATTCCTGCCATGTCGTTCGACTGGTGGAACTATGGCGGAATCACTCGCGATGTTTTTCTGGTGAGTACGCCGCAAACTTATATCAAAGATTATTTTGTTCAACTCGACAAATATAAATCAGACAAAATAGATGTTCGTGTTCAACTATCTGCGGCTAACGCTAACGTGTCCGTAAATGTCGAAATACCCGAACTAAATGTCAAACAAAGCCTTGTGACCGATAATCAGGGTAGTGCAAAGGCTTCATTCAATGTAAAAAAATTGCAGCGTTGGTCGCCCGATTCACCAAAACTGTATGATGTAATCGTATCGTCGGGAAATGAAAAAATTGAAGAGAAAATCGGTTTCCGTAATATCTATACGAAAGGTGAAGACATTTATTTGAATGACAAACCTATTTTCATGAAATCAATCAGTTTTCACGAAGAAATACCACAACGCAAAGGGCGTGCATTTTCGGAGGCTGATGCCGTAATGTTATTGTCGGAGGCAAAGGCATTGGGTTGCAATATGATACGCTTGGCTCACTATCCGCAAAATGAGTATATCGTAAGATTAGCCGAAAAAATGGGATTCTTGCTTTGGGAAGAAATTCCTATCTGGCAAGGTATTGATTTTGAAAATGATGCTACACGCCTAAAAGCCGGAAATATGATAAAAGAAATGGTGATGCGTGACAAAAACCGGTGTGCACTGGCATTCTGGGGAGTTGCAAATGAAACGCAACCATCTGCTCCACGCAACGAATTTCTGAAATATTTGATTCAGTGCTGCAACGAAATTGATACTACTCGCCTGATAACGGCTGCTTTCGATTTGGTTCGTTTCAATCGTGAAAGACAAGTATTCTTTATGGACGATCCTTTTGTGAAAGAGCTTGATGTAGTTGCCGTGAATAAATATATGGGATGGTATCATCCGTGGCCTATTGCTCCCGACAAAGCAGTGTGGGATGTAGCTGCCGGTCAGCCGTTGATTATTTCCGAATTTGGAGGCGAGGCTCTTTATGGGCAATCGGGCGATAGAGACGTAGCCAGCTCTTGGAGCGAAGAATATCAGGCTCGGTTGTATGAAGATAACATAGCCATGTTCAATAATATACCAAATCTGCGTGGTGTTTCTCCGTGGATTCTGTTCGACTTCCGTTCTCCGTTCCGTTTCCACCCGACTAATCAGGAAGATTGGAACCGAAAAGGTTTGGTTTCGGATCAGGGATATCGCAAACAGGCATGGTATATCATGAAAGAGTATTACGATAAAAAGTAAATGATATGAAAACCAATAGTATACTTCTTCTATTATTTTTATCAATAGCCATTTGTTGTAATGCACAACGAACAGAATTTCTATTGGAAAAAAACTGGAAGTTCACTAAAGGCGATAATCCGAACGCTAAAGATATTGATTTCAACGATGCGGGCTGGGAGGTTGTCACAATACCTCACGATTGGGCTATCTATGGTCCTTTCGATCGGAACAACGATTTGCAGGAAGTGGCTGTTACTCAAAATTTCGAGACAGTTTCGAGCGTGAAAACAGGCCGTACGGGAGGTTTGCCTTATGTTGGGGTTGGTTGGTATAGAAACAAGTTTGATATAGACCTGTTCGATAAAAACTCTGAGGAAGTGAGGCTCCTGTTTGATGGAGCCATGAGCGAAGCTCGTGTTTATGTAAACGGGCAGGAAGTTTGTTTCTGGCCTTATGGATATAATTCTTTTCATTGTAACATAACTAACTATCTGAATCCTAACGGGAAGAACAATCTGGTGGCAGTGCGTTTAGAGAATCTGCCGCAATCTTCCCGTTGGTATCCGGGTGCAGGTTTGTATCGCAATGTTCATGTGATAAAGACAAACAAAGTACACGTGCCTGTTTGGGGCACGCATGTCACCACTCCTTTCGTATCGAAAGAATATGCTTCTGTGTGCCTGAAAACGACGATAGCCAATAACGAGGGAAAAAAGGTACGGGTTGAAACTCAGATAACTGATAAGGCGGGTAATGTAGTAGTCGAGGGAAATGACGCACAAAAGTTGAATGAAGGGAAGGACTTTGAGCAAAACTTCATTGTAGATAATCCCCGATTGTGGTCGCCCGAAAATCCTTATTTGTATAAAATAACCTCTAAAATTTATCTGGACGAAAAGCTTGTTGATGAGTATAACACTCCGCTAGGAATCCGTGATATTAAGTTTATCGCAGAGAAAGGATTTTTCCTGAACGGTGAAAGACGTAAGTTTCAGGGAGTTTGCAATCATCACGATTTAGGTCCTCTTGGTGCTGCGGTGAACGAAGCGGCTTTGAGACGCCAATTGACATTATTGAAAGACATGGGGTGTGACGGCATACGCACTACGCATAACATGCCTGCTCCCGAATTAGTTCGCCTGTGCGATGAAATGGGATTTATGATGATTGTCGAAAATTTCGATGAATGGGACATCGCCAAATGCAAGAACGGCTATCATCGTTTTTTCGACGAATGGGCAGAAAAAGACATGATAAACATGTTGCATAACTTCCGCAACAATCCTTCTATTGTGATGTGGAGTATAGGAAACGAAGTTCCTACCCAGTGCGATGATAAAGGGTATAAAGTTTCTGATTTTCTGCAAGATATTTGCCATCGGGAAGACCCTACACGCCCTATTACTTCGGGTATAGATCAGGTTACTTGTGTTTTGGAAAATGGTTTTGCCGCTTCCATACAAATACCGGGACTTAACTATCGCACACAACGTTATATTGAAACCTATGAAAATACACCTCAAAAGTTGATTTTGGGTTCAGAAACCGCATCGACAGTAAGTTCGAGAGGGGTTTATAAATTTCCTGTCGAAAAAAAGGCAAATGCTCTGTACGACGATCATCAGTCGTCTTCTTACGATTGGGAAGTTTGCCCGTGGTCTAATATTCCCGATGAGGACTTTGCTCTAGCTGAAGATTATGAATGGACATTGGGTCAATTCGTCTGGACAGGATTCGATTATTTGGGAGAACCAACGCCTTATCACACAGACGCATGGCCTAACCATAGCTCGATGTTCGGAATCATTGACCTTGCAAGCATACCGAAAGACCGTTACTATCTCTACCGCAGTGTTTGGAATAAAAAAGAAAATACACTTCACGTAGTACCTCATTGGACATGGCAAGGGCGTGAGAACGAGATTACTCCTGTATTTGTCTATACAAATCACGATTCGGCCGAGTTGTTCGTAAACGGAAAAAGTTATGGACGAAAATCGAAAAGTAAAGAATCTCTTGACACCCGCTATCGCCTGATATGGATGGATGTGGTTTACCAACCCGGCGAGTTGAAAGTAGTTGCTTACGATAAGAATGGAAAAGTAGCGGATGAAAAGATCGTAAAAACAGCAGGAAAACCTCATCATATAGAATTGATTCCTGACAGGACACAGTTGAGCAGCGACGGTAAGGACTTAGCTTATGTCAATGTCCGTATCGTGGACAAAGACGGGAATCTATGTCCGCACGATGCTACTGAAGTCCGGTTTACAGTGAAGGGTGAAGGAAAATACAGGGCATCGGCCAATGGCGACCCAACCTCTTTAGAGTTGTTTCATTTGCCTAAGATGTCTGCTTTTAACGGGCAGTTGACAACAATTCTTCAGGCAGGAGAAAAAACGGGAGAGCTGGTATTGGAAGCCAAGGCTAAAGGATTAAAAACAGGTGTAATAAAAATAAATATTAAATAAAAAATACATGAAGATCTGTAAGTTGCCATTACGGGGTCTGATAAAAATTGAAACCATGAAAAGATATTATTTATTAAATCTAGTGCTAGCTGTTTTTCTTATTACCGGCTGTTCGGGCGAAGAAAAACTTGAATCGGTGATTGACAATGCTCTGGAATTTTCGGAAAAACAGTGCCTGCTTATGGCAGAAAAATATGCTGCACAGGACAGTATTTTGCCTCGCTCTTTCGAGAATGGAGAAAATACAACCTCAAGTTCACGCTGGTGGACAAGCGGTTTCTACCCCGGTTCGTTGTGGTATTTGTATGAGAACAACAAGAATCCCGAAATTCTGAAATATGCGAAACTATACACCGACCGTGTAGAACGTGAAAAATATACGACCGATAACCACGATGTAGGCTTTATGCTCTATTGCAGCTTTGGAAACGGATTGCGTTTGACGGATGATAAACATTACGAGAAAGTATTGGTTACAGGTGCAAATTCGTTGGCTACACGTTATAGATCTGACATTGGTCTGATTCGTTCGTGGGATCACAATAAAGACAGATGGCAATATCCGGTTATCATTGACAATATTATGAATCTGGAATTGTTGCTTTGGGCCTATAACTACACAGGCGACAGGAAATTTAAAGAAATTGCGGTTTCTCACGCAGATAAAACCATGGAGCATCATTATCGTCCCGATTACAGTTCATATCATGTGGTTTCATACGATACAATTTCGGGTCTTCCACACTTAAAACAAACGCATCAGGGATTTTCGGATGAATCTATGTGGAGCCGTGGACAGGCTTGGGGACTTTATGGATATACATACCTGTATCGTGAGTTGAAAGATGAACGTTATTTGCAACAGGCTCAGAATATTGCCGACCTCTTGATACATCATCCTAACATGCCGGAAGACTATATTCCTTACTGGGATTATAATGCACCTGATATTCCAAATACAAACAGAGATGCTTCGGCAGGTTGTCTTATGGCTTCGGCTCTGATTGAGTTGAGCGACTATGTAGACAAAGACAGGGCAAAAGAATATATGACCGTGGTTGAAAAACAAATACGGGCATTGGCTTCGCCCGAATATACGGCAAAATTGGGCGAGAATGGCTGTTTTATATTGAAACACAGCACCGGAGCATATCCTTTCGAGTCGGAAGTAGATGTACCGCTGACATACGCCGATTATTATTACCTGGAGGCGTTGACAAGATTAAAGAAAAAACTGAACAGATAAACCATTTTTATTAGAATGACCTTTTATTCCCTTTTGTCATGCTGAGCGAAGTCGAAGCATCCTATGTTCAGGATGACAAAATCAAGGATGAAAATCTAAAAGGCTTCATCATTTAACTCTATTGCTTACTAAATTATTGTATAAAACTATCATGCTAAAAAGGATTTTTAACTACCGATTAATAATTGTCATTTTTCTAAGTTCACTCAACCTGAACGTAAATGCACAAACGCAGGAAATAGATTTATCCGGAGAGTGGGGATTTCAAACGGATGTAATGGATTTTCGAAGGGGGTCTTTATCTCCAAGATATAATCACGAATTGCAGGAAAAAATTACTCTTCCGGGAATTACTGACGATTATAAAATAGGCTATAAATCGCCTTACAGTCATATCGACAGGCTTACCCGTGTATACGAATATATGGGGCCGGCATGGTATCAGCGCGAAATAACCATTCCTAAAGAGTGGAAAGGTAAACGCATATTTATGTATTTCGAAAGAACACACTGGCTGAGTTCTATCTACGTGGATACAAAAGAGGTGAGCAAAATAGACTATATAAGCGTGCCGCACAATCATGACCTGACCGATTTTGTAACTCCCGGAAAAACTCATTTGATAACCGTTTGCATCGACAACCGTTACCAATACAATACGCATAAATGGAATCATGCCCATACCGAGTTTACGCAAATAAACTGGAACGGTATTCTCGGCGAAATGAAATTGATGGCTCTTGATCCGGTGTATGTAGATGATTTGCAGGTATATCCCGATATAGCAAGCAAGTCGGTGAAAGTGAAAATGCAGGTAAACAATTATACAAAAGGTCAGATTGAGGGTAAGGCACTGTTTACTATTACACAAAAAGGCAAAGAAATAGAAAAAGAGATTTCCGTTTCGGGAAAAGACTCTTGCACTTATATTGAAGACGTGATATCGTTGGGCGAAGGAATAGCATTGTGGGACGAATTTAGTCCTAACCTTTACACTATCAAATGCTCACTTAATACAAAAAATGAAAAGAAAAACTTCAAACATGAAAAGTCGGCCGACTTTGGAATGCGTGAAGTGCAACAGGGAAAAAATCATGTGATGCTCAACAATCGCCCCATTCATTTGAGAGGAAATGTTGAAAATGCCGTTTTCCCAAAAACGGGCTATGCCCCCGTGGATGATGCTCCTTGGGAGCGGATAATGCTTCTGATGAAAGATTATGGACTGAATCACATGCGTTTTCATTCATGGTGCCCACCTCGCGCCGCTTTCCGCATGGCCGATAAACATGGTATTTATCTGGAAGTGGAAATGCCTATGTGGGGCAAGGATGCCGAGCCGGACGAAGCACGTTACAATTTTTTCCGTCGCGAGCAAAAGGCAATATTAAAAGAATATGGAAATCATCCGTCGTTTATTTTGTATTGTAATGGAAATGAGATTACAGGCAACTTCGATTTCATTGAAGAACTGACAGCTTCGGGTAGCAAATACGATAATCGCCATTTGTATAGTGGATCTACTGCACGTACCCGTGTAAAGTCTGATCAATATTATGTTTCGCAACAAACCAATAAAGGTCCGGTGAAGGTATATGAAGGACTGCCTAATACCGATTGGGACAGAAGTATGGAGTCGGATGTGGATGTTCCTGTTATCTCGCACGAATCGGGACAACGTTGTGTGTATCCGAACTTCGAGGAAATTAAAAACTATACAGGACCTGTTCAGGCTCGAAACTTTGAGGTCTTCCGTGAGCTACTTGACGAAAACGGCATGTTGGATCAGGCAAACGACTTTTTCCTGGCATCGGGTGCTTTAACGGTGGTTGAATATAAGGCGGTAATTGAAGCGCTTTTGCGTTCTTCCAAATCGGCCGGATTCCAATTGCTTTCTATAAACGATTTTCCCGGACAAGGGTATGCTCCGGTAGGAATCCTCGACCCGTTTTGGAATTCGAAAGGATTGGTTACACCAGAAAAATGGAGGGAATTTTGTGCTCCCATAGTGCCTCTGTTGCGCTATTCGAAAAGTGTATATTATGATGACGAGACTTTCGAGGCTAAGGCCGAAATATATAATTTCAGTAATTCGGAACTGAAAAAAGGAAAGGTAAGCTGGTCTTTAACCGATACATCGGGTAAGGTGTTGAGGTCGGGTAAATTGAAAACTCAGAATATTCAGAATGATGGCGTATTCCCTCTGGGCGAGTTTTCTTTTTCTTTGAATAAAATAGCTTCTCCACAGAAACTGACTGTTCATCTGTCGGTAAATGGCAATATTAAGAATAGTTGGAATATTTGGGTCTATCCTCGCAATAACGGCTTGATGACTTCAACGGATGAGGTTTTATACACAACAACTTACGACGATAAGGCAAAAGAGTATCTGGCACAAGGCAAAAAAGTGGTGTTGTGTCCGTTGCCTGCGAAAGTAAAAGGACGTAAGTCTACTTTCCACAATCACTTCTGGAACCCGATTATGTTTGCTTGGCATCCAAAAACCATTGGTTGTCTGATTCATAACGATGAGCCGATGTTTGCCGACTTCATTACCTCGTACCATACCGATTGGCAATGGTGGGATATTCTGGAAAATGCAAAAGTGATAGAGATGAAAGATGCTCCGGACAAACTACGCCCCTTTATTCAAGTGATTGACAGCTACGATAATAATGAAAAATTGGGTATCGGATTCGAAGCCAAGGTAAACGGAGGTAAACTGCTTGTATTGGCAGTTGATACGAAAAAAGATATTGAAAATCGTCCGGCAACCAAGCAACTTCTGAAAAGCATTGATGATTATGTGAAGGGCAACAAGTTTGACCCGGAAGTGGTTGTGGATGAAAGTTTTATTCAATCATTTCTAACAAAATAAGAAAACCTGAATAATGAAGAATTTATTAATCATTCTTTCTCTGTTGTTGGTTGTAGAAACTGTTTCTGCACAAGAAATAGTGATGCAAGAAACAGCCTTGTCAGATCAGGTCTTTGGCAATCAGGTAGAATCTGACGAGCCATTGCCGATGAATGATTTAGATATTGAATTTGGTTATGCGCTTTATCAGGCAGATATAAATGTTGAATCGGACGAGGCTATACTCGAAGTTGAGAATATAAGAGATTACGCAGTGGTTTATCTGGACGAAGAACTTCAAGGAGTTGTGAATGATAACAATAAAACACTTGCCCTGAATGTGGATTCGGGAAAATATAGCTTACGGATTTATGTGGAAAATATCGGACGGATAACCTATGGCCCCGAAATACTTGACAATTCGAAAGGATTGTTCGGCGATATAAACATTGATGGGGAAAGTATTGACAACTGGATTATAACAGAGCTGAAAATTAGAAATGTAGATCTGGGAGATTTAAACTTTAGCGAGCAAAAAGAGGTGAACCTTCCCTGTTTTCATAAAGGATATGTTGAACTGGATGAGCCTAAAGATATGTATCTGGATATTTCGGGATGGGGCATGGGCGAAGTTTGGATAAATGCTCAATATCAAGGCTCGTATTGGGAAGAAGAAAAACAACAATCGATACAAGTTCCTGCTTCCGTATTGAAAAAAGGAAAAAATGAACTGATTGTTTTTGAACTTAAAAATAATAAACAAAATACTATGAGGTTCTCCGAAGAGCCGATATTCAAATAAACTTAGAATATGAGAAACTTTAAAGTTTTTAGCGCATGTATATTGTTAGCCTTGACAGCCATTTCGGCGAAAGCTGATAATGTGATTTATAAAGATGCATCTCAGCCTATCGAAAAGCGTGTAGAAGATCTTGTTGCCCGGATGACACTCGAAGAAAAGGTTCTTCAATTGAATCAATATACACTTGGGCGTAATGATAACGTAAATAATGTTGCCGAGATTTTGAAAAAACTTCCGGCAGAACTAGGCTCGGTAATCTATTTCAATAGCGATCCCGACCTTCGCAATCAGGTGCAACGGCAAGCAATGGAAAAGTCTCGATTGGGCATTCCTATGATATTTGGATATGACGTTATTCATGGTTACAGAACCGTTTATCCGATTTCGTTGGCTCAGGCTTGTTCTTGGAATTCCGGTTTGGTGGAGCAGGCATGTGCTGTGGCTGCTCAGGAAGCCAGAATGTCGGGAGTTGACTGGACTTTTTCTCCGATGGTAGACGTTGCCCGTGACGGACGTTGGGGACGAGTGTCGGAGGGGTATGGAGAAGATCCTTACGCAAATGCGGTTTTTGGTGTTGCCTCTATCAAAGGTTATCAGGGAAATGATATGTCAGACTCGCAAAGAGTAGCTGCATGCCTGAAGCATTATGTCGGTTATGGAGCTTCGGAAGGTGGACGGGACTATGTATACACCGAAATTTCCCCTCAAACCTTGTGGGATACGTATATGTTGCCTTATGAAGAAGGGGTGAAAGCCGGAGCAGCTACCTTGATGAGTTGTTTCAATGATATAAGCGGAACTCCCGGTACGGCAAACTCATACATCCTGCGCGAAATATTGAAAAATCGTTGGAAGCACGATGGTTTTGTTGTTTCCGATTGGGGTGCTATTCAGCAACTTCGGTCGCAAGGAGTGGCAAAAGATCTGAAAGAGGCGGGACTCAAAGCATTTACTGCGGGTGTGGAAATGGATATGATGAACAATTCGTATGACAAACATTTGGTTGATCTGGTAAACGAAGGAAAAGTTCCGATGGCGATGGTTGACGATGCCGTGAAACGAGTGTTGCGAGTGAAATTCCGTTTAGGTCTTTTCGAAAAACCTTACACTTCCACAACAACCGAGAAAGAACGTTTCTTGTTGCCTGCAAACTTGAAGATTGCTCAACAATTAGCCGAAGAATCAATTGTCTTGCTCAAGAACGATAACAATATTTTGCCTTTGACGAAACAATCGAACGTTGCAGTTATCGGGCCAATGGCTAAGGATAAGTTAAATCTGCTGGGTTCGTGGTCGGCACATGGAAAACAGGATGATGTTACCTCAATTTATGACGGGCTGGTAGCCGAGTTAGGTAAAAAAGTAAAACTCTCGTATGCCGAAGGGTGTGAGTTTGACGGAGATAACACATCTAAATTTGCTGAAGCAGTAAGCGTTGCCAATAAATCGGAAGTCATTATCCTTTGCTTGGGAGAGAAAAAAGGATGGAGTGGCGAAAATGCCTCTCGCTCGACTCTGGCATTACCTAAAATTCAGGAAGACTTGGTGTTGGAGTTGAAAAAAACAGGAAAGCCTATCGTTTTGCTTCTTTCGAGCGGACGCCCTCTCGAACTAAATCGTTTGGAAAAATTGAGCGACGCTATGCTTGAAATATGGCAACCGGGCATCATGTCGGGTCAGGCCGTGGCAGGTATTCTTAGCGGAAGGGTAAACCCGTCGGGTAAGTTGTCGATAACATTTCCATATTCTACGGGGCAGATTCCGATCTACTACAATATGCGTCAAAGCGGGCGTACACATCAAGGCAAATATCAGGACATACCCACAACTCCTCTTTATGAGTTTACGCATGGTTTGAGCTATACAAATTATGAATATGGCGATATAAAGGCTTCGGCTACCAAGATAAAACGAGGAGATAAATTATCGCTTGATATCACGGTATCAAATTCGGGCAAAATGGATGGAAAGGAAACAGTACACTGGTTTATTTATGATCCGGTTTCCACAATATCCCGCCCTGTGAAAGAATTGAAACACTTTGAAAAACAATTGATAAAAGCCGGAGAAAGTAAAACATTCAGGTTTGAAGTTGACCTGGAGCGTGACTTTGGATTTGTGGATGGTACAGGTAAACGTTTTCTGGAATCGGGCGATTACTATGTGATTGTGAAAGATAAGAAAATAAAAATAGAATTAGATTGATCCTTAAATAATTAACGTCGCAAATACTATGAAACACACACATGAAATATTCCGGGCGATGCTGATAGCCTTGCTATTGATTACGTACATACCGTTTTCTGAAGCCGAAGGTAGTGATAGCTGGGAGGTGGAGATAATAAAAAAAGAAACAGGCGAAGTAGTTAAATCGGAAGTTGTAAGTACAAATTTATTTCCACTCAACGGATTGGAATATGATGTAGAATATTTTGCAAAAATCAGGACAAAAAACACTTTTCTGTCCGATTGGGAAATCTCAGATGATTTTTTGATCGACCGAATGTCCAACATTGTTCCGGTTTGTGCAACTAATCTGATTTTGAGTTCAAACGATGGAGTACTTTTTATTTCATCCGAAAAAGAGCAGGAGATAAATATTTATACCGTTGATGGTCGTTTGCAACGTTTGGTTTCCTTGCCAACAGGAGAAACAAGTGTAACCGGATTGGAGAAAGGATTGTACCTGATAGATGGTCGGAAGATAATAGTAAAATAAAAATATTATGAAGAAATATTGCTTTCCCATTCATTTCATTTTGTCTGTATTTATATTGATAGTTGCAGGCAAGTCGGCCTATGCAGCAGATAATTTTTGTGGATGGGAATTAAAAACCGGACATGAAGGAATAGTAGGTACTCCGCTCACCTTTGCCGAAAAATCAATGACCCTTGAGTTGTGGTTGAATATGAATGAGGGAAAAAATGATACGGAAAAAACAACTATTCTGGGAACGATGGATAGCGGAAACAAAGGAGTGTTGTTGAGTTTGCGCAAAAATGCAGAAAATAATGGAGCGCTCGAAATACGTTTTTATGCAGTTAATCCGCAGAAAAAGAATATAGTGTTCTCTATTCCATGCAACAAGTTTACAGGAAAATGGGGGCATCTGGCGTTTGTGATTTCCGAAAAGGAAAACAAAGCCTATGCCTATGTTAATGGCGAACTATTGAGCAAAACCGATGCCGTGGGAGGATGGATAGGAAATTCTAACATTGCCCTATCGATCGGAAACTGGTATAGCGATCCGAAATTGTATGGAAAGATTGCAGATTTGCGTATCTGGAAAACTGCACGGACTGCAAACGAAATAAAGGAAAATTATAACAAATATCTTTCCGAAAACACTTCGGATCTGGTTGTTAATTACAAGTTTACTTCTTATGAGCGAGAAATAGTTAATTCAGCCGGTTCGGAGAATAATGCGCTCTGCAATCCCGAATCGAACTGGAATATCTATCACAGTCGGAAAATTCTGGCTCAAAAGCCGACAGATATTTCAATTGCAAAGAATGAAATTACATGGAGTGGAAAAAATACATTAGCAGCAGATAATGAAATAGCCGGAAATTACATCATAACTGTTGAACCCGAAACTCAAAAAAACTTGCGTAACCCATTAACCGGATGGGCACTTTATGGAAGTGGGGGAACTGTTGCTCAATCAGACTTTTGGAATAAGCTCGATAATATAAAAGTACCGGGCATCAGTGAGCCTGTGAAGATTGAGGATTATGCCAATACGCTTTATATCCGTACAAGCTGGACATCCTTGAATCCGAGCGAAAATGTTTATGGATGGGACACAAACCCCGGACTGAAATGGATGATCGAAAACGCTCGGAAGAGAGGTATGCGCCTTGCTTTTCGGGTGGTTGTAGATAGCCGTGACAAAAGCGAAGATTTCTCTCCCAGATATGTGAAAGATGCCGGAGCAGAAGGGTTTACTTCGGGTTCTAACAATCAGCGTTGGTCGCCATATCCCGATGACCCGGTGTTTCAGGAGAAGTATGCAAAATTTGTTGAGGCTTTTGCCAAAAAGTTTAATGACCCCGATGTGGTAGATTTTATTGATGGTTTTGGCTTGGGATTATGGGGCGAGGCTCATAATATGAAGTATAAAAATTATTCGAACCGTGAAAGTGTTTTCAAATGGGTAGTTGATTTATATACAAAGCATTTCACAAAAATACCATTGGCTGTTAACTATCACCGCCTGATTGGCACGGAACAAAGTTGGGGTAGTGCAGACAAGCAATCGAAAGGATTGTTGGAGTATGCTTTCAATAAAGGATATGTACTGCGTCAGGATGCGTTCGGTATGTCTGACTATTATCAGAAATGGGAAAAGAATGTAGCTAAAGAATGGATTTTCAAACGTCCGATCATCATGGAAGGAGGATGGGTTACCAATTCGCATAGCTGGTGGAACGATCCACGGGGATACGAAACTGTTGCGGATGTTCGTCAGGGAGAATTTGATGATTCGAAGGAAGCCCGTGTCAACATGATGGATTTTCGTATTGGCGAGGTGGACTCTTGGTTTCAAAATTCTTTCAACTTGGTTCAGGAGTTTATTTCCGAAGGAGGTTACCGACTCTATCCTGACCGTTTATCATTGCCTAAGGAGGTAAACCGTAATTCTACAATAACCATAGCACATCGTTGGAACAATCTGGGGTGGGGATATTGCCCGACTAACATTCCGTGTTGGAATCAAAAATATAAGGTTGCCTTTGGCTTGCTGGATGCGAATGACAACGTAGTTGCCACATTTGTCGATAGCCGTACCGATTTGTCGAAATGGATGAAAGGCACACCGGTTTCGTACGATTTTGAAACGGAGATAAGTAAAGTTTCTGCCGGCACGTATACATGGGGTGTAGCCATTGTTGATGTAACCCGAAACAACATAAAAGGAATTGAAATTTCGGCGAAAGAAAATATAACATCTTCAGGATGGTTGAAACTGTTTGATGTGAAAATAAAATAAACGGGATAAGAGTGTGGGTATGAAAACCTTACTCTCGTCCTTATTATTAAAACCTTTAAAAACAAATTGTATGATGAAAACTATTTACACTATTTCCCGTGTAGTATTAGTTACTGCATTGGTGTTCGCTAGCGTATTATCAGTGAGTGCGGCGAAGGGCGATTTTGGTGCTTGGGAGCTAAAAACCGGACACGGAGGTATGAAAAGCTCACCTGTTGGGTTTACAGAAAAGTCGATAACCATAGAGTTTTGGCTGAATGTAAACGAAGATACATCAGTTGAAAAAACTGCTATTATGGGTACAACAAACGGAGACGCAGGTTTTCTTGTAAGTGTGAGAGCAAACTCATTAAATGACAATGCGTTGGAGTTGAGGTTGTTTGCTAAAGATACAGAGAAAAACACTGCTCATTTCTTTGTTCCGCGCGAAGAGTTTGTGAATAAATGGGTACACGTTGCCTATGTAATTTCTGCAGAAGATGAAAAAGCATATATGTATTTGAATGGAGGATATGCTGACGAAAAAAGTGCTGTCGGAGGATATTTTGGCAACAGTTCTGTCGATTTGAGCATTGCTCAGTGGTGGAGCGATCCGAAACCTAATGGTAAAATGGCAGAAATTCGTATCTGGAACGTAGCCCGTACGGGAGATCAGATAGCTGAAAACTATGACAAGCGTTTGACCGGAAAAGAAGAAGGTTTGTATCTGTATTACAATTTCGACAACTTCGATCAGGTTATAACTAACGTAGCCAAGCCCGGAACTAATGATGGTTCTCTATCTCCTGTTGCTACTTGGAGCGATGTGTTTGCTTACGAAGTACTTGCGGCTATTCCTACAAATGTGTCAATGTCGAGCAGTGCGCTTACTTGGAGTGGTGCTGCAGATAGCTTTGATATAGAAATAGTTGAAGCAGGAACAGGCAATGTGGTGAAAGAAGATGTTGCAACCGGAAATTCTTATTCGTTAACAGATCTTGGTCTTGACGCAAACGAAACATATTATGCAAGAGTAAGAGCAAAAAATGCACAGTTTTGTTCCGATTGGGCTTTGTCGAGCGGATCATCTGCTATATGGAACCCAAGTGTTGAGAGCTTCTCTGTATACACAAAAGACAATTCAATCATTATAAATTCTGATATCGCTCAGAGCATTAATGTATTTGCTATTGACGGATGTTTGGTACGTTCTGTCGATCTAGCAGAAGGTGAAAATGTGATTAGCAATATATCGAAAGGTGTATATATTGTTGGTAAACAAAAAGTTATTGTTCGCTAATATTAATTTGGTTACAGGTAACTCGTTTACCTGTAACTGATATAAAATCAAATAAATATGAATATACAAATGTTGAGAAGTAAATTTTTGCTAACTCTTTTGTTACTAGCTGTTAGCTTTGGTGCTAATGCGGAAACAATTAAGATTTTGGCTATAGGAAACAGTTTTTCGGAAGATGCCGTTGAAAACTATTTGTACGAAATAGGAAAAGCTGATGATGTTACACTCATTATTGGTAACATGTATATTGGTGGTTGTAATCTTGAAACTCACTGGAATAATGCAAACGACAACAAAGCCAGTTACGAATACCGAAAAATAGTAGACGGAACAAAAACGAATACAAAAGATACAAAACTGGAAACGGCAATTGCTGATGAAGATTGGGATTACATTTCTTTTCAGCAAGCGAGCCCAAATTCGGGACAATACAATACCTATTTTCCATATCTGACCAATCTGTTGGCGTATGTGAAAACAAAAGCTACCAACCCCAATGTGAAGTATGCGTTTCATTCAACTTGGGCCTATCAGCAAAACTCAACTCATTCCGGCTTTGCCAACTATGGTAAAGATCAGATGACTATGTATAATGCAATTGTCGATGCTTCGAATCGTGCAGCTACGGAGGTTGGGATTAGCATCGTAATACCTTCGGGCACAGCAATACAAAATGCCCGTACTAGCTTCGTAGGAGACAACCTTTGTCGTGACGGCTATCATCTTGATACTAATATCGGACGTTTTATTGCTGCTTGTACTTGGTACGAAAAATTGACAGGAAAAAATATACTTGACAATACCTATGTGCTGGCTAGCCTTTCGGACAAAAGTTTGGAAGTGGCTCATAAATCGGCGCACAGTGCAGTACAAACTCCGCTTAGTGTTACCGACATAGATGTGGAGATGGAAGAAGCGAAAGGCGATTTCAATGCGTGGAATTTGACTACAACAGGTCATAATGGACTGAATGTTGGTAAGCTCGAATTTACTGAAAAAAATATGACATTGGAAACTTGGCTCTATATCGATGACAAAGGAGGTCTGAATAAGACAGGTGTGAATATTATATCTAACAGACACAATGGTAATCAGGGTTTTTCTGTAAATCTTAGAAACAATAGTGCAACCAGCAATGAAGACCTTGCATTTGTTTTTAAGAATACTAAAAACGATGGAACTTACGATCAGGCTTATACCTTGTTCTTGCCTCGCGAAGAATTTTCTGACAAGTGGGGGCATTTAGCTTTTGTAATTTCTTCGACTGATAAAAAGGCTTATGCCTATGTGAATGGCGAAGTTTATGATGTTATCGAAGATTTCTTTACAGACTGGGTAGGCAATAGGATAACAGACGAATTGTGGGTAGGACGTTGGTATAAGGATAGTCCCATTTTTTATGGAAAAATGGCAGACTTTCGTGTTTGGAATGTTGCCCGCTCCGATGAAGAGATTGCAGATAACTACAATCAGCGCTTGAAAGGAACGGAAGAAGGCTTGTATGTTTACTACAACTTCGACAATTTCGACCAGATTGTCATGAACGTGGCTAACCCCGGTACTAACAACGGGTCTTTGCTTCCTGCCGCTACGTGGAGAGATGTACACTCAAGCGAAGTGCTTTCTGCAAGACCAACAAATCTTCAGGTTGCAAATGATGTGTTTTCTTGGGATGGCGATGCCGACAGCTTCGAGGTAGAAATTGTGGAAAAAGAAAGCGGCGACATTGTGAAGACAGATGTTGCGACAGAAAATTCTTATTCGTTGACAGGCCTTACTCTTGATGAAAAGAAAGAATACGAAATGAAGGTAAGAGCAAAAACCACTTTGTTTTATTCAGATTGGGCATTAACTCTTTTCAATGACAAACAATCGGGTATAGCGAATTCTACAATTGATAAACTGAACATCTATTCCGAAGCCGGTTCTCTTATCGTTAATTCCGATTCGGAGCGTTTGCTGAACGTATATGCTGTTGACGGACGCTTGGTGCAGTCTGTAAACCTGAAAGCAGGAAAAACAATTATTGAAGGATTGCAAAAAGGATTTTATCTGGTTGACAATCAAAAAATTATTCTAAAATAAAAACTGGGTGGTATCAAAAAAATACAGGGAAACTACACTGATAAACTTTTGATATAGCCGGATTATTAATAAACATAAAAAAATTGTATTATGAAAAAAATGAACTTTTTTAATCGCGTGGTGCTGATAGTTTCAGCATTGCTAGTGACTAGCGGATTGTTTGCACAAACGGATTTTAATGCATGGGAATTTAAGAGTGGAAGTAATGGAATTGGTTCTGCACATGGACTTGACTTTGTTTCAAATTCAATAACTGTGGAGTATTGGATAAATATGGCTCCAACCGGACTTGTCAAAAACACGAATATTATGGAGACATTTGGGGATCCATATGGAATTAACATAAATGTTAGAGAAAATTCGGAGAAGGGGAATGCTTTAGAAATGAGACTATTTCTTAAAGATGCGACGAGTCCTACACCTCAGGCTATCTCCTTTTTTATACCAACTGAATATTATATAGAAAAATGGGCGCATATTGCATTTGTAGTTTCTGAAGCAGAAAATAAAGCATTTGTATATGTGAATGGTGAGCAATTTGGCGAAGCTACAGCTACAGGTGGATATTATGGTAATTATAGAAAATCGGATAATGCTCGTCGAACCTTTAACTTAGGAGGTTTATTTTGGAATAACAACAATCCGGCACTCATTGATACTAAATTAGCTGATGTTCGTGTTTGGTCTGTAGCTCGTACAGCGGAAGAGATTAAAGCTAATTATAATAAACATCTGACAGGTACCCATGAAGAGAATCCTGGTTTGTATCTGAATTATAGATTTGATGCTTTCATTAGACCTTTTAATAATGATGCTAATCCTCGAACAGCTGATTCTAATGATGAAATAAACAGAGGCTGGGCTAATCCTAATGTCGGAAATTGGAAGGAACTTCACGGACTAGAAACGCTATCTGCATATCCTAGAAATATAGCATTCTCTGATCAGGTTCTTTCATGGGATACAAGTGATGGAACATGGGAAGTGACAATCTTTGATACTGATGATCAAGAAGTACATTCAGAAACAGTTGCTACAAACTCAATTTCAATGAATGATATTGATGCTTTAAGTGATGGTACTACTTATTATGCAAAAGTAAGAACTTTAAATAATGGCGTCTATTCAGGATTCGTAACTTCTGATAACTTTACGAAAGCAACAACCGGTATAGGTGAGACTGAAATAGGTGCAACATTCTATGTAAACAATGGTTCTCTTATTGTGAATGCAGAAAGCGCTCAAACTCTAAATATCTATGCTCTTAGCGGACAATTGGTTCGTAGCATTGACATTGTTGCAGGAGAAAACGTTATAAATGGTTTGCCTAAAGGTTTCTATTTGGCTAATAATCAAAAAATAATTATCCGATAAAATAGAGCAACGAGATATTTGTTTATCTCACTGCAGACATATTTGTAAAGCGAGGACGGGACAAAAAAGTCCTCGCTTTTTTTTTACCTCTCATAAATTAAGGCTCTAAATTTTATTGAACCATGAAAAAAATAAAAATACTCTCTTATCTTATTTTGTTTTTAACACTTGCCTTTAGCACAAATCATGTAAGTGCAGCCGGCGATTTTGGGGCATGGAACCTAATGGGCGACCACAATGGCATGAATTGTGGCAATGTAGGTTCTACAGAAAAGGACCTCACATTAGAGTTCTGGATTTACCTTGACGAACAAGACGGAAAAAACATTAATGGAACATCCATCGTGAGCAATAGGCATGACGGAAGTCATGGCTTTACTGCCAGCCTGAATACAAATGCTCAGAACGACAATAAGGTAGATCTTCGCTTGTGGTTTAAAACAGTCAATAATGCTGCCTATGCATGTTGGGTGTCTCGTGACGAGCTTTCTAACAAGTGGAATCATATCGCTTTTGTTATTTCGTCGAAAGACAAAAAAGCGTCATTGTATTTGAATACAGAACTTCATAGTACTGTCGAAGATTTCAATGGCGATTGGCTAGGCAATATCAAATCGAATGGAAGCAACGTCGGCGATTTGTGGTTGGCTGCATGGTACGAATCTCCTAAGTTTCATGGAAAGCTGGCTGATGTAAGAGTGTGGAATACAGTTCGGACAAAGGAAAATATAAAAGATAATTATAAAAAAGTACAATCGGAAAAAGAGCCGGGTCTGCAAAAGTACTACACTTTCGAGGATGAGGTGTTTGCTCAAAGACCTGTTAAACTTGCAATTGCCGACAATAAGCTGACATGGGAGGCCGAAGGCGAAAGCTGGGATATAGAAGTACGCTCGTCTGTCGATAATTCTGTTGTACGGACAGCAAACGTAACCGAAAAATCATATTCTTTGGCTGGTTTGGACCCTAATGACGTTGTGTATGTAAGAACAATCAATAACGGCTTCTATTCGGGTTGGGCATTTAAATACGATTTCATAAAAGTGGGATGTGTAGGCGACAGCAATACGTATGGAGCAGAGGCTTCCGACCGCTCAAAATATGCATGGCCTATACAAATACGCAGTATGTTGGGCGACAAATACGAAACCCGCAACTTTGGTGTGAATTCGGCTCTTATGATGAATCATTTAAATGATGCCTGGAAGAATAAAACAGCTTACAGCGACAATAAATCGTATGATCCGGATATAATCGTAATTGCTTTGGGTACGAACGATTCGAAAGACAACTATTGGGATGCCGTGAAATTTAAAAAATCATACGTCGACTTGATCAATGAATTTAAAGGTTACTCAGCCGAACCTGAAATTTATATGGCAATACCTATCAAAGCGTATAGTAGCAGTTGGTCTATAAACGATCAGACAATACGTGAGAAAGTGACTCCTGTGATGCAGGAAATTTCGAAAGAAATGGGACTTCCTCTTATCGACCTGTATGCTGTAACAACAGATATTGCAAACCTGATGGCGTCCGACGGAATTCATCCGAAAGATAAAGGACTGGGTATTATGGCTCGAAAGATAGCAGACATCATGTTGTTGGAAAAACCAACGATAGAAATAAACAGCACGAAGACCTCATCTAAGTGCGCCGCATATTATTGGTATAAAGATAATGTATTGATAAATGATGCCAACGAAGCCACTTACACGGCAACCGCCGCAGGAAACTATAAAGTAGCCATTAAGTTGACAGATGAAACTAACGATGTTATTGTATCCGAACCCATTGAAGTAGCTCAGGCAAATGCCGTATTGTCAGCAATATATAATCCTCTATCGTCTATTTCCGTTCCTGAAAGAGATAAAGTAACAGTTGTATCTTTTCCCGACTACGTACAAGTGTCGAATGCGGATGGAGCAACACTGTCGCTTTATAATATTGGAGGAAGAAAGGTAACCGAAATCAAATTGAATGGTGATAAGGAATTAGTTGATACTGCTTCTTTAACAAAAGGTATCTATATCTGTAAAGTGAGTAAAGGTGATATAGTAACTACAACAAAAATAATGAAATAATAAGGTGTAAAACCTTAATATATCCTTTATAAAGATGAAAAACAAAATATTTTTAATTATAGCATTGAGCATCTGTTTCATAAACACGTATGCTCAGTCTCCGTTGGATCAGCGAATTGATGCACTGGTAAAATCCATGACTACTCAGGAGAAATTAGATCAGATGCGTAACAATCGTACCAGTTTTGGCGGCACACCTGCCAATGTTCGACTCGGTATTCCCGGTTTTGTGATGGGCGATAGTCCTCATGGAGTTCGACTTACTTCCGATCGTTACGGGCGTTCGGCTACGGCTTTTCCTACGGGAGTAGCTATGGCTGCCACTTGGGATGAAGCCGTTGTAGGGAAAATAGGTGAATATATGGGACTTGAGTTCTGGTCGTATGGCCGCCAACAGGCTTTGGGTCCATGTCTCGACCTTGCTCGTGACTCTCGTGGAGGACGTACTGCCGAAAGCGGTGGCGAAGACCCTTATCTGGCAGGACATTTGGCCAAATCATTCACTATCGGTATGCAAAAATATCCGATTATTGCTACTCTCAAGCATTTTATGGGTGAAAGTATGCAGGTGAATCGTTTGAAGATGGATGTAATAGCAAGCCAGCGTTGGCTGATGGATTTCTCAGGATAT
The DNA here is from genome assembly GCF_010501095.1 of Dysgonomonas sp. 520. Lineage (GTDB taxonomy): Bacteria > Bacteroidota > Bacteroidia > Bacteroidales > Dysgonomonadaceae > QVMP01. The sequence continues at coordinate 27,943 of NZ_QVMP01000024.1, read as the reverse complement.
AATTTCCGTATTCCAATACAAGAAGCCGGAGCTATGTCTGTGATGAATTCGTACAACAAAATCAATGGAGAAAAAGCTGCCGAAAGCAGTATTTTGCAGAAAACGATATTGCGTGAGCGATGGGGATTCCCGTTCTATATAGTTTCTGACTGGGCCAGCATTGACGAAGCAAGAAATGCTGTGCGTGCCGGAACTGATATTTGCATGGGATCATCCAACTACGAAGCCGATTTGCCGGCATTGGTCGAAAATGGTCATGTTACAATGGCACAGATAGACAGTGCTGTGAAAAGCATATTGAAGACTAAGATTCTGAACGGTATGTTAGATTACTATCCGGCAGGAAATGAGTCGAATACGCAAACTCAGGAAATTACTGATTTGAACTTGTTGGCAGCTCAGAAGTCGGTTGTTTTGTTGAAAAATGAAAAGTCGGGCGCTAATCCTATTTTACCACTTCAAAAATCGGGAATTAAAATAGCGATTATAGGGCCTAATGCCACTGCCGAAAACCTCAACTGTTCGGGTAGTAGTGCTACCAATCCGCCTTATGCCATTAGTGTGAAAAAAGGGTTGGAAGACAAGATAGGTAGTGCGAATATCACTTACGCTAAAGGTTGCGACATTAATTCGACATCAAAAACAGGTTTTGCAGAAGCTAAAACACTTGCTGCTGCCGCAGATTATGTGATTTTTGCGGGAGGATTGGACAACACTCAGGAAGGAGAACAAAGTTTTGGCGCACATAACGACCGTGTTGGCGGCTCTTTTGCACTTCCTGCCATACAACAGGAATTGATCAATGAGTTAGCCGGTGTCAACCCGAACCTGATAGCTGTAATACAGAGTGGGGGAGTATGTACTTTCAACGACTGCTTGCCTAATATAAAAGGATTCATATATTCGTTCTATGCAGCACAGGAAGCAGGGCGAGCCATCGCTGATGTTGTTTTTGGAGATTACAATCCGGCAGGACGTATGCCTCTTTCGATGCCAATGAAAGACAGCGATTTTCCTGAATGGAAAGAAGATGTATTCCGCAAGTTTGAGCAAAATAAGGATGGAGGCTATCGTTGGTTAGATGAAAAGGGAACCATGCCCCGATATGCTTTTGGTTATGGTTTGAGCTATACAACTTTTGAGTATTCAAATCTACAAATGCCTACCGACGTAGTAGCAGGACAACCTTTCAGCCTTACGGTTGATGTTAAAAATACAGGTTCTCGTGCCGGAGAAGAGGTGGTTCAGGTTTATATAAGTGCTCCATCCGATAAGGTATGGATGCCTAAAAAAGAGTTGCGCGGGTTCAGACGTATTGCCCTTGAACCGGGCGAAACAAAAAAGGTTACGTTCGATTTTTGTGCCGATGATTTTTATTATTGGATTCAGACAAGCCGTAAATATAGCGTACAGGCAGGCAATTATACTTTCCGTGTAGGTGGTTCTTCAGATAATTTACCGCTTACTAAAAGTGTAACCTTCAAATCGGGATCGGAAAAACCTGATTTGCGAGTTACCCGTATCTATACTATGCCTCGTTATCCACTTGAAGGACAGAAAGTAAGTTTCTACGCTTTGGTGAAAAATCAAGGAAATGCAGCTACTAAATCAACTACTCCTTATAATATCTCGTTTTCTGTTGCCGGAAAAGATGTTGCTTCTACTGGGCAAACAAAAACTGTTATTGCTCCGGGACAGGTTAAACTGATAGCTTCGGAAGGAGAATGGACCGCCGAAACAGCAGGTCAGATGCAAATTGCAGCTAAACTGGCATTCTCAAACGAAAGCACAGAATGGGATGCAAGCAATAATTCTTATGCTACTGATATCGAGGTGTTCGATCCTCAGGTTGTTGCTTCCGAACATAAGAATCTGGCATTTCTGAAAGAGGTTACCGTATCATCAGAGGTTGGTAAGTACATTGGCAAACAATTGGTGGATGGCGACTTGTCCACTCGTTGGGATTCGGAGAATGGCACCACAGCATCGGCTGTTGTCGATCTGGCTGCTTTGTGTAAGGTTGATAAAATAGAGCTGTATTGGGATGCCGATTATGCCAAAGGATATGTTCTTGAGAAATCTATGGACGGTACAAGCTGGACGGAACTGAAAAAAGTTTCGAACAGTGTTGGCGAAGCCGAATATCATAGCCTCGAAAAATTTGATACACGTTATATCCGTATCAATTTTACAGAACGTAAGACGGGTGCCGGTAAATTCTCTTTGCGTGAAATTCGTGTTTTAGGAACTGAAGAAGAAAAGATGCCTGCCGCAAAAGTAATTTTACCGGAAAAAGTGGTGTTGCTACCTCATGCTAAAACTTATGTAGATGGCACAGCATCAACAAACACTGAAGATGGTGAACTGACCTATAAGTGGGAGCAAATCAGCGGACCGGTGCAAGCGTCTATATTATCTCCCGATCTGCCTTTGACAGAATTGCATTTCAATACCGCCGGAACTTATGTGCTTCGTCTGACGGTGTCTAATGGCACAAACAAGGCTTTCTCGGATTTTTCTATTACAGTAACAAATCCGACTACGGCTAATGACTTGGCACTCTTGAAGCCAACATCTGCGTCTTCTTCCGAAAAGGTTAATATGTATCCACAGGCTGCCGTTGATGCCAATGCCAATACTCGTTGGTCGTCGGCACATAGAAACGGCGAATGGTGGCAAGTAGATTTACAGCATCAGGTTAAGCCGTCGAAAATTTCTATTCTTTGGCATTCTGAGTATGCTAAAAAGTTCAATATTCAGATATCAGCCGATGGAAATACATGGAATACTTATGCAACAAATGACTCTTTCGGAGGCGGAACATCAAATAGCAGTAATGAAGGCAATGTTTCGGGACGATACGTAAGGCTCAATTGTGTAGAACGTTCCGGTCAGTGGGAAAATTCTATTAAGACATTCAATTTGTATGGCGATTTTGTTACAAATACAAATCAGGTTCCTGTAGCTAAAGCTAGTTATAGTGCTAATGCATCGGGCGATGTAATTACTCTTGATGCTGGCAAAAGTTCCGATGCCGATGGAGATAACCTGACTTACCAATGGGAGCAGATAACAGGTCCGGCTTTTGTAGATGTTACCGATGCGGATAAGGCTACGGCAACAATCTCTAATGCTCTGAAAGGTTCGTACTATTTCAAATTGACTGTTGATGATGGAAAAGATATTGATTTTACAATATTGCATGTTGTTGTAGACAATGATAATACAGGTATAACAACAACTCCGATAAACTCGGAACAACTGAAGGTTTATCCCAATCCTGTCAGAGATGAGTTGTATATTCAATATCCGCAAACTGAAAAGTTAAAAAGAACGGACGTATACAATGTTTCGGGTATGCTTATAACCTCTAAAGAAATATTGAATGGACGTGTTTCTTTGAAAGAGTTGGCAGAAGGTGTTTATTTTTTGCATGTATACTCGGATAATGAAAAAATAGGGAATGTTAAGGTTTTGAGAAGTTTTAAATAACTTTTTTTGACGTAATAAGTTAAAATACTTATAAAAACCAAAGTGAGGTTGTGGCAGTTCATTCTATATGTGACCTGTTTCACAACCTCATTATTTATGCCAATATTTTTGAACTACCAGATTCTCTTATTTAATAAAAAGAGGTTCAAGCATATCTTTTCTATCCTTATCAAATGAATATAATATGGGAGGGTTGTATGGGCTTGTACTTTTTATCTCATCCAATTGAATAACTGCTCCCGTGGCTAGTACCTTTCGCTGAAAATTGCGCCTGTCAAGAGGCTTGCCTAAAAAGACCTCATATATTTTTCTAAGTTCGCTCATTGTAAATTTTTCGGGAAGCAATTCGTATCCCACAGGAACAATGGGTAGTATTGCTTGTATGGTTTCGATAGCAGTTCTTATTATATTCTCATGGTCGGAATACAATGGTGGTAGATGGTCGATATCGAACCATTTGGCGGTATCTTCCTTCACCGAAACCAATTTAACTTCATTATATTTTACAAAAGCATAATACCCTAGACTTATAAATCTCTGTAAGAACCATTTATCAATATCTCCTACATCTTGAGCTTTGTTTGTCTCTTTCTCCAGATATTCCACATTCTGATCCATCTTGGTTCTATTGGGGTCGCTGAACAGATAGAATTGTTTCAAATAGACGTTTGTTAAACCGGTACGGCTGGTTAATATTCTTGAAGCAGCATCGTCAGAAGTTTCTTCCTTGAACATAAAACCGCCCGGCAATTGCCAAAAGTTGCTTATATCGAATTTATTTAGAAGAATACGAATTTTCTTTTTGTGAAAACTTAAAATTACACAGTCGATCGAAAATCCGGGATGAATACTATCCTCTGTATACGAATGAAACAAGCTCTTTCTGGTCATGCTTAGGTTTGTTTATATTATTATTCGAAACACATAAAATACTTACTAACCAAGGAAGTAACTTTATGTAAAACAAAAGTAATAAAACAAATGTTATGTAGAAATATAAATGCGTATCAAAAACGCAGAATATATGTTTGAAAACATATCTGTGTATTTATTACGCAGATAATTGTTTTGATTCAAAATACAATATTTATATTTGCGTCATATTAACGCAGTTTTTAAAATGAGGAAATTATGAAAAAATTAGTTTTAGCTATTGGAATTATATTGTTGTCCATGAATGGTTATTCTCAGGGATCCGGAAACTTTGAGATTGTAAAGAATGACAATGGGCCAGCATTGGGCTATTCTCTGAAATCCGGAGTTAAGATTTTGACCGTAAACGGACTGAAATTTAAAGACCTGAACAAAAACGGAAAACTGGATAAATACGAGGATTGGCGTTTACCCATTGAAGAACGAGCCAAAGATTTGGCTGCGAAAATGAGTGTGGAGCAAATAGCCGGATTGATGCTTTATAGTGGTCATCAGGCTGTTCCGGCTAATGAATTTGGTTTTGCAGCAGATACTTACAACGGCAAGCCTTTCTCTAAAAGTGGTGCTAACGCTTGGGATTTATCGGATGCGCAAAAAAAATTCTTGAAAGATGATAATCTGCGACATGTGTTGCTGGTGGGAGTTAAAAGTCCCGAAGTGGCGGCTCGATGGAGCAACGAGATGCAAGCCTATGTGGAAGGTATCGGGTTGGGTATTCCTGCAAATAATAGTTCCGACCCTCGTCACTCAGGGCAGGTTACAGGCTCTACCGTGGCTGAGTTTAATGCAGGAGCAGGTGGCGAAATATCGGTTTGGCCTGATGGTTTGGGCATGGCGGCTACTTTTGAACCCGAATTGGTGAAGAGATTCGGACAAATCGCAGCTCAGGAGTATCGGGCATTAGGTATTGGTACGGCTTTGTCTCCACAGATTGATTTGGCAACAGAACCTCGCTGGTATCGTGCAAGCATGACTTTTGGCGAAAGCCCTGCATTGGCTACAGATATGGCTCGTGCTTATATTGATGGTTTTCAGACTTCGTACGGAAAAGATGAAATTGCCGACGGTTGGGGTTATAAAAGTGTGAATGCCATGGTGAAGCACTGGCCAAGTGGCGGACCCGAAGAAGGTGGACGTGACGGGCACTGGGCGTTTGGTAAGTTTGCGGTTTATCCCGGCAACAATTTCGAAACACACCTGAAACCTTTTACCGAAGGAGCGTTCAAATTGGATGGCAAAACCAATATGGCTTCGGCTGTGATGCCTTACTATACAATTTCGTACAATCAGGCAAAAGATGGAACAAATCTGGCAAACGGATTCAGTAAATATATTATAACAGACCTCTTGCGCGAAAAATACGGCTATGATGGTGTTGTTTGTACCGATTGGATGATTACGGCAGATGAGGGTAAAAGTCCCGGCGATTTTATGGGAAAACCTTGGGGAGTGGAAGCCAAAACTGTTGCAGAAAGGCACTATATCGCCCTAATGGCAGGAATGGATCAGTTTGGAGGAAACAACGAAATGGGTCCTGTAATTGAGGCATATAACATGGGGGTGAAAGCACACGGAAAGAAATTTATGAGAAACAGGTTCGAGCAATCGGCCGTTCGCCTGTTGAAAAACATCTTCCGTCTTGGCTTGTTCGAAAACCCATATCTTGATACTCAGGAAAGTGCAAAGATAGTAGGTAATCCTGAGTTTATGCAAGAGGGATATGATGCTCAGCTTAAGTCGATTGTGATGTTGAAGAATAAAGGAAATGTATTGCCTATAAAAGAAAGGAAGACTGTATATATACCTGAAGTATATTCACCGTCGGTGAAGGATTGGTGGGGCAATTGGTCGAAACAAAGCCTTCAAATGCCTGTAAGCCTCGATTTACTTAAAAAATATTATGATATAACAGACGATCCGTCGAAAGCCGATTTTGCCATAGTGTTCATTTCCGGTCCATACAGCAATAACGATGGAGGAGGATATGACAAGAAAGACCGTGAAGCAGGAGGTAATGGCTATGTGCCTATCACGCTTCAGTATGGAACATATACCGCAGAGGATGCCCGTGAACATAGTATTGCTGCCGGCGATCCTGTGGTGGCCCCGACAATAACAAACCGCTCGTATAAAGGCAAAACCGTTACGGCATCCAACACAATGGATTTGAGATCGGTATTGAACACACGGGAAATGATGGGCGACAAGCCTGTTATAGTAGTGACAAACCTATCTCGTGCAATGATATTCAATGAGTTTGAAGACAAAGTAGATGCTATTTTGGCACGTTTTTCGGTGAAGGAGCAAGCTGTATTGGATATTATTTCGGGCAAATATGAACCATCGGGACTTCTCCCTATGCAAATGCCGGCTAATATGTCGACAGTTGAGAAACAATACGAAGATGTACCGTTCGATATGGATTGCCATAAAGATACCGAGGGTAATGTATATGATTTCGGTTACGGACTGAATTGGAAAGGTGTAATAAAAGATGCACGTACAGCTAAATATGGGATAAAAAAATGAATTAAATCTTTATAAAGTATATGAAAACAATATTGAAAAATATAGGATTAATAGTTGCTTTGGCTCTTCTTTCGGCAAATGTTAATGCTCAGAATAAGGAGGCGAACGATTCTATCAAAGCATCTAAAGCAGAACAAGGCGGTGACCGTAATGTAATGCTCAATGCCGCTTCGGCCAATGCGGGGCCTCGTAACGTAAACATCGGTCTTCCTGCCAGTGTTGGAGGTACTACGGTGTTGGAAAACGATCTTCCGGTAGTGTATTTCTTTTGGCCTGAGATGCCGTTTAAATCGTGGCGTATGGATGCCATGACAAATGGAGTAAAACTTCTCGATTTGGGACAGACGGCTATCAATATCGGGGATGTTGGCTTTTCGGTAGGGACTTACAATAACTTGGGTACTGATAAATTCGGAGGGAATATCGGGTTAAATTCCAATCACTTCGGCTTGTTGAACGGGACGGCAAACTTTAGTGGGCCTATAACAAAAAGAGGTTTGAAGTTTTCGGTAGGTGCATTTGTTAACTACGACCCCGGAACGTATAAAGTGAAAAGCAATAATATAGACAGGTATTTTAGCGATCAAACTCAACTCTATAAAGTGGCGTTGACTCAAGATTATAAGTTTGATGGAGGTACAGGGTCGATCTCGGCATTTTATAAATATGCAAATTCGAAGTCGATGGCTATGCAGCAATATGCTCCATACAAATACCATCTGGATGGATCGGTATCGGAACTTGACGGATTTAAAATTGGTAGCGACAACTACATTGCTACTCAGAAATTTAAAGTGCGTGATGCCCGTACAGGAGAGTTGGCAGAGCGTGACGCTTTGGATGACTATGGGTCGGAAAGTAACACCGTGGATTTGATATGGAAAAATAAGCTCAACAACGGGCTGAATATTAACTTCGTAGGACGTTATCATGATGCTAAATCAGGAATGTATCTGCCTATCATGACCGGAATAAGCGAAGATGGTATGTCGCAGGGTGTAATGGCATTGGCTTCGAGAAAAACGCCGATCAGGTCGTTGACAACATTGTTCGAAGTAGGTAAAAAGTCAGGAAACCATGACTGGCGAATCGGGTTTAATCAATGGAATTACAACATAGACAAATTTACCACCGAAGGTGTTCTGTACAACCAAACTGTTGAAGCCAATCCGCAAGTGATAAGCGGCAGTGAAATATATGGAGCTATTAATGAATATCATGACGGGTCTGAAAATAAAACGGCTCTTTTCCTTACCGATAAGTGGGATATAGCGAATATCTTGACACTGAATCTAGGGGCTCGTTTCGAGTATCAAAACCTCAGAGGAAATTATATTAACAATAAGGATATTGTTGCAGACATCCCATATTTGTCGAACAAGAAAACCAATATAGACAAAGATTGGTTCAATAAGGCATTTATGCTGAGCGCAGTATACAAGATGACTAAGAATTTCGGTTTGCTGGGTGAAGCAACGTATAACGAACAGGCAGGACACTTGGAAAACTATTCGGCTGGTAACGAGCCAAATATAAAGAAGTCGAAAATACCGGGAGCCGGATTCGGGGTGTTTTTCAATCATTCTTTGTTCAGTTTAGTGTCTAAGGCTACATATATCAAGCGTGACGAATACCGTTCTACCGTGAACTTTTCGAGTGCGTCGGGTGCTGTGGAACGTGCATTGGCATCGTACGATATAGAAACCATAGGTTGGACTACGGATGTTATGGCTACTCCGTTTAAGAATTTCAATTTGCACCTGTTGCTAACGTTGCAAGCTCCTAAATATAAGAATTATACAGGAACAGTTCATTTCGGGTCAACCGGAGAATCTGTTGATTATAACTTCAACGACAATACGGTGACAGGAGTGTCGAAGGTGTTGATAGAAATAGATCCCAGCTATCAATGGAGAAATTTGAGAGTTTGGGCAAGTGCCCGCTACTTTAGCAAAGAGTATGCTAACCTTACAAACTCTTTATTTTTCAAAGGTCGTTGGGAAACTTTTGCAGGAGTGAATTACAACATAAGCAAAAATCTGGAATTGAATGTAAGCGCAGTCAACCTGCTGAACCAACGGGGTGCTCAAGGTACTATTTCGGGTGCAGACCTGTATACGGAAGATGAGGCAAAAAACATGGAGGGCAGAATCCTTTCAGGAACATACATTCGTCCCTTCACTATGGAGTTTGGCTTGAAATATAAGTTTTAATAGAAAATATTGAACCGAACGAAAACGGAGGTGTCCTAAAAGTAAATTTCAATGTCTTTTTGTCATCCTGAACAGAGTGAAGGATCTGCTTTTAGAAAGTTCAGATTCTTCGTTACACTCAGAATGACAAGGATGAGTAACACTTTAATAGTGCAATCTTACTTTTAGGACACCTCTTTTATTGTTGATTTTCGTTTGTTACTGGTTCAGTATGTGTATTGTCTGGCATGCCACCAATGCCGCAGTCTCGGTACGTAGTCTGGATGTTCCCAGGCTGATGGGTTCGAATCCGTTTTTTAAAGCTTCGGAGACTTCCTTTTCACTGAAATCGCCCTCCGGTCCGATCAGTATCAACGCATCCTCACCTTGTTTATACAAGTCTTTCAGGAGTGATTTTTCTTGAGGATGGCAATGTGCAATAAATTTTCTTCCCTCAAATTCTTGTTGAATAAATTTGGAGAAGGGTATCATATCGTCCAATTGAGGTAACGTGGCTTTTTGCGATTGTTTCATTGCCGAAACAAGTATCTTTTCGAAACGGGAGTTTTTTATTTCTTTCCGTTCCGAATGTCGGCAGAGTAGGGGAGTAAGCCTGTTTATTCCTATTTCCGTTGCTTTTTCGGTAAACCACTCAGAGCGGTCGTTGTTTTTGGTTGGGGCAAAAGCAATATGCAGATTATATGCCCAATCGTTTGGTGCTTTTATAGTATTGATTATTTCAACGATGCAATGTTTACCCGCCACAGAAGCTATTTGAGCATCAAAAAAATCGCCTTGTCCATTGGTTATCAATATTTCGTCGCCCACGGTTTTGCGGAGTACTTTTACACAGTGTTTTGCTTCTTCTTCGGGCAGTTGATTATTAATGGTTATGTCGGGGGCAAAAAAGATTGTTTTTTCCATTCAGTAAATAGATCTGCGACTTTATTTGTGTTTAATAGCTTCCTTTTTTTTCCTGATCTCGTCTCTGATAATGGAAGCCAGTTCGTAATCTTCAATTTCGAGGGCATCTTTAAGCATCTCTTCCAATTCTTCGTTCGACAGTACCGAATATTGATTGAAGTTGCTGTTTTTTATTTCCTCAATCATAGATGCTTGTGCTTCTACCGTTTCCGTTTCGCTATCTTTTACGGTAACAGCCAACTTGCGCATAATGTCTTCCGTCGTATAGATGGGCGAATTTGTGCGTAAGGCTATTGCTATGGCATCGGAAGTTCTCGATTCTATTTCGATAGACTGGTCGCATTGTACCAAGTGCAGGCGGGAATAGAACACTCCGTCGTCGTATTTATAGATGAACACTTCCTGTAAATTTATTTCGAAACGGTTTATAACGGTTCTAAACAGGTCGTGCGTTAGCGGGCGGGGTGGGGTGGTTTCGTGCAAGCGAAATGCTATTGATTGCGCTTCGGGAGTGCCGACAACAATCATTAGACGACGCAAGCCACCAATCTCAGACATAACAAGTCCGTAAGTGCCGGATTTACTCTGATTGAATGAGAATCCCAATACTGATAGTTTTACTTTAACTTCCATCTTGATTCTTATTCTTCTTATTACACAATCCTTTTTTTACTACAACAAATATAACTTTTTTTCTTAGTAGAAAACGTTTTAATCGGATTTTTGTTCATATTTCGCCGAAAAAATGTAAATAATTTATGAATATAAGGTATATTTGTGCCCCATTAGCAGTTATTGGTATGAATCAAACTTTAAAGGAACTTGTCAAATACGGAATCGTGGGAGGTATTGGAGCTCTTGTCGATTTTGGTATTTATTATTTGCTGACTTCTGTTTTTTTTGCATCATACCCCATTGCGGGATTGGTGTGCGATATATATGAAAGTTTGGGTGTTAAATCGGATATAGCCACTTCCAATATACTTATTTCCAGTTTTATCGGGCAGTTTTTCGGAGCTGTGAACAATTTTATACTGAATGGATATTTTACGTTCAAAGTCAGTGACAATAAGCTGAAACGTTTCATGCCCTATCTGCTGGTCTTCTTTTTAGGCATAATCATAAGCACTTTATCGTTGACCATAATGCTCGATTATATGGGCATAGACAACACGGTTGCCAAAATAGTAGCGATGGTTGTTGTTGCTATGGTTCAGTTTACGCTGAATAAGTTTGTAGTGTTCAAGAAAAAGGAAGAAAAAATAGAATCTCTTTAATTCCACAGATAGTTGAGGTCCGATTGTTCTTCGGCAATCACCCAGTTCGATAATCCTTTTTTCCACACTAAAGTTTTTTTGCTGAGTTTTCCTTCAAAACAAAGCTGTTTCAATTCGTTCGGGTCGAAAGGTCCTGCCTGTTTTTTATCGATAACGATGTAATATTTGGGAGTTGCAGCGTCAGGGTTGTTTGTTTTCCGTATACTTTGAACAGGCTCTGCTTCTTTTTTTATTGTTGTGATTGTAATTTTTTTAACGTCAAAATCAAAAATTCCAATGCCGATTTTCTCAAACTGATTTTTTATTCCGCTATACAACAATTCTGATATTTCGTCACTATCGCCGGATAGTTTGTTTGTCTTGAGTAATGATTCTTTTAATCCTTTTGAGATGAGTGATAAAAGTATCTCGTTCATGTCATTGATGCAAAATGTCTCTTTTTGTCCTGATATAGATTGAATGAGAGTTACAGGGTTGGATACGTTGAAAGAATATAGTCCCGAGATGTATATTTCGTATTTGTTCTGATCCTTGTCTTCTAGTGCGAAGTATGGTTTTGCACTCCACTCTATTTGTTTGTATCTGGCGGTGCTAAAGAAAAAAATGTCAGCTTCGAAAGGTCGGTTGTATGTGTATCTCCAACTTTGTAGTGCCGAAAAAATAGGTAAGGAATTCTCGTTCAATTGATATTCGCCTGAAGAGAAAATATCGCCGGTTTCTTTGTCATGAAAAAATATAGCCTGATAATCTTCCGGAACAGAAATCGTGGCATTGTATTTTATCCGATATCCGTGCCTGTCGAATCTGTATGATATGATATTGTTTTCGTTATTGTCAAATTTTATAGTGTCAATAGTTTCGTTTTGAATATTTATATCGGTGCTCATTGCAATTCGTATTAGTCTTAATTATGGTGCAAATATAATTAATTTTGTTATTACGAACCTGTAAATCAATGCTGTTTTTTCGAATAATATTTTATGAAAGAATAAAATTTTCTTTGTTTTAGGTAGTTCGGGTTGTCTTGGTTTTCGTAAGCCTCTCTTTCGAATGAGATATTGTAATATGCCTCCATGCTGTTTCGGTATTGAATGAGGCGGAACAACCATTCGAAAACGTAGAAAATATAGAAAAAAAGAAAGAGCATTTCTTTTGCCTGAGCCGTGTGTATAGACTCGTGGTTCAGTTGTATGTTGGTCAGAGTGCCATGTTCTTTCCGTACAAATATGATCCCGAACAAATTGATAGCCTTAAACTTTTTCGTGGGCAATATTTTATTATAAATAATCTTCATAAATTTTTTCTGCACATGCAATTTATAAGGTGATCGTTGATGTATCCAACAGCTTGTAAATGAGCATAACAAATGGTAGATCCGAAGAATTTGAATCCTCTTTTCTTCATGTCTTTACTTATCTTGTCAGAAATTTCCGTCGAGGCAGGAATTTCCTCCAACGTCTTCCAATGGTTGATGATTGGTTTTCCGTTGGGAAGAAATGATTTCAGATAGTTGCAAAACGAGCCGAATTCGTCTTGTATTTTCAAGAAATGTTGAGCGTTTGTAATTGTTGACTCGATCTTTTTCCTATTGCGGATGATCCCCGCATCTAGCATCAATCTTTCAACATCTTCGGGGGTGAAGTTTGCTACTTTTTCTGCGTCGAAACCGGCAAATGCTTTTCTGTAATTTTTTCTTCTTCTGAGGATTGTTATCCAACTAAGTCCGGCCTGTGCACTTTCCAAAACGAGAAACTCGAACATCTTTTCGTCTGAGGTAACTTCCTTTCCCCATTCGTTGTCGTGGTAATCTACATATAAAGGATCGGTTCCGCACCAACCGCAACGTTGCATTTCTTTATTTTCCATTCGTCATAATATCTAAATGTGTAAAATTATAAAAATATGCGGATTGGTAGTTCAAAAATGCAGGTTTTTATTGAGCAAACCCCAGAGAACAAAGGAAGGGTGGGGTGGTTTGTAGGGAGTAGGCCTCTGGTTTCCCGAAAGATTTGTCATGCTGAGCATCGCGAAGCATCTATAAAAACAGTCAACAGTTAACCCGTAGTGCATTTAGGTCTTTGATGTAAACTCATTTATTATAAGACTCATATTGGTTTTGTCATTTTGAACGAAGTGAAAAATCTGTGTATTTTCAATCCAGATCCTTCGTTTTACTCAGGATGACAATGTAAATATGTATTATGTTTCAGTTAATTATCTTTTATTTTCTAAATGCACTACGAGTAACAGTTAACAACCTTGTGTTATATAAAAACAGATACTTCTTTGTTTATAATGTGAATCAGTAGTTGAAAAGTGTTCAATCATTTTATATAATACCCTGCGCGGAATTAAAATTCCTTGCATCCCCTTTGCCCCAAGCCGCAAAAGGAATCAAAAAGGCTTTCTGTGACCGAGGCTTCTTGCCGACCCACTATACAGCTTAATAAGCTGAACAAAAAATAACTCGCACCAAGAAGCTGTAAAATTAGAATGGTCTGGTAATGCTCAAACAGCTTTTTGTTCTTATCGCTTATCTGCGCTGTGTGGGTACCCCGTCAATCAGCCAAATGTCACGTTTACACCCGTCAGGCGAAACGGCATCTGCTTCGCAGGCGGGGACACGTTAAGCGAAACAAGGCGTAAAATTGAACACCTCCCCAACCCTGCTCCAAAAGAGGGGCTTGCTGGGGGTGTGTCAAAAGTAAATCTCAGTGTCTTTTTGTCATCCTGAACAGAGTGAAGGATCTGTTCTATAGAGCTTAGATTCTTCGTTGCACTCAGAAACAACGTTCGAGGAGCGAAGGCGACTCAAAAGGAATGCAAGTAATCTTTGATTACGCGCAGTGTATTAATAAACTCAACTACTGATTGGCATTTATAATAAATCCAAATATTGTATAAGATATGAGAGAAAAGTAACGATAATTATAAAAAAGATTTTTTTCTTTTTAAAGAATAACTGAAAGCCGTATCTTTGACCATCTAAAAAAAACAAATAATGGTACTAAAAAATAAACATATAGTTCTAGGAATAACAGGTAGTATAGCTGCATATAAGGCAGCATCTTTGGCTCGCCTTCTGATTAAGGAAGGTGCTGAGGTTCAGATTGTAATAACTCCTTCCGGTAAAGAGTTTATCACACCTGTTACTTTGTCGGCACTGACAGGTAAAGCTGTTGTTAGCGAATTTTTTACGGCTAACGACGGAACGTGGCATAGCCATGTCGACTTGGGCTTGTGGGCAGATATGATGGTTGTTGCGCCGGCAACAGCGGCAACGATAGGCAAAATGGCTAACGGAATAGCAGATAATATGCTAATTACCACATATATGTCGATGAAAGCGCCTGTGTTGGTTGCTCCTGCAATGGATTTGGATATGTTTGCACATCCGTCCACCACTCGCAATCTGGATATTTTGCGATCGTATGGAAACGTGATTATTGAGCCTGCATCGGGCGAATTGGCTAGTCACCTGATTGGAAAGGGTAGGATGGAGGAACCTGAAAATATTGTGAAATCGATAAAGGAATATTTTGAAAAAAGAGATTCGTTGTCAAAAAAAAAAATACTGATAACGGCAGGTCCTACTTATGAAAAAATAGATCCGGTTCGTTTCATTGGCAATTATTCTTCCGGAAAAATGGGGTTTGCGTTGGCCGAAGAATGTGCCAATAGAGGAGCAGAGGTTGTTCTGATTGCAGGGCCGGTTTCTTTATCGTGTAAACATCCTAATATCAGTAGAATAAACGTGGAATCGGCAGACGAAATGTATGAAGCGGCCACGGCTAACTTTAAAGATGTGGATGCTGCGATATTGTGCGCTGCGGTTGCAGATTTCAGACCAGTGGAGGCTTCCGATAAAAAAATAAAACGTCAGGGAGACAACCTTACATTAACACTTGTTCCGAATAAAGATATTGCGGCTCGTTTGGGTGAAATGAAACAGGAGCATCAAAAAATGATTGGTTTTGCTTTAGAAACAAACGATGAGGAACGAAATGCCACAGATAAGTTAAGAAGAAAGAATCTGGATTATATTGTTCTTAATTCGTTAAATGATGCTGGTGCGGGATTTAAAGTTGACACAAATAAAATATCAATTCTGGATAGAAGTGGAAATCGGGTAGATTTTCAGTTGAAGCCGAAAGCAGAGGTGGCAAAAGATATAATAGATACTACTTTGCTGTAATAAGTAGTTGTATGATAGAATGTTGAAAGTATGAAAAGATTGTATATAGGAGGCTTGTTGTTTTTTACATTTTGGAATGTTGTTTTCTCTCAATCGTACAGGAATCCGATGGATTTCCCGATGATTCTGAGTGCTAATTTTGGCGAACTGAGAAGCAATCATTTTCATAGTGGTATAGATATCAAGACTCAGATGGCTGAGAACAAGAGGGTGCATGCAATAGAAGATGGTTATGTGTCACGGATCGTGGTGTCACCTTCGGGCTATGGTTTGGCTTTGTACATAGACCATCCGAAAACGGGGCATACAAGTTTGTATGGTCACCTGAACAGTTTTGCTCCCCAAATTGCCAAGTATGTAAAGGAAAAACAGTATGAGAGTGAAAGTTATCGTGTCGATTTGACTTTGGAAAAAGATGCGATTCCGTTGAAAAAGGGAGATTTCATTGCATATAGCGGAAATACGGGCGGATCGTTGGGTCCTCATGTTCATTTCGAAATCAGGGATACGGAATCGGGCAGAGTTCTTGATCCGCTTGTGTATTATAAATCGCAAATAACGGATACAACCAAGCCTGAATTCAGGGGTATTGCTGTGTATCCGATATCGGGAAAAGGAGTTGTAAATGGTTCATCATCACCTGTCAGACAGAATATTACAAAGAATAAGAAAGGTGAAATTCAGGGATTGAAAACCACGATGGAGGCATGGGGTAAGATTGGTGTGGGAGTGAAGGCGTACGATAGAATGACCGGTACGACAAATGTTTATGGAGTGAGAAATGTGAGGCTATTGTTGGATGGTAATGAGATATTTAACTCCACCATTGATGGATATTCGTTTGACCAGACAAGGATGATCAACACTTTTGCCGATTATGATGCTTGGATTAAATCGAAAGATTGGTATATGAAATCTTTTATAGAAGATGGTAATAAACTTCCGTTTTATAACTCAACAAATGGTAGCTATATAGAAGTAAATCAGGAACGTATATACAAATTGAAGTATGAGTTGACTGATTTGTACGGAAATGTGGCGACATACGAGTTTTCCATAACAGGAAAGAAGCAGAATATACCAACCGAGCCTGCTTGTTCTTTATATATGCCTTGGGATAGGGATAACAGATATATAAGTGACACGTTTTCGTTGATTATTGAGAAAGGTAATCTGTATAATGATTGTTGTTTCAGCTTGAAGAGAATCCCTTCGCAGCAATATTTATCAGATGTGTATCAGGTAAATAATAATGCGGTTCCGTTGGATAAAAAAGCGGAAATGAAAATTAAACTTAATATTGATACTTTGAATCAAAAATCTCAATATGGGATTGTTAGGGTCAGAAATGGGAGTAAGTCGTGGATTGGCGGAGTTTATGAGGATGGATTCTTAATTGGTTCAATTCGTGAGTTAGGTAGTTCTTATGCTGTGTATTATGATAATACACCACCTGCGATAGAGCCTGTGCAGCCGATCGGATGGGTAAAGCAAAAGAATATAAAAATTCGTCTTTCGGATAATCTAAGTGGAATTAAATCGGTGAAGGGAACTATTGATGGAGATTATATTCTTCTGACGAATGATGTGAAATCGCCAGTGTATTCGTATGCTTTTGATGATGAGAAGTTACAGAAAGGGCAGAATCATCAATTGAAAATAATCGTATATGACAGGTGTGATAATATGTCGGAGTATACGTATGAGTTTTATTATTAGAGTCTTTGGATTGCAGAAGAAAAATATACGCATAAATTTTCGGAAAATATTTTGTATTTAGAAAAAAGTGCATATCTTTGCAACGCTTTTGAGGAAAAGCACAATGCTAAACTAGCATTGGAGAGATGGCAGAGTGGACGATCGCGGCGGTCTTGAAAACCGTTGACTGTAACAGGTCCGGGGGTTCGAATCCCTCTCTCTCCGCTTTTTATTAAAATAAAGGCAATTTATAAGCACCTATTCAGGTGCTTTTTTTTATGCCCATTATTATAATAAGCGTTGATTTACAATTGATTGCAATTATAAAATGGGATTTTCTCACCCCCTGTACCTCTCACATTCAAAGGTTTTCAAGACTTGGTGATTGCAGCCAATTGCAGCCCATTTTTAATATTAGAATTAAAAAATGCAACGATTATAATATTATAAATTATATAAAAGAACTATTTAACACCTTCATTCAAAGATAGTTATAATAGATTTAGCATCCAAAAAAATTAGGCTGCATTTCATAGAAAATTGGCTGCAAATATTCTATTAATATTCCAATAATCATATAACTTACTGAAAATCAATATGGCTGCAAAAGTCAAATTTTAGGCTGCATTTTAACTTAGTACCTATTTCGACCACCCATATTAACTACTGTATAAGATAGCTTGCCTATATTAGTATTTCTTCTACAACATTCATAGGCAAAACTTAAACTCATTACATAATCATCGTGACACCCTGAACGTGCAGCATACTTAATTGTTCTTGATGCAGCATTCCAAGTTGCTGAAAAATTATTCAACTCATTTATTAAATCAGCATTATTGAGAATTTTAATATCACCCTTTTCAAAGGCTAATATTAAATTCTCTATTATATAATTCTTATTCTGTTGCAGTGTATAGAATGATGTTAGTTTATGTTTTGTCTTTAATTTTAAAGCATCAAAAAAGAAATCACCAATTGAATTTGTTTCAACAATGGTGTCAATTGGTTTATAATGGTTAATCACTGCTGCAACCTTATCTACAATTACATTGTAATCTAACTTATTCCAACTATCCTGATATATAACCTGCTTATCTGATACTCGCATACACGTTATTACAGTTTTATCGTCAACACGCCCTATATCAACCCCACAAACTACCCTATCACCAACATTATAATTAAAATCATTATTAATACAGTTGTCTATATTTTTAAATAGATTACTCGCATTATCAATAAATTCTGCTTCATATTCTTGTAAGTAGATATGTTCAGGTAAATTATCTTTCGCATCCTGTAATTCATCTGAACTTATCATAGGATTAGCAGAAGTTGGGAATGTAAAAGATTTATAATTGGTGTAATATGAGTTCAAACCCATTTGAAACAACTTACTGAACCAACCCACCTTACCACGAGGTGTTGATAATGCTATTACTGTTTTAGCCAATGATGCAATTGGCTTCACAATGGCATTAAAGCAATCATCATTCATCAAGGCACTCTCATCTACGAATATTCTTGATGCAGATAAACCCCTTAGATTTTCAGGTTTTTCAAATGAAAAAAACTGTATTGTACTGTTGGTGCTGAATTTGAATTTAAGGTCTGTAACATTAACTGCTTTATTACCCTTCCTACTTAGATAGTAATGGAAGTTATCTCCTAATGAATTGTGTAATACCTCAAATAATTCTTTTGCTAACTTGTATGTTGGAGTAAGGAATATAATTTTCTCATTGGTATTTGATAAGGCATAAAATAGTGCCTGATTAAGCATTGCTAATGACTTGCCAAAACGCCTCCCACAAGCCAATATAAGATACTTAACAGATGGATTATTCAGTAACCAATTATGTATCTGTTTTTGCCCTGAATGGGGTGTATATAGTTGTACTGATGGTTGTGATTTTGGTGTATTCTTTTTTACCTCGTTTTGTCTATTATGTAGATTAATTATATTACCCTTAATATGTTTTGCCTTACTCATATCAATTTTATAATATTGATATTAAAGGGTATAAATACAAAAGGCAACATCATGTATGTTGCCCTCTATTATAAAATGCTTCCAATTATAATTTATTCGTTATTATCTTCTGATGTAGATACAGTTAAATCACCAAATGAAATTTGTATTGGTGCATCTGTATTAACTGTTACCTCTGATTTTTCCACATATAGATTCATCAATTTATTCATAGTATCAACAGCTTTGATTGAATTAGCTCTATCATTGTTAGTGATAGCTGAATTAGCAATTTTTTCTAATGTTGCCATTTGTCTATTAATTAACCTATCTATATTCTTCTGTGTGGACTTATCAATTAAATCATAGGCTTTTTTGATATACCAATTAACATTGGTGTTACTACAATTCCATTCAGCCATATATTTACGTCTTATATCTTCACAGTTCTCCATATTGATTAAATCCCTGCTTACTTGATATATTCGTTCCTGTACTTCTGCTTTATTTTGTGTTTTCTTTATTCTTCCCATCACCTAAGTATTTATTTTATTGATAATTGGAATGGGTTAATTATATTTGCTTAATAAATTCTTAATATGAAAAATATATCTGAATATTGGAAAGCTTATAATAATCTTGTTAATAGTATTGATGATAATGATATTAAAGATGCTTTAATAAATGCACAGAGATATGTGAATGGCTTAACTGATGGTTGGTTTGGTTTTTATTACGAATTTGAAAAAGTTATTCAGATAAATGAAATTAAATTAACAAAAGAACAATTAGATATAAGTAAGTTTCTATTATTGGATTTATTATCTGCATTGAATAATAGATAAAATAGGTTGTGGAATGAGTAGTTCCCAAACCCTATTTTATATAACAGATTAATAATCATTATAATAAGACACATTTATATATATCATTTATTATAATTGGCTGCATATTTTAATATGATAATCAATTACTTATGTCATTCTGTCAGGTGTTGGAAGATGAAAATGTAGTGAATAAATAGTTGCAAATGAAACAGAATTTTTCAGGGTGGACTTCCAAAAGGTGGAAAATCAACTTTTCATTACTATTTTCAACCTCAAAATCATTATTAAAAATAAATAACCTAATAATCAGATAATTATATTACAATTCTATTAATTTCATTTTCAAATAGATATTTATAAAAATTCAATTCATTATAATTCAATATCTAATATTCAAAGAATTACACAAAAAAGGGTGGAAAAACCACCCTCTCAACTATCATTCTTTATTCTTTTTACTTTTCTTTTTTACAGTTTTTTGTTCAATCACATCAACCAATCTATCATTACTTAATTTTGTATCTTCACTATCAGGTTCAATTATTTCATTTCTTAGAGCATCATTTATATTTGTAATTTCCTCCCTAACTTGTTCCAATGTTACAGGATTTTCAATTTCAATTTTTACTTCTTGTTCCTTAACATAGTTCTTCAATTTTAGCACCTTGACACGAAGACACGACCCACAATTTGTATTTTTTTCTGATGTACCAAAAACTTCATTATAGTAGTCAGTAATTATTTGGCTCTTATATATTTTTGATTTTTCTGTTTGTTGAATTAATTCTTTTATCTTATTTATATCCATATTTGTATTTTAAATTATTGATAATTATTATTCTATGCTGTTTTTATCTTCATTATAATATTTCCAAAATATTACGAATGCTGTTATTATTCCACATAAGAAGTAGCCCCAAGAACCAAGCGTATAAGCAAATATTGTTTGTCCTGTTAGGGTTAACCAGAATGTTGTGCAGGGTTTACAGTTAAATGGCTTTCTATTCAATATTGGGTGTAAATCTGCTATTCTTGTACCAATGTTTTCAGTTAGCAACCAAGCTGTTGTAATGGCTATTGCATTAATAGCTGTGTAGGTGATTAATATTATTAATATGTTCATAATCGTTTGTGTTTAAATTCTTTATTTATTTGTTCTTTTATTTTTTTTATTGTCTCAGCTATCCTTGATTGAGGAATATTAGTTATCTCTGATAGCTTCTTATAAGTCATTTTATAGTTGGGGTGCTTTTTTAGGTTCATATAAATGATGAATAATTCCCTGTCTATATCATCTTCAATATTTTCTTCCAACCATACTTGAATATCGTTAATTAATTGAATATTATTTTGATATGTGATTTCATCTTCTTCACTATCATCTATTACATCAATTGTTGAAGTGGTTGTGAATTTTGCTTCATTCTTGGTTTGGGTAATGGTGTAATTAAAGAGATTGGTAAAATAACTTGTGTTCCAATAATATCTTAAATTGCTTGTGATAACCCCACCATATTCAATATATCTATACACCTTGTAATAGGTATCTGAAATTACCTCATCATTAAATTTATTCTTACTGATTAATATAGTCTTGATATCATCATAATTATCTTCAAACCATTTATTAAACTCTTTTAATCGTTGGGTTATTTCTGGGGTGATTACAGGTTTAATATTATAATTGATGTATGTTTTTCCTTTATTGTTTCCATATTCCCCACCACGTCCATTACCTGCATAATTATACTGTTTCATCTTGAATATATTTATCTATCTTATTGTCTGTGAGGTAGAAATCTAATAGATTTTCTTTTGCATCTATAAATTGAGTTATAGAGGATACAGTGTATATATCTGCTAAATCAGGTGGCAACAGATACATCAACTTATCTTTTTTATCCTCTCTGTCAATGGTTGTGTTTTTGGGAGAAAATGAAATTTCAGATTTTATTTCACCATTTTCAATTTTATCTTTAATTTTTGATATGTCCCATCTATATACCTTATTATCGTCTAATGTGTAATTCACATAATAAGGTTGGTGACAATACAATAGGTTTTCATATTTTAATGCTTCGAGGTAAAAGGTGCTACGAGTGGTTTCTCTTTCTTTTACTTCAATACCTGCGTGTGTCTTTTTTATATTTATATCCCAATTTGAAAATTGATTAGTATATTCAAAATCTATATGATGCTGATAACCTTGTGGTTTTAGATAATAATTAGCAATTATAGACCTACTTAAAAATTCTTGGATAAGGTGTTTTTCTTTATCTGTATATTTTCTTTCTTTTAATTTATTATCTATTTCATTTACTCTTTCTTTTAAGTTGTTGGTACTCATTTTCTTTCATAGTTTTTCTTTTTATTTATTTGTGTTTAAAAAAATATTAATTCTTCAATACTTTTTAAAGCTTCTTTTAATTGTTGGTGTTTGTAATATTCAATTACTTGTTCTCTATATAATAATCTAACTTCTTCTGTATTTAAGCCATATTTTGATGATTCAATTAGTAATTGATTTTTGATTACATCGTAAGGGATGTTACAGGCTAGAAATGTATATACATCTGTGTTGTTGGTGATGTATTCCTTTATATCAACCACTTTTATTAGTTTGTTGATATATCTTTCTAATAATTCTTTTAATATTTTATCCATATTCTTTTTTGTTTATAATTATAAATAGTTTGGTAAATTGAAAAGTGACATATTTTGAATAATTATTTTTCAATTATTTTTTCTGTTTATATATAAATAGAAAAATATAGGAGAAAGTAAATAGTTATATAAAAAACAATAACCCCAAATCATCACGACTTAGGGTTATCTAAACAATAAAAAATTAATAAAATAAAAATCTATGAAAGATTTTCAAGCACCTGTTGCAGTGGTGCTACCTGTTTATATTTAATTATTTAACTTGCATATTCGTTTATTAGATTTTTAATCTGCCTTGGTGTCATTTTTCTATCTTTCAATGTTTTTTTCAATATATCAACTGTCGTTGGTTGGTCTTTTATTTTATCCCAATCGAAGTTGTTTTCATTGTATGCCTCATCAGGAATAACACCATCAATGAAATCATCAATTTCTTTTTCTGTATTTGGTGTAGAAATTTCTTCATCAGGTGCAGATGTTGGGATTGCATTATTTATTAATACTTTTATATTTTCTGCCATTTGTTTTTGTCTTTGTTCGTTTTCTTCTTCCTGTGTTAATGCAACTTCTTCATATATTGGGTGTTGCTTGCTCATTGCAATCTTAACAGGCTGCCTATCTGCCATATTAATTATTTTAGTTTCTTTTTTTACCTCAGTTATTGAGGTGGTTTCTTCAATTTTTTTAATTGGTTCTTGTTGTTGTGATTTGTTGTATCTGAATTTCTCCCAAGCCTCAATTAAGTTTTCTCTACTAAATTCAAAAAATGAATATCCTAAATCATTTGATAACTGATTGAAGTTAATCAGAATGCAGTTTGTTTTTCCACCATCGTTTGACCTACCTAAAAATGATTTGATATAACCTAACTCGTTCATTTTCTTGAAGAAGGATAAAACAGTATTCTTCGATAATTTAAATTTATTCTCCAATGCTTCTGTTTTTAACATCAGGTGGAATTGTTTACTTTCGTTGTTGTAATATCTTTTCAATTCATAATTTGAACCTGCTAAGGATATTAGATAACTGAATATCATCATATCTGTTATGTTGAAGTTGTTTATCTTCAACAGGTCTAGGCAATTAACGCTAAACTCTTGGAATTTTACTTTTATTTCTTTCATCTTCTTTTGTTTTTTCTTTTTATTTAATCCTTTCATCTTTGGTTATCAGGTTGTTTGGGATTGAGATAAGACGAAAGATAAAACTCCCAATCCCTGTTTCTTCAACCTTTATAATTATAAATATGTCACCATCTGCGAAAATTCACTTTTTGGTGAATTTTTTTTTCATTTTTTTCAACATTGGTAAAAATCTTCAATGTCTTTTTCTTTCTGCCACTCACAATATTCTGCATAATCCTCTTCTGTTGGAAGATTATTTTCAATTAGTTCACTGTATGTTATGTAGTCCAACTGCTGTTGGTAATTTCTGTTTATTTTACTCATTTTCAATTAATTTAATTGTTTAACATCCCTGCAACAACACACAATAGCTTATAGCCTCAACGCAGGTGAATTGAGGTAAAAGGGGATAGAATAAGCATCAGCACAATCATCATCTGACTGTGCGTAATTCTACCTTATATATTATTATGTTATTCGAGGATTTGTTATTTCACCACTTCGAGGTTGAAGGGAATAAAGCAATAACAAGTTTGGAAGAACATAAACAAAATTTATATCACTATCCAAGTTTTAATTAATTAAGTCTTGGAAGAACAACAACCAATGCTATGGTTGCGATACTACTTTGTTTATTGATTACACTGCAAATATACTAACATTTTTTCACACTACCAAATATTCTGCTAACTTTTTTCAATTTATTTTAAGTTAATTAATTTTGGAGTAATTAATTTGTTTGCTAAATTTGCAACCCTCGTTTTTCAGTCGATTTAAAGCCTTTAAATTTCTGCTTTGAAGTCTTGTTTAACTTCCAAATAAAAACATCAAAATTCGTTCTTAAATCATCTTGTTTGAGGTTTTTTAGGTTTTGATATTGGTGTGTTTTTTTCTTCTTCTGGCTTCATCCTACCAAAAAGGATAAGAGAAAATAAATATAAATAAAAAATTAATAATTATTAATTGATATGGCAACAACATAGCCATGTTGATTGCCTTTATTGTAATTAAATTAATTAATAAAAATAAAGAAAAGAAATATTCAAATAAATGGTTGGAGGGGTGAACCATCGTGAAACCCTCATTCCACATAATTATAAATTTATTTTATAATTATAATATAACTTTATTATTATAACTATTTTCATATTAATAATAATACTAACTATTAAGAGGAAATGCAGAATTTGTTAACATCTATAAGAAATGAAATAATTTATACTTCCTTGTAGATGCAAAAACTGAATCTCTTATAGAAGATTAAGAAAGAAAAGGTTGAAACTACTGTTTTTCATTCCAACCTTTTACTACTGTTTTCATTTTAATTACTTGTAAATCGTTTGATTCCACGTTCTATTATTGTAACAAAAGCATCACAACACACTTCAACTTTATAATTATAATTTTCAACAAGTTCTTTTAATTCTTCAAGAAGTTTTCCTTTACTCTCAGCGCATTCATTCAGATTATTCAACTTTACTAATATTTCTTGTTTTAAAGATTCAAGTTCTAATGAAAAATGATTTTTGAAAACACCAATTTCTTCTATTTCTTTATCTGTTAGAAATTCGCCCAATTTACAAATTGAACTTCTATCAGCAGAATCAACAACCCTTAAAATCTCTTTTGACCAATCCCAAGGATTTAGACCCCAATCAGCAATACTACCATCACCTAATGTTTGAATATCAATATCATATTCCCTTAATGTTTGAATATCTATCTTAAAACCACACATCACATTTTTGTTTGCCAATTTTTTTTTAAGTTCCAATTTGGCATCAATTAATTCAAACATCCCATCCACATCACTACTTATAACTGCATCAGGCATTAATTCATTTTCTAATTTAAACAGGGTTTTAATTCCATCAATTATTTCATTTTTTTGTTCAGGATATGACATCTCTTTATTTTTTTCGAAATACTTGATTAAATACTTATATCCTATTGGATAATTTTCTTCTAAAATTGCACCAAATTTTTTCACTACATTTTTCATAACTTTTTTATGGTTACCTGTACACCATCAGGTTTTAAATTATTAAAAAATTATATTTGTTTATCCCTCCAATCAAGACATAGTTTACCCATTACCATAATTCGCTAATTATAGTTTTATTTATGCCTTATAATTTTATTAATTATAAATACTGTTGGTGGGTAACACAGTATTCATTTTTAAACCAACACCTCACAAGTAGTGTTAAATTTTAATAATACAAAGATATATTTTTGTGTTTAGGCGACCAAAGAAAAATGGACTTTTCCTCATCAATTACATCAATTAAAATCCTTTGGTAGTGTGAGTTATATTTTGTATATTAATATAATTAGTTAAAATAATAATATACAAAAAACTTATTTTAACCAATGTTAATTTGTAAATATCTTCTTACATCTATTCCAAATATTCAATCTATCAGTTAATCCATTATATCCACCATTTATAATTTTAGTAACTCGTTTAAATGCTGTTTCATCACCATTATCAACAATGTTATTTAGTTTTCTGTTGTTCCACCACCAACAGGCAGACTTAACAGCAAATTCAGGTGTTGCCAATAGTTCAGGTTGATTGACGAATGGAACGCCCCAAGCCATAGATAATTGTGTATAATTTGCCCTTCCTGTTATCTGTATAAGTCCACGACCTTTATATTTTCTTCCATCCCCTTTTTCAGTGTTTCCAAGGTCTTTGCGCCCCTCGTATGCTGCACCTGATGCAAGTTCTTCATTGTATTTTAATTGTCCTGATTCGTGCCCTATTTGAGCCAAAAACATACATATTCTATTGGGTGTATTGATTTCAAATTCTTGCATATATTGATTAAGATATTCAATATATTTTTCTCTGTTAATCATTGTAGATGAAGGATATATCTGTTTTAATTGTTCAAGTGTAATTTCCATACTTTTTTTATAATATGGATAATTTTTCTTCAAATAAATTTGCATATTAAGCAAATGCTTATTATATTTGTAGAGTCAAATTAATAATAAGAGTATTAACCAACCAAAAATTTGAAATGATGGGAAAAGAAAATGATGAAGAAAAAAGAATGATTAAAATTATTCTTGATGCTTACAATTCCAAAGAGGAATTAAAAAATCGAAAAGGGGCACAAGAATACATTGATAGCCTACTTGACAGGTTGAATGAGTTAGAAAACGAAGAAGAAAATGATGAAAAAGACCCCTCTGAATAAGAGGGGTTAACCCTTAAAAAATAAATAATATGAGTGCAAAAGATTATTTTAGTGATTTAGAAAAATATAAAGCCTGTAAGACACCTGAAGAAAAAGCAGAATTTGAAAAATATTTATTTGAAAAACATTCAAATTTATCTGCTGATGAAGCTATGGAGAACTTACAGGTAATTAGTGATAGGATTGATGAATTAACCATCAAACAAAAATTAGAACCTATATTACCATATATTTCTTTATCCACTGTTGCCAAAGAATATTTTGGAAAAAGTAGAAATTGGTTATACCAAAAAGTAAATGGGAATATTGTAAATGGGAAACCTGCTAAATTTACAGACGCTGAATTAGATACATTAAAGTTTGCTATTAAAGACATAGAGAAAAAACTTCAAATAGCATCTTCATCTATTTTGATGGGGTGATACTTTATTAATTTGACGATTAAGAAGTTTTTTCAGGGTTGGTTTATTCCAACCCTTTTTTTATCTCCATCAAAAAAGGCGTTCATGTGAACGCCCTATACATCAATTTTTCAATTATAAATTGAATTTTTATTCTTCTTTATCTCCTTTTATCTTGTTATATATATTTGTTTTATAATTGGTGTCAATTCCAAATAATGCACCTACGAAAGTCAAAATTTCACCAAATGCGATTAATATAGAATTATCAATTATACCTATTGGTGGTATGAATAAACCACAAATTAATAGAAAGCACCCCACAATTATAAGAATACAGGATATTATATATTGGAACTTTATTTTATGTTTCATTTTTAACTTACACACTTTATTTTATTGATAATTAGAATTATAAATTTCCAATGGTTTTTCTTGCTCTATTTGCTAAAAATGTAATACCACTATTATATTTCATCTTATTACTACCTGTACCATTCTTA
>NZ_QVMP01000023.1:63992-165275 GCF_010501095.1 Dysgonomonas sp. 520 | reverse complement strand
TGGTTTTGACGATTTAGTCATGATTATTGCTTGCGGTCTGCATAATTTTAGAATTACAAATTCATTGATTTTTAATCATATATAATTTTATTGAATATAATGTCTAATTAAAAAAAGAAAATTATGGTAACAGGCAAAGTAAATGGTGAAGCAAAAGGCACTTGGTTGGAAGATTTTATTGGGGTTGACCTCCCAATAGTTAAAATCTCCAGTGATGGTAAAGTATGCACCTGCATAATGGATAATGAGGGTAAAAAAACTGAGGTAAATATAAGCTCAATGTATGTTACAATTTTGGATAATAATGAATAAATTAAGATAAAGCTATAGCTCTTTTCTACACTCATACTTTTTTCTACATTAATAATGATGGGGTTGGAATAACTTAATAGTAGTTCCAATCTTTTTTATTACCATTTGACAATAAAAATATACAATCTTTATCTATTTTTGTGGGATGAAAAAAAATAGAGTAAAAAAAGCCATTGAACCCATATTACCTGCCATATCGCTGGCTTATATTGCACAACAGTATTTTGGAAAATCGAGGCAAAATATATATCAAAAAATCAATAATTTAACAATAAATGGAACAGAATATAATTTCTCTGATGGTGAGATTGATGTAATGATTAATGGATTGAAAGATATTAATAGAAACATCACTAAATCAATTGGTATGTTACAACATACTAAGAGAATAAGAGCTAAACATTATACAAACAATAATCCTTTCAATCATCAAATGTTTAAAGAATGGTTGTATCAAATTCCCAACCATCATAAGTTGAAGTATTTAGAACCATTTGCAGGGTCTAATAATATTATCCAACTTGCACAAGATATTAATAATAACATAAATGATTGGTCTTGTTATGATATTGAACCACCAATCACAAATAATGTACCTCAATATAAAATCATAAAAAGAGATACAATTAAATCATTTCCAAGTGGCTATGATGTGATTATAACTAACCCACCATATTTGGGTAAAAGTTCAGCATCCAGAAGAAAATTGAATTTCCCTGATACCCACTATGATGATTTATATAAATTGTGTTTGGATATAATGTTAAATAATTGTCCTTATGTTGCTGCCATTATACCAGAATCATTTATTACTAGTGGTTTGTTTCATAATAGGTTGTTTGGGGTGATTTCATTAAATAGTAAGATGTTTAATGATACTGATTGTCCTGTTTGTTTGGGTTTGTTTATTCCCAATAATCAAGACAATGGTGATTTCAAAGTATATATTGGTGATGATTATGTTGGGATGTATAATGATTCAAAACAATATGATTTATCAGAATATGTAAAGAGCAATAATAATTGGGTGTTCAATGATTCACAAGGTAGTATAGGTGTTAAATGTGTTGATAGTCAGAAAGGTGCTGATATCTATTTCCATAGAGGTGAAATAATAGACCCCAATAAGATAAAGGTTAGTAGCAGGGCATTTACTCGCATTGGTGGGTTGCCTGAAAATATTGATTTAGATAGGTTTATTGCTGAATGTAATAAGGAACTTGGATTATACAGAGACAACACCAAAGATATATTTATGACTTCATTTAAAGGGTTACGAAAAGATGGTAAATATAGAAGAAGAATCGACTTCAAGACAATCAGATACATTTTGAATAAAGTATTAAAAAGGCAGTACCCAAACATATAATGCACCTCTTTAAGAGGTGCAGATATTGCATTTACTTAGTAATAACAATAAATTTGTCTTCTTAGTGATAATAATAATTTCATCTCCATAGTGATAACAATCTTCAAACTTCCTTTGAGGAATAACAATTTTCAAACTTCCTCTTAATAGTTATATTATATATTATAAGATAATAGTTATAAAGTAATAGTTATAAGCAATAAATAAATTAACTAATTTTATAATTATAAGAAAATTTGAAATTGAAGAATAATATTTATAATACAATTGATAATAAACTTAATATATAGAACTATCTTTATTTTTATTGAAAATATATTAAGAAATATTTGGTTAATTCAAATTTTTGTACTATCTTTGTTCATCAATTGAGAATTACCTCAATTCATTTAATACAATTCCCTGCAATAGTAGCAGGCTACGTAATTAAAATATCATTAATAACAAACAAAGGAGGTTACTCAGTAGTGATTGGGTAATAGTTGGAACAAACAATAAGTGATTCCAACATAAATTTCTTTCTTGTTGTTTTTGGTGTTTTTTCTTTTTATCCAAATCAGGATAGTAGAAACTTCCCATTAATAGCATATATATAGCTTCTTCCAAGACAGTAATTAACTGCTTTGGGCTTATATCTTCAATATCCCTACTGAGGTTATAGGTAGCACTTATTTGTTGGGGTTTATGTTATTTAAAAGATTTTTAGGTTATGAGTAAAATGGGAAGATATTACCAACAGCAATTAGATTATATACCTTATGGTGAGGTACAACAAGATAGCAATTATCCAACACCACAGGAATATGAAGAATACTGCGAATGGGTCAAACAGAAAGAGTTAGAAGACTTTGAGAATATGCGATAGAAAAACCTTATAAAGTGTAGATAATCATAAAAGTTTTCTATATCTACTAAATAGTAGACACTTTGAGGAAAAAGTTAATATTTATATATAAAGGGTTGGTGATAATATGGGGCTTGAAATTCTTCTTTCATCTTGCTTCAAGCCCCAACAACCTGACATAGAAAACTAATGAAGATGAAAGAAAAAATAAAAACAAAAACAAGATGAAAACAAAAACAATATTCCAAGACTTTAGCATTAACTGCTTAGACCTGTTGAATATAGACAACATTAATATAACTGATATGATGCTGATGAGCTACATCATCAACTTAGTAGGCTCTAACTATGAATTAAAAAAATACTTCAACAATGATAGTAAACAATTTCATTTGATGATAAGAACAGAAATGTTGGAGAATAAATTTAAATTATCCAAAAATACAATTCTTTCTTTCTTCAAGAAAATGAATGAGTTAGGTTACATCAAATCATTTATAGGTAAATCAAATGACACACCAAAGATTAATTGCATTATAATTAACTTCAATCAGTTATCAACTTCTATTGGTTATGATTTCTTTGAATATGATAAGGCTGGATTATCAACTGCTTGGGAGAAGTTTAAATATAACAAATCCCAACAACAAGGCAGTACACATGAAGATGCTGCACCCACCCCAATAACTGAGGTTAAAAAAGAAACTAAGATTATAAATATGGTAGATAGACAACCAGTTAAGATAGCTATGAGCAAGCAGCAGCCAATAACCCCACTAAATGAATTATTACCATCTTCAACAGATGACGAACCACCACTACCATTTGGTGATAATAATAGTTATGATGAGGATGAAGATAGTAATAATGAGATTGAACCAATACCATTGATTGATGAATTTAATGAAGAATTTGGTGAACTTCCAGATACTGCATCAATTGCGAATTTAAAAAATACCCTGAAGCGAGAATCGAAAATAGGGAGGGAGCAACTAATTTCTGATTTGGGTTATCACCTAAATAACCATTTAACAGGATTTATGGCAGACCCACATATTAATGATTCCCAATTTAACCAAATAGAGAAATGGTTTGAAAAAATAATATAATAACTAAAAAATAAAACAAGATGAAAGAAACGATTAAGAGCAAGTTCATAAAAAAAATGAATCAAAGTTTTAACCTATCAAAGAAAAATAAATTTTCATTGCCTGATATGGCAATAGAGATAGGTGCAACAACAGTAGGTTTAAATAGAATAATTGATAAGTTAATTACAGATGGTGATTTTAACTTAGTTAAAAAATGTGGGAAATACATAACATTGAAGGATATGCGAAAGGTAATAACCAAAACCACAGCAATAGAAATATTAGGTGTAAGTAAAAAAATCTTCCAAGAAATGGAAATACCAATAATGAAGGAAACAAAGAATCCACATTACAGTTGTGCAGCACCAATGGTTTTATATCTCGAAAGTGAGATTATTAAATACAAACAAGCCTAAAGATGAAAGAAGAATTTATATACACTAATCCCAATCCAAATGGAGATAACATAGGAGATTGCTATTTAAGAGCATTAACACTACTGTTGAAGAAAGATTTTTCCTATATAAAGGGTGATTTACTCAAGTTCAAACAAGAACTAGAAACTGAAATGAATGAAAAATACGATATTAATAATGGTTATCTATTGACCCAATACCTACATAGTAAGGGTTATATAGCATTCAATAGATGGTTCTTCAATTGCCCTGTATGGCAATTAGGTAAAAAAAGAACAACTATGTATAAAGATATAGTAGTAGCTGTTGATAACCACATAACCTTTATGAGTAAAGGTACTTGCTATGACACTAGTTATGATGTTATCTTAGAAGATGTTGATATGGTTTTTATTCACCAAAGTTCTCTAACAAGTAGAGATAAAAAAGATTTATTCTTGACATAAAAAAAAAGCTGCACATGACAATCTGCACCCATCCCAACAGAAAAAGAAAAATACTAATAAAAGAAAATTGGTATAGTAAATAGTAAACATTAATTCATATTTGATTTTGATGCCCCTAAGTCGTGATGATTTGGGGGTATTGTTATAACAACGCTATTATCAATACCATAAATGGTTATGACAGAAAGGATTATTTATATATTGGTAATAATTATATTAATAGTGGTGATGATATTCAACAAACAAACTACACATGATACCCCTGCACCCATCCCAATAACTACAATAACTGATACTATATATGTTAGGGATTCGATAATAATAACAGAGCCTAAATATATTACCAAATATCAAACTCATATAACAACAGATACATTATATACAACAGATAGTGTATTAGTTCCTGTACATCTTCCAATTGAGACTGCAATATATCAGGACAGCACCCCAACATATAAATATAAAGCTATTGTAAGTGGGTATAGGGCAACATTGGAAGAATTGAACATCTACACCTGCACACCACAATATAATACTGCCATCACCAAATATAAGCCTTATAAATGGTCTTTGTCACTTGGGGCATCATACCAACCATTTAATAATACTTTCCACCCATCAATCAATATTGGTTATAACATCTTCAGCTGGTAGCAAGTAAATAACTATTCACAATAAATATTTTTCAATTATTTTCTATATAAACCAAATAAACGAAAACTCGACACTATTTATTTATATAAGAGATTAATAAAAATGATATAATAATATGGAAAAAGAAAAACACAAACAGAATGGTTATACAAAACTATTAATAGAACTCTTAGAGGGTATGTTTATGGAACTCTACCCAGAAGATAATAACAATAAAGCAATAACCTATTATGGGTGGGATGGCATAAAAAAAGAAGAAACCCACCACAAACCAAATAAAAAATAAATGAGATATGAAAAATGAAGTCAAACCAACAAATCAAAGAAATTAATGAAAACATAGAAAATAATATTCTTCAAAAATTTAGTACAACAGAAAAAATACAAATACAAGAATATGTTAGTAGGTCAATTCTTGCTACACAATGGCTTACAGGCATTAAAGGTTTAAAGTTCAAAGATGATTATACATTCACTGATTTACAGTATGATAAGTGGGATATAGAATTACCCAAATCAAAATCAGCATTGGAAGTTAAAGAAAGAGCTACAATATATGATGGCAGTCTTATATTACAGGAAGATAAATATAATGCCTTACAAATTGCTCGTAACCCATATTATGTAAATTATACATTAGACAGCAATATAGTATATGTATATAATATTAATGATGAGAAGGTTATTAATGCTCCATTAATATTAGACCCTTTCAATAAGAATACAACAGATAGTAGGGAAGATAAAGTTGAAAAACTGGTGAAGTATCTACCTACTGAATGGGCTACCAAATGTACTATACCTAATGTAACGCAATTTATTAACCTTAAATGTCAGTATATAGATAACCTGATTAAGCACCCCACCAAACTAAATGCCATATTAAAAAAATCTACTGGAAATGAAACACTATAATTATGCAGGTAACGGACGTGGTGGTAAATATGGAAACAATAAGGGAAAAACATATATCAATTATAATATACCTCCTATAATCACCCCAGAAATAACCCAACGATTAAAAGAGTTTAATAAATGGTTTGAAGATAATTATGAGGATATCAAGACCATATTAATAAGCAAGAATAAATTTAATGATGAGGTTATCAGCGATACATATTACAAGGTATATAGGTATATCGAATATGGTGGGGTTATTACAAGTAATTTAAGGTATTATTGGAACACAAGTTATTTCACAAATCTCTTTAATTTCACCATCACCCAATCAAAAAATGAAGCAAAATTCATTTCCACATCGACAATTGATATAATAGACGACGCAGAAGAAGATGAGGTAACATATCAAAATAATATCAACTTAATTAATAATATACAGCAATGGTTGGAGGATAATATAACCAATGACATAGACAGGGAATTATTTATAATCTATATGAATTTAAAGAAACATCCCAATTTTAAAATGACATATAAGAAGCTATCAGAGATAACCAATATTCCTCAATCACGAATTGCAGAAACAATAAAAAAAATAAAAGAACAAATAAATAAAGAATTTAAAAAAACTAGACGATTATGATTAACATTTTATTCACCATTTTCATTTACACTGTTATTAATGCAGTAGCAATAACATTAGCTTGGTTACTAACAGAGAATATTGGTACAAGGATAGCAGACCTACACCCCATATTAGATAGGAAACCATTTAATTGCAAGCCTTGTACAACATTCTGGCTTACCCTATTAGGGCAATCAATAATTGCCTATATAATAGGTAGTTGGTTATGGCTCGCATTAGGTGTTGTTACTGCCTTTGTAATCTTCTTCAATATCAACTATCAAGATAAAAAACAAATAGAAGATTAATTATCAATAAATTAAAAATATTATGGATATAGTAGAAAAAATAAAAGAACTAATTCAACAAACTGAGAAATCAAAAATATATAAATCACAATTGATTACTGATTATTATAATGAAGTATTTGGTACTAATGAGAAACCAACAAATTGCGGTAGTTGCTTAAGGGTAAAGTTATTAAAATTGAAAAACTGGGTAAAGGAGCAAGAAGGTAGTTCATCGCAACCAACCCCACCAAACCACCTAACATTTGAAGAAGCTAGGGAAGAAATCACAATAATAAATGATGCTCTAAGAAATGAAATAATTGAACCTGATAGTAAATTGTCTAATGATAGATTGGTGGAGGTGATTGAAGAAAAAATAACTACTAGAAAGAAAGGTAAAAAGAAAAAAGAATGATAGTAATGATTGGGGTGGATTTTCCACCCTTTTTTTGTTGAATAATAATACTATTATTGGTATGCCATTTTTTAATACTAATATTTTTACAGCAAACCATTTAGTGATAAGGGTTTATGATGCTGCGAACCCCACCACCAAAACAATTTAAACAGTGTTTTGCCATATTCACCCACCTCTCACAGATTTTTGGTTGGGTTTGCAACTAATTTTACCCCCTGCTATTTTGGTGGGGTAAGTGCTACTATTTACCTGACAGACTGACAGTTTTTATTAGAATACTATAAATATTTCTCAACCTATTTATAATATTACCCATATTAAATTGACAATATATAATTGATTAATAATCTATTAGCAATGATTGGGTTGGAATCCCACGAGTTCTACAACCCAACTACCCCACCAAAAATATAGATTATCAATATACTATACTGGGTTGGTTATACCCAACCCCAACAAATAATAAAAATATTGATATGGGAAAGCACACGAAAAATAAAGCTGATACAGGGAAGAAAATATATGAGGTATATAAAGACTTGGTTGGGTTAATGCCAGTCCCTGACATAGTAAAAAAATACGCTGCTGAATGGGATATTGGTGAATCAACCATAAGGGCGTGGTATATACCAAAAGCCTATGAATTAGCAGAAGAAAATTTACAAAAGAATACAGCAAAAATATTATCACGACAAATTGCAACTATCAGTAAGATAGGTGCTGAAGCAATTGCTAATGGTCGTTATAGAGAAGCATTACAGGCAACAGAGCAATTAAATAAACTATCCAATCTCTATACAGAAAAGATTGAATTGGAACATAAAGGTAATGTTATTAATCTACAATTTGCAGGTTTTGATTTATCAGATAATAATGATGAAGAAGAACCAACAGATAATGAAATATAATATGTATAGGGCGTTCACATGGAACGCCTTTTTTATGTTATAATCATATAAATATCAATATTTTAAAATGTTGGTATTAATGAAAAATAAACAAAACATATATGATTTACATCGCAAGCGACAGTTAGAAAAAGCACAAAAACAAGCCAATAAGCCTGTTGTACAGTTATACCATCCTCACAAGGGGCAACAACATATACATCGCTATATATGTAACCCCAACAAAAAAGAGGTATCTAAAACTATCTTCTTGTGTTGTAGTAGGCGTTGGGGCAAGTCATATTTTGCACTTAATCAAGCCCTATATGATGCCTTATCAATTCCCAATAATAAGATTGGATTTCTAACACCAACATATAAGTTAGCATCTGAGTTATTTAACCTGCTATATGCAGCACTTGGTGAATCATTCCCATATTATCTAAGCAAGGCAAAAGGTGCAAACAGCAGTAGTTTGAAGTTCAGATTTAGCAATGGTAGCAGTATTGAGTTCCATTCATTTATCACCCAACCTGAAAACCTTAGAGGTTTGACCTTCACAGAAATGTATGTTGATGAGTTTTGTTTAATGGAACAATCAGTATATAATGCTATTGTTAAACCTATTACCTTAACCTGTACTCGTGTGGTGTATATGAGTACACCAAGGGGTAAATCACATTTCAGCCATAAGATATACCTATGGGGTCTTCGTGATGAATATAAGAATTATAAATCATTTCACTTTGATATATATTCAAATCCACTTATACCAATAGATGAAGTTGAATTAATAAAAGAATCAATGCCAGAGTTAATATTTAGACAAGAAATATTAGCAGAATGGATTGAGGACGATTTAACAGCATTATTTAAGAATGTTGATGAAGTTATTACCAACATAGATAACATTCCTGTAAAACGTTTATATGGTGGTTTAGATGTGGGTAAACAGGATAGTACAGTTCTATCAATCAGTGATGAAGATAACAATGTAAAGTTCATATATAGATTCAATAACCAAGACTATAATCTGATAGTTGAACAAGTGATACAGAAGTTGAAATATCACAATGTAGTATCTTGTATATGTGAGACTAATGGGGTGGGTTCACCTGTATTTGATATGCTTAAATCATCAGCTAAAAGAAATGTATGTAGAACCCAACTGAAAGAATGGTATCAGTTGAATAGAAATAAGAATTATATAATTGAGCAATTAATAATATTGTTCCAAAATCGTGATATAAAAATATCTAATGCTATTGAATGTTTAGAGCAATTAAAGTTAGAACTTAAGAACTTTGGTATGGAGTTTAACCCCAAAACCAGAACCATTAGATATTGTGCAAAGGGTGGTTACCACGATGATATAATATTGTCTTTGGCTATGTGTATGGAAGCAGTAAAACAAAAATCATCTAATACATTATCCTATACTGTTGTGAATATGGGAAACAGAAATAGGTCGTAAAGAAAACGCAACCTAAAATTTTAAATAATCAACCTAAAAAATGGGTGTAATCAACCTATTTTTTGAAAAAAGCAACCTATTTAGTTGGGGTCCTAAATTATTATAACTATCTTAGCTGCAGATAATTAAATAGTTCTTTGTTGTAATTATAATTAATATTGATTGTTGCAATTTATAATAATTGATATAAAATAGGTTGAGAAATCTATTTATTCACTCCAACTGAGGTACGGGCAACTGTACAGGTGGTTTGAATCAATTTGCAAATATAAACATCTAATAATCAACGCTATTTGCAATATTCAGACATAAAAAAAGCAGCTAAATAGCTGCTTATAAATTGTCTAATTTTCTAATAAAAGCGGAAGCGGGGGGATTCGAACCCCCGGTACAGTTACCCGTACGTCAGTTTAGCAAACTGGTGGTTTCAGCCACTCACCCACACTTCCAACACAATCTTAATTCCAGATCGCGATGCAAAGATAATTGATTGTTTTGATTATACAAATACTATTCATCACAATTATTTACATTTTCTAAATTACTTACTGAAAGAATAATCGTATTTTTGTTGTCTCTGAACGATTTAATATCGTTTTTGTATTAACCGGAATTATTCAGAAAAAAAATATAAAATGAATTGGGAACAACTACTTTCATCCAAACGCTTCGGGATGGAAAAATATCACGATGAAAAAAAACACGACAGAACTGCCTTTCAAAGAGACTACGACAGGTTGGTGTTTTCCGCACCTTTCAGGAGGTTGCAGAATAAAACTCAGGTATTCCCTTTGCCCGGAAGCATATTTGTTCATAACAGATTGACGCATAGTCTCGAAGTTTCATGTGTGGGACGTTCCCTTAGCCTGTCGATATCCCGTGAACTGAGAAAAAAATATCCGGAATCTGAAGCTGCTTTCGAAGAAATTGGAGCTATCGTTGCGGCCGCTTGTCTGGCTCACGACCT
Organism: Dysgonomonas sp. 520; assembly: GCF_010501095.1. Lineage (GTDB taxonomy): Bacteria > Bacteroidota > Bacteroidia > Bacteroidales > Dysgonomonadaceae > QVMP01. Next base: position 154,582 of record NZ_QVMP01000023.1, on the reverse strand, counting down.
GGGGAACCCTCCTTTCGGACATTCTGGCGAGAAAGCTATTTCAACTTATTTTGCCGAAGGAAAAGGCAGGTGTCTGGAAAATGAAGTCCGAAGCACAGGCGGAAGATGGGAAGATTTTATCAATTTCGACGGTAATTCCAATTCTATCCGTCTTCTTATCCATCAATTTAAAGGAAGAAGGAAGGGAGGTTTTGCCATGACCTACTCCATGTTGGCATCCATAGTAAAATATCCCTATTCATCTGTAAATGCAGATGGTAAGTTAGGATTCTTCCAATCGGAAGAGAACGATTATAAACTTATCGCCGAAGGGTTGGGGGTACATAAACTATCCGAAAATCCTCTGCAATATGCACGCTTTCCTCTTGTCTATTTGGTTGAAGCTGCCGACGATATCTGTTACAAAATAATGGATATTGAAGATGCCTGTAAATTGCACATATTGTCGATGGATGAAACTATAAACCTTTTTCTGAATTTTTTTTCCGAAGAAAAGCAAGACCACATGAAAGATACCATGTTGATGGTTGATGATGTGAACGAAAAGATAGCATATCTTCGGTCGAGTGTGATCGGGCTTTTGGTGGATGAATGTGCCCGTATTTTTCTTGAAAATGAAGAGAGTATTCTTGCGGGAACTTTTCAAGGAAGCCTCATCAAACATATATCGGAAAGAGCGAAAGAAGCCTATCGAACATGCACAGAGGTCAGCATAAAGCGCATTTACAGGTCGAAAGATGTTCTGGATATAGAACTGGCCGGGCATCGCATCATCGGTTTTCTTATTGAGGTTTTTGTTGACGCTATTCGGAATCCAAACGACAGATATTCTCAACTTCTGCTGGAAAGGATACCCGAACAATATGAAGTTAAGGCAGAAGACTTATATACACGGATTCTGGCAATACTCGACTACATATCGGGAATGACTGACGTTTATGCATTGGATTTGTACAGAAAAATAACCGGTATGAGCCTGCCTGCCGTTTAATGATCTCTTATTTTAATTAACTTTGTTCCGTTTATAAAAATCCATATCCACCTTATGCAAGAAAGACATTTAAACCGAAAGCAATATTTTGAAGAACAAGCAGCAACTTGCGAAAAATATTATATTCCATATATTGAGAATATTGTACCCGTTTCAGGTCTTTCGTCAATTTTAGAAATCGGTTGTGCTGATGGTGGTAATCTCTTGCCGTTTGCAAAACGAGGAATTGATGTAATAGGAGTGGATATAATGGACGGATTTATAGAACTGGCTAAAGAAAACTATAAAGAATTAGGCATAAAAGGAACATTCATTGCTACCGATATATTTAAAACAGACAATGTTTTAGGCACTTTCGATATGGTGATCGTTCATGATGTTATCGAGCATATCTACGATAAGAAAAATTTACTGTTGCATATTAAGAATTTTTTGAAACCGGGAGGGGTTGTCTTCTTCGGATTTCCGGCATGGCAAATGCCTTTTGGCGGACATCAGCAACTTTCCAGAAATAAATACATATCGCACATGCCTTTCATTCATCTTTTACCCAATTTCATTTATAAAGGATTGATGAAAGCAGGAAAAGAGCCGGAAAGCGTAATGGACGAATTACTGGACATTAAGCGTTGCCGGATATCAATCGGTATGTTCAAAAAATTGGCAGCAACAACTAACTTTGAAATACTAGACGAACGTTTCTATTTCATCAATCCTCACTATGAGATAAAATTTGGATTGAAACCCAGAATTCTGCCGAAATTCTTTTCCAAAATACCTTATGTCCGCAATTTCTACACCACGGCATGTTTTTTCATAATCAGACCCGTGTAAACAAAGCAGTTCAACTCTTACGGGTTTAACAATTCTATTTCTGTTCTTTTTGCGTAACGGTTGACGAGGCATTCACACAGCGCAGATAAGCGACCGGAACAAAAAGATGTTAATTAAAATTTCAATCGGCTAAATTTCTTTCTTCTCCGTATATAATAATCCCAGAGAAGACTTCTCGGGTATATGGTTATCGTAGTCTTATTCACCGTTTTAGATAGGTTTTCTTTTCTCGTTTGGCGATAATTCGATTTTATTTTCCTGAACTCCTGATTTGCCTTTAATACGGCTTTTGCATTAGAAACCTGACCTGTAATCAACATTTGAAAAGCCGCTAGCAGATCGAGAAAATAACGCATCCAAAGCACCAGATTCAACCTCTTGGATGGCATGTTTTTATACATCATCAACAGGTTATTCCGAAAATTGAGAAAGGTTTTGTGTGGACTTGATTCGCTCAAGGTTGCGCCTCCCACATGATAAACAACCGAGGTGGGAATGCATACCACTTTCCTCCCTCTTGCATTCAAACGCCAACAAAGGTCTATTTCTTCCTGATGAGCAAAAAACGATTCGTCCAACCCTCCGGCATCAAGATAATCTTTCAATCGGATGGTTATACATGCCCCCGTTGCCCAGAAAATATCTATTGTAGTGTCATATTGTCCATTATCTTTTTCCACCTCGCTGAACAATCGCCCCCGGCAAAACGGATATCCGAGTTTGTCGATGAAGCCGCCTGCAGCTCCGGCATATTCAAAAAAGTGTTTTTCCCTTTGAGCTAGAACTTTGGGTTGCAATGCTGCAACATCCCGATTGTCATCCAGGTGTGAAATCATCGGGTCGAGCCAGTTTTCAGTAACTTCCACATCCGAATTCAGCAAGACAACATATTCCGAATCAACCTGTGCCAGAGCCTTGTTGTAGCCTCCTGCATACCCATAGTTGTCCGGCAATAGAATCAGTTTCACGGATGGATAATTTTCCCTGATAAAAGATACGGAGTCGTCGGAAGAGTTGTTGTCGGCAACAATGATATCAACACTATCTCCTTGCGAGTATTTTGTAACAGAGGGAAGAAATTGCTCCAGCAATTTTCGCCCGTTCCAGTTGAGAATAACTACCGATACTTTTTTCATCCAGCTTCTGTAAAATCTTTTTTCTTGTACTTCCAGCGTTTGTGAGTCCATAACCAATATGCAGGATTACGCAAGATAGTTTCTTCCATCGCGCGGATATACTTTTCGGTTATTACATTTTCTGGTTCTTCTTTCGGTTTTTCAGATATCAACCTACATTCACCTTCATACCTTCCTCTGGAAATCTTTTTCACGTCGAGGTAGACTACGGAAAAACCCGTTGTTTTTGCTATTCGTTCCACTCCTGTGAAAACAGCCGTATCCTGATTCATGAACTTTGTCCAATAATGAATGTTCCCTTTGCTGGGTGTCTGGTCGGACATAAATCCAATGAGTACTTTTTTTCCTGATTGCCTCATCCTGACAATTGCTCGAAGAGTATTGTTTTTAGGAATGTTGACAGCCCCAAAGCGGCTCCTTATTTTCAGGAAGATATCGTCAACCGCTTTGTTTTTTAACGGACGGTATATGTCGCCCGTCATCACATCATTGCCCATCAACAACGTTATAGAGGGCACCCACTCCCAATTGCCGTAATGCCCCAGATACATTAGAGCCGAATTGCCGTCTTTCATGAGGTCTTTCACCAAATCTATATTCTTGAAAACAAATCGTTTCTGCATCTCTTCGTTACTTATATGCAGTAGTTTGATTGTTTCCACAAAATAGTCGCAAAAATTATGGTAAAAATCTTTCTCTATCTGTGCCAATTGTTTATCGGTCTTGTCGGGAAAAGAGTTCTTCAGGTTTTCTCGTACCACTTTCAGCCGATAACCAAATATTTTATATACAAACAGATAAAGTATATCGGAAAGAATATACAGTAGTCTGAAAGGCAATAAGGCATGAACAAGCATCCATGAATACAATAGAAAATATGTGATTTTATTCAACATCGAAATATTTTTTTAAGATTTGTCATTCAGCAAGACTTGTAACTTACACTACTGGTAACTCGTAACTTGTCTACTCGTAACTGTTTAATGTCAGGGCAGAGCAACTTGCGTTGAAATCTCCCAGCTCTACTGTTTTTATTATATTTACAATAGATTCGTTGTAATCAGCTTCAACTTTTACATAATTTTCCGTGAAACCATACATTTTATCATCATGACGGGTATGCTCGAACAAAACCTTGCCGCTTCGGCCTTGTTGCGAGCGGTAAAATTCGTTCAGTTTCCGGTCCGAAATATCCAATAAGGTTTTACATCTGTCGTGTTTCGTTTTCGGGTCGACAACGAAATCAATTTTTAATGCCTGCGTATTAGGTCGTTCCGAGTAGGTGAAGACATGCAGTTGAGATATGTTGATACTATCAATAAACTGACGGGCGTCCTCAAAATATTCGTCCGTTTCGCCACGGGTTCCCACAATAACATCTACTCCGATGAATGCGTCCGGCATCACTTGTTTAATTTTTTCGACCCTCTGTTTGAACAATGCCGTGTCATATTTTCGTTTCATAAGACTCAAAACATTGTCTGAACCCGATTGCAAAGGGATATGAAAATGAGGGGCAAAACGTTTCGACTGTGCTACATATTCAATTATCTCATCGGTCAGAAGGTTTGGTTCTATGGACGAAATGCGAAAACGCTCGATGCCCTCCACATCATCTAAAGCCTTCACCAGATCGAAGAATGTTTCGCCTGTGGTTTTGCCGAAGTCGCCGATATTGACACCTGTCAGAACTATCTCCTTGCCACCTTTCGCAGCCACTTCTTCCGCCTGTTTCACCAAGTCCCGAATAGTTCCGTTACGGCTTCTTCCTCTGGCCAGAGGAATGGTGCAATATGTGCAGAAATAGTCACATCCATCCTGAACCTTAAGGAAATAGCGCGTGCGGTCATCCTGTGAGCAGGATGGCACAAAGGTTTTTATATTATTTGTTTTAGAAGTGCAAACCGTTCCTTTATCCTTTTTCTTCAACTCGTTCAGATAAGAGACAACATCCAGCTTTTGTTCAGCACCTAAAACAACGTCCACGCCCTCTATCGCAACAATATCTTCGGGTTTCAACTGTGCATAGCATCCCGTAACAATAACAAATGCTCCCGGATTTTCCTTTATCAGCTTCCGTACCGCCTGACGGCATTTCTTATCCGCCAGTTCGGTAACCGAACACGTATTGATTACACAAACGTCAGCCACCTCTCCCTGACGGGCTTTTCTGATACCCAATTCCAAAAGTTGCTTGCTAATGGCCGATGTTTCTGCAAAATTGAGTTTACACCCCAATGTCAGGTATGCGGCTTTTTTATCTTCAAATATCGAATTATCAATCATTTATATAGTAATATAGCTATTCCTTATTTATCCGGAATCTACAAAATTACATAATTTGTATCTATTTTGAGGATAAAATGCTTGGAGAATATATCATCTGTAACTATTTTTGCACAAAACCGCGAAAAATGAGCAATAATTATGATTAAAGAAAATTTTATACAGCTTTATGAGGAGAGTTTCAAAAACAACTGGGATCTTCCTGCTTTGACCGACTACTCAGAAAATAATACCAGATATTACAAAGATCTAGCAAAGGAAATAGCTGAGATTCATTTGTTTTTCAACAATATAGGAATAGAACGGGGCAACAAAATAGCCCTTGTCGGAAAAAACAGCAGCACGTGGTGCGTTGTTTATCTTGCCGTTATCACATACGGAGCGATAGTGGTTCCTATATTGCCCGATTTTCATCCGAACAATGTTCAGCACATAATCAACCATTCCGACTCAAAACTTTTGTTTGTGAGCAATCAAATATGGGAAAACCTGGATGAAGAACAAATTCCTCTGATAAAAGGGGCGATTTCTCTATCCGACTTGTCTTGTCTGTATGATAAGAACGGACATATAAAAAGCGACCTGACTCAAAGGCAAAATCGCTTGAAGGAGTTGTATCCCGACGGATTCGGTAAAGAAAATATAAAATATGCGGATGTTGACAATTCGGAAGTCGTTTTGTTGAACTACACTTCCGGAACAACAGGATTCAGCAAAGGTGTTATGCTGACTGCTAACAATCTTGCTGGAAATGTGGTTTATGCCCACGGACTCGACTTGCTACACCGGGGCGAACGCATCCTTTCGTTCTTGCCATTGGCACACGCATACGGTTGTGCGTTCGACTTCCTTTATGCGATGTCGGCAGGCGTGCACACTACATTGTTGGGCAAAGCACCCTCCCCGAAAATATTGATGCAGGCTTTTGCCGAAATCAAACCCAATCTGATCGTAACTGTTCCGTTGGTTATCGAAAAAATATACAAGAAAGTTATTTTGCCAAAACTTAGCAGTCCGACAATGAAAGTGGCTCTGAGTTTGCCAATCGTTAAGCAAAAAATTTATGCCAAGATAAAAAATAACCTGACGCAGGCACTTGGAGGCGAATTTTGCGAAGTTATTATTGGTGGTGCGGCTTTCAACAAAGAGGTTGAGAGTTTCTTTCATCAAATCAAGTTCCGTTTCACGGTTGGTTATGGCATGACCGAGTGTGCCCCTCTTATTTCTTACGATCATCACTACGATTTCATCCCTACGTCTTGCGGACAAGTGTTGAAAGATATTATGGAAGTGCGTGTAGATTCGCCCGATCCATACAATGTGTTGGGAGAGATACAAGTAAGAGGTGAAAACGTGATGGCAGGATACTATAAAAATGAAGAAGCCACTCAAGCTGCATTTACCGAAGATGGTTGGTTGAAAACGGGCGACTTGGGTACTATTGACAAAAATAACCGCATCTATCTGAGAGGAAGAAGCAAAACCATGCTGTTAGGTCCAAGCGGTCAGAATATTTTTCCTGAGGAAATTGAAGCCAAACTGAATAATATGCCTTACATCATGGAGAGCCTTGTTATCATGAGAGAGGGCAAACTTGTAGCTCTGGTTTATCCCGATTATGAAGCAATGGACAATGATGGGATAGGGGATAAGGATCTGGAAACCATAATGGATGCCAATAAGCAATCTCTCAATAAAATGGTTTCGAACTACGAAAGCATCAGTTCTATACACATCTATCCCACCGAGTTTGAAAAAACTCCGAAAAGAAGTATTAAAAGGTATTTATACGAAACATAAATGTACATTTTTGTGTACATTTATGTGTGCATTTTTCTTATCTTTACGAGAAACAACTAAAAGCTGTATGTTATGATAATTATTAGTCCGACCGATTTAAGAAACAATCAAAAGAAATATCTTGATCTGGCTGAAACTGAAACAGTTGTAATAAAACGAGGTAAGAAATTGATAGAATTAGTTGTAAAAGAGCGGCTGATTACAGATGAAGATTTGAAGAAAGGAATTTCGGGAGAAGAGTTATTAAATAGGCTCAAACCCCGAATTAAAAAGCTTTTTGATAAATGAAGATCATCTTTGATCCTGAAGCCGAAGAATTTTTGTACCAACTAGTGGAAATGTTATACCATAAGGAATATTTCGGGTTCTATGAAGATGCGGTGGAATATGTTGCAACTTTGATTGCAGACATAAATACATCTTTACCAAATAAGCTAAAGAAATCAGCTTCAAAGCATTTTTCCAAATACGGAAAGAACCTGGTTTACACTATGTTCAAAAAGAATGACAATACACAATGGTATGTCTTCTTTAACTATGAAGATGATGTTTATTATATTCGTTATATCGGGAATAACCATACTTGTGCCCAATATTTGAATGAATAAGAAGCCACTCAATTATAAAAATGACCCGTACCGCACATGTATGGGTCATTTTATTTTCCAGTCATTAAAAAGTTATTAATTTTGTATCCGATTGGAAATTAAATAACAACATATACGCTTGTGAATACGGAAGAAAATTGGGATATAGTAATTAAGCCCAAAAAAGAAAAATATGGTTTGAATCTGAAAGAAGTATGGCAATACCGTGATCTTCTTCTTATGTATATCAACCGCAATATTACAACGGTATACAAACAAACGGTGTTCGGGCCTCTCTGGTTTTTCATTCAGCCTATATTTTCCACCATTATGTACACGTTTGTTTTTGGAGGCATTGCGGGAATACCAACGGACGGGATTCCGCAACCATTGTTCTATATGGCAGGAATACTATGTTGGACCTATTTCACGGAGTGCCTGAACTCATCCTCAAGCACATTTTCGGGCAATGCCAATGTATTTAGCAAAGTGTACTTTCCCCGACTGGTGGTTCCCTTGTCCGGCATCATATCCAACATATTTAAACTCAGCATACAGTTTTTCTTATTCTTTGCGCTTTACATCTATTTCGTTGTAGCTAAAGGAACACCTATGAGTATCAATATCTATGCTTTACTGTTTCCTGTCCTGATAGTTATGTTGGCTTTTCTCGGATTTGCTTTCGGAATCATCATATCATCCATGACCGTAAAATACAGGGACTTAACAATATTAGTTGCATTTGCTGTCAACCTCTGGATGTATGCTACACCTATCATCTATCCATTGTCGATACTGAAAGACAGATTTCCCGAATGGGCATGGCTGATAGAATACAACCCGCTCTCGCCAATCATCGAAACGTTCAAGTTTGGATTTCTCGGTGCGGGCGAATTCAGTTGGTATTCTTTAGGTTACAGTTTGCTGTTCACTGTCGTAATCACACTTTTTGGTATCAGGACATTCAACAAGGTAGAAAGAAACTTTGTCGATGTAGTCTAGGGCATTGGTAAGTAAAATAACCATTATTGTAGGGACTGCGATTTGCACTGTCCGAAAAATAAATTCGCTTATTGATGAACATAGCCTATATCTCACGGTTCGAATCTGTAAATATCAAAAATTGGTCTGGTACAGAATATTTCATAGCCGAAGCTATCGGAAGCAGATTGGGCAATCATCTTGACATCGTAGCCGGTCTGCAGGAAAGACTGGATATATGGACACGCATCAAATATCAGGTCAACTTCAGAATGGGTAGAAAGTATAGCCTGAACAGGTCGCCCTATGTTGTCAAGCAATATGCAAAGCAGGTTGAGCACCAACTGAAAGGGAAAGACATAGATATAATTTTTTCGCCGGGAGTGATGCCTATCGCACACCTCGAAACCAATACCCCCAAGGTTTTCTATACCGACGCCACCTTTGCCTCGATGGTCAATTATTACGACTGGTATACCGATCTGAGCAAAATCACAATCAATGAGGGTAACAGGCTCGATCAGATTGCAATAGATACATCCAATCTTGCCATTTTTTCGTCCGAATGGGCAGCTCAGAGCGCAATAAATGACTACGGCGCATCTCCCGATAAGGTGAAGGTTGTGCCTCTGGGTGCGAACATCGAAAAAGAACCCGAACTCAACGACATTAAAAATGCAATATCGAATAGAAGTAAAGATGTATGCAAGATTGTATTTATTGGGGTGGATTGGATCAGAAAAGGTGGAGATACTGTGTTCAGAACAGTCAAAGAGTTGAACAATAGTGGATTGGAAACCGAATTGCATACAATCGGGATAACAAAATTGCCAGCCGATGTTCAATCCGAATATTTTGTTTTCAATCACGGCTTTATTGACAAATCAACGCCATCCGGACTGTCGGAATTGGAGAAAATAATCAGCGATTGCCATTTTCTTTTTGTACCATCACATGCCGAAGCCTATGGCTTAGTATTCTGCGAAGCCTCCGCTTACGGACTACCTTCCATCGCCACACGCACGGGAGGCATACCAACAATCGTAAAAGACGATTTGAACGGGCATACATTCAATCTCGATAGCTGCATATCCGAATATGCCGAATATATATATAATGTGTTCAATAACAAGAAGATGTATGCCGAGTTAGCACTTTCATCCTATAATGAATACAAAACCCGCCTCAATTGGGATGTAGCGGGGCGGATATTGAACAAGTATATGAAAGAATTATTATAAAGAATCCTTACAACCTATTGTTTTCAAAATACTTGCACCACTTTTTTATTCCACATTCCTCACATTTCGGCTTTCTTGCCATGCAGACGTATCGTCCGTGTAGAATCAGCCAATGATGCGCTTTTGAGAGCAAATTTCTCGGAATATTTTTCACTAATTCTCTTTCTGTTTCTTTAGGTGTTTTTGAGTTTGTTGTAAGTCCTATTCTGTTTGCTAACCTGAAAACATGCGTGTCGACAGGCATAGCAGGCTTATCGAAAGCTACAGCCAACATCACGTTTGCGGTTTTTCTGCCTACACCCGGAATCGACTCCAAATCTTCGAGTGTGTCCGGCACTTTTCCGTCAAAATCGGCAACCAATTTTTTCGCCATGCCTAAAAGGTTCTTAGCCTTGTTATTAGGGTAAGAAATACTTTTTATGTATTCATATATAACCTCCACCGATGAATTGGCCATTACTTCCGGCGTTGGATAAGCCTCAAACAGAGGAGGCGTGATCATATTCACACGTTTATCGGTACATTGAGCAGACAAGATGACAGCAATCAGCAGATGAAAGAAATTGTCATAATGAAGTTCCGTCTCCGCTATCTGCATATTCTCCTCAAACCAAGATATAACTCCCGAATATCGCTCTTTTTTAGTCATATACCTACAATTAGTTTTCCAAAACAAACTTAATAAAAAAAACTCTCATCGGTTTCCCTTTGAGAGTTTTTCTTATATATTCTACTTTTAAAGTTCTTAGAAGAAGTTGACTCTGTTATCCTTAACTTTCAACTTTTCGTACAAACTAGATAAGGTGCGTGATGCTATGTTGTTGTACATATTTTGTGACTGCATTCTGATAGTTTTAGGATCATAATTGCCACCTTGTTCTTCTCTCTTAAGAACGCTTAAAACAATCACACCGTTCTCACCCTTCAATGGCTCGGTCACTTTATTCAATTGTCCTACTTCGGCATAAGCATTCACAACCGGCTCGTATTGCAAACCTTGAATTGATTGAGTAGAGAAAGTTACAAATCTTGTTGTATCTACTTTTCCATTCATCACCTGAGCATAAGCGTCAAGAGTTGTTGCCGATTTAGATTTCAAATCAGCTATAATTTGCTCTGCTTTCTTCTCTCTGATTATTTCGGGTTTCAACATACTCTGAACTTCAGTAGCTGAATAGGGAACATATCCGGCTTCAATTTTGTCGGTAATGATAGCTACTACTCTCTTACCTGTATAATCGAATTTATCTATCGATCCAACCTTTTCTCTGAACGCCCAGTTTACAACCTGGCGAGAACCTTGCACACCACCCACGCCTGGCATTGTAGGCATTAACATTTCGTTGGCCATAACAGAGTATCCTTTTTCAGTAGCTCCCGTTACAAAATTGTCGAGGTTTCCGCTAACTGAAATAAATTGATTCAACTCTGTATCAATATTGCTGATAGTTCTCGAACTTGGCGAAACAGGCACTTGTACCGTGATCAGATTAACCTTCTCTATTGGTTGTGATTTAGAGTTTATCTTAACCAAACGGATAGCTCTGCGATCTTCCAATCTCAAAAGTTCTCCGGATGTAGCATTGAAACAAGCTGTTATAAAACTATGGTCGAAACCATTTTGTGCCAACATTTCTTCTGTCACATCGCCTAGTCTTCCTCCATTCGATTGAGGCATCAATTCGTTGGCAACTGTTGTGAATTCTTTTCCGTCTTTCAATACGGTCATTATACTGTCGGCAAAACGCTCACTTATAGCTCTGTCTTGCAATGGAATTGATATCAATTGAATATTCACAGAATCGGCACGCGTAGTTTTGTCAACCAGACGATACAGGTAATAGTTTGTATTATCTTTTATTGGCCCCAACACTTGACCGTCGGCAGCTGTTTGAACAAAGTTCTGAACATCCGCATCCAACTTGTTTTGTGCCACAAACACATTGTAATATGGTGTTGTCGGATAATCATCTACCACTTCTTCTGGTTTTTCTGCAGTTTGCAGTCTTTCCTTTACTTTTTCAAGTTCTTTTTCCGCAGCCTCGTAATCTTCGGCACTTGGCACTACATCTTTCACGAAATAAGAGATTCTTCTCAAATCCATAGATGTTTTGAAGTTGTTCTTTTTCTCGTTATATAGCTTTTTGATCTCACTATCCGACACTGTTATCGTAGAATCGGGTATTGACGAGTATCTTTGTACAACATAAGCCAAGTCGGCAGAATTTTTTGTTCCTTCGTAGCTTGCTTTTGTTTCCAAATCGTTCATCATCAGGGATCTGGAGAATAAATTGTTGTATTTTCTTTGCAAACGTTCGTTGATAATTTCTTCTTCAATCAGCACCCATTGAGCATTGCTTTGAGCCAATTGTGCGCGTTGTTGGTCAGATTCAAGAGTTGAAGGGTCTGTATTCAGATCTGATATGAATTGTTGCAAAACAGCTCTGTTTATTTGACCTTGCTGATCGCCAAAGTATTGCATCAAAACAGGGGATAGTTGTTGACCTGAAACCAAATCTTGAAATTCTTCGTTCGACACGGCAAGACCTAATGCTTCAGCCTGATTTTTAAGAGCCATTATTCTTACCATTTCCTGATACACTTCATCTCTTACTTGTGCTGTCTGCTCTTCAGTCAAGTTTCGCAAGTTAGGATTGCTTTGTAGAATCATATTAACTCTTTGCTCAACTCTTCTACTAAATTCACCTGTTGATATAACCTCGCCATCAACTTCAAAAGCGTTATCCTTAAATTTATTGAACATTGTTGTTCCTGAGTTCAATAAGTCTCCTAAGACAAAGCACAACAGAGCAACGCCTAATATACCGATAAGAAGGCCAGCTCTATTTCTAATCCTCTGTAATGTAGCCATTTATAATAAAATGTTTTGTTGTTTTATATTAATTTTTATTTTTTTCTGCAAATTGGCATGCGAATATAAGCATTTTGAACCGAAAACAAATAATTCCGTGCAAAAAATATGCTTCTGCATGACTAAATTAGCATTTTGACTGCTTTGTTAAAACTCCTTGTTTTCGTCAAAATACAAATCCGTGTCAAATGGCTTGATGATTCGCCACGATGTCATACTTTGGTTCGACTCAAATCCAAGACCTTGCACCAATCCCTTGTTTGGACGCACTATTTTTATATATTTATCCGAATAGATCTTTTCTTTTTTTTCGTCCCAAAACAATTCTTCGCTCGAAAAAGTTTCGTCTATTATATTTTTTATAAAAACATTTCCTTTCAGTTTCCATATCTGCTTGTTCGTATACCTCCAGGCGGTATCCGACTTAATGCTGACTTCGATATGAAACAGGGAGTCGAACTGTTCTACGTAAAATCCATCAGGGAAATACCAATGCGGATCTTTTGACTTTTCGAAAAATTGCCAGGTTTTTGTCACCAGTTTATACCTGATTAAACCTGAATCGGAAATCAATGTAGTGACGCTATCCGAGTCGATCATGGGTACGGTTTCGGAATCGAAAATAAGTGTTGCTAGATCTTCTTTTTCCTTTTTGCAACCAGACAAAAGAAAGATAGCAACCCCTAGAAAAGTTGCTATAAATGCTTTCGTATATTTTTGTATTGTGGTCAAAAGTTGATCAATTATTAGGTTATCTGAATTTGTTTTTAACAAACCACAAGTCGTTTATGTTGACACCTAACGATACTCCGAAATATTGCTCTTTCACCATGTTCGATATCTCGGGAGCCAGATGCCTGTACTCGAAATTGATATTGATGTATGACGTACGACCTGTGAAGTTCATATCCCTGAACGGCAACCCGAATCCGAGGGTGACGCCATATTGTTTATACCCGCCTATGCTGCCTTCGTTAGTTTTTACGTTCAGATACGAGTTTGAGTAATTTGCTCCTCCTCTGAATTTTATCCTCTTGAAATAACTGCGATCCATAGGGTTGGCCACATATTCAAATCCGGCGCTTACTTTCCATCGGTCTTTAAATCGTTCAATATCGTCCAGATTGTCGTTACCCAGGTTCTCATATTTTATTTTAGACCATTCTTGAAACGTTACATCTGCACCAACCAGCCAATTGTGTCTGTTAGCCAGAGTGAATCCTAAACCGTACGATGCCGGCATACCGCTATTCACGTTGTGTGTGGTATCTACTCTGGCAGTGGTTACAGAGCCTGAAGAATTGTACGTGTAAACTCCTTTTATGAATCGGCTTTTAGAATTGATTGCCGGAGTATATACAGCTCCGATTGTCAGTAATTTATTGTTCATTACGGGCATTTCGTATTGTGCCCCTATGTCGAATTTTACAGTGCTGATTTTCGACTCTGTCACAATGTAAAGCGAATTAGTGTAGTTTTCGCCGAAAGCCGGAACACTCCTTGTATTATCTAGCGAGCCAAAAAGATATGACACATTTGCTCCTATCGAGATACCTTTGAACGGCTCGTAAGCTAATCCTCCATATATTTGACTCAATCCTCCCGAACCATTGAATTCGCGTTTTACGTCAACACCGTTTATCGTTTCAATGTTTCCGAACTGATAGCCTACCGACGAAAAGGGCAGGATACCAAAGCTTATCCCGATTTTTTTCGATAAGGGCATCATCATTGTTATATAGCCCAAGCCTCCGTTATCATCGGTTTGCGACCCGCTGTTGTCGCTCAGTTTGGTTTTGGAATAGCTCACTCCAAAATCGAAAATAAAAGTAAGTGAGTCTATTTTAGAATAGGATGCCGGGTTTCCGGGGTTGATGTTGGCACTTTTGCGTAAACCGTAACTCAATCCTCCCATTGAGCGGGATATGCCTGCGCCTTGGTCTGTCAAAACGCCATAGCCATAGCGGCTATACGGTGAGTTTGTATTCTGGGCAAAAGATATTGAAGAGAAGCACAGTAATAGGACTGCTAATAACGATTTACTAATATTCGACATACAATAATTTTATATTATGTATAGATTAAATCTTCCACAACGTTTTTTCGCCTACAAATGTATTGTTTTTTCATTCACATACTAAACAATTTGGAAACTTTAGTAAATTTTACTGTCCCAAATTTTAAATATGTTAACTAATTTAACCTAAATATTTGAATACAAAATAACATTGAGAAATATTGCGATAACAATCATTCACACTTTAAAAACATTTTTTAATCCGGCTTGCCATGTTTTTTTATTATTTTTCATTGTTATATGTAGTATCTTTGTAGCCTGGTTACGAGCAGTTGATAACTGCTGAATATAAACATCGTATAGTTAATGAGACTCAACATCAAAGCTCACATACAAAATATACTGAAAGCCATTGCTCCGATCAAGGATATTCTCTGGTTTCTATTTCTTTTTCTTTTACTCAACTTTCTTTGGAAATTGGTGGTGGACGACAGTGCCAAAAGATTATTGATTGTGTTGGGGAAAGACCTCACATGGTATGTTCATCCTGTATGTGAATGGACGGCAGGCGCTACATATTGGGTGATACACGACTTGCTTGGCTATCATGAGTATGTGAAGGCGGGCACGTTTTTGTATTTTCCCGACTCTCTCAAACTGGTGATTGTCTGGGATTGTACGTCCATCAAACAGGTCATTATTTTCACCATATTGTTTGCCTGCTATTATGGGCCTTGGAAAAAGAAACTGATCTTCATTCCTGTTGCTTTGCTCATTATCAATGTGATAAATATCTTGCGTATTGTTAGTATTGCCCTGATTGTTAAAGACGGTTTTCCCGAATGGTTTATCAATTTCAATGAGTGGTATAACAACAAAATCTGGATAAATGACCAAATATCAAAGATGGAGTTTGAGCGGGATTGGTTTCAATTATTTCACCGGGATATATTCACCTGGATATATTACGATGGTATCATTTTCTTGTTGTGGTTATATTGGCAAGAAAAGATAAACCTGCCATATCAGCGGTTGAAAGCAAGAACCAGAGATCAGGCTGCTGTCAACAGTTAGCAAAATAACTTTTCACACAGAAATTACTCACTCAATTGTTACATGTGCGCCGACCTGTACTTCTGGTTATCTTTCTTCCTGCTCAAAAATTTGAAGCGGAAATTGTATATCGGTTGCAGTATGTCGAACAATATGAATGATATATAGAATCTTGGCGTTTTGAAATATTCGCTTGCTTTTTTCAGAATAAAGTATTGAACAAAATATCTGATAAAGAACAATAAGGCTATTATTCCCAGATACACCCAATTTTCCGATAAAATGCCATACGTCAACAAAAGAGCAAACGAAAGATAGAACAGATAGCGTGTTGTGGCTTCGAGCGAAAATATGCTATGACCATCTTGCTTGAAATAATTTTTTGCCCTCAAGTAGGTGGTTTTAAGCCCTCGCCATGTTGAGTACGAATCCAAATCCATCTCCATGAAGCTGTCTTGATGTACCTCCACAGCTGTATTTTCCTTTGTTACTATCCGGTTGATGAATACTTCCTCTCCGTTTTCGTAGTTAAGAACCGAAGAAAAACCTTTATTGTTGAAGAACAATTCGCGCCTGTATGCCAAGTTGCGGTATGTGCCTGTAAACGGCTTCTTTTTTATGGCTCGCGATAGGTATTGCAAGCTGAAAAACAGGTTATCGAAGCAAGCCAATCGCTTGAAAAAGCGTTTCTTGCCGGTTATGTAACTGTATCCAAGCACAACATCTTTATCTTCCGTAAAGTTCTGAGCCATCAACGAAATCCAGTTTCGTGAAACAGGTCGGCAATTGGCTTCGCAAAACAACAATATGTCGTTTTTTGCAGCCTTTATGCCTATTGTCATCGACAGCTTCCTGTCTCTCGAATCGGGCGAAAAGGTATGATACAAATTAGAATGGCTTGCGCTATACCTGTCCAGCAGTTTCTCGCTTTCGTCCGTAGAGCCTTCATTTACCACAATGACCTCAAAATCAGGATAGTCCTGATCGAGAACGATAGGCAGATTTTTTGCCAGGTTTTCAGATTCATTTTTTGCAATAATAATCACCGATACCGATGGTTTTCCGGTATTCAGCACCCTGTCCTGATTTTTATTATCTTTCTTCTGTTTATTTGCCGGACGGCGATAATATACAAGATAGAACAGTATTTGGATAAAGAATATAAGGAAAAACACACCCAATGAAACCAACTCCGGTTTTGTAAAGTGAATATTATTCAAAAAATCTTCCATAATTTTTTAAGAAAAACAGGAGCCGGGAAATTTATCTCAACTCCTGCCTTATAACGATTATATACGGTTTTATAATTTGTCTGAGTAATATGGTTTTGGCAACTCGCGGCAGTTGTACCTCGATGCCATAATTTCGCCATAAGCTCCGGCCGAACGCAAGGCGATCAGGTCGCCCCGTTTTGTCTCATTCAGCGGGTAGTCTTTTGCAAAAACATCCGACGATTCGCAAATCGGGCCCACTACATCGTATTTTTCTTCCGGCAGGTTAGACGATATATTTTCTATTTTATGATATGCCTGATAAAGAGCCGGACGAATAAGGTCGGTCATTCCTGCATCCAGAATCAAGAATTTTTTCTCGTCGCCATGCTTCACATAGGTCACGCGGCTAATTAACGAACCACATTGAGCTACTATTGCCCTGCCTAATTCGACATGTAGCATTTGCCCCTGACGAAGTTTCAGGTTTTTATGATACAACTCGAAGTAAGTCTCAAAATCTGGTATCGGGTTGGTATTCGGATTTTCATAATCTACGCCAAGTCCACCCCCTACATTTATATGTACCGGTTTTATGCCTTTTTCTTCAAAAAACTCCTGAAGCTCGTTCACCTTATCACACAAAGGCTTGAAAGCCTCCTCTATATCCAATATCTGCGATCCTATGTGAAAATGAATGCCAATGAGCGTTACATTTGCCATCGTTTTCAAGACATCGAGCGCCGACGTGATTGTCGTAAGGCTGAATCCGAATTTGTTTTCATTCAATCCGGTTGTTATATATTCGTGTGTGTGTGCATCCACATTCGGGTTGATGCGCAATGCTACCTGAGCCACTTTCCCTTTTTTTCCGGCAAGTTCGTTGATTACCTCCAATTCGGGCAACGACTCCACGTTGAAGCAGAATATGTTCAGGTCTAAGGCTTCATTTATTTCTTTGTCAGTTTTTCCCACACCTGCAAAAACGATCTTACTGGCCGGAAAACCTGCCGTAACGGCCGCTTTCACTTCGTTTCCGCTAACGCAATCCGCACCAAATCCGGCAGCTGCAATTTGTTGTAGTAGATGATGGTTTGCGTTTGCCTTCACTGCGTAGTGTTGTGCATATCCGTATTTGTTGGTCAATGCTTTTACCGTTTGCAATGTCTTTTTCAAAAGCTCCACGTCATAGTAATAGAAAGGAGTTTCAATACCTTTAAAACGATCTACAGGAAAATTTCCTTTTGTCATAAAATATTTAATTAAAAAACAATCTATTTTGCTAATATCTTTATCTAATAATCTTTAAAATAACTCTTCGTTCAACAACCTCAATGCATCCGGCTTATCTTTGCTATCGACAAGAAACGATACGTTAAAATTGCTGCCACCATACGAAATCATACGTACGGGCAATGTTTTCACAGCATTCAACACTTTCGACTCGAAACCAACATTGTGCCAGTCAAGATCGCCGACAACACATATCAGAGCCATATCCTTATCAACCGATACGGTTCCGAATTTTTTCAGATCGTCCAGTATTTCTTTCAGGTAGCGGTCGTTATCGATGGTTACGGAAACACCGACTTCCGAGGTCACGATCATGTCTATTGATGTTTGATGAAAATCGAACACTTCAAACACTTTCCTCAAAAAACCATGAGCCAGCAACATTCTTCCCGATTTTATCTGAATGGCGATGATACCGTCTTTTGCCGCAACGGCCTTGATTGTGCCTTGCGAAAGTTTGTTCGAAATCAGCGTCCCTTGTGCCTGAGGTTCCAGCATATTGAGCAACCTGACCGGAACATTCGCCATCTTTGCCGGAAGCACACAGGTGGGATGCAGTATTTTATCTCCGAAATAAGCCAATTCGGCTGCCTCGTCAAAGCTTAGTTGCTCTATCGGCTTAGCGGTATGAACATACGCCGGATTGTTGTTTTGCATCCTGTCGGAATCTGTCCAGATTTGGATTTCTTCGGCATTTATGGCTGCCCCTACCAGCGATGCTGTATAATCACTGCCGCCCGAACTGCGCAAGTCGTCTATTTCGCCATACGCATTACGGCATATATACCCTTGCGTCACGTATGCCGCCGCATCAGGGTTTTCGGCTAATAAGCCTGTTAATTTTTCTTTTATATATACAGGGTCGGGTTCTTTATTTTTGTCTGTACGCATGAAATCGGCAGCCTGAATCAGTTTTGCGTCAATGCCTTGTTCTACCAGCAGCAGATGGAAAATTCCTGAGCTCAGCAACTCTCCCTGTGCCAATACAATACGTTCTTCGAACAGTGTAAACAAATCTTTAGTGAAAGAACGGACATAGTTTATCTTTTCCGTCACAAATTCTATTGCCGCAGTTTTAGCTTCTTCCGTTGAATAGATACCCGAAATTTCCATCAGGTAACGAGCTTCAAGCCTGTTGATGATTTCGTTTGCACCCTCAATGTTTTTGCGGTACAAGTAGTTAGAGATATCTTCCAATGCTTGTGTGGTTTCTTCCATAGCCGAAAGAATCACAATACAACCCGGAGTATTGCTAACAATATGAGATACTTGCTTCATCCTATCGGCCGAGCCTAGGCATACGCTACCAAATTTTAGAACTTTCATCTCTTTTCCTACTTTAATAATACCTTTGAGAATATCTGAGCAAAAGTACAAATTAATGTTTTAACTCTAGTAATATCTTGGCAAAAATCATATCCTTATCACCATACTATGGGCTCAATGCCTTTCGACTCAAGGTATTCGTTTGTTCTGCTGAAATGCTTGTTGCCGAAAAAACCGGAATGTGCCGACATGGGTGACGGATGAACGGATTTGAGCACCAGATGCTTGTTTTCATCTATAAATGCAGCCTTGCGCTGGGCATAAGATCCCCAAAGAATGAATACAAGATTTTCACGTTCGTCAGCCAATCGTTTTATGGCCGCATCAGTGAAAGCCTCCCATCCCTTGTTCTGATGCGAACCTGCTTTGTGAGCTTCGACCGTGAGCGTAGCGTTCAACAGGAAAACTCCCTGGTCTGCCCACCGAATCAAACTTCCCGACGCAGGACGTGGTGTACCTATATCCGCTTCTATCTCCTTGAATATATTGAGTAGCGAAGGCGGAAAGCGTACACCATCGTTCACCGAGAAGCAGAGCCCGTGAGCCTGCCCGTCGTTGTGATACGGGTCTTGTCCCAGAATGACCACCTTTACCTTGTCGAAAGGAGTATGGTCGAAAGCGTTGAAAATCAGCTTTGCCGGAGGAAATATTTTTTTTGTTTGATATTCGTTCCTGACAAAATCGGTCAACTTGAGGAAGTACTCTTTTCCAAACTCATCTTTCAATTGTTCTTTCCAGCCTTCTTCAATTCTTACGTCCATATTCTTTTCTGTTTTTATTTTGACCCAAATATATCACATTTAATTTTAACATAAAAGATTTCTATTCAGGTAAAATGAAACAAAGATGTAAAGAACGTTTTTCGTTACTCATTCTTCTTGTTCATCTCGATGGTCAAGCTATCCGTACTTGAAGGGGTTTCCAGTATTGTCAACCCAAATACTCTCACAATTGTGATAAGATGGTTTATAACCTCTCCCGATATGCGTTCATAGTCTAGCCAGACAGTTGTGTTGGTGAACGTATAAAGCTCGATGGGAAGTCCGCCTGTCGATGGGGCCAACTGCCGCACCATCAGGGTCATATTTTGGTTTATGTTCGGATTGTTTTGCAGATACCATGTGGCATATTGCACAAACAAATCACAATTTGTCAGTCTGTAACCTAGCAAAGGAGAATCTTTGCCAATGCCTAGTTTTTTGTTCAGGTTGTCATATTCCGAACGTTTTTCTTTAAGAAATCCCTTGAACGGAGGTAAAGACTGATATTTATCCAGTTCTTCGTCTGTGAGGAAACGGATGTCCAGTTGCTTTATTATTAATGACCTCTTCAAACGTCTGCCACCGCTTTCCTGCATGCCTCGCCAGTTCTGGAACGAGTCGGAGACAAGCGAGTATGTGGGGATGGTGGTTATCGTTTTGTCAAAATTCCGCACCCTTACGTTCGACAGGTTTATTTCTTCTACATTGCCATCGGCTCCATATTTGTTCATCGTAATCCAGTCTCCGATCATAACCGTCTTGTTAGACGAAATCTGGATGCTTGCCGCAAATCCCTTGATCGTATCCTGAAACATCAGCATCAGTACGGCGGAGGCTGCACCCATAGCCGCAAAAAAGGCGGTGGCAGATTTTCCTGTAATAATAGAATATATAGCCACGGCAACAAATATGTAAAGGATGATTTGTATCACCTGCAAATAGCTCTTCATCGGCCTGTTATGAAAAGCAGGCTTTTCTTGCAATACATCAGCAAAAGACCTGATGACGGACATTAAAGTCCAGACAATCATAAATGCGATATAGACATCGGCAAGTTTCATCAAAGGACTTATCCACGATGGATAATCGGCAAAAATGGTTGGTATTGCATTCACTATAAACGTATAAGGAACAACCATTCCCAGATAAAATGAAAATTTATTCTTTTGAAGGCGTGAAAATATTTTCAAATGTGTGATTTTCTCAATTCTTTTGAAAAGTTGGTTTAGGATGAAGTCGATCAGCTTTTGCAGAATGACAACAATAACGATCACTATAATCAACAGTAACAGTAGATTAACAAAACTGATCCACCCTTCGGGTACGCCCCAGCCATGCAGCAGGTTGCGGGTGAATTGGGTTATCGCATTGGCAGACGTGTTAAATTCTTTGTCTAAAATTTCCGGTTCCATATTTATCTTTTTTTAGTTATGTTCGAGTTGTATAATAGTATAAACGCAAATGCAGCCTAAATATATTAAAATTTTACATTTTTTTTACATTAAAGTTCGTGTTGATATAATATCTGTTTTATATTAATCCCTTGATGCGAAATAAATACTTAAAAATAACACTTGCATAGTATTCAATTCATCTAATTATCTTATTTTTGCTGTTTATTAAGTGAAAAAGCATTTATTAAGATATAACTTGCAAATTGCGAAAACAAATAAAAAAGGTTTGCGACCCTTTAAGATTTGAAATGCCGTATGAAAGAGATCAAAATTAAAGATAAGGAGTTTGAAGTATTCATTCAGGAAGAAAAAATACGTGAAGCAATAAAGGTTATAGCACAACGTATGAATAAGGATTTGGAGGGTAAAGATCCTCTGTTTATCGCAGTGTTGAACGGAGCGTTTATGTTTGTCGGCGAGTTGATGAAGCACCTGACAATCCCCTGCGAAATATCTTTTGTTCGTATGGCTTCGTACCAAGGAATAAAATCGACCGGAAAAATCAAGGAAATATACGGATTGGAAGAAGATATAGAAGGACGGACTATCGTCATTCTGGAAGATATAGTGGACACAGGGCATACCATGTCGCTGATATTAGACCAGCTTGCTTGCGACAGTCCTGGCGAGATAAAGGTGGCCACGCTTTTGTTCAAACCCGATGCGTTGAAAACAGAGCTTAAGTTGGACTATGTAGCTCTCGAAATACCAAACGATTTCATTGTGGGGTATGGACTCGATTATGACGGATACGGACGCAATCTGGCTGATATTTACAAAATAAAATCGTAAGCAGACAAAAAGAAATACAAAATATTCATATACCTAATATAAGAAGCATGCTAAACATTGTAATTTTTGGAGCTCCCGGATCGGGAAAAGGAACACAAAGTGAAAATCTGATTGAGAAATACAATCTTGCGCACATCTCGACGGGAGACGTACTCAGGGCTGAAAAAGCTGCAGGAACGGAACTCGGCAAACTAGCCGATAGCTATATGTCGAAAGGACAGTTGATTCCCGACGAACTGATGATTGATATTCTGGCAAGTGTTTTCGACCAAAAAACAAAAAACGGAGATTGCAAAGGCGTTATTTTCGACGGTTTTCCCCGTACCATTCCACAAGGAACTGCATTAAGCGAAATGTTGAAGGAAAGAGGTGAGAAAATTGCTGCCGTGGTCAGCCTTGATGTAGCCGAAGAAGAACTGATAGACAGGCTTATCAGCAGAGGACAGAAGACAGGTCGCACGGACGACAACTACGAAACCATCAAAGCCCGTTTGGATGTTTATTACAATCAGACAACACCTCTGAAAGAGATGTACGAAAAGGAAGGCATACTTCATGCAATTGAGGGTATCGGTACTATCGACGAAATATTCGGACGCATCGCTACCGTAGTTGATAAAGTAAAATAAGACAAATGCAGAATACCCGAAACCGGGAATCGAATCTCTATGGCGGTTCGTTTCTTGGTTTTGGTTTATTATATTCCCTCTCTTCCGGGGAAGATTGGGGAGAGGTGTAATCAACTGTTGATTCGCATTATTTAGTAAATAAGTTGCGGGATACAGGTAAATTTTCATTCTTAATTTAAAATATATGTCAGGTTCAAATTTTATAGATTACGTTAAAATATACTGCCGATCGGGAAAAGGCGGTAGAGGTTCAACCCACTTCCGTCGCGAGAAATACATCCCGAAAGGCGGGCCTGATGGCGGTGACGGTGGTGATGGCGGACACGTCATCTTGCGTGGAAACCGCAATTACTGGACGCTTTTGCACCTGAAATTTCAGCGACACATTCTTGCAGGGCATGGCGAAAGCGGATCGGGCAGACTGAGTACCGGAAAAAAAGGTGAATCTAAAATCATTGAAGTGCCTTTAGGCACAGTGGCTTATGACGCTGAAACCGGCGACTATCTGTGCGACATAACAGAAGACGGACAAGAGTTGATCTTACTGAAAGGTGGTAGGGGCGGACGTGGAAACAACCATTTCAAAACGCCTACAAATCAGGCTCCCCGCTATGCTCAACCGGGCGAACCCTACGAGGAGCGGCGAGTGATTCTGGAGCTGAAAGTGTTGGCAGATGTAGGTTTGGTTGGTTTTCCCAATGCAGGGAAATCGACTCTGCTGTCGGTGGTATCGGCAGCAAAGCCTAAAATTGCAAATTATGCCTTTACAACACTTGAGCCTAGTATCGGGATAGTCAGTTACAGAGATCACCAATCGTTTGTGATGGCAGATATTCCGGGAATTATTGAAGGCGCAAGTGAGGGTAAGGGGCTAGGATTAAGGTTCTTGCGACACATCGAGCGGAACTCTCTACTTCTGTTTCTTGTTCCTGCCGATGCCGACGATATACACAAAGAGTATAATATTCTTTTAAACGAACTGGCACAATATAACCCTGAGTTGCTTGATAAACGCCGTGTGTTGGCAATATCCAAATCGGATATGTTGGACGACGAGTTAATGGAAGCCTTGAGTGCAGACTTGCCCGATGTTCCTCATATCTTTGTTTCGTCCATCACCGGGTATAATCTTCAGCAGCTTAAAGACTTGCTTTGGTCTGAGCTGAACAAAGACGGAGACTACCGCAAAGAGGCACATACAATAGTTCATAAAAAACTGAACATCAAATCTATTCTGGGAGAAGAAGAGGAAGATGATCTCATCCCAGAAGACGATTACGATGAAGGAGAAGATTATGGCTACGAGATGGAAGATGAGGATGGTTTCGATCCTGAGTTCTATTACGAAGACGGTGAGGAATTTGAGGAAGACAAAGACGAAGATGAAGAAAAATGATAAATACGGCAATTTGCTTCAATTCGAGAACCTGAGCAGGTTCAATTCTCTTTTCCATTTTACCACAACCATTGATGGTGGCGTGAGCAAGGGCAACTATGCCACCTTTAATCTGGGTATTTATGCAGGTGACGACCCCGACAGTGTGGAGGAAAACCGTAATCGCCTAGCCGTAATGGCAGATGTGGATGCCGAAGACTTGTATTTCCCGTACCAAACGCATGGTAGTGAGGTGAGGGTGATTGATCGTGATTTTATGTCGAAATCTGATCTTGAGAAAATGCAACTTCTTCATGGCATTGATGCTGTGATTACGAACAGGCGCAATATCTGCATAGGTGTTTCAACAGCCGATTGTGTGCCTATCCTGATCTACGATCCTGAGAAAAATATACTGGCGGCGGTTCATGCGGGTTGGCGCAGTACGGTTGCACGGATAGCCGAAAAAACAATTGAAACGATGTCTCAAAAATTCGGTTGCAGTCCTTGTAACCTTGTGGCAGGTATCGGACCATCTATATCGCCGGAATATTTTGAAGTGGGCGATGAGGTTGCCCAAGCATTTACTGATGCAGGCTTCAATATCAACGAAATATCTTTCAGAAACGACAACACAGGCAAGGTGCACATCGACTTATGGAAAGTAAACCAAATTCAATTGTGCGATGCAGGGGTGTTGAACGAGAATATCGAAATTGCTGCGCTTTGCACTTACTCTCTGCCTGAATTGTTTTTCTCAGCCCGTAGGCAGACAATACATTCGGGTAGGATGATTACGGGCGGAGTTTTACGGTAATTACTTTTTCCAGTAGTGTTTCATTAACGTATTCCCGCTTGCGAAGTAGATGCCGTTCTGCCTGACGGGCGTAAACGTGACATTTGGCTAATTGACGGGGTACCCACACAGCGCAAATAAGCGATAGGAACAAAAAGTTGTTTGAGCATAGCCGAACTATTCTGGTTTTGACAGGCTTTTGGTGCGAGTTATTTTTTGTTCAGCTTATTAAGTTGTATAGTGGGTCGGCAAGGAGCCTTGGTCACAAAAAGCCTTTTTGATTCCTTTTGAGGCTTAGGTCAAAAGGAATGCAAGCAATCTTGATTGCGCGCAGTGTAGGGGGGTATTTATAAAAATTAAAGTTGAATCTAAAAAATATTTTTATGAAAACGATATTTAAAACATTGCTTTGTGCTTCAATTTTTATCTTGACAAGTGTAAGTCTTTCGGCAGAAGAGAGAAATATAGCAGAAGAATTTGAACAGGATACGGCTCGATTGGAAAAGAAAATAGCCGATATGCTCGAAAGTGATTACAGCACAATGGGCATGATTGAAGCTGCCAATGCTCAGGCGGAAGGTTATGATGCCTTGTTGAATAAATATTACAAGATATTGATGCAATGCCTCACCGAAGCCGATAAAAAGGTACTGAGAGAGTCTCAACGCAATTGGATAAAGTTTCGAGACGGGGAATATGCTGTGATTTCAGGTCTGGTGGCTTCGAGAAAATATACGGGAGGGGGAACCATGTGGGGACCCGTAAGCGTATCTATGAGAGCATCCTTAATCAAGCAACGGTTGATGGAAATCTATGCTTATATCGATGTTGTTTATCCGGGCACGGTTTATGAATGAGAATGATTATCTTTGCGTGACAAAAAAAGTTGGCACAAAAGGTAAGAAGATAATGGCAGGAAAACTAACATTTTACATAGCACGTCATGGAAAAACATTGCTTAACACGCTCGACAGGGTTCAGGGGTGGTGCGATTCTCCATTGACACAAGAGGGCATTGAGGTGGCTCAATTTCTGGGCAAAGGTTTGGAAGACACGATGTTCAGGTCGGCATATTGTAGCGACTTGCGCCGTACATTGCAAACTACAAGAGTCATACTTGATGCAAAAAATCAGAATGATATTCCGGTGATGGAAATGGCTGGTTTTCGGGAAGCCTGTTTCGGTAGTTACGAATCGGACTTCAATCATCGGATGTGGACTGATATTTCCATTTATCTACAATATGTTACGATAGAAAAGATGTATGACGCCTTTCTGCGAAAAGAGATTACATATCGGGAGATAATGGCAGCTATTGTTGAACTGGACAGGCTGGGAACGGCTGAAAGTTTTGAGCAGGTGAAAGAACGTTCGATCAGAGCATTATTAGACATTTGCCAAAAGGAAGAAGCCGGTGGAGATGGAAACATACTTGTTGTATCGCATGGCATGACTATTCTTGTGCTCATGTTTGCTTTGGAAGCCGAAAATCTCATTGAAGGGCATTTGCCAAATGCAGCGGTGTGTAAGGTGGTATATGAAAATGGTAAATTTAACGTGCTTTCGGTAGGTGACCTGAGCTATGTAAATCGGGGAAAAGAAAAATTAAATAAGTGACCTTTTTGTTTACATCTTGTATCGGAAATTACTACCTTTGTTCATCTTTTATAACAATAATTATTAAAAACAAACTTTATCATGAATAAATTTTCTTTGGATGCATTCTTGAAAGAAACTGCACAAGACGACTCAAAACACGGTTTTTTTGAATTAGAGAAACCTGAAATGTTGGAGTTGAATCTACAAAATCAAACCGTAATGATGAAAGCCGGTTCGATGGTGGCATACGACGGTGATATCAAATTTAAACGTGAAAGTATTCTTAGCCAAGGACTTGGTAATTTGCTGAAAAAAGCAATTTCGAGTGAAGGTATCAAGGCTATGGAGGCTTCGGGTACAGGGCGCATCTATGCAGCCGACCTGAAGAAAAGAATCCGTATTCTATATCTTGAGAATGAAACGATATTTGTTAACGGAAACGATGTTCTTGCATACGAAAAAGATGTGAAATCAGAAATAAAAATGATGAAATCGGTAGCCGGAATGGTAGGCGGTGGTCTTTTTCAGGTGAAACTATCCGGAACCGGGCATATTGCCATTACAACACACGGAAATCCTCTTACATTGCGCGTAGAACCGAGTAAACCTGTATTTGCAGATCCTAATGCAACAGTGGCATGGTCGGGAACGTTGACTCATTCAATCAAGACAGATGTGTCGTTCAAAACATTTTTGGGAAGAGGTAGCGGCGAAAGTATCCAAATGAAATTTGAAGGTTCGGGATGGGTACTCATCCAACCTTATGAGGAATCTTACGGAACGGCGAAGTAACATTTTGATATATATCGATTGATGAAGGTGACCATTCTGACAAAGGTCACCTTTGTTTTTCTTATATAATCTGCTTTGGTAAAGGTATTCTTCATTTAAAATTTTTATCTTTGATTATTGAAAAATCATTGATGATGACAGAAGTTACAGGCGAAGAAAAAAATACACCCGAATCGATGAAGGCTCTTATAGAGGCCTTTACGGAGGCAGCACGTAAAAAACTAGAATATGACGTGGAAAAGTATAGGCAAAAGCGAGCCAATGGTAATATATTGATGATGGATTATTACAAAAGAAAATTATACAAAGCCATCTTGGCTTTGCGTGACTTTGAATCTAAAGTAGGGAAATAGTAATGCGATGTGTGGGTGAGTTACATTCCCATGCCTAGCCAAACATAATATTCTTTCGGAAAAATATTGTCTAAGCTGACTTCTTTCTCAAAAATTCCAAAGACGGATGACCCCGATCCCGACATAGAGGAATAAATAGCACCAGCCTCATATAATTTGTTCTTAATCTTTTTTATCTCAGAGAATTGAGGGAAGATGCTTTTTTCAAAATCATTATACATCAGGTGTTTCCATTCCTCAACAGGTTTTGAGGCGATTTCTTTCAGCGAAATCTCAGGTTGTTGAGGCTTAATGAGGGCGAAGGCTTCTTTTGTTGAGATATGTATATTGGGTTTAATCAGTACAAATTGGTATTTGCTCAAATCTAAATTAACATTTTCGAATAGTTCGCCAATGCCGGAAGCAAACAAGGGTTTGTTATAAATGAAGAAAGGGCAGTCTGCTCCTAGTTTTCGGGCATATATAGCTAATTCTTCGTTTGAAATATTGAGGCTGAAAGTATCATTCAATAGTTTGAGCATGAATGACGCATCAGCCGAACCACCTCCGATACCTGCGCCGAATGGTATTTTTTTTAGCAAAAAAATGTCGATAGGAGGAATCTCATAGTCTTCCCGCAAAATATTCAAAGCCTTTATCACCAGATTGTTCTCAGGGAGCGAATCTACTTTTATTCCCGATTCCGAAAAACTATCTTTTCCGTTTTTTGAGGGGATAATTTCCAACGCATCTTTTATGGCGATAGGATAAAAAATGGTTTCGAGATTGTGATAGCCATCTTCTCTTTTTGAGACGATATTTAATCCGAGATTTATTTTGGCATTAGGGAAGCAGATCATATATTTTGAGATTAAAAAAACAAGAGCAGAGTTATGGCTCTGCCCTCAACTTATTTTTATTTAAACCAGTTTTTTTATCAGAGCCTCTTTATCTCCGTAAATATAGTCAATAATCGGCACTTCTATCATCGTGTATGCTCCCGGTCTTTGCTTCATTGTTGCACGAGCAGATGCTACAAGAACCTGTGCTGTGAGAGCCGGATTATTTATTTTCATGTTGAAGTCGAATAATTGATTTTGAGTTTCACCGGAAACACCTTTGCGAACCATGTTCACACCATGTCCCATATCTTTCAGGTTATCCACATTGTCAACCTGCATTACATGAGTTTCGTCGTGAACGAAATAATCGTCTGCTTTGATTGCTGCCGCTACTTCATCAAATTTGTAACCATCTTCCACCTCAATGTAAACCATACGGCGATGAATGCTCGTGCCTAACGGGATGGTCATGGAAAGGGCTGCTTTGACTCCTTTTATCGCCTTCACCGCTACGGTGTGACCCATGCTCATGCCCGGTCCGAAATTGGTATAAGTAACCCCTTTAGGAGCCATGAATTCGAACATAGAACGTATCATCGAATCTGTTCCCGGATCCCATCCGGCAGAAATAATAGCCACTGTGTTATTGGCCTGCGCCACTTTCATCAATTCGCTACGGAGGTTGACTATGCCACCGTGTATGTCGTAACTGTCAACAGTGTTGATCCCGTTGGCAAGGCAATCTTTCGCATACGTCTCAACACTGCGGGTCGGCGTACATAAAACAGCGACATCAACGTCTTTCAGTTTTTTTACATTGTCAACAACCTCGTATTGTTTAATCTCTTCAGGGATATTCGACACATCACGGCGTACAATGCCGGCTATCTCTATATCGGGAGACGTGTTTATGGCTTCCAACACATATTTCCCTATATTGCCATATCCTACTACGGCTGCTCTTATTTTCTTCATATTACGTTTTTATTAATTCAACTATTGTGTTACATTTAAAGAAATTTCCGCTACTATCTATTTTCTACGAAAATAACCCAAAAATATAAAAAAAGATTAATTATAGAGGCACTTTTCCATTCTTTATGATAGTTTCTGAAGATTTAATAGTTATATTCGCAATTCTAAACTATTGTCAGGTATGAAATTAATTGATAAGTTTCCGGGCGACATAAGAAATATTATCTTCGATTTTGGAGGCGTGATTATGGACATTAATATTGGTAAGACTATCGTAGCCTTTGCCAATCTTGATATTGCCGGCCTGAAACCGGATGATATAATTTCATCACACAAAAGTTTCCTTTACGAATTGGAGATCGGTACAATTACTCCCGACGAATTCATAAGTTCCCTTTATCGGGAATATCCTACTGCGAAGAGGGTATCAGACAAATTGATTTGGGATGCATGGAATGCTCTGCTACAACCATACGACCCGGAACGTATTTTGATGGTGGATAAGTTGAAAAACGACTATAATCTTTATTTGCTGAGTAATACGAATTTTCCGCACAGAATAAAATTCAAAGAAATGTTCAGGCGGCAATTTGGCGAAAATTTCGAGGATCTTTTCATTGAATGTTTCTATTCGGACGAGATGCACTTGAGGAAACCCGATCCGGAAATATACAAAAGAGTGATTGAGGAAACGTGGGTAGATCCCTCCAAAACCCTTTTTATTGATGACAATGAAGCAAATATAACGTATGCCCGTAAAGTGGGGCTGCATGCCTATCACCTGACGGGAGGCGAAAAGATAACCGATTTGTTTGAGTGACATCATCGGAATGGTATAAAAAGAAAAATGAAGAATTTGTCAGTAGTGAGTACAAATTCTTCATTTTTTTTTGTCGATATATCCAATCTTTACCTTAACGGCTTATCCGTCAATATTGCTTCTTTACCGGTGATGGTGCCAAGTTGCCCTACACCGCCGGAGAGATTTACAGCACCAAGATATTTTATTGGGGTAGTGTTGAGAGCATTTCGAATCTTACTTCCTCCGTATGCGATAAGTGTGCCCCAACAACCCATATTAGCTTCAGCAATATCGCTACTTCTTGAAGATGTGTATAAGCTTGCTTTATGAACACCATCTCTGTCATAGAATTTTATACACCTGTTGGTTTGAAGATTGCCACAATATTGCAACGCATCGGGATGAGCCAAAGCTTCATCTTCATTGTTACACTCTATTACCCGTGCAAAACCAGAACTTCCTCCCGTATAATTTTCTTCGGTGGTTACGACATACCATTTAGAATCTTGATTGAAAACGAATGCCCTGGCTGCAGATCCGTTTGGACATTCTGCCGGCGGTTTTAAAACAGAAAGATGAATAGAACATGTGCTTCCGCCTATGTTGATCGGGAACGATACTTTGTTCATTGTGTTGGTTGGGGTTCCCGAAAATTTGACATCAATAAATCCGGATGGTGAGTTGAGGGTTTGAGCCTCAACATTGGCTACGATACTTCCTACCGTGCCTATTGTTCCGGCAGCCAAAGAGTAACTTCCACTCGATAGTGTATAAGGTATTTTTACGACAGGCGTCGACACACTCATATCTGCATTAATATATCCTGTTGCAAAAATATTCGTACATTCAATGGCTAAAAGATCTGTAGTGTTGATAGAAATATTACAACTGCTACCACCTATCGTAATAGGTAAGTTGAAGCTGGAAGATACCGTAGGATTTCCGATGATGGTTACGGTAATCTCCCCGGTTTCGGTATTCAATGTTTGTTCCCTGGTTATTACGGCTCTAATATCATTGGTTGGTCCGCCAACTATACCTACAGGTATGGTGTATGGTGTGTTGCTTATGGTATATGGTATATACACTTCTTCGTTTATAGGTACATTGATTGATCCGGAAACCGATATGCCGGTGCAATTGATGTCGAACGAGAAGGCGCATGGATCTAGAAGTCTTTCCCATTCTTTGCCATTCCAAACATACGGTCCGGGGCATAAGCCTTTTAGAGGATCATTTGTTAAATTGTAGACAATGAGTCCGGTATGAATAGATCTTTCATAAACCGTATAATTCATATCATTTGACTCGAACATAGGATAGAGTTCGTCTATAAGCGTCAAATTGACTCTGGGCAACATCATCCCCTTATTGGTGTTGCTATCCATATTTTCATTTTCTTTCAGGTCGAGCAGTGCTCCTTTTCTGGCATCTATGCCGGAGCCAATGGTAACCTGAGCGTGCATTTCCTGCGTAATGAAGAACAGTAGAGTAAAAAAGATTAGTCGTTTCATTTTTCTTATTGGGTTTAAATTCGACCTGTTTTTGAAATTGAAAATGTAGGGGGTATCGAAAGTCTTTTCTTCCCCTAATTGGCTCCGCCGAACGTTGTTTCTGAACGGAGTGACGGATCTCTGTTTTGAGAGTTCCGATGCTTTGTTTCACTCAGCATGACAAAAATGAACAAAGCTAAAAGTCAAGATGACTTCATTGTATCTATTAACAAAAAGATGATAAGTGGTAAAAAATAGTCGTATCCTATCTTACAATTAACCTAAAGGCAAATTTATGAAGACTTTTACAAAAATTATATTTTTGATGTTTCGGATTACAGACAGAGATAAGAATTCTTTTTTGATTATAGTTTAGATGTCAGACTGATAGCTCGACGTGTTTCAGAATCCGTAAAAATATATTCGGGTGTTTTCTTATATTGAATATCCCTGTTGGGATGGAGCAGAAATCAGAGTAAATGTGAAAGAGCAAAAGGTATTAGCACAGTCAAAAGAAGAGTTGAAGACTTTGATGTTAACTCATTATATTATAAGATTTATATCGGTTTTGTCATTTTGTACGAAGTGAAAAATCTGGATGTTTTCAATCCAAACCCTTCATTTTACTCAGAAACAACGTTCGAGGAGCGAAGGCGGCTCAATGACAGTGTAAATATGTATTATATTTCTGTTAGTTATCTTTTATTTATGTGAATCAGTAGTTGAAAAGTGTTGGATTGTTTTCGATATTGTGTAGGGGCGAATAAACATTCGCCCTGACATTCGGGCGTAAAATTTTACGCCTTGTTTCGCTTAACGTGTTCCCGCCTACGAAGCAGATGCCGTTTCGCCTGACAGGTACAAACGTGACATTAGGCTAATTGACGGGGTACCCACACAGCGCAGATAAGCGACTAGAAGAAAAAGCTGTTTGAGCATAGTCGAACCATTCTGATTTTAACAGTCTTTTAGTGCGAGTTATTTTTTGTTCAGCTTATTAAGCTGTAAAGTGGGTCGGCAAGAAGCCTAAGTCACAGAAAACCTTTTTGATTCCTTTTGAGGATTTGGCCAATTAACAATCGAGGAGCGAAGGCGACTCAAAAGGAATGCAAGGAATTTTAATTCCGCGCAGTGTATTAATAAAACTATTGAAGTATCTTTTTTGTTACTTATATTATGAAACCGTCTAGACTTTTTCGTTTTATTCAATTTTGTCATCCTGAGAGTATCGAAGGATCTGTTTTTTAGATGTTTCACTACGTTCAACATGACAAAAACTCAAAAATTAAGTATAATTTAAAAAGTCTAGATGACTTCTATGTCTTACCTTTGTGAAATTCATAAATAGCATTATGCAAAAAGAAATCAATTTAAGAATAAGTCCGGAAGCAGCTTCCGATATCAGTTCCGTAAAAAGAATATTTGCTTCGGAAACCGGAGTTCCGGTCGAAGAAATCAACTCGGTTCGCATCATAAAACGGTCGATAGACGCAAGGCAGCGAAATGTGTTCATCAACCTGACAGTCAGAGGGTATATTGGCGAATCGGAACCCGAAGTTCAATATACACAAATTCACTATCAGGATGTTAGCGACAAGCCACAGGCTATTGTGGTTGGAGCAGGCCCGGCGGGTTTGTTTGCTGCATTGCGGTTGATAGAGTTAGGTGTTCGCCCGGTTGTTGTAGAACGGGGAAAAAATGTAAGGGACAGAAAAAAAGATACGGCTCGCATCAGTACGGAACACATTGTCGATCCCGATTCCAATTATTGCTTTGGAGAAGGTGGGGCAGGGGCCTATTCGGATGGAAAATTGTATACCCGCAGCAAAAAAAGAGGAAATGTGGAAAAGATATTAAGCATATTTTGCCAACATGGGGCAAGTACGAATATCTTGATAGATGCACATCCTCACATAGGTACAGACAGATTGCCTGCGGTAATTGAAAAAATGAGAGAACAGATTATAAGTTCGGGAGGAGAGGTGCATTTTCAGACCCGTATGGACGAACTTATTATAGAAGACAATCGGGTGAAGGGCGTAAAAACAAATACAGGTAAGACTTTCGATGGCCCGGTTATCTTAGCCACAGGACATTCAGCAAGAGATGTTTTCTACATGTTATATGATAAGAAAGTGAAAATAGAAGCCAAAGGTTTGGCTGTTGGCGTTCGTGTAGAGCATCCTGCACATTTGATAGATCAGATTCAATATCATAATCAGGAGGGTAGGGGAGAGTATCTTCCTGCCGCCGAATATAGCTTCGTAGTTCAGGTGAAGGGTAGGGGAGTATATTCGTTCTGCATGTGTCCCGGAGGCACTGTCGTTCCTTCGGCAAGTGCGCCTGAGCAGGTTGTGGTGAATGGAATGTCGCCCGCCAACAGAGGTGCTCATTGGTCTAATTCGGGAGTGGTGGTTGAAATTCATCCCGAAGATTTTCCCAATTATCAACAATATGGAGAATTGTGCCTGTTGAAGTTTCAGGAAGACTACGAAAAAATGGCATGGATTGCCGGAGGACGCACTCAGGTAGCCCCTGCGCAGCGGCTCTACGATTTTGTAAACAACAGACAGAGCAAATCTTTACCGAAAACATCTTACACACCGGGTATAATATCTTCTCCTTTGCACGATTGGATGCCCGATTTTATAAGGGAAAGATTGCAAGCCGCATTCAAGGAAGTGGGAAAGAAACAACGTGGATATTTGACCAACGAGGCCATATTGTTGGGTGTTGAAAGCCGCACGTCATCCCCAATTCGGGTTCTGCGCGATAAGGAGACATTGCAACATGTAGAGGTTGAAGGTCTGTTTCCTTGTGGCGAGGGGGCAGGCTATGCCGGAGGAATTGTTTCGGCAGGGATGGACGGCGAGCGTTGTGCCGAAGCATTGGCGCAATATATGATGAAATAACCGTATTTCTTAAAATATCATAAATGTAAGCAGGGTTTATGAAAAAGGCATGTCAAATTGCATCTATGAATAAACGTTGCATCGAAATAGAGTGTTATTTGATTAGCAGTTGGCTTTTATAGTCATGCTGAGTGAAACGAAGCATCTGTGCTAAGATCAGTTGACGAGAGAACAAGAAAACAGGTAGACAAGAAAAAACTTGTACCTTGCTAACCCGGATAAAGATCCTTCGCTATGTTCAGGATGACAAAAGCTAATCGCTTCGTATAAAACTCTGAATGTTGGAAGAAATTAAAATAATATATATTTATATGAGAAGATTAATCGCAGTAGTTTTTCTCCTGACCCTTGTAATGGGAGTGTCAGCTCAATCTAAGCAAAATCAGAATACAATGAAATCGTATGAAGAATTGTGGAAGGAAGTAGGTTTGATGGACAAAAAAGATTTGCCAAAATCGGCAACGGAAATAGTAGACCGTATCCTTCAGAAAGCCATTTCGGAAAAGAATACTCCGCAAACGGTGAAATCGCTTATTTATAAAAATAAGTATGCCACGATAATAAATAAGGATGAAGATAGCCATATTTTTGACGATTTGGAACAGCTATTGGCTTCTATCCCGAAAGTGGAAGACCAAGCCTTGTTGCATTCAGGTCTGGGACAACTGTATCTGAACTATTATCAGTCCAATCGGTGGAAAATAAACCAAAGGACAGATTTGGGCGACTTTGTTCCCGAAGATATGAAGGAGTGGACTAAAGGCATCTTTTTCAAAAAGATAAGGACGCATCTCACGCAATCGGTCAAAGACCGGTCTTTGTTGGAAAAAGCAACCACCAAATCGTATCAGGATATTATAGAACCGGGTGAAGACTCAAGAACTATTTATCCTACCCTCTATGACTTTCTGATGAAAAATGCGATTGAAATATCTTCAGCTATTGATGTTGTTGATTTTCAGCGGGCACTGAAAACGAATGATATACAGGTTTCCGATCTAGCAGCTTCGGCCGAAAAATTTGTAAGGTTGAATTTTTCGGATAATGATGATTTGTTAACTCTTTCATTCTATGCTCAATACTTGAAATCACTCCTGTCTCGAAATATGGGCGAAACGATAGTTCTGACCGAATTGGATAGGAATAATTATTTGAGGGGCAAATCGCAGACATACCGTACCAAACATTCTATGGATTTCCTTTTCGCTCTGGAAAAGAAATATCAGGATAAGGATTACAGTGTGGAAATAATCGGTGCGATAGGCAACAACTTGCAATCGTACAATTATGCTACAAGATACTCTGCGCAATCGGACGAAAGAAATGAAAATCTTAAGCAGGCATACGATTGGTACGCCAAAGGAATAAAGAAATATCCCCATTATAAGCGCATTAATGTTCTGAAAAACGCCCTTAATAATATGGAGCAGCCTAATGCTCAGGTTTCGGGGACAGCGGTTTTTCATCCGGATAATGAAAAGAAAACATTTAAACTTACTTACAAGAATCTAAGTAAGGCAACCATTACCGTCAGGGATATAAAAACAAAAGCTGTTGTCAAAACCATTCAACTGGATTTGGCTCCTAAGGCTTCATACCTGAATGATAGTAAGGATTTTACCGTAGACCTGAATAAGGTGGGTGAGTATGAATTGAGTGTGTTGTACGACAAAAAAACAACTTCGGGGTCGAGCAATAAGCTGAAATTCAAAGTCTCCCGTTTGGCTTATTTCAATAGGTTTGCAGGAGATGATAACTATGAGTTTTATGTTGCAGACCGCATTACAGGGGCGCCTGTTGCCGGAGCAGCAGTAGAAATAGTGCGAAAAACCGGTTCGTATAATAAGCCTGTTTATACAAAGATAGTGGATGGCACCACTGATAAACAGGGAATTGTTCAATTGAATCTGAAAGATAAGAATGACAAGTACAACTACTTCTATCGCATCAGTAAAGCCGGAGATATAACTTCCGATTATAAGAATTTGCCTTACTCATACAATTACGAATCCGATTCGGACGAGACTTCCGAGTATGTCAATATTTTCTTAGATCGCAGTATCTATCGTCCGGGGCAAACGGTATACTTTAAGGCGATAGTCGTCAAGCTCAGCGAAAAGACAGACGGACAGGTAATAGCCAACAAGAGCTATAAGGTGAGCCTGTATAACCCTAATTATCAATTGGTGTCGGAGAAAAACTTGCGGACAAACGAGTTTGGCTCTTTGTCGGGCGATTTTACCTTGCCTCAAGGTGGATTGACCGGTGGATACAATATTAAGATAGGCGATCAGAACGAATACTTCAGCGTGGAAGAATATAAGCGTCCGACATTTCAGGTAACTTTCGATCCGATAAAGGAAACCTATACATTTGGCGATTCTGCTAAAATTGTAGGACGGGCAGAGAGTTTCTCCGGGGTGAAGTTGCAGGATGCAACGGTGAACTATACGATAAATAAAAGTACGCTGTTCAAATGGTTTCCACAGTCTCCCGAATTTGTAGAAAGCGGAGAGGTTACGACCAAAGATGACGGGTCGTTCGAGATCAACTTCCTGATACCTCAGAATGATAATGTAGGAGGTATTCGCCCATTGAATCAAATATTCAATTTCAATGTAGAAGCATCCGTGACCGACCTGAATGGTGAAACTCAATCGGGGGATAAAGGGTTTGTTGTGGGTAATGTGTCTATGATGCTTTCTGTTTCTATCCCGGATATGTTGGATAAAACACGAAAAGATAGCATCAAGGTGAAAGCCTTCAACCTGAACGGGCAAGAGGTACAAGCTGCAGGAAACTATACAGTGTATAATCTCTGGGAGAATGACAGCATCAAGGCTGAGGTGACTTCGGGCAAGTTCGATACTAAGGGCAATTTCGACCTGATGCCAATGCTGAAAAAGCTGCCCTCGGCTAAATATCGTATCAAACTGACATCGAAAGACGATAAAGGGCGGGAGATAGCATCAGAGTCCGATTTTATACTGTATTCACTTGATGACAAGAAACCTCCGTATAAAACGAACGAATGGCTGATATGGCATAAATTGTCTTTCGACGAGAAAGAGCCTGCCGAAATCGTCATTGGAGCATCCGCCAAAGAGGCTAATATTATGTTAGACCTGATAAAAGATGATAAGGTGTTTGAACGCCAGCAATTTAAGTTGAGTGACTCGAACAAGAAAATCAGCATACCTTATAAATCTGAATATGGAGATGGCGTAACCGCATCGTTCACGTATGCCGTAGACGAACAGCCATATACCATACAAATGGATATAAAGAAGAAGGAAGAAAAAAAGGCTTTGACTTTGAAATTTAATGTTTTCCGTGACAAATTGCGTCCGGGGCAACAGGAAGAGTGGAAAATCTCCATCAAAGACAAGGACGGAAAGCCTGTGGCTGCCGAACTTCTTGCTTCCATGTACGATTCTTCTTTGGATAAGTTGCGAAATACCAACCAGTGGAATTTTACTTCTAAATTGAATGTGTACAGAGGCAATTCAACGTTCGATGGTTACGAAACATTCAGAAGTACAAGCCTGTATAGCTATTTCCCATATACAAATTCAAACGTACCTCAGTTTAAATTTGATCGGCTTGATTGGTTTGGTCTTTATCTGGGCGGATTTGATGATATTGTTATGTATGGAGCAACAAGATCTAAATCGGCAGACGGAGCACTTCAAGGACGAATGGCAGGAGTAAATGCAGCACCGATGGAGGATCAAGCTATGGTAAAAGAAAGTGCTTCCGATGAGTCGGAAATGAGTGCTAATGTGCAGTTTACCCCTCCTTTGGTTGCAGAAGCTAACGATCAGGTTGAATTTGAAGGTGGATGGAGACAGACAGGCGTTGTGGGAAAACTTGAAGATAAGTTTTCGAATCAGGCACTTAAAATCCGTAGTAATTTCAACGAAACGGCGTTCTTCTATCCTCAGTTGAAGACGAACGAAAAGGGTGAAACGATTCTTGCGTTTACTGTTCCCGAAAGCAATACTACATGGAAGTTCCGAGCATTGGCTCACGACAAGTCTTTGAATACAGGCTCGCTGGAAGCAATAGCTATGTCTCGTAAAGAATTGATGGTAACGCCAAATATGCCACGGTTTATCCGTCAGGGAGATAAGACAAGTATTTCTACGAAAATATCCAATCTTTCGGACGGAGCGATCAGCGGAAAAGTAAGGATCGAGTTTTTCGCCCCGTTAACCGATAAGGCTCATAACATTTCGATAAGCAATCAGTCTCAGGATTTTTCTATCGGAAAGGATGCTTCAACTTCTGCGGAATGGACATTCAACGTTCCGTCGGATATGGATATGATAGGGGTGCGTATTATTGCCGAAAGCGAAACATTCAGCGACGGCGAACAGCATGTTGTTTCTGTTCTTCCTAACAGGATGCTGGTAACGGAGAGCATGACAATGAACATCAAAGGCGATCAGACGAAAGATTTTACGTTCGATAAACTTGTAAACAGCAATTCGTCTTCGCTGACAAACTACCGCCTCACACTCGAGTATGCGGGAAATCCTGCTTGGTATGCTATTCAGGCATTGCCAACCATGAGCAACCCGACAAACGAAAATGCGGTAAACTGGTTTGCCAGTTACTATGTAAATACGGTTGGCTCGTCTATCGTTCGTCAGTATCCGAAAGTGGCAACAATGATAGACGCATGGAAGAAACAGGGTGTAGACAAAGAAACCCTCGTATCTAAATTGCAGAAGAATGAAGAGCTGAAATCCGTTCTTCTGGAAGAAACTCCTTGGGTGATGGATGCAAAAGACGAGACTGAACAAATGAGTCGCTTGTCATTGTTGTTCGATATGAACAATTCGAAAATGCAAACCGAAAAAGCTATCGAGAAACTGCTTGAGCTTCAACGCGAAGATGGCGGTTGGGCATGGTATAAAGGAATGTATTCGAGCAGAAGCGTTACACAATATATGCTCTATGGTTTCCATCAATTGATAAAACTGAATGCAATTCAATATGGCGAAGATGTGAAAGTGGCGCAAATGAAAGCATTGAAATATATCGACAGCCAGATAACTAAAGATTTTGCCGACCTGAAAAAATGGAATAAAAATTGGGCTAAGATAACCACAATCTCTACTAACCAATTGGAATATATGTATGTACGTTCGTTCTATCGTGACATTCCGATTGATAAGAGTGCCCGTGAAGCCGAACGTTTCTATACATCTGTTGTAGAAAAGAACTGGACAAAACTGAGCCTTTACGAACGTTCTCTTTTGGTTGTACTAGCCAAACAAAACGGAAACAAAGAGCTGCAAAATGCAATAATGAAATCGTTGCGTGAACATGCCACAACCAATGACGAAATGGGAATGTTCTGGGCAAACAACCGTAGTTCGGCATTTATGTCGCAGTCGGCAGTGTCGGTTCACTCGTTCATAATGGATGCCTTCAAGGAAACGAATGCCCCGGCGTCTGAAATGGATGGTATGAAACAGTGGTTGCTGAAACAAAAGCAAACGCAGGTTTGGGAATCTACCCATGCTACAATCGACGCTGTTCAGGCATTGTTAAGCACAGGTTCAGATTGGTTTGCAAGCGATGGCGAATCGGTGGTTAAGGTTGCTAAAAAGACAGTAGAACCCGAAAACAAAGAGCTTGGAACAGGCTATTTCAAAGAAACATGGAACAAGGGCGAAATAACCAAAGATATGGGTAAAGTAAGCATCAATAAATCGGGTAATGGTGTTGCGTGGGGTGCTCTCTATTGGCAATATTACGAAGACCTTGACAAGATTACAGCTCAATCCGGAGAGTTGAACGTGGATAAGAAACTGTTTGTGGAAGCAACGTCCGACAAGGGTAAGAATCTGGTTCAAATCACAGAAAACAATCCTATTAAAGTGGGAGATAAAGTGGTTGTGCGCCTGACGGTAAGGGTTGATCGTGATATGGAGTTTGTTCAACTGAAAGATATGCGTGCGTCTTGTTTCGAACCGCTTGAAACCATTTCGGGAATCAAATGGCAGAACGGTACGATTTATTATCAATCGACTAAAGACGCGTCAACCAATTTCTATTTCGACCATTTGCCAAAGGGTACTTATGTGTTTGAATATCCTGTGTATGCAAATCGCACAGGTGAATATTCGAACGGAATCACCAGTATACAATGTATGTATGCACCTGAATTTGTATCACATACAGCAGGAATAAAAGTTAGTGTGAAGTAGAAAATACACCTCCCCCTACCCCCCCTCCCTAAGAGGGGGAACAAAAGGGAGAGGGCGAAATTAACTCCTTCCCTTTTGGGTGGGGTGATAGTAGGGGCGTAAAATTTTACGCCTCTATTTTTGTTTAATACATATCTTGTAGGGACTAGGGGCTGTCTTGTCTGTTTTTTCTTTTCAGCTCAGCCAATCTTTTTAAATCCTTATCATTTGCTGATTTTGAGTGTAACTGTGACATAATATTTTGTTTAAAATTGTTTTATGTTTGTTTAGAAAATAGAACAGACATAGAGTTCACTCCTGATTATTAACATTATAGTATGGCTTTTCGTTATCTGTCGGTTTTTCAGTCTTTTCATTGTCTTGTTTATCCTCTTTCTTGTACCAGTTCACCTTTCTGAGGATAAACATAACGATGGCTAATGCAACAAACAGTCCTACGGAACCGATAAGTAATGCCGTATCTTCAAGTTGCAGCACCACATACAGATACGTATACAATCCGGCAAGGAAGCCTCCCATCAACAAGGTTTGCTTCAAATCCTTGAATATGGTTTTAGAATAAGCCGTAATCAATATTACCGTTGCAGCAGCCGAGATCAGGTATGACAACGCAAATTGCATGTGTTCCGAAAACGAAAGCAACAAGGTATAAAACAACACCAATGCTAAGCTGACCAGAACATATTGTATCGGATGAATTTTTCTCTTACCAAGAATTTCAACCAAAAAGAACACGAGAAAAGTAAGGGCAATGAACATCACCGCATATTTGGCCGAACGCATTGTTTGCTGGTATTCATCAATCGGTAACAAAAGATCGACTCCGAGATTCGATTTTTGCAAGTCGCTGTATCCTCCCGTAATCCACATTTGTGGATAATCCCTGTTGTAATCGAATATATCCCACTGGGCATCAAAGCCATTGTCGTCTACTACACGCTTGTTTGGCAAGAAATCGCCGGAAAACGTAGCAGTTTTCCAAAGAGATGATATATGAATGTGGGTTTGTTTGCCAATCGGTGTAAACTCAATGCCTTGTGTCCCGTTAAGGGTCAGGTCGAAATCGAAGTTGTAAGACATCAGGCTTTCCGGATTGATCGGAACTTTTATGGTTAATCCCGAAGGCAAAATCTCTTTGTTCACCGCACTTGATAATTCGCCTTGAGGTTTTCCGTTCCAATTGAAACTTATTTGATTTTTTATTCCTTGAAGATGAGGTATACCGATCAACACATAAGCCTCGTCCCATTTCATATGATCTGGGTTTAAACCCAATTTCCGAACATCGGGTGTCAGGAATTTGCCACTTATTTTTGCTTGTGCCTGATAGCAAAGTATGTCATACACCCCTCTCGAACGTTCTTCTGTGTCCATTTTTCCATCTATATTGTATTCGTCCGGTAAGAAGTAGGCAAAGAGAGTTTTCTCAGTTCCCTCGCCGGACACATGTTTGTATGGCAAAACAAGAATGGGTCCTGTTATTGATTGTTTGCCTCCCCATTTCGAACTGATGTCGTCCTGCACCTGAACCTTGTTCTGTGTTCTTTCTTCAATCAGTGATTTTATCATGCCTACGGGTATGAGCATGAGTAGTGTTAAAACAGCAACCAGAATGGCTTTTACTGTAATTGTGTTTGCTTTCGATAATGTTTCTTGATTCATAATTGTATGTATTTGTTGAATTAAAAAGAACTTTGAATTGCAAAGTGTTTGATTAAAAAAAATTATGATAAAGGGTTAATTAATTTTTCAAGAGCGTTGATATGTTCCATAAATAGTATCCGACCCAATTCGGTCACCATATACGATGTGTTTGGTTTTCGTCCTATAAACTGTTTCTTCACCTGAACAATGCCTTCTTTTTCAAGAGCTTTCAGGTGGCTGGCCAGATTGCCGTCGGTCACTTCCAACAACTCTTTCATGGTGTTGAAATCGACGCTGTCGTTCACCACCAATACCGACATTATACCCAAACGAATACGACTGTCGAAAATCTTATTCAACCCCGATATAATATCTTTCATGCGGCTGTTTGTTTTTTATTTCGTCCCGAGTCGTATTTGTAATAGATAACAATGCCATAGACAATGTGAAGCACGCCAAAACCTATCGCCCATATAATCAGGCCATAGCCGATAGAAACTCCGGCAATGAATCCCAATATTATTTCACAGGCTCCCAATATTTTAATGTCCCGATAGGTACGGTTGCCCGCTGCAATGAGGGATATTCCGTAGAAAACCAATGTTGCCGAACCTACCAGATAGCCACAACGGTTATAGATGAGTATCAAACAGAAAACTCCTCCGGAAAATAATGGAATGCAAAGGTCTTTCGCTATTTGTAAGGTTAAGGGTGACCAAAGTTTGGCGTTGTTCTTTTTTGCTTTTCTTGCCGAGAAATACAATCCGGCCGAAACGGCCATAAACAAGACTACGGCTGCAATTATCAGAAGATCGCATATCAAATTTTCGGTAATCACAATATTACCTTTAATAGCATAATGGGCTATTATCGCTCCGATTATGGCAAACGTACCTGCCAATACGCCCGAAATTCCGCTGATTGACAAAAACTTTGTAGAGCGTTCCATCATGGAGCGGATATGTCTTAAATCTTCAATGTTGTTATTCATGCTTTTTAATAAAAGAACTTTGAAATACAAAGTAAATGTTTATAAATTATATATGCAAGGAATCGGGTTAAATTATTTTATTTATTTTTGAATGACTATTAACAAAGAAGACAGGTATGGGTAAAGATGCTACGATAAACACACATCGAAGGAGATCACATTGAATGGGAATGTGAGGATATAATGATGTCATTTCTTTCAAAGTTTCCTTTTTCTATCAAGAATACCTCAGAAGGGGTATTCCTCAATGCCTATTTAACTATTTAAAGACAGGAACACCCTTTTTGAAGACAATTTTACCTATCGAAATGAAGCATCTCCATTTACTTTGCAGGTATTAACATTCATAAACGTCTAATATCAAAAAAAAGTGAAATGAGAAAAAGT
Source organism: Dysgonomonas sp. 520 (assembly GCF_010501095.1). Taxonomy (GTDB): domain Bacteria; phylum Bacteroidota; class Bacteroidia; order Bacteroidales; family Dysgonomonadaceae; genus QVMP01. Next base: position 110,157 of record NZ_QVMP01000023.1, on the reverse strand, counting down.
GTCCTTTTGTTTTTAGGATTATTCCTATCCACACTTATTATTTATCCGGCATCAAATATTCCTCGGCCGGAGTATCCTCGTCCTCAATTTGAACGAGCAGATTGGGTTAACTTGAATGGTACGTGGAGCTACGAATTTGATTTTTCAAAAAGCGGCAAAGAACAATTGCTGTTTACATCCAATGGGTTTAAAAAATCAATAATGGTTCCTTTCTGCCCCGAAAGTTCGTTGTCGGGGGTTGACCATAAAGACTTCATAAATGCGATGTGGTATCAACGTAAAATAAATATTCCTGCCAATTGGGATGGAAAGCGTATACTGCTCAATTTTGGAGGTGTGGATTATAAATCTACTATTTATATTGATGGAAAAGAAATATTTGTCCATTATGGAGGTTCATCTTCTTTTTCGGTAGATATAACATCTTATGTTAAAGCAGGAAGTGCCAGCAATCTGATTGTATTTGTTGAAGACGATTTACGTTCCGAGCTGCAACCTGCCGGAAAGCAATCGCTTCGTTTACATTCGTATGCTGCCTTATATACGCGTGTAACAGGTATCTGGCAAACAGTGTGGCTGGAAGCCGTTGCTAAAGGAGGATTGAAAAATTGTCGGATAACACCGGATTTAGACAATAAACAATTTGTATTTGAACCTACTTTTTATGATTTAGATCAAGAGACTTCGTTTAAAGTCAGAGTTCTGGATGGTGGTAAAGAAGTATTCTCTCAACAGGTAGAAGCAAGTAATAATTCCTTTGTTTTCGCTAAATTGAAAAATGTAAAGACTTGGTCGCCGGAGTCTCCATTCCTTTATGACATTGAGTTTTCGGTATTGAATTCGAAAGGGCAAGTGATTGATAAGGTAAATTCTTATGGAGGAATGAGAAAAGCCGAACTTCGTGGAAAAACTTTCTACCTTAATAATGAGCCATATTATCAGCGTTTAGTACTCGATCAAGGATATTACCCTGATGGACAATGGACTGCACCAACCGATGAACAAATGAAAAGAGATATAGAATTAGGTAAAAAGGCAGGATTCAATGGAGCCCGTTTGCACCAAAAAGTGTTTGAACAAAGGTATCTCTATTGGGCAGATAAGTTAGGTTATATTACGTGGGGAGAATCGGCTAGTTGGGGTATGGATTGGACGGATCAAATAGCAGCCCGCAATATGTTGTCAGAATGGGAAGAGTGTATCCACAGAGATTATAATACACCATCTTTGGTAGCATGGTCACCCCTTAATGAAACGTGGAAAGAAGATGTGGACAATCAGCGTGCTCGTATGACCAACGACCTCTATTTCATGACAAAAAGAATAGACAGAACCCGTCCTGTTGTAACTGCAAGTGGAGGCTATCATGCCGGATTTACAGATATATACACCGAACATACCTATGTTCAGGACCCGGTGCAGCTTTATAAGCAATTGAAGTGTGATGAAAATGGTTACCCTTATGTTTTTCGTCCCGAATTCAGCGCACCTTATAAAGGTGAAGCATATATGGTAGATGAATTTGGCGGAATTCAGTGGATAAAAGAAATGAAAGCACCTGAAGTAAGCGAGCGGAAAGAATTTTGGGGATACGGAGAGGCTCCCAAAACACTGGATGAATTCTACAAAAGACTCGAAGAACAGGTGAATGTTGTTTTGAGCCTGGATCATATAACAGGATTCTGCTACACACAAATAGTAGACGTGGAGTTGGAAAAAAATGGAATCTATACTTACGACAGAAACGAGAAGTTTGATATGGAACTTGTCAGAAAGATTTTCACAAAGTCGAGAGAACAGGCCAAAAAAGAAGTAGAACAAATGTTGAAAGAACGAAGAGAAGAAAAATAACTAATTGCTACATAAATAAACTAACTAATTTATTTTTTCACTTTAAAAAATAATAACATGAAAAAGAAGACTTTATTAATTTTGACCTCTCTTTTTGTGATGGGAGGAGTTTTCGCACAAACATTGCCTGATGGTATGGTAAGTCTTTTGCCCGCAGGGGTAAAGGCATCCATTGGCGACGAAAGAAAAGCCGCCAAGCAAAAAAATTTGGTAGTTGCCGGAGACAAAACAAAGGGCTACAAAGCGTTTTTTGCTGCATCGGATGACATTAATGGTGAAGAACTCTGGGTGACTGACGGAACAGTGGCAGGAACCAAAATGGTGAAGGATATTAACAAGGGGGCAACAAGTTCCGATATTAGCTGGCTTACTCGTTTTAACGATAAAGTGGTTTTTGCTGCAAATGATGATGTAAATGGAGTGGAAGTTTGGATATCTGATGGAACTGAATCCGGAACTTATATGATTAAGGACATTCATGATTTTGGATCTTCCGAGCCAAGAGGTTTTGTACAGGTTAATGAAAATCAATTCATATTTGGAGCAAAAGATTTTGATAGTGAAAACTATAGCGACCGTGGTGCGCAATGGTGGTTGTGGGTTAGTGACGGAACAGCCGATGGCACAAAGTTGATCTATGAATGCGATACGAAATTTCCGGGGCAAGATTATCATACATCGTCAACTCCATATTGCCGTGTAGGACGTAAGGTATTCTTTAAAGCAGACAATAAGGATGGAACTGTGGGCGAAGAATTATGGGCAACTGACGGAACAACCGAAGGAACCGTTTTTGTGAAAGATATCAATACAGAAACAATAGCTACAGGAACGGCAAATTCGGCCATAGATAACATGGTGAATTTTTACAACGAAAAGTTGTTCTTCAAGGCCTTTTCCATCGAGAGTAGTAACGAGCCTTGGGCCAGTGATGGAACTCCGGAGGGTACGTATGAAATATTCGATTCGAATCCGACGTTCGACGAAAACGGCTTCCCTCGTGGTGGTGGAGCATCCGACGCCGGTGTTTTCCCTTACAATGGGAAAGTATATTTCAGAGGATTTTCGTTGGAAACAGGAACCGAGTTGGCATGTACAAATCTGGAAAAGGGCGATTTTACCATCTTTGATATAAACAAAAACGAACCGACAAGCGATAACCATAGTTATGCTGACGTTGGTGTTGAATACGATGGCGTTTATATGTTTTGTGCTGCAACAGGATTTGATGCAACAAAACCAAGCAACTTTGGAGGAGAGCTGCATTATACCGACGGTAGCACTATCACTATGCAATCGGATATGGGACCCGGTATACAAAGTAACTGGGTGAAAGAACTGACTGTTGTTTCGGGTAGCTTATATTGGTGGAATGAGAGCGGAGAAGTAGCCGAAAACAAGCAGAAATTATTCCGTATTGATAATAAATCACAGTTTCCGGTACGTGTAACAAACCTTAATCCTGACGGAGACAGAATACATACGTTACGCAATCTGGGAGGCGATCTTATCTTTACAACCTCAGACGAAAGCAAATCTTTATACGCATATCATTACCGGAAGGCTGGATATGATCCTGCAAAAGATGCTGACGATTTAGATATTGAATTCAGAACTCGTAACGAGATTATAACCGGAATTGAAACGCCTCAGCAATCGGCAAAACTAGCAATTCATCCGAATCCGGCAACAGAAAGTTTTAGCTTTAATATCGGAGAAAAAGTTTCTTCCGTTCAGATTTATGATTTGACAGGACGGTTAGTATATCAGAACGTAAACCCTGAAAATAATACTGTTAATGTTTCATCTCTAGCAAAAGGAATTTATAAAGTTTTAATTATAAGTCCAAACGCACAACATGTTTCAAGCTTAATAGTAAAATAAACTTTAATTAGTATAAGGGGTAGGATGTATTGCCTTAGTTCAGAGTAAAACATCCTCCCTTATACATTATAACCTTAAAGTTATTCTATCATTTGAGTGGTGGATTGTAAACTATCACCGTAAATCAGATTAACAGATGATTAAAAAGAAATTTATCAATATAGCAATTTTATTTATTGCTATATTTTATTCGATCTCTTCCTATGGTCAAAAATCAATATCGGGGAGCGTGTTCGACAGCCGGAGCAGAGAACCTCTTATTGGGGTCATTGTGTCGGAAAAAGGTGTGACCAATGGTACGGTCACAGATATTGATGGGGAGTTTAATCTTAAAACAGCGGCAGACGCAACCCTTGTTATTAGTTATATGGGTTATACAACTCAGGAACTGAAAGTTGGAGATGAAAAAATAGTTGTTCTTCTGGAAGAAAAAAAAGAGCTTCTTGACGAAATTGTAGTTATAGGATATGGAGTCCAGAAAAAGAGTGATGTCACGGGTGCAATCTCTTCTATTTCGGGGAAAGATATAAACAATGTTCCGGTAGCCTCTGCTTTGCAAGCCTTGCAGGGTAAAGCAGCCGGAGTGAATATTATTCAGAATACCGGAGCTCCCGGAGGTAATACGACCATAAAAATTAGAGGAACGGGCACAATAAACGATGCAGACCCGTTGTACGTGGTCGATGGCTTTATTGTTGACGGGATAAATCACATAAACCCGAATGATATTGCCAATGTGGAAGTACTTAAAGATGCAGCATCGGGTTCGGTGTATGGTGCGCGTGGAGCTAATGGAGTTGTTGTTATAACAACAAAAAGCGGGGAAAAAGGTAAAACAAAAATAACGTTCGACAGTTTTGTGGGTTTTTCTAATCCATGGAAAAAAATAGATGTGATGAACATAGGAGACTTTGCTCTTATGCAAGATTATATCAATGGGTTAACAAATTATTCGGTTGATGGAAAATTGTACTATTCAAAAGATCCTGCTACGCAAGAACTTGTTTACGACAGAGCCAAATATCACCGGATTGATACGATAAGATCTAATTCACCTTCAAACTGGTGGGATGCTATCACCCAAACCGGAATTAAACAGCAATATAATTTATCGGTTTCGGGCGGAACTGAAAAGACCAGATACATGGTGAGTGGTAGTTACTACAAGGAAGAAGGTATTGTAAAAACCTCGGAGTATGAACGATTCAATACCCGCTTAAATATAAACACACAGTTGTTGCCTTGGCTAAATCTGAGTGCAAATATGATGTACACCAATGAAGATCGTCATATTGTGCCGGAAGGAGAAAACAGTGTCATGAAGCGTGCCCTGTTTCAAAGTCCGATGGTATATACTTACAATTCGAAAGGATATTACTCGGAAGACCATCCTCTGGCGGTGCTTAATCGCAATCATAACAAGATGGAGCGGCATCGTATTGATTTGAATATGAGCCTTACGGCCAATATAACGAAGCAGCTGACCTATCAGTTTAAAGTATCTGATTATTTTGTTCCCGAAAATCTGAGCAATTTCTTCGAAGTAAATAAACTGGACGAAGATTTTGAAATGCCATACGACCTGACCGGAGTTTATAGACGAAAAAATGAGGCTAATAAGTGGGAGGTTAATAACTTGCTTACTTTTACATGGAACAATGACAAGCATGATATAACAATTCTGGGAGGGCAAATTCTTGAAGGGTATAAATCTAATTTCCAGGAATCGAACAGAAAAGGAACGGCTAGCAATTCGTCAGACCTTTGGTATTTGTCAAGTGCTTATACCGGAGATAAAACATCCGGGCTCGATCGTCATTGGACGGCAGTCGGTTTTATCGGACGTGTCAATTATAGTTTGTATGACCGTTATTTGTTTCAGGCAAATTTCCGTGCCGATGCGTCGTCTATTTTTGCGAAAAAAGAAAGATGGGGATACTTCCCGTCGGTTTCTCTCGGATGGAAATTCTCTTCCGAATCTTTCATGGAAAATATGAGTTGGCTTTCCTCAGGAAAAATTCGTGTAGGATGGGGAAATCTGGGGAATAACAGAATAGATGAGATGTCTCGGTATACGCTTCTGAACACACAGTACAACTATCCTTATGGAATCGGGAATCACATCCTTTATCCCGGAACAACCGCAACAACAATAGGCAATCCGGATATACATTGGGAGAAAACAGAGACATATAACATCGGGCTTGATTTTGGTTTCCTCAAAAACCGATTGACAGGAAGCATTGAATTTTTCAATAAAAAAACAACTGATATGTTGCTGAGGGTTCCCGTTACCCTGTCGGCAGGATTGGACGATGCTCCGATGACTAACGCCGGAGCTGTTCGTAACCGTGGAGTCGAATTTAACATTAACTACAAAAACAACATCAATAAATTCAGATACGAAGTTGGCTTCAATATTTCTTACATCAAGAACAAAGTAATAAGCCTCGGAACCGGAAACGAACCGATTTATGGAGGTTGGTTAACAGAGTCGAGCATTCTTGACTTTACAACTAAAACAGCAGTAGGTAAGCCAATTGGTAGTTTCTTCGGATATGTAACAGATGGAATATTCAATACGTATGAAGAGGTGAAGGCAAGTGCCCAATATGACGAAGGAAAAAATGATTTTGAACAGACAACACGTCCGGGCGATTTCCGTTTCAAGGATTTGAATGGAGATGGACGCATAACAGCCGAAGACCGTACCTATCTGGGTTCACCGCTTCCTGATTTTGTATTTGGTATTCCATTGTCGTTCAGTTATGCAAACTTCGATCTGAACATGTTTTTCCAAGGGCAAACAGGAAATAAAATTTTCAATGTGATGGATTATTATCTAAACAATGCGGCTTCGGGAAATCTTTATGCTGATATCAGAAGTAAACACTGGTCGGGACAATTGAGGTCGGATAGAGAATTTTTCCCTCTGAACCTGAATGCGTCTGTTCCCGATCTTGATCCTTCCGATGCAGCCCGAAATTTCAGGGCATCCAATTTCTTTGTGAAGGATGGTTCATACATTCGCCTTCAAGAACTTCGATTGACTTACAATTTTGACGAAAAGATATGTTCCAACCTGAAATTGTCAAATCTGTCTGTATTTTTAGGAGCTTACAATTTAATAACCTTTACAAGTTACAATGGCTTTGATCCTGAAGTCGGAAAAATAGCCGGAACCGAAGGCAATAATCTTAATATGGGCGTTGATCAGGGAAACTATCCACAGGCACGCACATTTACTGTCGGATTTAAAATTGTTATGTAATTAAAAGATATCAAAGATGAATAGAATATTATTCAAGATACTGATATTCAGTATTAGTTTTTTTACACTAACCGGATGTGATGATTTCTTAGATAAAGAAGTTCTTGGAAACTCAACAGATAAGAATTATTATGACACCCGCTACAAGCTTCAGGCGGCCTTAAATGCCGGTTATGACGTATTGCAGATGGATCTTTTCAACGAATGTGAGTGGCGTTTCGGTGAAGCCTGTGCCGATGATGTTTGGGGAGACGATGAAGGTCTGTCAAGCCAAATGGGGCAGTTGGTGCAATTTCGGTTTAGCACATCAAACGAATGGGTGCAAAATAGATATACGATCAATTATAAAGGCATCCATCGGGTAAATCAGGTAATAGCAAATGCGCATAAAGTGAAACTGTCGGTTGACGATTATGCGTCGTATAAGGCTATACGTGAGATATTGGGACAGGCTAAATTTTTAAGGGCTTTATACTATTTCAATTTGGTTAAAACTTACGGGGGGGTACCTATTCGCCCGGAGGTGGAAACGGTAAAGAATCTGGTAATACCCCGTAGCTCGGAAAAAGAGGTTTACGCCTATATTGAAAAAGACTTGAGAGAAGCTGCAATTATGTTGCCTGCCCGCTACATGGGAACCGATGCCGGCAAAGCCGGAGAAGGCGCAGCAGTAGCTTTGTTGATGAAGGTGCTTATGTATCAGGCAACTCCGGGCGAAAAATCGGATTACTGGAGAGAAATGGTACGTTTAGGAGAGTTTTTTGTTGACGGAAGGTCTATGACTTTGGGTGAGATTCTCAAATACGATTCGTCTAAGGAAGATTGGGAAAGCCTTCGTAAACGCTTGTGGTTTAAGCCGAAAGAATTAAACTCATCAACAGATCCCTACGAAACTGAAAACACAGAATTGCCGGCATTGCAGAATGCATATTCGCTCGAATATAAAGACTATTATGGAAAAGATATAGACTATGTTGATCAGTTTTTTCAGGTAGGCGAATTTAGCAAAGGTTCTGTCTTCGAGGTTGTTTTCAAAGAATCGGCCGATGGTTCGGAAGGTGATATAAATGAAGGAACGCCAATCTACACGAACCATTATTCAAGTACTCCTCAAATCTGGACAACTGATGATATAATCCAGCAGATATTTTCCAGCGATCCTCGTCGGAACTATACTATCGGGCATCAGCAATATGCACCTGACGGAGATTTGTGTCAGAGTGGACCGGGGCGTTATCTCTCATTGAAATGGTATACGCCGATCAAAGACCGCCCGCAATATGGAGGCGATAATGGGAAAAACAGGCGTTTGATTCGTTATGCGGAGGTTGTTCTGATGTATGCCGAAGCCTTGAATGAGTGTGGGCAAGGAGCGATGGCTTTGGTTCAATTGAATAAAAACAAAGCACAGGCTAATACTATAAATAACAGTTCGGCATTGTATATTGGAGGCGGTTATGGTCAGATGCGCGATCAGATATGGAAAGAGCGACGTACTGAATTATGTTTTGAGTGGGATCGTTTCTTTGACCTGGTTCGTCAAAAAAGGGCCGCAGATGTTATTAAAACGTATGGTGCAAAACGAGCCAACAAAAGAGGCTATTATTTCAGAGAGGGAATCAACGAGTTATTCCCTATACCTCAAAGTGAGATTGATATATCTAATGGTGTTGTAGAGCAAAATCCGGGGTATTAATTATTAATCAGAAACAGAATGAAAATGAAAATATTTTTTAAGATATTGTTGGGAGTTTGCCTGCCATTGTTTCTTCTCTCTTGCGAAGAGGAAAGTGCCGATACTCCTATCGCCCGAATGACCATTAACAAGGATAATTTTGAAATTAATGAGTCGATGATTATTAACTTCACGGGATATGCAGATCAGGTTGTTGTTTATACCGGTGACGATATGCACAATTATGAACTTAGGGAGCAGAGTAATACCGGATTTGTGGTGAATAAAGGTTTGTTCACTTATTCATATTCATCGCCGGGAATATACAAAGTTGTGTGTATCGCTTCTACGCATACCGATAAAGCAAAAGACCTGAAACGTGACACGTGTTCTTTTACAGTAACGGTAATTGACAATCAGACAGAGATAGATAAGCTCTCGTGCCCTCAGATTCTTTATGATGAAGTGTTTGCGCAAAAGTTGGCTGATGATGAGTGGTTGATGGTTTTACCCCGTAAAGTGAAATATAACAACTCGACTCCGTCGATAGCTTTGTCTCAAAGGTTACGTTTCTATATTCAATCCGATTCTACTAAGGTCTTTGTCAATGATGCGGAGTATTCAAGTACGACTAAGTATAATTTATCGAATACTGTCTATATTTCAGTAAAATCAGATTTCGGAACAGTACGCCCATATAAACTTCACACAATGTATTATCCTGAATTTAATACATTTAAGATGCTTGGGGCAGAAGGGACATTGATACGTAACGAATTTGATTATAGTACTTTCGACATGGCAATTTCGTTACCCGCAGGAACAGATATCAGCAATATTATACCGGAGTTTACAACACACTCGTCAACCGATAAAGTTTACATCGGGAATATTGAACAAACATCAGGAACAACTGCTGTCGATTTTAGTCAAAATGTAGTTTATCGTTTGGTTTCAATTTCTCCCGAAAATGCAAATTTACGGTCGAAAGCGACTGTCAACGTGAAGATTAGTTATCAGTGAATAATATAACAATGAAAAAAAATAAAATTATATTACTATTGTTTGCGTTGACAATGTGTGTCCCATCTTTTGGTCAACGAGTGACACCTTATCAGGGCTCGCGGATATTTTGGGATCTTGGTAGTCAAACAACAGTATTTCCATCGGGGAATTATGCCCGTATGATTGAGCTTCAGGATGGGAGGTTATTGGCTGTTGCCGAGGCTTTGGGAGGAATTAGTATAACGTTCAGCAATAATAAGGGAACTTCGTGGTCGTCTCCCCGGCTTATAGCGTCGCCACCCAATAAAGTATCTTATGCAGTTCCTGATGTTGTTCAGCTGTTGGATGGTACAATTTTAGTCGGATTTAATCCCCGGCCTATGGCCCCGTATTCAACCGATCGCCTTTTCGGTATTCGTGTTTTGCGCAGTACAGATAATGGCGAAACCTGGAGTGACCCATATTTTGTGTTTGACGCGAAGCATGTTTTTGTTGATGGCTGTTGGGAACCGGCTTTTCTTGAATTGCCGTCAGGTGAAGTACAGTGCTATTTTGCAAATGAAAATGAATATACCACAAATGAAGATCAGAACATATCCATGTGCCGTTCTTTTGACAAAGGGGTAACATGGAGCAAACCTGTAACTGTTTGCTATCGTGCTGGTTCGAGAGACGGTATGCCTGCTCCTCTATTGCTTCGCGATGAGAGTGAAATTGTGGTAATCATCGAAGATAACGGATGGCCTGGAAGAAGACATTTTGTAGCTACTACTGTACGTAATACTTTAGACGATAATTGGACAAAAGGGCCTGTAAGTGCAACTAGTTCTAATCGTGAAATGATTTTTGAAACGATACCCCCTGCAGGTTTAATTTCTGCGGCTCCATATATCCGTCAACTTCCATGGGGAGAAACTGTAGCTTCTTATCAGAGTAATGAGAATAGAATCTCAGACGATTTACAGTATTTCGATATGCACGTATTGGTCGGAGATGAAAGAGCGCAGAACTTTAAGGCTAAGAGCACACCGTTTGCTCTTGGCAATGACAAACATTCTATTTGGAATTCTGTGTCGGTCATAGACACGGGAGTTGTTGTGGCTTTAGGGTCTGTCGGGCCACCTAATAAGCCTAATGATGTTTTGATGATTAAAGGATATCCTATCCGTCAGGCACGAGCCGACTATGGAAAAATTACGGTTGACGGGGTGAAGACTTCGGGCGAAAAGTGGACAACATCGAATCTTTCGCAGCTTCATTTGGGGCATGTGAGCAAAAATAAAACAACGGTAGACTTTTTGTATGATGAAAAGTATCTTTATTTCACCTCCCGTGTTATCGACCGAAACATTATAAATACGGGACTTGACAATGACGGCGTACGTTTTATGATTGATGCTGATGATGTTTCAGGGTCTACTCCACAAGAAGGAATGTATAGCTTTTTCTTCGACACGGATGGAACTGTAAAGTTTCAGCGTGCAAGCAACGGCGTGTGGAAAAACGACAATAATACCTCTGAGATATTATATGCCGTTGACGTAAAGTCTATTTATTATAATATAGAAGTAGCTATCCCCTGGAGTTTGATGGGCAAAACTGCTCCTCCTATTGATACCCGAATGGCAATAGCTGTTGAGGTTGTCAATAAAGAGCAATATAAACTCACAACGGATAACATTGCAGACGTTGATAACGACGCTTCGTGGACATGGTTGGAGTTTCGCTTGGTTCCGAATAAAGGCTCAGCGATAACTGCAGATAAAGATAATCCGAGTGTACGGGCTTTCGTCGAAGACAACATTTTGCATATAAATAGTCCGTTCGCAATAAGTGATTTATTTTTCTACTCTTTCACTGGTGGGTTAATTGATAGGAAAACAAATCTGGATCAAAATACCCAAATCCCTCTTCCCCAGTCATGGGGAGGCGGGATTTTGAGGCTACATCTTGTTAGTGGAGATATCGTAAACAAAAAAATATTATTCTGAAATCGGAGCAAGAATATTTTTGTTTAGAGCCTGTTTAAATTTTTAATGAAAAAGATTTGAGGAGTAAAAATTGCCTTTTTAGGCACACAATAATTTCAAAGAAAAATTTTCAACCAGACTCTTAGTAATCTTATCTTTATGACAGAGAAACCGTCTAGACTTTTTCGTTTTATTCAATTTTGTCATCCTGAGAGTATCGAAGGATCTGTTTTTTTTAGATGTTTCACTACGTTCAACATGACAAAAACTTAAAAATTAAGTATAATTTAAAAAGTCTAGATGACTACAGAATTAAATAAAATCAGAAAACCAGAAACCTGATTCATGAAAAATTGTTTTAACCCGGATTCTTATATTTTGAAGATTTTCAGGAATAAATACCTGTTAATCTTTTTCTTGTTTATTTCTATAATGGCATTTCAGCCGGTATTGTTGTTTGCGGCCAATTACAGGTTTATGCACCTTACGGGCAAAGACGGACTGCCTCATCAGCAGGTCGAAGCATTGATGCAGGACGATAAAGGTATGCTTTGGATAGGAACGCGTAACGGACTATCCCGTTATGACGGATATGAAATCACAAGTTATTTTAAACAGGTTGGCAATCCTCATTCTCTGAATCAGAATTTTGTCAGGGCAATATATCAGGATCGGAAAAAAAGAATCTGGGTTGGCACATACGAGGGTGTTTGTTTGTACAGGCCTGCAACAGACGATTTTAAGTGCTACAATTTGTCAAATTCGATAATATCGTCTATCGTAGAAACCCAAACAGGTAAAATTATATGTGGAGGTACTCAACTGTATATATACGACGAAATTGCCGACGAGTTTGTTATGCATCCACGGCAAGACGCTGAATATATAGTGTCGATGGCGGTAGATGCAGACGACCGTTTGTTTATATCGACCAATCAATCCATATTCTACTATGACTCGTCTTTTGCAAAGATAACGCAAATAAGACCTGGTTATTTTTCAGATTTTATAACCGGCTCAGATGGTATAATACCTTTATATTTCGACAAGAAAGGATGCCTTTGGATAGGACGCAATGGCAAAGGCGTTATGAGTATTGATCTGAAAACGGGGAAAGATAATATATACCATGCCGGTCAGCTTTCCGACGGAACGGTGCGCACTATTGCCGAAGATGACCGGGGGCGAATGTGGTTTGGTACGGAAAAGGGTATTACAATATTGGATTCTGACGGTAGAATCGAAGTTTTGCAGCAAGATTTCGTAGACAAGAACAAGTTGAATGACAATGCCATTTATTCAATCATTTGCGATAGGGATGGCAATATGTGGATAGGCACTTATTTCGGGGGAATTAATATTCTACTTAAAAATAGCGAGCAGTTTCTTTGGATTGAGGCGGGATATGGCTCCAAGAACATTAAAGGAAAAGCTGTTCGCAAAATTGTAGAACCACAAAAAGATATTTTATGGATTGCAACCGAAGACGGAGGATTAAATATATACAACACCAAAACCGAAGAAGTAAAGGTTTTTGATCGTATCGAAACATTAGGTCATAATGTTCATGAGCTTTTTTATAATGATGCAAAAAAGGAGATGTGGATAGGAACGTTTCGCAACGGGTTGTTTTGTTACAATCTCTCGTCCGGAGCTTGGGAACAGTATATGCCGGGTTCGCAAAACGGCTTGGCGTCGGATGCTATATTTGCTATTGTGAAAGAACGAAGTGGTACGATGTGGGTAGGTACAACCCAAGGATTGAGGTACTATGATTCTGAAAAAAATATGTTTTTGAAAATCAACCATCCCGTGTTGGACAACGATTTTATTTATTGTTTACTTATTGATAAAGATAATAATATATGGGCAGGAACCCGAAATAGCGGACTTTTCAGGGTCGACAGCAAGACGGGAGAAGTGAATGGATGGAGTGCAAAAACAAATAACTCGCAACTTAAAGACGATTATATAACCAGCTTATATCAGGATTCGGATAACAGAATCTGGATCGGAACCAATAACGGGGGATTGCAATATATAGACCTTTCCGATTTAACAATTAAAACCTTGGCGAATGAGCTCAGCTTGTCGAAAACTACTATTTGCAGCACAATTGAAGACGAACTGGGGCGATTATGGATAAGCACTAGTCAGGGTTTGTATCAGTTTAATAAAGAGCGCAGTGCATTTATCTGTTATACGGTGGAAGATGGCCTTCCCATCAATCAGTTTAATTTTTCGTCATCCATCCAGGCTCAGAACGGACAGTTATATTTCGGGTGTGTGAATGGTTTTATATCATTCATTCCGGAAGATATCAAGATCGAACGAAAGCTCTTTCATGTTCATCTGATTAATTTGAATGTAAACAATCAGATTGTTACTTCAATCGGCAAAGACTCACCCCTGACAGGCGCTTTGGACGATATGACCGATATTACGTTCTCATACGGTCAATCCCGTTCTTTTAGTATCGATTATGCGGCAATATCGTTAGGAAATACCAGTACGATAAACTATCAGGTTCGTTTATTAGGAGTTGATAGAGAATGGCGAAATGTTGGGCAGGAATGTAAATTTGTGGGTTCGAACTTGCCGTTTGGAAACTACACACTGCAAATAAGAGCCAATAACTCGAACGAAGGCTGGGAGCAAGCTCCTATAAAAGAAATCAGATTTATTATAAAGTCTCCGTTTTATCTTTCCGTATGGGCATTTCTGATTTATATTGTAGTTATAGGACTGATTATCTATATCGTGTATAGGATATTTTCGATGCGGATAAGAGAACGAAATGCCGTAACCCTGGCCAATATGGAGAAAGAAAATATGGAAGAAATAAATAGAGTTAAGATGGACTTCTTCACATCGGTTTCACATGAACTGAAGACCCCTCTTTCTTTGATTATGGCTCCACTGAAATATGTATCGACGCACGAAAAGCTATCAGCCGAGTCTTCCGAAAGATTGGATGTTGCTATAAAAAATACAAATAAAATGGTTGGGTTGATTGACGAGTTGGTTACATTCAACAAAGTAGAATCCGGGAATTTTCAGTTCTATATTCAAAAAGGAAATCCGCTTGATTTTATCGAAAATATAGCTCTGTTGTTCAAAGAAAGTGCTTTGGAAAAATCCATATCTTTTTATATTCATTGTGAAAACAATGGCGAAGAAGTTTGGTTTTCGCCGTCGTATGTTGAAAAAATAACAAACAATTTACTTTCCAATGCCATAAAATTTACACCTTCGGGCGGAAATATCATCATAAGTGCTGCAATTACTGAAAATTCGGAAGGTTATACATGTCTGCGTATTGATGTTAAAGACACAGGGATAGGTATTGCCAAGGAAGAACTCGACAACATTTTTGAAAGATATTATCAAACAAAACGAGGTTATAATGTCAACAACAAAGGGTGGGGCATGGGGCTGGCTCTGGTCAAAAAGTTTGCTAAAATTCATAAAGGAGATATTTATGTTGAAAGTTCTATTGGAGAAGGCTCTTGTTTCGTTGTAACGTTAAACGTTTCAGAATCAAGTTTCAGTGCTCAGGATAAGATTAATCCGGATAAAACATTGATCTCGCTTAATCAATACGAATTTGCCGCACCTTTTTTAGAACAAGCTAATTCAACACCTCTGTCCGAAAAGAAAAGTTCGTATTTAGAATCCTCTATTCTGATAGTGGAAGATAATGAAGAACTGCTCCGTTTTTTGTCAAATATGTTTACTCCGAAGTACAATGTTTTTTTAGCAAAGAACGGTGTTGAGGCATTGGAGATTGCACGTAAATATCCTGTCGACTTGGTTATCTCGGATGTTATGATGCCCGAAATGGACGGAAACGAAATGTGTAAAATATTGAAAAATGATATTTCCACATCGCATATACCTATAATTCTGCTGACCGCCAAAAACGACACGGAAGATGTGAAGAAAGGATATGAAAGCGGAGTTGAGGCATACGTGGAGAAGCCGTTTGATCCTGAGATATTAGAGCTTCAGGCAAAAAATATCATCCACATGAAGCAGGTGCAGCGGGGAAAAATAGTGAGTGCCTTGGGTGATAATGTCGAATCAGAATCGCTAAGCAAGTATGATAAGGAATTTATGGAGCAAATAAATCGGCTTATCGAAGAAAATATGGATAATGATCAGTTTTCAGTTGCCAATATAACTCAAAGTCTTTCAGTAAGCAGAAGCCTGCTTCACGTTAAAATGAAAAGTTTACTTAATATATCGATAGGAGATTACATCAGAAAGAAGAGGCTTAATAAGGCATGTGAATTGCTCTCTAATGGCTATAATGTTTCGGAAACTGCGTATAGGACAGGCTTTTCCGACCCCAATTATTTCTCTAAAAGTTTTAAAAAGGAATATGGTGTTAGTCCTACTGAATATCAGAAAAAATAACCCCACCCCTACAATCAAATAGGGTGTTGTCGTAGAAAAGTAGGGGCGAATAAATATTCGCCCCGATATTCGGGCGTAAGATTTTACGCCCCTACTTTTGGGCAGACTAGAAGCCTGCCCTGGAGATAATTTATCAGTTTACTTTTTTATAAAAGTCAATACTTCTTTTGCCGACGACGCTTTATCTGTAACTTCAAGTAAGAATAGCGACGAAGCCAGAGCAGAAATATTTATCTCACAATCTTGTTTCGAAAGATTCCGGGTAAGTAAGCGTCTTCCATCGGATGCCAGAACGGTACAGCTATATTCTTTTCCGGCGTCAAGCCCACCCACACTGATAGCATTAGTGGATGGATTCGGATAGATATAATATTCAGAACGGTTGTCCGACGTGTCGGGCGCAATTGCACTGGTTGTATCAGTTACTAAAGTCAATCTGTTTGTACTTTGTGCCAGATTTTCAAGAATACCCTCTTCGTTTCCTTTCGAACCATCTAAAGGAGCGTATATTTCCAAACTCGATTTCAACATTTTACCTTGAGCAAGTTCTGTTATTTCTTCGATATTCATACCCGAACGATAAAAGAATAATTCTCGGAAATCAGAGACACCATTGGTTTCAAAATCGTTCAGATGGAATGTTTTTGATACTATTTTTTCATTGCATCCACCTACATTTTGTCCATTTACGTACAGTATGGTTCGTCCCCAAGCATAATAATGCGTAAGAGTTATTTGTAGCCATTCGTCATTGTTGGCAGTAGTTGAAGTTGAAATTAAAGTTCTGTTTCCCGCAGTATAACTCAATTTTCCGTCTTCTGTTATTGTCAGATAGCGAGTGCCCGACGCAACATTTGTTTGGATAGAGGCAATGTTTCCGGTTGCTTTTGTTTTTATTCCGAATGAATATGTAAACGAATGTGCTGTGGCTTCGGGAGTAAAAGATATTTTACTTTTCGACACCGACGGATCGAATTTGTAGCTTGTGCCTTCAACTCGTTGAGGCAAGGGTTTACCAGCCTCTAAAGCATCAAAAAGAGAAGGTACTATTGCATAAGACAATTCGGTGTGCCCGTCTGTGTTAGGGTGAAATGCGTCCCCTCCATTCTGATAGCCGGTTGCCCAACGGCCGGCTCCATT
Organism: Dysgonomonas sp. 520; assembly: GCF_010501095.1. Classification (GTDB taxonomy): domain Bacteria; phylum Bacteroidota; class Bacteroidia; order Bacteroidales; family Dysgonomonadaceae; genus QVMP01. The sequence continues at coordinate 92,942 of NZ_QVMP01000023.1, read as the reverse complement.
GTCTATTGCACCCAGCAAGTTCACACTGGGAACGTCCCACTTATGAATCAGCAGGTTCATTTGTTTTATAAAATCATAATCGGTTGCATTAAAATCGCCACGGGTATAATTGTTGGTTACAACGGGAACTTTGCTTACCTCTCTGGCTTTTTCTATTAGATGTAACATATTGTCACGGTATCTGATGAATCTTTCTTCACCAAAGTCGTGGATGCCTTCGTTGCCTAACGACAAAGCATATATTACGTATGGAGCGCAATCGCTCAATAAGTCTCTTTCCCAACGATTTAGTAAATCCACAGTAGAATTACCACCAATGGAGATGTTCGATGTTTTCCAGTTTAACCCTAATTGCTCGTCAAAACGTTTTTCCAACAGGTTTCCGAACATGTGGATATATCCGAAGTTGTTGCTGGCTCCGGTACCACTGGGAACAGAAGATCCCATGACTGAAATTTTAAGCTCTTCTTTCGAATCACAATCAATATAATATGTATAATTCAGCAAGTCGAGTACAACCTTGAAAGTTCCGCCTTTCATTGTAATATCCTGAAGCGTATACCCGTAGGATGGAGCCTCGGACATATAAAATACCGAATTTTCATTGGCAATCTTTTTCAGTTCCACACTCTTGTTAATTATAAAATGGAGTTCGCCCTGATTTTCAAAATTCAGAGTTTGCGACCAGACGCCGTTTCCTTTATATTCCAAATTCAGACCTTTTTCTTTGTCCCAGCCATTGGATGTTACCGTACCAATAACACTAACCTCATTTATGGCAATAATTTCGTAGGTGTAATCCGACAAATTTGCACGGATAAGAGCCGGACCGCTAAAGTCTACTGTAATCGGACTTCCGTTTAGCTTCAATGAACCGGGAGTATCTCCCATTCCAAATTTTAGGGTGTTGTTTTTGTCGGCATTAAATAAGATAGTCATGCCCGAGGTAACTGTCGTATACATTTCGTATACGCCTGCACCGGCACCGTCAGCTCTTTTCAGGTTCTTCATTTGCAGACCGTCGCCAACATCTTGCCCGTTTTCTAAGGTATACAGTTCATTTATCTGATTAGAAATAGTTATACTTTTTGTGGTGGAGATTTTTTCGTCATTGCTGTAAACAATTGAAGCTGTAACCTGTACAGTTCCATTGATTTTTGGGTATACTTTTCCTTTTGAGTCGATACGTGCTATGTCTTCGTTATCCACAGACCATATAATATCCGGATAAATAGCTAATTGGGGTAAAACACTGGCAGACATTTGTATAACCTGTCCGGGTTGTGTTATGTTTTCGCCCGATATGGAAATGGATGTTGCTTTGGATATATTGATATCACACTCTTCAATTTTCAACGTATTGATATGTGCAAAACCTCCCCTGAGAAGAGAAACTTTGAAGGTTATTATTCCATCCTCGTTAGGCATGATCAAATCTGAAACAAATATCTCGCTGTCGTTTTTATTTTTATCCAGGTTTGCATCCACACCTACGGAAAGATTGTTTCCTCCCATTTTGTGAGGCCCTACCGAAGAGTTAGTTCCTGCAAAGGTGAATAGTCCTATCCGGTCGTTACTATCCTGTCGGCTACCGAAAGCATAAAACCGATAATACTTGTTTTTATTCAATTTCGAAAATTCTATACTACTGTTCAACGTATTGGCAGTGTTGTCTACAAAAAAGTAATCGTGCGTAGCGGTAGCAATGGCGAAGTCGCTAAGTAAATCCCGATTGGGACTGAGCAGTGCGCCGTTTTTCATGCCATTGGATAAGTAGTTTCCTTTCAGAGTAAGTGTATAAGAGCTATTTGCATTATCAGCTGTTATCAGGTTCAATGTAGCTCCGCTTTGGGTAGCAATCATATTATTCCAATAGTTGCCATTTTCGTCAGGACTCTCGGTTTTAAGCCCGTCAGTTCCGTTATCTTTACCGAAGTCGATATAGAATTTATCTCCGGCAGTAACCACAATGCCGTTGTATTCTTCTATCTTCATGGCGTTAATGTAAGCAAAACCTCCGGTCAGAATTGAAAGTTCGAATTGTATTTCTCCATTTTTATCGGGGAAAATCATATCCGAAGTAAAGATGTTACTGTTGTTCTGATGTGTTCCGGTTCCTCCCAGGTTAGCGTCCGATGTTTGATGTAAGCTGTGGCTGCCGTTTGCTCCCGATAAGGAAAAAATTGAGGTTCGGTTTTGATCATGGCTCCGGCTACCGAAGATATTAAAACGGTATGCCTTATTTTTATCAAGATTTTTGATTTTAAAGGCTCCCGCACGATTGTTATCCACAAAGAAATAGTCGTGTGTAGCAGTGACGATGGCTAAGTCGCCAAGCAAATCGGCACTGGGATTGAGTAATGCTCCATTTCTCTTTCCGTTCGAAGAGAAAAATTTTGTTATTTCTAAAGAATAACCGGTCGATACATTTAGTGCATTTACTAAATTGAGATTAGAACCCGCCGCAGTTTCGACTGCATTATTCCAGTAATTTTCATTGATGTCGGGACCCAGAGTTATTTCTCCGTCGTCGAAATTGTTTTTACCGAAATCAATGTAAATCTTTTGTTCCAAAGTCTGTGCTTGCGACCCAATGCAAAACAGAATGCTAAAAAAAAGAAATAGTTTTTTCATGATATAAAAATGATATTCACAATCCGAAATTTCTTTTGAATTGTGGTTAATGATTAAGTTATTATTGGTAATTTAATCTTATAAATACTAACCTGCAGGGATGTGATTTATAGTGTACAAACTTATTTATAAAGCGAAAAAGTGAAGGGTAAATGTGTCCAGAATGTGGGTAAAAATGTCTTGTCTGAATGGAAACTTATCAAATTGGGTGTTTCGGTAAAATCAGCTTCTGTATTCCTGTTCGTCAAATACTTCTAATAAAGCTTAGTTCGTTTGTTCCAAATCGTAGCATTCAGCATAACAGATTAAAACAGGAAACCCAGATTTTCTTTAAAAATCTGGGTTTTGCTTACTTCTATGTATTATTTATTTGTTGTCTCACTAGGATTCGAACCTAGACTGGCAGAGCCAGAATCTGCAGTGCTACCATTACACCATGAGACAATACCAATTCCTTAATGCAAAGGAATAATTTTTTTATTTAACTATAAGCAAAAAATAGTTTTTCTTGCCTTTTTGCGCTAAAATATATTTTCCTCCGATCAGGTAAGACGCATCAATTAAAGTATCCTGATCTTCCAGTTTCGCTTTATTTATCATCACTCCACCTGCTTGAGTTGTTTTGCGCATTTCTCCTTTCGATGGAAATACGGATGCTTTTTCGGTAAGCAAGTCTATTGCTTTTATTCCCGCCGAAAGTTCGTCTTTCGATATTTCGAACTGAGGCACGCCTTCAAATACTTGCAACAGGGTTTCCTCATCCAACGACTTCAATTCGTCGGCCGTAGAATTCCCGAACAAAATATTGGATGCGCTAACTGCTGCCTCATAATCTTCGACAGAGTGAACCATCACAGTGATTTCTTTCGCCAATCGTTTTTGCAACGGACGCAAATGCGGTGCAGCTTCCTGCTCTTTCACCAAAGCATCAATCTCGTCTTTAGACAAAGCCGTGAATATCTTGATATATTTTTCGGCATCTGCATCGCTCACATTCAGCCAGAATTGGTAGAACTTGTATGGCGAGGTATATCTTCTTTCCAACCAAACATTACCCGATTCCGTTTTACCGAACTTCGTGCCATCGGCTTTCGTGATAAGCGGGCAAACAAGAGCAAATGCTTCTCCTCCAACCTTACGGCGTATCAGTTCCGACCCTGTGGTGATATTGCCCCACTGATCCGAACCTCCCATCTGGATTTTGCAGCCATAATCCGAATAAAGATGTAGATAGTCATAACCCTGCATCAACTGGTAAGAAAACTCAGTAAACGACATGCCTTCGGACGATTCTCCACTCAACCGCTTTTTCACAGAGTCTTTTGCCATCATGTAATTTACGGTGATATGTTTTCCTATATCACGAATAAATTCCAAGAAAGAAATATCCTTCATCCAATCGTAATTATTCACCAACAATGCGGCATTGGGTTTGTCCGACTCAAAGTCTAAGAACTTAGCCAACTGCTTTTTAATGGCTTCCTGATTGTGACGAAGTGTTTCTTCATCCAGCAATTTCCTCTCTTGCGATTTCATAGATGGATCGCCAATCATACCCGTAGCTCCTCCAACAAGGGCTATCGGACGATGTCCGGCACGCTGAAAGTGTTTCAAAATCATTACACTCACAAGGTGACCAATATGCAACGAATCGGCCGTCGGGTCAATACCAACATAGCCTGAGGTCAATTCTTTTTGCAATTGTTCTTCTGTTCCCGGCATAATTTCTTGAATCATGCCACGCCATCTTAATTCTTCTACAAAATTCATCGATAGATTTAAATTACTTATTTTAATAGTTTGAAGGACAAAAGTACGACTTCTTTTTAGAAGAAAGAAAAAAGTACTGAAAGATTGTAGGGGAGAATTTCTCTCCTACCGATAAATTGTTGATATTCGGGCGTAAATTATACTTTTTTGCAAAAAAATAGCAGCAAGCTAAATAACTTACTGCTAAATATTATATTACAATTAAATAATCAACATCAAATCCAACGAACAAAGGCAAAGTCCATTCTATGAGGCAGATCAGGGTTGCTAGGATAAACCCTGTATGCAAACCTGTGATATCCTGTATATTCGATATTCTCAACTGCTTTGAAATAGAGCTTAGAACCTTCTTTCCTCTCCAATTTGAATGGCATGGTTTTGATGAACTTGGTTTCATTGGTCTTATTGTCATATCTCGACAACACTGTTTCTATGCCCAAATCGCCAATCATGTCTTTTTTGTCGATAACAATTTCTACCGAAATTTCGTCATGTTCAAATAAATTCATCGCAGGAACAGAAGATGCCTCCTGACCATTTATTTTCAACGATTCGACAACAAAGCTATCCCATTTAGATGCCATATCTTCTTTCCATGCAGCTATTTCCTTAGCTTTCGCATAATTGTTGTCCGTAACCATTTTCTTACGTGTAGCCAACGGAATATAGAATCTTTCGATATAATCGTCGATCATACGTTTGGTTGTATAATCCGGAGCTATTTGCGCGATACAGTTTTTCACGTATTTAACCCAAGCAGGTGAAAATCCTTCTTTGTTACGGTTTTCGAAATACAATGGTAGAATCTTGGTTTCGAATGTATTGTAGATAGTTGCCGCATCCAATTCGTCTTGGAACGCCTGATTTTCGTAACTTCTCTTGTCGGTCAACGCCCATCCGGCTTCTTCCGTATATCCTTCATACCACCATCCGTCAAGCACAGAGAAGTTTAACACTCCATTCATAACGGCTTTTTCTCCCGATGTTCCGGATGCTTCCAACGGACGGGTTGGTGTATTCAACCAAATATCAACACCCGAAATCATACGTTTTGCCAATTGCATATCGTAATTTTCAAGGAAGATGATCTTACCTTGGAATTGTGGCATACGTGATATTTCGATGATTTTCTTTATCAACCCTTGACCTCCACCATCGGCAGGGTGAGCCTTTCCTGTAAACAGGAACTGGATAGGACGTTCCGGATTATTCACCAACTTAGCCAAACGATCAAGATCGGTGAACAACAAGTGCGCTCTTTTGTAAGTAGCAAAACGGCGTCCGAACCCAATCAGCAAGGCTTCTGGGTTTACTTTTTCAACTATCGAAAGAACGTGTTTCGGATCTGTCTGGTTTTTAATCCAACTTTCCCTCAAATATTCCTTAACATAATTGATAAGGCGTTTTTTTAGCGATTTTCTTAAATTCCAAACTTCCGAATCGGCAACATCATAAATTGCTTTCCAGATATCTTTGTTCGATTGGTCGTTATAGAAATCTTTATTGAACGATTTTTCATACAATTTTTTAGCCTCGTTTGTGGCCCATGTTGGCAAGTGAACCCCGTTTGTCACATATCCCACATGCAACTCTTCGGCAAAGTAGCCGCTCCAAATCGGTTGAAACATTTTGCGGGATACAATTCCGTGCAAGTAACTAACTCCGTTTGCCTGACTGCATGTGTTCAGAGCAAAAACACTCATGCTGAATTTTTCGCCCGATCCCGGATGTTCACGCCCCATATCAATAAACTCTTGCCAAGATATGCCCAAACGCGCAGGATAGCTGCCCATATATTTGCCCAGCAATCCTTCTTCGAAATAGTCGTGACCTGCCGGCACAGGTGTGTGAACCGTGTACAAACCTGATGCACGTACAACTTCAAGTGCCTGATTGAATGTCAAATGCTCTCCTTCTATAAGATCAAGAAGGCGTTGTATATTTATAAATGCGGCATGACCCTCGTTGCAGTGGTAAATATCTTTCTTAATACCCAATTTATTTAACAATTGAATACCACCGATACCTAAAAGGTATTCTTGTTTCAGACGGTTTTCGATGTCACCGCCATACAATTGGTGTGTAATAGGACGGTCGAATTCGCTATTGCTATCTAAGTCCGTATCCATCAAGTATAAAGGTATACGACCTACATTTACTCTCCATACATGGCAATAGATATCTCTACCGGGGAATGGCACAGACAAGATCATCGGATTTCCGTCAGATTCAAAAACCTGCTCTATCGGCAAGCTGCCGAAGTTTTGAGGCTCATAATTCGCAACCTGCTGTCCATCAGGAGATAATGTTTGCGTAAAATATCCGTATTTGTAAAGAAACCCTACTCCGGTAAGGTCTACATGGCTGTCGCTGGCTTCTTTCAGGTAGTCGCCCGCCAAAACACCTAAACCTCCGGAATAAATTTTCAGAATATGGGTGAATCCATATTCCATACTGAAATATGCTATTGAAGTTTTGTTCGGATCAAATTTCTCTGACATATATTTGTCGAAATCGGCAAATACTTTTTCGGCTTTCGCCATCAATGCTTTATCCTTAACAATCTCTTCTTCTCTTGTAACAGAAAGGTTCTGAATCAGAATAACAGGGTTTTGCCCCGACTCTTTCCATAATTTAGGATCTAATGCTTCGAAAAGTTCAGCAGCATCGCTATTCCACACCCACCATAAATTTCGAGCGATTTTTTCTAGTGGCTCAAGTTCCTTGGGTAGTTTTGCTTGTGAATAAATTTCCTTCCATGCAGGTTGATTGGAATTACTCGCTTGAATTTTCATACTTACAGTGATTTTAGTTTACGAAATAATATCTTGATTTTCTTGAAAAAAGAAGACACAAAGATAAGGATAAATTCTAAAAAAAAATCAGGTTTTATATTTAATATAGTTATATTCAACCAAAAATGAGGTTCACTTGTTATGATAATGACAATTAAAAAGAGTAGAAGAAGCCTCTTTTTATATACCTTTACCAATTGAAAATGGAGCACACAAAATGAACTTGGAATTTTTTACATTTATTCTGTTTCTTGGGGCTATTTGCGCCGGTTTTTTAGGCTCTTTAACGGGGCTTGGCGGTGGAGTCGTCATTATTCCGCTGCTCACTCTGGGATTCGGTATAGACATGCGCTATGCTATCGGCACAGCTTTGGTTACGTCCATTGCCAGTTCGTCGGGTGCTGCCGCTGCCTATATAAAGGAGGGAATAACCAATGTGCGCATAGGGATGTTCCTCGAAATTGCCACCACAACGGGCGCCGTTGCAGGTGCTTTGATTGCCATGTATCTCGATAAGATGTATATTGCCATCATATTTGGTTGTGTATTGATATTTTCGGCCGTTCGCTCGGTTTCTCAAAAAACGGAAAACGTGGACTACTCTGCCCCGGGAGATAAACTGGGCGAGAAATTGAAGTTGAACGGATCGTATACTGATAACGGAAAAGTAGTTGATTATAAAGTAAAAAACGTTGCCGGAGGCTATTCGCTGATGACTTTGGCTGGAGTTTTATCCGGATTGTTGGGTATAGGCTCCGGAGCATTGAAGGTTTTGGCAATGGACACAGCTATGAAAATACCGTTCAAGGTTTCCACAACTACCAGCAATTTTATGGTGGGAGTAACCGCCGCCGCCAGTGCAGTCATTTACCTTCAACGCGGATATATTGATCCCGGTTTGGCTTTACCTATTGTGGTTGGCGTTTTGCTGGGTGCATTTTTCGGATCGAAAATATTACCGAAAGCCAACGTCAGGAAATTGCGTTTACTGTTTAGTGTGGTAATATTCTTTCTCGCAATAATGATGATGTATAATGGTATAACAGGCAAGCTATGAGCAAGATGAAACCTAGTATATTTTCAAAAGAATTTTGGGTAGAGCGGGATGTTGAGCTGTATATCGGGAAATTGTTGCGCTACGGGGTGATGCTCGCTTGTGGCATTACGCTTTTGGGCGGAATCATTTATTTGATACAACATCACGGAATTGTACCCGATTACAAAACTGTGCCTTCGGGAGAAACCTTTGCGGGAGTAGATCAAAGCCTGAGGGAATTTTCTTCTATCTGGAAGGGGGTATTGGCTATCGATGGAGCTTCGATAATTCAGCTGGGAGTGATTGTGCTGATCGCAACTCCGATAATGCGGGTTGCTTTTTCGGCTGTTGCTTTTCTGATTGAAAAAGATTATATGTATGTTGTGATAACGCTTATCGTGTTATTTATCATTTTAGCTAATGTGATATTCGGGTTGCATTGAACATTATTATTAGTAAATAATGCCAATCAGTATTCGGATTTTCTATAATAAAAACGTTGGATTTTACTCAACGAATATCCGGGTGGAGTAGAAGCCTGCCCAAAAGTAGGGGCGTAAAATCTTACGCCCGAATATCAGGGCGAATGTTTATTCGCCCCTACGGTCATTATTATCGAAATTAATCCAACCTATTTTAACTACTGATTCGCATAAATAACGAGTTATGTACAACAATAATTAGGTAAATTTTTAGTTTAAAATAAGGTTTCAGTCCTTTTTCTTATTTTTTTTGTAGGTTCGATAGCAAAGACAGCTATATTTCAGAAATATATCATTTAATACTTTTATTAATTTACTGTAGCAATGAAAAATAATAAAATAACATCTCTTTTTGGGATTCAGTATCCGATAATATCGGGAGGAATGGTTTGGTGTAGCGGATGGCGTTTGGCTTCCGCAGTGAGTAATGCCGGTGGGTTAGGTCTTATTGGAGCAGGTTCGATGCACCCTGAAACACTTCGTGAACACATTCAAAAGTGTAAGGCTGCAACGGATAAGCCATTTGGTGTTAATGTGCCATTGATGTATCCCGAAATAGAAACAATAATGAATATCATTGTGGAGGAGGAGGTTAAGGTTGTTTTCACATCGGCCGGAAGTCCAAAGGTATGGACTAAGTTTTTGCAAGAAAAAGGCATCAAAGTAGCTCATGTTGTGGCAAGTTCCAAATTTGCGTTGAAGTGCGAAGAAGCCGGAGTAGATGCCGTTGTTGCCGAAGGGTTTGAAGCCGGAGGGCATAACGGACGCGAAGAGACAACGACAATGGTTCTTATACCTCAAGTGAAAAAAGTTTTGAAGAATACGCCTCTTCTTGGAGCCGGAGGGATAGGCACAGGCAAAGGAATGTTGGCAGCAATGGCTCTTGGGGCAGATGGTGTGCAGATAGGAACTCGCTTTGCTTTGACCGAAGAAAGTTCCGCATCGGAAGAATTCAAGAAACTATGTATTAGCCTGGAAGAGGGTGGAACAATGTTGTCACTGAAAAAAGTTAGTCCTACCCGACTAATCAAAAATGATTTCTTCTATAAAGTTAACAATGCTGAAGACATAGGTGCATCGGCAGAAGAAATAAAGGGTATTTTGGGTAGAGGTCGTGCCAAGAAAGGAATTTTTGAAGGTGATTTGATTGAAGGAGAACTAGAGATCGGGCAGATTTCATCCTTGATAGAGGATATTCCAACCGTTTCGCAAGTCGTCGGAAATATAATATCTGAGTATAATGAAAACGTTGAAAAATTAATAAAGTTCTAAATTACGATGAAATATTTTGTCCATACATTCTTATTCGTTTTCAGCATTCTTTTTCTCTCTTCTTGTGGTGAGGAAGATACCCAAAGAAGTACAGCCAAAGTCCGATTTAAATTGGATTTAATAGGTTTAGACAATAATCTTAGTGCACCATATAGTTATAGTATTTTTAATAAGCCGAGAAATAAAGAAGAATATCTTGGCTATTCTGGATTGATTATTTTCAATAACGATAATGCCTTGGGTGATGGAAAATTAAAAGCTTATGATCAAATGTGTCCTCACGAAAATCAAGCTAACATAAAAATTACTCCAACTGAAGACTTCAAAGCTGTCTGCACAAAATGCAATTCAATGTTTGATTTAATATATAATGGAATTAAACTATCTGGACCATCTAAATACAGTTTGTATAGATATTCTATTTATGGTAGTGGAACAAATTTAACAGTGGGAAACTAATTTTTTTATTGATTTCTTTTGTTAAATAGGAAAACATTTTTACATTTGCAGTCGCTAAAACGAACAAAGGAATTGAATAGTGTTTTGATTTATGTTTTAGGATAGCAATGTTTGCGAAAGTAGCTCAGTTGGTAGAGCACGACCTTGCCAAGGTCGGGGTCGCGGGTTCGAATCCCGTCTTTCGCTCAACTCGAAAAAGACACTTTAGAGAAAACAAAGAATAATGCCTTTCAAACAAACAGTTTGGGAGGCTTTTTTTATATTACAGCTTCTAACTGGAACTCTTTTCTACAAAATCCCTCAATTTTTTACATTGATCCACAATATATACCAAAAAAAAAGAGATAAACTAATTCAAGTTTATCTCTTTTTTGAGCCTCTTGTCGGATTCGAACCAACGACCCCGAGATTACAAATCACGTGCTCTGGCCAACTGAGCTAAAGAGGCAAGTGGGTAAGCTTACTACATCGCGTCGCTACGACCAACTACCCTTGCTGCGATCAAACCCTGGGGGATTTGTTAGGAGCTGACCGTATAGGACTTACCCGAGCACAAAAGTAGTGCTTTTTTTTAATTCTCCAAATACATATTTTTATTTTTTCTTTCCTATCCTTTTTCTATCTTTGTTGTAGACTTGGCTGGAGTAGTATAAAACAATTATAAAACAATGACTTAATGGTTGTTGTTATGAATATAGACAATTGATATAAATTATCTAATTTTTTTTCGAATGGTAACACTTATAGATCGTTTTATTAAATATGTGAAGTTTGATACGGAATCAAACCCCGAAACGGGAGTAACACCAAGTACGCCCGGACAGATGGTATTGGCTAAAGAGTTGGAAAAGGAATTGAAGGAAATGGGCCTGGAAGATATTACCTTGGACGAAAAGGCATATCTGATGGCTACATTGCCCGCTAACACAGACAAACCAATACCTACAATCGGATTTATTGCGCACCTTGACACAAGTTGCGACTTGACGGGGAAAAACGTAAATCCGAGAATTGTACAGAATTATGATGGAAAACCAATCATATTGAATGAGGAACAAAAAATAATCCTGTCACCAGATGATTTCCCTGAATTATTGAACCATATAGGTGAAGACCTTGTTGTAACAGATGGTACAACATTGTTGGGAGCCGACGATAAGGCAGGGATCGCTGAAATTCTGACTGCCATACAATATCTGCAAAATCACCCGGAAATTGAACATGGAAAAATACGTATTGCGTTCAATCCGGATGAGGAAATAGGCGAAGGTGCTCACAACTTTGATGTGGAAAAATTTGGAGCCGAATGGGCATATACAATGGATGGAGGTGAAGTTGGCGAATTGGAATTTGAAAACTTCAATGCCGCCGGAGCCAAAGTAACCATTCAGGGGAGGAACGTACATCCCGGATATGCAAAAGGAAAAATGATAAATGCTCTGGTAGTTGCCAACAAACTGATAAGTTTACTACCGCCCGATGCTCGCCCCGAACATACAGAAGGATATGAAGGTTTCATTCATCTTGTGGGTATTTCCGGATCGGTAGACTCGGCAACCGTTCAGTTCATAATACGTGATCATGACCGGAAATTGTTTGAGCAGAAAAAACAACTGATGAATGATTGTGTCGATTTTATAAATAAGCTTTACCCCGGTTCAACGAAATTGGAGTTGAAAGATCAGTATTATAATATGAGGGAAAAAGTTGAGCCTGTGAAGCATATTGTAGATATAGCTTTCGAAGCAATGGAATCATCTGGCATCGAGCCACAGGTAAAACCTATCAGGGGAGGAACAGATGGTGCTCAACTATCGTTCAAAGGCTTGCCTTGTCCAAACATTTTTGCGGGAGGACTTAATTTTCATGGACGTTACGAATTTGTCCCCATTCAGTCGATGGAAAAGGCTGTGAATGTGATTGTTAAAATCGCTGAACTTGTAGCAAAAAAAGGGAAATAAAACTACCAAAATGCAAACTAAAATACTATGAACTATTACAGAAAACTACTCACGTTTGGCTTGTTAGTTGCTTTAACATTTTCATTATCAGCCCAAAAGGGCAACAGAAAAGGAAGCGTAACAGGAGCTAGTACAACGGAAGCTCAGGCTTCAAAAATTATTGAATACACAAATGCTGTTATAGAATTGAATAACAGGCAATTTGATAGATTGAAGGATTACAGGAGCGTTTTGAAGGCCGGGGATGCGGCTTTGGAAAGATATAAACGAAATTATGACCCACGTTTCCCCGTTTCATTCACGCAAACCAAGTATCCGGTTCCGGCAGGATATATAGCACAGTATGAGGAGGCGGAGAAAAAAGCGCCTGCTTTTCCTGAAAAAGCGGAAATTGTGCAAGCAGTAAAAAACGCCCGGGCAAGTGTGGCTAAGTTGGACGAATGGAGCGACAAAATGGGTAAGTATTTTAAAGAAACCCAGTTTACGCAAGACAATTTTGCCCAATATCCAACAATAAGAGACAGTGTTGAATATTATTTGTCCGACAGCAGGAAAATGTGGCGGATAGCCGCCAGATGCGCATCGGCCGTAGGAAGCGAGAAAGAAAATATATTTCTGAAAAAAAGCAAAGTGGCTCCATTTATCATCCCGATGAAAAACGATCTGGGTTTGATGAAAGATATTGTTACAGAATTATATGATTCTGTTGACGATAGTTTCCAGATAGACAAAACCGTGCTGCCAGCCTTAAAGTCGGGGTTGGATGCTACGAATGCTTCTCTAAAAAAGAATGAAGACCTTAAGGGTCGTAATACTTCGGCTCTGACACGTATAGACGATTATAAATATTTCTATTCTAAAGCTGCAGAATGTACAAAATATTATGCAAAAATTCTGGACGGTTTCGCCGTAGAGCGTCCTGATTATGATAGGCTTGACTCGGATTTCAGAATGTTGAGCCAGGAATATAACAACTTGATCGGTATATATAACCACTTTGCGGAAAGGGCAGGGAAATAATAAAACAATGAATTATGAAAACCACACCATTTACAGATGTACATATTGCACTGGGTGCAAAGATGCATGAATTTGCAGGCTACAACATGCCTGTCGAATATTCCGGTATCATTGACGAGCATCAAACCGTATGCGATGCAGTTGGAGTTTTTGACGTTTCTCACATGGGTGAGGTCTGGATTAAAGGTCCGAATGCAGAAAAGTTTGTACAGAAAATAACTTCAAACGATGTATCCACACTACCTATCGGCAAAGTTCAGTATACTTGCCTGACTAATCCGAATGGTGGAATAATCGACGATTTGTTGGTTTATCACTACGAAGCCGAAAAATACATGCTTGTGGTGAATGCTTCGAACATAGAGAAAGACATCAAATGGTTTGAGCAAAACAACGATTTGCGGGTTACGATCGACAATGCTTCCGACAGATTGGGATTATTGGCCGTTCAAGGGCCTAAGGCTTTGGCCACCCTTCAGAAATTGACAAAGGTAGATTTGACAAAGATTCCGTATTATTCGTTTGCTGTGGCTTATTTTTCCGATATTGACGATGTAATCATTTCAAACACAGGTTATACGGGAGCAGGTGGTTTTGAAATATATTTTTATGCCGAGCATGGACTTAAGTTGTGGTATGCGATAATGGAGGCGGGAAAAGAATTCGGAATCAAACCAATAGGGCTGGGGGCACGTGATACGCTTCGCTTGGAAATGGGATTCAATCTATATGGAAACGATCTGGATGATACAACAACTCCGCTTGAAGCCGGATTGGGATGGATTACGAAATTTGTGGACGGGAATGATTTTGTCGGACGAAAAGTTCTTGAAAAACAGAAAGAAGAGGGTGTCAGCCGTAAACTTTGCGCTTTCAAGATGATAGACAAAGGTATTCCTCGTCATGGATATGAAATTCTGGATGAGGATGGTAATGTGATAGGCAATGTCACTTCCGGAACGATGTCTCCAACCATGAAAATAGGCATAGGTTTAGGCTATGTGAAAACGGGTTTCGCAAAACCGGAAACCACTGTATATATTAAAATAAGGGATCGAAAGCTGAAAGCAGAAGTAGTGAAATTGCCTTTCAGAAAATCTCAGGTTTAATAAATAAAGCGAATTGTTTTTAGGTTAACATAAACATAAAAGTAAAGATGAAAAAAAGATTAACAATTGCTCTTGTTGCACACGATCAGCGAAAAGCCGATATGGTTGAATGGTGTTACTACAATTCTGATTTTCTAGCTCAGCACCACTTGGTCTGCACCGGAACAACAGGGCATTTGATAAGAGAAGCCTTTGACAAGAAAGGCATTGAAGCGGAAATAACGTGCATGCATTCGGGACCTCTGGGTGGGGATGCCGAAATTGCGGCGATGGTGGTTCGGAAAGAGGTCAATATGGCCGTGTTTCTTATCGACGACCTTAATGCACAGCCACACGAAGCCGACATTATGATGTTGCTTCGGCAATGTCGTGTGCATAATGTTCCTATTGCCTGCAATCGATATACAGCCGATCTGATGATTACGAGTAGCTTGTGGGATCAAGACGCTTATGTGCCAACCCAGCCTCGTTATATTCCATTCGACAGAGATAATTTCGAAAAAATGATAGATAGAGGAGAGGTTTGAAAAAACTCTTTTTATTTCAAAGAAGTTAATTATTTTGAGTATACTCCATACTCTCTTTATCAATAATAGTAAAGCTCTGTCACTTTTAAAGTGGCAGAGCTTTGTATTTAAAAGAGAATTTCTTTTTTCCTTTATTGTTCCAAGGCAGAAGCTCCGCCGATAATATCCAGCAATTGATTCGTAATTGCAGCTTGCCTGCTCTTGTTATACTCAATTTTAAGTTCGTGAACCAGCTCCTGAGCATTGTCAGTTGCAATTTGCATCGCCATACTACGAGCAGCATGTTCCGATGCCTGGGAGTCGAGTAGGGCAGAGAACAGATTGGAAGCTAACACTTTCGGGATTAACTGTGACAAAAGTTCATCTTTAGATGGTTCAAGAATATAATCCGGCAGGATAGTGTTTGTAGAATCTTCCTGTGTTGCACTCAAATCGATAGGCAGATAAACAGACCTTGTCAACTCTTGCGAGCCGGCCGATTTGAAATGTGTATAAACAAGAATGATTTTGTCTACTTCCTGATCCAGAAATTTTTGTACCAATTCTTTAGATAAATCTAATACCGGTTGAAAAAGAGGCTTGTCAGCCATTTCTTCATAATTCCCTTGAGCCTGAATATTTTGCTTCTGAACATATGTCGCTATTTTCTTGCCTATGGGATAAACCAGAATATTGTCTTTACCAAGACTCTTATATTCGGAATATACGGCCGCAAACTCTTTAATTATATTGGCATTATAACTTCCACAAAGAGACGAGTTGGACGAAAATGCAACTATTGCTACCTTCTTCACCTCACGTACTTTCGAGTATTCAGAATCGAAGTCGTTGTCTGCGGCAAGGAGTCCTGTTAAAATCTGGTTCAATTTGACAGAATAAGGCAAAAATGAAGTAATTGCGGTTTGTGCCTTACGCAACTTAGCCGACGCAATCATCTTCATAGCCGATGTTATTTTCATCGTACTATTTACCGATGCAATCCTGTCTTTTATTGCCTTCAAAGATGCCATATTTTAACTCCTTTATTAAGTAATTGATAAAATTTGATGATATATTTCAAGTCGTAATACGCTGTGCTTTTTCTACTTGCAAAGCAACAAAAAGGCCTGAGGCCTTATTTGTACAGACTGGCAACACTTTCCGCAACTTTCTCAATTGTTGCCGTTACCTCATCATTAATAACTCCCGATTTCAGAACGTCCAGCACGTCTTTCTGATGCTGCATTTCCAATACACGCAAAAATTCACTTTCAAATTCACGAACCTTGTCGATAGGAACAGATTTCAATAAACCATGCGTTCCACAATATAAGATTGCAACTTGCTTTTCAACGGGCATTGGTGAATATTGAGGCTGTATCAGCAACTCAGCGTTCTTTTGTCCTTTGTCAATTGTCAAGGCAGTTACAGGGTCCATGTCTCCACCGAACTTTGTAAATGCTTCCAACTCACGGAACTGTGCCTGGTCGATCTTCAATGTTCCGGCAACTTTCTTCATCGCTTTTGTTTGTGCACTACCACCCACACGAGATACAGAGATACCCACATCAATAGCCGGACGATTACCCGAGTTGAACAAGTCCAAGTCGAGGAATATCTGACCGTCTGTAATGGAAATCACATTGGTGGGGATGTATGCCGAAACGTCTCCCGCCTGAGTTTCAATGATGGGCAAAGCTGTCAAAGAACCTCCACCCTTAATTCTGCCTTTAAGCGAATCAGGTAGGTCGTTCATCTGTTCTGCAACTTCTTGTTGTTCAATGATTTTTGCTGCTCTTTCCAAAAGGCGTGAGTGCAAATAGAATATATCTCCGGGATATGCTTCACGTCCGGGAGGGCGTTTCAGAATCAGGGAAACTTCACGGTACGCAACAGCCTGTTTCGACAAATCGTCATAAACAACCAAAGCATGTCGTCCTGTATCACGGAAATACTCGCCGATAGCAGCACCTGCAAAAGCCCCGAAATACTGCAATGCAGCAGGTTCGGCAGCAGTGGCAGATACTATGACCGTATAGTCAAGAGCGCCTTTTTCACGTAATGTTTCCACAATATTGGCAACAGAAGATGCTTTCTGTCCAATTGCCACGTAGATACAATATACAGGATCGCCGGCGTCATAATTGGCCTTCTGGCTGATTATGGTATCTATGGCGATTGCAGTTTTTCCTGTTTGACGGTCACCGATAATCAACTCACGTTGCCCTCTACCAATAGGTATCATGGCGTCAATCGCTTTCAAACCTGTTTGTAGAGGCTGTGTTACGGGTTGACGAAAGATAACTCCCGGAGCTTTGCGCTCAAGAGGCATTTCTATCAATTCTCCCTGAATGTCGCCTTTGCCGTCAATAGGTTCGCCCAGAGGGGTGATAACACGCCCCAAAAGACCTTCGCCCACGTTAATAGAAGCAATCAAGCCCGTACGTTTTACAGTGTCTCCTTCCTTTACCATGCTGGTAGGCCCTAGCAGAACGGCTCCGATATTGTCTTCTTCAAGGTTCATGGCAACGGCTTTCAAACCATTGTCGAATTCCAGCAATTCGTTCGATTCTGCATTCCTCAAACCGTAGATGCGAGCCACACTGTCACCGACAGAAAGCACTACCCCGATTTCGTCGAATTGAACACGGTTGTTTATCCCGTCCAATTGCATTTTCAGAACATCAGAAACTTCACTGGGTTTTATATTTTCAGACATATTATTCTTTGTAATTAAGTAAGGTCGCAGACCTATCTATATTGCTTAATGTTTTTTTCAAACTGCATGTTTTATGCCATGCTGAATTACACAATACTTTTATTTTTTCGGAGCAATTGCTCTTTTATTTTTTTCAATTGTGTAGCAACACTGGCATCCAGACGATAAGTGTCGATGTATAGGATAAAGCCGCCATCAATTTTAGGGTCAACTAGAGTTTCAAATTCGAGAGTTCCACCTTGTTTTGTATTCACAAGTCTCTTGATTTTGTCTTCCGTTGTTTTATCAATGGCACTGGCAGTGACCAGCCTTCCAACACTTATATTTTTATGATCACGGTATAAATCCATGTATACCAAACAAATAGATTGCAGTTGAAACTCTCTTCTCTGATGTAGTACCAGATCGATGAATCTTTCGAATATATCGCTCACTTTACCTCCGGCGGCAGTTTTTATTAATTCAAACTTGTCGGAATTAAGCAATACAGGATTATCCAGGATAGTACGAAGATTGTTTTCACCATCGAAAGCAGCATAAAGCCGTTTCATCTCGTTGAAAACTGTATCTTCCATCCGCTTATCCGAAGCATATTCGAATAAGGCTCGTGCGTATCGTGTAGATATAAGTCCTGAATTCATAATGAGTAATATATTAAGATTTTGAAACCATTGCTTCGTCCACCAAGCGGTCGATCATAGCCATTTGCTCTTTACTTGTGCTCAAATTGTCACGAAGAACCTTTTCTGCAATATCAACCGAAAGATCTGCAACCTGACGACGTATGTCTTTTATTGCGTCTTCTTTTTCCAGTTTTATTTGCTTTCTAACTTCTTCCAACTCTTTCAGCCCTTCGGCTCTGGCCTGATCTTTTGCTTCGTTCACGATGCGGTTTCTGGTACTTTCTGCATCATTTAAGATTTTCACCTGCTCGTTTCGAGCCGAAGTCAGTAAGGCTTCGCACTCTTCTTTTATGTTGGCCAATTGTTTGTTAGCTTCTTTGGCTGCATCTAAAGATTTTTCGATATAGGCGTTGCGCTCATCGACCATCTTCGTGATGATTGGGAAGCCGAATTTAGCCAAGATGGCAAAGACGACCCCAAACGAGAGAAGCATCCAAAATAAAAGACCGAAATCAGGTTGTAAAAGCATATTCTTTTATTTTAATTTTCTTTATTCTTAAAGAATAAATCCACAAACTACAACAGCAAACAGAGCCACACCTTCGATAAGAGCTGCCGCAATAATCATCGACATACGAATATCTCCACTTGCTTCTGGTTGGCGTGCGATACCTTCCATTGCCGAAGCTCCGATTTTACCAATACCAATACCTGCTCCAATAGCTGCTAAACCTGCACCTAAAGCTGCACCGAATCCTGTTAAACTTGCAGCTGCTTGTAATAAAATTGCTAGTAACATAATCTTTTTATTTTTAATTGTTTAATTATATATATTTTTTAAGTTCTGAGTTTTAAGTTCTGAGTCCCAAGTTTTTCTTTTTGTCATCCTGAGTGAAACGAAGGATCTTTTTGTCAATATATCTCACTTCTTCTCTTTTCACTCATGACTTTTAGCATGATGTGGTTCCACTTGCGCCAAACCGATAAACACAGCCGAAAGCATGGTGAACACATACGCCTGAATGTAAGCAACAAGTATTTCTACAAAGTCGATGAATATTGTCAACAATACCGATACGCCCGTCATAGACAGATTGATTGCTGTACCCAGTTTTACAGTCACGAATATCAAACAAACCAACCCTAATACAATTGAGTGCCCTGCCAAAATGTTGGCAAAAAGACGAATCATCAATGCAAATGGTTTTGTAAATACACCTACAAGTTCAATAGCAGGCATAATTGGTATAGGTACTTTCAACCATGTAGGAACTTCGGGCCAGAATATTTCTTTGTAATATTCTTTAGTTCCGAATACATTGACTATCACCAATGTAAACACCGCTAAAACTAATGTAATTGCTATATTACCTGTAACATTCGCCCCTCCGGGGAATAGAGGAATCAACCCTAACAAGTTGTTGATGAATATGAAAAAGAATGCAGTCAACAGGTATGGCGCAAACTTTCTATAATTCTTACCCACGCATGGTTTAATGATGTCGTCGTTTACGTTCATGATAAACAATTCCATGAAACCAACAAAGCCTTTCGGTACTTTCGGGTCATCCGCCTTGCTGTTCTTTTTATACCAGCGAGCCACACTTAGGATGATGATGATAAGTAATATACTGGCAATGATTAAAGCTGCGGCATTTTTTGTTATGGAAAAATCCCACGGACGCACCTCTTCGCCGGCAGCATTTTTTTCTACAATCTTACCTTTATAATCACCATCTTTAGCTATGTAGAAACCGTTATGTGATTCCGCTCCATGATGAAATTTCGAGGAACTGAACATTTGAAATCCACTGCTTTCGCTGTATAATATTACAGGCAAAGGAATAGAAATATGGCTGTCTTTCCATGTGGTTATATGCCATTCATAGGCATCGCCAAGGTGGTCGAGTATCAACTCCTTAACGTTCAGGTCTTCTCCTTCATTTCCATGATCTGCGGCTTTTACCGGCTGGAATATGCCGCCTGCAATGAACAAGAAGATAAACAGTGTTATTATGTATTTGAAACGATTATTCATCACTTTCTATTTTTTTACTTAATTGCTTTTCAATCTTATAAAATAAGAATGTTTCGGCTGCCAGAAACAATAAGGCAAATGAAATGAAAACGGCTACAAAACTTTTCATATCGGTTTTGTCGGTCAACATATAGATCAGGATAAATCCTAAAGCAGTAAATAACTTGATCACTTTTGTCAACATGTAGATGTTTATCAGTTGCTTCTTATCTTTTTTCTTACTGAAGTTGTGAACAAGAGACAGTAATAAAGATTCTTCAACAGTGAAAAACAACAGTATTGCAACAAACCAATTTTGGCTGAATGTTGGCAGAACAAAATATAATACTCCGCCAATACACGCACCGATAATCAGTCCCAATGCAATAATAGAAACAATTAGCCTCGATTTGGTCAAATCCATTTTATTCAATGCAAACTGTTACTACATTTTTCAGAATTTCAACAAAACCACTGTTAACAGAAACTTTTTTCACATCATCTGCATTTTCCGATGTTCCGTACTCAATTTCACCCGCTTTCAAGGATGAAATAAGAGGCGCATGGTTGGGATGTATGCTAAAGTTACCCTCTGTTCCGGGAAGCATCACGTACGCAACCTTTCCTTCAAACAGCGATTTTTCGGCCGAAATTAGTTTTAGTTCCAATTCTTTCATTATGCTCCTTTCGATGCTTGTTCTTTCAATTTATTACCTTTTTCTATGGCATCTTCAATTGTTCCGACATTCAAGAATGCTTGTTCGGGCAAGTAGTCCACTTCGCCGTCAAGAATCATTTTGAATCCTTTTATAGTATCTTCAATATTTACCATAACTCCCGGTATACCGGTAAACTGCGTTGCCACGTTGAACGGTTGCGACAAGAAACGTTGTACACGCCTAGCCCTGTTCACTGTCAAACGGTCTTCGTCCGAAAGTTCTTCCATACCTAAGATGGAAATGATATCTTGAAGTTCCTTGTTTCGTTGCAATATTTGTTTTACCCGTTGAGCAACGTCGTAGTGTTCCTGACCTACTACGTTCGGGTCCAAACTACGAGATGTAGACTCCAATGGGTCAACCGCAGGATAAATACCCAATTCCGTGATCTTACGGCTCAATACGGTCGTAGCATCCAAGTGGGAGAAAGTCGTTGCGGGAGCAGGGTCGGTCAAGTCATCGGCAGGTACATATACTGCCTGAACGGATGTGATAGAGCCGTTCTTTGTAGACGTGATACGCTCCTGCATAGTACCCATTTCAGTTGCAAGAGTAGGTTGGTAACCTACGGCCGAAGGCATACGCCCAAGAAGAGCCGATACCTCAGATCCAGCCTGAGTGAAACGGAATATATTGTCGATAAAGAATAATATATCTTTTGCACCTCCGTCTTTTGCATCACGGAACGATTCGGCTATTGTCAGTCCTGACAAAGCAACAGAAGAACGTGCTCCGGGAGGTTCATTCATCTGTCCGAAAACAAGGGATAACTGCGATTTTTCCAATTCTTTATTATCCACTTTCGATAGGTCCCAATGCCCTTCTTCCATGCTCTTTTTGAACTCATCACCATAACGTATAACGTTGGCTTCGATCATTTCGCGAAGCAAATCGTTTCCTTCTCGGGTACGTTCACCAACTCCGGCAAAAACCGAGTAACCGTCATGCTTTTTAGCCATGTTGTTGATCAATTCCAGAATCAGTACGGTTTTTCCTACCCCGGCTCCTCCGAACAATCCTACTTTACCACCTTTAAGATAAGGTGCAAGCAAGTCGATAACCTTGATGCCGGTGAATAAAACTTCACGCGTTGTCACCAAGTCTTCAAACTTAGGAGGTTCGCGATGTATTGGTAAAGCATCAACCGATGTTAATTGATTCATACCGTCAATAGCTTCACCCACAACGTTCATCAGGCGTCCTTTAACCTGATCGCCTGTTGGCATTGTTATCGGGGTTCCCATCGCAACAACATCCAGACCTCTGCGTAATCCGTCTGTACTGTCCATTGCCACAGAACGCACCGTGTTTTCGCCAATGTGCTGCTGTACTTCAACAATTAAAACTTTGCCGTCTGATTTTTTTACATGTAGAGCTTCATGAATTTTTGGAAGGCTGAAAGTTGCATCTTTTTTCTCAAAATATACGTCCACCACAGGACCAATAATTTGAGATATATGACCTACTAATTGCGACATAATTATTACTTTATATTTTTGTTTATTTTTATACCCTGATTAACAATCGTCAGATGAGTGTTTGTTGTCTATGCAACAATATTGTTATTCTATAAAAAAAAGTGTTCGCAAACTTACTATTTTTGAATTGTAGTGTAACACTTGATCTTATGTTAGAAAACATAATCAAATCTGATTTGTTGAAGCAAATATAGGGATTAATTCATTTTTAAATTTTATTTTTGTAAAAATTTAAGCCATATAAATTGGTTTTATAATATTAATTAACACTAGAAGGATTTTATTCAGAAATATGGGAAAAGTTTTAATAATTGGAGCGGGTGGGGTAGGCACTGTTGTCGCACACAAAGTAGCTCAGAATAGAGATGTCTTTACGGAAATCATGCTTGCAAGCCGCACCAAATCGAAGTGTGATGCTATTGCGGAAAAGATTGGGAAGGACATTATAAAAACAGCTCAGGTGGATGCCGATAATGTAGAGGATTTGATAGCATTGTTTAATTCTTATAAGCCTGAATTAGTTATAAATGTCGCCCTTCCGTATCAGGATTTGACAATCATGGATGCTTGTCTTGCTTGCAGGGTCAACTATCTGGATACGGCCAATTATGAACCTAAAGATGAAGCTAAATTTGAATATAAATGGCAGTGGGCATATCAGGACAAATTTAAAGAGGCCGGACTGACAGCTATTCTTGGTTGTGGATTTGATCCGGGGGTGACAAGTGTATTCACTGCGTATGCAGCGAAACATCATTTTGATGAACTGCAAACGCTTGATATTGTAGACTGTAACGCCGGAGATCATGGCAAGGCTTTTGCAACTAACTTTAATCCTGAGATAAATATACGTGAGGTAACTCAGAAAGGCAAGTATTGGGAAAATGGCAAATGGGTGGAAACCGAGCCGCACGAAATTCACAAACCTTTGAATTA
Source organism: Dysgonomonas sp. 520 (assembly GCF_010501095.1). Lineage (GTDB taxonomy): Bacteria > Bacteroidota > Bacteroidia > Bacteroidales > Dysgonomonadaceae > QVMP01. Next base: position 69,406 of record NZ_QVMP01000023.1, on the reverse strand, counting down.
TCCTAATATTGGAGCAAAGGAATCGTATGTTATTTACCACGAGGAGTTAGAGTCTCTTGTGAAGAATTTCCCTTCGTTGCAACGGGCACGTTTCTGGATGACATTCGGACAAGAGTATTTGACTCATTTACGTGTGATTCAGAATATAGGCATGGCTCGTATCGACCCTATTATATACAATGGTGTGGAAATTGTTCCTATCCAGTTTTTGAAAGCAGTCCTGCCCGATCCGGGCGAACTGGGAGAAAACTATGTAGGCGAAACGTCTATCGGTTGCCGTATCAAAGGTCTTAAAGACGGAAAAGAACGTACCTATTATATATATAATAACTGTTCGCATGAAGCGGCTTATAAAGAAACAGGTGCGCAGGGAGTAAGCTATACAACGGGAGTTCCTGCAACAATCGGGGCAATGATGTTCTTTAAAGGATTGTGGAGACAGCCGGGAGTGTTCAATGTTGAAGAATTTAATCCCGATCCGTTCATGGAACAATTGAATAAGCAAGGTTTGCCCTGGCACGAATTGTTTGATGTGGATTTGGAAATGTAATGTATTGATTTATAATTAAATGTTCTTTTTTGAAAATATAAAAAAGAACGAAATAAATATAAAAAACGAGAGAATTCAGATGAATTTGCTCGTTTTTTGCATTATCGTGATTATCTTTGCGCATCATCAAGCGAAATCAAAGTATGAAGAAACTCATTCTTTTGGCTCTGATCTTCTCATTTTTAGGAGTAGCCGAATCAAAAGCACAGTTTGAACAGAAAGGTAAAGCATCGTTCTACGCTAAAAAGTTCCACAAAAGAAAATCTGCAAGTGGAGAAATTTATAATCAAGACAGTTTAGTTTGCGCACACCGCACACTTCCTTTCGGAACACTATTGGAAGTTTACAATCCAAGTAACGATAAATCAGTGGTGGTAAGAGTGATTGATAGAGGCCCTTTTGCAAAAAAGAGGATAATAGATTTATCTCCGGCAGCAGCCCGCAAACTCGATTTTATACAGTCGGGGGTAACGACAGTCGAAATCAGGGAGTATAAACCCAGACGCTTTGAACCATTGGATGAAGATTACTTACTCAATATTTATCTGTTGAACGAAGAATTGTCTTTGCTAGATAGACGAAATTTATTTGATTTATCGACTCTTGCTAAAGAAGATTTAGTAATGAATTGATTTAATGAACAAGTGAGAGATTAAGTGCTGTTTCTGCAAAGGGATGGCACTTTTTCGTTTTATAAAAGATTATTGTAGAAACCGTCTAGACTTTTTCGTTTTATTCAATTTTGTCATCCTGAGAGTATCGAAGGATCTGTTTTTTAGATGTTTCACTACGTTCAACATGACAAAAACTCAAAAATTAAGTATAATTTAAAAAGTCTAGATGACTTCGTAGTATAAACTTTATTAGCCTATATAAATCTTCGCAATTTCGTAACAATTGCTTAGTATGGATGTTACAATTGTAGAATAATATTGTATCAGAAAAAATAGACTAAAAATAGACTAAAAAAAGATTATGAAAAAGATTATGAAAAAGATATTATTTTTTGCAATAGCAATACTCTCTCTTTCGGCATGCGGTTTCAATACTGACAATAAGCTATCCGGTTCGGGAGCAACATTTCCTCAGCCATATTATAAAATCATATTTAAAGATTTTACTCTAGCAACAAGTAACGACGTTAACTATAATGGAGTTGGTAGTGGCGGAGGTGTTCGTAACCTGAAAGATAAAACGGTTGATTTCGGCGCAACCGACGTGTTCTTATCTGATGACGAATTGAAAGAAATGGGCAGCGATATAATTCACGTTCCCACAGCTTTAGGAGCAGTTGTTTTATCATACAATTTGGATGGTATAAAAGACCTAAGATTAACTGCAGCTGTTGTTTCCGATATATATAGAGGCGTAATTACCCAATGGAACGATGAGAAAATTAAGGCTTTAAATCCTGATGTAAATTTACCTGACCTGAAGATTATACCTGTCTATCGTTCGGATGGTAGCGGAACAACCTATGTTTTCTCCGATTATATGAGTAAAGCGGATGAAAACTGGAAAAATTCAGTCGGAACAGGAAAATCTTTGAAATTCCCCGCAGGAGTAGGTATATCAGGAAAAGGAAACCCCGGCGTAGCAGGCTTGGTTGCCGAGACTAAAGGCTCGATAGGTTATCTGGGGTCGGAATTTGCTCTGGCTGTGAATATGCCGACAGCTTTAGTGCAGAACAGTTCAGGCAATTTTATAGAAGCTAATTCGAACAGCATTTCTGCTGCCGCTAATATTGACATGCCGAACGATACACGCATTATGATAACAAACTCATCCAATCCGGATGCTTACCCGATAAGCACATTCACCTGGATTATAGTGTATAAAGAACAAGGATATAACAACCGTTCGGAAGCAAAAGCAAAAGTTCTGGTCGATTTGCTCAACTATATTATAAGCGATAAGGCACAGGAAGTTGCAGCTAAAACACATTACGCACCGTTGTCTAAGGTAGCGATAGAAAAAACAAAAGTAAATATCAACTCCATAACGTTCGACGGAAGACCTGTTTCGGCAATTAAAATAGGTGATGATGAAAGATAAAATTTTCAAAATATTATTATTATCCGCATCCTGCTTAATCCTTCTGTTGACGGCCGGTGTGATTTATGCCCTGATAAGCCAGAGTATAAGCGCATTTTCCGAGTTCGGATTCTTCGGGTTCATTTCATCCGGCGAATGGGATTCGCAGAACGATGTTTATGGAGCCTTGCCTTTCATCACGGGAACCCTGATGACGGCGGTTCTGGCACTTTTGTTTTGTATTCCGTTCTCTCTGTCGGTAGCTCTGTTCAACGGAGAATATTTCAGAGGGAGAAAGATAGCAACAGTGGTCAGTTCTGTTGTCGATTTGTTGGCAGGCATACCGTCTATTGTTTTTGGTTTGTGGGGATTTTATGTTTTACGGCCCGTGCTTATAGATATGGGAGTTAATGCCCAGGGATTTGGGGTTCTCTTAGCGTCCATCGTCCTGGCAATAATGATCATAGCCTATGCCTCCTCTTTAAGCACCGAATTTATATCAATGGTTCCTAACGAATTGAAGGAAGGAGCATACAGTCTGGGAGCAACAAATCTGGAGGTAATAAGGTCGGTTAGCCTGCCTACCGCATGGTCCGGTATTTTCGCATCCTACATTTTGGCTTTAGGCAGGGCATTGGGAGAAACAATGGCTGTGACAATGCTTATCGGCAATACGAATAATATACCTCAATCTCTTGCCGACACAGGAAACACGATGGCAAGCCTCATAGCCAATCAGTTTGGCGAAGCAAGCGGATTGAAACTCAGCTCCTTGATGGCATTAGGTTTATTACTGTTCCTTATCACCGCAGCCATTAATTTTGTTGCTAAGAACGTTATGAAATTTGTAAGCAGATGACAAAAAAGATACATACAAAAACAGAATACAGAAAGGCGAAGGACAAGTTATTCTTCGGAATAGTTTGCCTGTTTTCTGCTCTTACGATGATTCCCCTTTTTCTGATAATATGGGAATTACTGAAAAGAGGTTACAAGCAGTTCAATCTCGATCTCTTCACAAAAATTGCACCTACCTCAATGGATGCAATGTTTGCCAAAATGAGCGGTGATGCTATTCCGGGAGGTATATTGAATGGGTTGACAGGTACTTTGCTTATGCTTGTTCTGGCTACGATCATGGCAATACCTGTGGGCATACTGACAGGTATCTATCTTGCCGAAAAACCTAAAGGAAAATTCAGCAGTATAATCAGAAATTTGTCAGACCTTTTGCAAGGAATACCATCTATTGTTATCGGGGTTATTGTTTATTTCTGGGTGGTGAAGCCAATGTATAGCTTTTCAGCTTTGGCAGGCGGTGTGGCATTAGCAATAATGATGCTGCCTATGATCATACGTTCGACAGAAGAAAGCGTGAAAATGTTGCCGGCATCGCTCAAGGAAGCAGGACTGGCTCTTGGAGGATCGTATACGACCGTCATTTTACGCGTGCTTTTACCATCAGCGTTCGGAGGATTGTTTACAGGATCTCTGTTGGCGGTATCGAGGGTGATGGGAGAAACGGCTCCGCTTTTGGTTACGGCATTGGGCGCATCGGCCATCAATTGGGATATAACCCAACCAACGAGCGCCGTTCCGCTTTTGATTTGGGAATTTTATAACGATCCTAACCTATCGAGTTTGATATGGGCAACATCGCTTCTGCTACTCCTCATAGTTTTAGGAACTAACCTTATAGCAAAAAGTATTTCAAGGAAATGGAAAATTCAATAGATATTCATTCTTAAAGGATTTGTCATGCCGAGTGAAACGAAGCATCTATAAAAAACAGATCCTTCGATGCTCTCAGGATAACAAAACAAATGAAAAGTCGAAATGACTTTGGTTATAAAAATATAAACATCAATGATAAACAACAATATGGCAAGAGATTATCTACTTCAACTGAAAAATGTCTCGGTTTCGTACGTTCGCGGAAAATATGCTGTCGACAAGGTTGATGCCGATATAAAAGCCAATACGGTAACGGCAATTATGGGACCATCGGGATGCGGAAAGAGCACGCTTCTGCGTGCAATTAATCGTATGCACGATCTGTATCCTGAAATAGAAACAACAGGCGAAATCTTGCTGAAGGGCGAAAATATTTTTCACATGAATCCTATGAAAGTGAGACGCTTGGCGGGTATGGTTTTTCAACGGCCAAACCCTTTCCCTACTATGAGCATCTATGACAATGTTATTGCAGGATATAAATTGAATGGTATACCTTTAACAAAAAAGGAAAAGGACGAAATTGTTGAATCAAGCCTGAGAAGCGTTGCCTTGTGGGACGAAGTAAAAGATTCGATGACAAAAAAGGGCACATTTCTTTCCGGAGGTCAACAACAACGGCTTTGCATAGCCCGTGCCATCGCCTTGAAACCGGAAGTTCTTTTGATGGATGAACCGACTTCGGCTCTTGACCCCATTTCAACCAATCGCATTGAAGAACTTATCCTTGAGCTGAAAGAGCATTATACGATTGTTATCGTGACGCACAATATGTCGCAGGCTGCACGTATATCGGACAATTCTATGTTCATGTATCTAGGCGAATTGGTCGAATACGATTCAACCCGGCAAATGTTCACCAAGCCAAAGGATAAACGTACTGAGGAATATCTAACGGGCGTATTTGGGTAATGAAAAGTGGTAAGTCCTGAGTTATAAGTTATGCCAATCAGTATTTGGATTTTCTATAATAAAAACGTTCTTTAACTTTGTATAATACACTGCGCGTAATCAAAGATTACTTGCATCCCTTTTGCCCTAAGCCGCAAAAGGAATCAAAAAGGCTTTCTGTGACTAAGGCTTCTTGCCGACCCAC
>NZ_QVMP01000023.1:8556-63952 GCF_010501095.1 Dysgonomonas sp. 520 | reverse complement strand
AAATAACTCGCACCAAGAAGCTGTAAAATTAGAATGGTCTGGTAATGCTCAAACAGCTTTTTGTTCTTATCGCTTATCTGCGCTGTGTGGGTACCCCGTCAATCAACCAAATGTCACGTTTTTAAAATTGGGCGTAAGCGTGACGTGCATTAGTGACGCAGCCGGGTGACCTGACCGATAAAGTTGGCGCAAAACTAAATATCTGTCTGAGCGTAGCGAGTTTATTTAGTTTAGTCAACGAATCGCTTTGTCAGGTCGGCGAGTCACGAAGCACTGTTTTTTGCAACTTTTTGACACCAAAAAGTTGAGAAAGCAAGTCTCTGTAAAAGATGTGGCAGAATGAAGTAAAGAAAATTAAAGAACCTATTTTAACTACTGATTCGCATTATTTAGAGATATTTATAGAAACCCGAATGAACAAAACAAACTTTTCATAGTCCAAATTGTTATAACTTAGTAAATATGTAGAAACGAAGTGAAGAATCTGGATATTTTCTGTCACAGATCTTTCGTTTTATTCAATATGACAAAACGATTAATATCGGATTTGAACCAATAATAAACTGTATATAACAACTCTAATTTAAATTAACTAAGATGAAAAAGATTGTTTTCTTATTTGCAACTGTATTTTTGTTAGCATCATGTAACAATGGCGCCAAACAGTCTCCTACGACAACAACTCCGGTTGATTCTGCCACAACGGCTCCTGATATTCACAATGCTAGAAATTCGCTCGATTATAAGGGTACATACAAAGGGGTTCTACCCGGAGCGAACAGCGAAATGGAAGTAACCATTGTACTGACCGACAGCACCTATACCAAGGATGTGATTTACAAAGACAAAAAGGCAAAACCTTTTTCTTCGAAAGGGTCTTATAGTTGGGACGATGCCGGCACAACAATCACTCTGGCAGGCGAAGATAAACCAAACCAATATGCTGTTGGAGAAAATAAACTGACCCAGCTTGATGTTGACGGAAAACCAATCACAGGTGAACTCTCTGAGATGTTTATCTTGAAAAAATAAATCGAAAATATGCTTATTCTTTTCGGGAGGCAAAAGACTGTTCCCATCCAAAAAAACGAAACGAGGTGCTTTGCGAAGCACCTCGTTTTCTATCTTATTATCTCCTTTTTACAGGTTTGCTTTTATTCGTTCGCAAATCTCGACAAACTCTTCCGGATTTAGTTTCAATTTCGGATTCGACAAACTCATTTCCGACTCTTTATTGATCGGGATAAGATGTATATGGGCATGCGGAACCTCCATCCCGACAACCATAACCCCTACTCTCTTACATTCAATGGCCTTTGCGATGGCTTTCGCCACCTTTTTCGCAAAAAGCATCATGCCGGACAAGGTCTGGTCGTCCAAATCAAAAATATAATCTATTTCCATTTTGGGTATCACCAAAGTATGCCCTTTACCCATAGGGTTTATATCGAGAAAGGCATAGTAATCCTGATCTTCGGCAATCTTGTATGAGGGTATTTCACCTGCTACTATTTTACTAAAAATACTCGCCATACCTTAAATAGAAATATCTACAATTTCGAAACTCATAATGCCCGACGGCACTTTAATTTCGGCTACATCACCCACTTTTTTCCCCATCAATCCCTGGGCAATAGGGGTACTGACTGCTATTTTATTTTCTTTCAGATTAGCCTCACTCTCTGCAACCAGGGTGTAGGTCATTGTCTGATTATTTTTTGTATTCCTGATAGTTACTTTATTTAGTATCTGAACTTTATCCGTACCAATTGCTTCTTCGTTAATCAAGCGAGCATTAGCCAACAAGTTTTTCAACTGGGCAATCTTAGCCTCAAGAATACCTTGAGCTTCTTTTGCAGCATCGTATTCGGCATTCTCCGACAAATCTCCTTTATCACGTGCTTCAGCAATTTGCTTCGATATAGCTGGTCTTTCAAAAGCTTCCAATTGATAAATTTCTTCTTTTAGTTTTTTGTAACCGTCTTCGGTCATGTAACTAATAGCCATGGCATTTAATTTTAAATTTTAATTGTTATTACTAAATGTTTATTCACTTTAGAAAGTAACAAAAAGAAAAAGAATCCTTGTCCAAACGACCAGAACTCCTTTTCTTTCTCACTTCTATTATTACAAAGATAGTCTTAATTTCTCATCTTTGCAACATTGGTTTATGTTTTATAACACTTTCACAATTTCAGTTTCCAAATTATCATTCGCAGTCATTCTCTTCACTATTTCGCCCTGTTTATTAATTATATAGGTAGTTGGAAGTTCCGAAATATTAAACAATCCAAACAACTTGGAACCGGCTGCATCTTTATCCCTGACCGAAATCCACGGCAAATTTACCGCCGAGTTTTTCCAGTTATGAAAATCCGGATCGAAAGACACCTGATAAATCACAACCCGACCATTATACTTTTCATATATCTTATTCAACTCCACATTATGCAAAGGGGAATATTCGGCCAAGTAGGTTGTAAAATCCAGTATCACAGGAGTACCGATAAACGTTTGCAGATCAACATTTTTGTTTTCAACATCAGGCAAACTGATTTTCAAGTAATCGCTTGTGTTCATTTCCGCCACATTATCCAGCAGTTTCGACCGTGCATTTGTATCCCTCACTGTTCTCAAGGCACTTAACGCAAATTCTCTCAAATGTTTCGACCGAGGACTATCTTTGTAGTGCGTATCCCATTGCGTAGCAACTGCACCATACAGCTTCGACTGTTTCCTGTCGTAAGGATCAAACAATAGATCTCCGTTTATTTTCTGAAAGATTGCAAAATAAGCGGCAATACTTCCCGGATTTTTAGCTATTATATCTGTTGCTATTTTCGTCATATTGTCAACAACAACCGAAGCCGAGTCGTATAGCTGTTGCTCCGTTATCAACTTTTCCTGATATTGCTCTTTCAGCCTGTTCACATCTTTCGTTACTTCATAATTGAGCAACGATATATCCTTGATCTTCAGGTTATTTTCCGAGCCTTCTATTTCATAACCTGTTGCAAAATTATCTTTTGTGGTTCTGACTGTTATGGTTTCGGTAGAATCTACACCCAGATTAATATACTGATTGCCAAGTCTAAGGGCATACAATTCGGGAAATTGGGGCGCAGCACCCTTTATTTCGAAAGCCCCATCGCTTTTCACTTTCACCGAATCAACAATGGTTATCTTGGTCAACCCACGGTGTTCCAAATATAGCATTGTATCCCGAACTCCTTTAATCTCACCTTTGATGGTAAATTTCGGGTCTGACTTACAAGACAGCAATACCACCGCAACCAAACTTAAAATGACATATTTTATACTTTCAATTTTTTTCATAATATCTTCCGAATAAATCTCAATAATGGAGGCAAAGATAGAAAATTTATGATTTATTTCTTGTTTTCCGTTCAATATAAAATCTGCCTCTCACTCCTAGGTTTTACAAAAAAACCTCCCGGTAAAAATCAGGAGGTTATACGCATAATATAATAATACTTAAACTTAGTGGTTTACTTTTTTGCAAATATCCACGCATCACTATATCGTGGATGTAAAGTCTTGAAATGCGACAGGTAATCTTCCGCTTCCACTTTCTTGTCAAAAGAGGCTATGTATACACGTTTGCGCTGGGGTGTGTCCAATATCTTCGCATTTGCAAACCCGGCTTCTTTTATCTTAGCCAGACGTTTGTTTGCTGCGTTTTGAGTTGCTTCTCCCGCTATAATCAAATAGTAAGAGACACTTGCTTTACTTTTTGGCTTAGCATCCGCCGGAGCGTCAACCGATATTGCCGCTACATTTTGCTTGTTATCGGGCGATACCACCTCTTTCTCCTCTGCCACTGTCGGCTCCGCACTATCTTCGCTAACTTTCTTTTCCGAATTTGTATATAATATGTTCGTCAAAAAACCGGATTTTTGCATATTAACATTGTTGGCTCCACTCTCTGCTATTGGAGTAGATGCAACAAAGAAAAGCAATATTGCTGCAGCCGAAGCCGCAACACTTCCTATTACACGCTTCATCTCGAAACGCTTTTTCTTGATCTCAACCACAGCCTCAATTTCCTTAATCCTATCTAACGGCTGAAGGTTCAAATTGGAGTCGCCAAATATAAGTGGGTGATAAAAGACATCACGATTGGGAAAAAAGACAACATTTCCATTCTCTTTGTCTATCGCAAGAGAGCCTACTCTTCCTATCTCTATCTTTTTTTGAACAGACAAAAAGATGTTCAAACTTTTCACGGCATTACTGATCGACAAACATGCCTCTTCGTACGTACCTCCATTCTCACTCATATATGCCTCAGCCAACAGTCCATCATTATACTTAAGGTCTTGGTTGAACGCAAACGAAACCCGTGGAGCAATAACCACCCCTTCTGCATTTATATGTGCAGGTTCTCGATTCACGACAAAGCCACCCAAATCAGGCACAATTACACAATTATGCCTCATAATAAGACAATTAATATGAGATACAAGATTTTTCATACGGCAAATATAATAAAAACAAAGGAATGAATACGAATGTCGGGGACTTTACTTATCAACATATCTTTGTTAATAAGTAATTATTAATATCTTTGTTCTCGTTTTGTTTTTTAACTATTGAGTGACAATAATTAGCATTACAATCCGTTGAAGTTTTAGCTAATTAAAACTAAAAACTGATAATTTAACTATATTCAATTATAATGAGGCTATTATCTATATTTCTGTGTGCTTTTCTCTTTACGGCATCGTTTTTTTCATGCTCTCAACAAAAAAGCATTTCATATTTTCAGAACATCGACTCGGTATCGAATGAATACCTGAGCTCTCATAACGCTGGATATTCAACTATTATTCAACCCGATGATGAATTGGCCATATCAGTTTCATCGCCCGATGCTTTGGCCGCAGCACATTTCAACCTACCCATACTGGCAGGAAATAGTACGGAAGGACAATCTTACGAGATGAACGCTATCTCTCAAAACACACGCATCCAACCCTATATAGTAGGAAAAAACGGAGAAATACAGTTCCCAACCTTAGGCAAAATAAAATTAGCCGGGATGACCAGAGACGAAGCCATTTCTTATCTCGAAGAAAAATTGAAAGAATATATTAAAGACCCTATCGTAAATTTGAGCATCACCAATTTCAGGGTTTCTGTGATTGGGGATGTAATGGCTCCCGGAACTTATTTCTTTTCAGGACAAAGAACCACAATATTAGACGCAATTGCTGCTGCTAAGGACCTGAATATTCAGGCAAGAAGAGACAATATACTTATCATACGCAACAATGAGGGAAAAATAGAGCGTACCCGTGTTGACTTAACCAAAGCAGAACTGCTAACTTCGGAATATTATTACCTCAAACAAAACGACATAATATATGTAGACCCCAATAGTGAAAGACAAAAAGATGCTAGCATGGGGCAAGCAAAACAATACAATACGTCATTGATTACGTCATCTATCGGTATAGCACTTAGTGTTATATCCACCACAGCAACTTTAATAATAGCATTCAATAAATAAGAATACCAATTTTATGTTAAAGAAATATTTTTCTTCAATAAACACACAATCGTTCTCATCATCAAACAGTACTATCGGTTACTATCTAAAGTTTTGGAAATGGTTTGTACTCTCCATTTTTGCATGCCTTTGTGTTGCATTTATTTACATAAAATTCAAAGCTCCCATATATAATATGAGGGCCAGTATTGTAGTCAGAAGTGAAGAATCGTCAAGTAAAGGTAAGATGGAATCGGCACTTATGAATGCAGTCGGTATAGGAGGATTATCATCTTCTTCGTCTAACATTGATGATGAAATTGGGGTAATCAACTCACATTCGATCATGCGTAAAATGATATCCGACCTAGACTTGTGCACATCGTATTCCCTTAAAAAATTTCCATTCAATAAATCAATATACAACTCAAGCCCGATCAATGTTAAATATAATAAATATTTGACAGACACCCTTTCCGGACATATAGCAATGAAATTGCATGTCGGCAAAGATGGTTTGGTCAATGTAGAAATGAAGTATAACAAAAATGAAGTGAATGGCTTTTCCATATCTCAATTTCCTCAAACACTAACCACTGATTGCGGAACTTTCACTTTCGAAAAAAACAAGGAAGCTGAAGCCTTGCTAAAAGACAAAGAATATACTTTGCTTGCGGGAATCACCGGGCTTGATCTGGCAGCCGAAAATTATAAAAACAGTATCGATATCAGTCCTGCATCCAAAAGGTCGAACATTATCATTCTTAGTGTAAACGATACCGAAAGACAAAGAGGAAAAGATATCCTTGACAAACTGATCGAATTATACAATAAAGATGCGCTATCGGACAAAAACAAAGCGGCACAAAGTTCTATCGAGTTTATAACGGAAAGAACTAAATATATTTATGACGATCTTGAAAAAATAGAACAGGATGTAGAACTTTATAAAAGGAACAACAACCTGACAGACATAGAATCTGAAGCTAAAATATTTCTGGAAACAATGAGCACGGTAAGGGAGAAAACCGTAGAGCTGGAAATACAATCAAATATTTTGCAGATGATAGAAAGCCACCTGAAAGATCCGGTGAACAAATACGCTCTCATACCTTCCAGCCTGGGACTTCCCGAATCCTTACTAAAAGTGATTGAACAATACAACATGCTCATTCTGGAAAGAAATAAAATGCTTCGCAATGCAAACGAGAGCAACCCTACAATCCTGACCATCAACGAGCAAATAGACTTGATGAGACAAAACGTCTTTCTTAGCATTGAACAGGCAAAAAAGGAAACACAAATAACAAGAAAAGACTGGCAGAAGAGGGAAAATGAAATGCAATCGCGTATGAAACAGATGCCGACTCAGGAAAGAGCATATCTGGATATGCAAAGACAGCAACTCATAAAATCGGAATTGTATGTTTTCTTGTTAGGCAAATTGCAAGAAGCCGAGCTTACACTAGCCTCTAACACGCCCAAAGCCAAAATAATTGATTCTGCATATAACATCTTTAAACCGGTAGCCCCCGTAAAACCGAAAACATATCTCATTGCTTTAGCTTTAGGATTAGTGCTTCCGATTGCTACAATTTATATGATGAAAATATTAAGATTTAAACTTTCATCGAAAGAAGAATTAACAGAATCGACAACACTACCCGTTTTGGGCGAAATATGCTTTGACAAACGAAAAGAAAGAGTTGTGGTTAAAGAAGGAGCAAACCAACCGGCTGTGGAACTATTCAGGCTACTGCGAACAAACCTTCAGTTCTTACTGAAAAAGGACGAAAAAGTGGTCTTGTTGACATCCAGCATATCGGGCGAAGGAAAATCTTTTGTAGCTCTGAATTTAGCACTGTCGTTTTCACTCATAAAGAACAAACGGGTTGTTATAGTCGGACTGGATATCCGAAATCCGAAACTGTCCGAATACTTATCGGTAGATGCAAAAAATGGTATTACAAACTTTCTATCCACCGACGACTATTCACCCAAGGACATAATAGTTCCTCTATCAAATTTGTCTTCATCAATCGACTTCATACCATCCGGGCCAATACCACCAAACCCTTCCGAGTTGCTATTGAGCGATAAACTTGAAGAGCTATTCGACTACTTAAGAAACAATTACGATTTCATTTTAGTAGACACAGCTCCGGTAGGAATGGTATCGGATACGTTCTCACTAAATAAATTCTCTGATCTGACTGTATATTTGTATCGTGCAAACTATACCAATAAATCGTATTTGAGACTAGCCGAGTCTGCTGCCGAAGAAGAAAAACTAAAAAATCTATATCTGGTGATGAATGGCACTACCACCAAAGACTCGTACGGATACGGATATGGACAAGCGAACACTCATTGATATAAATATATAAACATCGTTCAATATCAAAAGATAATCTCTTTTTTTAGAGATTATCTTTCTTCTCAATTAGATTATGCTCAACAAGCAAACACATCAAAATACGACTCAAAACATAGATACAAACAATCTTGTATCTAAATATTTTCATTGGTTTTGGTGGGGGCTTCTTTTCTATTCTGCGATAACCATCGCCAGTACCTTTTTCAAAATTGACAGTTTCACGGAAAATTCGGTAAAATTGGTAGGGACACTAATAATGTTCTATTCATCTTTCCATGCAATTAGAATTAAGTTTGAAGACAAAACATTCAAGGTGCTATTCTGGCTATACATCATTTGGCAACTAGTTGTTGTTGCCAGAGGTTTTGCTTTTGATTACGAAATATTTATCTTGATGTATGTGGACGATGGATACTTCTTTTATGTTGTTATCCCATTCATAATTTTCATGTTCGCAGACAACCTTGCAAACTACAAATACCTGATTGATTTCTTATTCAAATTAGGCTATATATTCCTGTTTTTGATAACATTAACCATTTTTGATATATTGTCTGTAAGAGGTCATAATTTTTTTGATAATATGGTTGTAACCCTCAGCATACCTGTCGGTTTTCTTATCCTCTCCTATTTCTATCTTGATGATAAACAAAAAAAAATTGCAGCACTTATTTTCATAGTATCCATACTAGCCTCATTTATCTATGCCCGGCGAAACTTAGCCTTCAGCTTTGCAGGATTCTTAGGTCTTGCCATATTTCTTCACTTTATCTACTATTCGCAAAAAACTGACAAGAAGCTGATATTCGTAATACTCCTCGCCCTTGTTGCCGGATTTGGCTTTCTGGTTTACGATATGGCTAAGGAGACTATGTTCAGCGGATTTGAGAAAAGGCTTACTGTGAACACCAGGGAAGAAGTAACAATTATGTACTTTCAAGATATGGAACCTCAAGACTGGGTCATTGGTAAAGGAATGAACGGGACATATTATGCCCCGGGTATAGATGGAGACAATAGCGAATATAGACATAGCATAGAAACCGGATTCTTAACCGTTATCCTGAAAGGAGGAATTGTAAGCCTTGCGTTATTTTGGTCTATTTGCTTTTATGCCATATATGCAGGTTATTTTAAAACAAAGAATGGATTTACCAAGGGAGCCGCACTACTTGTTTTCTTTTGGCTACTTGAAATGTACCCGTCAGGGCAGCTAGCACTAAACATACGGTATATTATGGTATGGGTTTGCATTGGGATATGCGTATCACCAAAACTCAGGGCTATATCTGACTCAGAACTCAAAAATTACTTTTGCGATGGAAAAAAAGTAAAAATTGGATAAGTATACAGACAATGAATAGAGTGCGAATATTATATGATTATCAAACTTTCTTCCTTCAACGATTTGGAGGAATTTCTCGTTATTTTACGAGCCTCATTTTTGATAACAATACTAATTCTACAAAAACTATTCTACCTGTCATTTATTCAGAAAACGAATACCTCAAAGAGAAAAAATATAACCTAAAACCTTTCCCCAAATTCCCTTTCGGAAAACTAACTTTTTCTAAGATTGTAAATAAATTATATTCAATTTATTTCATTTTGAGCAAGAAGTATGATATTTTTCACCCAACAGAGTGCGACACTTACTTTCTTCGCTTTCTGAGAAAACCATTGGTCATTACCGTACACGACATGATTTATGAAATGGAACTAAGTCATGCTAAAGACATAAGGCACTCCATTTCCAAGAAAAAGAAACTGATAGAAAAAGCCGACAGGATAATTGCCATTAGCCAATCTACTAAAGAAAACCTCTTGAAGATATATCCAAACACGCCTAAGGAAAAAATAAGCGTGGTACATCATGGATGTTTAATGCAACCTCTCCACTCAGCACCATCGCATCGTATTATTCAAGATAAATATATACTTTTTGTGGGTGCCAGATGGTCGTATAAGAACTTCGAGCGGATGCTTAAGGCTATTGCGCCTATTTTGCAGCAAGCCGACAACCTTAAGCTGGTTTGCACAGGCACAGCTTTCAATCCGAGCGAAATGGAGTTGATAGACAGCTTGCAAATTGAAGACAAGGTAGTACAGATGAATGTCGATGACAATACCCTTGCTATATTGTACACACAAGCAGAAGTATTTGTTTTTCCATCCATACACGAAGGCTTCGGTTTCCCTATCTTGGAAGCATTTTTCTACGGCACTCCGGTTTGCCTTAGCAATTGCAGCTGCTTCCCCGAAATAGCAGGCAATGCCGCCATCTATTTCGATCCTTACGATGAACAAAGCATACATGACTCGGTAAAGCAGATACTAGACAATCCTGATCTGGCTAAAGAGTACGTAGAAAGAGGAAAAAAACGGTTAGAGAACTTCTCTATCGAGAAAATGATTGCGGAGACAGAAGATGTATATAAATCCACGTTAAAAGGCATCAATAAATGACCATCATATCTGACATAGCGAAGAAACTTAAGTCACTGCTCAATACGGGAGGAGATAGAGGGTCGTTGATGCAAAAAAACATGATTTTCAATGCTTTTATAAAAGGAGCCAGCATCATCATCAGTTTTTTACTAATACCTCTTTGCATAAAATATATTGGAGAAGAAGGTTATGGTATCTGGCTGACTTTGGGGACAGTAGTAACATGGATCACTTTTTTTGATATCGGATTTAGCAATGGATTGAGAAACCGTTTTGCTGAAGCAAAAGCCTTCGGAAACCATCAACTTGCAAAAGAATATGTCAGCACAACGTTTTTCGCTATATCTTTCATTTTTTCTTTAGTCTGGATAATCGCCATTATCTTTAATAATCACATCGATTGGGCCTTCTTTTTTAAAGATAAAATACCTGAAAACACAGATGAATTATCTTTGCTATTTACCATAATTGTTTCTTATATATGTTTGCTTTCCGTATTTAAAATACTGGGAACCATTCTTGCTGCAGATCAGCGCCCCTCTGTCATTGCCTTTATTGATTTGATTGGTCAGGCTTTGACATTAGCTGCTATATGGATACTGATGCAAATAGAAACAGGAACTCTACTGAAACTAGGATTCGTTTTTTGTTTCTTACCTTTAGTGGTTTGGATAATTGCAAATTTTGTATTATTCAGTAATAGATATAAATCATATGCTCCTTCTTTCCGATTTGTAAAAATAGGGCGAATAAAGGATATTATGAGTTTAGGCTTGAAATTCTTTGTCATACAAGTTGCAAATTTAGTTCAATATCAATCGGCTAATTTTATTATCATACATTATTTTTCAGCCTCCGATGTCACATATTATAATATCGTTTTCAAATATTTTTCTATTATGACAATGGTATTTTCCTTGTTTCTTGCCCCCTTATGGTCTGCTGTGACAGAGGCATATTCGAAAAAAGATTTCGCTTGGATAAAATGGTCTATAAAGCGTTTTCTGCAAATCGCATCTGCACTATCTGTTATCTGTTTAATAATGCTATTTTGCTCAGACTTCATACTTCGCCTGTGGGTTGGAGATAAGATTGCCGACTCTATAAATATAGCTCTAATTATTTTCTGTTGTATATACACTATAATTTCATTCTATCTGAATATTTATGTATCCATATTAAATGGAATGGGGATATTAAATATCCAGTTTATATTTGCCTTTATATCACCAATAATATATTTGGGATTAGTCTTTCTGTTTATACAAGTATTGAATATGGGAATATATTCACTATTTTTAGCTCTCATTTTCACAAATTTCAATGGAATGATAGCCCCATTTCAATGTTATAGAATATTAAAGAAAAATGAATGAAAACATTTTCAGCTTATTTTTTTAATTTCGACTACTTTCATTCATCACGTAGATTTTTTTTATTATGCCATTATTATCAATTATAACCATCAACAGAAATAATGCCCTTGGTTTGGAAAAAACCATCAACAGCGTAATAGGTCAGGCTTTCAATGATTATGAATACCTGATCATTGACGGAGCCTCGACAGACGAAAGCGTATCTATAATAGAAAAACATGCGCCATCTATCTCCTATTGGGTGTCGGAGCCGGACAAAGGCATTTACAGTGCTATGAATAAGGGTATACGGAAAGCATCTGGCGATTATATTATATTCATGAATTCAGGCGACACATTTATATCGCCGGATACTCTTCAAGCTGTTTTTTCCACCAAAAGGACTGCCGACCTCATTGCAGGTTGTGTTGTGCTCGATGGTAAACGAGTGAAAATTAGAGAAACCATACCCGAGAAAATTACTTTCTACCACTTCTTTGTCAGCACATTGTGGCATCAGGCAACTTTCACAAAAAGAGAGTTGTTCTCCGAAATCGGATTGTATGACGAAGATATGAAAATCAGTGCCGACTGGAAATTCGCTTTGCTAGCCACAATTAAACATGAAAAAAAGGTAGATCTGATAGATATGGATATTGCCCTTATTGACACATCCGGGATTAGTGGTTCGGACGAAGGAAATGAAATAATAAAAAAAGAACATGAAGAAACGTTTCAAAAATATTTTGCTCCATTCTACGACGATTATGTAGAACTGAAAAGAATGAAACGATATACATTTGCCCGATTAAAGAAGCATGTGATATGGAGGTTGAGTAAATTATTAATCCGTTAGAAATACTTTATGAAAATAGTTTATTGTTTAATTGATGCTTCTAAAACCGGAGGAACAGAACGTGTTATATGTGCCAAAGCTAATTATTTGGCCGAACACTTTGGCTATGACGTATATATAGTAACAACAGACCAGAACAAGCAACCAAACTATTATAGCTTTTCACAAAAAATAAAGTTTATCGACCTGGATATAAACTACAACGAATTGGGTAAGCTTTCAACCATACGGCGTATATTGGTTCAAACACGAAAGCGTAAACTCCATAAGTACAGATTAAAAGAAATACTATTAAAGATAAAACCCGATGTTACAATTTCGACATACACCCACGAATTTACTTTTCTTCCTGAAATAAAAGACGGAAGCAAAAAAATCGGAGAAATGCATTTTCCCGAAAATCATGTAACAATATCAAACAGAGATCAATCTTTTTCTAAAAAAATCATATTTAAGATCACTCATAACCTTCTAAAAAAAAGAGCAATAAAAAAATATGATAAATTTGTTGTTCTAACAAAGAAAGATTTAGATGTATGGAGCAAACATTCACTGTCTAATATTAAACAAATATATAACCCGATTCCTTTTTTGTTAAAAGAATCAGCAAACTTTAATAGTAAAAGAATTATAAGTGTTGGAAGACTAACATTCGAAAAAGGATATGACATGCTGATAGAGGCATGGAATATAGTTTCAAATAACTATCCTGACTGGCATTTAGATATATTTGGAAATGGAGAGTTGCATAAATACCTTCATAGCCTTATCGAAGAAAAAGGTCTTCAAAACTCTATCACTATCAATCAGCCTACTCAAAATATCATTGATGAATACCTCAACAGTTCCATTTACGTAATGAGTTCGAGATACGAAGGGTTTCCAATGGTTTTGCTTGAAGCCATGTCGTGTGGACTGCCATGTATTTCTTTCGATTGCCCTCACGGTCCGTCGGAAATAATAGACAATGAGGTTGATGGCTTTTTGGTAGAAAACGGAAATATTCAAGAATTGGCAACCAAGATAAAATTATTGATCGAAAACCAAGAGCTAAGAAAAGAGATGGGCAAAAAGGCAAAAATGAACATACAACGATTTTCGCCCGAAATAATAATGAACGAATGGGACAACCTTTTCAAAAGTTTAGTGGCTGGAAATGAATAAAATATATTTCATATACGATGTTGGTCCACAAAGCCGCCTGCAATGGTTGGCTTCTGCCTTTTCCGGTAAAGAAGTCAATTGGGTGGCAATGAAATACAATCCTAAAAACAGAGTCTACCGTTGGCGTAAGCCATTGCATTTTTTAGGATATTTTGAAGTGGCAATACGCTCTATACGAACATCCGGAAAAGGTGATTGCCTTGTCAGCTGGAATTTTATCATTGGAGCCTTTATCGGTGTGTTGTGCCATCTATTCAGGATAGACAGAACGATTCTATCTCTAAATATGATCAGTCACAACAAACAAGGGCTTATTTCATTTATAAGAAAAACGGTATATAATTATGCTTTCTCGTATAAAAAGTTTTATTTTACAGTAAATTCGGAAGATACCTTACATAGATATCTTGAAGAATATAAAATAAGAAAGGAACAAGTTTCCGTTTTGCCGGATGCATATCTTCCCGGATACAAGGAGGAAAACTTTAGATACGAATCTTCTTATGTTTTTTGCGGAGGAGAAGCACAGCGTGATTGGGAAGTGTTTTTTGCGGCGGCCTCACAACTGCCGGAGCATAAGTTTGTAGGAGTTGGCAGAAAAAAATATATGCCCAAGCAGGTTCACCTGCCAACAAACGTGCAAATGTATTACGACATAGAAGAAAGTGATTTTGACGAACTATTGAAAAACTCGTCCATAGTAGCATTACCTTTGAAATCGAAAATGCCGGCAGGGTTGATCGTTATGTTTAAAGCCATTTTCTTGTCTATACCCATTATAACGACACAGACATCCTCCATCGAGAATTATCTGAAAGACGGAGTAAGCGCAGTGTTGACCGAAATTGGAGATGTTGAAAAACTAAAGAATGCAATAAAGAAATTGTATTCGGACAGGGATTGGGGTTGTACATTGACAAAGAATGCAAAAACAGCAATAGAGAAACATTCGCCCGAAGCTTATTCTCAGGCGATATACAATATATTATTTGAAAGGAATTAGATGGTGAAGGAAAAAACGATTACGATTGTTGCTTGTTATTTTGGACCAAAACTAGGGGTGGGTGTTTTCATGGAAAAACTCCTGAATGTGCTTTTGCCTATTCTTAAAGAAAACAATTATAAAGTAAATCTGATAGCAAACCAAAATGTTTTAGCCAACTCACCTTCCTTAGTAGTTGACGGCATAAACATCATAACCCCGAAAGAACTTGACAAATCGGGCTCTTCAAAAATATATTTCTTGACCAAATTTGCAAAAACAAAGTTTGTAACAGAAGCTAAATATGTATTCTTTCTTGCCGATTCCGTTATAGGAAGCGGTATTAAAAATGCTATATCAATTGTACACGATATTAATGAATTTGATATAACAAACAAGTTCGGACGCACACGCACCTGGTTCAGGAAACAAATGATAAAGCGAGTCATTGCCAGATCAAAAAAGATAATTGTCATCTCCAACTTCGTTCTGAATCAAATACATAAATACTTTCCGGACACAAAAACAGACTCAAGATTGTCGGTAATACATAACGGAATTGACGTAAAATATGCAATAACAGAAAACGAATTACAGGAAAGGCAAACAGAGCCTTACTTCATGATTGTGGGCAGGGTCGACCCTTTAGGCAAGAAATTGTATGAAGCTCTGAAAATCTACAAAACATATAAGAAATTTCATCCTGAAATAAAATTAAAAATTGTTGGAGGCATGAATGATTTTTGTCGTAAAGATGGTACAGATTTCATTAACTTTGCAACCGCAAACGATGCCGATGTAGAATATTTAGGTTACGTTGACGAGGATAAACTGAATGAACTTTATGGCAACGCCTTGGCTACTATATTTTATTCACAGTTCGAAGGATTTGGCTTTCCTATTCTTGAAGCATTTCTCAGAGGTTGCCCCGTTATCAGCAATGCCGACAACGAGGTGAACGATGAACTGGCACAAGGTTACGACATAAAGATCAAAGAATCGGATATAGAAAACGACGAGGTTATTTGTTTGAAACTAAAGCAACTATCCGAAATACCTAAATTGAAACTGGTATCAATAGCAACGCAGTTTTCTTGGAAGAACACAGCCCAAAAATATTTTAACGTATTAAACGATTGATAGAGAATGAACAAAATACTTCTGCCAACAGATGCATCCATCATAACGACATACCGTTGCCAGATGCGCTGTCAGATGTGCAATATATGGAAATATCCCACAGATCAGAAACAAGAAATAACCCCTGCGGATCTGGAAAAATTGCCGGACCTCAAATTCATTAATATTACGGGAGGAGAACCATTTCAACGCCGTGATATAGAAGACATTGTTGCTGTTTCGTTTCAGAAAGCACCTCGTGTAGTGATATCTACTTCAGGCTGGCATTATAACCAGATTATTGATCTGGCAAAAAAATATCCCAACATCGGGATTCGTGTCAGCATCGAAGGCTTATCGCAACGAAATGATGAGCTAAGAGGACGCTCCGGGGGCTTTGACAATGGTTTGCGAGTATTGCTCAAACTACGTGAAATGGGAGTGAAGGATATCGGGTTTGGCATTACCGTATCAAACCGGAACTCGGACGACATGCTTTGGCTATATCGTTTGGCTAAGGAACTGAAACTTGAGTTTGCAACTGCAACGTTCCACAATTCCTATTATTTTCATAAGGACGACAATGTTGTTACCAACAAAGACGAGGTAACCGAAAATTTCCATACACTGATAGATGAACTGCTGAAAGAAAAGCATCCGAAAAGTTGGGCAAGAGCCTTTTTCAACCTCGGACTGATCAACTACATACAAGGCGGACGGCGCATGCTTCCTTGCGAAGCCGGAACAGCCAATTTCTTTGTTGAACCTTATGGCGATGTATATCCCTGCAATGGTTTGGAAGACAAAATATGGAAAGAAAGCATGGGCAATATCAGGGATTATTCAACATTCGAAGAACTTTGGTATAGCCAACAAGCTGAAAAAGTGCGGTCGCTTGTCCGTCAATGCCCTAAAAACTGTTGGATGATGGGAACCGCCGCCCCTGTCATGAAAAAGTACATCAAACATCCCGGCATGTGGGTATTGAAAAACAAATGGAACAGCATGAGAGGACAGCGGGTCGATATTACACAAATTCCGTGGTACAACGTCGGGCAAGATCCTCGACAAGGTGATCTGGACTTCTCCAGAGTGACTCCTTTCACTGATACACATGGTGTTAAACCGGACTCCAATATTCCTCTGGTTGAAGATTAGTTTTAATCTTCGTCCCGAATAAGGCGTTATTTGATTTATCTATAAATATTATCTGTCACATAAATGCAAGCATCACTCTACCTCGTACCTGTCACTTTGGGCGAGACAGCCATCAACAGGGTTTTACCATCTCACAACAGGGAAATTATTCTGGAAATAAAACACTTTATTGTAGAAAATATAAGATCGGCCCGTCGTTTTCTAAAAAAAACGGAACCATCTATAAGTATAGACGACCTCACTTTCTATGAACTAAACAAGCACACGAACCCTGAACAAATAGAAAGATATTTGCTACCCATTGCCGATGGTCATAGTATCGGGGTGATATCCGAAGCGGGATGCCCTGCGATTGCCGACCCCGGAGCAGACATCGTAGCGATAGCTCAACGCAAAAAGATAAAGGTTGTGCCGCTTGTTGGGCCATCATCCATACTAATGTCCCTCATGGCGTCCGGATTTAACGGACAAAGTTTTGCTTTTCACGGATATTTGCCGATAGACGGTGCAGAACGTTCCAAAAAGATAAAGCAATTGGAACAAAGAATATATTCGGAAAACCAAACTCAGATTTTTATAGAAACGCCTTACCGAAACGCTAAGATGGTAGAAGACCTGATTAAGAATTGCAGTCCGTCCACCAAATTGTGCATTGCTATGAATATCACTATGGATGATGAATTTATTGTAACATTGCCAATAAAAAATTGGAGTAAACAACTGCCCGACATGAACAAAAAACCTTGCATATTCCTGTTATATAAATGAGTCGAGGGCGATGAGGAGGGCAGAGCCATATCAATTTGAGCGAATTAAAGAA
Organism: Dysgonomonas sp. 520; assembly: GCF_010501095.1. Taxonomy (GTDB): domain Bacteria; phylum Bacteroidota; class Bacteroidia; order Bacteroidales; family Dysgonomonadaceae; genus QVMP01. The sequence goes on along the minus strand of NZ_QVMP01000023.1, from coordinate 46,161 downwards.
ACTTGATGGCGACGCAGACGCAAATTCCTTTATTTTTGAGTAAAACTTTATTATCTTTGCAGTCTTTTAAAATTGATATAAAGAGTAATAGACTTATAATTATACACATAAAAACTTATGTTTGAGAATTTAAGTGATAGATTAGACCGTTCGTTTAAACTGCTGAAAGGTGAGGGTAAAATCACCGAAATAAATGTTGCCGAAACACTGAAAGATGTGCGTCGGGCACTTTTGGATGCCGACGTTAACTTTAAAACTGCAAAACAATTTACCGAAACAGTTAAAGAAAAGGCACTTGGAGAAAATGTGTTGACTGCCGTTAAACCCAGTCAGTTGATGGTGAAGATCGTTCATGACGAGCTGGCTTTGCTGATGGGAGGGGAAACCGTTGATATAGACCTAAAGGCAAATCCGTCAGTCATTTTGATGTCGGGATTGCAAGGGTCGGGAAAGACTACTTTCTCAGGAAAACTGGCAAATTATCTGAAAACAAAAAAGGGAAAAAAACCACTTCTTGTTGCAGATGACATTTATCGTCCGGCGGCTATCGAACAGTTGAAAGTATTGGGTACGCAGATCGACGTGCCGGTATATTCGGAAGAAGAAAATAAAAATCCGGTCGAAATAGCTCAGAATGCCATCAAACAGGCAAAGCAAAATGGCAATGATGTGGTGATCATAGACACCGCAGGCCGCTTGGCTATTGATGAGCAGATGATGAACGAGATATCAGCTATCAAGAAGGCTATAAACCCGAACGAGATATTGTTCGTTGTCGATTCCATGACCGGGCAAGATGCTGTGAATACGGCAAAAGAGTTTAACGACCGTTTAGATTTTAACGGGGTGGTACTTACAAAACTCGATGGAGATACCCGTGGTGGTGCTGCCTTGTCTATACGTTCGGTGGTGAATAAGCCTATCAAATTTGTTGGTACGGGCGAAAAGATGGAGGCTTTGGATGTTTTCCACCCAACCCGTATGGCAGATCGTATTTTAGGAATGGGCGATATTGTGTCGCTTGTTGAGCGTGCTCAAGAGCAATACGATGAAGAAGAAGCTCGCCGTTTACAGAAAAAAATAGCTAAGAATCAGTTCGATTTTAATGATTTCATCGCCCAGATTCAGCAAATAAAGAAAATGGGTAACCTGAAAGACTTGGCATCTATGATTCCGGGAGTGGGTAAGGCTATCAAGGATATGGATATTGACGACAATGCGTTCAAAAGCATTGAGGCTATTATTTATTCGATGACTCCGAAAGAAAGGACAAACCCTGAGATATTGAATGGAACCCGTCGCCAACGTATTGCCAAAGGTAGCGGAACTTCGGTTCAGGAAGTTAATAAACTGATAAAGCAATTTGACGATACCCGCAAAATGATGAAGATGATGACGGGAATGAAAGGCGCAGGCAAACTTGCCGGAAAAATGCCGAAAATGAGAAGATAAAGTCGCAAAAAGCATATAAAAACGGAGAAATCAGACAGATTTCTCCGTTTTTTTGATTAACATTTTAAAGAGATTCTATTAAAATGAAAGTGGTTCCCGGCCCTCCCCACAGAATGGATGTATGTTGAGGTGTTCCCCAATAATTTCCTTGGACGTATGCTCTAAAGTCAAGTATATCCCCTTTTTTAAGAGAGGCAAGTCCCATAATATAAGCCGATTGATCACTTCCTGTATCTGTTACGGAAATAAGACCCGGAACTAAGTAGATAGCACCATTCAGATAAATATATATCCGGTTATTCTGTCCCGGATCGCCTGACTGATAATACATATTCATAGCGATTCTATATACACCATCCACAGGGCACACATACTGTTGATTTTCAACACTCCATCCGTAGGCATCTCCATATATCTGCTTGGCTTTGTCGAACAATACATTCTTGAAAAAATCCAGCTTCATATTGTCGTTGGAGGATGAAGGGTTGGTTATTGTAAAAAATGTCCTGCCACCTGTACTCTCTACCATTGTCTGATATTGTACTGCTCCTGAAACCCAAACGCCATTTCCTTGTGCGTCGGATGTTAATACTCGTCCTGAAGCCGAACCATTTGGCAGATAAAGACCGGTATTGTCGCCTGTGGTATGTACCGATAGTTTATTTGTAGGATTATTTGTCCCAACTCCGACTCTGCCTTGCGCATCCACCACCACATCGTCTGCCACGTTTGTGTTTCCGCTCGTGTTGCGTGCCGCATCAATATGGAACACTCCCTGAGGCGATTCTGTGTTCACTCCCACCTGTGCTTTGAGTGCCGTAACGGCTAAAAAAATCAATAAAATTAAACTGCTCTTTTTCATAAGTTTCTAATGTTGTTTGTTGTGTTAAATATTTCAGTTTTAACCCTTTATATATCTGTCACTGAGTAAGTGACGGAGGAGTGGCTTTAGACATGTTATTCTATTGACTATCAACAGAATAATAAAAAGAGAAATTGAAAAAGATAAACATTGATAAAACATGGTCGAAAAAGGTAAGTAAGCAGCATTACTTATTTCATTCTAAGTTTTTAGAAAACAGACACTTTCTGGTTCAGACGAAAAATGTATACGAAAAATAATTATTAGACATTGGTTAAACACGCACAGCAACAAATACTTAAACAACAGAAAATATGGAATATGAAGAAAAAGGAATTCTGTTCGTTGATCTTCAAAAAGGTCAGGAATGGAAAACAAACAGGAGAAATTGCAGCATTATTCTCATAGGTAAAGGTCGATTGAATATATCCTCGTTGTCGCACAAAGATGAAAGGATTTCGGCAGGAAAGATATTCCTGATTCCCACCGGCTACGAAACAGAGGTAAAGGCAGTGGAGGAATCGGCTCTGATATCCATTGACATAAGCGAGGAAATCAATCAGTTGACTCATTTCCAATCAGACAGAACGGAGGAAAATGATAACAATCAGAACCTTTATCTGCCTTTCAATGAGATTGTCTCTGCATACATTGAATCGTTACAGATTTACAAGGATAGTAGCTTAGATTACAATTCGTTAGCAAGAATAAAAGCAAAGGAACTGATATACATATTGAAGGCGTCTTACACACAGAAAGAACTCAGCCGTTTTTTTAGTAGCTATATCACAAACGATTTATATTTCTCGGAACAGGTGAAGATATTATCTCAAGACACTAAAAACATTCGCCAACTGGCTGAGATTATGAATTATAGCTATTCGGGATTCAACAAGCGGTTCAGAAGATCGTTCGGCGTATCGGCTTACTCATGGCTCAGAAAGCGTCGGGCGAATTTGGTGTATCACGATATTTATTACACGAACAAAAGTTTGAAGCAGATTTCGACAGAAAACATGTTCAGCACGCTTTCTCACTTCAACGAATTTTGCCACAAAAATCTGGGAAATTCCCCCTCCGAAATCAGAAGAAAAAAAAAGACCCCTCTGTCACTTACTCAGTGACAGAGGGGAGGTATTTACATGTCTTGAAGTTGCAAATATACGCAAATTGTTACATAGGAAGTAATGTTTTTCATAGATTTTACAACCACCCATTATCTTTATACCAAGATATGGACTCCTGCAAACCTTTTTTTAGATTATATCTGGGATGAAAATTCATATCCTTAAAAAGAGGATAAACATCACACTCCCAATTGCGTTGTTTCATTATCACATATTTGTCCCTGTTTAGAGTTGATGGTTTACGGGTTATCTTAGAGATTCCTTCGGCTAAAACAGAAACGACTTTTAATATAGGCAGTGGAACCCTGATACTCAAAACATGTTTCCTTCCAAGAATTTCCTTTATCAGAGATGTATATTCCTTATCTGTATAAACGTCTCCGTCGGCCACAAAATAGGCTTTATTGTTGATCGGGCTTTCGAGAGCCAGGAAAGCTACATCAACCAAGTCTTTTACGTATATAAATGTTAAGTGCTGAGGCTTGAACCCTGCCCCCACATCCAAACCGCCTTTCACGGTTTTCAGCATAATGTAATAATCTTTTTCACGAGGCCCATAAACACCTGTCGGGCGAAGGATTATGTATGGGAAGCCGATCGTGTCTTGTAAATATTTTTCAGCTTTCGACTTGCTTCGTCCATAAGCTGTATTTGGATTCGGTGTATCACCTAGTTTAATAGGGGTATAGTTGATTTCGTCACCTACACCGAATGCACTAAGGCTACTCATTAGTATGAATTTGTCGGGAACAAGGTTTGTTGATTGTAATGCTTTTATAAAATTGACCGTATTTTCATAATTAACTTTATCGAAGTCTTCAGCCTTAAGGCACTTTGTAATTCCTGCATTATGAATTATATAATCGAATCTGCCATTCTCTTTTCCAAACTCTTGCAACTGTTCTGCCAATTGGCTTTCGTCGGAAAAATTCAGGTCTATAAAGTTTATCCTTTTGTCTTGCAGATATTCCCTACTACTGCTTTTTCGGATTCCCGCCCATGTTTCAAAGTCTTTGTCTAAAGCCTTTTCTACAAGAAAACTGCCAATAAAACCACTTGCCCCTGTTATTAATATTTTCTTTTTACTCATTCGACAAAAATAAATAAAAAAAACATAGTGCATTAATATTCTAAAAATATTAGAGTCTGTTTTAAATTATTGTTCAATTACATTAGTCGTTTTGCGTGACTCGGCATAATCAAAACAAATTTTGCTTATGCTCTCGCTACTTAAAGTGTTTTTTTTATTCTACATTTTCCGGATAGAGTAGAAATAACATTCGACAGAAAAGCTAAAACCCTCTCTGACGCATAGCTTCAAAAGTAATGATGGCAGTAGATACAGATACATTGAGAGAGTCGATTTGCCCCCGCATCGGAATTTTTATTCTTTCGTCAGCATTATTCAGCCAGAAATCGGTCAAACCATCAGCTTCCGTGCCCATCACCACTGCAGACGGGTGCGTAAAATCTGCATCCTGATACCATGACGATGCCTGCAGTTCTGCAGCAAAAGCCTTTATTCCCTTCTGTTTAAGCCACGTCTGAGCATCGTTGGAAGTGCAGACGGCAGTTTGCACGGTAAACAAACAACCAACACTCGACCGGATTACATTCGGATTGTAAAGATCAGCCAGAGGGTCGCAAACTATCACTGCATCTGCCTTAGCTGCATCTGCCGTGCGTAGAATAGCCCCCAGGTTTCCGGGTTTTTCAACAGCTTCGAGAATGATAATGAAAGGGTTTTTCGATAAGGTGATATCCTCCAATCGGTGCGTTTTTTCTTTAGCTACAATCAACAATCCGTCAGAACCTTCCCTGTATGCCAGTTTGGCAAAAACGCTTTCAGAGACTTCTGTTATCAGATTCTGGGGAATTTGATCCAACACATCCGGGTATTCGGTTTTGGAAAACAGGTCGTTGCAAACATATACCGATTGAATTTCATAGCCTGAAGTCAAAGCCAGACTTAACTCACGTGCCCCTTCAAACAAAACAACCTGCTGATTTTTCCTCTCTTTGTTTTTAGACAGAAGTTTTTGCAAATTCTTAATTTTAGGATTCTGAATGCTGGATATTTGTTCCATCTGAATATAGGTTATAAGTATTATTTTAAAACAAAAATAGCCATATAGCAATAAATAACAATCAAAAAAAAGAGGTTTGTTTAGAAAATCGTTGCGGTCTTATGACTTTTTGATTAAAACTGCACCATTATTAATTATTATTTCAAAAAAACTGTCTACATTTGTAAAGAAAGAAAAAAATTGAGCATATTGTTTTATGAATCACGATAGACTATCGTTACAATTCATTCTGATACAAAATTCTTACTCTGGAATTCGCGTATCTCACAGCTTGTTAGGGAGGGGGAGTAATACTTTCCGACTATGGGTCTCAAAAAGTATCAAAGCGCACCTTGTACAATTCATCAAAAAACAAATACTCAATCAAATATTTATTCACAACTAAAAAAATCAATTTATGAAGAGAAAAATTTCTTTTCTTGCTTTAGCATTTATGTTCAGCACATTATGCTCCTTTGCTCAGGTTGTGATCAAAGGAAAAGTTATTGATCAGGACACAAAAGAACCTCTGGTTGGTGTTACTGTTTTTGCAGAAAGTTCAAAAACAGGAATCGCCACCGATCTAGACGGCTCATTTACTCTAAGAATTCCTTCTCTCGGCGGGGATCTAACTTTTTCTTATCTTGGATACACGGATGTAAAAATCAAGGCAAAAACCGATGTAGGCACAATTGAGATGGCGTCGAGCGCTATTGGCCTGAATGACGTGGTTGTAACATCTTCGGTTGCTATCAGACGTAAAACCCCTGTGGCTTTGTCGGTTATCGAGCCCGAACTTCTGGAGGCGAAATTGAGCACTCAGGAATTTCCTGAAATCCTAAAATCGACCCCCGGTATTTATGCCACAAAACAAGGTGGTGGATTTGGAGACTCTCGTGTAAACTTACGTGGTTTTGAGACTGAAAATATAGCAGTAATGATAAACGGTGTTCCCATGAATGAAATGGAATGGGGAGGTTTATATTGGTCCAATTGGTCTGGTTTGTCGGATGTTACACGCTCGATGCAGGTACAGCGTGGACTAGGAGCTTCTAAGGTATCAGCTCCTTCTGTTGGGGGATCAATTAATATTGTGACCAATTCAACAGATGCTAAAAAAGGCGGTTCCATATCTTATGCTATGGGAAATGACGGATATAACAAAATAGCTTTCAGTGTATCTACCGGTCTTCAGAATGGATGGGCAGTTTCTTTGCTGGGATCTAAAACTTGGGGAGACGGGTATATTCAAGGCACTGACTTTGAAGGATATTCTTATTTCTTAAACATATCGAAACAAATTAATGATAAGCATACTCTCTCGTATACTTTATTCGGTGCTCCGCAAAAGCATAATAAACGTACCGACGATATGTTGATAAGCGAATGGCAATCACAACCAAACAAGTATCGCTACAATGCTACTTATGGTTTCGACATGAACGGGCAACGCAAAACCAGTACTTTGAATGTATATCATAAACCTCAAATGTCGTTAAACCACATGTGGGCAATTAACGACAAATCGAGCCTTTCAACATCAATATACGCATCTTTGGGTAGAGGTTATGGCTATGCCGGACAAGGACGGAATATTAATGGTACCAATTACAGGTATAGCTGGTTTGGTACATCAAAAGAAGGTGTTATAAATAACGAATATAGGACTCTGGATGGTACATTCGATTATGGCGCAATATACAAGATGAATCAAGAATCTATAACCGGTTCAAACATGGTGATGTCTAAATCAATTAACGATCATGACTGGTATGGTCTTATTTCTACTTATACAACCAGAATAGGTGAGAATATTGATTTGTACGGAGGTATTGATTTCCGTTATTATAAAGGAATACATAAAAATAAAATTGTAGATCTGTATGGAGGAGAATATTACCTGGATGATGTTGACCGCAAAAATGTTGGATACAAAAAAGGTGACGAAGAATGGATAAATAAGAAATTGAAAGTAGGAGATGTTGTTTATCGTGACTATGACGGCTATGTAGTGCAAGAAGGCGCATTTGCCCAAGCAGAATACAACAAAGATGCACTATCTGTGTTTGTAGCAGGGTCATTATCAAATTCAACATATTGGAGATATGACAGGTTCTACTACGACAAAGGAGACAGAAAGTCAAAAACAGCAAACTTTCTCGGAGGTAATATAAAAGGAGGAGCAAACTACAATATAGACAAGAATCATAACGTTTTTGGAAATATTGGTTACATTTCCAGAGCACCTTTCTTCTCTAATGGGGTTTTCCTTCAAAAAGAAGTAAGTAATGAGATCAATAAAGACGCAAGAAATGAAAAAGTATTTTCTCTTGAGTTAGGTTACGGCTATCGTTCACCTATTATTTCTGCCAATTTGAACATATATAGCACATCATGGATGGATAAATCTATGGCTAGAAGTGTAACATTTAATAATCCTCCGGACGGTGGTGAAGACAGAGGTGTTATTAATATGACAGGCGTAGACGCTCTTCATCAGGGTATTGAACTAGACTTTATCCTTAAGCCTGTCAGAGATTTGGAAATAACCGGAATGTTATCTTTAGGCGATTGGAAATGGAATAGCAATACAACCGGATATTTGTACAGTCAGCAAGGACAGCCTTTGACTTCAAAGGGAGCCATAGCTTCCGGAATTGGAGCGGAGGATCATGCAAAAGCCGTAGTTAATTTGAAAGATGTTAAAGTAGGTAACTCAGCCCAAACAACTTTTGCTTTGGGAGCAAACTACAAGTTACTCAAAGATTTCCGTGTAGGACTTGACTATACATATTATGCCCGGAATTATTCGAAATTTACAATACAAGGAAGTGATCTGGAATATGATGGTAAGACAAACACATACACTACTCCTTGGCGCATACCTTCTTCCGGACAACTTGACTTCAATATGAACTATCGTTTCCAGTTTGCAGGACTGAAAGCAACTCTGTTTGCGAATGTAAATAACATTCTGAACAATAAGTATATAGTAGATGCGCAGGATGGTGTAATAAATGACCCTGAAACTGGAAGAGTTATAGAACATACTGCTGAATCAGCTCAAGTATATTATGCATTTGGACGTTCATATTCAGTAAGGCTTAAGATCAATTTCTAAGCATCTAACAAATAATAATTTATAAAGAATACAATATTATTATGAAAAAAATATTTGCATTTCTATTACCGCTGTCCTTACTCCTGTTTGCGGGTTGTGAAGACTACAACGACAACTTCAAGTGGTTGGATGAAGAGAAAACAGATCCCCAATCATATACATACACCATTACAGATGATGACATCACCACCATTCTTAATGCTATTAAGGGCACCGAAGCGGAGAAGTTTTCTGCCCAATTGAGAGCAGACAGGGCTTTCTCGAAAGGTGCTCCTGCCGACACCCTTATTCCATATCTATTAAAAGCGAAGTATTACACTGCCGATGTTAAGTCTCAGGCAGAAATCACTTATATATATAAATTGAGCATTGACACAACTGTAACGGGATTGGCCGGTACTGCTTATGTTTTAGGCGACAGCGAATATAAAAGCGTATGGAGTGAAGATATGTTTGTGTCTTCTTTCACACCCAGCAAGTCTCCGAACAATTATATTCCTGACCTATTGAAGGCTAAATTTCCTGAAGCGGAAGAAGGTTCATATCAAAATATAGAGTATAACTATTCGGTTAACGAACCGGTAGAATCGGTTGTTGAAGACAAATTGCTTTTCGAAGATTTTGAAGGTTATAAAGCTAACGATACTATCAAGGCTAATGGTTGGACTGCGTATGCCGAATCAGGAAGTAGAAAATGGCAAGCCAAAGTTCATAGCGGCAATGGCTATGCGCAAATGAGCGCCAATGGCGGTACAGGCAAATATACTACATGGATGATATCGCCGGAAATTGACCTGGGCACTAAGCAAGGATACGACTTTTCTTTCGATGTTACCGTCGGTTATTGGAATGCCTCTTGTATGCAGGTTTTAATATCTACATCTGCCAATGCAGCAGCCAATCCAACTGCTGCAACATGGGTCGACATAACAGATAAATTTACTATCCCTACCACTCCGACCAATGGTTATGGAACTTTGTCTCCGGCCGGTTCTTTCAATTTGGATAATTATTCGGGAAAAGTTTACATCGCTTACAAATATGATGGTGATGTAACTCAAACTCAAACAACTACCTTCCAGGTTGATAATGTGAAAGTATCAAAAGAAGTCAAAGGACTTACTATTGAAGACGCAGAGCCGAAATATGAGTCTTACACTTTCAGTAAAGGTGAGTGGAAAGCCGTAGGCGCATCAGTTTTGACTCTACAACCAGCAGATTATAAAGAAATGGGTGGTAGTTATTTATCTGCAGCAGTAGCGCAAACCCGTATCATCCAATATTTGAATACACATCGTAATTATACGAATGAGGGTACAGAGCAAATTGTTGCTTATAAAACATCGAAAACAGATTATTCTGCCGGAAAATTTGTTTACACAAAAGGAAGTTGGACTACTGCAAGCCCGACTGAAATGAAGACCGCTCAATTCGTGCGATCTACCAAGGGATGGGTATTTGATCCGACAATCATCTTCACAATGACTAAAGAAGACTATATGTTGGTTGTAAACTACGTTAAAGGGAACCAGGCTCTTGAAAATCCCAAACTAGTGAATACAAATGGGAATACTGAGTTTTATTATGGATTCAATTCTAATTATACAAATATCACTTTCCGTGATAGCGACCGTCAGAATGATAATACATATCCTAAAGATGGTCAGCACGAGGCGAAGATGGAATTTTGCAGAACCCGTACCATAGAAGGCTTGAATGTATTGCTTAATCTGAAATATCCAAATGCGACGCCTGAAGTAAGTGGAATTGAACAATTTGCGGAAATATCTATGGTGATTTATTACGGACCGAAATCCGGCGATGTAATTAACTTTAAATATACTCTAAAATGTACAGGGGATAAGACTTGGGAATTTGTAAGCAGAGATCCTGAGACAAACAAGTACGAAAATCCTGAATAACGAAGATTATTCACACATAGCATAAAACGGGTTGACAATGAAGTCAACCCGTTTTATTTTTATCAAAAATAAAATCAACTGAACATACCGATGCGCTTTCTGTTTAATTTCTAACAATCTTTATGTAGTAGGTATAGTACAGTTTAAAGAAAATATGTAATTTTGTCAGTAGACCTGATAAATAACCCTGATAGAAGTATGGCAAAACCAGATATTCAACAAGTTAAGCAGCGTTTTGGAATTATTGGCAATGCTCCACTACTGAACAGAGCCATTGACATAGCATTGCAAGTGGCTCCGACCGATATGTCCGTTCTGGTGACTGGCGAAAGCGGGGTCGGGAAAGAAAATTTCCCTCAAATCATTCACCAATACAGTCATCGCAAGCATGGAACATACATAGCCGTAAACTGTGGGTCGATACCCGAAGGTACTATCGACTCCGAACTTTTCGGACACGAAAAGGGCTCTTTCACAGGAGCTACCGGTGAGCGTAAAGGCTATTTTGAAGTAGCCAATGGTGGCACACTGTTTCTTGACGAAGTTGGAGAGTTGCCCCTATCCACTCAGGCTCGATTGCTGCGAGTGCTGGAAACAGGTGAATTTATAAAAGTGGGTTCGTCGAAAGTTGAAAAAACAGATGTGCGTGTAGTTGCTGCAACCAACATGAATATGGTGGATGCCGTGAACGAAGGACGGTTCAGGGAAGATCTGTATTACAGGCTCAACACAGTGCCAGTGCCAATTCCGCCACTCCGTGACAGAAAAGAAGACATACCTCTTATATTCAGGAAGTTTGCGAGCGATTGTGCCGAAAAATACCGTATGCCGGCAATCACATTGACGGAGGAAGCAAAGATAGTATTACAAAACTATCGCTGGCCGGGAAACATACGCCAATTGAAAAATATTACCGAACAAATATCCGTAATTGAACGGGAACGGGAAATTACGGCTGATATATTAAGGACTTACCTGCCCGCCAATGAGGTAGGGATAGTGCCTGTGTCGCAGATTAAAAATGACGACCAAAGGTTGTTCAATTCGGAAAGAGAGATACTCTATCAAGTTCTTTTCGATATGAGAAAAGACATGACCGATCTAAAGAAAGTTGTGCAGGAAATGATCGCCGGAAAAATCCCTACAACCGAATTTAAGAAAGACGATCCATTATATCCGTCCATTGTTGTATCAGACAAAGAGCCTACATCTTCGTCGCTTATCAAATATCCCGAAGATGCGGCCGTTGTCCTGCCTGTTGCCGATGCTCACGACGTAGAAGTATCCGACTACGAAGAGCAAAACCTTTCGCTGGAAGAAGTGGAAAAGGAAATGATAAGGAAAGCATTGGAAAGGCATGGAGGCAAACGTAAAAATGCCGCCGAAGACCTGAAAATATCCGAAAGAACATTATACCGGAAAATTAAAGAATACAATCTCGATTGATGAGAACATTTATGAGAAAATATTTTATCTACTTACTTTGTATATTAGGATTCACGACGTGTAAAATATCCTACCAGTTTAATGGTGCGTCCATAGATTACAGCATCATTAAAACGATGGAAATAGTTGATTTTCAGAATCAGGCATTGCGTCAATATCCGCCATTGCTTCAGGTGTTTAACGAACGGCTGAAAGATGTGTATTCCCGAAATACAAAACTTCAGTTCACATCTTCCAATCCTGACCTGGAGTTGGAAGGAGAAATCACCAGATACGACCTGACGCCGTTGGCAGCGGGCGAAGACAGGATATCGCAACAAACTCGGTTGACAATGGATGTACGCATACGTTTCCGAAACAATAAAAATCCGGCGGAAGACAAAGAACAGACCTTCTCTGCTTACAGAGACTATTCAAGTTCTCAGATGCTGGATTCGGTGCAGGACGATTTGATTAAACAGCTGACAGAAGATATTGTAGACCAAATATTTAACGCCACTATGGCTAATTGGTAGAAAAAGAAAAAAAACGGCATGAATGTAAAGGAGTTTTACGAACTGATAGATACCCAGCAGGCACCCGAAGAGAGTAATCTTCCGAAATTAAGGTTTTTGGTCAACAAATACCCTTATTTTCAGGCAGGATTGTTCGCATATCTGAAATGTTTGTATGCACACGATTCCGAAACCTTCCGTGCCGAATTGTTCCGTTTGTCTATATTCATATCCGACAGAAAAGCATTGTTCTACTATATTCTGAATGACGAATTTAGCCGTTTCCTGAAAAATAAAGGCAAACAAGAACTGAGTAAAGACAGGACATCTATCCTGATGGACGCTTTTTTTGAAACATTGGAAGACGACAATGACGAAAAACTGGAGCAAGTGCTCACCCATACCACCATGTCTACTTTCGATTATTTTTCCTATCTTCAATCTCTGGAGGATGCCGAAGAAAATACAACACATGTATTACCTAAAGAGAACTTGCCAATGGATGATAAACCGGAAACAAATGAAGCCGCAGAAACACCGAAAACCACATCGGAACTAAAGCGTCAGGATTTGATAGACAGCTTCATCAACAAAGCCGAAGAAAACGGGGAGGATATAAAAATCACCTTCGATATAGACAGCCTGCCTCCACAACAAGATGGCGGATCCGACGACATGGACTTGGATGATGAATTGGACGATGACGGCATTTTCTTCACCGAAACTTTAGCCAACATATACATCAAACAGCGAAAATATGAAAAAGCATACGAAATAATTAAGCGCTTAAGTTTGAATTATCCGAAAAAAAATATTTACTTTGCAGACCAATTAGCATTTTTGGAAAAATTAATGTCGAATATAAAAAATAATAAACAATAAAATAGAATGTCAAGCACATTATTCATCCTAATCTCAGCACTGATTGTAATAGCTGCAATCATCTTAATATTAGTTGTATTGGTTCAAAACTCCAAAGGTGGAGGCTTATCAGCATCTTTCTCTTCGTCGAACAGCATTATGGGTGTTCGGAAAACAACCGATTTTGTTGAAAAAGCAACATGGACTTTGGCTGGTTTTATCATCGTTATGAGTCTTATCAGCACAAAAGTTATAATGAGCGACTCGAATGATGGAGCAGTGAAAACCAGAATATCAACTATTCCCGGTGAACAAACACCTGGTGCGCAAGATACTCCGGATGTGGGAACGCCTATGGCAACACCTCCTGCTGCAGGTCAAGAATAAGATTCAAACAGAATATATATCAAAAGGCAATCATTTTTCAATGGTTGCTTTTTCTCGTTTCCATAAGTATGTGAAATGATCCGTTTTTAACAATATATCAACCTTGATTCTTTTCCTGAAAAAATGTACCTTTGTATGAGAAAAGTAATCAATAAAGTTAAAGGATATATTTAAGGAATATTGCCTGTCGATTTTATGTTACTTACCAAAGCAACAAAGAAGGTCTGCGACCTAAAACTAACTCCAACAAATACTATATGGCTGAAGAACTGGATATAAACTTACCCCAAGACAATTACTCGGACGACGACATCAAAACACTTGATTGGCAGGAACATATCCGCCGGCGTCCCGGTATGTATATCGGTAAACTCGGCGACGGGACATCTGCCGATGACGGTATCTATGTACTGTTGAAAGAAGTATTGGACAACTCTATCGACGAATACATGATGGGATTCGGAAAAACGATAGAAGTCAGCATCGAAAACGGAGAAGTTACTGTCCGCGACCACGGTCGAGGCGTACCACTTGGAAAGGTGAAAGACGTATCGTCGAAAATGAACACGGGGGCAAAGTACGACTCCAAAGCCTTTAAAAAATCGGTCGGATTGAACGGGGTCGGTATTAAGGCGGTGAATGCATTATCATCCTACTTCAAGATACAGTCTTTCAGAGAAGGACAAACCGTTTCAGTCGAATACAGCAAAGCCATTGTAACAGGAGAATCAAAAGCACAATCTACAACAGAAGACAACGGAACGCTGATAGAGTTTGTTCCGGACAGTACTATATTTGTCGATTACGCATATCAGGACGAATATGTGGAAACCCTGCTGAAAAATTATGTATTCCTCAACACGGGCTTATCTATAATTTACAACGGGAAGAAGTTTTACTCGAAAAACGGGTTGGTCGACCTTCTCAACGAAAACATGACATCGGAGCCGTTATATCCGATCATTCATTTCAAAGATGAAGATATAGAGGTTGTGATCACGCACACCAACCAATATGGCGAAGAATATTATTCCTTCGTGAACGGTCAGCATACCACACAAGGAGGAACACACCAATCGGCTTTCAGGGAAACCATTTCGCGAGTAATAAAAGAATATTACAACAAAAATTTCGACTACGCCGACATTCGTAGCGGTATTGTGGCGGCTATAAGCATCAAGGTGGAAGAACCTGTGTTTGAGTCGCAAACGAAGACTAAACTAGGATCGAAAGATATGGGTCCAAATGGTCCTTCGGTGCAAAAATTCATTGGCGATTTCATCAAAAAGGAATTGGATAACTATTTGCACAAAGACTCGGAAACATCCGACGCCTTGTTGAAAAAAATCCTTGAATCAGAAAAAGAACGGAAGGCGATTGCCGGTGTCACAAAATTGGCTCGCGAGCGTGCTAAAAAAGCTAATCTGCACAACAAAAAGCTGAGGGATTGCCGTGTACACTACAACGACACGAAAGGCAATAATCTGGACGAAAGTTGCATATTCATTACAGAGGGAGACTCTGCCAGCGGCTCCATTACAAAAAGCCGTGATCCCAATCTGCAAGCCGTATTCAGTTTGAGAGGAAAACCGTTGAACAGTTACGGTTTAACGAAGAAAATCGTTTACGAAAACGAAGAATTCAACCTGCTTCAAGCTGCATTGAATATCGAAGACGGATTGGACGGATTGCGATACAACAAGGTAATTATAGCAACGGATGCCGATACGGACGGGATGCACATTCGCCTGTTGTTGTTGACATTCTTCCTGCAATTTTTCCCCGATCTTGTAAAGAAAAATCATGTTTACATCTTACAAACTCCCTTGTTCCGAGTGCGAAATAAGAAAGAAACAATATATTGTTATACGGAAGAAGAGCGTATAAATGCAATCAAAAAGCTGGGGACAAATCCCGAAATCACACGCTTTAAAGGATTGGGAGAAATCTCGCCCGATGAGTTCCGCCATTTCATAGGAAAAGATATCCGGCTGGATAGGGTAAGTATGAAGAAAGAAGACTCCGTGAAAGATATGCTGGGTTTCTATATGGGCAAAAATACACCCGAACGTCAGGTGTTTATCATTGATAACTTGGTGGTTGATGTGGACGACTAATACAAACAAATCCGGAAGTTTTTACCACAACATATTATGCTTGTAATGATATTTGGGGTAATTAGTTATCTATATTCCATTCATTGCCCTCTAAATATAAGATATTGTTTGTATATTTGCGATTCTTATAACATTTTGAGTAGAAAATGAAAGAATCGAAAGCTATTATCTTAATGCACTGTCCCGATCAGCCGGGATTGGTGGCATCCGTTACAGACTTTATTAATGTTAATGGTGGTAATATCATTAATCTGGAGCAACACGTTGATAAACAAGAAAATGTCTTCTTTATGCGTGTCGAGTGGGATATTCAGAACTTCCTTATTCCGAAAGATAAAATAGGTGAATATTTTCAAACAATGTATGCCGGTAAATTCGGTATGACTTTCCGCTTATATTTCAACGACTATAAGCCTAAAATGGCTGTTTTTGTCTCAAAAATGTCACATTGTCTGTTTGATATATTGGCTCGATACACTGCCGGAGAATGGAACGTGGAACTACCTTTAATAATCAGCAATCACGAGGATTTGCGCTGGGTTGCCGAAAAATTCGGAATAGAGTATCATGTTATAAAAATAACGAAAGACAACAAGGACGAAATAGAGGCTAAACAAAAGGCATTGCTCCAAGAAAAAGGTATTGATTTCATTGTCCTTGCACGATATATGCAAATCTTAACTGACCAGTTCATTCAAGACTATCCGAACAAAATTATAAACATTCACCATTCATTTCTGCCTGCTTTTGTCGGTGCAAAGCCATATCATGCAGCTTATGAGCGTGGTGTGAAAATCATTGGCGCAACCAGTCATTATGTGACACCGGAACTCGACGCAGGACCAATTATAGAGCAAGACATCACCCGCATTTCGCATCGTGACACTGTTCAAGACCTGGTTAGAAAAGGACAGGATCTGGAAAAGATTGTCCTGTCGCATGGTATTGAATATCACATACAAAGAAGGGTGTTGGTATATAAAAACAAAACTATACTGTTTTCGTAATAAAAACTATCGCTTCGCATTTAGTTCATATTCCAAACTCGCCATAATGAAAGGGCCTATTGCTTTTCCCTCGTTTTGAGTGACTGTGACATCTTTGCCACAAAGGTAATAGTTCACGGTTCCGGTTCTGGAAAGGTCTTTCGCAGGTCCTAATCCTGCCGATGCACACGATTGGATGATATTGAGGCTGCCGTCTTCGTTTTTTGTTATAAAAGTGTCGAGCAGTCCTTGATACGCTTTTCGGGCAATCGGAGAAAATTTCGTTTTGTTCAATACTCCGATGCGCATTCCTTTCAGGTAGGCATACGTGAACATAGACGAAGCGGAAGATTCCGGATAGTTTGGTTTGTCGCATTGGTTATACACTTTCCCGTTCATTGTATCGCCCACGTTGTCAGACTTTTTCGTGTCGTTGTATTGTAATAACTGATACCAACAACCTGATTTTTTATCCTGATATTTGGCTAATCCATTGCCCACATCGTTCACAATCTTCACCAGACTTGAATAATGTTCGTTATTTTTCGGCATCAATTCCAGAACATCTACCAATGCGGCAAAATACCATCCCATACCTCTGCCCCAAAATTCGGGGGAGCATCCTTTAAATGGTTCGTTTTGTTTTGCCCAGAAAGAATTTGCGTCGGCAGGGTCAGCCGACCAAGCATGATAGTTCAGTTGTTTCTCGGCATCGTAGGTATGTTTGTGGATAATCTCAAATTGCATGGCAATATCATCCCACGACCGGCTGTTGTCTGTTTCGCCCAATTCAAGACCGAAACTATTTTGCCATTCGGCATAAAATGCAGCTCCCATGTATAAGCCATCGAGCCACATCTGATTGGGATATTGTGCCTTATGGTAAAAACCTCCTGCACCGGGTTTACCCTCGTCAATGCGGCTGTGGTTGTACTTTAGCTTGTTTCGGAGAAATGTAGCACAACGCTTATACCGTTCGGCATCTGCAGCATTTCCTTTTCTCATCTCCTCATGGTAGAGCGTGAAAAATATTTTCCCTGCTGCCAGATCATCCACATTGCTTTCGCCAACTTTCACGGTATCTCCTCCCTGCAAACAGTGATCGGCATAGCTCTTCACCATGTTGTAATATTCCATCTGTTCCGGATATTGCGACCAAGCCTTCAATACGCTATACGCCACTAATCCGGGCACATAATCCCAATGGGCGGTTGCCAGTTGTTGCTGTTTTTTGTTACTCAGAAAGGTTTTCAGTCCAAGCGATTCGGTCATTTTCTGCGAATAAATATTCTTTGTGTCGCTTTTCCCGTTCACACTTCCACAAGCAATGAGACATGGGATTATCAGATATATAAAAAGTAATTTCTTCATTTTCTCCATTTTACGTTTTATACAAAAATAATGATAAACCAATAAATGTGGGTGTGTCATTTTGTGTAAAAAGGAGGATAAATTGTTATTTATGCCAATCGGTAGTTGAATACACCCCTCCCTCCCATCCTCTCCAAAAGAGAGTGAAGTGTGCGTTTGTAGCGGCAGGACTCTGATCTGCCCGAAAAATCTGTCATGCTGAACTACGTGAAGCATCTGGAAAAACAGATTCTTCGTTTCACTTATAAAAAGAGACATCGTTAGTCAGCTATTATTTGCCAAATAATCGTTTTATAAGGTCTTCTCGTCTCAATTTTCTCAGTGTACGAAGAATTTGCGGTTGATAATCTTTATTGTACCAGAAAAAGAACTGACGTTGAGCAAGTTTTTGTTCTTTTGTGCGTGCCGTGTATACTCTTTCCAATGTGTAGGGATGATAGCCTGTGTAATACATTTCCGTAGCCAGCGTCATGGGTGAAGGGGTGAAGTCTTGCACTTGCTCCAGATTGAAGCCCATATTTTTGGTTGTGGCCGCCAGTTCTGCCATGTCTATTTCTGAACATGCAGGATGGGAAGAAATAAAATAAGGTATCAGCTGTTGCTTAAGTCCATCTTTTTTATTGATCTCGTCAAATATCTTCTTGAACTGGTAGAACTGATTGAAAGCAGGTTTTCGCATACAATTCAGCACTTTGTCGGAAGTATGTTCCGGAGCAACTTTCAATCGTCCCGACACATGGTTTCGTATCAATTCCTGAGTATATTTCTCTGAAACTTTATTCAGCCTTTCATTCTTGTTGTCATGCAACAGCATATCGTATCTGACACCGCTCCCGATAAAAGATTTTTTGATTTTCGGTAAAGCATCTACGGCTTTGTAAATATCTAAAAGTGCAGAATGATCGTTATTCAAGTTTTTGCATACTTTGGGATGAATACATGATGGGCGGGCGCATTTTTCACAAACAGTCAGGTCTTTGCCCTTCATCGCATACATATTTGCCGAAGGTCCGCCAAGGTCGCTCAGGTATCCTTTGAAACCGGGCATTTCAGTGATTTGTTTCACCTCGTTCAGAATAGATTTTTTTGAGCGGGATGCAATAAACTTTCCCTGATGTGCCGAAATTGTGCAAAATGCACAACCTCCGAAACATCCCCGGTGCATATTTACCGAAAACTTTATCATTTCGAAAGCCGGTATATGCTTTCCTTTATACTTCGGATGAGGCAGGCGGGTGTAAGGCAAATCGAACGAAGCATCAATCTCCTTTTCCGTCATGGGAGGATATGGAGGATTTATAACAACTTGAAAACCTTCACAATCTTGCACAATGCGGGCAGCATTCATCTTGTTCGACTGTTCTTCTACGACCTTGAAATTTTTTGCCTGTTTCAGTTTGTCTTGCAAACAATCTTCGTGTGAAAAGAGGGTAATATCATTTTCATTTCGGATTGTATCTTTACTCAGATAAGCAGTTTGCGGAATGTTTGTCAGTTGGTCGAAGGACTTGCCTTCTTTAAGGGTATTGACAATAGCTTTAAGTGGTTTTTCGCCCATTCCGTAAATCAACAGATCGGCTTTGGAATCAACAAGTATTGACTTCCGCAGTTTATCGTCCCAATAGTCGTAATGAGTTATGCGTCGCAAAGAGGCTTCTATTCCCCCAAGCAGGACAGGCACATCCGGATATAATTCTTTCAGTATATTTGTGTATACAATAGATGGGCGATCGGGACGCATATCGTTTCTGCTATCCGGAGTGTAGGCATCGTCCGAACGCAGTCGTTTGTTGGCTGTGTAATGATTGATCATCGAGTCCATTGCCCCGGCGCTGACTCCGAAAAACAAACGAGGTTTGCCCAACTTCTTGAAGTCACGCAAATCGTCTCTCCAATTGGGTTGTGGCACGATAGCCACCCTCAGGCCTTCCGATTCCAACAATCGACCTATTACCGCTGCGCCAAAAGATGGATGATCTACATAGGCATCGCCCGAAAAAAGGATGACATCCAATTCGTCCCATTTTCTTAGTTCTACTTCTTTTTTTGTCGTTGGCAACCAGTCGGTCAGCTGATAATCTCTCATAAGGTGGTTTTGTATAGAAAGACAAAGGTATGGAAAAGTTGCGATTCCCATACCTTAAATATATTTAATGACTGATAGATTTGACTAATCCTGAATTTTTATAGCCGTGATGTTATCTTCAAGCCAAAGGCCTTGTCCTATTCTACTAAACTCGAAAGCTGGAGCGGTAGTCAGTTTACCAACTCTTCCAACTACAAACGTATATGTTTTATTCGCATTCGTAGCATTGTTAAGAACAACAGAACCAAGCACTGCACTGTAAATTCCATATCCCATACCTGCAGCTAATTTGTTTTCACCTTCAAAA
This sequence comes from Dysgonomonas sp. 520, assembly GCF_010501095.1. GTDB lineage: Bacteria > Bacteroidota > Bacteroidia > Bacteroidales > Dysgonomonadaceae > QVMP01. The sequence continues at coordinate 25,556 of NZ_QVMP01000023.1, read as the reverse complement.
TCAGATGTATATACAGAATCTACCGACATGCTTGTTCCTACAGGGACGACGCCATCCGTGAATGAAGATCGAACCCAGTAGGGAGATTGCATCGTAGAAGAAGCTGCGTTTGCCAAAAGAAAATGGATTTGTACTAACCATCTTCCAGGAGGTAGTGTTATGGTACTTCCTGTGCTAACAAATTGACTTGTTGTATCTGTAATAAAAAATGATTTATCTCCATTCCAAACAGCATTAACTGTTTGTATTCCATGAGACCGCCATTTGGCATTACCACTTGCATCAGAAGTAAGTACCCGTCCATCGGCTTGCGATCCGTCCTGCAAGCGGAAGCCACCACCTTGTGTGCTGCTTCTGATATCTACCTTCGTCTGAGGTACATTAGTCCCAACACCGACTCTGCCTTGCGCATCCACCACCACATCGTCTGCCACGTTTGTGTTTCCGCTCGTGTTGCGTGCCGCATCAATATGGAACACTCCCTGAGGCGATTCTGTGTTCACTCCCACCTGTGCTTTGAGTGCCGTAACGGCTAAAAAAATCAATAAAACTAAACTGCTCTTTTTCATAAGTTTCTAATGTTGTTTGTTGTGTTAAATATTTCAGTTTTAACCCTTTATATATCTGTCACTGAGTAAGTGACGGAGGAGTGGCTTTAGACATGTTATTCTATTGACTATCAACAGAATAATAAAAAGAGAAATTGAAAAAGATAAACATTGATAAAACATGGTCGAAAAAGGTAAGTAAGCAGCATTACTTATTTCATTCTAAGTTTTTAGAAAACAGACACTTTGTAGTTCTTGACGAAAAATGTATACGAAAAATAATTATTAGACATTAGTTAAACACGCACAGTAACAAATACTTAAACAACAGAAAATATGGAATATGAAGAAAAAGGAATTCTGTTCGTTGATCTTCAAAAAGGTCAGGAATGGAAAACAAACAGGAGAAATTGCAGCATTATTCTCATAGGTAAAGGTCGATTGAATATATCCTCGTTGTCGCACAAAGATGAAAGGATTTCGGCAGGAAAGATATTCCTGATTCCCACCGGCTACGAAACAGAGGTAAAGGCAGTGGAGGAATCGGCTCTGATATCCATTGACATAAGCGAGGAAATCAATCAGTTGACTCATTTCCAATCAGACAGAACGGAGGAAAATGATAACAATCAGAACCTTTATCTGCCTTTCAATGAGATTGTCTCTGCATACATTGAATCATTACAGACCTACAAGGATATTATCCTGGACTACAATCCATTAGCTAGAATAAAAATAAAAGAATTGATATACATATTGAAGGTTTTTTACACACAGAAAGAACTCAACGCCTTCTTCAGCAGCTATATCACAAACGATTTACATTTCTCAGAGCAGGTGAAGATATTATCTCAAGATACTAAAAATATCCGTCAACTAGCTGAGATTATGAATTATAGCTATTCGGGATTTAACAGGCGGTTCAGGCGATCTTTCGGTGTATCGGCTTATTCATGGCTCAGAAAGCGTCGGGCGAATTTGGTGTATCACGACATCTATTACACGAACAAAAGTTTGAAGCAAATATCGACAGAAAACATGTTCAGTACGCTTTCTCACTTCAACGAATTTTGTCACAAAAATCTGGGAAATTCGCCTTCCGAAATCAGAAGAAAAAAAAGACCCCTCCGTCACTTACTCAGTGACAGAGGGGAGGTATTTACATGTCTTGAAGTTGCAAATATACGCAATTTTTTATTTCAGAATGCTTTAATCTTATTAAAAATGGAACATCTTTAGTTAGTGAATTGCAATTATAAAAAAGTGATTTATCTTTACAGCTACAACTTAAGGTCGCAGGCCTTCACTAATTATAATAACTACTTGCTAAATAGAACAAAGATGACAAACGGAGAAAAATACGATCTTCTGGCCGATGGTGAAACTGGTTTACCTTCGGCGATGGGTATATTGGCATTTGATCAGGCCTTTAAATATACAACCGAACAAATCGAGAATTCGTTAAGAAAAAATAAGGATTTTGAAGTTATATCTTTCGGCCCTATGCCGGAAGTTGACGACTTTGCCGAACAGGCTTTCAACCTGACTGTCAATTATCAGGATGAAGAATATAATGTGGAACTGTTCGTCAATAAGGCAGATAATCTTGATTTGCGCAATTATGGTTTTGCAAACCAAGTGGCAGAAGAAGATATGGATATGGCAACAAAGCAAGAGTATTTTCTGGAAACCTCAATGTTTTTTGGAGACGATGCCTTGACTTCATTTCATCTTCAATTGAAAATTATGTTGGCCATTGTTCCCGATGCCAGCCTTATTATCGATTTTATGTCGTATCGGTTGTTGTCGGCTCAGTGGGGTAAAATGACCGCCAAATCGCCAACACCACCTTCTCCCGATTATTTGTATTCTTCTCATGTCATATACGACGGCGAGGGCGAAGACAAAAAATATTGGTTTCATACACACGGGCTACATCGTTGTGGTTCTGTCGAATTGGAAATGTTGAATATTGGTTCGGGAGCTCAGCAAATGAACGACTTGCTGAATATGGTAGTTAAAAAATTTATCAGTAGCCCTACAAAAGAAAAGGAAAAATTTACGATAGGATATGACGGCATGGGAATTGTTCTTTCGTGGTTGAGATGGGAAGAAGCGTTGAACGATTTTCCGAAAGATATACTTGGAGGGATGGCTGACAGAGACGGTGAGGGCAATGTGCATGCCGAACCCACAGGCGTATTGTTTGCTGTGGAAGATAACAATATGGTTTCGCCCGAAATTTTTGCATCGACCCTAGCCGATAATCCGATATTTTACATTTCAACAGAAGAAACCGAAAGAATGAGTGCCTTGGCAAGAGAACGTTTCGCTTATTTTGAAACTGTATTTAGGAAGGAGGGAAAGAAAGAAAAACAATCTTTCCTGAAAAAAATATTTGCAAAAAAAGAGGAAGAGGAAAGCTGGAGTTTTTTGGTAAAATTGGGGTTAACTGTCGATGACGATCAGTCCGGCACCGAAAAAGAGCACCTCTGGTATGAAGTGGTATCTATTGATAACGAAATGATTAAGGGGAAATTATTGAATCAGCCATATTGGATATCAAATTTGAATGAAGGCGATGTGAAAACTTATCCGGTAGAATTGTTGACCGATTGGTTGATATATGCACCGGATGCAACATACACCACAGATACTATATATCAGTTAGGCTTTTCTTAAGCGTAAAGTATATAAAATGAAAAAAGGATTGTCATGAATAGACTTGTAGAGTCTTGATATGGCAATTCTTTTTTGCCTTTGAAAATATCGGACTTTCGGGCAGAGTTGAGTCTGCCCCATCTGTTTGTAGGGATGGGGTTCTACTCCACCCGCAAAACGACTAATGTAATCCAACAATTTCGACCGCCGATTTACATCATTAATTTTTATTGATTTCTAAAATACGGAATTTTTTTACTTATCTTGCATCTTGAAAAGTATCATTCAATTTCTCCTTACTCATGAAATCGAAAAAATTAGCCTATATTTCTTCAGGGGTGTTCATTATCCTGATAGCATTTGTTGCGATTATCTACTTAAAAAACAAACAAGATAAAGCTACATTTGAGAAAAAAGACTATGCGCAAATAGCAGAATCGGGAATATTGCGCATCGTAACAAATCTGGATCAAACCGGCTACTTCGTATCGGGCGACACGATTGCAGGATTTAATCACGACTTGTTAAAAGCCTTGCAGAAATATACCAACCTGAAATTTGAAATATCGGTAGAAAATAGCCTTGAGAAAAGTTTTGAAGAACTAAAATTCGGTAAATACGACCTCATTGCCCGCAACATACAGGCTACGGCAGACATGAAAGGGAGATATCTGTTTACGACACCTATCATACTCAACAAACTTATTCTTGTTCAGCGAAAGGCCGAATACAACGATAGCATTTCGCCCATCCGCAGCCACTTGCAACTGGCAGGCAAAACCTTGCATATAGCAAAAGATGCTCCCAGCAAATTACGGTTGGCAAACCTGTCGCACGAGATAGGCGATACGGTTTATATTAAGGAAAACGATTTGTACGACACCGAACAACTGGCGATGATGGTTTCTACCGGAGAAATAGGCTACACGATCAGCGACTTTAAAACAGCGGAAGCCCTTGCCCGTAAAATGCCCGAACTTGATATAGAAACAAGCATCGGATTCACCCACCTCGAATCGTGGGCAGTCAATCAGTGGTCGCCAATACTACTAGACTCGCTAAACACATGGATCGACAAGTTTAAACAAACAAAAGATTATCAAATCATCTACAACAGATATTACAAGTAACAATGAAAAATGATTACAGCACACCTTTAAACGGAAAAACCGTCTTCGTCACAGGTGGAGCAAATGGCATAGGCAAAGCCATTGTAGAATCTTTCTGCAAAGAAAAAGCCAACGTAATTTTTTGCGATATAGACGAACAAGCATCTCAAGCATTGTGTTTTGAGCTTAAAGATTATTCCTGCTCCTTTCTGAAAGTGGACGCCTCATCGAAAGAAGACCTGACCAAAGCAATGACCGACACCATCCTGAAATATGGCGACATTGACATACTTATCAACAACGTGGGGGTGAGCACTTTTTCGTCAATTCTGGAGACTAGCATTGAAGAATTTGAGCAAATATTGAATATCAATCTCCGTTCGGTTTTTATCACATCCAAACTTCTTGCAGAACACAGGGAAAAACAAAATCAGAAAAACAGATACGGAAGAATCATAAACATGGCTTCTACCCGCTATTTGATGAGCGAACCTGATACAGAAGCATATTCCGCTTCGAAAGGGGGCGTGGCTTCCCTTACACATTCTTTGTCCATGTCGTTGAGTAGATACCACATAACTGTCAACTGCATCAGTCCGGGATGGATAGACACTGGACACTACGGCGAACTGAAAAAGACAGACCATTCGCAACACCCCTCGGGCAGAGTGGGCATACCCGAAGACATTGCCCGGATGTGCATATTCTTATGTCACCCCGACAATGATTTCATCAACGCACAAAATTTCACGATAGATGGGGGTATGACTAAAAAAATGATTTACTTTGATTAAAAATTAGGTAACTATAATGAAAATCGCTTTATTGATAAAAGAAAAAATCGCTCTACAATAAACACGAAGGAAAGATAAACAAACTGGTAAATAAATTTCCTCAAAACCACTTTTTCCTCCATCCCGTAAAGCTATCGCAGTGGAAATAAAATAGATGTATAAAAAATACCGTTTTTTACAGATAATTTGATAGTTTCGGTCATTTTTCTGAAAAAAAATGATTAAAATTGTAATCTTGACTTTGCAATGAGAGAAAAAAATGTGTATCTTCGTTGCCTTAATATTTCTAAGATTAGTGGAAGCTTTTTTTCGGACACATAGGTATTTAGTAGAACATCTGGGAAACCCTGTTGAAAGGCAATTGATGAACGAAATCAATTGGGATCATCGCCTGATTGCCATAAAGGGAACACGTGGTGTAGGAAAAACAACATTTCTGTTGCAATATGCCCGCAGATTCTACGATTTGAGCAAAAGAGATTGTTTATACATCAACATGAACAATTTTTCTTTTACATGCCGCTCTATTTACGATTTTGCAGAAGAGTTCTATTTCAAAGGAGGAAAGACACTCCTTATAGATCAGGTATTTAAATACCCAAATTGGGCACCGGAATTGAGAAAATGTTACGAAAAATTTCCGGATCTGAAGATCGTTTTCACCGTATCCACTGTGATGCGTTTGGGCGAGAATCCTGAGATATCCACTATCATCAATTTTTACAACCTCAGGGGATTTTCATTTCGGGAGTTCCTTAACATAATCACGGGCAGTGAATTAAGGTCATACACCTTAACGGAAATACTGGCCAGCCACAGAGAAATAGCGACTGATATTTGCGCAAGAATCAAACCTTTGGCATATTTCAGAGATTATATTCATCACGGATATTATCCATTTTTTCTGGAGAAACGGAATTTTTCCGAAAATTTGCTTAAAACCATCAACATGATGTTGGAGGTTGATGTTTTATCTATCAGGCAAATAGAACAATCTTACCTATCAAAGATTCGTAAGTTGTTGTACTTGCTGTCATTAAGCACTCCGGGCAAACCAAATATCAGCCAACTGAGCATCGAATGTGAAATATCGAGGGCAACAGTGACCAATTATCTGGACTATCTGAAAAATGCCCGTCTGATAAACCTCCTGTACAGGGAGGGGGAAGAATTTCCCAAGAAACCCGATTTGGTATATATGCACAATACCAACCTGATATATGCTTTTAAACCGGGGCAACAAGACGACCAGATTCTGAGAGAGACATTCTTTTACAATCAACTGCACCACAATGATTCTAAGCTAAAAAAAGGCTCGAAAGCCGGTGTATTCGCAGTTGAAAACCAAACAGATAAATACATCTTTAGAATAGATGAATCGAAAGCAAAAAGTAATAAAAAGACAGATGTATACACAACAGCCGAAATGATGGAAATAGGTGAAGGCAACACAATTCCCCTATGGCTCTTTGGCTTTTTATACTAGACAGAATTTAATAGATGAAGACAAGAAAGCAAAGCCTATGTTTGTTGATTAATAAACACAATCCACCAGAAAACAAAGCAATGCGAATCTTTATAAACAGGTAAATACCAAACAACTAAAAATAATCAACTATTACACAGAGTATGGCAAAAGAAAAAAAATTTTTGACATGTGATGGTAATCAGGCAGCGGCTCATATCTCGTATATGTTCAGTGAAGTCGCTTCTATCTACCCAATCACACCATCATCAACAATGGCTGAATATGTTGACGAATGGGCAACAGCCGGACGCAAAAACATCTTCGGCGAAGTATTGAGAGTTCAGGAAATGCAATCGGAGGCCGGAGCAGCAGGTACTGTTCACGGATCGCTTCAGGCAGGAGCTCTTACAACAACTTACACAGCATCGCAAGGTTTGTTGTTGATGATTCCTAACATGTACAAAATCGCAGGGGAGCTTCTTCCTACGGTGTTCCATGTTTCAGCTCGTGCACTTGCTGCACAGGCACTTTCTATTTTTGGTGACCACCAAGACGTTATGGCAGCCCGTCAAACAGGCTTCGCTATGTTCTTCACCAATTCGGTACAAGAAGTAATGGACTTGGCGGCTGTGCCTCATTTGGCTACACTAGAGGCTCGTGTTCCTTTCATGCATATATTCGACGGATTCCGTACATCTCACGAAATTCAGAAAATTGAAATGCTTGAAAACGAAGACTTGGCTCCGCTTGTAAACCAAGAAGCATTGAAAGAATTCCGCAACAGGGCTTTGAATCCTGAAAAACCTGTTACACGCGGTACTGCTCAGAATGACGATATTTATTTCCAATCTCGCGAAACTGCTAACAAATTTTACGACGCGGTTCCCGAAATTGTTGAAAAATACCTTACCGAACTAGCTAAAGTTACAGGACGCAAATATGGTTTGTTCGATTATTACGGAGCAGAAGACGCCGACCGTGTAATCATTGCAATGGGTTCTGTTTGCGAAACAATCAAAGAAACAATCGACTACCTGAACGCCAATGGCGAAAAAGTTGGTTTGGTTGCAGTGCACCTGTATCGTCCGTTCAAGGCAGAAGCATTCCTTTCGGCTGTTCCTAAAACAGCTAAGAGAATTGCTGTTCTTGACCGTACTAAAGAACCGGGAGCAACAGGACAACCTCTTTATCTTGACGTTAAAGACTGCTTCTACGGAGCGGCAGAGCAACCTACAATTGTAGGCGGTATCTATGGTCTTTCTTCTAAAGATACAACTCCGGCTCAAATCATGTCGGTATATGAAAATCTGGCAATGAATATGCCTAAAAACGATTTCACAATCGGTATCGTAGACGACGTAACGTTCAAATCTCTTCCGATGAAAGAAGAAGTTGCGGTTGACGACAGCAACTATGAAGCTAAATTCTACGGATTAGGATCAGACGGAACAGTTGGAGCAAACAAAAATACAATCAAAATCATCGGTGAAAGTACTGATAAATATTGTCAGGCATATTTTGCTTACGACTCTAAAAAATCGGGAGGTTTCACATCTTCTCACCTTCGTTTTGGCGATCACCCAATCCGTTCTACTTATTTGGTGAACACGCCAAACTTTGTGGCATGCCACGTTCCTGCTTATCTGCATCTTTATGATGTGACCAAAGGCTTGAAGAAAGGTGGAACATTCCTTCTGAACTCTGTTTGGAGTAAAGAAGAAGTAGGCAACTACCTACCGGATTCGGTTAAGAAATACTTGGCTGTTAATGATATCAATTTCTATATCATCAATGCAACTAAAATTGCTACTGAAATAGGTCTTGGAGGCCGTACAAACACAATCCTTCAATCGGCGTTCTTCAAAATTTCGAATGTAATTCCTTACGAAATGGCTGTTGAACAAATGAAAAAGGCCATTGTAAAATCGTACGGACGTAAAGGTGAAGACGTAGTTAACAAAAACTATGCTGCCGTAGACCGTGGTATCGAGCTTGAAAAAGTAGAAGTTCCTGCCGAATGGGCAAATATCGCAGTCGGAGAACCGGTTAAAGATGATGCTCCCGAATTTATCCAAAAAGTGGTTCGTCCTGTAAACGCACAAAGAGGATACGATCTTCCTGTGTCTGTATTTGTAGGTCGTGAAGACGGTACTTGGGACAATGGTACAACAACTTACGAAAAACGTGGTGTTGCTGCATTTGTTCCTGTATGGGATATGGAAAACTGTATTCAGTGTAACCAGTGTGCTTATGTTTGTCCTCACGCAACAATACGTCCTTTCGTGTTGGATGCCAACGAACAAGCAATGGCTCCGGAAGGTATGGCTATGCTGAAAGCTCAGGGAAAACAGTTTGAAGGTATGACATACCGTATGCAGGTTGACGTTCTCGACTGTCTTGGTTGTGGAAACTGTGCCGACATCTGTCCGGGTAAAAAAGGCAATCAAGCCCTTAAAATGGTTGAAATCGGAACACAATATCCGGAACAAGCCAACTGGGATTTCATGGTTAAAAACGTGAAGAGCAAAGCTCATCTTGTGGATGTGAAAATGAACGTGAAAAACTCACAGTTCTCTACTCCATTGTTTGAGTTCTCAGGAGCATGTTCAGGCTGTGGCGAAACTCCATACGTAAAACTTACAACTCAATTGTTCGGCGACCGCATGTTGATTGCCAATGCAACAGGTTGTTCTTCAATCTATGGTGGTTCTGCTCCTGCAACTCCATACACAACAAACGAACAAGGCAAGGGTCCGGCTTGGGCAAACTCATTGTTCGAAGACAATGCCGAGTTTGGTCTTGGTTTTGCAATCGCAAACATCAGCCTTCGCGATAAGATTTCTAAATTGATGACTCAGGCTTTGGATTGTGAAAAATGTTCTGCAGAAATAAAAGAACTATACAAAGAATGGATCGCAGAAAAAGACGAAGCCGAAAGATCGAAAGAAATTACAGATAAATTGTTGCCTCTATTAGAAGCAGAGAAAGATAAATGTGAATATTGTCAGGAAATTTACGATCTGAAACAATATCTGATCAAACGTTCTATCTGGATCTTCGGTGGCGACGGTTGGGCTTATGACATAGGTTTCGGTGGTCTTGACCACGTAATAGCATCGGGCGAAGACATCAACATCCTTGTGTTGGATACAGAAATTTATTCAAACACAGGAGGTCAGTCTTCAAAATCAACTCCGGTTGGTGCAGTTGCTAAATTTGCTTCGGGCGGAAAGAAAGTTCGCAAGAAAGACCTTGGTATGATTGCTACAACTTACGGCTATGTTTATGTAGCTCAGGTTGCTATGGGTGCTAACCAAGCACAATGTTTGAAAGCATTTAAAGAAGCTGAAGAGTATAAAGGACCATCTATCGTTATCGCCTACTCGCCATGTATCAGCCACGGATTGCGTCGTGGAATGGGACATGCTCAGGACGAAGAAAAGATGGCTGTAGAATGTGGATACTGGCACCTATGGCGTTACAATCCGATGTTGGAAGAAGAAGGTAAAAATCCTTTCATCATGGATAGTAAAGAGCCTGATTGGAGCAAATTCCAGTCGTTCTTGGGTGGCGAAGTTCGTTACACATCTCTTCAAAAATCGAATCCGGGAGAAGCTAAAGAACTATATCTTGCAGCTCAGGACAATGCTCAATGGCGTTACAGAAGCTATCAACGTATGGCAAACACTTCATACGAGGCTTTCGATGAAACCAAAAATGTTCAGGAATAACAATTATTCTTAATATACATAATACGAACGAAGGCATCCTTTTTGGGATGCCTTTGTTGTTTATATCCTTGGTTTTGAATAGCTACAAATTACCTGCAGACAAGTTATTCGTGCCTTTTGTTTGATTGTAGGGGCAAATTACATATTTTTACGCTAAAATAAGAATATGCAACTTCCTACATCATTTATAGAAACAACCAAACCCCTGCTGAAAGATGAATGGCAATTGTTTGTCAATGCTCTGAATGAAGAGTCTCCGACAAGCATCCGCATCAATAAGTCGAAATATAAAGGAAACGATCTGTCTTTTCGGAAAGTTCCGTGGTGTGAGGATGGCTATTATCTGGAAAAACGCCCTTCATTTACTTTTGATCCGCTGTTTCATGCCGGACTTTATTATGTGCAGGAGGCATCCTCCATGTTTCTGGAGCAAGCCGTGAAACAATATGTTGATGACGACATTGTCGCTTTGGATTTGTGTGCCGCTCCGGGAGGAAAATCTTCTCATTTATTAAACTTGCTGTCGGACAAAAGTTTACTCGTATCTAACGAGGTGATAAGGAAACGTGCCGATATTCTATCTGAAAACATGACCAAAACAGGCTGTCCGAATGTGATTGTAACGAATAACGATCCGGTGGATATAGGGAAAATGACACATTTTTTCGACTTAATGCTGATTGATGCACCTTGTTCGGGAGAAGGAATGTTCAGAAAAGATCAGGATGCCGTTTCGGAATGGTCGCAATCGAATGTGCAGTTATGCAAAGAACGCCAGCAAAGAATTGTGGCCGACGTGTGGGAATCGTTGAAACCCGGAGGAATATTGGTATATAGCACCTGCACATACAACATGCAAGAAAATGAAGAAAATGTGGCTTGGATAAGGGATTATTTGGGTGCAGACATTCTTCCGCTAAATATTCCGTCGGAATGGCGTGTTGCCGGAGCTTACAACGAAGATATGCCTGTGTATCATTTTTTTCCTCACCGGGTGATGGGAGAAGGCTTTTTTATGGCTGTGCTAAGAAAGAAAGACGGTGAACGGGCGAGAGCATCATCAGGAAAGAATAAGAACGGGAAAGATAAGAAGAAAGCAACTCTGCCTAAAGAATATAGAGAGTTTCTGTTATCCGACTCCCTCTTCACCTTTTTTCCGAAAGAAGACAAATGGTTTGCCTTTCCATCAGATTTATATTCTTGTTTCGAATACGTATCATCTCACTCGAAACTGGTTTCAGCAGGCGTATTTGTTGGGGAATATAAAGGTAATGATTTCATTCCGGCACATTCTCTGGCAATGTCGAACTATCTTAATGTGTCAGCATTTACAAATTACGGATTGGATGATGCGATGGCAATCGCTTTTTTGAAAAAGGAGGCATTGAGTCTCAACGGATTGCCTAAAGGCTATATTCTTCTCACGTATAGAGGCATACCTGTGGGGTTTGTAAAAAACATAGGCAACCGGGCTAATAATCTTTATCCTCAGGAGTGGAGAATCCGGTCGTCTTTTGTTCCTGAATCAATAAATACTTTCCTCTGAATTTGTGTATATTTGTCAGAAACCTGTTTTTTATGAAGTTGAAATACCAAGAAAACTGTGAAAATATTCCGTGGAAAGAGATACCGTTATTGTTAGAAAAAGTGGGTATGTCATTCACCGGCTGGGATGTACATAAAACTTCGTTCGAATCGAGCCACTCCGTATTGTTTCTTTTCAACGAAACTGCGTTGATTGGCTTTGGCAGAATGATATCGGATGGTATACGCCAATCGGCTTTATATGATATAGCAATCGAACCAGGGTATCAAGGACGAGGATTGGGGCGGGAAATAGTGCTTCGACTGATGGCTAAAACTCCGGGATGTAATTTTATTTTGTATGCGTCGCCGGGAAAAGAAGACTTTTATAAAAAACTAAACTACAAACGAATGAAAACAGGGATGGCGCTTTTTGCCAATCCAGACAGAATGGAGGACGATATTTTTGTAGAAAATGAATGATCCGGAAAAACATACCGTTTCGAAAATGATTGCCATTTACTGCCGATCTAAACATAATCAGGCCGGTAAAACACTGTGCAACAGATGTCTTGAATTAGAAACCTATGCTCACAAAAGGCTCGAAAAATGTTGCTTTGGAGAAGCAAAACCAAATTGCAAGGACTGTCCGGTACATTGTTACAGTTCGGCAAGGAAAGATGAAATACAAAACGTAATGCGTTTTTCAGGTCCACGAATGACCTATAAACATCCGCTCTTGACTGTCAGATATTTATTTAAGAAAATCACGAAAAGAAAAAACAATCATTAAATCAGTATATTATATACGGTATAATGATGTACATCTTTAGACTCCTTGCGTGTATAATGTTTGGTTATATCAATATTAGTGTATCTGTATATATTCAATAGTTTGCAGATTTCCTCGTCACTCAAATCCTCTTTTTCGAAAAGAACAATTTTAGCGAAAACACCATCGTTGATAACGGTCATTTTGTTTGCCGTGGAAGGGGCACTCGATTGAAGCACCGAAACTATTGGTTGTGAGCGTTTTTTTTCATTTTCCCCGTCGTTTCCCATAATATCTAGCATTTTGTTTGTTATAACTGATTTTCCAACCCTTGATTTTCTTTTGACAAACTTACATAAAATTTTTAATTAACACAATGCCTGCAATATGTCGTTAATTATCTGAATCAGTAATTGAAAAGTGTTCAATTACATTAGTCGTTTTGCGGGTGGAGTAGAAATAACATTCGACGGAAATATTCGACGGGATGTAATGTGGTCAATACCCGCCCCCTGCACCTCTCCAAAAGAGAGCGTACCCCCCTCATCCTTCAGGGGGTAGTCCAACGTTTTTTTGTCAAAGTAGAGCCAACAGCCAATTGGTATTAATAGCTAAAGGATTTTACTCCGACCTTTTTCTTTTCGGTTTTCATGTATTCCCTTATGGCTTTAGAAAACATCGTGTTTATTTTATGCCCTGGGCGATAAGCGATTATCTTTCCCTCTATAAACTTTCCTATCAATGCCAAATCGCCAACAATATCCAGCAACTTATGTCTGGCAGGTTCGTTCGGATATATGAGAGGTTTATTCATTATATAACCTAGCAACGAAGAATTCTTCCTTTTAACCCCCATTGCATCAGCCAACTGATCAAAATCATCCTGAGGTAGCTGTTCGTCATAAATGACAATGGAGTTGTCCAAATCGCCTCCTTTTATCATGTTGTTTTTGAGAAGCGGCTCTATTTCTTTCACAAAAACAAATGTGCGGGAAGAGGCAAACTCGCGGGCAAATTCCTTCAAATCGAACAGGCAAGCATCTTGCTGCTTAAGAAACCTTGACTCGAAAGTAATACGGGATTCTATGTGCAAGCCATTGCAAGGCAACATCGAAATGCTTGCTCCGGTGGAAGAATCCGTCACTTTTATTTTACTTTTATTGAAACACAAATACTCACGTTTTGCAGCTTGCTCAATTGTGCCCACCTCTCTAATCTTTTCTATATACATAAAGGCGCTACCATCAAGAATGGGTACTTCGGGGCCATTCACATCAATCAGGCAATTGTCTATCTCGCTGGCATACAATGCCGCCAAAGCATGCTCCACTGTGCTTATTTTCGCACCATTAGCCGACAGCACAGTACCTCTGTCCGTATCGCATACGTTTTCGGCCAAAGCATCAATTACAGGACAACCCTCAAGGTCAATCCTCCTGAACTTATAACCGTGATTTTCGGGTGCGGGATTAAACGTAATACAAAGATTAAGTCCTGTGTGTAGCCCCTTACCCTTAAGGTAGAAGCTGTCTTTCAATGTTCTCTGCTTTACCATCTTAATATCTTTTTTTTGAGTTGTTGTTTTATTGTTCTGGATATCTTCTTCAAAGTGTTTAGCTAATAAATGCTATAAAAATCCGGTTTGATACATATTCCCACCCTGAAGTTCATCGAATACTTATCATAATCTAAAAGGCTTTCTCCATAACCATTATTCAAACGGGCAAACAGGTATTGGTTTGCACTTTCCGAAATTTTGAAACCTATTGTTGTCACGGTGTTGATATTTCCTACTCCTTTCCGAGGGTTAAATTCGGCCGACACCCACCACCTATGTTTGTCAGATATGAAGTTTATCCCGATATTTGCAAGACCTTTATAATCAAGTAGGTTTTTGTTGTTGCTGCCGTCAACATAAGGAATCCAGAATTCTCCGAATATATTGAAATGAGGGTTGAGAAAATACTTGGACGAAAAGCTGAGATAGTTCCAGCTTCTCGATTCATCCCCGCCTCTACCATTCGATTCATGTTTTATCTGGGCAAAAATTCCTCCGATGGCCCTGCCCTTGTAAAAGAGTGCCTTACCAAGTCCCAAACCCGGGTTATAGTTTGTGTCTCGAAACGGACTAGACTCGTCATAAACATCCCAAAACGACTTCTGGGTATAGGTCAAATATAAAAAGGTATTGAATGGCAATACACTTTTTGTCAGTCGTTGCCTGATACTTATCTGAAAGGATGCATCTGCCGTTTTATTTGTTATTTCTCTATCCAGAGGGATTCCCGTCACAAAATACGTATCCTTGTAAACCGCAAATGCCGGTTGCTTGTCAACAAATTTGACGGCCTCTTCTTCCGAAATTTCAAGATATTTTGGTTTGAAAATATTCGGATCTTTCATCGCTTGTTCGTATAATGTCCGCAGACTATCATTGTCTATGTACTGCAATCCTTCCTGCGCAGAACAAAACAAGGGTGATATAAGAAATAGTATGAAAAGTGTAAATTTGTTCATGAAAATTGGTGATTATTTTTATCCGACCGGTCCCTGTTTTCATTCCTCATTTTTCAAGGACCGGTCATGATAAGCATATTTATCACATTCTATAAAATGAAATCTTTTTTGTTATTCAAAAATAAATTGACCGATAAACTTGTCGCCGGATAATTCATCTCCGCATTTTGTAGATATGCCTATTTCAGTTAATAACTTCCTCAAATTATTGCTCACCGAATCGGCATACACCAAACTCACATTCTTAATTTTCATCAGGAGGGAAAAATAGTTTTCACTTGCATCGTTCAACGAAATGTTTTCTACGCCAACCACCTCGTTATTTTCCAAACTAAAAACATTTACGGCCGTATCTCGTTGTATTCCATTGCTTAAAGTTCCTTTTCTCGTTAATATTGCTACTATCTTTTCCATAACTATCTATTATTATAATTCTCTTTGTAAATACTGAAGTTTATAGTGATATATATCTTTAATTTATGACGAATAAACTCCGTTTACATTTTAAGAGATTTTTGTTTTTATTTATTTTTAATATTTATGAACACTCGTTCATTTGTTGTCAAAAAAAACTAAATTTTAATCAGTTTGTACAAATAGAACATGATCTCTTTTTTATTTCTTGTAAATGAACAGTTGTTCATTTGATGGGTAAAAAAATATTAAACCTTGATTAACTCATACAAATAGTCTAAAGCCTCACGCCTGCGATAGAAATCATCAACGACTTTTTTTGTAAATGTGCTTTCGTCAAAATCAGGGTCTTCCGATTCTTTTATGCTAATGTTGTTGAACAGATTGGCCATGATATCAATATTGACATCTTTCTTTACCTCGCCGGCTTCTATGCTATTCAGCAATGCTTTCTTCCAGATTAAGTATAATTTATTATTTATCCGCTTGAAACGGGCAACAAAATCAGGATAATGTTTTGCAGCCTGAATAATCAAAGCTGTATAATTCAGGAACAGCATGTGAGTAACTCCTGCTTTCGCAAAAGAGTTCAACACTACTTTTTGCCTTCTGTGCGTCACTTCTATCAATTCGGGAGCTCTCATGTTATGATCAACCGACATGTTGCGCATTATTTTATAGAAAGGCTTAAAAAAATACTCATCTATCACCGAGGTGAACAATTCTTCCTTATTTTTAAAATACCTGTACATAGCACCTCGAGACATTTTCAATTCCTGCTGCAAAACAGAAATGGAAGCACTATCGTATCCCTTTTCCATGAATACATCAAAAGCACTACTCAATATATATTCTCTACTGTACTTCATCTTTTGAGTTTTAAAACATGAACAACCGTTCACAACGCAAAGGTTGTCATTTTTAATTTGATATACAAGAAATGTAAAGTTAAAAAAGATCAACTAATATGCTGAAAGTATATCTTGAGAAATATTGAATGATGCTAATACGTTGAAATATACCTATTTATGTAATTCAAATAGTTTTCACAAAAAGTGAACATTTGTTCAATAATTGAAGTGAAATCAAATCGGCAACATCCAAAGAAAGCCATTTTGTGTAATTTTAGTTAATTCACCGAAAACAAAATCATTTGTTTAATGTTTAAAAGACTGAGGGGGTATGTTCACTTTTAAGATATTATATCGAGTAATACAAATCAGTAGCTAAAAAACGTTCTTTTAAATTCAACAACATGCAGCGCGTAATCAAAGATTACTTGCATTCCTTTTGAGTCGCCTTCGCTCCTCGATTGTTAATTGCCCTAAGCCGCAAAAGGAATCAAAAAGGCTTTCTGTGACTAAGGCTTCTTGCCGACCCACTATACAGCTTAATAAGCTGAACAAAAAATAACTCGCACCAAGAAGCTGTAAAATTAGAATGGTCTGGTAATGCTCAAACA
>NZ_QVMP01000023.1:0-8490 GCF_010501095.1 Dysgonomonas sp. 520 | reverse complement strand
AAAATTGGGCGTAAGCGTGACGTGCATTAGTGACGCAGCCGGGTGACCTGACCGATAAAGTTGGCGCAAAACTAAATATCTGTCTGAGCGTAGCGAGTTTATTTAGTTTAGTCAACGAATCGCTTTGTCAGGTCGGCGAGGAGCGAAGCACTGTTTTTTGCAACTTTTTGACACCAAAAAGTTGAGAAAGCAAGTCTCTGCAAGAGACGCGACAGTAAAAAATATCGAATAAAAAAGAACCTATTTTAACTCCTGATTCGCATAAGCTATAAGAAGCCTAACATTTAAAACTTAAATAACTTAAAACTTAAAAATATGACAACAAATATAAAATTGAAACAACTTCAACTCTTGCTGAATGATTTTGAGTTGATCTCGAAAACGGCTCTTACCCAACTTCATATAACAACAAAATTGCTGGAAGACAACTCCATAGAATCGTTGTATGAAGAAGCCGAGGCCAACGAAGTGATAATGGACAGGTTGGAAGTAAAAGTGAGGGAAGAGGTGGTTTTCGCTATTTTTCAATTCAACCCCAAAGCCGCAGACCTGAGAAAGATTATCACCTATCAGGATATAACAAACAATCTAGAAAGGGTTGGTGATACATTACTGAACATAATTCATTTTTCAAAGAAAACGAATATAAATCTACCTCAGTTTGCCGAAGAGAATAAACTTCTGCACAAAATGCTTCAATATGTGAGTGAGATGCTTCGTAATGCGATATTTTCTTTTTCCAACGAGGACAGTAAAATCGCGTATCAGGTGATTGAAGAAGATGACAAAGTAGACGAGATTTTCCACAAAATAAGTTTATCTTTACAAGAGGCTTTTGCTGAGAAGAAGTTATCGAAAGAAGATGTAAGGAACATAATGAACATCAATGCTATTTCTTACAACCTTGAACGTGTGGGAGATAGTGCCACTAACATTGCGGAAGCTACCGTATATTTGACCGAAGGAAAAGACATACGTCATGGAAATAAATAACAGGAACATAGCCATACTCGTTGTTGATGATGAAGTTGATATTCGCGACATACTGCAGTTTAACCTCGAAAATGAGGGTTATCGCATAGATACGGCAGAATCGGCGGAAGAGGCTGCCTCTAAATTATCGAAACAACATCAACTCATCCTTCTGGATGTGATGATGGGCGGTATTTCAGGTTTCAGGTTTGCCGATCAGTTGCGAAAATCGGGGAACAATATTCCTATAATATTTCTCACGGCAAAAGATACGGAGAACGACATGCTCACGGGGTTTTCTATCGGAGGGGATGATTATATATCTAAGCCATTCTCGGTAAAAGAAGTTATAGCCCGTGTGAGAAGTGTTTTGAAACGGGCATGTAACACACAACAAGGTAAAAATCAGAGTGTAACAATAGGTACACTCAGTGTAGATGCGGATAGCAAAACCGTATCTCTTGATGATAATATTATAGACCTTACCAAGACAGAATACAACATCTTGCTGCTTCTGATGAAAAATGCAGGGAAGATGTTTTCCCGCTCCGATATTTTGGCAAGAGCATGGGAGGGAGACAATATAGTCCTCGACAGGACAGTGGATGTACATATTGCTCGCTTGAGAAAAAAAATAGGACGATATGGCGATTATATCATCAACAGAACAGGATATGGGTATAGTTTCAATCCGGAGATAAAATAAAACATAAATTTTATATGCAATGAAGTTGACTTATAAACAACGGATATTCGGTTCATTTTTCATCATTTTTGCATTGTTCGCTATTTGTATCATTTACATAGAGCAAAGAGATGAAAAAAAATACCGAACCGAGGCCTTGGAAAGCAAGTTGGATGGTTATGCCGAATTCATCCATACTTTTATAGAACAGAACAACCCGAACGATAGTAGCAATGCTATTAACTTCAATCGGATTGTTACTTATCTACCCAAGGAAATCCGCATTACAATAGTGACTGTCGAAGGGAAAGTGTTATACGACAAAGACGTAAAAGATATAAGTAAGCTAGACAATCATCTGAGCCGTCCCGAAATATTACAAGCTAAATACCAACCCTTTGGCACGAATGTTCGTATGTCAACCTCTACCCGTCACGAATATCTGTATTTTGCCAAAGCATATCCGGATTATTTTATTCGGGTGGCTCTACCATACAATATACAGACCAAAGGTTTGATGAAAGCTGACAATATGTTTATCTATGTAGTGGTAGGATTGTTTGTTGTTGTTTTGATTTTGTTGAATATAACAGCAGGAAGATTCAGTAAGTCGATAACAAAACTGAAAAATTTTACGTCCGATATCAGAGATAATAATCCGATGCCGCAAGAAATCAGTTTGCCCGATGACGAACTAGGTGAAATTGGAAACCAACTTATTGCTATTCTGAAACAAAAAGAGGCGGGTAAAAAAGAGATCGAACTGGAAAGAGAGAAACTTATCCAGCATTTTCATCACCTTGGTGAAGGTATAGGACTTTTCAAACCCAACCTTGAAAAAATATATGCAAACACTTATTTTATTCAATATCTGAATCTTATCGCCAATAAACCTACATTTGAAGTTGATTCTGTTTTTGAATTGGATGAGTTTAAGCCTGTTACGGATTTTCTTCGGAACAAGCAGCTCGATCAAAATTATTATATCTATAATATTGAATCCAATGGGAAAATATTTCAGATTCAGATAGTTATTTATGAAGATAAAAGTTTTGAGGTATCTATAAAAGATGTAACTCGTGTTGAAAAAAATCGCCGTCTAAAACAAGAAATGACCAATAATATTGCTCACGAATTAAGAACCCCGGTTACCAGTCTTCGTGGCTATCTGGAAACGATAACTCAAAATGTTTTACCAAAGGAAAAGCAAGAGCAATTCTTAGAAAGAGCTTATCAACAAACGATTCGTCTATCCACTCTTATTGAGGATGTGAGTTTATTATCGAAAGTAGAAGAATATTCATCCCAATTTTCATACGAGAAAGTAAACCTGTCGCAATTGATAGATGATGTGCGGATTGATGTTAGCAATAGGCTTTCGGAAAATTATATAAAATTTTATTCTAATATTGACCATGAACTTACTATAAACGCCAACTATACTCTGATTTATTCCATTTTTCGGAATCTTGTGGATAACACTATCAACTATGGCGGACAAAATATAGAAATTCATATCAGTAATAGTTTAGATGACGAAGAATATGTGTACCTAAATTATTACGATACAGGAAAAGGTGTTCCGGAAGAACATCTCAATCGCCTATTTGAAAGGTTCTATCGTGTTGATCAAGGGCGTACGAGGGATAATGGAGGTTCGGGATTAGGCCTCTCTATTGTTAAAAATGCCGTCTTATTTCATAAGGGAAAGATACTCGTCAAAAACAGAGAGAATGGTGGACTTGAATTTTTATTTACTCTGAAAAAATGAAATACGAGCAATATTCGTATATAATAAAAAAAATTGCGTATATTTGTACTCTCGTTATCAATAATAGTAAAGCTCTGTCACTTTAGCAGTGACAGAGCTTTGTTTTTCAGAGGCTTTGTTCACTGCAAATTTATGGCAAAATATGTGTCGCTCACTCCCTGTAATATTCCTTAAACTTATGTATTTTGCTTCCTGTATCTTTTACTCCTGATTTGTCGGGGCGAAGCACCCAATATCTTATGACAAAACTCATTGAAATGAGACAGAGTTGCGAATTTATTATCGGTCGATATTTGCTTCAGGCTCTTGTCCGTGTGGTATATTTCGTGGTAAACCGTGTTGGCTCTTCGTTGTCTGAGCCACGAATAGGCTGAAACACCAAATACTTTCCTGAATTTCTTATTAAAACCCGAATAGCTATAATGCATCTGATCAGCCAGTTCCCTGACATTTCGGACGCTTTTGGTTAATTTTCTGACCTGTTCTGTGAAATAGAGATCATTAGTGATATATGTACTGAAAAATCCGTTCAGTTGTTCCTCTGTATATGATGCTTTGAGTATGCAAATCAACTCTTTAGCTTTGATGTCAGCCAGAAAATTATAATCTACATTCTTGCCCCTGTAAATCAGGAGCGAACGAATATATCCGCTCATTACATTATTGAAAGGCAGATAGCTAACACCTTGTTGTTCTGCGTTTTTTAGCTCCTTCATTCTGCAACTGTCATACAAATAATCTTCATCATTAATGCCGATTGACACGAAAGAAGACTTTTCCAGAGCATTAATCAGGCATCCATATCCTGTTGGTAAAAAAAATAGATTATTTGCCGGGATAACCTCTTCCTTAATATCGGCAAGATAGATATTGAGCTTGCCTGTGATGATTAAAATGAAGCAGCAATTCTCTTGCTTAGAACTCCATTGTTTTCCTCTTTCCAGATCAACGAACATAATGTTCGTGTCTATGTCTCTATTTTCAAAATTCATATCGTATTGTTATTTAAGTATTTGAATTAGTGCGTGTTTAACGAGTATTTAACGAAAATTTTTGATCTGAATATTCTCTCATCTCAGTTTAATTGTTTGTTATCAGCAATTTATTTCAACTGCATCTGCTATTTTATTGGAGTGAATAATCTCATGTTTAACAAGGTGTTTAACATTTGCTTTTCTCATAAAACTTAATTCACTCATAATCAACAATGTAACATATTTAAAAAGGCTTCTCTGTCACTGCTAAAGTGACAGAGCATATTAGTCGCACAAAATCAGGTGATTAGCAATTTTGAAGAAGAGGCAAAAACGAACTGGAGACGAAAAACTAACACGACAAACAACATTAAAAATTATGAAAAAAAGTTTTTTATTCTTATTGACGCTTTTGACCTGTACCATCGCTTACGGACAGGTCGGAGTGAATACGGAGAATCCGAGGGCAACAGTAGATGTGACACCTCTTAAAACAGATGGTACAACAGCCGAAGGGGTTATTGCTCCGAATCTGACAAGGACACAACTTATCAGTAAAGATGCCCGGTATTCTGCTGCACAAAGAGGAGCAATAGTCTATGTAACAGACCTATCGGGAACACTGACAGCCAAAACGATTAAAGTAACTGCTGTTGGTTATTATTATTTCGATGGTTCTATCTGGCAACCATTCTTTTACAATATGCCCACCACTGAACCCTGGTATGTGCAAGGGACTACCACTCAAGCTACCGGTAACGCTCAGGACATTTACCAAATCGGAAATGTGGCTATCGGGTCAAATACTTCAAGTGCTTATAAGTTGAAAGTAACAGGGGCTGTTAATACGACATATAACACAGTTTTGGCAAGTGATAGTGGATATGTATCAGTGGGCATTGCTATGTATGATGATGACGGTTCCGGACGATTGGGATATGGGACAAGGCTCATATTTTTGGGTACCGGCGGAAATACAGATCCGGTATGGTTGGTTAAATATAATGAAGCACCAGATGCTACAGAATTACATATGAATATCGGAGATAATGCGAATACAACGGATGCTTTAGTTGTTGGGTCAGCTAAGGACGACGGAATTTGGATTCCTGCTTTTAGGGCAGAAACAGGAGGAAATGTATGGCTTAGAGGTACTCTCACCCAAAACTCCGACCGTCGCATCAAGACGAATATAGAAGATATCAGCTCCGGCCTTTCTTCCGTAATGAGGCTGCGCCCTGTTGAATACGATATGCACACGGATTACAGGTTCGAGAATGGCGGGGTAGTTATTGGGGATAGTTCTGAGCCTCAGCATCATATAGGCTTTATTGCTCAGGATGTGGAAAGTGTAATACCCTCGGCAGTGGCTAAGCCAGAAGATGAGAACAATGCTGCATATTCCTTGAATTACATAGAGTTGATTCCGATTTTGACGAAAGCCATTCAGGAGCAACAGACAATTATTGAAAAACTGGAAGACAGGCTGAAAATGTTGGAGAAACGATAATATATAAAAGTTTAAAAGTCAAGGCAGTTGCCTTGACTTTTACTTTATTCGTTAGGGAACATATATACTTTCTCGATTTCTTTAGCACTCACCATTAGCGGAGCATATCCACTTTTTCTGAAAACCAGCTCATCAGTTTCTTTTGCATCAATGTAAAAATGACCTTGATCGTCTGTCGACACTTTAGGATTATATTCTTTGATAGCAATTTCAACATCTTTTATCGGCTGCTCGGTTACTTTGTCAAATACAAACCCTTCCAGATAGTCCGGCTTACTAGCTAACTCATCTTTCATTTTGCTCGATTTGCTGGCATAATTGTATAATAGAAATGAACCAATACAAGCCAATATCATTATTATTCCTATTTTCGATCTCATTTTCTTTACCCTTTCTTTTATTTGTTATCTAATCCTTTTGTAGTTTCTACTAATCTCACAAATTCGTGCCTGTATCCTTGAGAATCGTCGCCATAGGCCGATTTGGCTAAATCTATAACCTTATTGTAAGTAGCACCTCCTTTATAATTGGAGTTTCTTATCAATTGAGCGAACATCGTTACGGCCGATGCAAATCTGAAATCCGCAGATACCTCATTTCTTCCTTTATCCTCCAAAGATAATTCAATTTTCTTACTTTTCTCTCCGTCGGGTTGTTTATATCTCAATTTCACCGTTAATAGTTCGGGTGAATTTGTATAGGCAACTTTCTTTTTTTCTTCTGTTTTTTGATACTTTAGCTCATCAACATCGGGAGTCAGATTGCTCTCTACTCCAACAGGCACAACTTCATAAAAAGCAGTTACAGTGTGTCCCGCCCCCATTTCTCCGGCATCTTTAGCATCGTTGTTGAAATCTTCTTTGTTGAGCAAACGATTTTCGTATCCTACCAAGCGATACGCCTTTACCTTAGCCGGATTAAATTCGACCTGCAACTTAACATCTTTAGCCACAGTGTGCATAGTTGCTCCGAATTCATTTACCAAAACTTTATTTGCTTCCTGCAAATTGTCTATATAGGCGGCGTTTCCGTTTCCTTTTTCTGCCAGAATTTGCATTTTACTGTCCTTATAATTACCCATTCCATAACCTAAAACAGATAAAAATATTCCGCTTTTACGTTCACGGCTGATCAAATCTTCCAGTCCTTCGTTCGATGATACACCCACGTTGAAATCGCCGTCAGAGCAAAGGATTATGCGGTTATTACCTTTCTCTATAAAATTTTTCTTTGCAATTTCGTATGCCAACTTTATACCTGCACCGCCGGCGGTGGAACCACTCGCACTTAAATCATCCAAAGTTTCCCTGATTTTCTGTTTGTCAGCTCCCGAAGTTGAGGGAAGTTTCACGCCTGCACTGCCAGCGTATGTAACGATGGCAACCCGGTCTTGTTCGCGAAGATTGTTGACTAAAAGTTTCATAGATGATTTTACCAAATCCAAACGTGTTGCTCCATACATTGAACCCGATACATCAATGAGAAATACAAAATTTGTAGGAGGCAAATTCCTGTCCGCTATTTCTTTCGCTTTCAGTCCGATACGAACCAAACGATGGTCTGTATTCCACGGACATTCACCAACTTCTGTTGTTATTTTCACAGGGTCTTTTCCTGTCGGTTTTCCATAATCATACGAGAAATAGTTTATAAATTCTTCTACCCGTATAGCATCTTCATGAGGCAACTTTCCTTGATTGATGTATCTTCTGAAATTGGAATAAGAAGCTACATCAACATCTACCGAAAATGTAGAGAGAGGCTCTTGCGAAGCTGTGATAAATTTATTTTCAGATTTTGCACTATACTCTTCATTGCCAGAACTATGGGCGTTACTGTTAATAATAACTACGCCGTTTGCTGCCCGTGAGCCGTAAATGGCTGTCGAAGCTGCATCTTTCAATACACTTACAGACGAAATATCGGATGCGGAAATATGCGAAATATCGGACATGGGAACGCCATCAACTACATACATTGGTGTATTGCCGCTTGAAGCGGAACCGGTTCCCCGTATCCGGATATTTGAATTTGCTTCGCCTTTCGAATTTACATTTACTTCGGCTAGCTTTCCATCAAGAGTTTGCTCTGTATTTTTAGAAGGAGTCTTTAAATGCAGGTCTTCATTTCTAACCTTACAATCAACAGCTTTAATTTTGTTATATCTTATTCTGGGCTTGCCTATAAACAGGCAATCCTCAAATATACGATCATCTATTGCCAATTTGATATTTAAGGTGTCACTTTTCACCTCTGCTTCCAGTGTCTCATATCCAAGATAAGTGAAGACAAGGGTATCACCCTTCGAGGCTTTTATACTATATTTTCCATCAAAGTCGGTCGTTGCCTTGATTGTGGTGCCCTTTTTGGTAACAGTTGCCCCTATTGCCGATTCTTTATCGTCTGCCTGAATTACAGTTCCTCTTACGGTTATTTCTTGTGCATAAACAGCAAAGGAAAAGAACAATATGAGGATTGTTGTAATAAAACTTTTAGCTTTCATACTCTTTCAATTTATTTAATTAATTCAAGTTGCTATTTATAGTTTGTATAATTTATCGAATGTATATGCCCAGAT
>NZ_QVMP01000022.1 GCF_010501095.1 Dysgonomonas sp. 520 | reverse complement strand
CTGTAAGTGACGGAGGCTCTCATTGTCTCATTATCAGACTACAAAGATATAAAAAAAATGGAAAAAGAAATCAAGATTCAGAAAAATAACAATTTCTGAGTTTTAAATGTATAATTCAGAAAAAACAAAAAAGCAATCTTCTATGTTCGGAGATTGCTTTTTCGGTATGATTTGTTTTGTCTGTTCTTAGAAATAATAAGCGGCAGTCATATACCATGTTTTTTGATGCGAATCGAGCAAATCTTTCAAATCTGGTTGATCTTCGCTGTAATTATCTGTCAGTTTATATCTGAAATTTAAACCGACATCAAGATGCTTGAAAAGTTGAACACCTGCACCCAGATTCAGTCCCATCTGGAAACCTTTCGACTTGAATTTTTTAAAAGTATCTGAAATTACATTCCCTCCGCCTAGTTTCACTTCTCCGTATACACCACCAAGCGCATACAAGTCTATCGGACCTAGCAGGCTGAAGCGTTTTTTCAGATTCAGCGGGATTGTTATGTAGTCATAGTCCGAAACATCTATTTTCGAAGCTTCTTTTTCCTTTGTCGAATATTCTTTATGCCCGTACAGCAGTCCCGTTTCAAGTCCTAGTCCGTTGAAAGGCAATATTTCCAACGTAAGGCCAATGTTGTAACCCAGACGGTTTTTCACGTTCAACATGTCGGTCGAGATTTTGTGATCAACAAGGTCTACACCGCCTTTAATACCCCAATTGATTTGAGAATGTGCTTTTTGAGGCACTAGAGCCACCAAAAATAATGCTGCTAAAATGTAAAAAAAAGATTTTTTCATAACTGTGAGGTTTTTAGTAGCATGACCGGGAATCGAACCCGGATCTAAAGTTTAGGAAACTTCTATTCTATCCATTGAACTATCACGCCAACTCCTGTTATCGGATACAAAAATAATAGTTTTTTATTTAAATCATAATTCCACTCAAAATTTCAGTAGTTTTTATCTGAAAATCTACCGTAAAATGCCGTTTTCGATCAGTTGTTGCCTTATTTTCTCCCAATCGGCATAGGCTCTGTCTCCATTTTCGGGATAAATGAGCGGGCAGCCTAGGGCGGCGTCATCTATGTAGAGATGTCCATACGCTTTGGGTGATGAAGTCCAGAACCTTTGTGTCGGGTTTTTCTGAATACCATACAACGGTATGCCTTTTTTTTCGAACCATTGCACGGCTTCTGTCAATCGGTTTTCTTCAACAATGAAAGTCTCGTTGCTCAATTTATCTTTCTTCTTTTTCTTCCGGTCGCTCCGCATGGTGAAGAGAATGAGCTTGTGTCCTTTATTCACCAACTCTTTCAGTACTTCTTCCGCTCCAATGTCTTTCCCTATTTCGGGGAATTCGTGCGTAACGCAGGTTCCGTCAAAATCTATACATATTTCCATAAATAAGTTAACGTTTTTGGGGTCTTTTTGTTTTTTGTGGGCATATTTTTCAATGAGTTATGCCAATCAGTAGTTGGATACACCTCATCCTAACCCTCTCCAAAAGAGAGGGAATAAACTTCTCCTCTTTTTGGGATGGGAGGGGGTGCGTTTGTAGGGGGCAGGCTTCTTAGTCTGCCCGAAAGATTTGTCATGCTGAGCAACGCGAAGCATCTAGGAAGACAGGTATTGTTGATATTTGGGCGTAAGATTTTACGCCCCTACTAGGAAGACATTGTACAATTTATCCAACCTATTTCAACTACTGAATCTTTCTAATAACCTCCGTAATATTCGGTCAGCATCCATTTTCCATTTACCCTTTCAAAAGTAGCACTGTATGCAAGTTCCGATTCTACCCATCCTGAACTAAAGACCATTGTGTTGGGAGATGGTTTAGACCAACTTCCGAAAGAATTATCTTTTTGATTGAAGAAAGGTGTCAGTGTTTTCTTTTCAAGGAATGTCCAGTTCGACTGATTAAATGGCACTTTTTCTAAACATTCGCCATAATAATCGTCATAATACGGACTTTCGGGAGAACAATTGCCTTCTATCTTTTTCAGCCAGAATCCGACCGGAAATT
The DNA here is from genome assembly GCF_010501095.1 of Dysgonomonas sp. 520. Classification (GTDB taxonomy): domain Bacteria; phylum Bacteroidota; class Bacteroidia; order Bacteroidales; family Dysgonomonadaceae; genus QVMP01. The sequence continues at coordinate 63,658 of NZ_QVMP01000022.1, read as the reverse complement.
TAATGTGAGTTATTTGTGCCTCTCTGTTCGAGCAAAATTCGCTGATAAAGGCTCTGAACTCCTTGCTGTCGGTATCTAAAACCCGATCTGATATTGCTGCCTTGCTTTCGAGGAAATCGTTGACAGGTTGCGATAAATTTTCGCTATCGGTGAATTGGGGAAAAACATCGCCCTGATTCTGCGGATAAAATTCATAGAACAGTGTGTATAGCTGGTCGTTATCGTAATTGTACAGCACAAAATCGACGTTATGATTGCCCATGCTACCTCCTTGTTGGTAATATTCGTAATACAGGTAAGAAGAATCGCCTATCGTGGTGATGCGAAGAGAATCTATACTGCTAAACATCACACCTTCGTAAAGCATTTTTTCTCTGGTGCATTTCCATTCGTTTTTTTCCTTTTCAACGATGAAAAGCTTACTGTCTGTCTCCAAATCTTTTTCCGTAGTCTTTATAAACAGCAGTTTGTTTTCTCCTATCTGAAAAGATGTGTCGGGCACTTCACTGAAAAGATTATTGAAAATTTCATTTCTCTCATTTACCGGAATTGTTTCCGTCTTTTTGTCTTTACACGCAAAAGCAAGTAAAGCAATACCAATGCAGAGGCTTAATTTGATGACACTGTTCATAGAGCTATTTTTTTAAATAATTTCTTTTTGAATATTAGAAACAAAAATACGAAAAAATGGTTTAGGTGTTGTGCGTTTTCATTAAATGAAGAGCATGACAGACAATATACTTAACCCGTAGTGCATTTAAGATTTTGATGTTAACTCATTTATTATAAGACTTATATTGGTTTTGTCATTTTGAACGAAGTGAAAAATCTGTGTATTTTCAATCCAGATCCTTCGTTTTACTCAGGATGACAATGTAAATATGTATTATGTTTCAGTTAATTATCTTTTTTTTTCTAAATGCACTACGAGTATACTTAGTTTTTCTCATAAAGACATCAATCCAATATCAAGTCATTCAAAAATTCGCTCATCGGTTGCATTTGCTTGTATATTTTCCCTGCGTATTCAACAAAATCTTTGCTTAGAATTTGCTCTTCATCTACGTTCTTCAAGACATAAAAATGCTTCAACTTCAAATATTCTGCTGCCGGATGTTCTTTGTCGAATCCGTTGGGAACCCGCTTCAGTGCATCTTCGTCCCGGTAGAGGTCGCCAATCTCTTTTTTGAAGTTTTTTTCGTCAAGTATTGCCCTGAATGTTTCGTAATCTTCATAAATGCCCCTTCTCACTTTTTTCAGTTGGTCAGGCATTAGCATGTAGTGACCGCAGGTCAGGAAACTTTCTTCGGGACTGATATGGAGATAATAACCGGAAGACTTGTCAAGACCTCTGGCACGGAATACTGCGCCAAAATGAGTTTTGTATGGTGTTTTATCCTGAGAAAAACGGGTATCCCGATAGATGCGGAAAATACATTGCTTCGGGTTTACGTTTCCGATCTCTTTGTCGAACGAAACAATTTCGGCTAATACCTGAGCCACAAGTATTTCAAAATCGGCACGGGCACGTTCATACCATGCCTTATTTTCTGCAAACCACTCCCTGTTGTTGTTCTCTTTCAGGGCAGCAATAAAGTTTAATGTATCTTTTTTCAGCATATTCGGTTGTGTTTAAGTATCAGTCAAAAATACAAAAATAATACGCATCTGAACAAAAATAAGGTCATCAATTAATTGACAACCTTATTCAGAATTACTGCGAATTTTATTTTTAGTTCAATATTTCTTCCAGTTTTCGGCTGAGCTCGTCTCCCCTGAGGTCTTTTGCTATGATAACACCATTCTGATCGACCAAGTAGGTGGCAGGTATAGTTGCCGTATTGTATGGAGCCGACAAGCTGCTTCCCCATCCTTTCAGGTCGGATATGTGCACCCAGTTCAGCTTATACTTTTTGATGGCTCCCGTCCAGGCTTTTTCTTCATCGTCCAGAGATATTCCCACTATTTCGAATCCTTTCGATTTGTATTTATCGTATGCTTCCTTCACATGAGGAAATTCCTTTATACATGGGTTGCACCACGAAGCCCAGAAATCAATAAGGACAACTTTCTTTTTACCTACATAGTCGGACAAGGCAACTTCCTTTCCCTGAGGTGTTTTACCTTTCACGTCAATATATTTTTCGCCAACGGGAACGCCTTGAGGCTCTTCTGCCGTATCGGCTCCGGTCAGTTCCTTTATTTTTGCTTTAAAAGACGGATCGGCTTTAGCCAATAGTTCATCTATCTTGCTTCGGTCGAAAGCATCGCCAAAGGAAAGGAAGTAAAATTCACCTACCGGGTTGGTTATATTTTTTTCGATATATTGCAGTATATACGATTTATATTCGTCCCTTAAAGTAGTCAATTCGTTCACTTTCGACTCGGGAATACTATCTCCTTTTGCATCCGAAATTTGAAAATCCATCAGAAGTTTTTCCACCTTGGAATGAATGGCCAAGGTTTTATCCTGAAATTCTTGATAGTCGTCATTCATCGGTGTTCCGCTTACATGGGGAATGCTGTCGAGCTTGAGGGTTATCGCCCCTTTTTCGTTAATGAAAAAAGCTCTCCGAGGTATATTTGGTTCGTTTATATCGGGAATATCTATAAACTGCAAGGTAGCTGTGTCGGTTACGTTGCGCGAAAAGCTGAATGTATTTCTTTTTATTTTTGTCGAGTCTACTATGACATATTCCTCAAAACTACTTGGTGCAGCATACAGGTAAACTGTCGATCCGTCGAACTGGTCGTCGGGCAGAACCCCTGTCAGTTTCGAATTATTTGAACAAGAACTCAGCGCCAGAATGGCTACTGAGAGCGCTACTAAAATTTGTTTCATCTTATTTTTATATTATTTAATACTAATCAGTATTTGGTTAAATTCGACGTTAACGATTTTTGTAAGGTTGATGCGTATAATTTAAACCAATATTCTTCAAACACTGATTCGCATTCGTTATAACGAACTTCTTATTGCAATAGTTCAGCTATTTTCTTCTCCAATGCCGGTCCGACCAAATTTTTCGCAATAATTTTACCGTCCTTGTCCAACAGCAGCGTTGCAGGAATGGAGCTGACCCCGTATTTTTGGGCTGCTTCCGATTGCCAACCGCCAAGATCGGACATCTGCGGCCATGTTATATTCATTCTTTTCGATGTAGACACCCATCTCGTTTTGTCTTGATCGAGAGATACTCCTACAATTTCGAACCCTTTGTCTTTATATTTATTGTAAATTTCTACAAGATTAGGCATTTCTTTCAGGCATGGCCTACACCACGACGCCCAAAAGTCTATCAGTATGATCTTACTTTTGCCTACGTAATCCGATAAAGCTATTTTTTTCCCGTTTATATCGGGATATTCGAGGTTAGTATAAGATTGCCCTATCTGAGTGGCACGAGTCAGGTCTTGAATCGATTTTATGCTCTTTACGGTCTGTGTTTCACTTATCTCGGGTCTGAGCATTCCCAGGAGTTCGTCGGTCTGGTCAAAATCAAAATAATTTGCCAGAGATAAGAAATTGAATTCACCTATCGGATTTTTTATATTCTCTTTTGTGAAAACGAATATCTCATCCATCATGGCTTTCGACAGGATTTTGTATTCTTCTTGAAGAGTCTTCATCTGTATTTCGTTGCCCGAAGCCTGATCTGCCTTTTTTTTCAGGTTCTCAAATTTTGCGTCATATCTGGAACGGACATCTACATTAAACCGGTTTAGGGTGTCGTTTAAAATTGTACCGCCGAAAGTGGTAATATTGTCTTTCCTTACAAATATTTTTCCGGGTTCCAACACAAAGTTGACAAATGGGTTTTTCTCTCCACTCACAGATAATAATGCTATTGATGGTTCTCCGGTTGCGCCTGTGAATTGTGCGACGGAGTCTTTCACGGTTGCCGTGCTGATAGTATTCAAATCGTATGTGTCGAGATCGAGGCTATGCAAAGATACGGTTCTCCCTTCTGTCTTGTTGTTAGGAAATTTGACTGTGACGGTGTAGGTTGTATCTGTCAATTCGGTTTGTGCTGTAATTCCTATGAATGATGCTAATACGGCCATCAGAGGGAATAATATTTTCTTCATCAAAATAAGTCTTTGTTCTTGTTATTTGTTTAATATGCAAAGATATACATAGAAACAGAAATAAAAAAAGTAATTATATATAAAAAAACTCTATAATCTGTGGTGCGTTTGTAGGGGCGTGTGCCAAAAGTCTTTTCTACCCCTAGTCCCTAAAGGGGACTTTTTAAACAATGAAGTCATCTAGACTTTTTAAATTATACTTAATTTTTAAGTTTTTGTCATGTTGAACGTAGTGAAACATCTAAAAAAAACAGATCCTTCGATACTCTCAGGATGACAAAATTGAATAAAACGAAAAAGTCTAGATGACTTCAATTAATAATCAATACACCCCTACACCTCACCCTAAGTCCTACCCAAAAGAGAGGGAACAAACTCCTCTTGTCGTCGCATGGAATTTGCAATCGCATGCTTGGCTACTGTCCGGATTTTAAATCCGGGAAATAACGACTTCTGGATTTTTCGCTTATCTACCCGTTTACTTGTTTATCATCACCACAAATAAATCAAGTAACGCTTTATTCGATATAATATCTCTTATTTCTTTTCTTATCTTTGGGTGAAATTTATCATACTAAATATGCAAGGTACAACTACACCATTCAGCAGGTGGAAAATAATCCTGCCCACAATAATAGGGTTCGGGGTTATCATTTTTATGTTTTGGCAGGATTTTTTCGGAGAAAATAAAGCGGAGAATATCGAGGGTCTGAAAAAAATCAGCCTTTCGTGGACAATGGTGTTCTGGCTTTTCATAGCCTTGCTTCTCATGGTAGGTCGTGATCTGGGTTTTATTATCCGGTATAGATATTTGACAGACAAGCTGTTGTCGTGGAAACAGTGCATAAAAGTCACGCTCTTGGCCGAGTTTGGTTCTGCTATAACCCCATCTACCGTTGGAGGCTCCAGTATGGCTGTACTTTTCCTTGCAAAAGAAAAAATATCGGTGGGAAGAAGTACCACGATTGTGTTTGTGACTTTGTTTCTGGACGAAATGTTTTTTGTTGTTACATTCCCGTTTTTGCTCCTATTTATTCCGTTGGATAGGCTGTTTATGGACTCAACGGCGATAGAAGCGGGTGTTACGGGATTGTTTATAGTTGCTTATGTGCTTAAGCTGGTTATCTGCTTGGGACTTATTGTCGGATTATTTTTCAAACCTCAGATTATAAGGTGGATTCTGATAAAGATATTTCATCTCCCATTTCTTCGCAGGTGGAGAAATGCGGCTATAAAAGTTGGCGATGACATTGTGACTAGTTCCCGTGAAATTCGGGGGAAAGGTTTTTCCTTTTGGTTTCCTTCTGTTTCGGCCACAATTTTGTCGTGGTGTTCCCGTTATCTTGTAGTGAATGCTATTTTTATGGCATTTTTCCAAGTGAGTGACAACTTGTTGGTTTTTGCCCGTCAGTTTGTGATGTGGATATTGATGGTTGTCAGTCCGACGCCTGGAGGAAGCGGTTTCACCGAATTTATATTCAAAGGGTATCTGGCCGAATTCATTCCCGTGGTAGGACTTGTGCCCGTGATCGTTTTGCTTTGGAGGCTGTTGACTTATTATAATTACCTTTTCATCGGGTCTATTTTGGTTCCAAAATGGGCGGCAAAAGCATTTGGAAAAAATGCGGAAGAAAAGAATATTGACGAAAATTGAATAATAGCCAAGCATGGGATTGCAAAACCCATGCAACGACAGTGAAGTTTGCCGAATTTGACCCTACTATTTAAATATACTTTAATATACGTAACTAAAAGATCTGAAAAATCATGAGTAAAATTAAACTAGCCTTATTTCTGACTCTCTGTTTGGTTTTGAATATTAATGCCCAGACAGTTGAAACTATTTCCGTACCCAGTCCCAAAATGGGGAGCGAGGTGAAAAATGTAATTATACTTCCTGCTGGGTACGATAGAAATGCGAATAAAAACTATCCGGTACTTTATCTTTTGCATGGATATAGTGGTAATCATAGCAGTTGGGTAGAACTGAAAAAAGAATTGCCGGAAGAGGCTTCAAGACTAGGAATGATTATTGTTTGCCCCGACGGAAAAAATGCCTGGTATTGGGATAGTCCCATCAATCCGAAGATGCAGTATGAGACTTATGTGAGCAAAGAGCTTGTTGGCTATATAGATAAAAACTACAAAACCATCCAATCGCCTAATGGGCGTGCTATTGCCGGACTTAGTATGGGTGGTCATGGTGCGCTTTGGCTGGCGATCAATCATCCTGACGTTTTCGGTGCTTGCGGGTCGATGAGCGGGGGTGTGGATATTCGTCCGTTCCCCAACAATTGGGAAATGAAAAAATCTATCGGATCGTATAAAGACAACCCTAAAGTATGGGACGATCATACGGTGATGACTCAAATTTCTAAAATCGAGCCGAATACTCTTTCTATCATTATAGATTGCGGAACAGAAGACTTTTTCTTCGGTGTAAACGAGAAACTTCATCAAGAATTGCGTTATCGAAACATTAAGCACGATTATATCGTTCGCCCCGGTGCGCACAATGGCCCTTACTGGCAGAATGCAATAGATTATCAGTTGCTTTTCTTCTGGAAGTTCTTCAATCGGAAAGAAGAGAAGAAAAAGTAAGTTATTCCATACATCTTTCTTATTTTTGTTCTGTTTTATTTCAAACTTAATTTTTGAATAATGGATTTCAGGACGGAAATAGAATTGCAAAAGGTTCCTTTTGGCATCAACCATCAATCGAAGTTGTTGCTCACAGGCTCTTGCTTTGTAGAGAATATAGGGAGAAAACTATCCTCAGACAAGTTTGATGTGATGATAAATCCTTTTGGCATCCTCTACAATCCTTTGTCAATAGCTCAATCGCTGCATACTGCTTTGTCGGGTAAAATATTCGATGAAAGCGATATTTTTCAACACAATGGCTTATTCCATAGTTTTCAGCATCATGGCGATTTTTCGGATATTGATCCGCAAAAAAGCCTTGCGAAAATAAATAACAGTTTATTGCTTTTGAGAGACAATATATCGTCGGTTGATGTATGTTTCATTACTTTCGGAACGTCGTTCGTTTATTTTCATAATGCCACAAACGGAGTTGTTGCAAACTGCCATAAACTTCCGGCAAAGGAGTTTACCCGTAGAAGGGTCGACCTGAACGAAATAGTAACCGTTTGGAACGGATTGATCGAATCACTCAGAAAAGTGAATCCGAAAATTCGCCTTGTGTTCACGGTAAGTCCTATCCGTCATTGGAGTGACGGCGCTCATGACAACCAGTTGAGTAAGGCTATATTGCTGTTGGCTATTGACCAATTGATGAAAGAGAATGATGATGTTTATTATTTCCCCTCCTACGAATTAGTTCTTGACGATTTGCGTGACTATCGTTTCTATGCCGAAGATATGTTGCACCCGAACGATCTGGCAATAAGTTATATATGGGAGAAGTTCGGTGAAATGTTTTTCGAGAACGACACCAAACAAATTGTAAAAGAGTGGAATAAACTGAAAAAGGCTATCGAGCACAAACCACTAAACCCCGAATCTGATGAATACCAACAATTTTTAAAGCAAACTTTGTTAAAACTATCAGATTTTTGCAATAAATATCCTTACTTTTATTGTGAAAATGAAATAAAACAGCTTAATAATAAACTATCAGGGAAATGACGTACACTATTTTCGAAATTGCGAAAATCCTCAATATAAAAAAGGCAGGGCTTAATGCCGCCCATATAAACTACCTGCTCACAGATAGCCGTAACCTTTTGCATCCCGAAGAAACCTTATTTTTTGCGATCGCCACATCAAACAACGATGGTCACAAATATGTGCAGGAATTGTATGAATCAGGTGTGCGTAACTTTGTTGTTCAGGAGTTGCATGCAGACTGGGAAAGATTTGACGATGCCAATTTTTTGATAGTAAAAGATTCTTTGGCTGCCTTACAAAAAATTGCGGCCGTTCACCGTAAAAAATTTGATATCCCGATTATTGCCATTACAGGCAGTAACGGAAAAACGGTGGTCAAGGAGTGGATATATCAGCTGATTGGTTCCAATTTCAATGTCACACGGTCGCCTCGGAGCTACAATTCGCAGATAGGCGTTCCCCTGTCGGTGTGGCAACTGAATGAAAACACACAGGTAGGACTGTTTGAGGCTGGCATTTCACAACCCGGTGAAATGGAAAAACTGGAGACTATCATTACTCCCACCATAGGCGTTTTGACCAATGTTGGAGAGGCTCATCAAGAAAATTTTGAAACCTTGAAGCAAAAATGCCTCGAAAAACTGGAACTTTTCATCAATTGTGATGTCATTATATGTGAAGAAGACAACCATTTGATCGAGGAATGTATGGAAATAGCCTGCCTGACTCAAAAACGCCTCACGTGGTCGAAAAACATGTCGGGAACAAGTCCGCTTCAAATAAAGAAAATAACGAAGAAAGATTTTTCCACACAGCTCGATTTCATATTCCTGCAATATGGATTTTCAACCGAAATTCCTTTTACAGACGACGCTTCCATCGAGAATGCGATGTCGGCGATAGCTGTCGCTTTTTACTTGCATGTTCCCACAGCTACCATTCTGGAAAAATTGTCACAGTTGGAACCTGTCAGAATGCGATTGGATGTCAGGTCGGGAAAAAACAATACGATTATTATCAATGATACGTATAATTCCGATTACAACTCGTTGTCGATTGCCTTAGACTTTTTGCAGCAACGTTCTACATTGAATTCTCTGAAACGACTGTTGATTCTTTCCGATATACCACAATCGGGGACAACACTTTCGTCACTCTATCATCGTGTGGCTGATTTGTTGCAACAGAAAAAGATTGATAAACTGATCGGGATTGGTAAAGACATCTCGAAAAACAAAAATATATTCAAGTCGATAGATTCTTCTTTTTTCGAATCCACAGATGACTTTATTTCTTCGAGAGTCTGGGCAAATATTTCCGATGAAATGATACTTTTGAAAGGAGCCAGAAGTTTCGGTTTCGAAAAGATCAATGAACTGCTGGAAGTGAAATCGCACGAAACGGTTTTAGACGTAAATCTGGATGCGATTGTCCACAATTTCAATTTCTATCGGTCTCGCCTGGGTAAGGATACCAGACTCATTTGCATGGTGAAAGCCGATGCCTATGGTTCGGGAGATGTGGAGGTTGCGAAAACTTTACAGCATCACAAATGCGATTATCTGGCTGTGGCAGTAGCCGACGAGGGAGTCTTGCTTCGTCAGGGTGGCATAAAAGTCCCGATTATAGTACTGAATCCTGAGGTGCGTGGGTTCGACAATCTGTTTTCTTACAATCTGGAGCCAGAGGTGTATAATTTCAGAATTCTTGATGCTTTTATCAAAGAAGCGTCGAACAAAGGAGCGCGAGATTATCCCATACATATCAAAATAGACACGGGAATGCACCGCTTAGGCTTCACGAAGGAGGATATTCCCGCATTGGTGGAACGAATGAAAAACCAGAACTATTTGTCGATAAAATCGTGTTTTTCGCATCTTGCAGCAAGTGAAAGCTGGACTTTTGACGACTTCACCACCGAACAGATAAAGACATTTAAGGAAGTAGCCGGACAGCTCGAGCGGCAACTCGGATATCGTGTGATGAAACACATCCTGAATTCGGCCGGAATTGAACGATTCCCGGAAGAGCAAATGGATATGGTTCGCTTGGGTATCAGCCTTTATGGAGTCAGTGCCAGTGGACTGAGCGGACTGCGAAATGTATGTACTCTGAAAACTACAATTCTCCAAATAAAAGAAGTGCCCAAAGGTGAAACCGTGGGATATGGACGTAAGGGTGTTATGGAAAGGGATTCACGCATAGCAACCATCCGCATCGGTTATGCCGACGGGCTCGACCGCCACTTAGGGAATGGGGTAGGCAAGTTTCTGGTGAATGGACAACTAGCACCGTTGGTTGGCAACGTATGTATGGATTTGTGTATGCTCGACATTACGAATATTCCTGCAAATGAAGGTGATACGGTGATTGTCTTTGGCGAAGAGTTGAACTTGGTAGATATGGCTAAATCATTAGATACCATTCCTTACGAAATTCTGACTTCCGTTTCGTCGCGTGTTAAGAGGATATATTACAAGGAGTGAGAGTTGTTAATAAAAAAATAAATGGATTGGTAGCAAATTGATATTATGGATGAGTTGGATAATCAGTATAATTTTCTCTTTTATCAGGGAAAAGGAGGTAGCACTAAAATACAAATATTCTTAGATCAAAGATCCGAAACTATCTGGACAACTCAAAAAGGAATGAGTGAAATATTTGATGTAGATAGAAGTGTTATTACAAAGCATTTATCAAATATTTACCAACAGGGAGAGCTCGAGAAAGATCGAACTTGTGCAAAATTTGCACAAGTTCAAAAAGAAGGAAACAGAGAGGTTCGTAGAGAAATAGAATATTACAATCTTGATGCCATTATATCAGTTGGTTATAGAGTTAACTCCCAAAAAGCTACTGATTTCAGGATCTGGGCAACTGATGTATTAAAAGAATATCTAATAAAAGGTTTTGTATTAGATGACGAAAGATTAAAGCAAGGTAAGGACGCTTTTGGGAAAGACTATTTTGATGAATTACTGGAACGCATTAGGGAGATTCGTGCTTCCGAAAGAAGATTTTATCAAAAAATAACGGATATATATGCTCAATGCAGTATCGATTATGATCCATACTCCCCTATAACTCAACTGTTTTATGCAACAGTTCAAAATAAATTGCATTATGCTATACATAATTGCACTGCTGCCGAGTTGATAGAGAAAAGAGCAGATTCAACCAAGCCTAATATGGGTTTAACAACCTATAAGAATGCGGATAAAGGAGGGAAAATACTGAAGAGTGATGTGTCGAATGCTAAAAATTACCTCAAGGAAGAGGAACTCAATAATTTAAATAGAATAGTATCAATGTATCTTGATTTTGCTGAGAATCTGGCAAAAAGACAAAAAGTTATGAAAATGACAGATTGGGCAAATAGATTAGATGCATTTTTAGAATTCAATGAATATGATATTTTAAATGATGCAGGTAAAGTTTCGGCAAAAGTTGCCAAACAAATAGCCGAAAAAGAATATGAAAAATTTAGAATTATACAGGATCGGGAATATAAATCTGATTTTGACAAAATTGTCGATGAAATAAAGATTATAGGAAAATTGCCTCCTAAAAAAATATCTGATTTAGACATCAGTATTAGGACTATACAAGATAAGCAGACTCTGAATGATGATTCTATTAAGAAGAAAGGTAAAAAATCGAAAGATAAAAATGATGATTTAGAATCGGAAGCGATAAATTGAAAGCTAAAATTCATTTGCTTATGCACGATCAAATTCATCTGTAATCGGCAGTCATTGCCATATTTCATTTAATTTTGTAAGTTTGTCACTGTTTTTCTGAGCATGGCAATGGCAAATCTTTCTCAAACCGACATAAAATATCTGCCCGGAGTTGGTCCGAAAAAAGCCGAAATCCTGAATAAGGAACTTGGCATCTATTCGGTGGAAGACTTGTTGTATTATTTCCCCTACAAATACATCGACCGCAGCCGTATCTATTACATTCACGAGATTGACGGCAATATGCCATATATTCAGCTTAAAGGCAGGATAACAGCTTTTGAGTCGGCAGGAGAGGGGCGAAATAAGCGATTAATAGCCCATTTTACCGATGGAACCGGATTTATTGATCTGGTTTGGTTTCAGGGGGCACGGTTCATGCAAGATAAGTATAAGGTTAACAATCAATACCTTGTTTTCGGAAAACCGACACTGTTTGGCAAGAAATTCAATATTGCTCATCCCGATATTGATCCGTATATTGATGGGAGTCAGGACAATATGGGGTTGATGGGGTATTACAATACGAGTGAGAAAATGAAAAAACATTATCTCAACTCGAAAGCCTTGCAAAAGATCATCAGTTCGGCTTTTTCATCCGTTCATTCCCAGATTGCCGAGACTTTACCCGATTACGTTATCAGGGATGCTAATTTGATGGATTTGAAATCCGCTCTCAGGAATATCCATTCGCCCGAAAACCCTGCCTTGCTGAGGCAGGCTCAATATCGTCTCAAGTTTGAGGAATTGTTCTACATACAACTCAATATACTGAGATATACAAAAAACAGAAACAAGTCGATAAAAGGGCATATTTTTAGACAAGTTGGTGATATTTTCAATACATTTTACCACAAAAATCTCCCTTTTGAGCTCACAAATGCTCAAAAACGGATAATAAAGGAAGTTCGTCAGGATATGGCGACAGGCAAGCAAATGAACCGCCTGCTGCAAGGTGATGTAGGGAGCGGAAAAACTCTGGTTGCTCTGATGCTGATGCTCATTGCTCTGGATAATGGATTTCAGGCATCAATGATGGTTCCGACGGAAATTTTGGCAACACAACACTTTCAATCAATATCGGAACTCTTGTTTGGCATGGATGTCAGGGTCGAACTATTGACAGGCTCCACAAAGAAATCGGCAAGAACAAAGATACTCTCCGATCTGTTGACGGGAGAAGTGGATATTCTTATCGGTACACATGCTTTGATTGAAGATACTGTCGTGTTCGATAATCTGGGTCTTGTGGTGATAGATGAGCAACATCGTTTTGGGGTTGCCCAAAGAGCAAAATTGTGGCGAAAAAATTCGATTCCACCGCATATATTGGTCATGACGGCTACACCTATCCCCCGTACTCTGGCAATGACTGTTTATGGCGATCTGGATGTGTCCGTCATTGATGAGTTACCACCCGGCAGAAAACCCATCCAGACTATTCACCAATTTGATAAAAGGCGTGCGGCGTTGTACCAGTCTGTCAGAAAGCAGTTGCAAGAGGGCAGGCAAGTCTATTTCGTTTATCCGTTGATTGAGGAAAGTGAAACTCTCGATTTGCGAAATCTGGAAGAAGGTTTCGAGCATATCAAGGAAGTCTTTCCCGATTATAAGGTTTGCAAGGTGCATGGAAAAATGAAGCCGAAAGACAAAGACGCAGAAATGCAACTCTTTGTCAACAATGAAGCTCAGATCATGGTGGCTACAACTGTTATAGAAGTGGGCGTGAATGTGCCCAATGCTTCGGTTATGGTGATAGAAAGTGCCCAGCGATTCGGGCTATCGCAGTTGCATCAGCTTCGAGGACGTGTGGGGCGTGGCGCAGATCAGTCTTTTTGTATTCTGATAACTCCCTATGAACTTTCGGCGGAGACAAAGAAAAGAATTAGCATAATGGTGGAAAGCAATGACGGATTCGAAATTGCCGAAGCCGACCTGAAACTTCGTGGTCCCGGCGATTTGGAAGGAACACAACAGAGTGGGGTAGCCTTCAACCTGAAAATCGCAAATATTGTTCGTGATGGAGACATTCTGCAATATGCACGGGAAGTAGCTGCCAAAATCATCGAATCGGACGAAAATCTGGAATATCCCAACAATCAAATTCTCAAAATTCAATTAAAAAAATTATCCGCATCCAACGTAAATTGGGGATTAATAAGCTGATCGAAATTCTTTCTTTCAAAAGATTTTCGATGAATTCTTGAAAACATCAATAGTAGTTCTAGTAGTATATGTATCTGGTATTTGAAATATATTTTAACTTGAATGTTATACCATAAATGTATTATAATTATTTTATAAATATCAGTTTATAAAAATATACTATTCTATGTCGATATAAATATATCGTTTTTATTAACATTAAATTAGTCAAAACAAGGCTGTTAAAAACATCGCTTCCATCGAAAAAAAAATATTTTGAAAATCAGAGAAAAGAGGAGAGCTGTGAATCAGCAGTTGGGAAAGGTTCAATTACATTAGTCGTTTTGTGTGACTCGGCACAATCAAAACAAATTTTGCTTCTGCTCTCGCTACTTGAAATGTTCTTTTAATTTCGATGTTTTTCGGGTGGAGTAGAACCCCACCCCTACAATAATATCTCCCAGTAGGGGCGTAAAATCTTACGCCCGAATATTGACATACATCGGGTGAAAAATTTTTCACCCCTACAACTGTAATTTTATCGTCCCCGTTCTCCGGGGTTTGTAACCCCCGGAACTAAAATCCGAATAGTAGCCAAACATGGGATTGCAAATCCCATGCGACAACAAAAAATAAAGGGGATGTGTCAAAAGTTCCAAATTTCGGAAAATACCCCCCAGCCCCTAAAGGGGTGTATTGATTATCAATTGTTAAAAAAAGTCCCCTTTAGGGGATTATAGGGGTAGAAAAGACTTTTGGCACACGCTCAACAGGTCTTTGATGTTAACTCATTTGTTGTAAGATTTATACCCGTTTTGTCATCCTGAACAAAGTGAAGGATCTGTTTTTAGAAAGTACAGATTCTTCGTTGCACTCAGAAACAACGTTCGAGGAGCGAAGCCGACTCAATGACAATATAAATTATGTATTATATTTCAGTTAGTTATCTTTTGTTCTCTAAATGTACTACGGGTTTTTAGCTGATTATATAGTAAACAAGATACGAGATACAAGTTTTTTACTTGTCTACTTGTCAACCATCAGCCGTCAGTCGATTTATAAGAATTCCATTTCGAGATCACTTTGCCCACATAAGCGATTGTTTCCGTCCCCCTGAAATAACCATTCTTACACACCGGATCGTTGTAATATTCCGGAACGCTTTTCAATTGGATGTATTTTTCCACATTGCCATCCCAAACATTCGGATTTGCCCCATATTTCCGTGCTAAGGCACGAGCATCGCTGATATGCCCGTTACCTCCATTATAAGAAGCGAGGACAAATTTCATCCGTTCGTGCGGGTCTTCTATGCTCCTGAACATTTTATCGAGAGTAACTATCAGCTTGGTGCCTGCCTTGATGTTCATTTCGGGATTGGTACGTTCTCCCGGATCTATGCCCATCGCTTTGGCTGTACCGGGCATCAGCCCCATCAACCCGACGGCTCCGGCCCACGAAGACACATCGTTTCTGAACCGTGACTCGTGGAAAGCAATGGCAACAAGCAATTTCCAATCCAAATCCGCAGCTTGGGCGTATGCCTGAAAAAGTGAATCGTAAGGAGACAAATGCCCTTTGGGTATTTCAACACTTCCGAGGTAGTTATCTTCGTCGGGACCAACCTTGCTCAATTCAAAATATTTCTTTGTGATACTTTTGTAAACAGGCGTATTACCATTTTCTCTGAACCACCGATCCAATGCTTCTGCCAGTTTCGGAGTGTCTTTTCTTACCACCCACGACGAACGTTGATCGCCACTGATGGGCACCGAAATATCGATGTTTCGGTAGTAGGTCTTATTCAACATGGCAATATGCTCATCACTAACCGTATATCGAATCTCCTTTTTCGACACCATTTCTATCAGGTCTTCCGTTGTGATGGTATCTTTTTCCACATCTTTAATAATAATTCCTCCACCAAGTTCAGCATTCAGGTTTTCGAGACGTGTATTGTATTTAGTGTTGTGCATCACATACACTTCTTTTCCTATGAGGTCGGGAACATCCTTCACCAGAGTATCGCCCCTGTTGGCCGATTGCACAAGCACCTGATGAGACACTTGTTCCAGTCCGCAATAAATAACAGAATCTTTCATCTCATTCCGCACAGCCATGCCATACGCAACAAGGTCGCCTTCGCCGTTGGCAAGCATTTCGAGCAGCTTTGTCTGATTCTCGGCTACTTTCACATTCAGAGTCAACCCGTGCTCATCGCAAAAATCCTTACACAACTCGTAGTCATACCCCATAGGTTCGTCTTTGTATATGAAATATGAAGTTGAACTACTTAATGTAATGATGTTCAACTCACCCGATTCTTTTATCCGGTCGAAATCATCTACCTTAACAACATCTTTCGGCGGCGTTTTGCAAGAAAATGCAATGAAGCAAATTGTAAGGAAAATAGTTACATTTTTCATGTGACGATATCTTTTTATTAAGGTCGCAGACCTACTAATTTAGAAACAAGTAACAAATTGTATTGAACATATTTAAGAACAAAGAAAATAAAGTTATCAAACCTGAAAAATAAAAAAACATGTTTTACAATATGTTTTTTTTCTAGGCTGATAAAAATAAATCCCCTTATTTTGTACTTGATAACCTAAAACAATCTTTTTACCTTAAACACTGATACCTAAAAAACTCATACAGCGGGGATTTAATAAATTCCCGCTCTTTTTTTGTCTAAATTTTTCTTACTCCAATGCCGGGTAGATCTGACAAAATGATATTTCCTCCGAATTGAGACACCCCTTCAAAGCAGTCGTTCGTTATTAGCAGATTGCCATCCAAATCGGCAAATTCAACGGCAGGAGATAGCTGCGCTGCTGCTGAAATGGCACATGATGTTTCTGTCATGCAACCCAACATCACCCTAAGGTTCAACGATGGTGCAAGTTGTATCATTTTCCAAGCCTCATTCATGCCCGTACATTTCATCAGTTTGATATTTATACCCGAAAATACCCCTTTCAACCGGGACATATCAGCCAAACGCTGTACAGATTCATCGGCAAATGTAGGCAACGGGCTTCGCTCCGTGAGCCACGCATTTCCATCCAAGTCTGCTTTTGACATGGGTTGCTCAATCATCACAACGCCCTTTTCCTGCAACCAATAAATCATATCCAAAGCCGACTCCTTGTCCGCCCAACCCTGATTGGCATCAATAGCCAAAGGCAAATCGGTGACCGACCGAATAACTTCAATCATTTTTTTGTCGTTTTCACCGCCAAGTTTTACTTTCAGAATTTTAAATTTTTCATTGGCTTCCTTTGTCTTTTTTTTCACAATTTCGTCTGTATCCATTCCTATGGTGTAGGTTGTAGGAGGAGCCTTTTCCTTGTCCAAACCCAGGAGAGAATACCACGGCTTGCCTTTTATTTTTCCGGCTAAATCGTGTAAGGCAATATCAACGGAAGCCTTTGCTGCTGTGTTTCCGGTTGCTATGGAATCGACATAAGAAAGAATGTCCTCTATGCGATTTATATCGTTGAATTGGGACAGATTCACTTTTTGAAGAAATTCGCAAACAGACGTTTGCGTTTCTCCCAGATATTGGGGTAAAGACGCCTCTCCATAACCGACAATTCCCTCATATTCAATCTCTGTCAATACAACAGGCGTCATTGTTCGGGAATAATTGGCTATCGTAAAAGGATATTTCAACTGAAGATTATATGGTTTCCAAGTGAGTTTCATTTTCAACTGTATTTTGTTTCATGCCAAACACAAAGATGCAAAGTTTTTCTTTCATGTCGATAATAAACATTCGGATATTCTGAAACATATTGCAGGTTAAAACACCTTCCCTAGATCTGACGGAAAAGAAAACGAGGATACTCAAAAAAATGAATATCCTCGTTTTTATTTTCAGAGAACCGAATTGATTACATCATTCCGCCCATTCCGCCGCCCATAGGCATTGCAGGAGCAGGGTTGTCTTCTTTCTTATCGGCAATTATACATTCTGTTGTCAAGAACATACCAGCGATGGATGCGGCATTTTCGAGAGCAACACGAGTCACCTTAGCAGGGTCTAGTACACCGGCTGCATTCAGGTTTTCGTATTTGTCAAGACGTGCATTGTATCCGTAGTCGCCTTTTCCTTCACGCACTTTTTGCACCACAACCGCACCTTCTTTTCCGCAGTTGTTTACAATTTGGCGAAGCGGCTCTTCAATTGCACGTTTCACGATTTCTATACCTGTTGTTTCGTCGTCTGTTTCTCCTTTCAATCCTTCAAGAGCGTCAATTGCACGGATGTATGCGATACCACCACCCGGAACAGTTCCCTCTTCAATAGCAGCACGAGTTGCAGAAAGGGCATCATCAACACGGTCTTTCTTTTCTTTCATTTCCACTTCCGAAGGAGCACCAACGTAAAGAACAGCAACACCACCAGCCAATTTGGCAAGACGTTCCTGAAGTTTTTCACGATCGTAGTCGGAAGTAGTTTTTTCTATCTGAGTTTTGATCTGGCCAACACGTGCAGCAATAGCAGCTTTGTCGCCTGCACCGTTCACGATAGTTGTATTGTCTTTGTTGATAGTTACTTTATCGGCAGTACCCAACATATCGATAGTGGCAGCTTCAAGCGCAAGACCTTTTTCTTCCGAAATCACTGTTCCACCTGTAAGAACTGCGATGTCTTCCAACATTTCCTTGCGACGGTCGCCAAATCCGGGAGCTTTAACAGCAGCGATTTTAAGACCGGCACGAAGACGGTTCACAACCAATGTTGTAAGCGCTTCCGAGTCTATATCTTCTGCAATGATAAGCAAAGAACGTCCTGATTTAAGAGCAGCTTCAAGTATTGGAAGAATGTCTTTCAATACAGAAATTTTCTTGTCATGAATCAGGATATATGGATTTTCAAGGTCAGCTTCCATTTTTTCTGTGTCAGTCACAAAATAAGGAGATATATAGCCTCTGTCAAATTGCATACCTTCAACCACATCCACGTAAGTATCGGTACCTTTAGCTTCCTCAACTGTGATAACGCCTTCTGTTTTCACCTTGCCCATAGCTTCAGCAATCAGTTTTCCGATTGTTTCATCGCCGTTCGCAGAAATTTTGGCAACATGCTCAATTTTTTGAAGGTCATCACCCACAGCAGACGATTGAGTTTTGATATTTTCCACTACTTTAGCCACGGCTTTGTCAATACCACGTTTCAGATCCATTGGGTTAGCACCCGCTGTTACGTTTTTCAAACCTACGCTGATAATTGACTGTGCCAGCACGGTAGCAGTTGTTGTTCCGTCACCCGCATCGTCGTTTGTTTTAGAAGCAACTTCTTTCACAAGTTGAGCGCCCATGTTTTCGAACGCATTTTCCAACTCAACTTCTTTTGCTACTGTCACACCATCTTTAGTGATATGTGGCGCACCAAATTTCTTTTCGATGATAACATTACGGCCTTTTGGTCCGAGTGTCACTTTCACTGCGTTAGCCAACTCGTCAACACCTTTTTTCAGCTGATCGCGGGCATCAATATTAAATACAATTTCTTTTGCCATTTTATTTTTTTGAGTTACGAGTTACAAGTTACGGGTTACGAATTTTTTTTATTAAAACTGTAAATCGTTAACTGTAACTCTATCGTTTATTAAATCTTTATTTAATTATTTATTTTTTCTTCTTGTAACTGCCTGTAAGGCGCAGCAACCAGCAGCTTTTTTAAATAATAGCTAAAACATCAGATTGACGCATGATAAGATAAACTTCTCCATCAAGGTCAATTTCAGTACCGGCATATTTACCATAAAGAACTTTGTCTCCAACTTTCAGAACCATTTCTTCGTCTTTGGTTCCGTTTCCAACCGCAACAATCTCACCTTTCAATGGCTTTTCCTTTGCTGTGTCAGGAATGATAATTCCTCCAACTGTTTTTTCTTCAGCCGCAGCAGGCTTCACAAGCACTCTGTCTGCTAATGGTTTAATACTCATAGTCTTTTAATTTTTTTGTTATTAAATATTATTATGTTTGTTTTTGAGATTTTATCGGAACTCCAGCGAAATCTGTGCCAAACTAAAAAAAATGACATCTGCGGTTGTTTTGTCTGACAGAATGACATAGAAGCCACCTAGATCTAATGAAAATGCATAGCAGTTATCAGTTAACATCTTTGTCGTCGAACGTGTGCCAAAAGTCTTTTCTATCTCCTATAATCCCCTAAAGGGGACTTTTTAAACAATTGATAATCAATATACCCCTGTCGTCGCATGGGATTTGCAATCCCATGTTTGGCTACTATTCGGATTTTAGTTCCGGGGGTTACAAACCCCGGAGAACGGGGACGATAAAATTACAGTTGTAGGGGTGAAAAATTTTTCACCCGATGTATGTCAATATTCGGGCGTAAGATTTTACGCCCCTACTGGGAGATATTATTGTAGGGGTGGGGTTCTACTCCACCCGAAAAACATCGAAATTAAAAGAACATTTCAAGTAGCGAGAGCAGAAGCAAAATTTGTTTTGATTGTGCCGAGTCACACAAAACGACTAATGCAATTGAACCTTTCTCAACTGCTGATTCACTTTAAAAATATATTACAATAATATTATTCAAGAAAAACTTTAATGTACCTTTGCAATTGTGCAGCAGACCGGTTTGTCGCTGGTTGCCTCCTTGAGAGGCAAGTAAGAGGAAAGTCCGGGCAACACAGAGCACCGCACTTCTTAATGTGGAAGCTATCCGTGAGGGTAGAGCAAGGGTAACAGAGAACAACCGCCCCGGCTGGTTCGGGGTAAGGGTGAAAAGGTGAGGTAAGAGCTCACCGGTCTTGGCAGTGATGTTGAGAGCCGTACCTCTTGCGGGTTGTAAGACCATGTATACCGGCGTACGTAGGACTGCTCGTCCGATGTCGGGGGGTAGGTCGCTAGAGGCTGTCGGTGACGATAGTCGTAGATAAATGGCAAACACCCTGCTTGTCAGGGTACAGAACCCGGCTTATAGGTCGGCTGCACTTCTTTTTAAACAATTGATGAATGAACGGTTGTGTGCTTATTAGTTGGTCATACGTAGCTACAAAAAAGAAAAGGTTGTCATCCCGACAACCCAATTCCTTCATTATAACCTTAAATCTAATACTATGAAAAACACAGTACAAATTTATGTGTTGAAATGCTATTCTGCAAGAAAAGGGTGGTTTTAGGCCTTGTATTTAAGGTTATTTAAAATTACCCTATAAATTTTCAGACCCTTTTCGTTTCTCTTTCAGCTTTTTCTTAATATTCTCTAATAATGCGATGGATACAGGGATTTCGAACTTTCGGGCAAAGATTGCATCCGATTCGGATATTGCTTTTTCATCGCTCAAATCGAGGTTGGCAGGATAATTTCCGTTCCTTTTCTCCCAAACGATAAATCGCAAAGTGTCCTTTATCACTTTATCCCCGAAAGGAGAGTCCATGACTATTGTCTGGAAAAATATCTCTTCGGCACAGAATGTGTAATCGAACCTTTTCAGGAAGCGGGGATTCTGCGAAATGTAATTGATAACGTATCCGATACATTCGCGACTCAGCGACCAATAGGTAGACCCTCCGTACAGAGCGGGAAACCCGCTGTAATAACTTCTTTTCAGGTGAAGTTTCTTTTGCATCAGCAAGATACTTTTGATAGCGGCTCTTCCCCAAAAACTCCTGCGGTTGAACAAGTCGCAGAAACTATAATAATCTACCCGTTCGTATCCGCCTTGTTCCATTTCCCAACTGGAATATGGTAATTTATTGTATTCCATGTACTCTTTCCCGTGGTTCTGACTGAAAAACAGATCAATTTCATCAGGTGTTTTTATCGGGAAGTCTTGCCCTGTGATTGTGTGGAAATATTTATTCCTTTCATCTTTGAAGGCTTCATTTATCAGTAAGATGAAGGCTTTCAGGTGTGCAACACCTCCCCAATTGACCTTGTATTTTTGAGAAATGAAATCTACATTGGATTTTCCGGCAAGAGTCTCTATTTCCGATCGAGTAATCTTGCTTTTCTTGTCTATATGTATATAGCACCTGAATTTATCGCCAACTGTGTCTATCAAATCGGCAATTTGATCATAATTCTTGTATGCTGTTATAAGTAGTGCGTGTTGCATATTAATTTATTCGCCTATAATATTTATGATTAAAATCTTCCCCTTTCAGTTCGTAGTCATTTTTTATCATATCTTTCAAAACCGGATTAGAATCGACTCCCTTTGTTGAATGAGCTATATACGGATTCGGAATCACTATCCACCTCGGAGGTGTTTTCTTCAGATATTTGTTTGTTTCCCGATAGACGAGACTGTCTGTTCTCGCCCATATCTCCTGCGACGTATAAAACCTGAACGGAGGCAATATATCTGTTTCCAGATACCAGTTCGATGCCAAATTGTATCCGAATACACTGTCTCTTTCATCAAAGGGGATTATGTTGTCAACTAAAGTTTTGTCAAGATAATAGAAGTTAGCATCTTTCGATTGCGCATAAATGGCAGCAACACTTGTTGCTCTTTTCCCAAAATAGCCGAACAGCAGTATTAGATATACCGACAAACCAATCTTGAAAATAACCTTACATTGTTTGCATATCAACAGGTTGATAAATAACAGGCATCCGATAACGAAAGGCATAATATTCAGCATCATATAATGGTCGGTTCTCAAGCCTAGCAGTAGAGCCGAAGATGTGAACAAGCAAGAAAAGAATGTAATCAGAATCAGTTTGTTGTTCCTTCCCCAATATACGGAATACACAATCAACGCAGAGAGCGTAAATATGTTAGGTCCATATATCCGTGTCAGGTATAGGATGTCTTTGGGGTTTAAACCATACGATATGGAAAAAATACCTCCTGCATATTTAGAGTTGAATGTGAATGTGGCGTACACCATTTCGTTGAATGCGTTGTTTTCCAGAAAATAGATGCCGATAGGAAAGCATATACAAGCAACCCCGATGAGGAAGTAAATTATATTTTTGAATAGATTTTCCCACTCACGTTCATACACTAAAAGGATGGAAACAGCAGCGATTATTCCGCACAATCCGGCAGCGTTCGTAATCCTGATCAGAGCCAGCAACGAAAATGCAATTCCATAACAAAAGGCATACTTGGGAGGGTGACGCTCGTCATCGTCCAGCATATACCTGATGGCAAGATAAAGGCATCCCAAAAGTAAAGGTATACTATATTCTTCGGTCACATTGCCCCCTTCAAGGGTGTTCAACATCAAAATTGAAATGAGCAATATCGGGATGAACAGAAAACGGGGTGGGAGAGCAAACAGCCTGTATATCTTGTATATAATGTAGAAAATTAATGTAAGGTTGACAACCTCGAAACAAAAAACAGCATTCACGCCTCCTGCTTTCATCAAGAAGGCCTGGAGGAAAAACATCACCGGGCCTTTGTGATCGAAAATATCCACATACATCAATTTGCCGGCTGCAACAGCCTTTCCCACCAACATGAATATGGCGCTGTCGTAACCTTTATATTCGTACAGAGGACTGCAAAACGAGGCAAAAAGCAAGATGACGAGCGACAAGACAAAGAATACCGGTATCAGCCAAAGCTCTTTTGTCCAACGATATTCTTTATTGTTCGTATGATATTTCAATTCCATAATAATGGGACATATATTCTAATGCGTATTTTGCGTCAAACATTCCGTATTTGGTTTTCGGAGCTATTGGTTTCAGCGTCACTTTTGTCAGCCCCTTTGCCTTTGCGTCCTCAATAGCTGCCAATTGTTCAATTCTTGCGGTTTCTACCTGACTAACATCTTTGAATGCACTGTAATATTCAGACAAAAATAAGCATAAAAACACACATGTGATAGAATATTTAATCAAACTGATAAAAGTATATTTACGATTTAAACGATAAAAAACCACGCCAAAGGCAATAATCGCATAACAGATAACACCAAACCACGATCGAGCCGCAAACACCGAGGGCGAAAATATCATGCAATATATAGATGCAAGCATGGCTGCGAGGTAGATAAACACAAGCAAGCCGGTATTGTTTCTCTTGTCCGAATAAAATTTATAATACAATATATATAAGATGGCAACAATAAGCAGGAAAACGCCTAAATAATCGAAAAGGGTAAATGTTGAAGTTATAAAATTGTATACAATCTTAAAAGGATACAAAACAGCACCTTCCGACCGTGCACGGGCAAAATTTCCGGGAGCCGCGATTAGCATGACATAGCCTGCTATGCTCCCGATGAATCCGGCAATAGACCATGCCGGTTTTTTCCACCCCTTGTATTGATACGATAAAATGAACAGGAAAATGGCAACTATCATCCCCACGGAGGTGTTCTCGTTTGTCCATCCGGCGATGATACCGGAAAAGAAAAAACAAAGGCATAAAATGACTTTTGTGAATATGTTATTATTCTGTTTCCCCTCATATAGGCGGAAAGGCAATAAAAACAAGAGAGTGATTACACTTACCCACAAATAATTAACGCTCCCCGTTATCCACAATACGGTGTCGCCAAATACGGGTTGAAGCAACCATGTGAAAAAGTATATTAATATAAGGAGTGATATTGAGTGTTTTCCCCGTCCTTTTGCATGAAAATACATCAGCACGATGAGCGATAAAAAGGCAAAAGAGTTGACCAGATCGATAACAATCGGAGGAAACATCAATAATGCCTGTACGATGGAATGAACCACAATGCGTCCTCCCCACTCAAAATAGTGCGTTTTTTGAGATTCCAGTATATCCGAGAAACTTCCGATTCGATCGAAAGTGGTGAAAATGTAAGAATATATGTAGTCGTCGCCATGAATAAAAGTCTTATTATTTAATAAAAAAATAGAAAAATACATAAGTAAAATAGAAAAAATCAGTAAAAAACACCGAATTTTCCGTTTATTTTGCAAATAAAGTTCCGTTTTTTTGAAATATATTAAAACTTTGTTTATCTTCGCATTAGCATTTTTGTTTAGACTTTTGAAAAGTGAACTCATGTTTTGTGTATTTTCGATTTCAGAATTCATAATTTAGACAGCAAATATATATTAAAAATCATCTTCTTTTATGTATTTGAGTCAGTTTCGGTTGTTGAAAACACAAAAAAACATAGATTTGTTCTTTGCTAATTAAAAAATATACTAACTTTGCGCTTTTAAAAAACTATGCGTTAATATCATTTAACCTAATGATGATTGTTTTATGAATAAAAAATTTCTATTAATTACTCTCTTCACGTTGTTCTCTGCTTTAGCAATTCAAGCACAAACGTATAATCCGGATGCAGAATCTGATAAAGGTGAAAATACAAAGAAGACTTATAATGCCTACAAAACTACATGGCAAAAAAATAAATTTAAAGATAACTGGTTTATCTCGTTGGGTGCGGGTCTCCAAACAATAATGGCAGAAGATGATGACAAAGCATCTTTCGGTAGCCGTTTGACGTTGGCTCCGGCTCTCACTATCGGGAAATACTTTTCTCCTATCTGGGGGTTGAGACTTAATTTTACCGGTGGATCTTTGCACGGGTTCAATGACGGATGGGCTGGTACCTACCGTAAATGGAACTCGGGAAGTAAACACTACATGGGTAAGGGATATGCCGGTACTACGTATGGCGACGGATTTAAGTATCCGGCGGCAGAAGGTGGTGCTTTCCATTCTTGGGACCCTCAGTGGGAATATCTAGGTTTTGGATTGAGCGATGGCGGACGTCAGGTTGAATACGATAAGGAGATTGTAGGCATAGATCATGCCGGATCAATCGAAGAATATGTATGGAATCCTGGAAAAGACAAAGGAGCCCTTTATATGCAACATGTTCGTTATTTCGCTACTAACCTGAACTTTATGTTCGATTTCTTGACTCTGTGTGGAGACTATAATCCAAAAAGAGTTTTCGAAATGACTCCATTCTTAGGGGTTTCATATTTCCATACATTCGCTCACCTGGGACAAGATTCGCATGACGGATTTGGTGTTAACGGTGGTCTTCAAATGAAAGTAAGAGTTGCGAAAAAATTGAGCATCTTCTTCGAAGGAAACCTTACTGCATATCCTGAAGATTTTGACGGTCATATGGGAGACAATATGAGAGTAGACCTTGTTGGTCAAGGAGTAGCAGGTTTGACAGTAGACTTAGGTAAAAATACTTGGGAAGTTTGCGAACCAACCAACTACGGACTTATCAAAGATATGAATGCTCAGATCAACTATTGGAGAGATCAGTACGAAGAATTGAAAAATACTCCGGTAGAATGTCCTGAATGTCCGGTTGTAGAACCAGAACCTAAGAAAGAAGAAGAACTTTGTTTCTTGCCTGATCCGGTATTCTTCAGAATAGATAAATCTGTGATTGATGCAACAGAGTGGTCTAAGATAGAAAAAGCAGCAGTTTATTTGAAAAGCAACCCAACAACAAATGTAGTTGTTACAGGTTATGCCGACAAGAAAACAGCTTATCCTGCCTACAACTTGAAGTTGTCTGAAAGACGTTCTAAAACAGTAGCAAACGCTTTGGTTGAGAAATACGGAATCGACCGTAGAAGAGTGTCTATCAACTGGGAAGGAGACCAAATACAGCCATTTAGCATTAATGAATGGAACCGTGTGGTTATCTTTGTTCTGGAATAAGATATGATAAAAATAACTGAAAAGATCTTCCACGATTGTGGAAGATCTTTTTTTTCCCATTTAATCGTCACGGTGTTTTCGTAATGACTTTATTATTAGTCTTATACAAACTTTATTAACAAAATCAATCAGTTTTCAACATTGAAGCTATTTGAGGTGGTGATATAGTATCCGTTTTTTATATTTATTCGTTATTTTGTGATTAGATAATACTTAACATCTTAAGAAGAAAAAACAACTTATGGGTAAAATAATCGCTTTAGCCAACCAAAAAGGAGGGGTTGGGAAAACAACTACCGCAATCAATCTGGCTGCTTCTCTGGCAACTCTCGAAAAAAAAGTATTGGTTGTGGATGCCGATCCTCAGGCTAATGCCTCTTCGGGTTTGGGAATTGATGTAAAGCAAGTGAAGAAAACCATTTACGAGTGTTTGATTGGTGAGGTTAAACCGGAAGATGCTATTCTGCCAACCGAAATTGAGCGTTTAGATATCATCCCGTCGCATATAAATCTGGTTGGGGCAGAATTGGAAATGCTAAACATAGAAAGCAGGGAGAAAATACTTTCGAAAGTATTGAAGCCATTGAAAAGCAGTTACGACTACATCCTTATCGACTGCTCTCCGTCTCTGGGGTTGATAACGGTGAATGCGCTTACGGCCGCCGATTCGGTCATAATTCCGGTTCAATGCGAATATTTTGCGCTCGAAGGTATCAGTAAACTGTTGAACACAATCAGGATAATTAAGGCAAAACTCAATCCGTCGTTAGAGATAGAAGGCTTTCTGCTGACAATGTACGATGCACGCCTGCGGTTGGCAAATCAGATATACGAAGAAGTGAAAAAGCACTTTCAAGAACTTGTGTTCACCACCGTTATTCAGCGTAACGTGAAGTTGAGTGAATCGCAAAGTTTTGCGCA
Source organism: Dysgonomonas sp. 520 (assembly GCF_010501095.1). Lineage (GTDB taxonomy): Bacteria > Bacteroidota > Bacteroidia > Bacteroidales > Dysgonomonadaceae > QVMP01. The sequence continues at coordinate 36,497 of NZ_QVMP01000022.1, read as the reverse complement.
GCCGGTCATTTTATATGATGCAGCATCCAAAGGAAGTGTAAATCATATGCAATTGGCTAAGGAACTTATCGATAAAAATTCGTAACTTTGTACGTTTAGCATAATTTTATTATATGGCAAAAAAAACAGCTTTAGGTAGAGGATTGGATGCGCTCATCAATATGGATGAAGTGAAAACTCAAGGTTCTTCCTCAATAAACGAAATACCATTATCGAAAATACATCCCAATCCGGATCAGCCACGACGTTTGTTCGAAGAAGATGCGCTGGAAGAACTGTCGGCTTCCATCAAGCAGGTTGGGATAATTCAGCCTATCACACTTCGCAAAATAGACGACGACCACTATCAGATACTAGCCGGAGAACGTCGTTACAGGGCATCTTTATTGGCAGGACTCGAAGCTATACCTGCCTACATAAAAACCACTGACGATGAGAATGTTCTTGAAATAGCCCTTGTAGAAAACATTCAACGCGAAGACCTGAACTCGATAGAAATAGCCTTGGCATATCAAAACCTGTTGGAGTCTTACAATCTCACGCAAGAAGCATTGAGCGAAAGAATTGGAAAGAAAAGAACCACAGTTACCAACTATCTGCGACTGCTTAAACTTCCTGCCGAAATACAGATGGGCATCAGGGATAAGAAAATAGACATGGCGCATGCGCGCACACTTGTAACGATTGAAGACCCTACCACTCAACTGGAAATATACGAGTTGATTCTGGAAGAAGGACTTTCTGTCAGAAAAGTAGAAGAATATGTGCGTGCCGTGAGTAGTGGCGAAAACCTACGAGACATAATAAAGGAAAAAGAAGCCTTGAATACGGCCAAAAAAGGTGGCGTGAAAAATACAACTCCCGAAGAGTTTGAGTTGTTGAAAAAACATTTGTCTAAATTTTTCAAAACAAAAGTTCAGTTGACCTGTAACGATAGCGGAAAAGGAAAAATAAGCATTCCATTCAAATCAGACGAAGAGCTGGAGCACATTATTGCGGTTTTCGACCAGTTGAAGAAATAAGAAATGAGAATAGTCTCCATAGCATCTCTGATTATATTATCTATCTTGTGCATGAAGGCTCATGCGCAGGATGTGCTTTTGGATACCGGGCATAATGCCAACGATTCCCTCAATTTTATGATGGATCAGGAGTTTAGGCGTTTGAATGATTCTATCAATTTCAGTCACGATGCAACAGCCTTACCGGCTCAGGACAGTGTTGCAACAAAAATTAACGTAGAGCCTTTTAAACCAAATCCGAATAAAGCAATCTTATATTCTGCAATATTTCCGGGACTTGGTCAGATATATAACCGTAAGTATTGGAAATTGCCTATCATATATGGAGGTTTTCTCGGACTCACTTATGCCATATCGTGGAATGGGAGATACTATAACGACTATTCGGATGCGTATAAGGCTATAATGAGTGCCGATTATCTTACTCCCGGTAATATAAATAAATGGTTTCCATTTATTTATACAAACCTGAAACCGGAAGATTTGACCGAGGGACAATTGAATAATTTCAGGCAGGCATTTAAAAAGAAGAAGGACTATTACAGGAGATACAGAGATCTCAGCATAATAGGCACTGTTGCCGTATATGGTTTATGTATGTTGGATGCATACGTTGATGCACAATTGTATGATTTTGACATTTCGCCCGACCTGTCGTTTAAAGTGCAACCGGCACTTTTAGATAATGGAATGTCACGGTTTGGTGTCTTGGCTATTCAATGTAGTGTAACGTTCTGAACTGCGGTTTTCGGCACTTCTCTTTAATTTTTGATATAAGTCATACAACCAGGTGACTATAAAAACAATGATATGGTAAAAAAAATAATAATAACAAGTTTCGCATTATTCAACATTGCAGTAGTAGGAATAGTGGCTCAGAAACATGCACTTACACTGAAAGATACAATTACGGACAAGTCTATCGTTGTTCCGCCCGATATGGAACGCAACTACGATAAATTGCTTGTAGACTGGAACAAAAATATAAAGGTAAGCAAAGCCTGCAAAACAAAAAGCGATCAGAATGTTACTTATCCCGACTCGGTATATATAAACCGTTTGCACGCGTTTCCTTCCCGAATGGAACTGGTGTATAATCAGATTGTAAGGTCTTATATTGATATGTATTCGGGACGTCGCCGTGGACAAGTTGCCTATATGCTGGCAGAAGGAGGATATTATTTCCCGATATTCGAAAGTGCTTTGGATAAATATAATCTGCCTCTTGAATTGAAATATCTACCTGTCATTGAATCGGCACTAAAGCCAACAGCCGTATCTCCGGTAGGAGCAACGGGGCTCTGGCAATTTATGTTAGCCACAGGACGAATGTATGATCTGGAAGTTAACAGTTTGGTAGATCAACGCCGTAATCCGATTAAAGCAACTGATGCGGCAGCAAGATATTTGCGAGATTTGTATAATATCTATAACGATTGGAATCTGGTTATCGCCGCATACAATTGCGGTCCCGGTAATGTGAATAAGGCTATCCGCCGAAGTAACGGGCAAACAGACTATTGGGCTATTTATCCGTATCTGCCGCGTGAAACCAGAGGATATGTTCCGGCATTTATTGCGGCGACTTACATTATGAGTTATTACAAGGAACATAATATATGCCCTCTCGAATACAACTACCCGATAGCGACAGATACCCTTACGGTGAATAAGACAGTCCATTTTCAACAAATTTCGGATGTACTGAAAATACCCATTGAAGATATAAGGGCTCTGAATCCTCAATATAAACAAGACATAGTGCCGGGCAATTATAAGCCATACGTGCTCAGTTTGCCAACAGCCAAGGCAATGGATTTTATCACACACTATGATACGATTGTGGCTCACCGTGCATCGGAACTGCTGACTCACAGAAAAACGGTTGACATGGATTCGCACACTTCCGGAGGATCGGTTTCGACCCGAAAGATTATTCATAAGGTGAAAAAGGGCGAAACTCTGGCACGGATAGCCAGCCGGTATGGAGTGACAAGCGCCCAGATAAAGAAATGGAACAAGCTGAAATCGAACAGGCTGACCGCAGGAAGGCGTTTAACCATAAACAAGCCTGTGCCTAAAACTACAGCTACAACCAATACCAAAAAAGAAGAAACAACCGAACAAAAAGATACTTCGTCTAATTCGTCGCAGGCAACAAGTTCAACCTCAGAGGGTGGAGGCAGCCTGATGTCTAACTATTACAAGCAGCAGCACGAAAAAGCTGAAGCAACCGCTGATAGTGAAAAAGACGGTGATGATAGTGATACAACTTCGGTTGAGCAACCAATTCGCAAAAACTATCAGGAGGCAACCAAAACCATATATCACAAGGTGAGGATAGGCGAAACCATAACCCTTATTGCCAGCAAATATGACGTGACAAAGGAGGACATTATTAAATGGAACAAACTCTCGTCTAATGCAGTAAAAGTGGGGCAGAGACTGATAATTTATATTCCCGACAAACCGGAAAATAGCATACAGGCTGTTGATACAACAAAGACAGCCCAAACAAAAGCTACGGAAAAAAGCGAAGCTGCAAAAACTGCAACAACGCCAAAACCTGAAACCAAAAAGAAAACGGAGCCGGCAACTAAAAAGCCTGTAAAACCTAAGAATATAACCTATACTGTAAGAAAAGGCGATAACTTGTCTAAAATTGCACAAAAATATAGGGGTGTAACTTCGAGTGATATAAAGAAAGCCAACAAATTGGCTAACGATAACTTGAACGTAGGTCAGAAATTGGTGATTCCGCAGAAGTAGAGGCCGGCTACAATTGGCTTGTAACCGGTAGATAGTAGACAAGTTGACGAGTGAAAAAACTAGTACCTCGTATCTAGTATCTTGTTTACTAGATATAGATGCTTCGTTGCGCTCAGCCTGACAGGATGAAAAAATTTGCTGTTTGTCTAATTTGAAACAACAACTAACATAATCAGCTAAAAATAAATCATATATAATATTTTCAATATAAACTTTAATATAAATTTATTATTTTTGTCATAATTGTATTGGCATCATATGGGTATAGAAGACAAAAATATTGAAGATCAGAAACTTGTCCAGAAGGCTTTTGAAGCTCTTTTGGACAGCTATCTACAATCTAATCACAGGAAGAAGGTAGACATCATAACAAAAGCCTTCCACTTTGCAAACGACGCACATAAGGGAATTAAACGTAAATCGGGAGAGCCTTATATAATGCATCCTATTGCTGTGGCTCAGATCGTGTGTTCTGAAATAGGGCTGGGGTCTACTTCCATCAGTGCGGCTTTGTTGCACGATGTGGTAGAAGATACGGACTATACGGTTGAAGATATACGTGTGTTGTTCAACGACAAAATAGCTGCTATTGTGGACGGGTTGACCAAAATATCGGGAGAAAAACTATCGACGAGTATTTTCACGGATAATGTTTCTGCTCAGGCCGAGAATTTCAGGAAATTGTTGTTGACAATGTCGGAAGACATAAGGGTGATTTTGATAAAAATTGCCGACCGCCTGCACAATATGCGCACATTGGGGTCGATGGCTCCTGCAAAACAATATAAGATAGCAGGAGAAACCCTGTACATTTATGCTCCCCTTGCCCATAGACTTGGTCTGTTTGCCATCAAAACCGAACTTGAAGACCTTAGCTTCAAATACGAAAACCCGGAGGCCTACAACGGCATTAAACAAAAACTGAAAGAAACAGACTCGAAACGGAAAGACGTGTATTTCCATTTTGCCGAGCCGGTAATATTCAGGCTCAACCAATTGGGATATAAGTACGAAATCAAGGCCAGAGAAAAATCGGTCTATTCCATCTGGAACAAGATGCAGAAAAAGGCTGTTCCCTTCGAGCAAATATATGATATTTTTGCAGTCCGCATTATTTTTGAAAACGAGCCCGGCATAGATGAAAAAAAACGTTGCTGGGACATATATTCCGTCATTACAGACCTTTACAGGCTGAAACCTGATCGTATCAGGGACTGGGTGAGCCGCCCCAAGGCGAACGGATATCAGGCTTTGCACCTTACGGTGATGGGGCCTGATGGCGAATGGATAGAAATCCAGATCAGAAGCCGGCGAATGGACGATATTGCCGAGAAAGGTTTTGCCGCCCATTGGAAATATAAGGAGGGAAAAATAGAAGAGGACAACGAATTGGAAAAATGGCTGAAAACCATTAAGGAAATTCTCGAAAACCCTAATCCCAATGCGATTGATTTTCTCGATACCATAAAATTGAACCTGTATTCGCAAGAAATATTTGTGTTTACCCCAAAAGGTGAGATCAGGACTTTGCCGCAAGGCGCCACTGCTCTGGATTTTGCTTACGATCTGCACACTAATATCGGCGATCATTGCATCGGAGCAAAGGTAAACCACAATCTTGTCCCTTTCAGCAAGAAACTGAACAGCGGGGATCAGGTTGAAATCCTGACATCAAAAAAGCAGACTCCACAACCCGAATGGTTGAATATCGTAACCACCGCCAAGGCGAAGACCAAACTGGAATATGCTTTGCGTAAACAGCGTAAGGATACCAGCAAAACGGGTGAGGAAAAACTAAACGAAGTACTTAAAGACGCAAACATAGAATTGTCTGTTCCCGTGCTTGACAAGCTGCTCGACAGGTTTAAGATGACCAAAAAGGAAGACCTTTTCTATGCAATTGGCACGGGCGATATAATATTGCCTCCGAAAGTGGGCAAGCTGCTCTCAATCAAAAAGAACAATACCAATCTTTTTGTTCGGTATATGAAGCAGGCGTTCAATGTGGGCAAGAAAGCCGGAGACGTGGTTCCTATTCGCAAAGAAGGTATGCAGGTGGCACCTTCTCCCATCGACAAAAAAAAGACTTATGTGCTTGAGGGGGATGAGTTTGGACGGAACTATATAATATTGACGTGCTGTAATCCGATTCCGGGCGATAAGGTATTCGGCTTTCTCAACGATAAGAATGAGGTAGAAATACATGCAGTGAATTGTCCTGTGGGTATGAAACTTAAAGCAAACTACGGAGACAACATTGTCAATGTGGAGTGGAGCACACATACGCAGTTTTCGTTCCTGACAACGGTTATCATTAAAGGGCTCGACCGCATGGGGATGCTCAACGAAATAACAAAATCCATCACTTTGGATTCCGTCAATATCAAAAAACTGGAAGTAGACTCGAAAGACGGGGTCTTTGAAGGAAAAATAGAATTGTATGTGAATAATGTGTCGAGTGTGAAGAAACTGTGTTCGCAACTCATGAAAATTGATGGAGTTCAATCGGTTAACCGACTCACTTAATCACAATTTCACATTCACAAAATCAGATAGATGGCAATAATATGGCAAACACTACCTCCTAAAACAAACAGGTGGAAGACTGTGTGCATGTATTTTTTCTTTGTCCACGAATAAAACAAGGCTCCCACAATGTAAGAGACGCCTCCGGCCAACAGCCAATAGAGGGCATTCATCTGCCCCGATAAGGATAAGACATCGGACAACGGTTTGATAGCCACCAGAATGCTGCAACCCATTATCACAAAACAAACCGTTTCCAGATTGCTGTGTTTCTTCAACTTCCTGAAACTGACTATCAAGCCTATAATGGCTGCAAGCCAGGTGAAAGCAAAAAGCGACCACCCCCACATTCCCACTTCACGCAGAACGATGAGCGTGAAAGGCGCATAAGTGCCGGCAATATGAAAATAAATTGCACTATGGTCGAATTTGCGGAGAAGCTCTTTCCTTTTTTGGTGGGTACAACCATGATAGCATGTTGATGAAACATAGGATGCCAACATACCAAACAGATAGATGCCAACACTGACCACCGCCCATGTGTTTCCGCTTCCGATTGCAACATTCAGCAATATGCATCCTGCAGCAATACCCAGTACGATACCCACGGCATGCGAATATGTGTTTGCTATCTCTTCTTCTCTGGTGTAGAACTTATTTTCTTTCACAAGCCTTATTGTTTAAAGACCTCAAAGATAAGAAATAAAATGATGATTTTCAGAGCAAATCCTGATATTCGGGATGCCTGTCTATATAGACTTTTGTGTATGGGCAGAGAGGCTTCACTCTGTATCCCTGTCCCTTGATATAATTCAGCAAGGCTTTTGTTAGTTCGCCGGCAATGCCTTTGCCCTCGTGTTCGCTGTTTACCTCGGTGTGAGGAACAACAACGGTATTGTCTTCCCTCATGAAGAATGTGACAAAACCAACGACCTTATTATCCAATAATGCCTCGAAACGATTTTCGTTCGGGTTGTGTTTTATGATATATTCTGTTTCCATATTTTATAAACAAAGAAAGATATAATTAGTTGCAACTTACGAGTAGATAAATCACAAATTTATTGATAAATGTTGTTTGTAGAGAGGTGTGTCACCTAATCTTTACAAAATAACCCCCAGCCCCTAAAGGGGTGTATTGTTTATCAATTATTAAAAAAAACTTCAGGGACAGGAGGGGAGGGTGCATTTGTAGAGGTAGTGCAGAGCCCTGCCCCTACACCTCTATCGTTGCATGGGATTTGCAAACCCATGTTTGGCTACTGTCCGGATTTTAAATCCGGAAAATAATAACTCCGAGGTTACAAACCCCGGAGAACAGATATTGTTGATATGAGGGCGTAAGATTTTACGCCCCTACAGATATCTCTTTGTCATCCTGAACAGAGTGAAGGATCTGGAGAACACATAACAGTCAACAGTTATCAGTTAACAACCTCGCATTCTAAAAACAGATTTATAAATGCAAGTACGGATAATAGATTCGCTCTTAAAATATTTATTATATTAATCAGAAATTTATCTGAAATTTTTATCTTTGTGAAAATAGACATTTAAAAACATTAAACTTACAAAAAATGGCAATTAATTTAACTAAAGGACAACGTATTGAAGTTGGATTATCAAGAGTAGGAGTAGGATTGGGATGGGACCCAAACGAAGGATCGGGATTCGATTTCGATTTGGACGCATCTGCATTTATGCTGGGTGAAAATAAAAAATTACCTAAAGATGAATTTTTTATTTTCTACAACAACCCACTGTCTCCTGATAAGGCTGTTGAGTCGTCGGGCGATGATACAACAGGTGGCAGCAGCGACGGTGATGATGAGACTTTAACTGTTGAACTGGCTAAGGTTGATCCTCAAATACAAGAGATCATTTTTACGGTAACTATACACGATGCCGAAGCACGCAAGCAAAACTTCGGACAGGTGCGTAACTCTTTCATCCGCATATACGATGCAAACACAAATGAAGAGATTGCAAAATACGAGTTGGAAGAAGATTTCTCTGTGGAAACTGCTGTTGAATTCGGACGTTTATACAAACGTGGCGGAGAATGGAAATTTGAAGCTATGGGAATCGGCTATAAAGGCGGACTTCAATATTTCGTAGACAAATATTGCTAATTCGCCTCAATTATGGCAATAGACCTAAATAAAATCACCCTTGAAAAACAAGGCGATAGTCATAAAATTGATTTGACAAAAGGTGATAGCGACCTTTCGAAAGAAATAGTTATCAATCTGAACTGGACACAAGACACAAAAGAAAAAAAAGGGTTCTTTTCTAAATTGTTTAGTGGAAACTCGGAGGTAGACCTCGACTTGGGGTGTTTCTACGAACTTAATGACGGACAAAAGTCTGTTATTGACGGATTGCAGTTTGCCAGAGGTCAGGGTGGTCCTAAAAACAGGCTGACAAGGCAAGGATATTATACCGGTGCTCCCTGGATTTGGCATACAGGCGACGACAGGGCAGGAACAGGACAAGGAGAAAATATTCTGGTCAACCCTCAGGGAATGAAAGACCTGAAACGCATTGTTGTGTATTGTTTCATATATGAAGGTGTTGCCAAATGGGATCAGACCAATGCCGTTGCTACAATAAAAGTTTCGGGTAACCCCGATATTGTTATTGAGATGGGCAAACAGTATAGCAGTCAGAAATTTTGTGCATTGGCAGAAATCTTATTCGATCAGGGCAACTCTCTTACAGTTAGAAAACTAGTCTCATTTCATAACGGACACGGTGATTGCGACAAGGCTTATAGCTGGGGTATGAAATGGAGCGCAGGTAGCAAATAGTTTTTTAACTTTATAATCTTTTGATAGAATGGCAATTAATTTAGAAAAAGGACAACGGGTCAATGTCAATTTGCCCAAATTTGTAGTAGGGCTTGGTTGGGATGCTAACGCTTCCAGCACAGGAACAGATTTCGACCTGGATGCTTCTGTATTCATTTTGGGCGAAAACAAGAAGATACTATCCGATCAGCACTTTGTATTCTACAACAACCTGAAATCTCCTGACGGATCGGTGGAACACACCGGCGACAACCTGACCGGAGAGGGTGACGGAGACGACGAGCAAATAAAAGTAGACTTGTCTAAGATTGGCTCTGATGCAGCGGAAATCTGTATTGTTGTTACAATACATGATGCCGAGGCAAGAAGACAAAACTTTGGGCAAGTGCGCAATTCTTTCATCCGTATTTTCAATCCCGACACAAACGAAGAAATCTTGAAATACGAATTGGAGGAAGATTTCTCGATAGAAACAGCAGTTGAGTTTGGCCGTATATACAAACGCAACGGCGAATGGAAATTCGAAGCCGTAGGCGTAGGACAACGTGGTGGCTTGGAAGAATATTTGAGAAAGTATGCGTGATTCCAGTTACAAGTTACTAGTTACAAGTAAACGAGTGAAAAACTAGTATCCCGTATCTTGTGTCTTGTTTACTAATGAGACGAGGGTGACTCACCCGAAAAAATAAAACAACCGAAAAATAATTTTTTAAATAATTAATATCATGGCAATTAGACTAGAAAAGGGTCAAAGAATAAATCTTGAGAAAAAATCAGGAGGTAGTTTAACCAACTTTTGTGTAGGTGTAAACTGGGGTGCAATAGAAGTGGAAGTAAAGAAATCAGGATTCCTTGGTTTCGGTTCAAAAACAGTAACAGAAGTTCAGGACGTAGACCTCGACCTTAGCTGTGTGATGTTTGATGAGAACGGCAACATCTGCGATCATCTTTATTCTCCTCTTTACAAACCCGAACTGCTTGCAAAATTCGGTTTACCTCCCGGCAAACTTCTATCCAACACTCAGGCTATGCGCCATACTGGCGACGACCTTGAAGGAGATAAAGGCGGTGACGACGGTTTGGACAACGAAATCATCACGGTTGAATTGACAAAACTGTCTTCAAATGTGGCTCGTATCTTCTTTTTCCTAAACAATGTGGGTGAAGAAGACTTTTCGCAAATACCTTATGCAAAAATCAGAATGTATGAAGGTACTCCAACAAAGGTAGACAATGTTTATGCCGAATACAACGTTGTTTCGGAAGCTCAATATCGTGGCAAAAAAGCTTTGATTATGGGCGAATTGTATAAGAAAGGCGACGAGTGGAAATTCAATGCCATTGGCGATGCTACGGAAGATGTTTTCTTAGGACAAACTATTCAGCGTATCGCTCAATCATACGTGAAATAATATATTTTACATACAAAAACTTCCTTTTTGTCTCTTCCGGGGGATGAAAAGGAAGTTAGATTTTTATAACTTATAACTCGTAGTGCATTAAAAAATAAAAGGCAACAGATTGAAAGATAATACATAATCATCTTGTCATCCTGAGTAAAACGAAGGATCTAAGACTAAAAGCCCAGATTCTTCACTTCGTTCAGAATGACAGTTCAAATAAAAATTTCATTATGAATGCTTTAACATTAAAGCTATAAATGCACTACAAGTAACTTATACTAAATTAGTAGTCGGGTTTTTATATAAGAAAAAGTGTACCTTTAGTCACAAGTTATATCATCCGGAGTGTAACGAAGTATCTGCATTAAAATACAGATTCTTCACTTCGTTCAGAATGACAAAGGAATGGGTGACTTGAAATTGAATACTTCCGAACTACAGATTCACATAAACTAGATATTTTTTATATTTATATCAAACTTCGAAATCATTATGGATTTAAATTTGAACCCTAATCCTTCTTCCTCCAATAATGCAGTTCCTGCAACATACCAGAGAATGGACAAAGACGGCAATGTTGATCTGGTAAACCTCAATCAGCAAGAAATAGACAAGCTCACCCGATTGAACAGGACGCTTGTGGTTTCGGATGTCAATTCTGTGCTGAATTATGGTGCGGACTTGCAATCGACAATGGAAAAATACAGTAACGAATTTCTTCAAAATGTGCGTACTGTTGATGCAGGAGAGGTAGGAACACACATCAATGAGTTGCTGGTAGAATTGAACTACATAGATGTTGACGAACTGAATCCGACGGGTTTGAAAGGCTTTCTGATGAGAATCCCCGGTTTGAAGAAGTTGGTAGTTGATATAAAAAAAATATTTCAGAAATACGATAAAATTATCGTGAATGTAGACCGCATTTCGAATAAGATAAAAGCGGGGCGCATCAACTCGTTAAAAGACAATACGGCTCTGCAAACAATGTTTGATAACAATGTAGAATATATCAAGCAATTGGAAGAACTCATTGTTGCCGGGCAATACAAATTTGAAGAATTAAAGCAACAATTGGCCGAAATGGAAGCTAATCCTGCAAATCACAGGGATTACGAAATATCAGACATGCGTGAATACGTTCACCGTCTCGATAAACGTTTGGCCGATATGAAAGTTGTTCGATATATAATGATGCAATCGCTGGCGCAAATCCGTATTGTGCAAAACAATAACATGGCAATTGCAGATAAAGCACAGTCTATTGTATCAACTACAATTCCCGTGTGGAAAAATCAATTGACCATAGCGGTCGCACTTTATCGCCAGCAGTCTAATGTTGAGATGCAACGCAAAGTATCGGAAACAACAAACACTATTTTGGAAAAAAATGCCGAATTGTTGAGACAAAACAGTATAAATGTGGCAAATGAGAGCGAAAAAACGGTAGTTTCGATAGAAACTCTGAAGAAAACCACTCAATCGCTTATCTCCACACTCGACGAAGTGAAACGTATACATGACGAAGGTATGCGCAACAGGCAAGAGCTTGACAAAGAATTGCATACACTGGAAACCGAATTAAGAAAAACGGTAGGAGGCGCTAACTGATCCATCTATGGATAATTTGAGGCAAGAGATATTAGATAAATCGAACGAGGTGATCTGGAAACTTTCGGAGTTGGCTGCTTTTTTTGAAGAGCCAACCTTGATAAAAATATGCTTGCAAAGTAAGATTATCCATAAATTATTTGAAGACAATGCCGACATAGACATCAACAAACTGGAATTGTTTCACCTCCAGTTCTCAGACACACTGATTAATCTTCTCGAAAAAATAAAGGTGAAGAATGAACGTATCGTGGGTATGTATAAGCACGAAATGGAGCTTAACAACGAAATGATAGAGAAGATAAAACAACGGATAGTGCAGGATGGAGGATTTGATGCCGAAGCTCAAAAACAGACAGTCAGGATGTCGAAATCGTTGCGGGATTTGTATACGGCAATTTATTATAAATCTACTGATTACCCGTTCAAGGAAGACATCAACTCGTTCAGTATAAATTTTTATAAAGACCATTTTTTCGAATCGGAGCAGGAAATTGTAGACAAGCTGATTATGTACGATAAAAGCAAAGTTTACCGCAATCCTTATGCTGTTGTTGATAAGCAATTGCTGCTCGAATTGGGGCAGGCAAACTTCGATGTGAGATTTTTTGCCGGAGTGAAAGTATATCCCATTCTTCTGGAAATATATAAAATACAGGAAAAAGACATTTATTTTCTCTATTGGCCAGTAAAAAATTTATTTCTGAAGTGCGACATCGATTTGTTTCCTCACGAAAAATGGGTGGAAGAAATGTCGAAAAAAGCGCAAGCCATAAAAAGTTTGACGAAGAAGAATTCCAAATTGGAAACGAATATAAAGAACACACACAAGTACCTTTCGTACGAAATATCTGAATTGTTGGATGAAGATTATAAAGTGATAACAGGAATTGATTTTCTGGCGTCGCTCGAAGATATTGATACACAAGCTAATATTTTGAAAGCAATGCTTGAAACAAAAATGATTTGAGGAAAGGGAAGTTGTAAGGGGCAGGGCTCTGCTCTGCTCGTAAAGTAGGGGCGAATAAAATGAACCAAACATTACCTAATAGAAAAACTGTACGTTTGCAAGGATATGATTATTCTTGTGAGGGATTGTACTTTGTTACTATCTGTACGCAGGATATGAAATGTTTGTTTGGCAAGGTGGCGGATGTAGATGGGCAGGACGAAGTTAACGATGTAGGGGCGGGGTTCTACTCCGCCCGAAATGCCGCCCATCACCCTTTTATTATATTGTCGGAATTAGGAGAAGTTATTTATGATGAATGGTTAGCATTATCTGACCGTTTTATAGATATCAGGTTACATGAATTTGTAATAATGCCGAACCATTTTCACGGAATTGTCGAACTGCGGGCAGAGCAGAGCCCTGCCCCTACATTGGCAGATATTATTTGTGTATTTAAGTCTGTTACAACTAAAAAATGCAATAAAGTGAATAAAGCAATGGGGCATAAACTCTGGCAACGAAACTATTACGAACACATCATTCGCAATGATGTGTCTTGTGCAAAGATCATAAACTATATACAATCCAATCCTGAAAATTGGGTTACAGATAATTATTATGTAAATTATTAATAGAATACAAAATATGAGAAAACTACCGGTTTATTTACTGCTCGATACCTCCGGTTCGATGACGGGAGAACCTATCGAGGCTGTGAAGAATGGGATACAAGTGCTGGTATCCTCTTTGCGTCAAGATCCTTATGCTTTGGAGACGGCATACCTGAGCGTCATCACTTTTAATACTAACGCCCAACAGATTGTACCACTAACGGAATTGTCCGTATTTCAGATGCCCGACATTCAGGCAACGGGAACAACCTCTTTGGGTGATGCTTTGTCATTGTTGGCAAAGAGGGCTGATGCGGAAGTAACCAAAACCACACTGGAACAAAAAGGCGACTGGAAACCTCTTGTTTTCATCATGACAGACGGAGAGCCGACAGACGATTGGCGTAAAGGTTTAGCAGAGTTTAAAAAGCAAAAGTTTGGTATTGTGGTGGCTTGTGCAGCCGGTCAGCATGCCAATACTCAGGTGTTGGGCGACATTACCGATGTCGTTGTGCAGCTTGATACGGCCGACAGTGCTACTATCAGGGCATTCTTCAAGTGGGTGTCTGCTTCGGTGAGTTTAGGCAGTCAGAAAATTGAGTCTAGTGGTCAGGAGGTTACAGGCTTGAGCGAATTGCCGCCACCGCCACCGGAAGTGAATATTGTGGTGTAGATAGTAGAGAATTGGTTTTTGTCATCCTGAGTGCAACGAAGGATCTATGTATTAACAAAGATTCTTCACATTCGTTCAGAATGACAAACGATGTTAAATGACATGAAAAGTAAATAACAGTTTACCTAAAAAAATAATGATATTATCATATTAAAATATGAGACGATTACCAGTTTATTTATTACTAGATACCTCCGGTTCGATGCGGGGAGAACCTATCGAATCGGTTAAAGTGGGTTTGGAAGCCATGATTTCAAGCCTGCGTCAAGACCCTTTTGCACTCGAATCGGTGCATATGAGTATTATAACCTTCGACAGGGACGTGAAACAAATACTTCCTCTGACTGAATTGGAAGCATTGCAATTGCCCGAAATAACAACTCCGGAGTCGGGTCCTACTCATCTGGGCGAGGCTTTGGAATTGCTTTGCAAGAAAGTAGATTCGGAAGTATTGGTGAGTACCTCCGAACAAAAAGGTGACTGGATGCCCCTTTTGTTTATCATGACTGACGGCAAGCCTTCAGACCTTCAAAAATATAACCAGATGATACCCGAAGTAAAGAAACGGAATTTTGGCAGTATCATTGCCTGTGCAGCAGGAGCGAAAGCAGATGTGCGACCTTTGCAATTATTGACTGATCAGGTCTATTCGCTGGATACGACAGATAGTTCCACATTCCGTCAGTTTTTCAAATGGGTGTCGGCATCGGTGAGTGTGGGCAACAGGAGTGTTGGCGCAAGCGACGAAATGCAGCTTCCACCGCCACCGCCGGAAGTGCATACGATAATCTGAAAATACAACAAACTTTATAAGCAAAACTTTTACACAATTTTTATTATGTCACAAATTAAAGGAATTGAAAATATGTCGGTAAACGACATTAGAAGAGAATTAGATAATGGTGCTAAATTCGTGATCTTTACTTATGTAATTTCTTTGTTGGTTGTTAGTTATAAGAGATCGAGTAGTATACATTTCGTTAAACCGGGAGATGCGAAGATAGCCAAAGGTTGGCCCTATTTTTTAATAAGCCTTATCATGGGATGGTGGGGATTACCTTGGGGACCGATCTACACCTTTCAAGCATTTTACTATGCATTCGCAGGAAAAAATGTTACGGATGAAGTGATGGCATCTCTCAGCCTGACAGAAGGAGCTCAATATGACGAAAATGCAACCAACACGGGAGGATATAACCTTGATAATGGAAGAAATAACGGTTATGGTATGAATGACATGATTAATAGAAATAATCAGGAATAAAAAGAATTATGAGAAGACTTCCTATCTATTTTTTGATTGATGTATCTGAGTCTATGGTCGGAGACCCGATCGATCAGGTACAGGATGGTATAGCAACCATCATAAAGGAATTACGAACAGACCCGTATGCCCTTGAAACGGTTTATGTTTCGATCATCGTTTTTGCCGGAAGAGCGAAAAAACTGACACCGTTGGTCGAATTGTATAACTTCTATCCTCCAAAAATACCTATCGGTGGAGGTACATCACTGGGCACGGCAATGAACTTCCTGATGGATGATATAGATACTTCCATAAACAAAACCACTATGGAGGCTAAAGGCGACTGGAAACCGATCATATTTCTTTTCACCGATGGAAATCCTACTGATAAGTACGATAATGCTTTTGACAAGTGGAACAGCAAATACCGCCAGTCTGCCAATCTGATAGCCATATCCCTAGGTCAAAATATGGACACAAACATACTTGGCAAGATTACGGACAACGTTTTGCAACTTAAGAATACAGATGCAGAATCTTTCCGCTCGTTCTTCAAATGGATTACAGCATCTATCAAAACAAGCAGTGTGGGTGTGAATGAACTCAACTCGGACGAACTGAAGCTCGCGCCCATCACAGACGATTTTCTGAGCAAAATTGAAGAAGAGATGAATCAACTTACCATAGATGAAAATTTTGCCGTGATGTTGGGTAAATGCCAGAAAACGGCTCGCCCCTATTTGATGAAGTATCTGCGAAATGCAGGGTCGGGGCATTATTCCGAATATGGAATAAATCAAGGCTATCATTTGGTAGGTTCATATCCTATCGACAATTCATACTTCGATCTGGCAGACATTTACCAGACAGGAAAAACGGTTAATACATCCGAACTGACCGGATTCCCCACTTGCCCGTGCTGCGGCAACCAGTATGGATTTTCGGTTTGCCGTTGCGGAAATATCATGTGTGTGGGCGATGAAGAAATGAGTAAATGCCCTTGGTGTGGTTCGCAGGCTAAGTTTGGTTTTGCCGAAGGCAATTCCGATATAACAAGAACAAGAGGATAACCCTGTATGACAATAAAAGAATATCTGGAAAGCATCGGCGTATTGTTCGAAACGAACGAAGAGGCTTTGCGTTTCCTGAATCAGGCGGAGGTAATAGACTTTCTTTCGGCAAAGAAAGACAACCTGCCGAAAGAAGCTGATGAAACAAAATCCGATGAAACCCGGAATCCGATAGATGAAAATATTATCGAAGAAATATTTTATGTAGAAGAAGATATTCCTCTCAAATCGTCCGACTTGTTGGACGACCCGTTAGCTGAAGATACATCAAAAACAGATGATATGGCAAAATTTTCCGATTACAGTGTGCCAATGAACGAAGACGAAAAGCAACAAGCAAGGGATAATGCTTTTGCCGAAACTGTTCGCAGTAAGCATTTTACCCTGCAAAATGCGAAAGTGAATCAACCTTACAATTTTTCTGTCGATCCTGACTTCATTCAGGCGAATCATATCGGCGAATTTTGGTTCGACGGATTAGAGGCTTTAGGCTTGGAGTTCGATAAGGCAGATAATACGATAAAGGGCATACCTACCAAATCGGGCGACCATAAGATTACCTGGCATTACAGGCATATTGATTGGACAGAGGGCCGCCCAACCTTTCAACGAGATTTGACGTTGGTTGTGAATCCCGACCCCCGTTCGTTGTGGAATAATACGCCCACCTCCACCGATATTCCCTTCTATAAACCGGATTGCGACAAAGCCTTTCGGAAAGTAGGGGCAAAAAGCGGATTCCTCGGATTGAGGAAGGAAGAACGTAAAGACATGGTTGCTGCGAGCCAGAGGGGGCGTTCTCATGCTCATGGGGGAAGTCCACGGGATGATGATTTTGCATTCCATTTCGATGAAAAAAACGAATGGTATGTGCTGGTTGTTGCCGATGGTGCAGGTTCGGCTAAATATTCACGCAGAGGTTCCGAGATAGCTTGCCACACAACAATTGATGTCTGCCGGAAGGCTTTGGAAGTTTCTTCCGATAACTTGGAGCAATTGATTGCCGGGTTTAAGAAAGAAGATTCACAAGAAAACAGAAAGAAAGTAGGAGACTTGATTTATCAGGTTTTAGGTGCTGCTGTTTTTAAATCTTACAAGAACATAGAAGAAGAAGCGAAGAATTCGGACAGCGAATTACGGGATTTTTCAACTACTTTGTTGATGACAATATGCAAAAAATTCAAATTCGGGTGGTTTGTCGCCAGTTTTTGGGTTGGTGACGGAGGCATTGGCATTTACGATAAAAATACACAATTCCTGAAAGTGATGGGCGAACCGGATGGCGGAGAATTTGCCGGACAAACACGCTTCCTTACAATGCCCGAAATCATACAACCGGCTGAGATATATCGCCGTTTGCGTTTCGGATTAGTGGATGATTTCACAGCATTGGTGCTTATGACCGACGGGATAACCGATCCGAAGTTTGAAACAGACGCAAACCTGATGCGAATAGAAAAATGGAACAGCTTGTGGGAAGACTTGAGCAAGGAGGTTGATTTTGAAAACGATGTGGATTGTTCCAATCAATTGTTAGCGTGGCTCGATTTTTGGTCGCCGGGTAATCATGACGACCGCACGATTGCAATATTGTACTAAGCACACCCCTCCCTGCCTCCTCAAAAGGGAGGAGAATGGTAATAAAAACTTGTAACTTGTTTACTCGTAACTCGTAACTATAATGGCAAATACAATTAAAATAAAAGCAACTGACGGTTCCGATGTCGAATTTGTAGATAATATTATCGGTTCCGGAGGAATGAAAGATGTCTATTTCAGTCCCGACAAATCGTATGTGGTCGGTTTTTTCAGGGATAAGCAGGATTTCAATGCAAAAGACCGTCTGGAAAACATAACCGGCATATATCGTGAGCGGATTTTCAATCAGCAAGGGGGAGACTATTGGAAAGACCTGTTTTGTTGGCCAACAAAAATTGTCGAATACAAAGGAAAGCTGGGTATCGTTTGCCCTACCTATCAGAGCCGCTATTTCTTTAAGTATGGTTCTGTAAACGACGACTTTCTGGGCATCAAAGGGAGAGAGAAAGAAGGTAAGTGGTTTGCATCGGCTAAAAATCAAAACCGTTTCCTTGCTCCTCAGGAAAAAGGCGATTGGTTCAAATATTTTCAGATATGTATACGCATAAGCCGTGCAGTGAAACGCCTGCATGCTGCGGGATTGGCACATTCCGATTTATCGTATAAAAACGTGTTGATAGACCCGACTTCGGGAGCAGCGTCTATCATCGATATTGATGGATTGGTGGTTCCGGGCAAGTTTCCGCCCGATGTGCTTGGCACACCCGATTTCATTGCACCAGAAGTGATAGCCTCCAAGCATTTGGATATAAAAGACCCTGCCCGCAAATTGCCCAGCATTGCAACAGACAGGCACGCATTGGCAGTAATGATTTATATGTACCTTCTCTACAGGCATCCTTTGCGTGGTGGCAAGGTGAACGACCTCGATTCGACAAAAGACGAGGAACTGTCGATGGGTTCTAAGGCTTTGTTTATTGAGCATCCTACCGATGCTTCCAATAGAGTGAAGGCAAACCAGCTTCACCCTACGCAATTGCCACAGGGCGATCCTGCGAAGATTCCCTATACGGTTTGTGGCCCTTATCTTAAGGATTTGTTCAATAGGGCATTTATTGACGGATTGCATAATCCCACATTGCGCCCGACAGCAAATGAGTGGGAAGAAGGACTGTTGAAGACTGTTGACCTGATGCAGCCTTGCCAGAATCCGAAGTGTTGGCACAAATGGTTTGTATTTGATAACTCAACTAAACCCCGGTGCCCTTTCTGCGGAACTGACTATAAAGGTCAACTGCCGATTTTGAATCTTTATTCTTCCCGACGCGAGGGAACCTTTACGCCCGACAATTATCGTTTGATGGTGTATCATAATCAGTATCTTTATCCCTGGCATGTGAACAGGAACCTGTCGCCGAACGAGAAATTGACAGATGAACAGAAAAAGCCTGTGGGATATTTTGTTTTCCATCATGGAAAGTGGTTACTGATAAATCAACGCCTGACCGATTTGGAAGATAAGAGCGAAGGAAAGAAAATAGGAATAAATGAAGCCGTTGAATTGACCGATAACAAGCAGATATTGTTGTCGAAAGAAGATGGCGGACGGTTAATTGTGGTTCAATTGGTGGCTAACTGAACACCTCCCCCTAGCCCCCTCCGATAGAGGGGGAAATGAAGAATAAAAAAAACTTCGATTGGGATGGATGGATAATATATATTTCTAATGATAACAAACGTTTCATTTGATTTGTGGCTGACTCTTATCAAGTCTCACCCTGAATTTAAGCACAGGCGAGCCGAGATGATAGCCGATACATACAATAGCAAGGGTTTGAGTGTGCCTCACATCGAAGCCTTGGTCAGGAATATTGACAAGATATTTGATCGGTATAATGAGTATTATGGCGAAAAAATTCCGGCATCATCTATGTATCAGCGTGTTTTGAATGAAACGTGCAACGACCCAGAAGAGGTAAGTCTTGAAGAAGCTCAACATTTTGAACAACGGGCAAATGAGCTGTTCGTAGAATACAGTCCTCGGTTGCTGAATGATGATATTCCTTCTATTTTGGAAGGCTTGCAGGCAGAAGGCAAGGTGTTGAATCTGGCAAGTAATACCGGATTTATAGAAGGGAAAACGCTAAGAATTGTTTTGGAAAAACTGGGAATCCTGAAACATTTCCTGTTCAATATTTTCTCCGATGAAGTGAAGGCTTCCAAGCCTTCCGCAAGATTTTTCCAACGGGTATATGACGAGGTTAGCGTACCCAAAAAAAATATTCTCCATGTTGGAGACAATGAAAAAACAGATTATCAGGGTGCTTTGAACTTCGGGTTCTCGGCACTTTTAATTAAACCAGACTATACACTCAATGACATCAGAGCAGCATTATAAGGGAAAAATAACTCATTTTTCAGGTTTTCAGATCGGATCTGATACCGATTTCGATTTTTCGCCCGAAGAGTATTCCAAGTTTAAGCATGGAGCGGAAAATATCGCCCGTAAATTCGGATACGAATTGGCAGAACGGTTTATAAAAGGAGTATTCAGTGAAACATACAAGGGACAGCAGATAATTGTGTTGCCCAGTGCGTATTCACACATACCTACGGCTTCGTTCTACATGAAGAAATACTTTGTGGATAAGCTCAACTCCTATCTTTTCGATAATGGTTTTCCTGTGGTGCAGGAAACAAAAATTCACCGTACTGTTACTTATCGTGAAGATTACGGGGAAATGTCGGCAGAAAGTAGGTATAAACTGATCAGTGGCGATAAATTTTTTGTTGATAAAGACTTTATTGATGATAAGGTGATGCTTTTTCTCGATGATATCAAGATAACAGGCACTCACGAACGTATCATTACCAAGATGTTGGCCGATTATGGTATTGACAATGATAGTTATATGCTTTATTTTGCCGAACTTGTCAACCCGAATGTGAACCCGAAAATAGAGAATTACCTGAATAATTATTCTGTGAAAAGCATTGATGATATCGACAAGATAATCAAAGAAGAAGAATTTGTGTTCAACACACGGGTGGTTAAATATATATTGAACAGGGAAGCAGAGGAATTTGATGCATTTATAGACAAACAAACTGCCGAATTCAGGCAGGGCTTGTATTACAATGCGATAGGCAATGAATATTATAAATTTGAGACATACTTACGAAACTTAAATAAATTGAAACTAATTTTAAAATAACCGATGGAACAGAAAAAACATTTAGTCGGACTCACCGACCAACAGGTGCTCGAAAGCCGTGAAAAACATGGTGCAAATATTCTGACACCACCTAAAAGAGATCCTCTTTGGAAATTATTTCTCGAAAAATTTGAAGATCCTATTATCCGGATTCTTCTTATTGCAGCATTCTTATCGCTTGGTATTGCCATTTTCGAACATGTTTCGACAGGGCAAATGCACTATGCCGAAACAATAGGTATTTTCTGTGCCATCTTGTTGGCTACGGGTGTCGCTTTCTGGTTCGAAATGGATGCCAACAAAAAATTCGACGTCTTGAATCAGGTGAATGAAGACACCTTGGTGAAAGTGATCCGTAACGGAAATGTGATTGAAGTTCCTAAACAACAAATAGTAGTAGGCGATATTGTCCTCATCAATACGGGCGATGAGGTTCCTGCCGATGGCGAACTGATAGAAGCCATATCGTTGCAGATAGACGAATCTTCTCTTACGGGAGAGCCTATTATTGATAAGACCACAAACCACGAAGATTTTGACGAAGAAGCCACTTATCCGTCCAATTGGGCGATGCGTGGAACCAAGGTGATGGATGGTCATGGTATCTTCGAGGTGAAAACCGTGGGTGATGCCACCGAATATGGTAAAGTTGCCGAAAAATCGACCGAAATGACAGGCGAAGAAACTCCGCTGAATAAGCAATTGGACGGATTAGCTAAGTTCATTGGTGTTGTGGGTCTTGTTTTGGCTGCGCTTACTTTCATCGTGTTGTTCCTGAAAGATATTTTCGGTGGAAGCGTTTCTTATTCGTGGGGACAACTTGGACTGCTTGGTGCCGTAATCATCGGTGCTATGGTGGCTTTGGTGAAAATATGGTTGCCTATTGTTTACGATGGTTTTGAACTTGCAGGAAAAGAAAAGGAATTGCCCAAAAGCGTGGACGAAGGTGGCTGGTTGAGGTGGATAGCACTCGGTGTCATCACAACTGCTGTTATTGCCGGAATAGGTTGGTTGTTTGGAGTGAATCCGATCAATCCTGATTCGTGGGTGGATATGGAAACAGCACGCCACGTCCTTCAATATTTCATGGTTGCCGTTACTTTGATTGTGGTTGCCGTTCCCGAAGGTTTGCCTATGAGTGTGACTTTAAGTTTGGCACTGAGTATGCGCCGTATGTTGAAAACGAACAACCTTGTGCGCAAAATGCACGCTTGCGAAACAATGGGTGCAACTACCGTTATTTGTACCGATAAAACGGGAACATTGACACAAAATCAGATGAAGGTTGCCGATACCAAATTCTATGCGCTGAAAGATCAAGCACTGTCTGACGACAGAAACAGCATCTTGGTGAAGGAAAGTATCTCGGTGAACTCTACCGCTTATCTTGATTTTACCGATCCATCGAAAATAAAAACTCTTGGAAACCCCACCGAGGCCGCACTTCTATTGTGGTTGAACGATAAAGGAATCAATTACCTGGATATACGGGAAAAAGCAAATGTAGTGGATCAGCTTACTTTCTCTACCGAGCGCAAGTATATGGCTACTCTTGTAGAAAGCCCATATGATGGAAAATATGTTCTTTACGTAAAAGGTGCTCCGGAGATTGTTATGGGTAAATGCAGTACAATACTCATGGCGGATGGCGAAAGTTCTTTAAACGAAGAAAAAACAGCCATAGAAGACTTGTTGTTGAAGTATCAGAATCAGGCGATGCGTACACTTGGTTTTGCTTATAAAATTGTTGATGCCGCATCCAAAGATGTTGCTATTAAAGATTTGGCAGAAAACAACCTGACTTTCATCGGCATAACGGCTATTTCCGACCCTGTGCGTGAAGATGTTCCTGCGGCTGTGGCAGAATGTCTTGAGGCGGGTATTGATGTGAAGATAGTAACAGGCGATACTCCCGGAACTGCCCGTGAAATCGGTCGCCAGATTGGAATTTGGACGGATGCCGATACGGACGAAAATATCATTACAGGACCTAATTTTGAGGCTTTGTCGGACGAGGAGGCTGAAAAACGTGTGATGAAGCTGAAAATAATGTGCCGTGCACGTCCTACCGATAAGCAACGCTTGGTGCAGTTGCTTCAAAAGAATGAAGCCATTGTGGCTGTGACAGGCGACGGAACAAATGACGCTCCTGCGCTCAACCATGCCAATGTGGGGCTTTCTATGGGTTCGGGTACTTCCGTAGCTAAGGAAGCCAGTGACATTACATTGCTCGACGACTCATTCAACAGTATTGCTACTGCCGTAATGTGGGGACGCTCGCTTTATAAGAATATACAGCGTTTCATCTTGTTTCAGTTGACAATCAACGTTGCTGCGCTTATTCTTGTGTTCTTAGGTTCAATCTTCGGAACAGATCTTCCGTTGACGGTAACTCAGATGCTTTGGATCAACCTGATCATGGATACATTTGCCGCCGGTGCTTTGGCTTCGCTACCTCCCGATCTTAAGGTGATGAAAGAAAAACCAAGAAAAAACAAAGCGTTTATAATCAATCCTGCTATGCGTAGCAATATCCTGTTTGTAGGTCTTACTTTCGTAGTTCTCTTGCTGGCAATGATGTTCTCATTCTCACGACCTGATATATTAGATTCATTCTTTAGCCATGTAACAGGAGACAAGGTGGCTTATTCACTGTCTTATTTCTTCACGTTCTTTGTGATGTTACAATTTTGGAATATGTTTAATGCTAAAGCCTTTCAGACAGGAAAATCGGCATTTGCTAACATGGGACAAAGTAAAGGTTTCATTGCGGTTGCTTTCGTGATTCTTGTCGGTCAGATTCTGATTGTGGAATTTGGAGGTGAAGTATTCCGTACCGTTCCTTTGCAGTTGCGTGATTGGCTGATCATTATCGGGTCTACCTCGTTTGTCCTTTGGATTGGCGAAATAGTGAGACTGGTAAGCAATAAGAAGTAAATTTATATAGACTTATCATGCTGAGTGCAACGAAGAATCTGTAAATACATTAGATCCTTCACTTTGTTCAGGATGACAGAAAGATATCTGTAGGGGCGTAAAATCTTACGCCCTCATATCAACAATATCTGTTCTCCGGGGTTTGTAACCCCGGAGTTATTATTTTTCGGATTTTAAATCCGGACAGTAGCCAAGCATGGGGATTTGCAATCCCATACGACGATAGAGGTGTAGGGGTGGGGCTCTGCTCTACCCGAATTGCAGGACATCATTCTTTCGTTAACTTTCGGGCAGATCAGAGTCCTGCCCCTAGAAAAAGTCTTCAAACTCGAAAGGACGAAAATCTGAATTTTGCCAAGTGAGTGGTCTTACTTTTATTTGGTTCGCTTATAAATCATTCTTTTTATGTAAGTTTGTAAATTAAGCAAGAAACGACAGATGATAAAAATAATACGCATTTTAAATAATTAATTGAACCAATGCTAGAGTTTGTGGCAAGCTCGCAGACTGCAAAATTAGACAAAATAAAAAATATGTGGACTCCTATTTCTTTAAATGACTTGTATGACAGAATTCTTGAAGCAGAGAAAGAATTCAGTGGAGAATTGTCGAATTTCTGGGAATTGATAAAAATTTTCCCAGAAAAATGGAAAGAAGAAAAATACGCAAAAGAGGGAGATGGTTTTTGGGTCGTAGCCATATGTGGACGAAAAATTGTTTGGTATAATGATATTGAAGAAGGTTTTAATATCTCAGATTACAAAATTTATGGACAATTTGAAGATTATTATTGCAATCAGGATGATTTAAATTGGTGCATAATAAGTCTTTTTGACTTGATAAAATTTGGTGGAGGTATTATTGGACAGGCAGGACCTCCGTTGCCGTTGTAAATCCAAACCACAGGACGTTATGGAAATTTGTCCGTTTATTTCACCATGTTCCCGCAAATTTCGTCCTATGGAGTTTCAAACCCCGTAGTTGTTATTTTTCGGATTATTATAATCCAAATTATTGAGAAGACCACAAAACTCCAGCAAGAGTAATTGCCTATTTTTTTCTTTTAGTATTTTCAACTTTTCCGCTTCCGTAATCTGAAGATATAGAATAAATGTTGTTAACCCTACAATGATAAGGATCAGGTTACTAATGAAGATGATCCAATCTGTGGATTGATTAGTTGATATAAACAAACGGCAAAAATTGATACAGAAAAACAGAATAAAAGAAGTTACTGCCACCACAAAACTAACTTTTGATTTCCGAAATATATTTTTCATAATGATTTGACAATTAATATTAGATTAATAAACAAATGAAAATATTTTTTCTTGATCACATATTTTTTACTGGATGGTAAAAACTAAACAACATTAGTTATTTACCAATGGGAAATGCTAATTTTTTGTACATTTGCCATAACCATGTGTTTCATCTATTTGTTAGATAGGTATTAAGTAGTTGCAAAGTATTTCGGGCGAACCAGAGGTTCGCCCCTACAATGAAAAATGCCAATGTAGGGGTGGGGTTTTACTCCACCCGAAGAATTTCAAAAATCAGATTTCGGATTTAAAAAAAACAATATAAAATATGGAAGCAGAAAATAAAGAAAGACGGGTACACCACGGACATAATGTGAGACGAGTGCGTGAAACACTTGGTATAAAGCAGGAAGCATTGGCGGCGGATATTGGCATGAGTCAACAATCAATATCTGTTTACGAGCAGAAGAAAGTGATAGAAGATGAAACACTGGAAAAGATAGCCAAAGCATTAGGTGTGGCTCCTGATCTTATTAAGAATATGGAAGATGATCCATTGACAATAATTATAGAAAATAATACTTTTGGGGATCAAGACAGGATTAATATACAAAATGAGAATTTTGATAACGTCTATAATCCCATAGAAAAGATCATAGAATTAACTAATGAAAAGGTGGCTCTTTATGAGCGCATGCTGGCATTAGAACAGGAAAAAGTAGCTATGCTTGAAAGGTTACTGAATGAGAAGAAATAGGTTGTGATGTAAAAAGTGGAAAGCTTTTGTCATGCTGAGTGAAACGAAGCATCTGTAAATACATTAGATCCTTCACTCTGTTCAGGATGACAAAAAGATATCTGTAGGGGCGTAAAATCTTACGCCCTCATATCAACAATACCTGTTTTCCGGGGTTTATAACCCCGGAGTTATTATTTCCCGGATTTAAAATCCGGACAGTAGCCAAGCATGGGGATTTGCAATCCCATACGACGATAGATGTGTAGGGGTGGGGCTCTGCTCCACCCGAATTGCAAAACATCATTCTTTCGTTAACTTTCGGGCAGACCAGAGGCCTACCCTTACAAACCACCCGAAAAATGTAAAGCTAAATATACAGTTATGAAAAAAATATTATTCGCCCATAATTTTAAGAGAGAAGGTTTTTCAGTGTTGGAAGGTAAGTTCGAGATGATTTACCCGGAAAAATCTATCTTCAAGAAAGATGAAATATTGGATCGGATAGGCGATGTTGAGGTTTTCGTCCCGAACTTCACATTTATGACTGACAAAGAAATTATAGACAAGGCTCCGAAACTGGAATTGATTGCCAATTTCGGAGTGGGGTATAACAATATTGACGTGGCATACGCCGCCTCAAGAAATGTTGTAGTCACCAATACGCCCAATTCGGTTTTGGAACCAACTGCCGAACTCTGCTTCGGATTGATTGTAGCAACAGCTCGCAAAATCGGCTTTTATAACTATCAGGTGCGCCAACCGGAAGGTATAAACTGGGGACTTTATGATAACATGGGCATGTCTGTTTTCGGCAAAACACTGGGCATCGTCGGCATGGGTAGAATAGGTCAAGCTGTGGCCAGACGTGCCGTGGCTTCCGGTATGAAGATCATATACCATAACAGGACACGCCTTTCGCCCGAAATAGAATCCCGATATGACGCCCGATATGTTAGTTTCGACCAACTTCTGTCGGAAGCCGACATTGTTTCGATAAATGCGCCATCTACCAGCGAAACATATCATCTGATATCGGAAGCCGAACTGAAAAAGATGAAAAATACAGCCATCCTTATCAATACTGCCAGAGGTTCTTTAGTCGATGAAATCGCTTTAGCCAAGGCCTTGGCATCGGGCGAGATACTTGCTGCCGGACTGGATGTTTATGAGCATGAACCAAATATACCTGAAAGCCTGTTGAAACAGACTCATAATACAGTATTGTGCCCTCATGTAGGCACTCTGACCAGCGAAAGCAGACTGGCAATGCAGCAAGAGGTGGCCAACAACATCCTGAATTATTACGAAGGAGAGCCCATCAGCCGGGTGAACTAGTTCTACCTTGAGAATAGATAATAATGCTGATTGACGTTATTCAAGAGTATTGGTCAATTTTCGTTGCTCGTTAAAGAATTTTATTCGTTGCATTTCTCCGGCTTCGGAGATAAGAGTCGAACACTTTTTCAAAGACTGAATCCAGAAGTGTATCTTTTCGTAGGTTTTGTCATCTAACGATGCCACCGAATTTAATATGAATGTTTTTATCAGGCTTATATTAAGATTTTGCGAATGGATATAACTATACGTGTTCTCAAAATTTATATTGGATATGTATAATTGAACTTTGCATCCATCGTCAAACTGCCCTTTTATAGCAAGTGCTTCCAGTTCGTTTATCAGTTGGTGAATTTCTCCTTTCAGTTCTGTTACTTCTTCTCTATCAATTAAGTTTATACCCGAAAAGTATTTGATATCATTAATCAGGTATGTAAACATCATATTATCGAATATGTAGAATGTATTTTTTATTTTGGCTTGTTCGGTATAAGTGTCTTGTTCCAACTTCAGCATCCTGTCGGTATAGTTGATTTCCTTGAGCGACTTCGAAGAATATTTTTCGTCATATTGATATGCCCATTTGAAAAGGAATAATTTGTTCAGATAGGGATAGTTGTAGTAGAAAAACTGTGGAACTGAGTTTGTTGCACACCCCAATTCCGATCTGGAG
The DNA here is from genome assembly GCF_010501095.1 of Dysgonomonas sp. 520. Classification (GTDB taxonomy): domain Bacteria; phylum Bacteroidota; class Bacteroidia; order Bacteroidales; family Dysgonomonadaceae; genus QVMP01. Next base: position 8,104 of record NZ_QVMP01000022.1, on the reverse strand, counting down.
TCTTCGTTTATAGATTGAAGGACATATACGAAATGATCCATCATAGCTAAATCTATATCAAGAGGATCGACATGTTCCGGTATTTTCAACTGAAATGGCCTGCTCTTGTTTGGTGCTGTTCCCAGTATGTTGTCCATAGACAAGTCGAGCTCCTTCGATATGATAGCCACTTCCGTGAGGGTGAAGGGCACTTCGCCCCTCAACCGCCTGTATATTGCTTCTTTACCTATAAACAGGATATCCATGAGGGTATTAGCCAGATTTTTGTCCTGAGGGAGCTTCTCTCTGATGGAATTGAGAAGGCTTTTGTGTATAAAATCATCTTTCATTGGGAGTATTATTGATTAATAAATAGAGTCACGAAAAAATATTGATTCAAAAATAAACCAGTTCGTTATGAAATTTTTGATATAAATATGCCATACTGACAAAAAGAAATATTCGTTTCCAACAATCTTTTTTCAACAAAAATGGTAAGTGTCTGATGAGATTTTCCTTATAAGAAATCAATTAATAGTTTCAATTGAATACTCACAACTTCTCCCTGATATGAGAGTGCCTAACAGTAGTGGTTCAAAACCTATGGCAAAAGACAGATATAATTTAGTATATCGTCAATAACAATGAAGTCATCTAGACTTTTTAAATTATACTTAATTTTTGAGTTTTTGTCATGTTGAACGTAGTGAAACATCTAAAAAANAAAAAACAGATCCTTCGATACTCTCAGGATGACAAAATTGAATAAAACGAAAAAGTCTAGACGGTTTCAATGTTAAAAATAGTGCTTTATTCAGAATCTGCCGATTATTTTTGAATTTATTTCTTTTTTGTTTTACTTCTTTTAACATTTTGTCAAAATAGAAAAACCATATATGCCTGAAAATGAACAATTATTTTAACAGACACGATGCGACTGTTTCAGAAATAATTATCGAAAAAAGGATATTATCTTACAACTAATATCTTGGTGACAACACCCGAACTTCCGTCGGATGAAGATCCGAGTACCAGATATGTACCCGTGTCCACATTTGCTCCCTTTCCGTTGCGGCCATTCCAGATGTATTGGCCTCCGAGTGATTTTCCTTGATTGATGATATTCCCTTTGACATCGGTTATTTTGACATTCGAATCGGCTTGAAGTCCATAAACAGTAATTGGCCCGTCATATTCGGGTCTTACCGGATTGGGGTATACATATACGTTCGAAAAATCGGATCTACCTTCCGTAGCATCACTTTTAAAAGATACTAGGCCGTTGCTTGTTCCCACATATACCTCACCACTTACGGGGTCGATGGCCAAAGATTCTATTCTATTGGATGGCAACGCACTGTTTTTGGTGGTGAAGGTGTGGATAGTTTCTTTCCCGTCTTCACTTACAAGAAATAAACCGGCATCTTCCGTACCAATCCATTTGCGGTTGGCTCCGTCAACAGCTAATGTACGTACTCGTGAGTTTTCGAGAAGAATGTCGGCAAAGTTGGTCCCATCATTTCTCGGAATCTTTATTTTGTTGAGGGTTAGCTCTTTTTTTGTGAAAATATTACTGGAGTTGTAAATTACAAACGGACCCAGATCTGTCGCTACCCAAATGTTTCCGGATTTATCTTCCTTTATGTCATATATGAGATCTACTTTCAATGCATTATAGTCCTGATCGTAAAACGATGTCTGGTATATTACTTTGTCGTCCAATACATTGTTGATGGTGTTGTTGTCGTCAATCACCATGATGAACGGAGTTTTTCGAAATGTAGCTATCCATTTGCGATTATACCTGTCAACAATCAGGCTCTTGGCACCTGTATAGTCTACCATTCCTCCGGAAATAATATTTGTATTGTTATAGTTTGGTTTTAGCCATTGTCCGTCTTTGGTTCTGATTGTAATGAAATCGCTTGTTTTAGAGTTGGATATCCAGAGATTGCCATTTCTGTCGTATGACATGCCATTCACCCTGCGATAGTTTGGCGAACCATTCGAGTCCAGAGTCTCAAAATCGCTATGTAGCTCTACAAATTTCTTATCCCTGAATTCGTATACCCCTTCTCCCCAACTGGCAACAAAAAGATGGCTTCTGTCGTAAGGATCGGATACAACGGAAACAAAATCGGAGGGTTCGTTAATTGCTGTCCAGTCTGATTTATCTATACCATTATCAATCTCCGTTTTGTCGTAATTGAACCATATATTGTCCTTATACTGACTCAGTTGTGCCGGGTATCTATGTCTGTCAAGATAATAACCGCCTCCCGTAGACATAAGTTTTTCTCCATCATGAGCAAGGAAAAAGGACAGATTGGAAAGTGGCCCGTTGGGTTTTATTTCCGACTCGACAAATTCTAACGAATTTGAATTATTGTCGGCTACATTTACCAGGCATAGGTTTTTGTTGCTAATTCCTAACCAATACTGATTGTCTTTATTTTTCTTTGGGCATAGACTATAAATTGTATCGCTATTTTCTGAGTTGAGGTTTATTTGTTGATATTGCTCTAAACCCGAAAAATTGTAAAACGAGGAAGAAGCATGAGCTATAAATCTGTCATTTCCGGTGGAGCTGATTTGTGTAATCCCTTTGCCTTCCAATACTCTTTCTACATACTCATCATAAAGAATATAAACTGCCCTTCCGGGAACCAACATGTGAATTTTATCTTTATAAATAGCCATGTTCATTATCTCGTTATCATAAAAAGTATAATCGGAGTATGCGTATTTTCCTGCCACAACAATTTGTGTCCAATTATTTTGATCCAGTATGTTTTTGTTCTGATCGACAATACGTACTCCTCGTTCGGATGATATGTAGATGTAGTCGCCCAAAACACATGCCGAGTATACTTTAAACGGGAAAGGACAAGTCTCTTTGACCTCGGCTTTGGCCATGTCAATTATAACTAATCCGAAGTTTGAACTCAGATATGCCATATCTTCGTATACCGATATGTTGTTTACCGTTTTATCTATATTCTGAGTCGTATTTTTCAATGATGGAATATTGGTGTAATTGTTATTTTTATCCAATATATCAATGTCATAATCATCTCTCAGAATGAGCAGTGTGCCACTTTTGTCGCTGTAAGCTATTTTTAGGATATTGTTGTTTCCTCCCTCAAGTTTTACATGCGTTTCCATGTTTTTGTCTTGGGGGTTATACGAGAACAACTTACCATCGGTGAGAACATAAATAACGTCTCCTGCATCACATATTGCCTCAGGACCTGCTTCGTATGAAAAATAGGTGCTCCAGTCGCCTATTTTCTGGCTGAACAATGTGTTGGTTGCAAAAAATAGCAATATGATGAAAAAAGCGGATTTCTTTCCCATTTTTTAGATATTAAAGTTTATATAGATAATATTATATATGGTTCACTTTAGTTGATTATATAGTAAACAAGATACTAGTTCTTTTTACTTGTCTACTCGTCAACTTGTTTACTTGTCAACTATTTATCTACCAGTTACAAGCCAATTGTAGCCGACCGCTACTTCTGCGGAATCACCAATTTCTGACCTACGTTTTAGTTATCGTAAATCAAATACTGATTGGCATTAATAATAAACGTAGAATTACCTTATAATATTGTGAGAGACTAGCTTCAATCTCTGAATCTTTTTGTCAACTCGCCGAAATAATCAATTCTCCTGTCCCTGAAAAATGGCCAGATGCGGCGTACGTTTTCGGTTCGCTTCATGTCTATATCTATTATTTCAACAGCTTCGTCACTGTTTGGTGCCTGCCACAATATTTCGCCTTGCGGACCTGCTACAAAGCTGTTTCCCCAAAACTGAATCCCGTTTGTTTGACCTGATGGGTCAGGCTCGTAGCCTGTCCGGTTTACGGAGATAACAGGTAGTCCGTTGGCAACGGCATGTCCTCGCTGAGAAATAATCCATGCGTTCAATTGCCTGTCTTTCTCGTCTTCCGTATCTGTCGATTCCCATCCTATCGCAGTGGGGTATATAAGAAGCTCTGCCCCTGCCAGCGCCATCAGGCGGGCAGCCTCGGGATACCATTGATCCCAGCACACCAATACGCCTAATTTGCCTAGTGACGTTTGTATGGGTTCGAAACCCAAGTCTCCCGGAGTGAAGTAGAATTTTTCGTAGTAGGCCGGATCGTCAGGAATGTGCATTTTGCGGTATTTTCCTGCGATGCTGCCATCTTTTTCCATCACCACGGCTGTGTTGTGATATAGTCCGGGTGCACGGAACTCGAACAATGACAAGACAATGACAATGCCTAGTTCCTTGGCTAAAGAGCCGAAAAGATCGGTTGATTTTCCCGGAATAGTTTCGGCAAGATCGAAAACGTCAGTGTCTTCCGTCTGGCAGAAATAAAGTGAGTTGTGCAACTCTTGCAAAACAACCAATTCTGCCCCCTGTTTTGCCGCTTGCCTGATTTTTGCTGACAGGTTTTCTATATTTTTTTCAATATCAGCTATGTTGGCTTGTTGAACGATTCCTATTTTCATGATTTCAAAACTTATTTTTAATAAATCCTTTCGGGAATTGCATCGTCACGCAATGCAAAGACCCATGTTGTTTTATGATAGGCAAGCAATCTACTCCTACAATCTTTCTTGAGGGGAAAGCCTTTTCCAATTGTTTTTTCGCAATATCGTCTTTCGGAGAATTGTAAGTCGGCATCAAAACAACCTTATTCATGATCAGAAAATTGGCATAAGTTGCGGGTAGCCTTTCACCGTCTTCCATCACTGTGTCTGCCATAGGGATAGGAATCAGGTTGTATGCTTGCCCTTGGTAGTCTGTAAATTCTTTCAGTTGCTCTTCCATTTTTTGCAACGAGCCGAAATGTTCGTCTGCCTCATCTTCACATTTCACATAGGCAATTGTGTGTTCGTCACAAAAACGAGCCAACGTGTCTATGTGGCTGTCGGTATCGTCTCCCGCCAGATATCCGTGATCTAGCCAGAGAACCCGCTTAAGTCCAAAAACAGAGATCAGATAATCTTCTATTTCCTGCTTGGTTAGGTATGGATTCCTGTTTGGCGACAACAGACATTCGGACGTGGTGAGCAGGGTTCCTTTTCCGTCCGACTCTATCCCTCCGCCCTCAAGTACAAAGTTTTTCTTATTTTCGTATCTGACATCTGTCTCGAAAATATTTTTTGCAAAAAGGCCTCTGTTGATCTGATTGTCGTAATTGGCAGCAAATTTTAATCCCCATCCGTTGAATGTGAAGTCGTAAAGAACAGGCTTGTTGTTTATGAATACCGAAACAGGAGCATGATCTCTTGCCCATGTGTCGTTGGAGGGCAGTACCACTATTTGCAGATTGCCCGAAAGCGCAATATCTTTCAGTGCATCTGTCACTATTTTTTCGTCAGGTGCAACAACAATCAGTCGCTGCTCCTTTAATATTTCGCCAGCCAGTTTACGAAAACATTCGGTTATCTCGTCAAGCATATAATGCCAGTCGCTTTCTTTGTGAGGCCACGTAAGCATCACAGCATCTTGAGGATACCATTCGGGCGGAAAAAATATATTGTTCATCTTGATAGGGTTATATTAGATGTTTACAGGAAGATTAATCCTCTTCTTCATCTTTGAACCATCCTGAATACATCAGATAGTTTTTAGCAATCTTCTGATTCATTTCTTTCGATTGTTCGGGGTCTACGTTTTTGACGAATTTTGCAGGAGTTCCGGCATAAATACTACCCGGTTCCACCTGTGTACCGCTCAACACAACCGAGCCGGCAGCAATAATTGCACCTTCGCCAATCACCGCATGGTCAAGAACAATTGCCCCCATCCCAATCAGTGCTCCGTTCTCAACCTTAGCGCCGTGGATAACTACGTTGTGCCCTACGGAAACATCGTCTCCGATTTCTATGGTCGATTTCTGGTACAGGGTATGCAACACGCTTCCGTCTTGAATGTTAACCCTGTTGCCGATTTTTATTGAATTGACATCGCCCCGCAATATGGTATTGAACCAAATGCTGCAGTCCCTACCAATCACCACATCCCCGATGATGGTTGCGTTTTCTGCCAGATAGGTGTTTTCACCAATTTGGGGAGTAAATCCCCTTACTTCTTTTATCAGCGCCATATTTTAAGTATATTGATAGAATTTTAATGATACATTCAAATTATAGAAATCATCTTGACTTTTAGTTTTGTTCATTTTTGTCATCCTGAGAGTATCGAAGGATCTGTATTTTTCAGATGTCTCACTTACGTTCAACATGACAAAGTAATAAAATTTATATGGTTTTTGTTTTTTCTTTTAACCATTCTTTTTCTTCTTCATTCAGAGATGGACTTAGGCGTTCATATACGTACACATGATAAGCATTGAGCCATTCTATTTCTTTGTCAGTCAGCATGTCTTTTACAACCGGAGTGGTATCCAGAGGGCAAACAGTTAAAGTTTCGAACGAATAGAAACTACCAAATTCGGTGATTTCATCCTCTCTGGTTAGAACAAGGTTTTCTATCCGTATGCCATATTTCCCCGATCTGTACAAGCCGGGTTCGTTAGAGGTCACCATTCCCGGTTGCAACTGAGTAGGATTTTCATCCATGCGTATGCTTTGAGGCCCTTCGTGAACGTTGAGAAAAGACCCGATGCCATGACCCGTACCGTGAAGATAGTTGAGTCCTTTGTCCCACAATGCTTTCCGTGCCAGAATATCCAATTGGCTGCCTCGTGTGCCTTGCGGAAATTTTGCTGTTGCCAACGAGATATGACCTTTCAATACCATCGTATAGTCTTCTTTCATCTGATCGGTCAATTTTCCTACGGCAATGGTACGTGTAATGTCTGTTGTCCCGTCAAAATACTGACCTCCCGAATCCAACAACAGAAAACCCTCCGGTTTCACATCGGCCGAACTTTCAGCAGTGGCGGTATAATGAACAATTGCTCCGTTTGCCCCGTAACCGGCTATTGTGGCAAAACTGTCTCCTACGTAAAGAGGTTGCTCGTTTCTGAATCCTGCTAATTTTTCTATTACAGACAATTCTGTCACTCCACCTTGGGGAATAGCCTTTTCAAGCCACATCAAGAATCTGACCAAGGCTACGCCATCCCTTTGCATAGCATCGTGGAACCCCTGTATTTCGGCGTCATTCTTTATGCTCTTCATCAAATCGGCAGGAGATGGTATGTCAACAACCCTGCATCCTTGCGGAATTTGATTGTATAACGAGAATGATATTTTAGCACTGTTCAAACAAACAACAGTTTCTTTCTGCAATTTAGCAACATAGTCATTCACTTTGGCATAATCCGCCAGAATGACCCCTTCACTTTTCAGGTAATCTGAAATCTCTGCTGTCAGTTTTGCAGGATCAATAAACAGAACTGTTTCTTTTTCTGAAATATAAGCATAAGCCACAGCTACCGGATTGCAAGACACATCATTGCCTCTGATATTGAATATCCATGCAATGGTATCTAGCGATGATACCAACAGCGCGTTGGCATTATTATCGTCTAATGCCTCAACTAATCTCTTTATTTTTGAAGAACATGATTCTCCTGCAAACTTGAGCGGATGAATGAATATCGGGTTCTTCGGTATTTCGGGGCGATCGTGCCAGATTGCGGCAAACGGGTCGTAATCGCTGATAAGGTGCAAGCCTTTGGCATTTAGTTTGTGTGTAAGAGCAAAGGCATCTTTCGCAGCATAAACATTTCCATCAATGCCTACATAGTCGCCTTTTCCGAGTTCGGATATCAACCACTGATCTATGCTTGGTGTGACAGGTAATCCGTCTTTAAACAAATCGATGCTTGTTCCTTGTAGTTGCTCGGCTGCTTGCAGAAAATAGCGCGAGTCTGTCCACAGTCCGGCTTTTTCCCGGGTTACGACAACCGTTCCGGCCGATCCGGTAAACCCGCTTATCCATTTGCGAGCCGACCAATGTGTAGCCGGATATTCACTTACGTGAGGGTCGGTGCTTGGGATGATAAAGGCATGGAGTCCTTTTTCTTCCATAAATTTTCTTAAGCCAGCCAGCCTGTCTTTTATTTTGTTATGCATAATGAAGTTTATTTTTATATATTAGAGTTTATATTTAATAGTTTATTAAAGCGTTCTTTTACATAACTTTGTGATTT
>NZ_QVMP01000021.1:89898-110088 GCF_010501095.1 Dysgonomonas sp. 520 | reverse complement strand
ATCTGGGCATATACATTCGATAAATTATACAAACTATAAATAGCAACTTGAATTAATTATAAGAAAACTCTAAATTTTATAGAGTCGGATAAATATCAAATTTTTGTTTTGGGTCATTCTTGCGGAAATTCGGATAGAACATTGTTAAATACTTTATTTGAACATGATAATTGTGTTTCGATAAAAGTATTCTATCATAAAAAAAATGATGGTACAGATAACTATAGTGATGTTATAAGGAACATATCTCGAAATTTTAACAATAAGGCATCAATGCGAGATAAAGTTGTAAATAAAATGTATTGTGAACCTCTGACTGTCAATTCTAAATAAATATTTTATGAAATATAATCTTCAACGCTTTATAGATGCTCAGAACAATATATATGAGCAAGTAATCAAAGAACTTAAACGAGGAAGTAAAACAACTCATTGGATGTGGTTTGTTTTCCCTCAAATTAAAGGTCTAGGCTATTCTACAACTGCAATATTTTATTCTATTAGTAATTTAGAAGAAGCTAAAGCATATATGGAAAATTCTATTTTAAATAATAGATTGATAGAATGTTGTCTAATTATTTTAGAATTGAAAGATAAATCAGCTAATAATATTTTTGGTTATACGGATGCTATGAAATTAAAATCTTCTATGACTTTATTTTCTTTGGCATCTGACAATCTTGTCTTTAATCAGGTTTTAGACATGTATTTTAAAGGAGAAAAGGATAATGCGACTTTAAGGATTGTTAATCAACAGAATATATAAAGAGGGTAAGGTCTGAACAGTCTTCCTTGTTTATCTGCTAGCATCATTGTTGAATATTTTCATATTTTGACGAAAAAATAAATCGCTTCGGTGAGAAGCGGTTCATAGTTTTATAATTCATTAGGAAGCAAGAACTGCCCTACATCATATCTTTCTTGTAGCATATTATCAGGAATATCTGTTCTTATGGAAAGAAACCTTTCTTTCAAAACACTTGCATCAGGTGCTTGAAAATATACTTTTTTTAAATTTTTCATGTTGCCAATAATCTCTCTATCAATTTCTCTATTAAAATATGGAAAAGAATAGCCTATTACGATTAGAATGTCTGTGTCAAAGGATTCATCCTTTGCATGCTCAATAATATTAACCACCTTAACACCAACATCTTCCCATGCAAAAGATAATCCCGAATCCATATGAGGATGATACATGACACTAGCATAATTACTTATCATTCTATCTAAAAAATCAAGGGTTAATTCAGATGGAATAATGCTGAAATAATTAATACTATTATAAGATTGGCTTTGTTGAATACTAGTTGTTCCATTCAACTTTGTAATGCCAAATTTATTTTTAACAGGATCATCATTCACATATTTTGAAGCAATATTTAATTGGAGTTGACAAGCTTCAAGACGATTATCACAGGTATATTCTATATATGCTTTTTCAAATTGAAAATCATAATTCCAACTCAATATGCGTAGATTCTGAGGAAATGATGTACTGTTTCGTGTTAATATAGAAGCAAAAAAACTATCGTATCTAATATCAGTCTTGTTGTTGACTTGCTCAAATATAAGAAATAGAGAAAAAACAACTTTTAATTTTTTCAAATCATTCCAATCATGTCTAATATATAGCTTTTTTGCAAAAGTATCTATGCTTGCATGATTTGCTGACTTTTCTAATAGCCATCTTAAATCTTCAATGAATTTTTGTTGATAATGATATTTAGTCATTCCTAAAGGCAATCCCTTATATTCCTTTTCATCAGATAATTTATATTTATCAGATTCTAGTAATTCAATCATTTGCTTAATTCTATCGGGTATCTGGTTTACAATAGGCAAGGCTCCAACACTTGCTCCTGCACCGAAATAATAAGTAATTTTCATATCTTTTTATAATAATTTATTAGCTAAATTAACAAAAAATATAATATCCCTCCTAATGACAAGGAAGGACATTATTAGCAATCTACAACAAATTCTTCATTGCTTCATCAATTTGGCTGTTTTCAAAGCTATCAAGATATATTTGAGTAGTCTTTAAGTCTGAGTGTCCTAAAGTCTCTCCAATCAAAGCTATATTAACCCCTGAATTCTTCAAAATTGTAGCGTAGCTATGGCGAGAAGTATATGTACTAAGATTCGCCTTTATTCCTGTCATTTCTGCAATCTTTTTCAAAGACCTGTTGACTTTTAATAAAACTTTCTTTTTTCTATTATACTTTTGTGTTTCAGTCTTATGCAAATCAATATCTAGAATTGGAAATATATAGCTACTAGATAAATTTTTACTGATATATTTATCTATAATAATACTAGCTTCATCACATAATGGAATATTTATCTTTTTCCCCGTTTTCTGTCTTATGTAAATCAACCTTCCATCAATAATATTATTGCTTGTGAGGTTAGCCATATCCGTAAAATTAATGCCACTGCATAAATAACTGAATACGAACAAATCCTTAGCAAATTGTATGTAATCAGATTCTTTGGATAAATCCAATACCATTATTTGCTTAATATTATCTTTAGATATTGCCCTCTTTTCTGTTTTTATACAAAACTTTGATATTTTAAATTCATCAAACGGATAATTAGTTTTCTTTGCGTGTTTCGCTTCAATAGCTTTATTATAGACACTTCTTAACGTTCTAAAAAACACACTCATACTTGTTTCTGCACAACCTTTTTTTCTCAAATGCATTTCGTAACCTTTTAAGAAATCAACATCAATATGTGAAAATGGCATATCCAACTCCTTTTTATAATAAGTCTCCAATGACCGCAAAGAATCTTTGTATATCCTAGAATTACCAATTCTATTAGACTGTTCAAAATCAGTTATTAATTGATTATAGAACTCATGTACTGTCTTTAAAATATGTTGTTCTTTGGATGCTAACAAAGTCGATGCTGTAAATTCCTTATCATCAGCCTTAAGTTCTAATATCTTTTTCTGATATTCAGCTTCCTTATCAATAATAATTTTCAAAATGTAGTCTTTATTAGGACAGTTAGACTTAGGTCTATTTTTATCAAAATCCCAATAGATAGGATTGATTGATATACCTATACTTTTATACTTCGTTTTTCTGTCTTTGCAAACTCTCAACATCAGAGGACTATCTCCATTAGCTAATTTCTTGTTTCTGTAACACACGACATTAATTGTTGCACTCATGATTCATTTTTGTTAAATCATGGTTCAAACATTGGTTCAAACAAAACCTCTCAAACCCTCTATTTAAGCTACTTCCATCAGTTCAACTAATCAACTCTACTTTATTACCAATTCTCTTCTATCTTCTCTTGATTCCTACTTTAAACCCTCTTTTTCTTCATCTTTAAAACCCCTGTATAGCCTATCAAATAAAGGTTTATGGAAAATAATTGCAAAAAATTCATCTTATCTATTGCAAGATTAAATTTAAGTATTAACTTTGCACTGCATTTGAGAGAAAATGCTTTAAAAACAGAATGGTGTGGTAGTTCAGTTGGTTAGAATACCTGCCTGTCACGCAGGGGGTCGCGGGTTCGAGTCCCGTCCATACCGCTGGGAGCCTAAGAAAAGAGGCGCCAACAGTAAGACAAGTCCTTCATATTCAGTGAATATGAGGGACTTTTTCTTTTTATACTGTCTTGGTCGAAAGACAAAAAAAAGCCATAAAAAGACAAAGCAGCTAACCTAAACTGTACCCCCTTTCCGAAAAAATGCAAGGGGGTACAGTAAATCGAAGCGAAGGGGGTACAGTTTGACCGAAATTGGCAGGATGTTGTCCTGATTTGGAATAGCGCATAAAATTCATTTTTAGATAGTTATCAGTAATTTTGTAACATTAAAAAATGAGTTTATGAAAAGTACATTTCGCATTCTTTTCTATGTAAAGAAAGACAAAAAAAGAGCTGACGGCACTTATCCTATCATGTGCCAGATCACCATCGACGGAGAACCAAGCCGATTTAACACTAAAGTAAATGTCAATCCTACCATTTGGGATGCAAAAGCGGGTATCGCTATCGGCAAGTCTAATGAAGCAGTTGAAGTTAATTCCTTATTGAATGCTATAAGAACAAGTATTCATAATGTATATCACGATTTGCAAACTAAGGAAAACAACGTAAATGCCGAAAGAGTTAAAAATATCTTTCTTGGTATTGAAGTAAAACACCAAACTGTACTCGAACTTTTCCAACGCCACAACGAGGATGTTGCTAAATTAGTTGGTATAAGCAAATCCAAAGAAACGCTCCAAAAATATGAAGTTGCTTATAAGCGCATGGCTGACTTCATTAGAGAATATTATAATATATCGGACATTTCTTTGAAAGAGGTAAATCATATGTTTCTCCACAATTTTGAGATTTATCTAATGACTTCCTGTGGCTGTAAGGAAAATACCACTGCAAAGTTCTTGCAGCGATTCCGTACAATTATTATTATGGCGAAAAATAACGGTTGGATACATATCGACCCGTTTGCCAATTTCAAGATTCGGTTCAAGAAGACAGATCGTGGCTACCTGACACAGCAGGAAATAGATATTATTATGCAAAAGAAATTCGCTTCTGAGCGTTTGGAACGGGTACGTGATATATTTATTTTTAGTTGCTTCACTGGGCTTGCGTACATAGATGTAAAGAACTTACGCAACTCTAACATCCGAACTTCTTTTGATGACGGATTATGGATTATGGGCAAACGGGAGAAAACAGGTGTTAATTACAACGTTCCTTTGCTTGATGTTCCAAAACAAATTATAGATAAGTATTCCGGAAAGTTGCCGGATGATAAAGTTCTTCCGGTTATGAGTAATCAAAAAATGAATGAGTATTTGAAAGAAACAGCAGACATTTAGGAGAGAGGGTGTAAAAGAGGGTAACAAGAACTTAATCAGTGGATTATAACAACGGCTCTTTTTGGTGTTTTGGGAATAAACGCATAAAAAAGCAAAGATGATGTTGAGTTCAGTTACTAAATCGTTACCTGAGTGAGTTTTTGATTCTTGACTTTAATATGCTTTTATACAATAGTTTGCATAATTTTGCATAGTGCCGGATAACTCTAAGTAAACTAAATTTGTAACAAAAAAATTAGAGTTATGGCAAGAAGTACATTTAAGGTTCTGTTCTACCTCAAGAAGAACAATCTGAAAGATGGCAAAGCTCCTGTTATGGGCAGAATTACTGTCAATGGAAGTGTATCCCAGTTTAGCTGTAAGCTAAACATCAAGCCCTCCCTTTGGGATACAAAAGCAAACAAAGCATCAGGCAAGAGCCTCGAAGCACAGAAAATCAATCAGAAGTTAGACAATATCAAAACTCAGATTGGCAAGCAGTATCAAAATATCTGCGACAAAGATAATTTTGTCTCCGCCGAGAAAGTCAAGAACGCTTATCTGGGCTTTGGTGATGATTACCGCACCTTTTTCTCTATCGCTGACGAGTTTTACGAAAGCTATGCCAAGCGTGTTGGCAAAGACCGCACCGAAGGCTCTTACGAACAACTTATTATCAATCGCAGGAGAGTAGAGATGTTCCTTCGGGATAGATACAACCTTTCCGATATTCCTATCAAGGAAATAGAGTCCCAGTTTATCGAAGACTATTATGCTTATCTATTGGAAGAACGTAAGCTGGCTGGCAGTACCTTGCTTACTGCCGTAACTAAACTCAAGCAGATTATGCTGATAGCTCAACGCAAAGGATATATACACGTTAATCCCTTTGCCGGATTTCGGTTCAAAGCCAAAACCCGTGACAGAGGATATCTGACAGAAGATGAGCTCAAAAGATTTATGTCTGTGGAACTTCGCCGATACAAGCAACGGCAAGTCCGGGATATTTTCGTGTTCCAGGCGTTTACCGGATTGGCATACTCAGATGTCAAGAAGCTAACCTTCGATGATATTCAAACTTCTTTCGATGGCGAATTATGGCTGATTGCCAAGCGCAAGAAAACCAATGCCACTTTCTATGTAAAGTTGCTTCCAGTAGCTAAACAACTGATTGAACAATATCGTCTTGTAGCCAAAAATAATTATATATTTCCTGTTCCTACTTTTGGCGATAGTATGAACCGATGCCTTCAACGTATCGCCAAATTATGTGGTATTACCAAGCGGGTTACCTCACACATGGCCAGGCATTCGTTTGCTACAACCGTCTGTTTATCAAAGGGTGTTCCGATTGAAACCGTCTCTCAGATGCTCGGCCATTCTTGCATAACCACGACACAAATTTACGCCAAAATAACCAACGAAAAGATAAGTAAGGATATGGCAGCACTAACAGATAAGATTGGCGATACTTATCAGCTCGATACCGACAGAGATGAATCGGACTATCGAAATATTAAACGTATCGGTAAAAAACAGAAAGCGATGTTTATCCGTAAAAAGAGAGAAAATAACCCGGTTAATCCATCAACTTACATGATACGAAAATGGGATAAAGTAGAATAAGATGAGAATAATGATCGTCAAGTCAGCCCTTTTGTTGCAGGAGAAGTACGCCTCTTGCAAGGCAAACTAATCAATCCCGAAGCCCTGCGGGTCGGAAAAAAAGTTCTGGTTGTTGTTGATATACTTAATGACAGAGTCACCCTTCTATACTATCAAATATGATGTTCCCTTGATGTGAGTTTAGATTGATATGAGTTTCAAGCCTCTGATTATCAGGCAACGAGTGTGCATGTATTCATTAGTGTAAATGAATCTAAATGTGGCTTACAGGTTTACCTTTAGGCTGGCTCCAAACTGAAAAGGATTGCCTTTTTGTCTGAAAGAGTTTTCGTAAGGAGTTCCTTCCATAGAGTCGAAATAGAAAGCATTATATTTTTTGTCAAACAGGTTTTTCGTCCAGAATTCGAGAGAAAATGCTTTCTTTTTCAGCCTCAATCGTGCGTTTACGGTTCCATAAAATGATTGTGACTTATCGTTGGCTTCCGTCCAATAGATGCGTCCTGCTCCTGAATAACTTGCGTCAAGATATATTTGGTCGATAATAGAGCTTCTTTTCAGGTCGTAGCTGATGCTTGTTCCCACGCTGAATGTTTGCTGTGGAGCAAAAGGAATGTGATTGCCAGAATAGTCGATCTCATTTCCTGACTTATCATTGGTTTTGTAATCCTTAAAGCGAGCATCAGCAAAACCATAATTCGCATAGAGATAAAACCCCTTGCATGGACGGGCTTTCACCCCTACCTCAAAACCTTTACTCTCAGCCTTTCCCGCGTTCACAGTCATGCGTCCTTCTCCGGTGTTGCTTGCAAATTTGCTTATCTGCACATCGCTCACATTGATGTAATAAAGCGCAAGATTCACAGAAAGGGCATTTTGTAGAAAATAAGCCTGACCACCCAATTCGTAATTCCAACTATATTCGGGTTTGAACGTAATCTGGTCTTTAATAGGAATGCTTTCAGTGCTGCTTGGCCTGCCCGAAACACTCATCATAGCTTCCTGCATTGCCTGACGGATAATGTCGGCAAACAATTGGTGATTATGACCTCCAGCCTTGTATCCTCGTGAAGAGGACGCATATATATACGAGTCGGCATTGATATCATATTTCATCAAAAATTTGGGTAGTAGTTCCAACTGGTCAGTACTGGTTTTACCGCTTATCACTGTGTCTGCTTTCAGATTCGGAACAGCTACCATATAAGGAGGTTTCTTCATTGTCATCTGAAAATCGACACTTGTGTTGGCATCATAGTTCAATTCTGTCTTTTCATAATCCAGCCTTAAACCGACGGTGGCAGATAAACCTTTTACATTGAAAAGATTGCTGTATGTTGACTGATGAAATAAAGCTATTCCGTACGTCGGAGTTTCGAACTTACTGTTGAAATCCAATTTATCATTTGTGATTTCCACTTTCAGAGGCATCGTTTCAACACTATTCATATTCTTATGAATGAGGCTGTCAATACCTTCCTTATACATATATACGGGTGATGTCAGATTCAGTTTGTCATAGAACCCGAAAGCACCGAACGACCACTGGTAATTTGACTTTGTATTCGATTTTATAGTCAATTCTTCGCTGAAGGAATGTTGCTTCTGACGTTGATTGATACCGAAAACAGGAGCCGGAGAAAAATCCTGATCCAGATACATATTGTCGTTCAGGTATTGATATCCTGTTGTTGAATTTACTACAAAACTATTGGTTGTATATTTGAGTGACAGTCCGTTTGTCCATGTTCGGCGAAGGTAGGAGCTTTTCCCATCGAAGTTTACGTGTGCGCTATCGGCTGCCATATAAGGGAACGCACCCTGATCGCTAAAATCGAAGCCGGATGTCAATACGGCAGAGAAATTGGGAGTTGCCTGCCAGTTCAGTTTTATTCGTCCGCCTGCGCTTTCCATGTTGTCTACGTCTTTTCCTGTATTGGCATTTTTGAAAAATCCGTCACGTTTTTTGTAGTAGAGGGAAGTTGAGAACCCGAATTTATCCGAAACCTTCTTGTGATGTGAGAGTTGAGCGGAAAATAATCCATGATTTCCTACATTTACAGAAGCAATTTTGCCTTCGTAGGTTAGGGGAGAGTAAGTGTATATATTTACGATTCCTCCCATCGAATTGCGCCCATAAAGCGTACTTTGTGTGCCTCGAAGCACCTCTACACGCTGAATATCATACAGTTCGGCATCAAAAGCGCATGTATTGAAATAAGGGATGTTATCAACATAAAGACTCACAGTTTGGGTTCCGGTGCGTGCGCCGATTCCTCTTATGTAGATTGGCGCGGTCATTCGTGAACCATAGTCGGGAATGAAAAAGTTAGGCACAACAGAACTCAAATCTTTCAACGAAGTAATTTGTCTGGCTTCCAATGTCTTTTGAGAGAGAACAGATACTGCCGCAGGAAGCGATTTCAAGCTGTTGGTTTCCTTGGTCGAGGATAGTATCACCACATCGGTTTTCAGCTCGGTGTAGATGGTGTCGTTAGATGTACGTTCATCTGCATTTGCTGCGTTTAAGCATAATAACAAGAATATACTTAAAATGATTTTTTTCATATTGAAGTTAAAATTTACAACCTTATTTTAAAAATTTTCACAAAGAAAACTTAAAACATTTGCAGCGTCAATCACTAGATGTAGTGATTTGGTAGTGGGAAGTAATTATCAGTTGAATTTACTTGTCAAGAATATAACGTTTGGGATTTATCTCTTCGTTCAGAAAGATAGAAGCACTTTCTTTAAATTTTTCGGCAGCCTCGGTGGTGTAGTACTCAGTATTGCCGCCTTTGGTGCAGTTTTGCTCCATTTTGGGGTGGCGCAGCAGGTAGTCGGCAAGGCTTTCTGCAACATAATGACCCTGAGGTATAACGTTCACACCCTGAGGCGCATATTTCTTTATTTTATCCAGCAGGAGCGGATAATGTGTACAACCCAAAATTATCGAGTCAATAAGGGGATCTTTCAAAAATAGTTGATTCAGGTTTTTCTTTATGAAATAATCCGCACCTTCACTTTCAAATTCATTATTCTCGACCAAAGGAACCCACATCGGACAGGGTTCTCCTGTTACTTCAATCTCCGGGTATAATTTTTTTACTTCTATCGGATAAGATCCGGACTGAATAGTACCGGCCGTCCCTACCACGCCTATGTGTTTGCTTTGGGTTATTTGCCCTATAACTTCCACCGTAGGACGGATAACCCCCAATACTCTTTTTTGTGGATTGATTTTTGGTAAATCGTTTTGCTGTATTGTCCGTAAGGCTTTTGCCGATGCTGTATTACAAGCTAGGATGACAAGGTTGCATCCTTTGCTGAAAAGGATTTCGACCGCCTCTTTGGTGAATTCATAAACCACATCAAAAGACCGTGAACCATAAGGCGCACGCGAGTTGTCTCCGAAATAGATATAATCGTATTGAGGTAGCTTTTTCTTTATCTCCGAGAGGATAGTAAGACCTCCGTATCCTGAGTCGAAAACGCCTATTGGTCCTGGATTTAAGCCTGACATATCAGCTAAATTAGTGTTTGATTGCTCCCGAAATTTTTATTCCGAGTTTTCTTTTCACTAACGGTGTTATATTTACAGCTTTCGGGGTCACAAATGAGACAGACGGATTTGCCAAATCAAATATACAAATGAAATCGTTTTCCAATCCCACCTGATTGATGGCTTCTTTCACTTTCTGCCGAAGTGGCTCTATTTGTTGTTGTTCCTGACTTTCAATGTCTTCTTGTGCTATTTGCATAAACTGACTGATACTTTTCTCCAGCTCATAAAGTTCCTGCATCCTGCGCAACTTAATGTTTTCGGTCATTGAATTCTGATATGTCATAAAATCAGAATATTTTCGGTTATAATCAGCCTGCATCGTGCCAAGCTCATCTTTATATCTCTGATTGAGGTCTTCAATCACCTTTGCAGCCTTCACTTTTTCCGGTATCGAATCCAGAATATCCTTCGAATTGATATATCCTATCTTTTCGGCAAAAGATACCGGATTTTGAACAGATAAAGTTTCCGATATTGTTTGTGAAAAAATATCTACTGAATAAAATACGGATAAAACAAAAATTATCGACAATAAGAAAACTCTCTTTACCATAATATTCAATCTTGCTTAAAGGTTGCAGACCTTTTTGTTTGCCTTGCTTCTGCGAATGTTGTTTGCTTTGATAAGAAAATGCCCTCCACTTGAATTGATAGTTGCTATGTGTTTATCGGTGGCATTTCTGTTGCCACCGATATGTTCAAGGTAAAAGTGGTAACAACTATCAATCGGTATTGGTCATATATGTACTATCTGTAAAGATAATATTTTTTATTACAATGTCTTTTTTACTTCAACTTCTTCAAATGCTTCAACCACGTCGCCAATCTGTATGTCGTTGTAATTGTGAATGTTCAGACCACATTCGTATCCGGAAGACACTTCTTTAACATCTTCCTTGAAGCGTTTCAGAGAACCCAGATCTCCGGAGTAGATAACAATACCGTCGCGGATAAGGCGTATTTTGTTAGACCTTTTGATTTTGCCTTCTTTTACCATACATCCGGCAACTGTACCCACTTTTGTAATTTTGAATACTTCACGAACTTCAACCATAGCCGTGATTTCTTCTTTGATTTCGGGCGACAACATACCTTCTATAGCCGATTTTACTTCTTCTATGGCATCGTATATGATTGAGTATAAGCGAACTTCCACACCTTCTTTTTCAGCCTCTCTGCGTGCTGCCTGAGATGGACGCACCTGGAATCCGATGATGATGGCATCTGATGTAGCCGCAAGCATAACATCCGATTCTGATATTTGCCCAACAGCCTTGTGGATTACATTTACCTGAATTTCTTCTGTCGACAATCTTATCAATGAGTCGGACAATGCTTCAACCGAACCGTCAACGTCACCTTTCACAATAATATTCAACTGCTGGAAGTTGCCGATTGCAATACGGCGACCAATATCGTCGAGCGTAAGTATTTTCTGAGTACGCAATCCTTGCTCACGTTGCAATTGCTCTCTTTTTGTTGCTATTTCACGAGCTTCCTGTTCTGTTTCTAAAACGTGGAACATGTCACCTGCCTGAGGTGCTCCGTTCAACCCTAGTATAAGAGCCGGAGCAGCCGGGAGGGCTTCCTCTATGCGTTGGTTACGTTCGTTGAACATTGCCTTAACACGTCCGAAATACGTTCCGGCCAAAACAACGTCACCTTGTTTAAGGGTTCCATTCTGCACAAGAACGGTCGAGATATATCCACGGCCCTTGTCAAGTGAAGACTCTATGACCGAACCTGTTGCTCTCTTGTTCGGATTTGCTTTCAAATCCAACATCTCGGCTTCGAGAAGAACTTTTTCCAACAATTCGTCAACACCCAAGCCTTGTTTTGCCGATATATCTTGCGATTGGTATTTTCCACCCCATTCTTCTACAAGATAGTTCATGCTGGCCAGAGTTTCCTTTATTTTATCAGGGTTTGCACCCGCTTTATCAATTTTGTTAATCGCAAATACGATAGGTACGCCTGCTGCAGATGCGTGATTTATCGCCTCTACGGTTTGAGGCATCACGTTATCGTCTGCCGCTACAATAATGATGGCGATATCCGTCACCTGTGCACCACGGGCACGCATGGCAGTAAACGCTTCGTGACCCGGCGTGTCGAGGAACGTTATACGACGACCGTCTTTCAGTTTCACGTTATATGCACCGATGTGCTGCGTGATACCTCCGGCTTCACCTGCTATCACGTTCGTTTTGCGGATATTATCTAACAGAGAAGTTTTACCGTGGTCAACGTGTCCCATTACAGTAACAATTGGGGCGCGTGGCACCAAATCCTCTTCCGAATCCTCTTCTTCCGCAATAGCTTCCACTACTTCGGCACTCACGTATTCGGTTTCGTATCCGAATTCTTCGGCAACAATATTTATTGTTTCGGCATCGAGACGTTGGTTAATAGAAACCATAATTCCGATGCTCATACATGTTGATATAACCTGAACGACAGGCACATTCATCATGTTTGCCAAATCGTTTGCAGTCACAAACTCGGTAATTTTCAATACCTTGTTTTCTTGTTCTTGCAATTGCAGTTCTTCTTGTTGGCGTTGCGATATAGCCTCTCGTTTTTCCCTGCGGTGTTTCGAACCTTTAGTTTTTCCTCCCTTACTGGTCAGGCGAGCTAAAGTTTCTTTTATTTGTTTTTGAACATCCTCTTCGCTTACTTGCGATTTGGTTATCAGTTGTTTTCTATTTTGGTTTTGTCCTGGTCTGTTTTGTTGCTGTCCTCCGCCAACGGGCACACCTCTTTCGATGTCTATTTTGCCTTTCTTGATGCGGTTACGTTTCGCTTTCTTTTTTTCATCTTCCGAAATTTCTCCCGGCTTCCGTAATTTTTTTGCTTCTTCGTCGGTTTCTTTTTTCAGAACTTTCACTGCCGCCTCTTTCTGACGTTTGGGGTCGGCTTGTTCTTTTTCCAGACGTTCTTTTCTTTTTTCAGCCTTCGTCTTTTTGTCCGGACGGGTTTTGTCATTAATGGCGCTCAGGTCGATAGTACCTTTAACCACAATATTCGACTTAATCGTCGGACTGTTCAGACGGAAAACGTCATCATCTTCTTTGCCTTCTTTTTGCTCCGGCTCCGATTCTGCCGTTTTTTCTTCTTTAACCTCAACAGGTTCAGGAGTTTTTTCCACAACAGGCGCAACAACTTCTTTAACTTCTTTAGGTTGTTGTTCCTCTTCTTTTGGTTCAACCGCAGAAGGTTCTTCTATTTTAATTTCTTCCTTTACAGGAGCCTCAGGCGTCGTTGGTTGAGGTTCCGGTTTGGCTTCAACAACTTCCTCCGTTGACGGTTGAGGCTTTGATGGTTTGTTCAAATTGTCGAGGTCAATTTTATCTACAATTTGTATATGAGGTTTGAAATCTTCCGGAACTTCGGTTTTTATTTCTTCTGCCACAGGCTTTTGCGGTGGAGTTTTATCCTCATATCCTTCTATGGCGACTACTGTTTCCGATTTCTTTTCTTTTTTTAGTTCTTTATTTCTATTCAGTTCTTGCTTGAATTTCTGATCTTTTCCAAATTCGGCAAGAAGCAAATCATATTGTTCATCGTCGATTTTAGTGTTTGGATTCACTTCAACAGCAAACCCTTTATTTTGCAGAAATTCAGCTAAACTACTGATTCCTACATTCAAATCTTTTGATATCTTTATTAATCTTATGGACATATATATTTTTTAAATCGTGAAAATATGAGTCGCTTTCGAGGTATTACACCACCAAAACTTACAAAAGTATTAAGAAATCGGAAAAAAACCAAATCGACTCCTTATTCCTCCTCAAACTCAGCCCTGAAGATCGCCAGTATTTCATCTACTGTGTTTTCTTCCAGGTCTGCTTCATTTATAAGCCTGTCTCTGTCTACGGACAAAACGTTTTTGGCTGTAACACATCCCAGGCTCTTCAACTGGTCAATTACCCATCCGTCAATTTCGTCACGGAATTCATCCAAATAGATGTCTTCTTCGTCGAAGTCGTCAATATCTCTGTAAACATCAATAGTATAGCCTGTAAGCATCCCGGCTAGCTTGATGTTCAAACCTCCTTTACCTATGGCCAGAGATACTTCTTCGGGGCGAAGGAATACTTCCGCGCGTTTTTCTTCTTCGTTTAGTTTTGTGTTTGTGATTTTCGCCGGACTCAATGCACGTTGAATATACAAACTTATATTTGATGTGTAATTTATGATATCAATGTTTTCATTGCGCAATTCCCTCACGATGCCGTGTATACGAGAACCTTTCATCCCAACGCAGGCTCCTACGGGGTCGATGCGGTCGTCGTACGATTCCACTGCAACCTTGGCACGTTCGCCGGGTATGCGCGCTATGTTTTTGATAGTTATCAGTCCGTCATTTATTTCAGGAACTTCCAATTCAAACAGTCTTTCCAGAAAAACAGGCGAAGTTCTCGACAATATAATTTTCGGATTGTTGTTTTTGTTTTCCACCCTTGCAACTACTGCTCTTACATGCTCTCCTTTGCGGAAAAAGTCGCTGGGGATTTGTTCTGTTTTAGGTAGAAGAAGTTCTTCTTTTTCGTCGTCAAGAAGCAGGATTTCTTTTTTCCATATCTGGTATACTTCACCGGAAACAATTTCTCCTACTTTTTCTTTGTATTTATTGTAAAGGCTGTCTTTCTGAAGTTCTAATATCTTAGAAGACAGGGTTTGGCGCAGGTTAAGGATTGCACGGCGACCGAAGTCTTCAAAGAATACTTCGTCCGTAACTTCTTCACCCACTTCAAAATCTTCATCTATCTTTTTTGCTTCCGAAAGTGTTATTTCTATATTTGGATCTTCAAGATTTTCATCTTCCACAATCGTGCGGTTCCTCCAGATTTCCAAGTCTCCTTTGTCGGGATTTATGATCACATCGTAGTTTTCATCTGTTCCGAACATCTTTGCAATTACATTGCGAAACGAGTCTTCCAGAACGCTTATCATTGTCGATCTGTCGATACTTTTCAGTTCCTTAAATTCCGAAAATGTATCTATCAAACTAATAACTTCTTTTTTAGCCATATTATATTAAGTAACTGATAAATTTTAAAAAATTAAAAAACATGCTAAGGATGTTTTGCTAGCCAAAGCAATAAAAAAGGTCTGCAACCTTACTTGAATCTTATTAGATATTTTGTATATTTTACTTCATCATATTTGTATGACTGATCTTCTTCCACCGCAATTTTCCGTTTGGCTCCTTCGGGTTTCTCCATTTTCGTTATGGTCACAACAAAGCCGTCATCGTCACAAGATTTTAGTACGCCCGACAGTTTCTGCCCGTTTTTAGTCAAAACCTCAACTTCTTTCCCTACATTTTTCTGGTATTGCCTCTGAATTTTGAATGGAGCTGTTATACCAGCCGATCCCACTTCCAACTCAAAATCTTCTGCATCCCTGTCGAGGTGAGATTCTATATTCTTGCTTAGTTTTATACAGTCGTCTATGCTTACACCTTCGTCGCTGTCCAATTCCACCACAATAATGTTTCCGGGACGGACAACAACATCTACCAAAAACATGTCGGAATTTGTTTCCTGCAAATACTCCGAAGCAATTTGACTTATCTGTTGTTTATCAATCATATTCTTAACTTAACGAAAAGGAGGAAGCATCTGCCTCCTCCTCTCCTTCTTCTTTTATCGTGTGCAAAAATACAGTATTTCAATCTTTTTGCCAAATAATATACACATAAAATGTTCTAATTTTTTTATTGTGTCCGAAAACTGAGTATTGAGGGGCTGAGAACGAAGCGGGGCGGCATTTGGGTGAGTGGTAACACGTAATTAGCTGTCACGCAAAACGATGTGATGTAAGCGTCTATAATCGGGTGCAGAAATTATCAGTGTAAATGGCTGTGAAATGAGAAGGAATGAGGTTGTAGGATGCGAAAATGACGAAGATTGCATGCACAGCGAGATAGAATGAATATGAAACTGGAAACGGTGCAAAGAAAGACCTGCGATGTGTGGGTCTTTTTTATTGTGAAGTGTTACCGAACCAACTACTAATGTTGCCACACTGGCAACGCTTTTGTTGTCACTATTTGTTGCCGTGGCAACAATGTTAAAAATGACAAACGGCGAAACTTTAACATTTCGCCGTTAGCTACGGGATTAAAAACCCCTATAAAGAACACGCCAATACAAAGATAGTATTCTATTTTATATTGAGTGCTGTTTTGCCATCTTTTTTCGCCGGATATCGCCTGATGATTGCGGTTCTGATAAGGCTATGATATGACGACTGTTGATATAGTTGAATTTCCTGAAGTCATGTTTCTCTAATGTTGATCGGCTAGCACCGATTTCGTTCAGATCATTATCTTCCATCAAAGCAACCAGAGACGAATATGTTTTGACGGAGAAAGGCTTTTGAGAGATGAGTATATATACCTTCATATTTGCAAATGAATTATTTTATATGCAAATATATTATAATTGCAAAACGGAGTATATTATTGCCTATTTGTGCCTGAATATGATAAAAAGAGTGAGAAATACCTATCTTCGCAGACTAGCGAAGACCAGGAGCCTGAAAATGTTACCACAAACAAGGCGAATGTTACCACTCCAGTAACAAAAATGTTACCGCAAAATGTTACCGTGGTAACATTGTTAAAAATGTCTAACAGTTAGCTTTTAACGTTTTGGGTGTAATATTCAACTTCATTTTGAGGCTTAGATAGTAATATTATACAACGATATAAAGTCTTGTGCAACATTCTTATCAATGGCTGTAATAGTTAGTTTTTGATTGAATGAATCTATAATAAGAGTGTTGGCTAGTGAGCTGGTCATAGTTATTGATGTTATATTTTTCAACGCAAACTCGTGTCTCACTGAATTGAATAGGACTTTAGATGTAAATATGGCTCTCTTACTTGTAAGGGTGATAACGCCTGGAGTACTACCTACATTGCAATTTGTTATTATTAATATTTCTTCCCCCGGAAAAATTGAATCAAGCATCATTTTAATAGATTTCTTGTTCATTGATATAACTTTCCCTTTGTACAAGTTTGTTTGTTGCAGTTCTTCAAATGTCATTGTATTTTTTTAAGATGTTGTATTGTAACGAATAGTCATTTTTACAAGTGCGATGGCTCGTATTTGCGACTTTAATATATCTTTTGGTGCATAATGTTCGTTGTAACTAAGCAATAATACATAATTGTCGCCGAGTTTGGATTGTTTTACATATTTGACTGATAGGAACTGATCACCTTCTATATCTATATCAATCAGGTGCATTTCTCCATAATATATATTACCTAAATCGTGAATAACCTTGTAACACACTATATCGCCTGTTTTCAACAAAGGATACATCGAATCACCTCGAATGGATAATGCACCATCACATTTAGGAGCATTGGGTACATTTATATAATCAAGTGGAATTTGTGTATTTTGGTTCGCAAATAGATTGTTTAGTCCGGCAGTTGCTTCCAGTTCATATAATGGGATAACCTGTTTGTCTATATTGAAATAATCCGTTTTTAATTTGTGTATAATCAAATCCGGCTCTGAAATATTATCCGCAATTGTATCCATTTCTGCATTTGCCTGCGTAATCGGATTGTTTTTTAGCATCTCGCCTTCACCTGAAAAAAACCATCCCGGATTCACGTCAACACATTTTGTGTATAATATATCATAATCAAATGTATTACGGGCATACCAATTTGATAAAACTTGTGGTTTCACCTCCAAAAAACGTGCAAATTCAGCGTCAGTACTGAAATTATAGTGTTTTTTTATTTCTTTAAGTATCTGCCTTTTATCTAATTTCATAAACAATGTGTTTATTTTTGATATATAATTGTTTTGAGCATAAACATTTTGTTTATATCTTTGTTCTTAATCAATGAACAAAATTAATAATAATATGGAGAAAACAGATTATTCAGAGAAAAAACGGCGTGGCGATGCTCCTATGATAACAAAGTATCTTGCCAAAAATGGGATTGTATTATCCAAAAGAATGGTCAGTTATATGCTGAATGGCGAACGAACAATGCCGGACGATGTCCGGGCAAAGGTTGACGAGTGGTATGAGATCAGAGAGAAATTGCGCAGTCAATTATCTAAAATCGGAATGGTATGAAAGCGATTGAATTAGAGTACAATAAAAATTATGGTCTAAAAGGACAACCATCAAAAGTTATAGTATACAGTGGACGTGAAGGTAAAAAGTTTTGGTTTAAAGATATACACGGATCATTCTGGATGAATGAAAAACAAGTTGAAAATCTAATAATCAGCTATGAAAGCATCGCAATTGAAAATTGAAAGCATCTATGTGTACTCGGATGGACAAACCGAGATGCATGTATCATACTTCGGGATGTCTTCGGACAAATATATGTTTATCCCGTACGACACGAAAANTGCCGGACGATGTCCGGGCAAAGGTTGACGAGTGGTATGAGATCAGAGAGAAATTACGCAGTCAATTATCTAAAATCGGAATGGTATGAGAAGAGAAGATATAAAAATCGGTCAAGTGTATGCAAGTGAAGATAAGCCAGATATACAATATGTGGTAATCTTGATAAGTGATGACAGTGTAATGATGGAAAGGACAACAGAGCGTATGAGTGGTTCTAATAGACATTCTCTAGGCTATGGTTGGTTTGAACATACTTATAAAAAACCTTTGAGAAAAATGAGTAAATCAGAATTTGAAAAATACAAGCTATGAAAGCATCGCAATTGAAGATTGAAAGCATCTATGTGTACTCGGATGGACAAACCGAGATGCATGTTTCATACTTCGGGATGTCTTCGGACAAATATATGTTTATCCCGTACGACACGAAAAAGAAGCACTATACAGGCAGACCAAACAGCCTGACAGAGAGTGAAGTTAACAAATATATTAAAACCAATTGATTATGATAAAGAAGAAAGTAAGCCCGATTATCAGCAATGGAGATAATCAACCGAAAAAGATGGTAGGATTGAAAGTTGAATGGCGTTTTTTGGGGTTGATGTTAAAGCAAAAGATCATTTATATACCTAGTCGTTACGGAGTATCCGTACCTAGCGATGTAGAGAGGTTGTTTATGGAAATTTTAATGAATAAATAGTTATGACAGAAAAAACAATAGACCAGTTATCCACTGAAGAACTGGAAGCCTTATTGGCAAAAAAGAAAAAAGAGGAAACCGACCGGAAGAAAAAGGAGCGGGAAGTGTATGAGCAAAAAGTGAATAGCATGGTAATGACCATTGTAGCCAATGCGATACGATTGCATAAAGATATGCGCTTGTTTCATAGTGAAACGACTGATCGCCTAGTAGAAATGCGTAATCTGCTAAACCAATACGGCGAAATAAAGTCGACATCGAAAGGCGGTTTTCAGCGTGTTACGGATGATGGGAAATCGAAAATCGTGTATAAATACAGTACCATTTGTGACTGGGATGAACGTGCCGAGAAAGCCGAATCCCTTCTCCGTGATTTTCTGAAAGACTTCGTAAAAAAACGTGATATCAAGATGTATAACATTATTTCCGCTTTACTTGAACGCAACAAAGAAGGGAACTTGGAATATTCACGCATCCAGTCGCTATACAGCCACGAAAATGAGTTTGACGATCCACGATGGAAAGAAGCCATACGCCTGTTTAAAGAATCTTTCCGGGCGGTTGATTCCAAGATGCGTATTGAAGTATATAAGCGTAGCGATCAATCGCAAAAGTGGGAATTGATATCGCTTAACCTATCAAGTTTTTGATTATGAGGTTTAAACTATCATTTAATGCAGTCATTGAGACAGAAGTACCCATAGAAAAAGAAATTGAGTTAGACTATTCCGAGTATAATGAGTTAGTGGCAAAGAAAAGCTACATCGACAATCAGGAACGGACGATTCAAGTGGATAAAATAGACGAACATGACAGTGATGAAATAAACGAAATGTTGTCTGCCTGTGTACCTCACAATCTGAAAATGAACTGTGTAAGCCTTACATATACGAATATCCAACTCACACAAATAGATTAACTGCCCTAGCATGGAGCATACCGGGGATCGTTACCCCGGTAGGGTTCGAAAGAAAAAAAGAAGAAACAACCAGATATGCAAAAACAAGCATTTCACATACACCCATCCGGACGCTTATTGATAAACAAACAGG
>NZ_QVMP01000021.1:63660-89819 GCF_010501095.1 Dysgonomonas sp. 520 | reverse complement strand
CCTGTTACACGATATGAGTTCTCAGGGTTTGGACTGTGTGCCCACGGCAATAGAATTCACTGCTGAATCGTTACAGATAAACGAACCGTTTATCCGTTCAGGTATCGAAACATATATCAACAGTCATTATACCGTATATACATGGGCTTATTTGGATGCCGGGCTTCATTCTGAAAGTGTGAAAGGATATTCTAAACAATGCGCACTTGTGCAATGGATATACGATTTTTCGGAGCGGATTGCGACTAGCGAACCAGATGCGAAGCGTTGTGAAGTGCTTATGCGAAGTTTCAGGATGAACCTTCTGACAGCGATAAGCAGTATAGAACTGGAAGTGAAGATACCTCGTTCGGAAACCCGCTTCAATAAATGGTTTGATGATGTATTAAGACAACTGAGATCGGGATACAAACCTGAAGATATAATTCAGATCAAGCGAAAAAGCAACAGTAACGCCGGAAAGATAACCCGTGAACAAAAGCTAATTGCCGCTAAATTCTACAAAGAAGGCATGAATATGAGCGTCGCCAATGTTTACAAGAAATGGCTACACATGGGTGAACGAAACGGATGGTGGCGTGACGAACACGGAAACTTCAACCCTCCAACAGAAGGACGCCTGTATCAGATATTGAAACCGCTTAAGAATCCTCTGAAATTAGCCAAAACAGACGCAATAACACATCGTGCTGAAGCTATTCCAAGCATATCCCGTGAACTTCCTGAAATGAAAAACCATGTATGGGTAATTGACGGAACGGCTCACAATGAAAATGTTGAGAATAAAGGAACTGTCAGACAGCATGTATATACAATCAAGGTTGCGGATGTGGCTACGCTTCGCTTACTGGGTGCATCGTCGCTGATCGGGGTGAAAGAGCCTTTCTACGCCGTAAAAGATGCCATCTTATCAGCTATCATGGAAACCGGATACAAACCCGCTATCATTCAGTGCGACCGTGGTCCGGCGTGGACGGAGCTGCAAACATGGTGCGAAGACAACGGCATTAAATTGTACCCCTCCATCACAGGTAATGCCCGTGCGAAAACCATTGAGAGTTTGTTCAACATGTTCGACAATGATATTACACGCTTCCTGAAAGGTTATAGCGGTCAGAACCGTACGGCGTTGGGCTTGAACTCCAAACCATCTGACAAACGTGAAACTGAAGGCAAGAAGAACGCTCGCAGTTCGTCCATTGCAATGGAATGGATAAAAAACGAAGGAATGAAACTTTGGAACGAGCGGATCATTGAGACATTAGAAGGCAAACCGTGTAAAAAGACTCCTTATGAACTATGGGACGAGAAAACAAGCTATGTGCCTCAATTAAACTATGTTCAGCTATGCGAAATGTGCGGAACAATGCACGAAGTAAAGCTAACTATCAACGGTTTGGACTTGCAGCACAAGACACAACCATACACGTATTTCCCACCGATCGACACAAGCGAACAACGTGCCATTGCAGATAGGATATTCACCAATATACCCCTTCAGGCGGAGACTGCTAATAGATTGAAGATTTATATACTAAACGGCGGTGATCCCGCCCCGGTATTCGACCACGACGGGCGTTATCTGGGAATATGGACAAAGAAAAAGCGTACGGCTTACATAGCCGAAACTAAGGACGAAAAAGACCTTCTGGGTAACTATACAGCCCTTCAATACCGAGTGGGTCGTACTGCGAAAGAAATCAATGAAGAAATAGACCACTTCATTAGTACGCATCCTGACAGTGAATACATTGAAAACCTTGTTAATGAGCCGCTAACAGGTAAACGCCGTAAATATGAGGGTTTTACTGATGCTGCAAAGAGATATACAGGTCGCTACGATAAAAGTGCATTGCTTCAGGAGGAAATGGACGCCAAAGCAGGCGACATCCCGGTGTTGGAAGAAAAGAAGTACAAAGAATATGTTGATCCGGACACAGGGGAAATATTCAAAATAGAGACAAATTAAACTTAAACAACTATAACTATGGCAGAAATTAAAATTACCGACAAACAAGCAAATTTAAGAGACAAACTTAAAATGCTGATGGAAAAGAAAAGCCTGAAAGCTTCTGAAATCGCACGTATGACTGGACGCTCAGAAGGAACTATTTCTGATTTATTAAACGATAAAAAATTATTTACTCCTAAGCTTTTAAACGTTACTTATGACAGCCTGAAGGATTACCTTGGAGAAGATGATCTGGTAACTACACGCCAATTAAACAAGATTTGGAATATTGCCAAATCAGGGAAACAAGCCAGTGATATGCGCTTGGTTGTCGGTAATACCGGGATGGGTAAGAGCGTTGTATTTCGGAAATTCGCAGAAGAAAACGAGTGCTGTTGGTATATCAAGATCGACCGCAAAGAAATGACTTGGAACCGCTTCCTGTTTCGTTTGGCTACTGAAATGGGTATCAAGTTGGATAAAAACCGAAAGCGTTTTTCTACGTCCTACCTACTTGACAAGATCATCCTTGTGATTGAAGAAAAAGCAGACCAGAACCCACAAGTCGTGATTGATGAAAGCGAAGTTGCGAAGAACTCATTCTACAAAGAATTTAAGAATCTGCAAACCGCTACTGAAGGCTTACTGAGTATCGTTATTGTCGGGATCACCGATGTGATGAAAAAGATCGGGAAAATATCCGGACTTGAATGCCGTACATACTCCACACCTAGCGGAAACGTTTACCGTTGGTATCCAACTAAAGAGGATAGCAATCAGTATACTACGTTTGCACGCCGGATAAAGGTGTTCCGTGTAGACAACCTGAGTACGGAGGATATTACATTATTCTGCAATGCTAAAGGCATCACAAACAATAAAGTTATTGCATTGGCATGTAGCCGTTGGTGGTCTTACGAAGATGCCGACAAAGCCATTAAAAGGGCTGAAAGAATGGGTATCAACCTATCGCAAATAACACCCGAAGAATTTGAATTGCTATGATGCACATCACAGAAGATAGAGCCAGACAGCTACATGAAGAATCTATGCGCCGTATGCATTGGCGTCTATGGTTTGCCTTCAGGGACAGTAAATATACATTTTTCAGGGCAAACAACAGGTATGGCGTGAACTTCAAAAAGGTGACTGAATATTGCCTGAAACATTGGGGCAAAGAGATTAAAGACATGACAGAAGCCGAACTCTCTCAGAGGATATCAATAGTAAGTAAGTGGAAAGATAATTATTAAACAAAAAAGCGTATGCCTAAGAAGATCATTGATCCTCGTGTCAGGCAGGGCAAACTAAACCGGAACGATGACATTCGCAAATACTTCGCAAAATACTACAACGCCGGATACCGGTACGAAGTGATTGAAGAAAAGATCATCCTGAAATGGGGAGTCAGTGCTAACACGATCTATCAGATTATCAAAGGCTACGGGAACTATAAAGAGCATGCACCGCCACAAGCAAAACAGCTAAATCTATTTGAAAATGACGAATACTTGTAACTCGTAACTAAAAAAACATATGGCAAAAAGAGAAATTTTCAGTATTAAAGCAATCAGGGAGAAGAAATTCCAGACCTTAGAATTAAGCGAGGAATATGCTTCGCTGATGGGAAAGCCGGAAAAGAAATTTATCAGTATCAATTACGGTGAAAGCGGATCGGGAAAATCCGTTTTCACCTTGAAATTTGCAAATTACTTCGCAAAAAATTTCGGAAAGGTTTTGTACAATTCTCACGAAGAAAAAGTAAACCAAACTATTCAAGATCGTGTCAATAACTTCAATATTGACGCCTCCAAACTTTATATTGCGAACGGTTTACCTTTCGACCGGATGTGTCATTACATCGAAAAAAACTATTACAGGCTTGTCATTATCGACTCTGTGAAGTACATGAACTTCACCATCGACCAGTTGAAAGAACTTCGTGAACGTTTTGCGAAGCGTCAATTGTCGGTGATGATGGTCGATTTCGGATCATCCAAAGGGAGTCCCGCCAGTGGTAAAGACCTGATCCACGCATCGGACGTGAAAATGTACTTCAAGGATGGCAGGGTTCATACTATTAGCAGATACTTGGATAAACCAACAGAACGCCAATTATTTGTACCGCAAACAGCTAATAAACAACAATTAGAACTATTTAGATAATGAAAATTATAGGTAAAGAAAATGTTATTATTCCCGTTATTTTGGAAGAATCACCCAACGGAGATTGTGATGGATGTGCTTTTTATGATTTAACCTTCGATTGTTCTAGAATTTCAAATATAGATTGTTCAGCAAGATCAAGAGAAGACGGAAAAAATGTTATTTATAGATTTGATAAACAAGAAACAGAGGAGGAAAATGCCCTATGAATGCCAGAGATCAAAGTAAATTATGTGTTGCAGGTTGGGTTATTTACAGGAAAGAAGATTCCGTTAAACCGATCATAAAATTCAAATCGAAAAGTAATCCGGATAGTTGGAAAAAGTTTGAAGAATACCCATCTAAAGCACAAAGAGATCGTTCCTTGAATATGCTTTTGAAAGCTAAAAACGCAGTTGAAGATTAAAATTCAGTATCATGCAAACATGTACACTCAAAGCCGAAATAGTCGCCCGTTGGTGCGATCTGAACGAAATAGGCATCAATTGCCTGTTAAAAGGTGATTTGGTGCATGTAGAGAGCCATAATACGAAAGACGCTTTCATTATTGACAGCAACCTTAATCGTATAGTTATTCCAAGACAATTTATTAAAATATTATGATTATGAGCCAAATAAAAGAAATAGTAGAAATTAAAGTTCCGGACAATGGATATTCTTTTTCACAGAAAGAAATACTAACAACCAAGTCATATCCGTGCCCTGTTTGTCATGGTATGGGAGGTAAGAGGTATAACGAACATGATCCGGAATATTATACTGTTGGAAAGTTCGTTCTTTGTCCCAAGTGTTTAGGGTCGTGCCGTGTCCGGGCAAAAGTTACAGTTGAATGGGAAGCAGATATGCCGAAAGTAGAAGCAAACGTATCACTACAAAAACGAAAAGAATTGATGGAAATGTTAGAAGATTTAAATAGCCGTAAAAATACTATATCTTATGATGGGTTAATTGAGAGTGTAGATAGTGAGATAAAAAGGATATTGGAGCAATGAGCAAGATTGATAAATTGGATTTTGGGTATAACTGGAATAATAAGCTTCGCAACCGTTGTTTTACAACTTTGAGGCTTCGCAACGATGCAAAGTACTATAAAGGTGCACGATTCGAAGTATTATTGCAAGGTTATCCGAAAGGAAAAGCGAAAGTTGTTGATATAAAGCATATCCGACTCGATCATATCAATGAATGGATCGCACGGATCGATACCGGATATTCAGCCCGTGAGACTAAGGATGTTATAAAGAAAATGTATAAAAACAAACCTCAGATTGATTGGAATACCCAGCAACTATCTTACCTACTTTTAGCGTGGGAAGATCAGGAAAAAATACCAGATTTGTTTGAGAATAATGTAATTAAAAAGTAGTCCACTAAAAATAATAACTTATGAAAGAAATAATTATCGTATTAATCATCGTGTTAGTAATATTGTCTATATCAATCTATTTACTATTAAGATTCGTGTTTGACTTATTAAAGACTGTGACGGATCAGTACAATACGATAGAGAAGATAACAAAAAAATATAATTGAAAAGTAGTCCACCCCCCCAAAAACCGAGTTAGATTTAACTCGGTTTTTTTATGGTTTTATAATCTTGTCCAGTTCGTCAGTGAGCATATTAATTTCTTTTTCGTCCAATTCAGCCGAATCCCCAATAAACTGGCGTTTCTTCATTGTGAAAGGAGTCTTTCCGAATATATACGCCTGACCTCCTTCGTTGTGAATCTGAGCGTAGGGCTTATCATTTACAATAACCACTTCACCGGGCGAACGTACTTCGTAATCAGTAGCATCAGCCAGTTCATTGGTGTTTTTCAGGATAGGATCAGTTGCACGTGTTGGTGAATACCGATTTTTGTTAGTTGGTTCAAAGCCATACCACGGACTAGCCGAATCACGACGAACGACATCATCCCACGGATGCAAACCGTTGTCTACAAAACCTTCTTTTTCAAAGTTTTCTTTAAAATGGTTCACTGCTATATCCCCTGCCAGATACGGAAACGTATTATCTATAAAATCCCTGATCTCGGCAGCATTCTGTTGCAATAGCTTAATGAATTGTTCGTCAGTCATAATTTTTACGTAAAAGTTTTATAATTAGCAGAAAAAGCGTATATTTGTATCGGTAGTTGGTCGCAGTAGCGAACTCCTGCCACCTCAAAAGCCTTGTGAGTTATCGCAAGGTTTTTGACTTTCTACCGAATTGATCACCCAGAATGTAGTTCCTGTCATACTTTCGCACGTATCCATCTTTTACAACCCATACCTCTTGGATATTCTTTTTTAACTTTATCCGACCACGGATAGCTCGGTTTATAATCTGGTCGTCCATAGAACCCTTAATATTAATCAATACAAAATCTGCTTGATCTCCGGCATATTTTAACTCCTTGCTAACAGCATTGTAGGTATTCTTTTCCAGTGTTTTAAACTCAAATATCCGTCCGCCGATCATGGCATCGGGGTTCTTATTGGGTTTCACGCCATCAGGTATAAATAGTTTGCGAAGTTCGCTTTGGTTAGCAGGAATATCCGGCAACAGGCGCACTTTGTGCCCTGTATTAGCTAATAATTCACCAATAGTTCTATTTGTTATTGTCCGATCAGCCAAAGCATGAATATCTAAATATCCGTTGTCTTTTCCTATACCATCCTGACGTGTATAACCTATATTTTCGGTTAGGTTCTTAGAGAGCCAATCTTCAACCTGATGCTTGCTAATATTTGCCCCTGTTACGTATGGATGTTTATCAATAGCGATTGGTTCGGCTGTTTTGCCCGGATTATTACGGAATGTTTCAGGGATATCGTTGTCGTTGCCTTCAGGTGCTGTTGTAACTGCTTCACGTGTTTGCCTGATCCAACACTCGCAACCCCAATCAATGGGAGGCGTATGTGTATCCCACCACGGGTGATCCATCGGCAAAATAGTACCGACCCATTCCAAATGTGTTTCCCGTTTATTTTTCGCCCGGCTTTTCATAAATTCAAGGTTGGGAAATATATGTTTCCTTTCCTCGAATTTTTTCCAGTTAGCAGCCATACGAGCCGAACGAACCGTCATTTCGTGCTCAGTCTTCAACCATCGGCGGTTATAATCTCCGACAATAGGTTTTGCCAGTTTTTCAAATTCGTGAAACGATCTAAGGTCGCCTTTTTCGTCAATAGTAAGTTTTATCAGTTCGTCGGCTTCCTTGTGCGATTTGAACGCCGCAAAAACAGAAGTGTTGTATTTGAACTGGTTTATAAAATCCTCATTCCGTTTACCGAATTCAACACCCATCGCCGAAAAAGTCCTGTCAATGGCATTCTGTAAAGGACGGTTATTCAGTTCGAACAATGTCGGATCAATCTCACCCACACCGCCCCGTTTTTTATAGATGTTATTCAGGGCTTTGTTCAACAACCTATTGAACTTATCATCGGGAATAGAGTCGCTAGCATCCAATTTGTATGTGTGCAAGCCATGATTTACACAACATCCCGAATGATAATAGAGTTTATTTATCTGTTTGTGGATCGGATCAGCCCCCGGCGTTTGGGGGCTTAATCGAAAAAACTCAACGACTCGCTATCAGTATTCCCGTCTTCAGGCATTTCTTCAATCTCGACATCGTAAGTGTCTTCAATATATTTTTTTGTCAGTCTCACGCCCGAACGCAGCAATTCACCATCGATTTTAATTTTGTCCTTTGGCTTTATTACAGTCTTTTCCCGTGCTTCAATATAATAACCTTCTGGAATATCATATCCTAAAGCACGCATCACAGGAAGGAAGTCGTCGGATGCCCAATCCTGAACCTCCATAATATCGGCGTCCGTTATTTCCTGATATGTTTGTTGATGTACCTCAGCCTGAGATTGCGAACTGCCATCATCCATAGTCATTGTTTGCCCGACCACGCCTTTCGATATCTCTTTGTTTATCATGCTAATTTTTTGCATGAATACATTGAACGAATCGGATTTTTGATTTTCCTTTACTTCAATGTCAACCTGTTTGTCGAAAATCGCATAACTGGCAGTTCCCATCGTTTCTAACCAACTTTGAAGCTCATTCTTATGCTTCTCCGTGTTTATCATTGTTCGGGCAATACGGATAGGCACGCCAAATATTTGCTCAAACTCATCCCATGAAGCCCACGAATGGCGTTTGTATATCGTCATGGGAGTAATCCGCTCCAAAATGCCAACAGCATCAGGACGCAATTGTATGTATATTAGAAAGTTCGGGAACTGTGTATAATCAATTGATTCTCCTTGAATGTTATGAGCCTCTTTCAGCAGCAAACCATATTCCGGAATAATGTTTTCACGGGGAATGTCTTTTATTTTACGAATATCCCCGGACGAAAAATCGTCTATAAAACACATACTGTAGCCATAGAAGATACTTTCCATCGCCCGGCGAACCATCTGCCTGAACCATCGTGTTTGTATGTATTTTGAACGCTTCAGGTCTACCTGATCGTTAGCATCCTTTAGTACGAATTCTTTGTTAACAACTCTCAGAATACGATTTTCAATAGCCCCCTGTAAATGGTTATCCAACATCGCATCCTTGTATAGTTGCTGTATTGGCATAGTTATCGGACGGAACGGATCATACCGGGCAATTCGAGCCTGTTGCCAATCAGTTACTTCTTTTCGGTACAATGATTCGTACAAATGGAAATAATCTATTTCGTACTTGTTGGTGCTGTGATGTTGCGTGTTCAACGGCGGACGTTTCCCGAACCGCTTACCTTTGCCCTGATCCGGTGCGCTCAAAGCATTTTTCTTTACTAAAGTTTTTTTATTTGTATTGGGTATATATCTTCTAGTCTTCATGCTCAGTCTTAATATATTGATCCGTATTTTGTTCCACTGCCAAAGCGGGTATCACCTGTTGTTCCGGTACTACTATCATCATCACCCGAATCCTCCGGCTTTGGCGGCAATGTTCCGTCTCCCAGTTCCCCGGTGTTTATTTTCTCCAACCAGTCCATTGCTTCAGCGTAACGGCGTGCTGCAACGGCATTCGGTTCACGGGTATGGCGTTCATATATCTCATAAATCACGATGTCTTTCAGCCGTTTCACGATTGATTTTTTACGCTCATTACCTTCTGCTGAGAATATTGATTCAACATCGTAATACCTACTCAGATAGCTTTTCATTTTGTCTATGCTTTCGTCAATAATGTCAACTACAATAGAATCATCTAAGTCCGTTATCTTATTGACTATTGCAATGTCTGCAACCGTTTTCAATTCTTCTTTTGTCAGAAATGCCATAAAAATTAAATTAAGGATGAAAAATGAAGAATGAAAAATACTTGTAACTCGTAACTCGTCTACTTGTAACCGTATTAATATCCTCCTCTTTGTTTTTTTACAATTATTGGCGTGTTGCCGCTAGTTTCACTATCATCGGCATCGTCATTCAAATAGTCCTGAGCTTTCAATATCGCATCAGTCAGGGCGTCGGGAAAATCGACCGGATATTTCCCGCCTTTCTCAAAATTGAGCATTTGCGCTTTCGCCTCTTCCCAGTCAGGGTTTTGCAACAAATCTTCGCTAAAGTCCAATATCCCGGTAATCAGTACGCTTACAAGTGTTGTGTCGATCTTCGTGTATTTGTCCGACGTGCTTTTCTGAGCCATCGGGATACACCACGATTTATGCTTTATCGCAGCACGGTACAATACTGGTTCGTAGATCGCTTCCTGTGAAACACTGCCATCGTAGAAAAACATCACCGAGCCGTTCGTCTTCACAATTTTTTTAGCCTGAGTATAGTGATATTCAAGTGCCGTGTCAATGTCTGCTGTTTGACGGCAAAAAATATCAAGGCATGTCATGTGCATACCGTTAACACCCAATACCGCCATAGCTTTGTAACAGGCTGCATCTGAATAAGCAAAGTCCCAGTTACCGACAATCACCATATATTTATCGAATGTTTTCGGCTTCACCATCCGGATCATGTGTTTCTTGATCCGCTTACCTACATTGATCGGCGTGTTGTAGAACTCGCCGCTTAAAGTTTCCTTATCGTGTTCGTATTGCTCTTTTTTGCGCAAACAATCTTCGTGTGTATATCTTTCTGCCCACGATGGATTCCATTCGTCCGTATTTTTGTCGTTTATCTGGTCGTAATGCTTATCAGTCAGGTTGACAAGGTATAGCGAAGAAAATTTCTCTTTCCGGATCAGATTTTGTTTTGTATCTATCTGGCGAAGATCAATACCTTTCTTATTGGCTAATGTTTCAATGAAGCCTTTTTCGACGAAATAATTATTGTTGATGATAGAACGTTCCGAACGCTTCGAAAACGCCCCCTGTATATCCCCGGTTACCTTACTCACATATTCATCAACTAACCTTTTGTTCATCGACCGTTTACGATCTTCGATGTCATCAATAGAGACATATTCCAAGCGCACACCATTTAGTCGCAAACCCCTGAACGGCTGATCTATCCCCAACGCCATAAATGTGCAACGGTCGGTTGTTTCAAATTGCCCGTCCGCCCAACTACCATAGCTTTTTTGTACACCAAAATCTTTAATGATCCGGTTGTTGGCTTCGAATTGCACCTGAAGGTCTTGCAATAACATCGCAGCACGCACCTCGTTTTGTCCGACTGTCAGAAAGAATTTTGCTATATCCGATTGCTTTAGGGCAAATGGATATCCCATATTGCCGTGCGTGGATTTTGCACCGCCCCTGAATATGATATTAAACAATGAGATGTATGATTCGTAATACAAATCCTTATAGATAGCCTTGTGATACCAAGCACAATCGCTGTCTGCCATTGGCACGGGCGTTCCTTTGCCGAAATAATAATTAAACATTTCGCCATAATTATCCGGTTCAAAAAGCCACTTGATACGGGTTTCTTGTTCTTCCGGCGTTTCTTCCTTTATAGTCTCTATGGTGGATTTGTTAATGAAATGGGTTCGCTCCCT
The DNA here is from genome assembly GCF_010501095.1 of Dysgonomonas sp. 520. Taxonomy (GTDB): domain Bacteria; phylum Bacteroidota; class Bacteroidia; order Bacteroidales; family Dysgonomonadaceae; genus QVMP01. The sequence continues at coordinate 78,741 of NZ_QVMP01000021.1, read as the reverse complement.
GAAACGCTCAAGTAAATCTTTATATTCACTTTTTGTCATTACTTTGTATAATACAAGGCATGTTTTTTGAGTTCCGTTGCTGTGAAACTTAATCCGAAAATGCCCCTGCGTTTCATTTGCTTAAAGCCTTTTTTACTGATTATTCTTACCTCACCCTGCCATTTGACAACAAAATGTTGATCTTCTGTTTCCCGTGCTAGCTTGTCCGCTTTGCGTTTCAGCCTCCATACGTGGAATATCTCTTTCAGTCTATTCCATTTCGATTGTTTTGTTTCATTCATTGCCTAAAACTTCATTAGTTAATTTGGTTAATACTTTTTCCATCAAACCCCGGATATATTTTAGTACATCCAGTATATCTTCTTTTTGTTTCCGGCTTTCAGCCTTCTGTATGTCCGTCATCAATTCTTCGCAAAGCATTTCGTATGCTTCGTACATGTAGGTTAGCACTTGTTTTTTCGAAGAAAATTTCTCGAAAGCAGTTGCATATTTGGCGGCTGCATCGGGCGTTACTTTCGGTTTCTTTCCGTCCAACATGTCCGCATAACTTTCAAGTATTGAATTCCTTATTTCTGATAAGGCAATCAACTGGCTTCGCTTGCTTTTCTCAAAATCGAAGTCTTTTGCCCATCGCTCAATAGTGACAGGCTTCACATCGCCCATAATATCCGCTATTGTCTCAAAGTCGAATCCCTTACAATAGAGTTGTTTTGCATGCTCAATTTTCCGTTCTCGTTCTGCCTTTGTCCACTGTGCCATTTGCTCTCATTTATAGATCATATTGATTTCAAAATTCGTATATAAATGGCGTGCACCCAACTCCGTTTTTAATCATTAATAGCTGATTATTAATGATTAATAGAATTTTATTAATCATTAAAATCCGATTTGAATAAGCGTTTTTTGTCGTTTTACTTTGTCAAAAAATCGAGTGCAAAATGGCTGAAAACAAAAGAGAACTTCCAGAAGTATTAGAAATTGATTTTACGATTACAGATGAGTCTGTGAACCGTTACGGTTGGCGTTTACTGGTAGCGGGTATTGATTTGACAGGCTTTGTATTAAACCCTGTATGCTGCGTGCAGCATGTCACTCACATGATTCCGGTTGGTAAGTGGAAAAAACTGCGTGTGGAAGGTCAGGAACTTAAAGGAACTGTTGAGTTTGACAGGAATGACGAAGATGCTGTGAAGTTGTATTGGAAGTATAAAGACGGCTATATGAATGCTGTGAGCCTTCACGTATTACCGCTTGAAGAAAGCGACGAACAAGATATGTTGTTGCCCGGACAAAAATATTCTACACTCGTGAAAAGTGAAATGTTAGAGATCAGCCTTGTAACTGTTCCGGGGCAAAAAAACGCCGTAAAACTATCCACACCAGAAGGTAAAGAGTATAAACTTAATCTTTTAACTAAAAATTTAGAAATGTCAAAAGAAGAAAAAACAGTTGAGCAATTGCGACAGGAACTGGACGCTCAGCGACAATTATCAGCCGACACGTTGGTCGATATCCATAAGAACCGAGGCGTTGTGGCTGATGGAGAAGTACCAACATTGAAAAAACTGGCGTTGAACAATTACGCTGATGTAAAATCAATGCTTGAAGCCCGTCCTGATCCGGACAAATCGGAGAATAGTGCCGAGACTTTAGCTGATGCCCTTGTGAAACTTCATTTCGACCGGGGCGCAATCTCCAATCAGGAAAAAGCAGTGTATAAACTTTCGGCTCTGACAGATTATGAAGGAGTAAAAAAATTACTTGAAAGTAAAGCCGGAAAAAACGATGTGCAAACATTCGTACAAGGATTGAGTAACGGACAAAATAACAATTCTGCAAACGGGAACGATGCCCGTGCCGGATGGACGTACTACGATTATTACAAAAATGATCCTCAGGCGTTATCGGCAATGGAGAAAGACGAACCGGAAAAGTACCAGAAACTTGCAGCCGATTTTTCGGCAACTGCAAACCCCGACGGAACAATCGGGTAATAAACAAAACAAAATCGCTTACGAAGCCTGCGAACGGCTTTACGAAGCAAATAAAAAGTATTAATAGTAATTCAAAAATTGAATATGAAACCAAAATTTAAAATTTTATCAATCTTGACATTCCTTGTTGTTTGTGTTATCGTGATACTGGGTAGTCCGGTAGCGGCGGCGGGTATGGCATTGGCAGCACCACCAGTTGTGTTGGATACTCAGAAAATCACATTCCTGACGTCGTTAAAAGAGGAATATGAAGCTATTGACACTTGGCTTAATGAAGTACAAGATTTAAGCGCATTTGTTGAAGACGGTCAAACACTGGTATTCCCAGAAGGTGGTGAAGCTCCGGCGGTATATAAAAACCGGACAACTGATATTGACAGCGTTGAACCGGAAGAAGATACAAACAAGGTATCACTGGATGTCTATGATAGTCAGAACTATAAGCTACGTAGTATTTATATGTATGGACTTCCTTTTCCTAAACTTCAGTATTACACAAAAAAATCATCCGACTCTATTGTTAAGCAAGAAATAGCTGATGCTGCCTATGCTTTTTCGCCGGATAGAGAGACAAGAAAATGTATTGTCATTCCAACAACCGGATCGACACGAGGTATTTATAAGATGATGCAGCTTGATGATGTTGTAACATTGGCTCGTGCTTGTGATAACGCTCAGTTTCCTTCTGATGGTAGAAATCTGGTATTGCCTGCTGATATGTGGTGGGATTTGGTCAACAACAACAGCATATTGAAAGGTCAACTGGAACGTATGCCCCTAAACGGAATTATTGTTCCGTTGGTTGTGGAATATTACGGTTTCAAAATACATAAGTCGGTACAAGACCTCAATATTGGTTATGACTTGATAAGTAAAGCAAAAGCCCCTCAAGATACTATAATCACCGGGGATATTGTTCCCGCAGGATTCTTGTTTATATCGGAAATGACATTCAAGGCAGGCGGATCGTTCGATATGTTCATGAAGAATAAAGCTCAAAATCCGGAAGGTCGTGCTGATGTGTTTGGTTTCCAACACCGATTCAAAGCCGATCACCAGATGAAAGGACAACGTTATTCGGCTCTGATCTATCAAGACAAAGCATAAGTTTAATTTTCTCTCCATATGTTCATTCCGGGGCGTGCCATAGCGTCCCGGGATTCTTAAAGAAAGCATGAAAAGAAGCAAAATATACAAACCATTACGGGATCAGGCAATAAAAGGAATGCCCTACCTGAAGTTTCGGGATTTGCAGAAAAAACAGATGCATAATCCACGGCAAAATTATCCTATTCCGTTGCCTGCATTGTTCATCGAAATTAGCGATATACGTTTTAGCGATTTGTTGGAGCATCACCAAAAGGGAGAAGCAACAATAGGCATTTACCTGTATATGGATATTGTGACGGATAGCTTTGACGGTGCTGAATTGGAGAACGAAACGATAGAACTGTTGGATCACATGGATGATGTATTTCAGACTTTCGAAGGTTTTTGTGTTCCGGGAATGACTCCTTTGGTTCGTCAGACCGAATATAAGCCCCAATACGGCGAAAGGTATATCATATTCCGTGTCGATTTTTCAACGACAATAGACAGTCACAAGATGATGAGTAATCAAACGGTATCTAAACCCGATCCGGATATAAACTCAAAATATAAATTCTGATGAAAACAAGTAATAGCGGTGTCGATTTTATTCGTAGCCACGAGGGTTTAGTTCTGACGGCTTACAAGTGTCCGGCAGGCGTATGGACAATCGGTTACGGGCACACTAAAGGGGTGAAACAAGGAGACAGAATCACGGAAAAAGAAGCAATAGAATACTTGAAAGAAGATTTGGAAGATTCGGAAAAAGCCGTGAGCTCACAAAATTTGAAATTGAACCAGAATCAATTTGACGCACTGGTGTCATTCACCTTCAATGTCGGATCAGGGAATTTTAAAAGTTCAACGCTTCTGAAGAAAGCAAAAGCAAATCCGAATGATCCTACGATCCGGAACGAGTTTGCCAAATGGAATAAAGCAAAAGTCAAGGGTGTGCTAACAGCATTGCCCGGACTAACACGCAGGCGCAAAGAGGAAGCAGACTTGTACTTTAAATGAAAAAAAAGAATTACTCGTAACCTGTTTACTTGTAACTCGTAACTGAATGAAAATGGAAACAAATTTTATAGAGGTCGTACAGAGTGTTATTCTCCCAATCGTAACCATTGTGTTAGGCTATTTCGGATGGCGTGCCAATGCTGATAAGAACAAATTGCAAGCCGAATTGAAAAGCCTTGAACACAGCAATGTTTCAAAAGAAATTGAGAATCAGAACTCATGGTTAGACCTCTATAAAAAATTGCATAACGATCAGGCTGAGCGCATGGCTCAGATGGAAGGTGAGATACAAAAACTAAAGAATACGATTAAAAATTTTGAATATGCCTTTAAAAAAGCACATAGTTGTCGCTTCTATGATGTTTGTCCTGTCCGCAGCGAGTTGCAGAAGTTCGAAAATAATAACGGAAAAAGAACACGCAGAAAGCCATCGACAAACAGACCGAGAGATTCAACTGATAGAGAAAACAGCGAAGGTGACAACATTGCCCCAATCGACAACGAGAATGACTCTGAGTCTTGATGATATTGCAGCCTTACCCATAGGAGCAATATACCAGTCGAATGAGGGAAATGCAACCGGGACATTGAAGAAAAATAATAATAATGAAATTGAATTCACTGCCAATTGTGACAGCCTTTGGTTTGTCATCGAAAAATTGAACAAAGAGGTGCATCGCTATCAGTCCGATAGCACGGCATTTAAAACCACATTGAACGAACATACAATAACCGAAGTGAATAAATTGTCCGGTTGGCAGTGGTTTCAAATATATGGTTTCCGGGTGTGTATAGTCATAGCAGCTATAATAATCATTTATAAACGAATTAAAAAATATTGGGTAAAACGGTTCTCGTAACTCGTAACTTGTTTACTCGTAACTCATAAATAAATGGCAAAAACTAAAACAGAGGTTGTTCAGGAAGCAATAGTACCTGAAGCCAAACCACAGATAACAGAAAATCCGGTAGAAGATATTTTGGAAGAAAAAGCATCTGAAGTAGAAAAAAGTGTATTAGAAACAGACAAAATCGAAACGGAAAATAAAGAAAGCGTACTGAAAACATTACTATCCGATTCGCAACCTGAAGAAAACGATCCCAATCACCTGACACACGATCAGGCTCGTGAAGAAATTACGGAGTTTAACCAGTTGATGAGAGACGGTAAAATTCCACAGGACAGCAAAGATAGTATTGATGTGGCTTTGGAGAAAGCAAAGTCTGTTGATACGGAGTTGTATGCACCAGAATACGATGACGACGAGTTCGATCTTGATCCGGATCATGAAGATACTGCATTGGAAATGATGGAAAAAAACGACCTGAAAGAAATCTGGCGGTGTCCTGAAACAGGATATTGGTTTTCAAAAGCACAATACGCTGAAGAAAATGCTCAAAAACAGGGTGTGAAACCTGAACACTATACACGTATCATAAAAAAATAATAGAGAATGGCATTACCTAATGTTTATATAGAACTTATCCGCAACGGTTTGGGGTTGGTTGTCGAAACCAATGACAACACTTGCGGGATTATTGTTCCGGGTACGGCTGTCAATGGTAAATTAGAGTTGAACAAACCCTACGATATTTATAGCACTGACGGAGCAAAAGCGATAGGCATTGATCCTGATGGCGTGAATAGTGCTGCTTACAGGCATATATCAGAATTTTATTCCGTTGCCGGAACAGGCAAAAAACTTTGGGTACTTGCAGCTCAGGCAACATCTAAACTTTCTGATCTGGTGAACCCGGATGCCGGTGTATGTCCGGCTAAAGTATTGCTGAACGAGGCGAAAGGTGAAATTGTAGCGTTGGGGCTTACTGCTAAAGCCGATTCAGGTACAACACTGGATGGCTTGGATAACGAAGTTTACAAGGCTATGACATCGGTTCAGGTATTGGCGAATGAATATCAGAAAAAGATTATGCCTTTCGTTGCCCTGATCGAGGGACGGAAATTTACAGGGAATGCAAGTCAATTGCGAAGTCTTTACGAAGAAGACAGATACAGGTGTTCGGTTCCATTATTTTCAACCAGCACGGACGGATCGGCTTCTGTTGGCTTGATGCTCGGACAAATTGCAGCTTTGCCCGTTCAGCGTAAAATATCCCGTGTAAAAAACGGTGCATTGCCTATTGATGTGGCTTACCTGAGCGATGGCAAAGCAGTGAAAGGGCGGGAAGATCTGGACACGATCCATGACAAGCGTTTTGTTATTTTACGCCAGTTCCCGAACAAATCCGGGTATTTCTTTAATGGCGACTTCACAGCCACTTCGCAAACAGACGACCTGAATACTATCGCCCGGATTCGCACCATTGATAAAGCTACTAAAATAGCCTATAACACGTATGTGGATGAATTGGACGATGATGTTGAAACCAACTCGGACGGAACTATTCATCGGGCTGTTGCTGCTGATTTGAAAGAGAAGATAGAAAAACAGGTGAACAATGCAATGAGCGGCGAGATATCCAAGTTCACGGCAACGGTTGACACTTCTATCGACATCTTATCCGGAAACGATCAGGTTATTTATCTGGACATCACACCAAAAGGTTATTTAACCAATATTCGTGTGGTTTTGGGATTCAAGAATGAGTAATATTTTCATTCTTCATTTTTAATTTTTCATTCAAAAAAAAAATTATGGCATATAGTTGGTCAGAATACAGGTGCTTCATGGGTGGTCGGTTCGTTACCGGGATTCGTGGATTCAAGTACAAAGCATCACGGGTAACAGAACCCATCTACGCTGAAGGTGACGAGGTGGTAGACGTTGGTGTCGGCAACCGTGAATACAGTGCCGAAATGACAGCACTTCAAGCCGAAATAGAGGCGATCATATCAGCCGGGGGCGGTGATCCGTTCAAAATTCCACCATTTACTATCGTACATTCTTTCATTCCTGAAAATGGCGTTGGAAAAATCGTAACTGATGTAATGGAAGATTGCCGCTTCACGGAAATTGAAAAAGCAATGGAACAAGGCGCAACATTCATGGAGGTGACAACACCCATCTTCGTTAAGAAAATTAAGTATAACACCACATCACCGTACTAAATTATGAGTAAAGAAATCAAATTGATCGGAGAAGTCGATCAGGAACAAATACAGAAATGGAAGGGAACTTCCAACCAGACCATTCACGGTATCATCGTCGACGGGCATATCTGTTATGTAAAAAAACCGGATCGCAAAACAGTTAGTTATGCCCTTTCGCAGATGTCTTATTCCATGTCGATGGATAAGGACGAAACGGACAAAAGCAAGATGGAGATGTCTATGAACATGGGTAAAATGATGAAGCAAGGCGAAGCCGTTATTACTCAGTGTTGGTTGGGCGGTTCGGAAGAAATCCGCAACAATGTGGATTTATACACCGCTGCTTGCATGAAAGCAGGCGAACTGATAGAGATAAAGGAGGCTGAAATAAAAAACTTCTAAGCGAGGCGTCAGACAACGTAAAAATAAATTGGGTTGGAATCTTAACCACTCAATTGGAATATTATTTAGGTTACGATGTCTCGCACTTGACAGATCAGGAATGGTCTGATAAAGTTGCTCAATTGAATTATGTCCGGGATTTGGAAGCTAAAGAACAAAACAAAGGTAAAAGGTAAGTAATGGCGAGTATTGTTGAATATATGTTAAGGGCTAGGGATATGTTATCTCCCATTTTTGAGCGTGCCAGCCGGGCGGCTCAAAATACAACCCGCAACATCAACAATCTCAATAATATGCAGCGTGGTAATCAGCGTTCTATCGAACGTCTATCCAATGCCATGAATTATTTGCAACAACGCCGTGACAGGGCTTTTGATCCGGCGGTGATTGGTCGCTATAATACCCAGATCAGAAGGCTTCAGGAAGAAATGCAACGCCTGAACAATTTACCTCCAAGAAGTTTTATCGACCGGATTCGTGAAGGTGAAACCGCAGCCGGGTCACTACAAAATAAATTTGCCGGATTGATTGCCACCGTAGGATTATTCAAAGGGGCTAAAAGTGCTTTGAAATGGGCGGCTGAACTGGAACAATCGAGCGTTGCATTTGAAGTGTTATTGGGCAATGCTCAGCAAGCAAAGATTATGCTAGACAGTATTAGAAATTATTCAATAGCGAACCCTATTTATGATAATGCCGGATTGATTGAAAGTGCCAAATTGATGCTTGGTTTTGGAACGTCAGCAGAAAAAATATTGCCGAATATAAAAATGTTTGGTGATATTGCAATGGGTGACGCGCAGAAGTTAAATTCTCTCGCGTTGGTTTATACACAAATAGCAGATTTGAGAAAATTGCAAACGCAAGATTGGAAACAAATGGCTGGTGCTGGATTTAACGTCCTTTATGAGTTGGAAAAGATGACAGGCAAAAGCATGGATGTCTTAAAATCTGAAATGGAAAAGGGTAAAATCTCAATTGAAATGGTAGATGCAGCCCTTAAACATGCAACAAGTGAAGGTGGTCGATTTTTTGGCATGGCAGAACGAATGGGTAAAACTACAGCCGGACAATTCAATGCTTTAACCGGATCATTGAAACAGACCGCAACAGAGTTGGGTACTCGGTTATTGCCTTATGCGAACCAATTAATTCAGTTTCTTATTCCGTTGGTCGACTGGATCGGGCGCAACATTGACATGATCATGCAATTAACCGGGGTTGTTTTAGGAGCCGTAGCGGCTTATAAAATTATTATCGGGGTAATTAAATTGTGGACAATTGCACAAGCCATACTTAATAGAACAATGATGCTTAATCCGATTGGTGTGGTGATAACAGTTATAGCAGCATTGGCAGCCGGGATTATATATTGTTATAATCAATTCGCAACATTCAGAGGTATTGTTTATGGCGTATGGGATAGTTTCAAGCTATTTATTAAGTTCATCAAAGACAGTGTAATGAGTGTGGTTAATGGTTTGGTTGAAACATTTGCCGGACTTGGAAAGGTTATTCAATCTGTTTTTTCTGCTGATTGGGACGGTGTAGTAGAAGGGGCAAAGCAAGCATCGAAAGGGTATACAGATGCTACAACCGGAATGTTCCGTTCGGCGTATGAAAATGGTTCAAAACTAAGTGAAACATTCTCGCAGGGCTATGCAAATGGCGTTGCGGCTCATAAGGCAAAAAACGCACCTCAATTCGGGCAGGGTCTTACTCCATTTAATATTCCAATGCCGGGGACAGGAACGGTTAACGGTCTAGGTGGAGGTTCGTTCAGTCCTGATGCAACAGCAAAGGGTATAGCCGGATCAGGAAGTAAACCAACCAATATAACCATCAATTTGCAGAAAGAATTGATAGGATCGCTAACGATTCAAGCATTAACAGCATCTGAAGGTATTGAGAATATGGAAGAATTAGTAAAACAGGCATTGTCACGGATATTGAATAGTGGTAACCGTATAGCATTTGAGTGATGGCAGAAAAATATCAGTTTAACGAACACGATCTGGGTGACATATTCCGTCAGGTTTGGGGCTATGCAGCCCCGCCATTCCTGTTTTCGCTTCAGAATAAGGTAGAAGATGCTTTGTTTGGCAAAAATGAAGAATCGGGCGAATACGAGTTTGACAAACCTATGGTTGAACGGGAACGGAATATACAAAGCGTTTCTTTCTATGCCGAAAACAATAACTGTAACCGGATGTTTTTGCCTATCTGGTTGATAAAGCCGGATAACAGCAAATTTTTGCTACAAAATACGGTATCGACCATGTATAGCAAAAAAACAATTGTGGAAACGCCACTGGTGAACCGGAAAGGTACAGTGAAAGAAGAAATGGCGGTTGAAGACTGGATTATAGACATTAAAGGTCTGATTGTTTCCACTGATATGGATTATCCGGATTGGGAAGTTTTTCAGCTAAACGAGTTGTACGAACAAAGCACATCGCTAGGTATAGAGAATGCCCGGACATCGCTTATTCTAAAAGAAGACGAACGGGTTGTCATTAAATCATTGCGGTTTCCAGAGATCAAAGGAATGAAGAATATACAGGCATTTGAAATGAGTCTGGTAAGCGATATTCCTTTTTCCTTAACAATAGAATAGATTATGTACGTCAAAGCCAATGCTTATATTCAGATAATCAGGAAGGATGGAAAGAAAATCTCTTTCAATTCTTTCAATTCTATTGTCATTGAGCGGGATATGGATAAAATCAATTCGTCATGCAAAATAAAGATACCGACATCCGCCCGTCTTGAATATAAAGCAACGGATAGAGCTGAAAGCGTTCAGACATCGCAACAATTCGCACGGGGCGATAAGATAAAGGTTTTTCTGGGATACAACAGCGAATTGATTTCTGAGTTTGAAGGTTTCATTTACCGGATCAACTATAAATCCCCGCTAGAAATTGAATGCGAAGGATACGAATTTGTTTTGCGAAGTCCGTGCGAAGCAAAAACATGGTCAAGTACAACTCTGAAGGAAGTACTTAATTATTTGTGTAAAGGTTCTGAAATAACCCTGAGTGATAAAATTCCGGATATCAAGTTCACGAAGTTTATTATTAAAGCAAATACAACCCGGTTAGAAGCCTTACAGATGGTTAAAGAAAAATACGGTTTAACGATATTCTTCACAGATAAGATGTTGTATGCCGGGTTAGCTTATACCTTGGATTTGGGTACGGTAAAATATAAACTGGGTTGGAATACCATTAAAGATGATGAACTGAAGTATCGAAATGCCGATGATGTCAGGCTGAAAGTGAAGGCTGTGTGGATTAAACCGAACAACACGAAAGTAGAAGTTCAGGTGGGTGATCCGGAAGGAAGCCAGCGCACATTATTTTATTACAATGTCGGAAGCAAACAAGAACTGGAAAAACTGGCAAAACAAGATATCCAAAAATATAAGTATTCCGGATACGAAGGTAAAATAACCACGTTTTTGCAACCATTTGCAAAGCCGGGTATGAAAGCGGAACTATCCGATCCGAAATACTCGGAGCGTGCAGGATCATATTACATCACAAAAACAAAACTGGAAGCCGGACTGAAAGGTTACAGGCGTACGGTTGAATTTAGGATAAAATTATGACAGATACAGATATAATTGAATCAATTAGAAGACTGGGAGCGGGTGAAGATAAATGTTTTATCGCTACTGTCACAAACAACCGTCCTGATAAGGATTATGTAGATGTCACAGATATGTCCGGTACTCAATATCCAGAAGTGCGAAAAAGGGCGGCTTTGATTGAAGGCATTGAAAATTCAGGCATATTGATAACTCCTACAAATGAATCAACAGTTATCGTCAACCGGATCGGTGAATCTGATGAACTTTATATAGCGATGTATTCCGATGTAGAAAGTATTGTTTTTGATGGCGGTAAAAATGGCGGGTTAACCATTACACCGGAATTGAAAACTCAGCTGGACAAGCTAACCGCCCGTGTCGATGGCATTATATCAGCCATTAAAAACGGGAAACCGGGCGTCCAGGATGGAGGTACTGCTTTACAACAAACCATTGTCTCCGGATTGAATACGATTACCGATAAAGAGAATTTTTCGAACATAGAAAACGACAAAATCAAACATTGATGGCAAACAAAAGCATTGGCATATTATTGGGTGATGATGGCGACTTGAATATTCAGGTCGAAAGGGATTTTGAAGGTAAAATAATAAAGGGGTTACGTGTAGGAGATGTTACCGGGCAAAATCAGAAGACAATATTAATTTCTGAACCGGGCGATATTAAAGAAAACCCCGTACAAGGCGTCGGAGTTGCTTCTTATTTGGACGATGATGACGTTTCGGATTTATTTCGCAGTATTCGTATTAATCTTCGCAATGATGGACAAAACGTTCGCAGATGTGGATTTAATGAAAATGGTAAAATTATAATAGTTGGAGGTTATGATAGCTAAAATAAAAGATAATCAATCCCTCATCGACCTAGCCATACAAACTGGCGGTTCGATAGAGGCGGTGTTTGATCTGGCAATTAAGAACAACCTGAGCATTACCGAAAGTCTGGTCGTCGGCACTACCATTGCCACGGCGGCGGTTGTTGCCTCCCAGATCGTGAACTACTACGCTACCAGACGCCTCACCCCCGCAACGGATATTACCGACGGCGTTACGGGCGGTATCGGAGCAATGGGTATTGAAATAGACTTTGTTGTAAATTAACGTTATGGCACGCACAATCGCAGAGATAAAGAAAGAGATTACCGATAGGTTTATGAGTTTCGAATCCGTCAAACTGTTATACGGACTAGACGAAACCAAAACCTTTGAGCAACAATTTTCGACCGCCTCGATCGAAAGCGTATTGTTCTATTGCGTTGCCGCTTGCGTGTGGACGCTTGAGACGCTTTTCGATCTTCACAAAAACGAGGTAACCGATACGATCAGCAACTTGAAGCCGGGGCGTGCAAAATGGTACAGGAACAAAGTGCTAGCATTTCAAAAAGACTACCTTTTGCCCGAAGACAGCGACACTTACGCCGTGATAGACGAGGCGGCGCGGGTAGTGAAATATTGCGCCGTGGTTGAAGCGCAAGACAGTAGCAAGTTGCAGATTAAGATAGCGGGTGGCGACGCCCTGCGTGATAAACTGGACGATGCAACCGAAGTTCAAGTCAAAGCCTATATCAATTGGGTGAGATACGCAGGCGTGCGCATCGAATTGATCAACCAATCGCCCGATAAATTCAAGTGTGAGGTCGATATTCACTACAATGCCATGCTGATGGTTGACAACGTGCGCAATGCCGTGCGTGAGGCTATTGTCGGTTACATTGAGAATCTGTCATTCAATGGCGAATATTCGAATATGGCTCTCACAGATGCCTTACAAGCTATCGACGGCGTGGTTATACCTGAATTGAAAGCGGCGTATTCGAAACCCGTACATGCCGATTACGATTTTTCTCTGATCAACACAAAGCGTGTTCCTGATGCCGGATATTTTCGGGCATACAACGATACGGATATCACAATAAACATGATTCCTTATGAATTATTACAAGATTGATTATCGTCGGTTTGTCAGGCTTCTTTTGCCGCCGTTGTTGCGTAGACCGTTGGTTCTGGCTTTTCTCGACGCAGCAATCGCCCCAATAGCAAGCCTATACCGCTCATTCATGGAGTTGCGAGAAGATAGTGCCTACAAATTGAGAATAAACGGTCAGGTATGCCATTTGATAGCAATGTTGAATGACAATTTTGACTTCATCGAACGCCGTATATACATCACCGACGCCGAAATTGACGAATGGAATCAATTTATATGGAAAGAAAAAACAGACAGACCCGTTATGCTCGGCAATTATATGTTGCAATCGGAGCGATTTATCGGAGCGGATGGTATAGACTTCGTGGTACATATTCCTGCATCGTTGAATCTGAACGACGACGAGCGGGCGCGTATGAAGTCGTTATTGCGATATTATAAGTTAGCGAGCAAAAGGTATGCGCTACGCTTTAGTTACGAGTAGACGAGTTACAAGTTACAAGTATTAAGAATTATGAATAGTATAAATTTCACAGGACAAGACCAATTCCCGTTATCTATCGAAACGATGTCATTTTTACAGGCGATGATAATGCAAAGTGCGAATCTGGCTCAGTTGGGCGGCGATACTTACATACTTTCGGGGTGTGAAACGGTGGGCTCGTCGGTATCAGCCGGATATGTGGTTATCAATGGCGAGGTGTTGCCATTCGAGGGCGGCACACGAAACTCAACCGTGTATATCAATGAGGTACGGCGTGATGTGACGGCGTCAGGCTATCAATTTCCACAAGCATATATTTCACGTTCGGTGTCATTCGGACTAGGTAATCAGCAATACAACTGGACTGACTTTAAACGGGTGGAAACTAACGCTGCATTGAAATCGGCTATCGACAACTTGCAGACGCAAGTCAACGCGCTGAAAGGATTGCCATCGGGCATCATTACCATGTGGTCAGGTTCGGTCGATGCCATTCCGGATGGGTGGGCGTTGTGCAACGGATTGAATGGCACGCCCAACTTGCAAGGGCGATTCATTGCAGGGTATAGCACCACGGATGCCGATTACAACGTCATTGGCAAATCGGGCGGTAGCAAGACAATCATATTGACAGAAGATCAGCTACCTGAACATCAATTCATTGTTCCGTGGGGCGAGTCAAAGAAAGCGCATACACCGCCGTGGGGGTGGGCTGAGGGTTACAGTGATGACAGGCAGCGAGGAAGCGGGTCGTCTGACAGCGACAACTCGTGGATGCTGACCAATCCCATCGGTAAGGGTAAGGCAATAGATATTCGCCCGTCTTACTACGTATTAGCTTATATAATGAAACTATAATATAAATGAAGAACTAAAAATTAAGAATGAAAAATTGCGCAAAGCGACGAACAACATTCTTAATTCATCATTCATCATTCTTAATTTTTTTTCTTGTTATGACTGCAAAAGATGTATTAAAATATTGGTTCAGAAAGGGTGCATACCCTACGGAAGAACAATTCTCGGCGTGGTTGGACTCGTATTTTCACAAGTCTGAAACTATACCCATTGATAACGTGGAGGATGTTAAACGCTACCTGAATGAGAAAGCATCGGCTAGCGTGGTGGATGATCTGTTAAAGGATATGGTTACGGTTGACAATCACATGTCTAACAAGTTGGTACATGCAACCTATGTAAGATATGCAGACATTGACAATCTGACTGGCGTTGAAAGTAAAGGAGCGTATAACGTAGAGGGCGATTATCACATGTTTGTTATGGTCGGACTTTATTTGGAAGAAAACAACGGCGAGGGCGGCACATTCAGATTGTATACTATTCAGGTCATGTTAGATAATGATGGTATACGTCGTCGGGAAAACAAGGCAGGCGTGTGGTCTGCATGGAGTTATTTCGCCACGCCTAGTGGTATGGATATCCAGATGGCATCACCTGCCAATAATGGACTTATGAGTTCGCAACATTATAAAATATTACA
>NZ_QVMP01000021.1:61913-63587 GCF_010501095.1 Dysgonomonas sp. 520 | reverse complement strand
TGATTGGATTTGCGGCGGCAGTGGACTACAAGGTGCAAGAATCGGGCGTTACGATGTCGGGGTCTATGGATAATACGCCAAAAGTCAGGTATATAGGCGGTCTGCTTAGAAGTGAAAGAGCCATTGTAGACGTGTACACAACGAAAGTGGGTCAGATGCACTTTCCGAAAAACTTAGGTGCTGATAAGTTATTATTTTCCTGCCCTAATGTTGGACTCATCGCAACGGGAGCAACTCCCGTATCTGTTGTTGATGTGCGCGGCTGTCCGAAACTCGACTCATTATACACAGAAACAGCCTCTATCGACCTTTCATTGAATACAGTGCTAAGGTATGCTTACTTTAACAATTCGGCTATTGCCAACCTCGATACGTCTAATAACCCGTTGCTTGTCGAACTATTCTTGTATAACTGTACGCTGCTTCAAGATGTGACATTACCTGCTTCTAACGAAAACCTGACATCAATCAGTGTTACGCTTTCGGGACTCTCAAAAAATACGATATTGGAGAAAATAGGCAATGTATGGCAAGATCGGACGGGCAAATCGGCGGGGGTGTTAAGGTTGTCTACAAGCGTGTACAACTCAATGTCGGATGACGAGAAAGCAGTCTTTACAAATAAGAATATCAATTTGCTTGCGCAATTATAATTCAGTTGCGAGTTACTTCACCCTTTGGGCAGTTACAAGTTACAAGTATTTTAATTTTAAACTTGAAAAATTATGAAAAAACGTAGTGAAATAAAAGGAAATGTAGCGGGAAGTGGAAAGATATTCATCTGCTATCAAGACAGTTCAATTGAAGAAATACAGGAAATGAACCCTGAATTGACAATTGAAGAATCGGAGATGATTTTTAACTCAATACAAGAACCTAAACCGATTAAACAATGAGAGTTGAAAGAATAGGCATTACAACAACCGACGGGCAGATACTAATAGATGTTGATGGCAAAAATCAGCCGAAAGGCTATCCGAAAAACTCGTTAAAATACGATGCCGGAAATACGTATCTAAATTTTTACGAAGTCGGCAAAAGTGAAATATTATATTATACCGAATGGGGCAATGTCACCATCAACGGCACTATTGTTACGAAAGACAATGCTAATGAAGCCTTAGAGCCTCTTTTTACGTAGGGGAGCAACATTTGCCAACGTTAACAATTTTGTTATCAATTTGGCAAAGCAAGGCATCGCAATTGATGCCGATGTTGTTAAGGCGCAATATAATAGCCTGAGTCCCCAAATAAAGCAAAACGCTAAAGTTATCCTTTTGCCCGTTGCCGCCCAATCGGGCGCGGTTTACGGCATGGATAACAAGACGGGTGAGGTTGTTCCCTTTCAGTTTGCCCGTGCAACGAGTGCCACGCTTTTCGACCAAGATAAAAACATGCAGTCTATCGGTGCGAACGTTCCCCGAATTGATTATGCGAACTATTCCGATGATGCGAAATTGTTGATTGAGAAGTCGTCAACAAACCTGATTTCAGATTCTGCCGATTTTTCCCGTTGGGGCGGTTCGGTGTTGCGTACTATGGATGAATCAACCGCCGATGGATTTGAAAATTATTGGAAAATAGAGAAAAATGTAAATTCAAGTAGTGAAAGTGTTACATATAATCCGGGTGTTACAATTTCCGGTTCAGCGGAATATGTGTTGCGCATATATG
>NZ_QVMP01000021.1:345-61795 GCF_010501095.1 Dysgonomonas sp. 520 | reverse complement strand
AGTTGGAGATGAATATCAGAAGTACATCGTATATTCCTACATCCGGAAGCACTGCAACCCGTTCGGCTGATCTGTTAGCCTACACTTTGCCTAATGACTGCGAGGTGTACCTGAAAACAACTCGTCAGGAAACAACACTGCAAAAGCAAGCGGGTATCTGGAATCTTCACGGCGATTTAAACAACGAGGGTATTATCGCCCTTGCAATTTTTTAAATTAAAAACTAAAAATGAAGAATGAAAAATTGCGCAAGCGACGAATAACATTTTTCACTTTTAATTTTTTTCATTCTTAATTATTAATTCAATGATAAGATACTATTCATGTGACGACAGGTCACAATTGGACGAGGTTTTGAAATTTGACGGAAACTCATACAGCGACTTCGATATCTCAATTGATGTAATTGGTAAGATAAACCTGAATCCTCCCTTAGAGCCAATTATCGGTGAAGATGGTGAGACTACTTACCCCGAAGACACGCGGGAACCTGTGTACAGTGACTTTCTTTTCAATGTCATTTTCTTGAATGATTCTAAAATTGGGTTATTCAAGAATTTCAAGGAAGAAACGCCCAAAACGCCGTTAAGGAGGTTTTTGTAAAGGGGTATAATTATGGCATCAGGACAAAGCAGAATAGAATTAATTTTAGAACTAAGCAACCGTTTAGGAACAGGTCTGAATCAGGCACGTTCGCAAATAAGGTCAGAGATCGGAGGTTTTCAAGGTCGTGTGTCAGAATATGCTTCACGCATTAGGAATGATTTAAGTTCTGTAACTAACGATCTTCCAATTATAGGGGGTAGGCTTGGTTCTTTAATGAATCCAACAATGGCTATTGTTGGCGGCATCGGGTTAATAACTACAGGGTTGATTAAGGCAACGGATAGGGCGGCAGAATTCAACTCTGAGTTTCGAGATTTGGCAAATTTGAATCTGAGTAAATCACAGGAAGAAATAGACGATCTTAGAAGAATGGTCTTAAATTCTGCTTGGAAAAAGGGTTTTAATGCCGAAAAAACATCAAATGCGTATAACGAACTGCAATCCACCGTCGGACTTTACGGTATGGATGCTCAACCTATTGTAGAAAAACAAGGCGAATTTGCCTTGTTGATGAAAACAAGCATGGATGAATATGTTGCGGGAACTGCCAAGGCTATGGCAAACTGGCGTTTTGGTGTCGATAAATTGGACGATTACAACAAATCAAATTATGCAGCTATGCAAGTTGGGGTTGTTTCTTTTGCCGAACTAGCAAAGGTGCAATCGGTATTTGCAGGTTCGGCGGCTTCCATTAATCAAAGTTTTGATACCGCCAATAAGTTGTTCTCTATATTTACGGTTAAAACGAAATCTGTTGACGAAGCCGCCACGCTCACTAAATCATTGTTCAATGATTTGACCAAAACACAGACTATCAAAGCCTTTAAAAGTATTGGTATAGACGTTTTTGACGCAAACAAGAAGTTAAAGCAGGCTGATGTTATCCTTTTGGAACTAAACAAAAAGTTTCAACGATTAAATAACGACAAGGCTATTGTGAATCTGAAAAATAAGTTCAAAGGCTCTGAGGGGTTGTTAGCGATGATTCAGGCTGCAACCGACCGAACAGGTGAGCTTAAAAATATGATGAATGAATTTCAGGATTCCAAATTTAATGCTGATATGGCATTGTCTCAGGCTCACAATGATATTATGTATCGTCAGGAACAGTTATCTAATAGAGTTGACACACTAATTATTCGTGTAGGACAGATGTTGTTGCCTTTTAAAGAAAAAATTATCGGGGTTGCCGAGGGTATAGTAAATGGTTTAGAACAATTTACTAAATCATCAAAAGACAAACAATCTGAATCTCGCAACAAGTCTTATGCTGACATTCATGGTGCTTACTCTCTATATATGGAGGACGCAACGACGATTTCAAAAGAGGTTTTAGAATCCCGGTTAGATTATTTATGGAAGCGTTCCAACGAAGAAAAAAAGAAATATAATGATTTTACAAACGAATATAAAGATGCTGGATTTCTTAAAACCAATAGTTTTAGTTATTTTCTTGGTACTGATTCAAAAGTGGAAATGTTCGACGAAAACAATGGTTATGAAAGATGGGAGGCATTGGGTCGGTCTGAGGCATTCAGGGACGTTGCTAAACAGATAGAGAAAGCATGGTATAATAGGGGCGAAAACGACCCAAAATTGAATAATAAAACAGATACTTCAGATTCAGGAACTGGCGATTCAGACAAGATAACGGGCGATCTAAATCGTGTTGTCGGTTCGGCTCAAGCCCCTAGAAATATAACCGTGAATATTGATTCATTCAATAAAGGCGGTATTAATACGCAAAATACATCTTTGCAACAAATGGACTCATCACAAATTGAAGAATGGTTTATTGATGTCTGTATGCGGGCTGTGAGAAACGTTGAAATGGCATATTATTAAACGGTGTTTAAATGGCTTCTATAAATAGAAATTCAAGGGATTATATTGCAATATTCGACCGAATAAACAATACTGTCAAGCGATTGCCGTCGCAAATAGCTGTTGTTGCTGTTAACTTCTCAAAGGAAAGGTTTGTCAAAAAGAATTGGGTAGATAAAACCTCTAAAGATTGGAAGAAAACCAAAAAGCGCACAGGCTCAACGCTTGTTGCGTCTGGGCGTTTAAAACGCTCCATCCGAAAAATTACGGTTACTCCATCAAGAATAACAATCGGTACTAATGTGCCCTATGCTCGTCCACACAATGAGGGTGGAGAATTTAGCGGAACTGAAACAGTACGTTCATTTGTCAAGAAACAGCATAGTCGACGTTCGTATATTCGTAATGGTAAGAGAGTGCGGGCGCAAATAGTCAAATCTCACAGAGTTAAATCTTTTACAAGAAAGTACAAACGAAAATTTGAAAAGAGACAATTTATCGGTCAATCTCAGGAACTAAATAATCGGATAGACAAATTGATTCATGATGAACTAAATAAGGCTATCAGAGGCTGATATACGCTTCTCGCATAGACAATACAACCTCACTATTCACTTTTGGGCAAATAGGAACATAATAAACCAAATTATAAACAAATAAAATAATAAAGGGTGCAATTTCCAAAAAATGGAGTTGCACCCTAGAATCAAAATTTGCACTATCGGTTTTTATTTTTTGCACTATCGGTTTTGCCGATTATAGTTGTACGGAATTACATTAATTATTTTGGGAATTCTTGCTGTTCCTTCACTTATTCTATCTAAAAAACCAGAAGCAAAAGAACTATTAGACAAAATAACACCTTATCAAGGATGGATTGGTGTTGTATTTTGTTTTTGGGGAGTTTGGGGTATAATTAGCTGTATCCTTAACCTTTCATATCTTACATCTTTCCCTGTATACTGGATTATATGGCTATTGGTTTCTATTGTTGAAGCAGGACTTGGTTTCATAATGGGTTATAGCTTGATAGCAAAACATGTTCTTTCTAAGAACCCAACATCTGCCGAAAAAGGTGAGCAATTGTTGGCAAAACTTCTTCCACTTCAAGGAACACTTGGTCTTGTTGCCATAATTTTAGGGGTTGTTCAAATTGTAGCTTCTATTATCTGGAAAGTAGGATAAAAATTATACAAATAATACAAAAAAGAGGTTGTTCCAAAGAATTTTAAGGACAACCTCTTTTGCTTTTCTTATATATCGAATTCTACTCTATTTTCACTTCGTAGATATCGTAGACAATGCCTCTCCCTCCGAACCCCTCTTTCTGCGTGATGAGTCCTTCGTTGAGATATTCCCCTCCCTTTTCTGTGGAAATTCCGAAATCAAAGTAGCGCTTACCCTGATAATACTCACCTATCAAGTAATCGAAGACAGCATCCAACGCTCCTGTCATTTTCCCATTTTCGGAAGATGAAATGTATTGCACATGAACAATTTGCGGCATCTCAAACACAACGCATCCGGCCTGCACTTGCCCATCTTTTTTGGCTTCAAATAGTTTTATATTTTGTGGAAATTTTGATTTCAGTAGTTCTATCTCTTCGAGCGAATGTACCGGTTTCACGTCGAAACGATCCTGTAGATTTGACTCCAACAACAGCCAGAAACCTGAAAAATCGTCCGATTCTTGCACTATAATGTTATTCTTGACCGCACGTTTCAAGGCTCTCCTCCTGTTCTCGGAATATTTGACCGTATTGGGAAGAGTGACACAACTCGAAATACTCCGTGCAATCAATTGTGCTTCATGCCTGAATAAGACATAAAGGTCTTCGTCCGACATTAAACGATGATAGATGTGTGGCACGGTTTTGTAAATCATTTTCTTGACTCCCTGTTCTTTCAAAAAAGAAATAAGCCGTTCGAATATCTCCATCAAGACAATTATCCCGCATTTTTCGGACAGGACGAATCCGCCATAGGTCAATCCCTGATGGGTATGCAAAACATCTTCCACTTTGTTTGCGGGTAACAGAGCCAAGAGTTTTCCCTCTTTATAAAAAAGTAAGGAAAAGTCTCGGAAACGATCGGAATGATATTCCATAAAATCACGTTTGAAAAGGAAAGTTCCATTTTTTGAGACTGAGACAAAGCTGTCCCATTCTTCCTTCAGAGCGGTATTATATGGCTTTATTTCAATCATTCGGAACGGAATTTCTTGAACTCGGCATAGGTTCTTATATAGTCTTCTTCTTCGTAAACATCCGAGGTCAGAGCTAAACAGACTGTTGCCGACGAATAATTTTTCTCGGTAGCCCAAATGCCGGGAGGAATATGTAGGGCATACATCGGATGGTTGAGAGTTACCGTGCGTATATTTTTTCCATCGTCTAACTCTACCTCAAAACTACCTGTGGCGGCAACCAATATTTCGTGGCAATACTTGTGGGCATGAACTCCACGGGTTTCTCCAGCAGGAATGTCGTAGATGTAAAAAACACGTCTCATCTCGAACGGAATATCAACATTGTTCAATACAGGCGTAATGTTTCCTGCTTTATTCTCTATCACCGGAAGTCTTATGAAAGAACAGTCGAATACCGTATTTTTCTTTATTTCGTTCACATCTTCGCGCTGCACAGTGTTTTCGTCCTTACGACGTTCCGGTTGAGGTTGTGATTTAGCGCCCTCCCTCACCATTTTATGAAAGTCTTTATAGTTGCGGATATACTCGTCTTCGTCGTAGGCAGAAGACGATAAAACAAGGCAAACAGAATTTGTTGAAAAATTTTCGAGGGTACGCCACATCATTTTGGGCACATGAATGGCTTTGTACGAACGGTTCAGTTGATGAACCCTTTTTTCGTATCCGTCGTCCAGAACCACATCAAAACTACCGGATAGAGCGACGATTATTTCCTCCTGATTTTTGAAGGCATGGCTTCCTCTTTTCTGTCCTCCCGGAACATTATATATCCAGTAGGTCCGTTCTATCTTAAATGGAGCCTGCAATCCTTCTTCAATAAAAGAAAGACTCCCTCTGCGATCTTGTATCTTAGGCAATTCCAAGATTCTTTCTTTTTCCATAGTATATTAGAATTTATAAGTTTAACCAAGGCCTCGGATTCATCTTTGTGCCACCTTTCCATACCTGAAATTTCATAATGGCATAGCCTGTTTCGGTGTCGGTATATATCTTCCCTATCAGTTGTCCTGCGGCTACTTTCTGTCCTTTAGTCACATAGGCTGATTGAATATCGGTGTATAATGTGAAATATGTTCCGTGCGAGACTAAAATGCTCACCGGAGCTCCCGGAACAAACACAATGGCATTAACTTCCCCCGGAAATACGCATTTTGCCTCAGCACCCGCATTGGCACGTATAACTATCCCCAGATTTGCCGTTGTTATTCCTCCTACGGTGTGCTCTCCATATTCCCCAACAATCCGATAACTGCCTGTCACGGGCACTGCTAGCCGCCCTTTATTTGCTTCAAAATTGTTAGACAATATTTGGTTTTCTTTGGTGGTTTTTATCTCCCGATTTTTGGTTGTTCCGGATTTTTTTGTTGTTGCAGACCGGTCTTTACTTTTTGTTTTCGAGGTATTTTTTGCTGTATTTTTCCGTTCTTCCTCTTTCTTTCTTTTTGCTTCTGCCTCTGCCTGACGCTTGGCTTCTCTCTCCTGACGGGCTATTTCTTCTGCTATTAGTTTTTCTATCTGGCTGTTCAACTCTCTGGCTTGCTGTTGTTTTTTTGCCACAACGCCCTGAAGTTCTTTTTGTTTGCCGTTAGCTTCCGCCAATTCAGAATTGAGGGATACTTCTTCCGATTGCAACTTTTTCTGTTCAGATTCCCTTGTCGCCAACAAAGACATCTTTTCTTTTTTGGTTTTCTCCAGCAAAGCCTTTTTAGCGTTCAGTTCTTCTTTCTGAACTCTTATTTCATCAATTTGTTTGTTTCTCCACTTCGAATAATCTTTCAGGTACATAAATCGCCTGAATGATTCACCCAACGATCTGCCCGACAGCACAAACAAAAGTTTGCTCTGATACATCCTTCTTTTCACCATACCTTCCACAGCCTTGTTATACCCCTGCTGTTGCTTTTTCAGTTCGGTTTCCAGAACGGGAATGTCTTGCTCTATCTTCAACTGTTCTTGGGTTATCTCATTTATCTCCTGCTCCAACAATGCCAGGCTCCGTTTCCTCTTATCAATGATGTCTTTTTTCAAACCGATAAGATTCAGGATATTGGCAGTAGTTTTTTTCAGATTACTGATATCAATCTCCACTTGTTTTATTTCGTTAAGCAACTGTTCCCGCTTATTTTTCAGACCTGTTACTTTCTTGGTCTGTGAATAAGTGAAAACAGCAAACAAGCTAAAGATAAATATGGATAACCAGATTCTCATTATTTTATATACGATTTCATCAGTTCTTTAATGGAAATCCGGGTATATTTTCCGGGCATAGAGAAGTCTATATCCAGAGACGATTTGTCAAAATCAAGACTGCCATAGGTAATGCCCACATCAAAACGCCTGTCGTTAAATTCAACCTGAGTCTGCATTTCGGTTGGGTAAACATACTTATTGTCGACAACGAAATTACGGTACGACCATTGTATCGCCTGTTTGTCTTCCTGTCTGAAAATGAGAGTAGAAGCTACCCGGTCGTTGGCATCAATGGCGAAATTGTATTTCATATTCTTATCGTCGACCGATGCCATGTACATATCGGAAGACATATTTACTTTGAACTTATTGAAATCGGATTTCTCCACTTCTTTTTTTCCCGGAATGAAGATCGAATTGGTAAGAAGTGCTTGCAGATTATAGTAATTGAAGTTCAAGCTCTTCTGCAATGCGCTGATGTTTTCAACCGCATAGTTTTTATTCATCCTGTCGATTATGTAAATACTATCGGGCGTTGCCGTCATGCGGAAACCTTCTATGCCAAACATGCGGAACGAGATTTGCATAGCTTCGTCTTTGACGATTTTTACTACGCCGCTCACTTTCTTCGAGTTCTTTGGTCCACCCGGAAGCATCAGCTGGAGTGAGATTTTTCCGCTCACATTTTTGAAGTTCAATTCTTTATCCAAAACATCCGACAGCAGTTCGTTCTGCGATTTCTTCTTAAATTCGCCCGAAGATAATGCGTCTTTCTTCGATTTACACGATACAAAAAAGGCAATAAAAGAAAGTATAACAATAAATTGAATATTCTTCCGTGTAGATTGTTTCATTATCGGTTTGATTTTTTATTCTGTTACAAGAGTTTCTGTTTCTATTTTCTTATCCAATGTTTCCGAATCGTCACCCTCTTCCTTCACTTCTTTCGCCTTTTTCCAATAGTCCAAGGCTTTATCTTTTTCGTCCAGCTTATACAACACATCGCCATAATGCTCATAAACTTCCGAACTTGCGTCCTTCTTTTCTTCGCTGTATTTCACTGCTTTTTCGATGTAGATACGAGCCATTGTATATGCACCCTGCTCATACAATATCCACCCGTAAGTATCGAGATAGGTCGGGTTCATCGGTTCTACCTTTATGGTGACACTACTCATCTTCTCGGCTCTATCCAAGTCCTTTTTTTGAAGAGACAGGAAGTAGCTGTAATTGTTCAGTACACCCAGATTCTCAGGGTTGTATTTCAATGCTTCTTCATATTTCACAAAGGCACTGTCTATGTTTCCCTGCTGATGAAACAAATCACCCATTTGTCCGTAAAATTCGGATTTCAGATAGGGATTTTCTTCATCTATATATTGAACTCCGCCATTAAGAGCCTCAAGGGCTTTAGTATAATCTTTCTCAATATAATGTGAAACTCCCAGATAGAAATAAAAAATGGGATTGTCAGGTATAAACGAAATTGCTCTTTCACAAACGCTTATGGCCTCTTGTATGCTATCGGGAAAAGCTGTTTTCAGCAATTGCTCCCATCCCACCGGATTGGAAGGGTCCGAATCGGTGAATAGTTGAAACTGAAAACGGGCATCGTCTTTCTTTTCCTGAAGCAACAACAGGTTCCCGTACATCAGGTTTATACGAGCCTCTTGCGGATACTGGGTTATCAAACTATCCATCAACGCATTGGCATTCTCCGTATTTTGATTGCGCTGCTGAAGCGATCCTATATATTGCCCCAAAATGCCCATTTTGGTGTCAACGTCTATCTTCTGGTTGAACAATGCGCTGTGCATAATTTGCTCAACAGCCTCTTTGTTACCCGTTTGCTCGTAATAGTCAGCCATTGATATAACCAACGAAGGGTTTTCGGGGTCTATGGCTTTTGCCTTTTCGTACAAGGTCAATGCCTCTTTCTCTTTCTTATCCACCATGTATAAATTACCCAACAAGATCAGGTATTTAGGTTCACGGGGATATTTGTCCACATATTTTTGTATTTCTGCATACGCCTCAGCTTTTTTATCCATTATCGAATAAAGCTGATATTTTTGCAAACTTATCCTTTCGTTCAGTCCTACTATTTTTTCGAGGGTATTCAGTGCGTCAACCGCTTCGGGTATATCTTTGTTCAGCCTGTACGATTCTGACAAGTAGAGGTATAAGTCTATTTTATCGGGGTTCTTGGCAGCAAGATCTTTGAAAATATTTATGGATTCCTCATATTGTTGCATTTCGAGCGAAAGCGACCCCAACGACATGCCATAATAGTAGTTGTCAGGATTGTATGCTACTGCCTTACGAAGATAGTCCAGAGCCTTATTCTTGTTGTTGAGCATGGTATAGAAGCTACCCAGTTCGTACAATACGTTCGAATTGGTGGAATCCGTATCATAACAATATCTCAGATAATCATAGAACGAGTCGTAATTATCCAACGATTTGGCGTTCATCGCTTCATAAAAATAGTAATCGAACAAACGTCTTTCCTCTTCCGAAAGATGCACTTTTTCAGGAATGGCTTTCTTTTCGGACGATTTTTTTTTGCCTTTTTGGGCATATATCGTAGTATTTACTCCTAAAAACAATAAAAGTATAACCAGTATCTTTGTTCTACTATTCCGCATAATTCACTTTACAAATTATTTTCCTGTATGGCCGAATCCTCCCGCGCCACGTTCTGTTTCGTCAATGATTTCGACCTCTTGCCATTCTACTTGCGCATGCTGAGCAACAACCATTTGGCAGATACGCTCCCCATCCTTGATCACAAATTCGTCGTTCGACAAGTTGACCAGAATTACCTTTATCTCTCCCCGATAATCTGCGTCAATCGTTCCGGGAGAATTTAATACCGTCAACCCATGTTTAAACGCCAATCCGCTTCGAGGCCTGATCTGGGCTTCATATCCTTCGGGCAATTCTATAAACAAACCTGTTGGCACAAGTGTTCGTTCAAGAGGTTTCAGAGTTATATCTTCACTGATATTTGCACGCAAATCCAATCCTGCCGAATATTCAGTTGCATATTCGGGCAGAGGGTGATGCGATTTGTTTATTATTTTTACTTTCATTTGTAATATATTAGCTACAAGATTGTTTCAATTTAATTTATGTAGGGACAGGTATCTGCTCTGTCCGGAAATATTTGTCTGTCGGGTGAAGTAGAGCCTCATCCCTATAATAATGTTTAAATTAACTCACGAAGTTAAACGAATTCTCAATATAAAAGCGAGATACAGTTAAAATTTAGAGTAATTTAAATTCTTATTCACATAGCTACCACCACTCCGAAAATTGTCAGATAAAGCGGAATATACACTTTAATATTATCTTTCTCCTGTTACAAAAGCATATATTTTGGGAAGAAATCTTCTCATCAATGCTCCGACCGATATTGCGAATGTTATTACAATTAAAGGCGCTGCGAAATAGATTATGAATGAACTGAGTTGGTTAAATCCTAAGAAGGAATATAAACCTTTTCTCATCATCACCATCATTGGTTCGTGTATCACATAAATGAAAAAAGAATATTTGAAGATGGGAAAATACCATTTTTTTGAAATATCCTTGTTCCTATAAATTTTATCATAGCCAAACCAAAGAGCAACAATCCCCACCAATGTGGAAGTTTTGTAGAAAAGAACCAATACCCACTCATGTGCATAATCTATATAGGTTAAACAAGTAAAAACAGTAACAGTTATTAGCCACAAGCAAACAAATAGATAAGTATATTTGAAGTCTTTCTGTAAAAGTAGGTCAAACTTCACTCTGTTTATTCCTAAATATGAGCCTGTAAGGAAAAAGAAAAAACTTATGTTTGTGAAAATGACAAAATCAAACTCAAAAGACCATGCTATAAAACCGATAATTAGAAATAACGCTTTTGTGTATTTCAATATTCTATAAACCAAAGGACTTAAGATAACCCAAATAACCAAATCTCTCACAAACCAAAATTGATACGGCAACGGTGTTATAAAAATTCTATTTAATAAATCGGAAAATGAATAATCACGAATAAGGTCGGTTGTGAAAAAGGGCTTAGAAGCCGGTATTGATTGTAAGATTAAGTAAAGAAAAATACACCAAATAGACCAAAAAAGGTATGGGATCACCAATGATTTAAATCGGGTCTTATATTTCTGAAGAAACTCATTAAAAGCTCCGGTATTGATGTTTCTGAAGAACAGGTATCCGGAAATCAGAAAAAACAAGGGGACGGCAACTCTGACAATACCTTGTGAAATAAATGTTTGAATGAAGTAATTGTATCCTTTGGTAATAGTTATCGAACCACTCAATGTATTCAAAATAACATTGTAAGAATGAAGGATAACAACCATCACCATTGAAACAAAGGAGATACATCTGATTTTATCACTAAAATATTTAGTCATAGTTTTATAATTTAAGGTTTATTTAAATTAAATTCTCGTGAATGATCTCACCCACAGTAGGATGAGGGAAGACAATCTTACGAAATTCTTCCACCGAATATCCCTTCTCGATGGCAATTCCGGCAATTACAATCAGTTCGGAAGCCGGATTTCCCAGCATGTGGCATCCGATTATCGTATCTTCCGCATCCACTATTAGCTTGCAGATGCCGTTTCCCATTTCATTTTCGGCGACAAACCGCCCCGAAAATGCCATTGGCAGTTTATGTACTTTATAGATGATTCCTTTTTCAAGAAGTTCTTCCTCGGTTTTTCCTACACCTGCAATTTCCGGATTAGTATAAACAACTCCCGGAATTGCCTTATAACTCATTCTGTCATCCTTGCCAAGAATATGGTTTACTGCAACTTCTGCTTCCCTGACGGCTGTATGAGCCAATAGCGAATAGCCGGTAATGTCTCCGCAAGCATAAACGTTGGCACAAGAAGTTTGCATATTTTCGTCAACTTTTACTCCGTTCCTGTGAAGTTCTATATTGAGTTTATCCAATCCTAGACCGTCAATAATCGGTCTGCGACCGACACTCAATAATATCTTATCTGTTTCTATACTCTGAGTTTCTCCGTCTTTTTCGATCGTTACTTCTTGGGGAGAAACTGCCGTCACCTTTGTATTCAGATGGAAGATGATTCCTTTTTTTGTGTATTCCGCTCTCAGTATAGCTGACGATTCCTTATCCATCGCACCCAGTATTTCGGGCATCATCTCCACAACAGTTACTTTCACTCCCATGCTGTTGAAGAATGAAGCAAACTCAACTCCGATAACTCCACCTCCGATAATCACCAGCGATTGAGGCAACTCTTTGCAGTCGAGGGCTTCCCGTGAAGTCCAGTATTCAGTTCCCGCCAGTCCTTTTATAGGGGGAATGATACTTTCGGAACCGGTACACAGTATAAGTTTTTTCGTTTTATAAACCTCATCAGCCGAAGTGATTTCGATATTCCCCTCATTGTCTTTGCCTGAGATTGAAGCCTCTCCCGAAACAATGACCGAGTTGTGGGCTGTGAGCTTCATTTTTATTCCGGCCGTAAGTTTTCTTACAACCTTATTTTTCCGTGCTATAATTTTTGACAAGTCAAAATCGGCATTTCCGTCAACATTTATGCCATATTTCTGCGCCGACTTGATATTATCGAGTGTTTTTGCCGAATAAAGCAGTGTTTTTGTCGGAATACATCCTTCATTCAGGCAAACACCTCCTATTGCATTTTTTTCGAAAAGGATTGTTTTCAATCCATGCGAAGATGCCCTTTCGGCAGCAGTATATCCTGCGGGGCCTCCCCCGATTATAGCAACATCGTAAATCATAACATCTTTTTTAATTCATTATCGATTTTAAGCCATTGGTCTTCACTAAATCTAGCTCCAACCACCTGTATAATATTTTCCGCAAGGAAGTTACCGATTTTTCCGCACAATTCCAACGAAAAGTCGTTGGCCAGTCCGTATAGAAACCCTGCTGCATACCAATCGCCCGCTCCCGTAGTGTCTATGCGGCTGATTTTGTTAGTTGCTATGGATATTTTCTCGTCACCTCTCTGAATCCACGATCCCTTTGCGCCTTCCTTTATAATTATCAATTCCACTTGCTTGCTCAATATAGATAAGGCTTCTTCAACTTCTACGTTCAGCAGAGCCTTGGCCTCTTCTTCGTTGGCAAAAATAATGTCGATATGTTCCGGTATTATTTCGAAAAGAAAATCACGGCTACCCTCCACAACATTGTAGCTAGCCATATCCCAGATTATTTTTGCTCCTGCTTTTTTAGCCAATTCAATGGCTTTTCGGATAAGATCAAGATTTTGGACAAGATATCCCTCTATGTAGAAATAGTCGTATCCTTCAAACTGCTCCGGCTTCAAGTCTTCGGGTTTCAGATTGGCTGCTATTCCCAGATAGGTGCCGAAAGTACGCTCACCGTCGGGCGAGATAAGTGTTGTAGCAACACCCGAAACGGCATCTTCCACAATCAGGTGCGATTTTGTTCCGCATCTCACCAAGTCTTCCTTGAAATAATTTCCATAAAAATCTGTTCCGACCTTGCCGATAAAGCCTGTATCAACACCTAGTCTACCCATTGCCGCGATTGTGTTTGACGCCGAACCTCCCGAAGCGATCAGTTTCTCGGAATTAGCAATCGACAGATTCAACTTTGTGAACATATAATCATCTATCAACTGCATACTACCTTTAGGAAATTTCATTTCTTCTAGTATATTATCATTCTTAAGTAGCACCAATACATCAACAAGGGCATTGCCTATTCCTAATATTTTCATTATTTTCTCAATTTATTGTTATTTTTTGCGTAAAGATATTGCATAATTCGGAAATATACCCTACTTTTGCCTCACTTTTGAGAGTAAAAGTATAGACATTCTTCCTTAGCTCAGTCGGTTAGAGCATCTGACTGTTAATCAGAGGGTCCTTGGTTCAAGTCCAAGAGGAAGAGCAAGAGAGACAGCTACTTACAATACAATGTAAGTGGCTGTTTCTTTTTTTTGCACTTAGAAGAGCCATGAAGGAACAAACGGATCAATGTAAAAATTGGATCAACGTAAATAATATGAGGGATTTTGATTTTACGCATATAATTTAGCTAATCTCAACAAGAAGAATGCTTTATCTCTAACTCCTCTGAATTGAGCTCTGAAAGCTTTAATTTTAGCATTAAAAGATTCACTAGCAGCATTGGTGGAACGATTATCAAAATAGTTAAGTATTGTTCTGTAGTGAGCCGCTATACTTCTTTTTACCGTATCAAAAGTTTTGAATCCTGCTTGTTCTACTGCTTCATACCATTTGGCTAATCGAGTCAAAGCTACAGTTTTGTCTTTTAACCCTTCGGGTAATAATAATTCATAACCGCTTTCCATAGAACAAAGCTAGAAAAAAATTAGCTCTCCACAATTTTTCGGCATGATCCCATGACCCCTTAATTAACGGAAAAATAAGGAGTTACAAGAATGAAAAAAGAGACAAAATGGAAAAATCACCAAATTGTCTCTTTAAGTGCGAAGGGGTATCAAATTATCGAACCCTTATAGAGGACTTTGTAAAGGTTATTGATTTTATGAAGTACATTAACTTTATGGGTATGGTTCGATGAAGTATAAAAGAATTATCCTACCCTTAACCGTTCTATTCTCGAACCAATTTCTTGAAGATTTAGACTTAATTTATGAATTGAGGGAATGGATTCCTAAACCATAACTCCTAATTTGAAAGTTGCCGGATAGTAACTTTTCTACAAAATATTTTCAAATTCTATTTACTATTTCAACATTAACATTATGTTTTAAATAAAAGCATAAGTTATGCTGAACTATGAATTATAATAAAATAATATAATATAATAAATTATGCCAGAGATGCTATATAACCAACTTGAAATCATTGGTGATGATAATCAAGTAAAAGAAGTGAGGGAGTTTCTTAAAGGAAAACCTTCTAAACGTGAGCCTAATATGTTCATTGATTTTAATAAAATTATTCCAAGTCCAGATGAATCAGTACAATGTGTTGATTGGAGTTATGAGAATTGGCAGACAAAATGGAATGCATTTTCACAGAAAAGCCCGAAACCAAATCAAATTATATTTATTACGATAAATGACCCTGTTCCATTCCTTATTAATGAATTGAGTTGTAAATTTCCTTATGTAATGTTTCTTTACATTTATTATTTGCCGGATGACGAAGTTCATCTTTTTATCAAAAATGGTATTGAAACAGAAATACCCCGAGAATGTTTCTTTTTTGATGATTAAACAAAACAAATGAAAAAGTTGAAGAAAATGAAGTTTGCAATAATACAAAAATCAATGGTAGAGAATAGCATACGTATGAAAATAATAATAATAAATAAATTAAAAAAAGTATGAGTAAAGTAATGTACACTATTAAAATTAAAGTGATTGGTGAAGAACAAGAAACTAATAGATTTTTTGAGCATGTAAAACAATTCTTCCATGATGAATCGTTGGATAGAAAATCTAATATAATTACATACAATGCTCTGCTTCATATTCAGGCTCCCAAAATCGAAGTGTTTGATGAAATACTAGAATCCAGCAAGATGTTTCCGAAATTAAATTATATATGTATTTCTAGTGATGTGCATTCCTATACATTTTGGAGGTTTCAAAATGGAAAATGTGAACATTTTCAAACTTTCTCCCTTGAATCTGAAAATATGAGCCATGAATTTGATGTAGACGAGTTTGAATCGAAAACGTTCGATTACCTGTTTGACGAAGTTTTTCCTAAAATTTCATCAATAGGAGAATTTTGTAAACATAGGGATTTGTATCAAACAGAATTAGAAAAAGAACAGACAAGTTTATAACAAAAGATTCCAACTATATCGTTTAGTTATTGAAATGCGCCAACCGGCGCATTTCTTATTTAATAAATTATCTATTCACATTCTCACAAGATACTATTACTATTTATATAACGACCGTACTATACTGTACTTGTCGATTAAATAGTAAGTAACAACTAATTTTATGAGAAATGGAAAAAAGAACAATTACCCCAAAGCTACACTTCAACTTGATAAGCTTGTCATGTGTTGTCTTTCAACACTAGAAGACAATTTTAATGATGCTATCAAATACTATCCTGAAGAATCGCTTAAACCTATCCACACATTTGGAAAAACAGTACTGACACAAACAATAGATAAAAGTAGAAGATATAAATATAGCTATAATGTTTGCTATGCCGATTATCATATAGGAAGATTAGATTTTTGTGTATTCGGACAACCCCATAGAGATGAACAAATCTGGTTTACCATAAGCAACAAAACTTTCTATAACGGAACTTTACAGTTCCTACCTCAAATTTTCTCAGACCTCAATTTAAAACTAAATAATATCACCAGAATGGAAATAGCACATGACAGCTATCATCATAACCATGAACAGGTACTAAGAAGAAACATACGAAATGCAGATAACCTGTTAAAAATAATGGGCAAGAATGTGAAAGACCGAAAAAACCGCACTTCAAAAATCAAATACTGGCACTATGGCAGCCCAGATAATCCCTTTCAAGTTCGTACTATTTACATTCAAAATGAAAGGCTGGTAAACTATCCCAAGAAGAAAGAAGATGACAGAAATATAGATACCGAGCCAAACAAAAAAAAGAAGACCAATGAAAAGAAATCTACGATAGAATTGGCTGCATATAATAAGTTAGAGGAAATAAAGGATTTCTCCCCATATAAGACATATATTCTGGATTATCATAAAGCCCATAACCCCAATTTCAAAAATATTCATAGAGCAGAAATTCGGCTAGAATCGGAAGAACTAAAAAGGTATGAGAAGAAACATAAAAAACCTATTACCCTATTTGATTTACTAGACAAAAAGTTCCTTTATGCTATGTTCTGTGAATACGTGGATAGAATAATTGTTGTTAGGGATAATAAGAAACGCAAAATTGACCTATACCCAATCCCATGTTTAGAATCATGGGAGGGTAAATTACCACTGCCCCTCCCGGAGGTAGGGTATGATAATCAAATATCGGAAAATAAAGAGGTTAATAATTTTATTTCCAATAATGATTTTGAAAAAGAAATATATGAAAATGATACTATTTATAGTAAACCAATAAGAGTAAATAATCAATTTTATAATAATTCAAGTTATGAGAAAAAACAGAAACTTATCAGAAGCAACCAAACAAAAAATCAGCAACTCATTAAAAGGCTCAAAGAATCCCAATTTTGGCAAACCCCTTTCACCCCGACACAAAGACAAGATTCGTCAATCTATGATAAAGTATTGGGAAACTATTAAATAATTTGGTGTAATTCGGGCAAGTCCAATAAAATATTTTAAGGTTGTGTGTTTTTTGAAGACTTTTTATCGGATTTGATATATTAATAGGTCTGTGATGGAAGTTTATAGAGCCAGACCAAACCCTACTTGACCCAGAGATTTTAGGGTCTGATTTTATAAACCCGAACCGTTGGATAAATTATAGTTTTGTATGAATATAAAAATGTATCAATATAATCTATAAATAGACTTATTGATACATTCCTATTTGTATTGATTTAATTTAAAAGGTTATTTGCTTATAATCACCTTTTGCGATACCGATTTTTTACCAAAAGATATATAAACTATATAAACACCATTTGGTAAGGATGAAAGATTTATTTGATTGGTAGGATTGATGTAGCTTCCGGCACAAACCCCACTTTGATTATAAATTTTCATCATTTCAATTTTATCTTCTGTATTTATATACAAAATGCCACTATGAGAATAAATAGTAATTTCATTTTTTGATTTAATATTATCAACACCTGTTGATATATCTTCTATTTGATAGATAAAAATGGGTAACCCATCCTTAGATGAGGTTGTCTCTGACATTTTCCAGACATTACTGAAATCCCATCCTAAATTAGTTTCAACCCAAGATTGATTTTGAAATACCGAAATAGATAAGTCTAAATCTTGTCCATCTTTACTACTGGAATTTGAGCTACTTATAGCATTTCCATTAACTAATACAGAGGGAGACGCATAACAATTATTACTCATATCCCATGTGCTGATTCTACCAACGTTAGAGGGAACTCCTTTAAGTAGAGATGTTACATTACCAATATTATAGCTATTGCTAATATTGCCCATAGGACTTATACCCCCTGCATAAGATTTGAACTCTGTATAACCAGAAGGATTAAGTGACGATGTTACTTCACCAATATTAAAGCAATTTGAAACGGTTACTGTATAAGACCCACTACTCCCTGCAATCCCACCAACATAAACAGAAGAAGTATTGTTTATACTTGACAAAGATACATTGCCCGTATTATAACAATTAGCGATAATTGCACTTGAACCACAACCTGAAATGCCTCCGGCATAAGACCCACCAGAAGTTATATTCCCAATATTATAGCAGTTAGATATATTGCATGAGCCTCCATAACCACATATACCACCGGCATCGCTTGCTGTACTTGAAATAGTAGCTTCATTATAACAATTCATTATTGTACATAAGTTAGCCCATCCACAAATACCTCCAGTACTTTTGCTCGAAGTCACATTGCCTGTTATTCCTAAATTCTCAATAGTTGCATTAACAGCATTACCAAATAGACCTGCGTTTGTAGATGTGTTTATATTCAAATCAATAGCATACCCATTACCGTTAAATACACCAGAAAAATTGGCAGAAGTGCCGATAACCGTTGTTATTCCGTACAAATCTTGTGTCAAAGAAAAGTACTTCCCAGCATACATATTTCCACTACCATTATTTACGGTTTGGGCTAATGTTTCTAAATCTGTTTTAGATGAAATGAGGTAAGGGTCTGTTTCTGTACCTGTGCCACCGCTGTAAGTTTGTGAATAAATGGTGCTACTCATAAAAATAACTAGTAACACAAGAAGTAATTTTGTTTTCATAAAATAGTTATTGCACTCACCAATTCCCCAAATGAGCAGTAATAAAAAAAGAAAGAGGCATAGGAACCGTAAATCTACCCAACCTCGACGCTCTGGTATGCGCATGCAGCAGATAGACAACAGTTCCATGCCTCTATATAAGACATGGAACACTTTGCCTATTATTCCGCTGCAAGTTGAAATTTACCAGATTTCGAGTATTGGAATAATATCTAAATGTCTCTAATTTACTAATATGTTGAGCAGGAATAACACCTTATTCACATGCTCACTACAAAAATAGATATATTTTATTTATATCAACTATTTAGATTTGGATTTTGTTAGTAGAACACTTTTCCGAATCCTACATTTTCTATTTTCATATATCGGATTAGATATTTCATCAAAGTTATAATTATACAGACTTGATGCCTGTATTCCAATCACAGACTTATCGAAGTGTTCAAAAATAGCAGATATAGAACCAAAGTAATAATCACTTTGAGTTATATCATTCTCTGGTGTATCAAAGAGGTGTACATGATATACTGTTATTGGTTTCTTTTCTTTCTTATCATTCATAATAGATATAAGTTTGTACCATTATTTACAATTCTCTCATAAAATTACATATTAATATTTGATATAACAGTTATTTCAAATATTTTTAACATTGCATTGTTTGATATATCATATATAACAACTATATTTGTATTGTAATAATAATTGGTGGGGATGCCGAAACCCTGTTCTCCTGAAAACTGGTAAATCTCAAATGCAGCAACAGGATGAAGCACCCCACCTCTTTTAACAAAACAATGTGATGAAGAAAGTAGCAGTAGCTTTGTATGTAAGGGTAAGTAGTACAAATGGAACACAAGACTATCAACGCCAGATAAACGATTTAACAGCCTACGCAAACCAAAACAACTATGAAGTAGTAAAAGTGTTTGCTGAAAAGGTTTCAGGGGCAAAGAAAAATACAGATAGACCAGAACTGTTGAAAATGATTGATTTTATTAATTCTAGCAAAATAGAAAAAGTATTAGTAACAGAACTCAGTAGGTTAGGTAGAGATACTCTTCAAACATTACAGACCATTGAACTACTTAACCAAAACAAGATTTCCTTACATATCCAGAACTATAATATAGAAACATTATCACCAAATGGTGATATTAATCCTATGTCACAGTTCCTTATCACTATTTTGGCAGAAGTAGCCAGAATGGAACGCAAGACCATTCGAGAAAGGGTCGAATCCGGCTACAAAAATCACCTTGCCAATGGTGGTTCAGTCGGTCGTAAAGTTGGTTACAGAAAAGATGCTGAAACTATGAAAGTTCAGTATTCAGAGGATATAAAACTATTGAAAAAGGGTTACTCTCTCAGGAACATTCAAAAGATTACAGGGACAAGTCTAAATACATTGCAAAAGGTTAAACAACTAATCTGAGAAGAAGGGGTATCCATCCCCCTCTGACTTACGTATCCGCCCTTTTGGTACAAAAATATAAACTGCGCCTTAAACAGAGGTATGGTTGTGTTCACATTATAAGCCCTAAAAAAATTCCCAAAAAATTTGGATAATAAAATAAAAATAAGTAGTTGTTAATTATTGTATAATTTCGTTTTGAATTGTAAATTAAAATTTATATATTTGTATTATAGCGTTTAAATAGAAGGATTTATGATTTAATCAAAAACTTAAATTCTCTCACCAATTTAATAGCAATGATAGTATTGTTTGGTGGGATGACCCTTTATATACTTTAATCTGGTTTGCAATGAACACAGGGTCTTGCAGGAAGGGGAAAGATAAAGAACAACGAGAACTATCCTCTCGGAAATAGACCGCCCATGTGCGGAACCAATACACTTTAAAAATGTTTTGTGATGAGAAAATTAAACAATATGAGCAAATATTCAAAAACAATGATGTAGTATTTGAGAACAAGGAAGAACTAAAATCTGTTCTTAACCAAATATATATATATGCTAATATTATATACGAACAATTTAAAATAAATAACAAATAAAATAGAATAATGGAGAATAATAATATAATAGAAAGATTGAGAATATTAATTCAACAGTATGAAAAAGAAAGATTTAGAGAAAGAGTAAGAAACGGCATAAAAACAAGTAAAACGAACTATGAAGAAAGAAAAGAAAAATAGAACCAAAATTGAAGATGGCTTATTTGCTTATACATATGCAAGGGTATCAACAAAGAAACAGCTTGACAATAATTGCAGTATAGAAACACAAATGAAATATATCCTTGACTATGCTACAAGGAATAATATTGAGATAGTACATTCTTATGGATTAACTTTTGAATCGGCTAAAACTGATGACAGGAAAGAGTTTAGCAAAATGATTTCCGATGCAAGACGGAATAAAAAGATTAATACAATATTAGTCTTTGACTTAGACCGATTTTCAAGAAGTGGTGGTGGTGCAATCGTATTGAAAGACGAACTTTTAGAGGAAGGTATCTATCTCCATTCGGTAACACAACCAATAGATACTTCAACTGATTCCGGCATACTCATGCAAGATATACACTTTATCATGGGGAAGTATGACAATATGCAACGTAAAAAGAAGTGCCTGACAGGAATAAAGAACAAATTAGAAAAAGGTATATGTATTTTTCCATCTCTAGCAAGGGGATATACAAAAATAAAAGAAACTACCAATGGTAAGGAAATTACCAAAATCATAATAAATAAAGAGGGTGAAGCTATCAGAAAAGCTTTTGAATGGAAAGCCTATGACAATTTAGCAAATAGTGAGATATTGTTTAAATTAAGGAGTGAAGAAGGACTAAATCTAACCAAACAAGAATTATCTAAAATTTTTAGAAATCCGTTTTACAAAGGGTATATCAAACATAAAATGTTAGGAGATAAATTGGTAAAAGCGACAAACTTTGAACCCCTTGTATCAGAAGAACTATTTGATTTAGCAAACGGTATAGTCACTTCAAAAAAATATGCTTACAAACATGAAAGAATCAATGATAAATACCCATTAAAAAGACATATTTTTTGTGCTGAATGTGGTGAGCCGTTAACAGCATATACTGCAAAGGGACGTTTTGTGTATTATAAATGTAATACTATTGGATGCTGTAAAAACTATTCGGGTGAAATGATACACAACCAATATTCTAATATGTTACGTTCATACTGCATTCCTAATGAGTTTAAACCTGTTCTTTCATGCATGATGAAGGATTTGTTTAATGATTGGAATAAACTTGCTATAAACCAACAGAAACAGTTTAAAACAAGAATTACAGAGATTGAGAATAAAGTACAAACAGCCAAAGTTAAGTTTGGTTGTGGCGAAATAGAAAAAGATATATATGATGCAGTATATAACGAATTTGCACCACAGTTGAACGATTTAAAGCAAAAACTTGAAATTGCTGAAATAAATTTATCGAACTACGAGCCATATGTAGATTACGCACTGAAAATGTCCTGTAAATTAGATAGTTTATGGAAAGAATTTGATATTGTAAAGAAAGAAAAATTGCAGAATTTAGTGTTTCCTGAGGGTGTTTTCTATGACCAAAAAATTGAAGGTTATCGAACTCCAAAGCACAATTCATTCCTTCATCTAATTAACACAGAAATAGCAAATTACAGTAACAAAAAAAGAGACAAAATGGAAAAATCACCAAATTGTCTCTTTAAGTGCGGATGAAGGGACTCGAACCCCCACGCCGTGAAGCACCAGATCCTAAGTCTGGCGTGGCTACCAATTACACCACATCCGCAGTCATTGTGTTAGCGGGTACAAAGATAATAATAGTTATGAAAAGAAAAAGATAAATTTGGTGTTTTTTTATCTAAAACTTCATTTTTTATCTTTTTTAGACTTGTTTTTCTTAAAAAAGCTGAGTAACCCTCTGAGCGTTTTCGCTTCTTTCGTATAACTAACACCTACGCCTTGAGTCATTTCCGCCTGACCTTGTTTGTAATATTGGTCATTTGTGTGATTGTAGGCTTTTATACTCCAATTCTGAGTTAACGCATACTCAACGTCAAAATCGCCAATAAAAGGATTGTCCGACACATTCGATTGCTGTGAACGATAGCCAAGATTTGTGTTGAACTTGAGTTTATCATCCAAGAAGTTACGTGATACATTTACCCGAACATCCACATCGTTAAAATTGCTGTCGCTCGTCGAAATATTAGTACCTATGTGCCATTTATTACCCAATATATTGCCGAATATTGCATTCAATGTCTTCGAGGCCAGACCCGACGCTAGGCTTGTAACCAAACCATCAGCTATGTCTGCATTACTGCCCGATGAAGAATAGAACGAACCGAATCCCACCAGGTAAGCAAATTGTATGATTTGTTGCTCCTCCGTACTCATTACACTTTCGGCCCGGCGCTTCACATCGTCGGGAACGTCCGGCAAACCGACAGAATAGGAGAGATCCATCTTATTCATATTGCCGCTTATTTTCAATATACAATCCGCATTCACCTTAGTGGAAGACATTGTCGAGGCAAAGGAAGCATCAAGAGTTTTCAGATCAACATCCCTCACCCGTTTGAATGCAGTAATATTAAATTCGGTTTGCAGCGGATCTCCTTTAAAAATCAGCTTACTTCCCTCCTGAACTTGAAAATCAAGAGTCTTCAACAATTGTGGAATCTTATATTTGACTAAACCATCCTTCAAAACATACTCTCCTAATGTGCTCATCCTGTCGGCCTGCAGATCATAACTAAAATCGATATGTCCATTACCCGTCACCTGCATCTCATCGCCCGTCAACGGGTCGATAACAACCCGAAGGTTTATACGAGGATCAATAGCCAGTCCAACCGAAATATTCAATGGCAGAGGTACTTCTTTCGGTTTCGACACTTTTGCCGAATCGGGAGTATTAATATAGACTATCGATTCGTATTCCGAAGCAGTAGAAGATTGAGGTAGAAGAACACTTATATTTGAGTTACGACTATTCGTTACCTTCATGTCTATATTTATCTTATCATCATTACCTATAATATTAACATCTCCGCTGGCAAATACCTTCCCATAGAACATACTATCCGTGCGGCTCTCAGTATTTAATACCATCAAATTGTAGAGATGCATATCAAGTTTATATTGCATATTCTCGAAATTCTTGTGTGTGAGGGTGGCACTTGCCAGTCCGTAGTTGCCCAGATCGTCACGAAGAATTAAATAGTCGAACCCGATTCTGTCTGGTGAAACCTGAATTGTATCTGTTATGTGATAAGCCACATTTGTATAATCTATACCGAATGTAGCATCGTTCAAACCCAACCATCCGTTCGTTATCGGAGCTTTGGTAGAACCTTTCACGTTCAGTCCTGCACTAACGCTTCCCGACAGGCGGTTGAGCGTTGCAGACAGGAATGGCTGCAACCAAGCCAGAGAAAATTGGTCGATATTTACATCCAAGTCTAAATTTTCAGTACTTGTATTCACAGAGCCCTTTATCGTTGTATTTGTTCCTTTTGCCGAATTGACCAAACCTAAGTCCAGATCAACCGTATTTCTCAGATTGCTCCATTCACTATTCACACTCAATGTACCCAGAGTATCATTGAAAACAATAATATCGGAAACGGAAAAATCTTTGGTTGTCATAGCCATATCACCCGTTACGGCATTCAGAAGGACACTACCGTCAATAACTGCATTCACATTTTTCACATCAAAGGCTTCGAGGAATGAACCGACTTCCGCTTTGTCAAAAAATATGTTGAGAGTCTCATCTTTCTCATCGGAAATTACCCCGTCGACTCCGAAAAAACGCCGGTCTTTCAGTGATAGGCCAAAATCTCGAATATCTATTCTTTCATTTTCCTGTTTAATTGTTGCCGGCAAAACGGCAAATTCCAACTTCCCTATATTTAATTTGGTGGGTAACAACCTTATATTCGAAATCAAAGCATTTCGTGCATCTTGCTCAAAATACGCTAGAGCATTTATCTGCCCGGTCAGAGGAGTATCCATTCCTCCGTTCTTCACCGTGAGCAAGACATCAAGAGTATCCGAACTTGCGTCAATCTTCAGGTTCCCGTCAAAATACGACTGATCCATCATATAGCGGGTATCTGCTTCCAGCTTCAACAACGAATCTCCCCGAAGCTCCACATTCGTAGACTTGAAATCCATATCTCCGTATGTAAAATGGGGCGCATTAACATTCACAAGCAATGTATTGTTTGTGGCATTCACAGAAGTATGAAACTGCAAAGGGTCGTTCAGTACAAGTGGCAGGTCAAATATATTTGCCAGCGTTTGTGTATTGTCAATGAAAGCATCTATCCTGAAATTATTTGTCTTCGCTTTCTTTTTCTTTGGCAATGAAAACATCTTCGGCAAGAAAGGGTGCATTATTTCCGAAAAATCATCGTAAACATTCACAAAGTTATATTCTCCCGACAAGTTGGCGTCGCACAAGCTCGAACGCAAGGCGACATACCGCCCCCGATTGTTTGTTCCCGCCTGCAAGGTTATTGTTCCGGGTTCGAAATCGAAACCTGTGTCAACGAATTTTAAACTATCCAAAACAATGTCGCCCAGCAGTGTATTTATATCCTGCCCTTGCAAATTTCCTGTCAGATTGAACGATATCAACGGATCGTCCCAATTTTCAGCCTTATAAAATTCACTCACACGGAAGTTTTTCACCACCAGATCGGCAATGTATTTTGTTTCTTTGCCATCTATCATTTCAAAGTCGCCCTTTACATACCCAATTGGCAAGTCGGCATCTATCCAGCCACCCATTTTATATGCGGAATAATATGCCGTAAAAGGCACTTTCCTGAACATTTCGTCCTTATATTCGAGCGAATTAACCAAACCTTTAGCCTGCACACTCAGGGATTGTTTTGCCGACTGTTTCGCCTGAACAGAGATATCTAACGAAATACGCCCCAAGCCTAACGAATCGCCAACAAAAGGCCTTAGGTTAAAATTTTGAGTATGAAGAATGGCATCTGCGCTGAAATTCTGAAAAGTTGTGTCCGTGCTTCCCGTTCCGGACAGCACAAGGCTTCCTTGTTTGGTTGAGGCTTCGAGATTCAATTTCAAAGCATTTAAATAACCTCCTGCGCCTCCGTTTATTTTGATATCGCCCAACAAAGCCAATGGTTCGGGCATAATCATCGTAGAATCGCCGACTTTCATAAAGTCCGGCAAATCTTTCTGTGCCACATACAATTTGTCGATAGACAGATTTAAGTACGTGGAATCTATTTTGCTGTAATTTGTAATTTCTGCTTTAGCCTTTAAAGAAGTTGTTTCGCCATAATTCAATGTCAGATTTTCCATTTTCACTTCGGGCAATTTCCCGCTGACAGACGCATCCATAGCCAAAGGCTGCCTGAGAAAACGAAGTTCAGACATGAACATAGTCAAATCTTTAGGCTCGATGTTTACACCTGCCGTTTTCAATGAAAACTCACTCGTTTCAAGGTTATAGCTTGCCGACTCTATCTTCAACTCAGACCGGGGCAATTGCAACAACAAACCTTTAGTGTAGAAGTTATCTCCTTCCGAAAAAACATTTCCGGCAAGTTGATTCACCTTTAAACCCGATTTTTCGTTGAATGACAATGACTTGATTTCTCCTTCAAAATTTTTCATGTCCAGAGAGGGCAGTCTCAGATCGGCATTCAGGTTGGAAATGTGAATGTGCGAGGCATTAAACAAGCCTAATGTATCCGGCTCCGACAGGATATCGTACCTCAGGCGGGCGTTTTTTATCCTGATGTCCTGAATATTTATCTTTAACGAAGATGATGTAGTATCCGTTTCCGTAGAATCGCCGGCGAAAGCATCAATGAAGAACTGAAAATTGAACGGGGCGTCAGGTGTTTTTTGCGAAACGTTGATGGCTGCATTGCTTAATGATATTGAATTTATCATCAATGTATTGCTTTTCAGCAGTTCCCACAAACTTAGTTTAACATCCAGTTCTTCGGCAAAAAGCAACGTGTCTCTCAACTGGTCTTCGATGTATATGTCTTTCAGACTGACATTGTTGAACAAAGAAAGACGGACTTCGCCGATAGACATTTCAGTTTTAACTATTGGCTTCAACTGATTAATAGCAAAATCAACAGCCTTCTGTTGTATCCACGGAATAGATAACAAGATATACAGCAATACATTAAGTCCAACGAAACCTAATATAATTGCCAATAAGACCCGGAGAATTTTTCGGAAGATATTTTTCTTTTTTACCTTTTCATCCGTTTCCTTTCCAAAACCTTTTTTATCTTTTTCTTCATCCATACAACAATTCCGGTTGCGCGAGCAAGCCGGTTACTACTTCAGTGCCTTAGTCCATTCTTCTTCATTAAAACCAATCAGAATGTTATTTTCTGAGACTACGACAGGACGTTTTACCAACATCCCATCGGTAGCCAATAATGTTAACAAACTATCGTCGTCAGATGTTTGCACCAAATCTTTAATATTGTTCTCTTTATATACTCGCCCTGAGGTGTTGAAGAACTTTTTTATGGGTAACCCGCTACGTTTCAGCCAGTCGCTCAGTTCTTCCTTTGTCGGATTATTTTCAACAATATTTCGGCTTTC
Source organism: Dysgonomonas sp. 520 (assembly GCF_010501095.1). GTDB lineage: Bacteria > Bacteroidota > Bacteroidia > Bacteroidales > Dysgonomonadaceae > QVMP01. The sequence continues at coordinate 34,414 of NZ_QVMP01000021.1, read as the reverse complement.
CACCTCAATGTCGTTTTCTCTCAGCCATTTCGCAGCCTTTTGGCATGTTCCGCATTTTGGGTAGTGGACAAATAAAATTTTGCTCATACAATATACGAGTAACAGGTTTTTAAGTTCTAAGTTTTAAGTTTTAAGTCTTAAGTTCTAAGTCTTAAGTATTGATGCCCAGGATTAATAACTTTCGTTCTGATTGGGGAAATCCTGAGACTTCACATCTTCTATATACCCTCGCACGGCATTGGTTATGGCTGTATGCAAGTCGGCATAGCGACGTAAGAATTTAGGCGAAAAATCTTTATTTATCCCCAACATGTCGTGCATTACCAAGACTTGTCCGTCAACGCCTCCTCCGGCTCCGATCCCTATAATCGGTATTGTCAACTCTTTGGATATTTTTTCGGCTAATTTTGCAGGAATTTTCTCCAAAACTATCCCAAAACATCCTATTTCCTGCAATAAATGGCAATCTTTTATCAGTTTTTCGGCTTCTTTTTCATCTTTTGCCCTGACATTGTATGTGCCATATTTATTTATCGATTGAGGCATCAAACCCAAGTGTCCTATAACGGGTATTCCTGCGTCGATGATTTTCTTTACATCTTCTTTTATTTCTTCTCCACCTTCTATTTTAAGGGCGTCTGCACCTGTTTCTTTCATTATTCTGATTGCTGCTTCGAGCGATTTCAGCGGATCTCCCGAGCACGATCCGAATGGCATATCCACAACCACCAGTGCCCGCTTCACTCCGTTCACAACCGATCGTCCATGATAGATCATCTGGTCTATGGTCATTGGCAGGGTTGTGATATTTCCTACCATTACGTTCGATGCCGAATCGCCAACCAGAATGGCATCCATGCCTGCCTGATCTATAATGCTTGCCATTGAATAATCGTATGCAGTCAGCATAGTTATTTTCTCGCCTCTTTGTTTCATTTCCAGAAAACGATGTGTTGTCACCTTTCTGTTATCTTCTGTGTATGTAGACATAATTAGTTAGTTAAATTTATATTCGGTTATTAATAAAATTCATCCGGATTTTTACAAAATTACAATTGTTTCGAGATTTTGTCATGTTGATCGCAGTCAAACATCTGTTAAAACAGACCCTTCAATACTCTCAGGATGACAAACAACACAACAGTCTAAACGACCTCTGCAACAAAAGTAGGTTTGCTACCTTATTTCAGACAAAGTTAAATATAAAAAACAAGAAAGCCGTTCACTTCATGCGTAAACGGCTTCTTGCAATTGTTTTATTAATTATTTTTTTAGAATCTATAACCGAAAGTAAGCAGACCCGTGAATTGACTATATTTCAATTCGCCTTTGCCCGATCCGTAAAATGAATAAAGGTCGTCTTTCTGAGTCTTGTAGACGAAAGCTATATCCGTGTAGAAATTCGGAGAAAACCGATAACCCATTCCATAAGAGAAAGAGTTCATGTCTCCGTCAATACTATAGTTTGGAGTCGAATTAGCTGTTTCTATCTGAAATGAAGACTCTTTGGCATGTTTCTTATACGGGCTCTGAACCCACGAGTAACCTAAACGTGCCGAGAACTGTGGCGTAAAGCGGAATTCGGCACCTGCCCTTATTGTAGACGATGTTCTGAAATCTTCCGAAATATAGCTATTTGTATAGCCATCGTTCAATGCCCAGCCATTGTCGTCTTTCAACGACATATTGCCGTAGTTGGTCAACTCATAGTCAAGGCTCAATATAGCATTATTGCCAATAACACCAGCCAAACTGAACACCCACTTATCCGGAGTTCTGAATTGGTAATCGGTGCGCACATATTTGTCCCTATTATATTCAAATGTGCTGATATAACCCGCCTCATAATTTGGTCGGGATGCTATTTCTGTTACATCATGATCTAATGTAGCTCCATAATAATCGGTCATGTCGTACCATGTGGGCGAATGGTATGCTACACCAATACGAAGTTCACGAACGGGTTTGAAGATCAATCCGGCCTTAACCTGATAGCCTGTACCATCTGTTTCCAAGTTGTTTGTTAATTCGTATCCGTTATCATACTCCTTCCCGTCATTTGAGTTTTGAAATATCCCAAACGATTCATCATAGCTGCTATACATTCTATACGATATATCCGTAAGTCCCACAGAAACACCAATGCTTAGCATATTCGAAATGGTTGTACCCATATTGAAGTCGTAACTGTATATACTTCCTTTTTCATGCACAAACAAAGCATTGTTTACTTTCAAATTTCTATATTCTGCTAAAGACTCCCAAGTTCCATCATCTAGATAATCCATTAATCCTCCGTCAGCGCCCATGGTTTCGAGCCATACTCCGGGAGCATCCAAACCTAAATTACCATCTTTCAATCCTCTTCCATTTGCCTGGTTTGCCATATAATCGGTAAGAGATATATTCTGTTCACGACCATTCATCTTATATTTCCGGTCGAACGATTTTATCCTGTTCACGGCAAATCCGAAATTCAGGTATGGAACATCCCCGCTGTTAAGGGGAAGCGCACCCACGTACGAAATGTTATCAAAACTAAATTTAAACTTACTATGATCTATCTTTCCGGCATTCAGTTCTGTTTCAAATTTATTATTCGAAAAGTTCATGGTGGTGACTATCTCCGATTTTGTATAAACACCTATACCCGCCGGATTTATCGCAACCCCTGTGGGGTCGCCGCCCAATGCGCCAAATGCACCTCCCATACCCATCGCCCGGGCTGTTCCGGTTTGTTCACTCTTAGCCAGTTTGATAGCGTCAAACTCTCCTTGAGCAAGAGCATAAGTCATTGTACTCAAAGCTATTACCGAAATAAAAAATCGTTTCATATACTATTGTTTTGATTATCTTTTTCTAAAAAGCTGAATTAGAGAGGTCTAACCCAGCTTTTTCTATTTAGTTTATTTCTTGGCTTTTATCTACGGCCACCGCTTCTGCTGGAACCGCCTCCGCCACCAGACGAACGGCTGCTTCCACCACCACCGCCGCTATATGATCCTCCGCTTGAGCGGCTTGATGAGCCACTGCTGTAAGATCCACTTGAACGGCTGCTTCCGGATGAAGAAGAACGGCTGCTGTTATATGATCCACTTGACGACCCGTTTGAACGACTTGATGAACCACTGTTGTATGTACCGCTCGAACGGCTCGATGATGAGCTTTCACTTCTTTGATATGTTGTTCCACTACTATTTCTTGAACTTGAAGAAGACGAACGTGTTCCTACATTGCTGCCGCTTGACGAACGTCCTGACGATGAAGAAGAACTACTGTCGTAAGCCGGACGCGTACGAGTTGTATTGCCGGAACTTACCCTTCCGCTCGATGAGTTGCGGGTAGATGATCCGGACGAACTTCTTGTTACGCCGCTGTTTCTTGTTGAGCCTGAAGAAACTCTGCCGCTTCCACGCGTAGAACTATTTCTGCTTGAGCCTGACGATACACGCCCGCTTTCCCTCGACACCGAAGAATTACGTCCGCTGGTTCCGCTCGTGCTTCTTGTGCTGTTTCTTGAAGATGAATACGAGGACGACCTGCCATCGTTGTATCTTGTGCTTCCTCTGCCCGATGAATAGCGAGACGAGCCTCTGCCCGAACTGTTATAAGTGGAGTAATATCCGCCATGATGGTGATGGTGGTGTCCATAGTATCCGCCATAATATCCTCCGTAATACCATGAGTTGTGCCAACCCCAACCCCAACTTGAATAGTAGTATGGACTGTGCCATCCCCAACCTCCATACCAAGGGTTGTACCATGATGTGTAATACCAAGGATCGTACCATGGGTCGTACCAGCCATAATAGCTTGATCCCCAACCCCAACCTAAGTTTACGTTGAACGACCATCCACGGTTGCGGTAGTAGTCTGTGTAAACATCGTCCACGACATAAACATTTACATCATTATCGGAAGATATTGTTACACTGTTCTTCGGGTTATGGAATTTTACAATCCTGTCTGTATATTGGTAATCTTCATATTCTTCTTCGGGAATTGTATCTGAAGCATACACTTCAACATTTCCTCCCCGTCTGTTGTATGCGTCAACATCAACATTCACATTTCCCTGAGTTGTTATTTCAACATCTCCGTTGTCTCTCACTACCATTACTTGCTGTGCAGAACCCGAATTTCGTTGCAGATTCTGAGCCGGTTTCTTGCTCTCTTTCTTAGTTTGAGTTTGTGTCGATGAAGATGAACCTCCGTAGATGTCATCGTCCCAACCTTGCGAAAACCCAAGAAGAGGGAAGAACGCCAATAGTCCTAACAAGACTTTCTTTTGTGTTTTATTCATTGCTTATTCCCTTCCTATCTTTTGGTTAATAAAATTTCTTTGTTTATAATTTCCCATTATTTTGTTAGACCACATATATCGAAAAAGGTTTAATCCGTTTTTGGTGTAAAATATAAAAACCTCCCCAATAAACAAATATACAACCATTTGAATTAATCTATACTATATAGAGATGTTTTAGGGTTTAAAAGTTGCATGTTTTTTGGTTAAAAAAACGAAATGTCAACCTTTTGCTCCATTGTTGACATTGCAAATACATTCAGTATACTTCTTTATTGTGATTTATTTACCTTAAATTTGTATCAAGATAATTTGTTATACTTAATTACACACACAGCAATAGAGTCGTCTTGATTTTTCCTGCGGAGGGATACAGGGTTCATGTAGTCAGGCAAATACAGTTCGCCCGATAGAATAATAAATTCCTTTTACTCTGTGTTTTATAAAAAGTTGTGATTGGTATTATACTATTTAATGTTTAAATCGAAAATAAAAATGAATTATATAGAAGTAAAATTTACGTGTAAGCCTAACAATGAGGCTACTAGTGATGTGCTTTCGGCAAATTTGGCTGAAATAGGTTTTGATAGCTTTGTCGAAAACGAAGATGGCATAACGGCCTACATAAAGGAGGAACTGTTTGATAAAGATAAGATTGATGCAGTTTTAACAGACTTTCCTCTGGAGGTTGAAATAACTTATGTTTTCGAAAAGATAGAAGATCAGGACTGGAATGAAGAGTGGGAGAAAAATTATTTCAAGCCTCTCGTTATCGATGATAAATGTATCATACAGAGCACATTCCATAACGAACCAACGAACTATAAATACAATATATACATCGACCCGAAAATGGCATTCGGAACGGGGCATCACCAGACTACGGAACTGGTGATCCGCGAAATGCTCAATTTCGACTTCAAGGGAAAATCGGTGTTGGATATGGGTTGTGGAACCGCCATATTGGCCATATTGGCATCTATGCGTGGCGCAAACCCGATTCTGGCAATCGATATAGACAAATGGGCATACGACAATGCGATAGAAAACCTTGAGTTGAACCACATCAACAATGTAGAAGTGCGGATAGGAGGAGCAGAACTGCTTGGCGAACAAACTTTTGATGTTGTGCTAGCTAATATTAACAGAAATATTCTGCTTGAAGATATAAGTAAATATTCTTCCGTTCTGAATAAAGGCGGCGATTTGTTTATGAGTGGATTTTATCAGGAAGATATAGCTGCGATCAGGCAAGAGTGTGACAACCACGAACTTGTATATTTGAGTCATGCCGAAAAAGACAATTGGACTGTTGTAAGGTTCGGGAAAGCGTAGATGAAAAACATCTGCCGGTTATAACCACAAAACGGAAGGTGATCTGCGCTCTGCTTATTTTATTATTACTACTCGCAATTGATGGAGAATACAATTATTTTTCATCGATTGTGTTTCTTGTATCTTTTTTTGGTTTTAACAAACCTGTTTGTTATCCGCAAAAACAGAATACTGATACGGAATAAAAGATCATTTCTTTCCATATTAATTCTCTGATAAACAAACTCATTTTAGCCGTTAGTTGTTTATTAAAGATAATTTTTTATTTTTGCCCTGAATATGATATTTATAAAAGAGATAGAAAACTTAAATAAAACATAAAATTAAATTCTTTGTAAAAAAAAAGTGAAGATTAGATGGCACAAGGACAAGATGTAAAGAAAAGATCGGGGCGTAAGAATCAAGGTAAGACATTAGGTCTTCTACGAAAAGGCTTAGGGATTAAGCAGGAAGATTTTGGGAAACTGTTTGGATTGTCGCAATCCAGAGTTTGCGATTTGGAGGTAATGGAAAAGTTGCCCGAAAAAGAATTGAATGAATTTGCCGATTATTTTAAAGTCCCTGTTGAATTTTTCGACAGGTTCAACTTTAAGGATGTAATGGAAAATCTCACAAATTATGTAGACGTTAGAGACTCTGATCAGGTAACAACTGCAAACATAATAGAGGAGCAAAACAATTATACGGAATCTATCCAATACTACAAATCGGTGGATGCCAGAATAAGGGATGCCAAAACGATAGGCAGGTTGGAAAAAGAAATAGAAACCTTGAAAAAGGCATTGGATCAGGCAATTCAGTAAACGAGCCGGAATTAAATCTGAGAAGAATTAATTAATAATGTGAATCAGTAGTTGAAAAGTGTTCAATTACATTAGTCGTTTTGCGTGACTCGGCATAATGAAAACGAATTTTGCTTCTGCTCTCGCTACTTAAAACGTTGGTTTATATTATATAATACACTGCGCGGAATTAAAATTCCTTGCATCCCTTTTGACCAAAGCCTCAAAAGGAATCAAAAAGGCTTTTTGTGACTCAGGCTGAGTGCCGACCCACTTTACATCCGTTAGGCGAAACGGCATCTGCTTCGCAGGCGGGGACACGTTAAGCGAAACAAGGTGTAAAATTGAAAGCTGTTTGAGCGAAGCGAGTTCTTTCAATTTAGCCTGTGAGCTTGTAACGGGTCGCCGAGAAGCTAAGCCTTGACTTTTTGGTTCGTTTTGTGTCAAGACAAAATGAACATTTCAAGTAGCGAGAGCAGAGCCAAGTTTACTTAGGCTATGCCGAGTCACGAGAAATGACTAATGCAATTGAACGAAGGCAAGTCTCTGCAAGAGGCGCGGCAGCAAAAAGACGTCGAATATAAATGAACTATTTATAGATTCAAATGTAGAGGCAAATAAGTGATTTTGCAAAACTATAAAAATGGTAATGGAGAATCTCTTCTCGTCAGAGATTGGAAAGGAAATGAGTACAAACGAGTTTCGGAGATTCTTGGTGTAGATCGTTATCGGTCAGTATCTTTTTTGTTTTAGAATAGATTAACCTAATGTCCTTTATAAACAAATAAAGCTCCCTAAACAATAGAAAGCCTTATTTTATGTCTTTAATCTTTATGATTTTAAAGGGCAAGGTCTGCGCCAGGTTTGAATTTCGCTACCTTTTTAGCAGGAATGTTGATCACTGCTTTTGTTCTAGGGTTGATACCTTTTCTCGCACTCTTCTCAGAAACAGAGAAAGTACCAAAACCAACTAGGGCAACTTTACCTCCAGCTTTTAATTCACCTGTAATTGATTCAATAACCGCATCAAGAGCTTTTTTAGAATCAGCTTTGCTCAATCCTGATTTTTCAGCGATGGCATTGATAAGTTCAGTTTTGTTCATTTTAAATGGAATAAATTTAATTAAACATTATTGTTGATAGATATGATAATTCCTATACAATTAATTATTTAGCTTCAAATATAAATTATAATTTGAATAATTTCAAGTAAATTTAATAAAAACATCACCAAACGATTAAAAAAATATCCTAAACAGGTAATAAAACAGGCGAAAAAGGAAAATTTATCTGTATTTTTGCCGAATTATATATAATAATCAAGATATTTAAGTATGAATCAGAATAACTCCGGTTTTTTCAGTTCGATTCCGACAGTTACCAAAAATTTGCTCATAATCAATGTTATTATGTGGCTGTGCCAGGTTGTGGCAAAGTCTAAATTTAATCTTGATATTGCCGATTATTTGGGGCTGCATTATTTTCAGTCCGAAAGGTTCGAGATATTTCAGGTGGTGACCTATATGTTTCTCCATTCTACTGAAAGTTTCACACATGTTTTCTTCAATATGTTTGCGGTTTTCATGTTTGGGCGAACCCTTGAGACTGTTTGGGGTGCAAAAAGATATATCATCTATTACCTTGTAACGGGTGTAGGAGCGGCGTTGGTGCAAATGTTGGTGACATACATCAGGATTCAGTATGTTACGGCAGATATGTCTCCGGAGACGATAAGCGAAGTGTATGCAAATGGCGCAGGCATTCTGGCAGAAGGCAAAAACTATATTGATCAATCGATGGGTAATTTGAACTTCCTCTTGAATGTGACTACTGTCGGAGCTTCGGGTGCAGTATTTGGCATCCTGTTGGCATTTGGTATGTTATTCCCCAACATAGAGCTGATAATGATACCTATACCTATTCCTATCAAAGCAAAATATTTTGTGATAGGATACGGACTTATCGAGCTGTTTGCAGGGGTAGCAGACCGTCCTGGCGATAATGTAGCGCACTTTGCCCACTTGGGAGGTATGATTTTCGGTATATTCCTGATACTTTATTGGAAGAAAAATAATAAGATACATGGCCGATATTATTAACGACATAAAGAATAAGTACAAGAAAGGCAATATATTGACAAAGTACATCTTTATTAACATTGCTGTCTTCTTGTTATTGTTTGTGCTGACACTGATAAGGAAACTGGCAGGTCTGGAGGTTGACATCGAGTCTTATGTAGCCATACCTTCCGGTTTGCAGATGTTGATTTACAGGCCTTGGACGCTCATCACATATATATTTGTGCATTTCGAGATATTCCATATCCTGTTCAACATGCTTTTTCTCTATTGGTTCGGGCAGCTGTTCCTGATGTACTTTACCCCTAAAAACTTCGGGTCGCTTTACATCTTGGGGGGATTGGGTGGCGCAGTGCTTTACCTGCTGATATACAATTTGATTCCATACTTTTCGGCACAGGAAGCTACAATGGTGGGCGCTTCGGCTTCGGCTATGGCTATAATGTTTGGCGTTGCCTTCTATGTTCCCGATTTACACATCAATATGCTTTTTGTTGGACGGATAAAAATCTTGTATGTCGCCATAACTCTCTTCATCATGGATCTTTTATTTTTCGGACTGGGAGAGAATTTGGGAGGGCATATCTCTCATATCGGTGGCGCTGCCGTGGGTTATGCGTTTGCCAAAATGTACATATCGGGAAAAGATATAACCCGTTGGATGTCAAATGTTATTGATAGGACTGTAAATCTGTTCAAACCTTCTCCGAAAAAGAAAATGACGGTGAAGCCGGGAGGGAAAAACGAAACAGACTATGAATACAATCAGCGCAGGGCACGTCAGACAGAAGAAATAGATGCTATTCTGGATAAAATAAAAGCATCGGGATACAGTAGCTTGAGCAAAGATGAAAAGAAAAAACTATTTGATGCGAGCAAGAACTAAACAAATATTTGCACTGATAAGGCAATATGCGACAATCATCGTGTTTTCAATAAACCTGATCTTTCTGGTTTTGATGCTGTCGTCTTATTTGGTTTGGATTATACCTCCGAGCAAGCTGGTTATTTTTGCTTACATCGGTCTTGGGTTTCCTGTTTTTTTAGTCGTTAATATAGTCTTTATTGTTTTTTGGTTTATCCTTTTCAAATGGAAGTTGGCTGTGGTTGGCATAGTCTCGCTCATTTTGTGTTGGAACCCGATTTATACTTATATTCCTGTAAATTTCAGGACGAAATCGGTTCCGGATAATTCTATCAAATTTCTCACATACAATATCCGGGGATTTGCCCACCAATGGCGGGGAACGGCTGTTCGCAACAATGTGGTAGACTACATCAACGAAAGTGATGCAGACATTGTCTGTATACAGGAATTTACTTATTTCGGAGCCATTGGAGATAAAATGGACGAAATATTTAAGGCTACATTTCCAAAATATCCGTACTACAGTTATGTGAATTTCAGAAATTCGAATAATGTCATTTATGGAGTAGTTTGTCTCTCCAGATATCCGATATTGAGAACCACTAAAATCCCTATTCTTGCCAATGGCAATGGGGGCGCACTTTTAACGTTGAACATTAAAAGCAAAACGGTGAGTTTGTTTATCAACCATTTGCAGTCGAACCGATTGACAGGTGAGGATAAAGAATTATATAAAAAGTTTCTGAAAGATGCGAATATGCAAGAGTTGGATATTGTGACAAACAGCCTCACCACAAAATTGGGAACTGCGTATAAGGAGCGTGCCGGTCAGGTTGATATCATAGCAGACATGATTGCCAACGAGAAGAGTGATGCTACTATTGTCTGCGGCGATTTTAACGACCCTCCGGTTTCTTATTCGTACAAGAAAATAAAAGGCAATATGGTCGATGCTTTCCGCAGTACGGGGTCGGGCATGGGAATAACCTTCAATGAAAGACTTTTCTGGTTCAGAATCGACTATATTTTCCATACCCGCAATATTACGTCGTACAATTGCACCGTAGACAAGGTCAATTATTCCGACCATTATCCGCTTTGGACATATTTGCGGTTTAATGATGAGGATAAGTAAAAGTAGGGGCATAAATTTTTACGCCCGACGAGAATAAAAAATAACGATAATATAAACTTTAATGTATAAAATAAGTAAACAATTTTCTTTTTCGGCGTCTCACGTCCTTGAAGGGTTGCCATGCGAGCATCCTTGCTCCCGACTACATGGGCATAACTATGTGGTGACGGTGCATTTGAAAGCCGGGGAGTTGGACAATGTCGGGTTTGTCCGCGATTACAGGGCATTGCAAAGTGTGAAAGATTATATAGATGATAATCTGGATCACAGGCATTTGAATGACATACTTCCTTTCAACCCAACAGCCGAGCATCTGGCAAAATACCTGTACGATATATTTAAAAAGGATATCCCGGAATTGTTTGCCGTGGAAGTATCGGAAACACCTAAAACTTCGGCCATATATGAAGCTGAATATTAAGGAGATATTTTATTCGTTGCAGGGAGAAGGTGGCAGAATGGGTGAAGCCTCTGTCTTTATACGTTTGGCAAAATGTAATCTGTCGTGCTCTTTTTGTGACACGGATTTCCTTAATGGTTCGGATATGAATCCGGATGAAATATTTGATGCCATAAGCGAATATCCGTCCAAATGGATAATCTGGACAGGTGGCGAGCCAACTCTTCAACTGAGAAACGAGCATTTGCAGTTTTTCAGGGACAAAGGATACAAACAAGCCATAGAAACGAACGGAACACATCGTGTGCCTGAACTGATTGATTATATAACTTGCAGTCCGAAGCAAAACTATGGTAAAGTAAAAGAACTTCTGCCCGAAGTTGACGAGATAAGGATTCCTGTGAAATCGGGCGATAGTATTCCCGATATCAGCATATTCCCGAAAGCAAAAAAGTATTTCCTGAGTCCTGTTTTTGATGGAAAAGAAATTGTAAAAGCAAATGTGGAATATGTAGTAGGGTATATCCTGACACACCCCGAATGGTTGTTGAGTCTTCAAATGCACAAACTGATTGATATTGAATGAAACAGTTTGACGTCAACATATTAGGATGTGGCTCGGCTTTGCCAACACTGCAACACAACCCGTCCTGCCAGGTAGTGGAAATGTGCGAAAAAGTGTTTATGGTTGACTGTGGCGAAGGTTCCCAACTTCAATACAGGAAAAGCAAACTGGGTTTCGGGAAATTGAATCAAATTTTTGTTAGCCACACACATGGCGATCATTGTTTTGGCTTGATAGGACTGATTTCAACTTTAGGTTTGCTGGGCAGAACAGGTGATCTGGTTATACATGGAGTTCCCGATCTGGAGCTGATATTGAAACCTCAACTGGATTATTTTTGTAAAGATATGTCTTACAAGGTTTTGACCAATACTTTCGACCCTAAGAAAAGCGAGGTTGTCTATGAAAACCGTTCCATGAAAGTTACTACGATTCCTTTAGAACATCGTGTGCCTTGCGCCGGATTTCTTTTTCAGGAGAAGCAAGCAGATCGCCACTTGATCAGGGAAAAAATAGATTTCTACGATGTGCCTGTCAAAGAAAGGGTGAACATCAAGCAAGGAGCCGATTTTGTTACGAATGAAGGGAAAATAATTCCAAACAGCCAGCTTACACGTCCTGCGGATACGCCCCGGTCTTACGCATATTGTGCCGATACTGCCTACAAAGAAGATATTGTAGATATAATAGAAGGTGTGGATTTGCTGTATCACGAAGCAACTTTCACCGAGAGTGACATCTCCAGAGCAAAGAAAACAGGGCACTCTACTGCAAGGCAGGCTGCAATGATAGCAAAGCAAGCCAATGCGAAAAAATTAATACTCGGACATTTTTCTTCCCGCTACACAGACAATACTGTCCTTTTGAAAGAGGCCCAAACGGTGTTCCCAAACACTATTCTGGCAAACGAAGGTTTGTGTGAATCCCTTTAAGAGGAATAGCTTTACTGCTCTCTCGGTTTAACTGCAAAGACTTTTGACATACCCCGAAAGAGCAGCAAACAGCTTAAAATTATTGAGCCATTATCCGGCTGATGTATTTGCCTATGATATCGAATTCCAGATTTACGACAGAGCCTATCTTGAACTGATGAAAATTAGTGTGCTCGTAAGTGTAAGGAATTATAGCAACCTCGAAAGAATCGTTCGTAGGGTCAACCACAGTTAAACTTACGCCATTCACGGTTATGGAGCCTTTGTCAACAGTCAGATACCCTCTTTTAGCCATATCCTTGTCATATTTGTAAGCAAATTTGAAATACCAACTACCGTCCATCTCACGAATTTCCTGACAAGTTGCAGTCTGATCTACATGCCCTTGCACGATGTGTCCGTCCAAGCGTCCGTTCATCAACATACTTCTTTCCAGATTCACCTTATCGCCCACTTTTAGCAGTCCCAGATTCGACCTGTCCAATGTTTCCTTGATTGCAGTAACGGTGTAGGTGTCGTCAGTGAGCTTAACCACAGTAAGGCAAACTCCGTTGTGTGAGATACTTTGATCAATTTTCAACTCGTTCACGAATGAACAACTAAGAGTCAGGTGCAGATTTTCACCTTCTCTTTCCAATGCTACCACTTGGGCAGCTTCTTCCACGATGCCTGAGAACATAATTCTTCCGATGATTTTAAATTGAACTCAAAGTTACTACTTTTTGATAGAAATGTATAATTATTTAGCGATTGTCTGGGATATTAATCTCGCCGATCGTTATCCTTTTTAAGATAAAAAACTTATCTTTGCATTTCTAAATTTCCTGAAGCAAACTTTTAACAAATTGATATTATATAATGAAACAATTGTCTTTAGTTTTAATATTATTAATCACATCATTATGTGTAAAGGCACAAACCAACAACCGTGCATGTCATTTCGGGTTGACTTTCGAAATAAGCAACAACACATGTTGGGGATATGGAGAGCCTGTTGTCACTTCTGTGGAGCCATTTTCTGCTGCCGATAAGGCAGGGATAAAAGTAGGAGATATTATCATGGAGATAGATGGCGAAGCAACATATCTGCGCAGCTACAATCTTATCGCCAGCAAGTTTTTTGACAATACATCTGCCGAAACTACGTTTACGATAAGAAACCTGACAAATTATTTCACTCCATACACATTGCGCAGAGAGTGCAATGCGATGGCCTCGTTGTCGGAATCGGAGTTGGCAACCAGTTTTTCATTTTATAGTTTGGAAAACACAAACGATCGGAAGTTTGTGATGCCATTGCAAATTTTGACAAACAACGATGTTGATTATTCCGACTATCACACATTCGACTTTTTGAGAGAACCCGATGCTCCTGCCATCGACGGGCAAATCAGCGCCATCATAGAGCAATGCCTTGTGGAGAAAGGTCTGACCAGAAACACAAAAGACCCTGATTTCATTGTGCAAACATATTACAGCTATCAGCCAAACGCAAGATTCAATGCTGCAGCCAAACCAACATCGGCATTAAGCTCGTGGAGATATGACCCTACCCGCAAAATTATGATCAAATTGCCTATAATACCGGGCGATGCTCCTAATGCGGCAATTAACGGGCAGTTTGTTCTGGAATTGGGGATACGCTTTTTCGACAAGAAATATATTGACAGCAAAAACCTGACTCAGATATGGGATTGCCATTCTACGGAGTATCTTTCCGACAAATATCAATTGGAAGAATACACACGCGTTCATACACCATTGATGCTAATGACATTTCCGTATTCAACAAATAAGACTACCGTAGATTTTGTGGTTAAATACAAGAAACACAACTACACAGGTATTCATATTTCGTCCGACAATATGCGTACGATAACAGATGTTGATGAAAACTCTCCTGCCTATTTTGCAGGAGTAAGGGGCGGTGATGTTTTGCAGAAAATAGGAAATTATAAATTTAATGTTTCGAAAGACGAATTGACCAACGCTTACAAACGCTTTTTGGTGGAAACGATGGTATATCGTGATCCTGTAACCCGATTTACGGATGCTAACGGGTTCCCCGACTGCATGTTCTGGGACAAATACCAGTATGGCGAAATAGCGAAAGAATTTAAGAAGAATTTCTATATGACACATTTTTCTTATTTGTATAATTTCGAAAGATATATCAGTCCGACTTCATCTAACAAACTATCGTTTGAGGTAGCAACCAGGGGGCAAAAACGAACATTCAATGTTACTCCCGAAATCAGAAGTTCGGTACGTGTGGAAATTAAGTAATAATTATAAGTTGTTTATATAAAATTAAAAAGGTGAATGGTTGTATGCTCAATCATTCACCGTTTTGTTATTAAAAGGTAAAATGATTACAGTTTCAAATTTAACCCATCAATTTGGCAAGAGAGTATTATTTCAAGATGTGAATCTTAAGTTTACCAATGGCAATTGCTATGGCATCATTGGCGCGAATGGCGCAGGAAAATCTACATTTCTGAAAATATTGAGCGGGCAGAGAGATGCAACCAAAGGTACATTCTCCATGGGATCGGGCGAGCGTATGTCTGTTCTTTCGCAAGATCACTTCGCCTTCGACGACCTGACGGTGTTGGACACAGTTTTGCAAGGACACACTACATTGTCCGAAATAATGAAAGAGAAAGACGCTTTGTATGCAAAAGAAGATTTCAACGACGAAGACGGAGTGAGAGCTTCGGAACTGGAAGAGAGATTTGCAGAACTTGGCGGTTGGACAGCCGAAAGCGATGCCGCAAGCCTCCTGAGCGGTTTGGGTATAAGCGAAGAATTTCACAACCAACTTATGGGAAATATGAGCGGAAAACAGAAAGTCCGCATCCTGTTGGCTAGAGCACTGTTTGGTAAACCCGACAATTTGTTGCTGGATGAGCCAACAAATGACCTTGACATAGAAACTGTTAACTGGTTGGAGAATTATCTGGCTAACTTTGAAAATACAGTGCTCGTGGTTTCGCACGACAGGCACTTTCTCGACTCGGTTTGTACGCAGATTGTAGACATAGATTACAGCAAGATAAATTTATATTCAGGTAATTATAGTTTCTGGTACGAGTCCAGTCAGTTGGCATCACGCCAGCAGGCACAGCAAAACAAAAAGGCTGAGGAAAAAAAGAAGGAACTGGAAGAATTTATTCGCCGGTTTAGTGCGAATGTGGCAAAATCGAAGCAAACTACCAGCCGCAAAAAGATGCTGGAAAAACTGAATATAGAAGAAATAAAGCCATCGTCACGCAAATATCCGGGAATTATCTTTACGCCGGATCGTGAGCCGGGCAATAAAATACTGGAAGTGAATGGACTGAGTAAGTCTATTGAAGGAAAGGTTCTTTTCGACAATGTTAATTTTAATGTTGAAAAAGGAGATAAAATTATCTTCCTATCCAAAGATCCCCGTGCAATGACAGCTTTCTTCGAGATTATCAACGGCAACATGGAAGCCGATAAGGGAACTTTTGAATGGGGGCAAACAATTACGGAGGCATATTTGCCGCTCGACAACACAGAATTTTTTGATAATGATTTGAATCTGGTCGATTGGCTGGCTCAGTTTTCGGACGATACGAGCGAAATATACCTGAAAGGATTTCTGGGAAGAATGCTTTTCTCAGGCGAAGAAATCCTGAAAAGTGCAAAAGTTCTTTCGGGAGGAGAAAAAATGCGTTGCATGATTGCCCGCATGATGATGAAGAACGCAAACACCTTGGTTCTGGATTCACCAACCAATCACCTCGATTTGGAGTCTATTCAGGCATTCAACAACACTCTGAAACAGTTTAAAGGGAATGTTTTGATGTCGTCGCACGACCACGAATTCATCCAAACCGTGTGTAATCGTGTCATCGAACTGACTCCTAACGGAGTAATTGATAAGATTATGGATTATGACGATTATATCTTCTCGGACGATATAAAAGCATTGAAAGCCAAAATGTATAGCTAAAATATTAATTGCAAGGAGTCCCTGTTATATTTGAGATAGCAGGGACTTTTTTATTTATGCATGATAACAAAAAATGTATATATTTGAAGCAAGTTGTTAATAAAGGTGTAAATTGATGGGGTGGAAAGATTTGTTCTATTTTCGTAGAAATGAAAAGATTGCCGTAATTTTTTTATTGATACTGATTGTTTTTTCGTCCATTTTGTATTTTATTTCCGACATCTACACATACAATCAAAACAATAACGAAGAAGATTTATTGGCTCAATCGGAATTTGATGATTTCCAGAAAAACCTCAAGCCAATTTATTATCAATCCGAATCGGCAACCGAACCCGGTGAAGATGGAGAATTTGCAGCGACAAAATCACCCAAAAACACGAAAACGAATAGCACCAAACTGACAGAAGGCCAAACCGTTGATCTCAACGCTGCAAATATAGGGGCATTAAAAAAAGTGCCGGGAATAGGAGACGCTTATGCGAAACGAATCATAGAATACCGAGAATTGTTGGGAGGCTATTTAAATATCGAACAGTTGTTGGAAGTGCAAGGCATCTCTAAAAAGAAATTGGAAAATTTCTCGTCTTATTTCACCATAAAAAAGAAAGTGAGGAAAATGAGGATAAACAAACTCTCGGCGGAACAGCTTTCAAAACATCCTTATATCTCAGAAAAACAAGCGCAAAACATTGTCCAAAAGCGTGATCGGGAAAAGATAGGCACAGCAGACGACCTTCGTTCAGCCGATGGGTTCAGTCCTCGCGATGTGGATATGCTGATTCACTACATTTCATTCGAATGAATGATTTAACAGTTATAAAGAGGCTTTCTTCATTGGCTAAAATAAATAAATAAACTACTTTTGTAAGAAGTATCCTATTTATGAAAAATGTGTAATATTCAGAAATGAAAACAATCTTAACAGCTATATATGAAATATTTATATTTGTTCCCCTGTTTCTGATAGCGACTATCATAACGGCTACTGTTGCCATTTTAGGGTCATTGTTTGGCAAGCGGCAATTCTGGGGATATATTCCTCCCAGATATTGGTCTAAGCTGGCATGCCTGTTGGCTTTGTGCCGTGTTTCTGTGAAAAGGGAAGTTGAACTGGATCAGAATCAGTCGTATGTTTTTGTGGCCAACCATCAAGGAGCGTTCGATATTTTCCTCATTTACGCATATTTGGGGTTAAAAACAAAATGGGTGCAAAAGCAAAGTCTGCGGAAAATTCCGCTGGTGGGCAAAGCCTGCGAAACAATAGGGCATGTTTTTGTAGACAATTCGAGCCCAAAAGCGATAATGAATACCATTAACAAAATTAAAGATGAATTGGAAGATGGCATTTCCATGACAATATTTCCCGAAGGATCACGAACAGAAACCGGAAAAATGGGGCGTTTCAAGAAAGGAGCATTCAAAATTGCCGAAGAAATGAAATTGCCCATCGTGCCGTTGACAATAAACGGCTCGTATGATGTTCTGAAAATCAGATCGTTGCTTATACGCCCGGGAAAGTTGGAGTTGGTGATACATAAGCCTATTGAAACCAAAGATATGAGTGAAGAACAAATATCTGAACTGATGAACCAAACAAGGGAGATCATTTATGACGACCTGTGGGATAAATACAAATAACACATACACATATAATTTTAATAGATTAAGCTACATGAAATCGAGATTTAAGACAACGATACTAATTCTTTCTATTTGCTTTGCCATTCCTTTCATGACTGTCGCCTGCAAGGCGGGAGTTTCAGTTGCAAACGCAAGCACCCTTGCCAATGACAACAAGTATGTTGTTCACAAAGTTGCGCAAGGAGAAACGTCATATTCCATAGCAAAAAAATATGACGTTGACCTGAAAGACCTGTATAAATTAAATCCGAGTGCGGAGCAAAGCATACATCTTGGGCAAGAACTGGTTATCCCTGTTATAAAAAAAGTGGAGTATAAATCTCATAAACCCAAGAAAAGCGAAACTGTATATTCCATATCAAAAGAATATGACACAACGGTGGAAGAAATTTTAAACCTGAATCCGAAGTTGGGAACAGATGGTTTGAAAGAAGGAAAATCTATCAAAGTGCCTGTTGTTTCGTATCAAAAAGTAAAAAATCCGGCTAAACCGTCAACCACAACAGCCGGTGCATCAAAGGCAACTACACATAGGGTAAAACCTAAAGAAACACTTTACAGCCTTTCGAAAGAATATAATGTGACCATCGACGAACTGGTTGCTGCAAATCCTCAGTTAAGCGAGGGTTTGAAAACAGATATGATTATCAATATACCTCAAGCAGGAAACAATACAACAGCAACCGAGATAGCGCAAGCAATCACGAAAGAAAAAACAAACAACAAGAAAGAATCGGTTATAAAACTCGGTGTCATGCTTTCTTTTCTCGATAAATCGGGAAATCCTAATCAACGCTATGTTGAATACTACGAGGGAATGCTTCTGGCAATTGATGAACTGAAGAAAAAAGGACATTCGCTTGAGGTCTACACTTTCGACTTGGGTGCGGAAGATAACACTAAAAAATTGAAAGACCTTCTCAGCACAAGTGATATCGCAGACCTTCACATAATTATAGGAGGCTCGTCTAACGAGCAGATCGGTCTTTTGGCAAATTATGCAAATGAAAAAGACCTGAAATACATTATACCTTTCCCTGCAAAATCGGATGCTCTGGCATTGAACAGTAATGTATACCAGGTAAGCACATCACATTCAATCCTTTATCCCAAGATTGTGGATTTGTTTGTCGACACTTATAGTTCGGACAACATTATCTTGATCAATGATAAGAGCAACAATGAAAAGTCCGACCTGTTGAATTTGCTGAAAGCAAAATGCAAACAAAAAAACATTGCGGTGAAAGAAGTGCAAACCGGCACAAATTTCGACACATCGGTGCGTCAGGCATTGTCGAACAGCAAACGGAATATTCTGATACCTTCATCAAGTTCGTATTCGATGCTGACCAGAGCTTTAGCCGTGGCTAAGGCTGCAAATTTGCAGGATGCGATGTACGACATCAGTCTGTTCGGATATCCCGATTGGCAAGCGTACAAGCAATTGTATGCCGATATGCAAAGGTTCAACACATCTATCTATTCATCTTTCTTTGTGCCCAACAACGATAAGACCAAGCAATTCGACAGTAAATATATGAATGCGTATGGTAAAGAAATGATGAACACGTTTCCCAAATATGCCATGTTGGGGTACGATACCGGAATCTTCTTTGTTACGGCCATATCGCGCTATGGAAAGGACTTTGAGGACAATGTGAATAAAATGTGGTTTATACCCATACAAACGGCATTTCATTTTGTGAAAAATAAAAATAATGGGTATATGAACGACGGGTTGTATATTGTCAACTTCAACAGCCTGGGCGTGGAAAGAACAGATAAAAGTAAATAATGAGAAAATATATTTTATTGCTTACATTGTCGCTGCTCTTGATTGGGAATGGTTATGCTCAAACGCAAAACAAACCCGATCCGGAGTGGAATGTCGGAATTGGTTTCGGACCCACTTTTTCCTCGGTGAGTTTTGTCCCTACCAGACCAAGTACGTATCTGAACACGAGTTATACAAACGGTTTTCAGGGAGGAGTGGCTGTTCGTTATATATCGGACAAGAATGTGGGACTGCTAGCCGAACTGAATTACAGTCAATTGGGGTGGAAAGAAGATTTTGGCGACAACAATATTGAAGGGTACGAATATACCAGAACACTCGACTATATTGAACTGCCGATACTTACACACATATACATAGGAAATAAGGTTCGCTTCATAATAAATCTCGGCCCTAAATTCGGGTTTAATATCGGGGGAAAGGAAAAAATGAATAATGCCCTCCGGGAGTTTCTCGATTCGGAAGACGTGCCCGAAGACAAGGTTACTTATCAGTATGGAAAAAACACCGACATCAAGTTCGACTATGCTCTTATGGGAGGACTAGGGGTTGAATTCCGCACAGGCATAGGCAATTTTTCGTTGGAAGGAAGATACTCTTTCGGGTTGGGCGATATCTATAAAAACAGCAAAACCGATGTGTTTTCACGGTCGGCACACCGAAATATTTATGCCCGGTTGACGTATTATACTAAATTGTTTTGAGAATATATGGTTACTATTGATCTGGACGGAAAGGAACATCTGGAGGAGATAATCCGAAAATGTGATATTTGCTTTGTCAGCATGGTTGACACAGAGGGATATCCGTATGTTATTCCCATGAATTTTGGTTATAAGGATGGCATTGTGTATATGCATTCTGCACCCGAAGGGTCAAGCATCAAAGCTCTGAATATGAACCCGAATGTATGTATCGCTTTTTGTCCCGATGCAAAGTTGGATTACATGCACGAACAAGTGGCTTGTAGCTATCGGATGAAAAGCAAAAGTGTTCTTTGCCGGGGAAAGGTTGTCTTCCCTGAAGATTCGGAAGATAAAATCAAGGCATTAAATATTTTGATGAAACATTATTCAGACCGTGAATTTGAATATTCCGATCCCGCTATTAAAAACGTAAAGGTATGGTCTGTTGAAATAGAATCTATGACGGGGAAAGAATTTGGTGCGCCAAATCCTCGCCGGGTTAGATGATCGAATTGATTATAAGTTAGTTAAAGGGGTATCTGACGACAAAATATTTCTTCGAAAAGGATTATTGTTTCCAGCTTGTCAAATCCTATCTGATACAACTTGTTTTGTATAATTGCCTGAAGGTCTCGATTTGTATGGGCAACTACTTTCACCAATAAATCATGTTCTCCTGAAACGGAATAACACTCAATAACTTCCGGAATTTCTTTCAATTGCTCAATGATTTCGCTGTATGGTTTCGATCTTGGAATGTTTACGCCAATCATGGCAGATGCTTCATATCCGATCTTGTTCCAGTCGAAGATAAATTTCGATCCTTGAATAACGCCTGTTTCCATTAGCTTTGTTATTCGCTGATGAATAGCCGCCCCCGAAACATTACATTCTCTGGCCACTTCAAGAAACGGGATACGAGCGTTTTCTCCTATCAATTTCAATATTCTTTGATCTAATTCGTCTATTTGGTCGTTTTTCATATAAATCACATTTTATTCAAAACAAATTATCGAATCCATCAGCTAAAATTACATTTATGCCAAGAACTAGAATACAAATATATACCCTTTTTTTAACATTTTATGTAAAACTAAGCTAACAATACAATAAAAACTTATCAACATTTTGTTCCTCAA
Organism: Dysgonomonas sp. 520; assembly: GCF_010501095.1. Lineage (GTDB taxonomy): Bacteria > Bacteroidota > Bacteroidia > Bacteroidales > Dysgonomonadaceae > QVMP01. The sequence continues at coordinate 12,770 of NZ_QVMP01000021.1, read as the reverse complement.
GAACAATATCTCACCGCCAGATAAGACAAAAGACCCACCGATGTTTCAAGGGCTTTTTCGTCAATCAGGAATGTTGATGTATGCAACCCGGTTCCGGATTTTTCACTTTTCACCCCAAAACGATAGAACGTTGATGGGTATTGCTGAGAAAAAAAACCAAAATCTTCGGCAGTCATTCTTTTGGGTAATCCTTTCACATTTTCTTCCGGCAGATATTCTCCGGCATACGATCGCATAAGAGCTGTTACCTCGGCATTGTTGTCTACACAAGGATATCCGTCGCCTATCTCTATTTCGCAATCGCATCCGTAGGCCTTGGCTACATCTATCGCAATATCTCTGATTATAGGTTTCGCCTTGTTGCGTTCGTCTTCATCCATACATCTCAACGAACCCGCTAAAACAACTTCATCAGGGATGACATTGGTGGCGCCGTCGGCAATAAATTTGCCGAAAGAAAGCACCATCGGCTTGAACGGATTTGAACGCCGGCTAACCACTTGTTGCATAGAAACAATGACTTGTGAGGCTGCCAATACCGTGTCGTTCAGTTCGTGAGGTATGGCTCCGTGACCACCTTTTCCTTTAATTTTTATATGTACCTCGTCGGCCGATGCCATGATGATACCACTTTCGAAGCCGACGGTTCCTACCGGATAATCGACATAAGTATGTTGCCCGATTATTAGATCGGGTTTAAACTTGTCGAAAAGTCCATCTTGCAACATCAGCTTTGCTCCTCCCGGGTCTTTTTCTTCTCCCGGTTGAAAAATGAAAAGAATGGTTCCTCTGATTTGGTCTTTCAAGTCGTTTATTATCCTAGCAGCTGACAACAGGCTGGCTGTGTGGGCGTCGTGTCCGCAAGCGTGCATAACACCTTCATTCTGAGAGGCAAAATCTATTTCGTTAGCCTCTTTTATCGGGAGAGCGTCCATGTCTGCCCTCAAGGCTATTGTTTTGGATTCCGGTTCTTTGCCTTCGATCCAAGCCAAGATTCCGGTTCCGCTGATCTTTGTTTTGCCATTGTCATAATTTCCGATATTAGCTCCATATGGAATCCCAATATCATTGAGAACCGAACAAATGTATTGTGCTGTTTCAAATTCATGAAACGACAGTTCGGGGTGTTGATGAAAATGCTTATAATCGGAAATTATATCATTGTAATAGCTCTTTACCTTTTCTTTGATGATATGTTTTAAAGAATAACCCATTATACAAAATGAAAATTTGCTACCATTATTTCGTAAATATAAGGAAAAATGCGAATAAAATGTTGTATTTAAAAGAAAAAAAGGAGGATGTGAAGAATATTGTATACATATTGTCTTTACCTATTATGTTTAAAAAACGCTTTGGTTCTTAATTTTAAGAGTTGTATATTTGTTATTTATACTGATATTTTTCATTATTGAATAACAAAAGAGTTCATTTATTTTATACAATACACTGCGCGTAATCAAAGATTACTTGCATCCCTTTTGCCCTAAGCCGCAAAAGGAATCAAAAAGGCTTTCTGTGACTAAGGCTTCTTGCCGACCCACTATACAGCTTATAAGCTGAACAAAAAATAACTCGCACCAAAAGCCTGTTAAAACCAGAATGGTTCGGCTATGCTCAAACAGCTTTTTGTTCTTGTCGCTTATCTGCGCTGTGTGGGTACCCCATCAATTAGCCAAATGTCATGTTTACACCCGTCAGGCGAAACGGCATCTGCAAGAGACGCGGCAGCAAAAAAACGTCGAATATAAAAGAACGTTTTAAGTAGCGAGAGCAGAAGCAAAATTCGTTTTGATTATGCCGAGTCACGCAAAACGACTAATGTAATTGAACGTTTTTATTGTAATAAACTCAACTACTGATTGGCATTAATGAATAAATGATACCCTGATTTATGTCGGGGTATTATTATTTTTAGTATGTTTGTGTTATAAGCTAAACAGATATAATTATGACAGTCATAACAGAATTAGAATTAAAAAAAAATGTATCTAAATATCTGGATATAGCACAAAACGAAAAGATTGTTATAACCAGAGGTAAAAACAGATTTGAACTTGTAACAAAACAATCGTTAATATCGGAAGAAGATATAGCAGATGCTATGACTGTGGATGAGGCAAAAAGGATTATAGAGCCTCGAATCAGGGAAATCTTCAGAAAATAAACCGATGAAGGTACTATTAACCAAGCAGGTCAACGATTATCTTATCGACCTTATTCAAATACTACACAACGAAGGTTATTTCAATTTTGAAGACCCTGCTGTGGAATATGTATTTGACTTGTACGACAAAATAGAAACCTCATTACCCCGAAAGCATAAAAAGGAAGCTCCCAAATATTTCGATAAGTATGGTGACGAATTGTATTAGGCAATTTATAAAAAAATAAAAATACACAATGGTATGTATTTTTTCAATACGAAAACGGAATATATCTGGTACGCTATATAAGCAACAATCACGTTATATCACAATATTTGTGAAAGGATTTCAATAAATGGATTTTCAAATCAGTTCTCAATTTAAACCTACCGGGGATCAACCGGCTGCGATAAAAGCACTAGCCGAAGGGGTAAATGAACATGTGCCTTACCAAACACTACTTGGGGTGACAGGTTCGGGTAAGACTTTTACCATAGCGAACGTCATCCAGGAAGTGCAGAAACCGACATTAATTCTCAGCCATAACAAAACATTGGCTGCGCAACTTTACAGTGAATTTAAAGGATTTTTTCCGAATAATTCGGTCGAATACTTTGTCTCTTATTACGATTATTATCAGCCTGAGGCATATATTCCTTCAACAAATACGTACATCGAAAAAGACCTCTCTATCAATGATGAAATAGAAAAACTTCGTCTGGCAACTACATCCTCGTTGCTGTCGGGCCGAAGGGATGTTATTGTCGTATCTTCCGTTTCGTGTCTCTATGGCATTGGTAACCCGGAAGATTTTCACAGCAATCTGATCGAAATAAAAGTAGGGAAGAAAGTTGTACGTGATGTTTTTCTTCGTCATTTGGTCGATAGTCTCTATTCACGGAACGAGATGCAACTGGAAAGGAGCAATTTCAGGGTGAAAGGTGATACCGTAGATGTTTTTCTGGCTTACGACGATATAATTGTCAGGATTGTATTCTGGGGAGATGAAATTGAAAGCATAGAAAGCATAGACCCTATATCCGGCGTAAGAATTGAACGATTTGACGAATACCGCATCTTTCCTGCGAACCTTTTTGTTACGACAAAGGAACGTACGATGCGGGCAATTGCCGAAATTGAAATAGATTTGGGCAGACAGGTCGAGTTTTTCCACTCGATAGGAAAACCTTTGGAGGCAAAGCGGCTGTATGAACGTGTTACCTATGACTTGGAAATGATACGGGAACTTGGGCATTGTTCGGGTATTGAGAACTATTCGCGTTACTTCGACAATCGTGAGGCGGGAACACGTCCGTTCTGCCTGCTCGATTTTTTTCCGGACGATTATCTCACCATAATAGACGAGAGCCATGTCACTGTTCCTCAGATACGGGCGATGTATGGCGGCGACCATTCTCGGAAAGAAAACCTTGTAGAATTCGGGTTCCGTTTGCCCGCTGCGATAGACAATCGTCCTTTGAAGTTTGAAGAATTTGAATCGCTTACCAAGCAATTGATATATGTCAGCGCAACTCCTGCCGATTACGAACTGATCAGATCGGAAGGGGTGATTGTGGAGCAGCTTATTCGTCCGACAGGACTGTTAGATCCACCCATTGATGTGCGTCCCAGCCTGAATCAGATTGACGATTTGATGGAGGAAATACAACAACGGATAGAACGAGACGAAAGGATATTGGTCACAACCCTGACCAAGCGCATGGCGGAAGAATTGACCACATACCTTGCCAATCATGGCGTCAGGTGTAACTATATACACTCGGATGTGGATACGCTTGAGCGTGTGAAGATTATGGACGATTTGCGCAATGGCTTGTTCGATGTCCTCATCGGGGTGAACCTTTTGCGTGAAGGATTGGACTTGCCGGAGGTATCTCTTGTTGCAATACTTGATGCCGACAAAGAGGGTTTTCTGCGATCACACCGTTCTCTCACTCAGACAGTAGGTCGTGCGGCGCGTAATGTGAACGGAAAGGTTATTTTCTATGCCGACAAGATGACTGACAGTATGCATCTTACAATAAGCGAGACAAACAGGCGCAGGGAAATTCAGATGGCTTATAATGCCGAACACGGTATAGTTCCCACTCAAATAAAGAAAGCCAAGACCTCAGCATTGAACAAAGATAAAGCTGCGACAGAACCTCAGCCATACTTCGAGCCAGACTACAATCTGCCAATGGCCGCCGAACCTCAGGCGGAATATGGAAGCAAAGAAGATTTGCAGAAAGCCATAACCAAAACCAAGAAATTGATGACCGAAGCAGCCAGAAAACTAGAATTCCTTGAAGCTGCTCAATACCGGGATGAATTGATAAGATTGGAAGATTTGTTGAACAGTCAAAAATAGAATTAAGGAAAGTAGGCCTAAATATCAAATAAAAGACCCAAGCTCATGTGATCTGAACTTGGGTCTTGATATTTTAGAGTAACTGATTCTCAATATGCTCTGCGATCTACACCTTCCACATAATTTATAAAGGCAGTATTCACCATACGGTTACCTCCCGGAGTAGGATAATTACCGGAGAAATACCAATCCCCTTTATTGTTAGGACAAGCCTTGTGCAAGTTCTCTACACTTTGGAAAACAAGTTCCACCTCGGCGTTAGTGCCTTGCGGAGTCAACATTTCGGCAATTTTCGCTGAGATTTGTTCGTCAGTGAATGGTTCGTAAATTTCTTTTACATAATTCACGATTTCCTCTTTCGGCTTGTTTTGTTGTGCTTTCGATTTTTTGTAAACACTGTCGATAATATGTTGCAGATTGTTTTCTTTCAGCAGTTCAATTGCCGCACGGAAAGCGATAAACTCTGTCATACGCGACATGTCGATACCGTAACAGTCCGGATACCTGATTTGTGGAGAAGAGGAAACGATCACAATCTTTTTAGGATGCAAACGGTCAAGTATCTTAATGATACTTTGTTTCAATGTTGTTCCACGAACAATACTATCATCAATCACCACCAAGTTGTCCTGGTGAGGTACGATCGAATTGTAAGTGATGTCGTATACGTGGGCGGCCAAATCGTCACGGCTTTTATCCTGCGTGATGAAAGTCCTTAGTTTTATGTCTTTTATCGCTACTTTCTCGGTACGTATTCTACGTGCAAGAATTTTCGACAAATCTTCATCCTTAATTCCTTTCCCAATGCTTTGTATTGCTTTGTGCTTTTCTTCCTGAAGATATTCGTCAAAACTTTCGGTCATCCCGTAAAATGCAACTTCCGCCGTATTGGGGATGAATGAAAATACGGTATTATCAATATCATTGTTTACCGATTTCAATATCTGAGGCAGCAACAAACGTCCTAATTGCTTGCGTTCCTTGTATATATCAGCATCCGAGCCTCTTGAAAAATATATCCGTTCGAAAGAACACGGCGCAAAGCTAGGCTTTTTCTCCTGAATTTGAGGCAAAGAAATGGTTCCGTCTTTCTTAACAATAATTGCCTGACCCGGTTGAAGTTCTTTCACATCGTCAACACCAAGATTCATTGCCGTTTGGATAACAGGGCGTTCCGATGCCACCACAACAATCTCATCGTCATGGTAATAGAATGCAGGGCGTATACCCCAAGGATCACGGTAAGTGAACGCATCGCCACAACCGAGCATACCGCAGACAACATATCCGCCGTCCCAGTTTTGGCTGGCTTTGCTCAAAAGGAAATTCAAGTCCAGGTTTTTCTCGATTATATCATTTAGTTCCTGACCTTTGGCTCCTGTTTTTACGGCTTTGTCGTATTGGTATTGCACTTCCCTGTCGAGGCTATGTCCCAACGATTCTAGCAAAACAAACGTGTCGGCATATACGCGTGGATGTTGACCTTCCCTGAGCAGTTCGTCGAAAAGTTCGTCTACGTTGGTCATATTGAAATTTCCGGCTAACACCAAAGTGCGTGAAGTCCAATTGTTACGTCTCAAGAATGGGTGAACGTACGAAAGCCCGTTCTTTCCTGTGGTGCTGTAACGTAAGTGCCCAAGAAACAATTCTCCCGCAAACGGCAGGTTGTCTTTTGCGTAGAAGACATCGTTTAGCCTTGCGGGAGGAACTTTTTCGAAATTTTTGTGCACAATCCCGAAGATTTCCTGAATGGCGGCCGAACCCTCGGCTCTTTCACGGAAAACAAGTTCCGACCCCGGTTTTGCATCTAGTTTAACAACAGCCAATCCGGCACCTTCCTGCCCGCGATTGTGTTGTTTTTCCATCAAAAGATATAGTTTGTTCAGTCCATATTGCCAGGTTCCATACTTTTCCTGGTAATACTCAAGCGGTTTCAACAACCTAATCATTGCTATACCGCATTCATGTTTTAAAGGTTCTGTCATAAAAAATATAGATAAATCCTCAACCTTAAATTTTATATAAAAAGAGAGGACAAAGAAAGAAAAATTTCTCTCTTTGTCCTAGTTAAAAACAATAATATTTTCATTAAATCAATATGCCACAAATATGAAAGGTTCTCCCACACCTACATGTAGCCAGGTTGCAGAGGATGCTCCTCCAGAGACAAGTCCAAATAAATAAACAGTTTTTGGAGAACTGGTTTTATTGGTTACAAAAAAAGTGATTTCCGTTAGCCCCTGTTACCATATCTTAGGCTATAACAAAAAACGAATCACAGAGGGAATAATTCTCACTTCAACCTCAACGATATTTACGCAAACCTTTGCGTTGTTTTTCACATTCATCTTCTTTCAATTAACATACCCAATACATATTTTTGGAAAATGACAATTTTATAAATACCAGAAAATACATGGAATACAGAGAAATCGGAAAAACAGGGATGAAAGTCTCCAATTTAAGTTTCGGTGCATCTTCATTGGGTGGTGTTTTTCATTCTATCAAAGAAGAAGAAGGAATAGAGGCTGTATGCACAGCCGTGGATAACGGGATAAACTTTATTGATGTATCTCCTTACTACGGACACCTCAAAGCTGAAATAGTTTTAGGTAAGGCTTTAAAACACATCAAGCGGAACCGCTATTACTTGTCGACCAAGGTAGGACGATACGGCGCAGATGGAAAAAATTATTGGGATTATTCCGGAAAAAAAACTACGGAAAGCGTGTACGAAAGCATGGAGCGCTTGAATGTAGACTATGTTGACCTGATTAATGTACACGACATCGAATTTGCAGATCTGGAGCTGGTGTGTAAGGAAACACTTCCCACGTTAACAGAACTCCGAGATAAAGGCATTGTTAAACATGTGGGGATAACAAATCTCACTCTCCGCCATTTCAAATACATAATAGACAATGTGCCCGAAGGAACTGTGGAGAGTGTTTTGTCTTTCTGTCACTATTGCCTGAATGATGATGCTTTGGTCGATTATCTCGACTATTTTGAAGAAAAAGGTATAGGAGTCATTAATGCCTCTCCGTTCTCGATGGGTTTGTTGACCGAGCGAGGTGCACCCGATTGGCACCCTGCACCCAAACCATTGCAGCAACTATGCCGGAAAGCGGCTCAATATTGTAAAGATCAGGGCAAATCGATAGAACAATTGGCCGTGAAATATGCTGTCAACAATCCTCGGATTGCCACAACTTTGTTTAGTTCCTCACGTCCGCAAGCAGTACTTCAAAACATCGCCTATGCGGATGCCCCTCTCGATGAAAAACTGTTGAATGAGGTTCATAAAATATTGGAACCCCGTTTTAGAGACACATGGTTGAATAGCTGATTGCTCTGGACAAATTTTCAGGCAACAAGCTTCTTATAATCGTGGAAATAAATGGATCGCATTTTTAATATTTACGAATAATAACAAAATGAAAGCTGTAGCAATTTTAGGCGAACACAAAACTGCCCTTATAGAAAGAGAAAAACCACAGATAAAATCCGGTGAAGTCTTGATAAAAATAAAATATGTAGGCTTTTGCGGATCAGATTTAAACACTTTTCTGGGAAAAAACCCGATGGTAAAACTCCCCGTCATACCGGGTCATGAAATTGGAGCGGAGATAGCAGCAGTATCAGAAGATGTTCCGTCAAACATTCAGGTGGGAATGCCGTGCACAGTTAACCCATATACCAACTGCGGCTACTGTCCTGCGTGTCGCAATGGAAGGCCAAATGCCTGTCAGTTCAACCAAACGTTCGGAGTACAACGTGACGGAGCTATGTGCGAATACATATCTGTTCCGTGGCAAAAGGTGATTGCCGATCCGGAAATCAGTCCGAAAGATTTTGCTCTGGTAGAACCAATGAGTGTAGGATTTCATGCCGTGGACAGAGCTGAGATCACTGATCTTGATATTGTGATGGTAATAGGCTGCGGTATGATCGGATTAGGAGCAATAATACGTTCGGCGGTCAGAGGAGCAAAAGTTGTTGCTGTGGATATGGATGACGAAAAACTGGCTTTAGCCAAACGTCTCGGAGCGGTATACACGATCAACACTAAAACTGAAGACGCACGCTTGCGCCTGATGGCATTCACCGACAACAAAGGGCCCGATGTTATTATTGAAGCAGTAGGTGCTGCTCCTACATACCAGATGGCAATAGATGAAGTTGCATTTACAGGAAGGGTAGTTTGCATTGGATATGCAAAATCGGAAATAGCATTCGAAACCAAAAAATTCGTACAAAAGGAACTCGATATACGAGGTTCGCGTAATGCCATGCCCGAAGACTTCCGTGCTGTTATGGAATATGTAAAACGAGGCGGTTATCCGGAAGAGTTTATAAGCAAAATATACAAACCCGAACATGTGCAAGAAGCCTTAGAAAAATGGGCCGACGATCCGGGAAAAGTTTTTAGGATATTAGTAGAATTTTAAACTTATGGACTTCAAAATAATAGATGCCCATGCTCATCTTTGGCTGACTCAAAATACCATTGTGGACGGAAAAGAAATCCGGACTATGGAAAACGGGAAATCGTTTTTTATGGGCGAAGTCAGGCAAATGGTTCCTCCCTTCATCACCGATGGGAGAAATACGGCAGAAATATTCTTGTCAAATATGAACTACGCCCAAGTGTCGGCGGCCGTTGTAACGCAAGAATATATAGATGGCATTCAAAATGAGTATTTGTGGGAGGTTCAAAGTAAATATCCCGACCGGTTTCTTTGTTGCGGCATGGTAGATGTGCGGCTGCCTGAATACGGCAAACACGCACAACGGCTTATAGAACAAGGATTCAATGCCATCAAGCTGCCTGCAAACCGTTTCATAATGTCGGATAAACGTATTTACCTGACAGACGGGGAAATGATGCAAATGTTCAAATTGATGGAGCAAAAAGACATTCTCCTTTCCATCGATCTGGCAGACGGAGACATACAGGTTGACGAAATGAAAGAGATTATAGCAGAGTGCCCTAAACTGAGGATTGCTATCGGGCATTTTGGTATGGTAACCCGCCCCAATTGGCAAGAACAGATAAAACTCGCCGAGAACGAAAATGTCAGGATAGAATCGGGTGGAATCACCTGGCTATTCAATGATGAATTCTATCCCTTCACCGGTGCGGTGTGGGCTATCAAGGAAGCAGCGTCTCTGGTTGGCATGGAAAAACTGATGTGGGGGTCGGATTATCCGAGAACAATAACTGCAATCACCTATCGGATGTCGTACGATTTTGTAGTAAAATCAAATTTACTGTCAGAAGAAGAAAAGGTGATGTTCCTAGGACTGAATGCGAAAAATTTTTATCGATTTGATAAACTTATTGATCTGCCTTATATTAAAAATATGTCAGAGTAGTTCTGCTTGGTTACGAGTAGACAAATTTTATACAGGAACCGGGCTTCTGCCTTGTCCACCATTATTCAATATAAATTCTTAATGTAAATGAACCATGAAAAACAATAAGAACTTCATCGTCTTGGCCTTAATATTCAGCCTGTTTTTTATTTGGGCTATCAGCAGCAACCTGTTGCCCACAATGATAAGGCAATTGATGAAAACGTGCGAATTGAACACATTTGAAGCCTCGTTCACCGAAACGGCTTACTGGTTGGCGTATTTTATTTTTCCTATCCCGATAGCCATGTTCATGAAGCGGTATAGTTACAAGGCGGGAATAATATTCGGTTTGTTACTGGCTGCTATGGGTGGACTGCTGTTTTTTCCTGCTGCTATCATCAAAGAATATTGGGCATATTTGAGTATATTTTTTGTTATTGCCACAGGTATGTGTTTCCTCGAAACGGCAGCAAACCCTTATGTAACAGTATTGGGCGATCCTAAAACAGCTCCTCGCAGACTCAATCTTGCACAGTCTTTCAATGGCCTGGGGGCGTTCATTGCAGCCATGTTTCTGAGCAAATTGGTACTGAGCGGACACGATTATACCAGAGAAACTTTACCCATAAACTATCCCGGAGGATGGGAAGGTTATATACAATTCGAAACCGATTCGATGAAACTCCCCTATCTGATTTTGGCCGGATTGCTGATCGTTATTGCCATTGTTTTCATTTTCTCTCATCTTCCTAAGATAAAAGAGGGCGAACACGAAGAAGGAGATGTAAAAGGAGAAAAACTTATTGATTTTGGAGTGCTCAAACGCTCTCATCTTCGTTGGGGTGTAATAGCTCAGTTCTTCTACAATGGAGGACAAACGGCAATCAACAGCCTTTTCCTTGTATATTGCTGCACTTATGCAGGTATGGCAGAAAGCACAGCCACCACTTTCTTCGGGATTTATATGTTGGCTTTCTTGTTGGGCAGATGGATAGGTACGATGTTGATGGTAAAATTCAAACCTCAGAACATGTTGGTTGTTTATGCAGTTGTGAACATTTTGCTTTGTGGCGTAATCATGACTTTCGGCGGAATGGTTGGACTTTATGCCATGTTGGGTGTATCGTTCTTCATGTCGATCATGTATCCCACTCAATTCTCTCTTGCATTGGAGGGTTTGGGTAGTAAAACAAAAAGCGGTTCGGCTTTCCTTGTAATGGCAATAGTGGGAAATGCTTGTCTGCCTCAACTTACGGCATACATAATGCACAAAAATGAACACATTTATCAAATTGCCTACATAATACCTCTAATATGCTTCATTTTCTGTGCCTATTATGGTTGGAAAGGCTATAAAGTGATAGATTAAATTTCAGAATTTTAAAATAAAACGCATCAATAATCCACATGATACTGGTTATATTGATGCGTTTGTTGTTTAATACTTTACTAGTTGATTTTTACAAATGATCCTCCCGAGCAATGTTTGCAAACGCTAGCTCCTTGCCCTATATTCATTGTTCCGGTAAGTGTAGTAGGTATATTCGTACCAGTTATAACAACCGCTAATGCTATATACACATCATTTCCTGTGGATATTGTCGTTGTTATATTTTCACTTAAATAAAATCTGATATCTGATTCTGTAATTACTGTTCCATAAATTTCATATGCACCTTCAAACTTTGGAATCGTGTTATTGTTCCATAATTCAATATCATTATCTGGTAAAAGCTGTAGTATAGCCCTTGAGACAGTTCCATCACTAGGTACATTGCTTAGATTTAATTGTAATCCCATAGTTAGAGCATAAGTTCCTGTTTCGGGAAGTGGAATTATATATGGATTTCCTCCTGGAAGTTTAATTATTGTCCTAAAAACGTTACTTACTTTATAACTTGTAGAAATAGGGCAGGTAGCTGTCGGTATTTTTTCGAATTTGCTAAATCCCGGCATTTCCCATGTAGCTTCTCCGTTTGCACTAGAAGTCAATACTTTTCCTGTTTGCTGTGAACCATCTTGCAAACGAAAGCCTCCACCTTTTGTTGTCGTTCGAATATCAATCTTGGTCTGTGGCGCATTCGTTCCTATTCCAATTCTACCTTGAGTATCTACCATCACATCATCTGCAATATTTGTACTGCCATTTGTGTCTCTTTTCCCGTCGATGTGGAAGATACCCTGCGGGTTTTCCGTGTTCACACCCACCTGTGCTTTTAGAGCCGTAACGGCTAAAAAAATCAATAAAATTAAACTGCTCTTTTTCATAAGTTTTTAATGTTGTTTGTTGTGTTGTTTTTATAAATAATATCAATCGGTTGTTTTTAATCGACCTGTTTTTTACTGCCGCGTCTCCTACAGAGCCGTTCTGCCTGACGGGTATAAACGTGACATTTGGTTAATTGACGGGGTACCCACACAGCGCAGATAAGCGATAGGAACAAAAAACTGTTTGAGCATAGCCGAACCATTCTGGTTTTAACAGACTTTTGGTGCGAGTTATTTTTTGTTCAGCTTATAAGCTGTTTGTGGGTCGGCAAGAAGCC
>NZ_QVMP01000021.1:0-332 GCF_010501095.1 Dysgonomonas sp. 520 | reverse complement strand
ACACCTCCTCCTTTAGGGGATGATTTGTAGGGGCAGGGCTCTGCTCTGCCCGATATATTCCCTGACAAATGCAATTTGCCCTACATTTTTTTATTAAAAAAACAGGTCGAAAAAAGAATGCCTTGATTATAATTTGCCTCACTTCCGCTTCAATCCAATTGAAAATTGACAATAGTGTTAAATATTTGATTGACTGACTGTTTTCTATCTGTCACTGACTAAGTGACAGAGGAGCGATAATTGATGTGCTATTACGTTTATTATCAATTGATTATAGAAACGGGGATTCCAATATGTGAAACATCGGTTAAACAGGCAGAAATAGTTTCTAT
>NZ_QVMP01000020.1 GCF_010501095.1 Dysgonomonas sp. 520 | reverse complement strand
CGAGTTATTTTTTGTTCAGCTTATTAAGCTGTATAGTGGGTCGGCAAGAAGCCTTAGTCACAGAAAGCCTTTTTGATTCCTTTTGCGGCTTAGGGCAATTAACAATCGAGGAGCGAAGGCGACTCAAAAGGAATGCAAGTAATCTTTGATTACGCGCAGCATGTTGTTGAATTTAATTGAACGTTTTAAGTAGCGAGAGCAGAAGCAAAATTTGTTTTGATTATGCCGAGTCACGACAACCAACGGTCACAGGAGCGAAGCGTATGTAAAACGACTAATGTAATCCAACGTTTTTGTTATAGAAAATCAAAATACTGATTGGTATAAATAATGTTGGTATCATGTTAATGTTATCTTTATGCTGTTTGTCAACGGAATAATTAAAAAAAATCCATACCTTTGCTCGAATTTTAAGAAGAAAGAAATATATTATGATTAATCCGATTACAAAGAGTATCGATTTGGGTGATGGAAGGACTATCACCATTGAAACAGGTAAATTGGCAAAACAAGCCGATGGTTCTGTGACTGTTAGAATGGGAGATACCATTCTTTTGGCAACAGTTTGTGCTGCCAAAGATGCAAATCCGGGTGTAGATTTTATGCCTTTGCAAGTTGAATATAAGGAGAAATTTGCCGCTTTCGGTCGTTTTCCCGGTGGGTTTACCCGTCGTGAAGGACGTGCCTCCGATTATGAAATCCTTACATGTCGTTTGGTAGACAGGGCACTTCGTCCGTTGTTTCCCGACGATTACCATGCTGAAGTATTTGTTAATATAATATTATTCTCATCCGACGGAAAAGATATGCCGGACGCTTTAGCCGGACTTGCTGCTTCGGCTGCATTGGCTGTTTCGGATGTACCTTTCAATGGACCTATATCGGAAGTTCGTGTAGCACGGGTGGATGGACAATTTGTTTTGAATCCGACCTTTGAACAATTGGCTCAAGCCGATATGGACATTATGGTTGGTGCTACTATCGACAACATTATGATGGTGGAAGGCGAAATGAAAGAAGTTTCCGAAGCCGAAATGTTGGAAGCTATCAAAGTTGCACACGAAGCCATCAAAATTCAGTGTCAGGCTCAGATTGAGTTGATGGAGATGTGCGGAACAACCGTTAAAAGAGAATATTGCCACGAAGTGAACGACGAAGATCTTCGCAAAGATGTTTGGGCAAAATGTTACGATAAAGTTTATGCGGTAGCAGCTTCCGGTAACACAAATAAACACGAGCGTGGAGATAATTTCGCTGCAATTGTTGAAGAATATAAAGCAAACTATACAGAAGAGGAATTAGCAGAAAAAGGTGCATTGATTTCGAAATATTACCACGATGTGGAAAAAGAAGCTATGCGTCGCTCAATCCTTGATGAAGGAAAACGTCTTGATGGACGTACAACAACTCAAATCCGCCCTATCTGGAGCGAGGTTGATTATTTGCCCGGAGCGCATGGGTCGGCAATCTTTACACGAGGAGAAACTCAATCGTTGACAACCGTAACTTTGGGTACAAAACTTGACGAGAAGATTATTGATGACGCACTTTATAATGGCAGGGAACGTTTCTTGTTGCACTACAATTTCCCTCCATTCTCAACAGGTGACGCTCGTCCGCAAAGAGGAGTAGGACGTCGTGAGATTGGTCACGGAAACTTGGCTCACCGTGCGTTGAAACCAATGATACCTACCGACTATGCGTATGTTATCCGCGTGGTTTCCGATATTCTGGAATCGAACGGTTCGTCTTCTATGGCAACTGTTTGTGCCGGAACACTTGCCTTGATGGATGCCGGTGTGGCAATCAAGAAACCTGTTACGGGCATTGCTATGGGGCTTATCTCAGAGAAAAAAGGAACAAACTTTGCAGTGCTATCGGACATATTGGGTGATGAAGATCACTTGGGCGATATGGACTTTAAAGTGTGCGGAACAAGAGATGGTATCACAGCCACTCAGATGGATATAAAAGTGGATGGGCTTTCTTACGAAATTCTTGAAAAAGCATTGAATCAGGCAAAAGAAGGCCGTCTTCATATTATGGATAAGGTTCAGGAAACACTTGCCGCTCCAAGACCTGACTTCAAGCCAAATGCACCACGTATTGAGGTGTTGATGATTGCAAAAGAATTTATCGGAGCAGTTATCGGACCGGGTGGTAAAATTATTCAAGGAATACAGGAAGAAACCGGAGCAGTTGTTACTATCGAAGAAGTTGACGGCTATGGTCGTGTAGAGATTTCTGCAAACAACAAAGCGTCGATCGAGGGAGCAATGGCTAAGATAAAAGGTATAGTTGCAGTTCCTGAAATCGGAGAGGTTTATGAAGCTAAAGTACGTTCAATTATGCCTTATGGTGCATTCTGCGAATTCTTGCCGGGTAAAGACGGTTTGCTTCATATCTCAGAAATTTCTTGGGATAGAATTGAAACTATGGAAGCTGCAGGATTGAAAGAAGGTGATATAATAGAGGTGAAATTGGTGGATGTTGACGCCAAGACAGGAAAGATAAAACTTTCTCGTAAAGCGCTTCTTCCTCGCCCTCCAAGACCAGACAAACCTGTGAAAAAGGAAAATAACGAAAATCAGAATTAATCTCTGATAGATATAGATAAACAAACCCTTTCTGAAAAGAGAGGGTTTGTTTTTTTATTAGTGCATCACCTTGTATAAGAGTTCTTTCAGTAGCTCTCCATCCGGAACTGAGGAGTTGTCCACCCCCTTGCACATGGCGTCGTATTTGCGAAGCAGGGCTATTATTTCCATACACTTAAAGGCATTGTAGTATTTCAAGGCGGTGACATAGTCGCGAGCCTGAAAGCTGTTGCGAAAACCCAGTTCGGCAGCTATTCCGTTTTCGGATTTATCTTTTGCCCAATAGCAGATCATCAGGTTACTGAAAAAATTGAAAAGGACAACTAAAGTGACAATTAACGGGTTGTTTTTCGGATTTTTTTCGAAATAATCGGCAATTTGGTTCGCTTTGAACGTATTTTTCTCGATAACAGCCTTTAATAGTTCAAAATTGTTGAAGTCTTTGCTGATTCCGATGTTGCGTTCTATAAGATCGGCGGTTATGCGTTTCTCACCTTCGGGAAGAGAGAGGATCAGCTTGTTAAGCTCATTTACCAATCTGCTTAGGTCGTTGCCTACAAAATCAGCCAACATTTGAGCCGATTTTTGATCTATACCCAATTTTTTCAGGGTAAAGTACGACTGAATAAACGCAGGAATCTTATAGTCAGGTATTTTCTTCGATTCGAAAACAACACCCCGCTTGTCTATTTCGGCATATAGTTTTTTTCTTTTGTCGAGAGAACCGCCTTTGTAGTTGATTATCAGTATTGTCGACGCCAGAGGGTTTTTAGCATAAACTTCCAGTTCTTCAATCTTTTTCAGGTTTTGAGCCTCTTTCACCACAATCACCTGATAGTCCGACATCATCGGGAAACTGCGGCTGAGAGTGACGATTGTTGCCACGTCTGTCTCCATCCCATAAAAGATATTCTGATTGAAATCTCGTTCTTCTTCGGGAAGTATCGTACTGGTGAGTAATTCAGTCAGCTCATCAATATAGTATGGCTCATCGCCCATCAGTAGGTAGATGGGTTGAAATTTGCGTGCCTGAATGTCGTTTCTTATCTGCTCAAAAGTCATATTTATGCTTGGTCAGGTCAATAAAAAGGTCTGCGACCTTAAAAACGAAGGTGTTTTACTGTTGAACCGTTATTAATAAGTGTAGTCAATGCTTTGATGCCCACTTTAACATGTTCTTCCACAAAGTTTTGAGTCACAATCTGATCGCTCTTTTCGGTTTTCACACCTTCGGGAATCATCGGTTGGTCCGATACCAGAAGTAATGCTCCTGTCGGAATTTGGTTTGCAAATCCGCATGTGAATAAGGTTGCGGTTTCCATGTCCACAGCCATTGCCCTGATCGATCGTAAGTATTCTTTAAAGGCCTCGTCGTGTTCCCACACTCGGCGGTTTGTTGTGTAAACAGTTCCTGTCCAGTAGTCACGGCCAAAGTCACGAATGTTTGACGATAGCGAGCGCAACAAGCTAAAAGCAGGTAAAGATGGTACTTCGGGTGGAAAATAGTCGTTGGATGTACCTTCGCCTCTTATTGCTGCTATGGGGAGGATGTAGTCGCCAATTTGGTTTATCTTTTTCAACCCGCCACATTTTCCGAGAAACAATACGGCTTTGGGTTTGATGGCACTCAACAAATCCATTACGGTGGCAGCATTTGCGCTTCCCATGCCGAAGTTGATGATTGTGATTCCCCCTCCCGATGCGTTGGGCATGTTGGCATCTTTGCCAACTATGGGCACATCGAAATGATCTGCAAAGATTTGCAGGTATTTTGAGAAATTTGTAAGTAAAATATATTTATCGAACTCTTCCAGCGACCTTTTTGTATATCTTGGCAACCAGTTTTCAACTATTTCTTGTTTTGTTTTCATAAAACCTCCTTTAATATTAAATTTGACATCTGTTTTCGAAATGATGCTTTTTCGGGCATAATCTGTAGGACAGTTCTCATAATACTAACAAACAAAGATAATAAAAGATAGCAGAATGTTAGAATTAAATCTTCCGCCATTTCCGGTAAAAACGAAAATGATAGATCAGAAACCTTTCATTTGGGATAGGATACGGAAAAAATACATTGCCCTGACTCCCGAAGAATGGGTGCGGCAACATTTTGTGAATTATCTTATCGAGTATAAGTCTTACCCTGAATCCCTTATGGCAAACGAAAAGCAAGTTTTGCTGAACAGCCAGAAGAAGCGTTGCGATTCGGTTGTCTATAACCGTGAACTGAAACCTTTGCTTGTTGTAGAATATAAATCGCCTGATGTGAAGATCACGCAAGATGTTTTCGACCAGATAGTTCGTTACAATATGGTTTTGAAGGTAGCTTATCTTGTGGTTTCTAATGGACTGCAACACTATTGCTGCTCTATCGACTACGATACCCAATCGTACAATTATCT
This sequence comes from Dysgonomonas sp. 520, assembly GCF_010501095.1. Lineage (GTDB taxonomy): Bacteria > Bacteroidota > Bacteroidia > Bacteroidales > Dysgonomonadaceae > QVMP01. The sequence continues at coordinate 57,592 of NZ_QVMP01000020.1, read as the reverse complement.
GCCCGATATTCCGGCCTATTGTGAAATATGATATACAATAAAACCGACTCATAATGAGCCGGTTTTATTTGTTAGTAAGTGATTCTTACTTCTTATTTAGAAGCTAAAACTTTGTCTTGATAGTTTCTGCTTGCAGTGATGTTAACCACCATCAAATATTTTCTATATTGTTCGGGAGTCAATACATTTCTTGCATGAGCCAGATTGAAAGCCAACGTCTTTTGCATTGCTTTTTCGTCTACCTGTCCGTTTTTGATAGATCTGGCATATTTAGCAGACGTCATATCAAATATTTGTTGCAAATAGTCTTGTTGAGTGTAGCTGGCATCCAAGTAACGAACTATTCCGTTGAATGTTGTCTTTTCATTCAATTTGCCAAGAAAAGCATAATCTTGAGCAGATACGACAGCTGTTAGAGAAAATATGGCAATAGCCAAAGTAAATAAACGTTTCATAACCTAAAATTTTAAATAAAACAATCTTTATAAATAACCTAATAAAAAAATAAAAACAAGAGACACCAATGGCTTTTTATAAGCGTTTCATGGTATCTCTTGCATTGTTTGTTGATACAAAGATATAAACTTTATTTGAAAAATATGTTGTAAAACATAAAATCTCCATATAGATTTTTTCTATTAGTCTTGTTTGTTATGTTTATTTGTTGTGAACTAGATTGTTATGATGGACTATTTATTCCATATTTTCCATGCTGCTTCTGCCTGAAGTACTAGCATTTCGGCTCCATTTTTTGTAATTGTTCCTTTTTCTTTGCCTAATCTTAAGAATTTTGTCTCGGCAGGATTGTAGATCAGATCATATAAAAGGTGCCTGTCAGAAAGATATTGGTAAGGAATATGGGGGCATTTATCAGGGTCGTACGATGCGCCGATGGGGGTGGCGTTTACAATGACCGTATATTCATCTACTCTATCCCGATTCAGTTCGTTGTATGTGAAATTGTCGCTGTTTTTTGTTCTTGATACGTATTTATATTCAAGTCCCAGATTGGTTAAGCCTTGCGCTACGGCTTTTGACGCCCCTCCCGTACCAAGTATCAATGCTTTGCGATGAATGGCTTTGTTTATCAGCGGTTCTATTGATTTTTGAAAACCAATCATGTCGGAATTGTATCCGATCAGTTCGGGATTGCTTTGTCCTTCCTTTTTTATGACTTTGATAACATTCACCGCTCCAATTTGAGCTGCATTCGGGTCTAGGCTGTCAAGGTAAGGAATGATTTTTTCTTTGTAAGGTATCGTGACATTCATTCCTTTGAGGTTTGGATGTTTCGATACGATATCGGGAAATTCGGATATGTCGGCAATCTCGAAATTTAAATATTCTGCATTGATATTTTCTTTCTCAAATTTTTCGGAGAAATACCCTCTCGAAAAGGATAATTTGATGGGATATCCTACCAAACCGTAAGTGTCTTTTGCCATATTCTGTTTTTTTGCTCCAAAGTTAACAAAGAAACTATAAAAAAAGTAAGCACTTGCACAATTCTTTTAAGAGACAAGAGAGGGTTTATCTTTATTTAATTTGTAACTTTGCAGCCTGTTTTTATCATTACAAATAATTTATATCAAAACAAGAAAATGAAAATTGCAATTGTTGGTGCAAGTGGTGCGGTAGGACAGGAGTTTTTGAAAGTTCTGAAAGAACGAAATTTTCCTATCGAAGAATTAACCTTATTTGGTTCTGCCCGTAGTGCGGGTAAAGTTTATTCTTTTAAAAATAAAGAATATACTGTGAAGGAACTGAAGCACAATGACGATTTCAAAGGTATAGACATTGCTTTTGTTTCGGCAGGTGGTAGTATTTCTGTCGAATTTGCTGAAACCATTACCAAGCATGGCGCAATAATGATTGATAATTCAAGTGCTTTCCGTATGGATGCAGATGTGCCTTTGGTTGTTCCGGAAGTGAATGGCGAAGATGCAAAAGTTCGTCCGAGGGGTATTATTGCCAATCCTAATTGTACGACAATACAGTTGGTGGTGGCATTGAAAGCAATAGAGAATATTTCTCACATCAAGAAAGTACATGTGGCTACATATCAGGCTGCATCGGGAGCCGGAGCTTCGGCAATGGATGAACTGGTGGCACAATTTAAGCAAATTGTGAACGGTGAAGATGTAGTGGTTGAGAAATTTTTCTATCAATTGGCATACAATTTAATTCCTCAGGTAGACCAATTTACGGAAAACGGATATACGAAAGAAGAACTGAAAATGTATAACGAAACACGTAAAATTATGCACTCGGATGTGGAGGTGAGTGCTACGTGTGTGCGTGTTCCGGTTCTGCGTGCACACTCAGAAGTGACGTGGGTGGAAACCGAAAAACCGATTTCGATAGAAGAGGCGAAAGCTGCTTTTGCAAAAGCCGACGGGGTTATATTACAAGACGATACAGATAAGAAAGACTATCCGATGCCATTGTTCGTAACAGGCAAAGACGAGGTTTATGTTGGTCGGATTCGCAAAGATATATCCAATCCTAACGGACTTACATTCTGGACTGTTAGCGACCAGATAAAAAAAGGAGCCGCACTAAATGCCGTTCAAATAGCCGAATATCTGATAAAAGAGAAAGCGATATAAATTTTATTATCATAATGCTTGAAGGAAAAGAGGAGGAGACTCCTCTTTTTTTATTGACTATTGATATACACTTTACTATTGTGAAAATAAATTATAAGATGATTTTTATATTTTAAAACATAGTTAAAAAACAGTTTTTTTATGATTTTCATTTGTAAATAAAAAAAAACGCTAACTTTGTATGACATAGTGTAAACCAGCCTCAATAACGTTTAGCCCGAATAATGAAGGAAATTACAGATGTAAATACAACTGAGATTCTTGCCGGATTAGGTGAAATGTGGGTTCATTTAACTGAACAAGAGAAAGAATTGTTAGCCTCGAAAGCAAAGCTTATCGAGTTTAAGAAAAACGAAATCATATACAACGAGGAAGAGATTCCCGAGTATTTGATGAGTTTGATTAAAGGAAAGGTTAAGATATTCAAAAACGGAGTAGGAGGGCGCAGCCAGATTATAAGGATGGTGAGGCCGGTTCAGAATTTTGCCTACCGTGCCTATTTTGCTAAAGAACCTTATGTGACGGCTGCTTCGGCTTTCGAGCCATCTATGATTTGTTTTATACCTATGGACCTGGTAGAAAAACTGGTGCTCCAGAATGCGCAGTTCGGGATGTATTTTATACGTGAACTTTCTACCGATTTAGGTATTGCAGACGAGCGTGTTGTAAACCTCACCCAGAAACATATCCGAGGACGCTTGGCTGAATCATTAATCTTCCTTATTGAAAATTACGGGCTGGAAGAAGATGGAGCCACAATCAGCATTTATCTCTCGCGAGAAGATCTTGCCAACTTGTCGAATATGACAACCTCAAATGCAATCAGAACTTTATCTACTTTTGTAGAAGAACATATCATCGCTCTTGACGGGCGGAAAATAAAAGTAATTGACGAAGAGCGTCTCCGCAAAATCAGCAGGATAGGATGATTACGCAAATAGCTCATAAATATCTCGATTTCCGTTATCGGGAAATAGACAGATTTTTACAAAACCCAATTGAAACTCAAAATAGAATTCTTGATTATCTGATTAAGAACGGGGCGGATACCCTTATCGGAACGGAATTCGGTTTCTCTACAATAAAAAATGCAGACGATTTCAGAAAAAAAGTTCCTGTTTTTCAGTATGAGCAATTGCGCCCTTATCTTGACAAAATACTGAAAGAAAGGCAGCAAAATGTGCTCTGGAACAAACCTGTCAAATGGTTTGCAATGTCGTCGGGCACAACGGAGGATAAAAGCAAGTATATTCCCGTAACCGAAGAATCGTTGAAACAAGGACATTACAAATGTGGCGAGCAAATGCTAGCCATCTATGGAAAGTCTAATCCCAAGGCTCGCTTTTTTTTCGGAAAAACGCTTGTTTTGGGTGGTAGTAAGCAGATAAATAGTATCGGAGACGGCTTTTTTACGGGAGATATTTCGGCTATTTTGATAAAAAATCTGTATTTCTGGGCAAAACTTAGCCGTACGCCCGAAAGTATTTCTCTATTGCCCGATTGGGAAGAAAAACTGGAAGCACTTACAAAATACGCAGTCAAAAATGATGTGCGTGCATTTATGGGGGTGCCTTCGTGGCTATTGGTGTTACTGAAAAAAATAAAAAAGGAAACAGGCAGGGAATTGACCGATATATGGCCAAACCTAGAGGTTTTCTTTCACGGAGGAGTGAGCTTTACCCCTTTCGAGGAACAATATAAAAAACTGATACCGAAAGAAGATATGTGTTATTGGGAGACTTACAATGCTTCGGAAGGCTTCTTCGGTGTACAGTTTTCGCCACAATCGAAAGATATGTTGTTGATGATCGACAGCAATATCTATTATGAATTTATACCTATGAGCCAGTGGGATGAAGAAAATCCTGATACGCTTACTCTCGATGAGGTGAAAACCGGAGAGCAATATGCAATATTGATTTCTACAAACGGGGGGCTTTGGCGGTATATGATTGGCGATACGGTCGAATTTACATCCCTGTCTCCTTATCTGTTTAGGATTGTGGGGCGAACAAAAAGTTTTATAAATGCTTTTGGCGAAGAGTTGATTGTTGAGAATGCCGATAATGCGCTGAAAGAGGCTTGCAGGAAAACCGGCGCTCAAATAGCTGAGTATACGGCGGCTCCGGTTTATTTCGGAGATAACAATGTGGGAGCGCATGAATGGCTGATCGAGTTTGATGTAGAGCCAAACAATATAGAGGAGTTTGGGAAAGAGTTGGACAATGCCCTTAAAAAGGTAAATTCGGACTATGAAGCCAAACGTTCGTATGGCTTGTCTTTGCAGGAGCCAGTGATCCGCAAGGTGCCTCAAGGCGTGTTTTATGATTGGCTGAAGCATATCGAAAAAGCAGGAGGACAGAATAAAGTGCCCCGCTTGTCGAACAACAGGATGTATGTGGAACGGATATTGGAGTTCTTAAAAGAAAAAGGATATATTAACCAATAGGATTAATAAGTCCAAAATTATATAAAAACAAGAAGTTTTTTTTCAAAATAAAAAAGCTTTGGTTAAATTTGCTGACTAAATTTTGATAAAGACTATAAGAATGAGAGTTAAACTCCTTTATATCTTTGTTTTAGCAGTTGTGATGATGTCTTGTGGCGAATATAACAAGATATTGAAAAGCAACGATGTAGACTTAAAGTATACCTATGCTAAAAAATACTACGAAGAAAAAAAATACAACAGAGCGTATACTTTGTTAGAAGAGTTGCAACCTTACCTGAAAGGTACCAGCCGAGCAGAAGAAGGCTTGTTCTTGTTGGCTCAAAGTTTCTTTTACGATAAAGATTATATCACTTCAAGTAGTTATTATACAGCCTACTACACCACATATCCGAGAGGTGAGTATGCCGAAATATGCCGCTTTCAGGCAGCTTACGGATCGTATCTGAGTTCGCCCGACCCGCGCCTCGACCAAACAACGACGGTAAAGTCGATCCAGCAGTTTCTTGAGTTTATGGAATTCTATCCCCAGAGCGAGAAGTCGAAACTTGCACAGGAGTATGTGTTTGAATTGCAAGAAAAACTGGCGTATAAAGAAGTTATGGCATGTCGGTTATATTATAACTTAGGCAACTATATGGGTAATAATTATGAATCGTGTGTAGTTACTGCGCGTGAGGCTCTGAAAAATTATCCTTATTCGAAGTTTGCAGAAGAATATCAGGTATTGATCGTTAAATCGAGGTACGAATTGGCAATAAACAGCGTTGCCGAGCGTCAGCCGTTGAGATACAGGGATGTAATTGACGAATATTTCAATTATATAAACATGTTTCCGGAAGGAAAATCGAGAAAAGAAATCGAAAAGTATTATAATTCGGCTGTGAAAAGCGTAGAACAAAAAGATCATTCATCAACGTCTAAAGGTTCTAAATCTTAACAAATTCAATAAACAATATTATATAAATTATGGATTATAAAAAAAGTAATGCTCCGGGCAATACAATCACACGTGATATGATGTCGTTGAGCCAGGATACAGGAAACGTTTACGAAACAGTTCGTATCATTGGCAAGCGTGCAAATCAGATTGGTGTGGAAATGAAACAAGATTTGGACAGAAAACTACAAGAATTTGCATCTTACAATGATAATTTGGAGGAAGTTTTTGAAAACAGGGAGCAAATAGAGATTTCCCGTTATTATGAAAAACTGCCTAAGCCAACTCTTATCGCAACACAAGAGTACGAGGAAGGAAAGATATATTACCGGAATCCAAGCAAAGAAAAAGACCAGTTCTAAAGTATGATTCAACGTATTCAGAGCATCTATCTGTTGTTGATAGTAGCATTGATGGCTGCAACTGTATTTTGTCCTTTATTCGATTTTAAGGATGGATTTACGGTTACGGCATTTGGTGTTTTCTTTGATGGGGTTAATAAATTCCCTACATGGGGAGTGCTTACCTTCGGTTTGTTGACAGGACTTGTTGCATTTGTGAACATCTTTATGTACAAGAATAGAAAACGGCAACTGTTGTTTTGCAATATAACAACGGTTTTGATTATCCTTTTCTATATTACATTCGGTGTGTATATGAATGCAGCTATAGGCAAATTGAATTTGGAATACTTGAGCGTTCAATACGGCATAATTCTGCCTGCAATTGCTTTAGTGTTCAATATTCTGGCTCAGGTAAGGATCAAAGCGGATGAGAAATTGGTAAGGTCTTTAGATAGAATAAGATAAAGGTGCTGTAAGCATAACGAAAAATAACCCCCAACTCTTCAAAGTTTGGGGGTTATTTGTTATAGTAAATCCAAATACTGATTGGTATTATTTATAATAATGAGTCAGGATCAGTATTGTTCGCCTCAATATCCTTGAAGTACCTGTATGTTCCGACCTTTAGTTCATCAGTAGCCAGCTCGTCGCAAACGATTATGGCAGCCGGATGTAGTTGGAGTGTGGTAATAGTCCACATCTGATTTACAGCACCTTCCACAGCCTGAGCCAATGCTCTGGCTTTGTTGTGTCCGTTAATCAGGATTACCACTTCTTTGGCATCCATCACGGTTCCTACCCCAACGGTGACAGCCTCTTTGGGGACTTTAGTCAGGTCGTTGTCGAAGAAACGGGAGTTGGCTATTATAGTATCTTTCGTTAATGTTTTGATGCGTGTGCGGGATTTAAGCGAAGACCCCGGTTCGTTAAATGCAATATGCCCGTCAACTCCAACACCTCCGAGGAATAGGTCTATACCGCCTGCAGCAGTAATTTTTTCTTCGTAACGGCGGCATTCTTCTTCCAAGTCGGGTGCATTTCCGTTCAGTATATTTACGTTTTCTTTTTTCACGTCCACATGATTGAAAAAATTATTCCACATGAAACTGTGATAGCTTTCGGGGTGTTCTTGAGGAAGATTCACATACTCATCCATATTGAATGTGATAACATTTTCGAAAGAAACAAGACCTTTTTTGTGTGATTCAATTAAACATTTGTATACACCTAAAGGTGTGGAACCGGTAGGGAGTCCTAATACAAAAGGCTTTGCGGCTGTTGGTTGAGCTTTGGTTATTTTACTGACAATGTAATTCGCTGTCCATTGCGACATCTGTTCGTAGTTAGGTTCGATTATTAACCTCATAGAAACTTGGTATTTATGGTTTTCACTCTATGTAAAAGAATTATGTATTCCGTAAAGAAATATGGAATACATAATTCGGGAAAGGCTATAAAGATATAATTTTTTTTTTAAATATTTATAAAGGTTTATATTCAACAAATGCTTCAATTGCTTCGTAGGCGGCAAGACCCAGGTTGCGATATAGTTCGGCAGTGCCCTTGTTTCTGTCTTCCGATCGTTGCCAGAATAAGCGTTCGTCGTTGCCCAAAAATGGAGCACTTTCCATCTGAGATTGATGCCTCAAAATGGATAATCTTTTTTGACGCAATTCTTCCGGAGAAATAGGTACAGCCATTTCTATATGGTCTATTTCCCATTCTTGCCATGCTCCCCGATACATCCAGAACCGGCAATCTTTCAGCCATTTTGTTTTTTCTTCTTTCAGCTCATCCACAGCGGCCAATATGGCATCAAGGCATACTTTGTGAGTTCCGTGCGGGTCGGCCAAGTCGCCGGCTACAAATACCTCGTGTGGCTGAACTTTTTGCAGATAGTCTTTTATTATTTTTACATCTGTTTCGGAAATAGGTGCTTTTTTTACTTTTCCGGTTTCATAAAAAGGCAAGTCCAGAAAACTTATCTTTGAGTCGTCAAGTCCTATAAACCGGCATGCACTTGTGGCTTCTTCCCGTCGGATGCGTCCTTTAATGAACAATACATCAGACGTGTCTATGTCGCCCGATTTCTTTTCATGCAATAAGAAATTGAGAATTTTAGCCAGTTTTTCTTTCAAATCAACATCGTCAGGATTATATTTTGCTATGACATTCTCCATCAGTGAAACGTATCGGATAACTTCTTCGTCGCCCACCGCAATGTTTCCTGATGTTTGATAAGCTACATGTACATCATGCTGTTGATTAACCAAGCGTTGGAATGTTCCGCCCATCGAAATAACGTCATCGTCGGGGTGAGGGCTGAAAATGACAACCTTCTTAGGGTATGGTTTTGCCCTTTCCGGCCTGTTGGTATCGTCGGCATTCGGCTTTCCGCCGGGCCATCCTGTAATGGTATGTTGTAAGTCGTTGAATATTTTGATGTTAACATTGTAGGCTGAGCCGAACAAAGAAAGCAACTCGCCTAAACCATTGTCCTGATAGTCTTTGTTTGTCAGTTTCAGTATTGGTTTGTCTAGTTTGAAACATAACCATACAATAGCCCTTCTTATCAGTTTGTCTGTCCAATCGCAGCTTGTAACCAGCCATGGTTGACTGATTCTTGTTAACTCGTATGCTGCACTAAGGTCTGTGACGATCTTAGTGTTTGAATGTAGTTGCAGGTAAGATGCCGGTATGGCTTCGTCTATTTTTCCTTCCACAACATCTTTGATACACTTCGACTTGTCTTCACCCCAAGCTATCAGGGTTATCTTTTTTGCGTTCATTATGGTAGATACCCCCATCGTTATTCCACTGAGAGGTACGTTTTCCATTGATTCGAAAGTGTTTATGGCTTCTTTCCTCGATTGTATGTCGAGCAGAACGAGCCGGGTTTGAGAATTCTGATTAGAACCCGGTATGTTCAAACCGATATTGCCGTTTCGTCCCAAACCTAACAGTGCGTAATCCAGTCCGCCATAGTTCTGGATGCGTTTTTCATACAACTTGCAGAAATTCAGTATTTCTTCCTTGGGAATTGTTCCGTCGGGAGAAAACACATTATTTTGATTGATGTCAATGTGATCTAGGAAGAGGTCTTTCAACAGTTTTATGTTGCTGAAAGAATCGTGGCTGAGAGGATAAAATTCATAAACGTCGAAGATGATAACATTGCGGAAGCTAAGTTTTTCTTCCTTATGCATCCTCACCAATTCGATAAAAATATTGCGGGGAGAATGTCCTCCGGTCAAAGCCAGAACAAAATTTTCTCCGTTGTCTTGTTTTTTTCTTATACCGTTGGCGATTTCTCTGGCAACCAGCACCGAAGCCTCGTTAGAGGATTCGTAGATATGAGTTTCTATCTTCTCGAAGCGGGTAAGAGCTGTCAGCTCGTAGCCGTTTTGAGGCCTGTAATATTTACCCGAAACCCTGTCGAGGGTAATTTGTGAACTTAAATCAGTCTTCATAATTTAATCTTTTTTTAGCTTGCTAAATTACAGGTAAATAACCAATATCTGATGTCACATTTGTTTAATAAATGTGCTATAATTGTCTTAAATATTGAATCAACCCATCTTTTAATGCTTTTCTTTGTATGCGTCTATTGCTTTTTTTGCAGAACCGTGTTCCAATAGCAGCTTATTGGCCTCGTCATATTCCAATCCTAGTTCCTCTATCAACATTCTGGTTCCTCTGTCTACCAATTTGGCGTTCGACAATTGCATGTTAACCATGCGGTTGCCTTTCACTCGTCCGAGTTTTATCATTGTGGTAGTCGTGATCATGTTGAGGATCATCTTTTGCCCTGTGCCGGATTTCATTCGCGAGCTTCCCGTTACAAATTCGGGGCCTACTATCATTTCAATTGGAATTTCGGCTTCCCGGGCTATTGGCGAATCGGGATTGCTCGATATTGAGGCCGTCAGTATACCATGTTCACGGGCAATCTTCAATGCTCCTACTACGTATGGGGTTGTACCTGAGGCTGCTATGCCTATCAGGGTGTCTTTTTCGTTGATGCCGTATTCCATCAGGTCTTTCCAACCTATTTCCAAATCGTCTTCTGCTTTTTCCACAGGATTGCGAAGAGCTTTGTCGCCACCTGCAATAATGCCGATCACGTAGGTATTAGGCATGCCAAAAGTGGGTGGTATTTCGGATGCGTCAAGAACTCCCAGACGTCCGCTTGTTCCTGCGCCAATATAGAATATACGACCTCCTTCTTCCATACGGGGTACGATCTGCGATACCAGTTTCTCTATCTGGGGAATCGCTTTTTCTACGGCAAGCGCAACTTTTTTATCTTCATTATTTATACCTACCAATAAATCGTGTATCGACATTTTTTCCAGATTGTCGTACAAAGATGGTTGTTCGGATATTTTTATAAATGTCATTTTTTGATTTATTTAATTAGATAGCCATTTTTACTTCAGAATAATATTTGATAAGGCCTTCCATAGGTGATTGGGCAATACTTCCTATCTTTATAACAAGGTCGGATGCAACTGTGTTCAGCACATCCTTGTAGTAATAGGCTATTGATCCGGTGAAGTGAACCTTGTTGTTTCTGTAATCATATTGCATCACATTTTTTACAATGAAGTCTTTAAGTGCATTGTAGACAAGGTTGTAAACACTTTCGTCTTTTATATTTTGGTTGATGAATGGAGACAGGCTTGCCAAGAACCTGTTGGGCATAGGTTCTCTGTATACCTTGTCTAGTATCATTGATGGGGTGAGGTTTGTGTATTCGAGAAATCTTTCTTTGATTCCCTGAGTTAACTGGTTTTTCAGGCATGCGCCAACAAAGAGCCGCCCCAATACAGCCCCGCTACCCTCATCGCCCAGAATGTAGCCAAGAGGCGAAACGTTTTCCACGATGTTTTCGCCATCGTAGTAGCACGAGTTGGAGCCTGTCCCGATGATGCAGGCAATGCCGGGTTGGTCCATGCACAAACCCTTGGCAGCAGCCAGCAGGTCGCTCCCCACTGTGATTGTTTCGACGGATATGTTGTCGGCAATGGCTGCCCTTACTATTTCGTTTTTCTCGGGGAAAGCACATCCCGCACCAAAAAAATGAACAGCATCAATTTGGTAATCCTTCATTTGTGAAGCTAAAACCTGACTTAATTCGGCTGAAATATCTTCACGCGTACGGAAGAAAGGATTTGCACCTTTTGAGTAAACTTGTTTAATTAATTTACCTCGATCTACTAAGCACCAGTCTACTTTAGTTGATCCCCCATCAGCTAATAATATCATATCTTTATATATATTTGTTTCTTATACAATATATTTCCTATCATCCAATTGAAGCCTACAAACAACAGTGCGTATACGAGAGATCCAAAATAATCTCCGAACAGTGGTTGTAAGCAAATAGTATATATAAACCCTTTTAAAGTAATTAATTGTGTGTCATACGTAAATGTTATGTTCATCAAGAGAATTGCAAATACTCCTGCCGCAACATAGATAAATAGAGGATTGACTCCGAAAGACTCGAAAAAGACGCTCCATTTTTTATAACCCTTAATATCTATAATCCAAATAAGCAAAGCTAATAGGGTTGCCGCTAGCCCACAAGTAACCAGTGTATAAGTGGGCGACCAAATCTTTTTATTTATAGGACAGCCATAACTCAATAAAAATCCCGCAAAGGTAAGGATTGTACCTATTATAAACAAATAATGCATGCGTTGAGTATTATCTTTTGTGCTCAAAATCAGTTTGCCACAATAAAAACCTATAAGTACATGGCATATTGCAGGGATTGTACTTGTCAGTCCTTCGGGGTCGAGGCGTATTCCGTTGTCCAGATACATGTGATTTGTTCCCAGAATGGCTCTGTCGATGACCGAAATAATATTGTTTTCGCTAAACTCAAAACCATTTCCGAAAAGCAGGAGGAAGAAATATCCCAATAATGTGATTACTATAATATATGGAATATATTTATGCTTCACAAAGATGGCAATCAGCGCCGTGATGCCGTAGGTGAGGGCAAGACGCTGCATAACGCCCAATATACGCAGGTTCTCGAAATTGGTTACACCTTTCCACAGACATTCAAAGAAGCCGAGTCCTTCACCCGATAAGGAGTTGAATGTACGGAACGAAAGTCCGAACCAAGACAGTCCTAAGCCTATGAGAAATATGACGCAGGTTCTTTTTATTATCTTGAATAATGTAGGTTTATTAAACTCAAAATTGAATTTGCGTAACGATATGTATGTGGATATCCCCATGATGAACATGAAGAAGGGAAAGACCAGATCGGTAGGTGTCAGGCCATTCCACTCGGCATGTCCCAGCGGGGCGTAGACATAGTCCCACGATCCGGGATTGTTGACCATGATCATCCCGGCAATGGTAATTCCTCTCAATACGTCGAGGGAAAGAAGCCTGCTGTTTGGCTTGCCCCCCTTTCCAACCTCCCCCGAAAGGGGAGGTGATTGAAGTGTATTATATTCCTCGTTTTTCATATTCAAATTGTCTTATTGATACATCATCAGACTGATATTATTTGTACAAGTAATACTTCTTCGATTTCTGTTTGAAAGGCTCTACTTCCTTGTACCAGTAATCTTTAATGTCGCTGAAACGATTTCTCTTGGCAAATGTCAACCGCACATAATCGCTTCCCGATACCTTGTCGAACATATTGAAGCGATCTTTGCTGGCATTGGCAAAAACAGCCTTGCTCGGATAGAGGTCGGCAACCACCTGCATCACATAAAATTGAATTTCCGAAAGCCTGGCTTTCTGGTAATCCATGATATGCACCTGTACGCCTTGAAGTTGTTTGCCTTGTCCTACAGAGTAGAATGGCTTAATGTAAAGCGGACGAAAATATATGCCGGGCAAGTTCAACGAATTCAGCTTGTTTGCAAATTCCTCTGCTTTTATCCATTCTGCCGCAAACATCTGGAAGGGTATGGTATATCCGACCCCGATGGACATGTAGCCAAATTCTCCCAAAATGCCCGATACGGGATAAAAAATAGCGGAGATAGGCTGGGGAATATGCGGCGAAGACGGAATCCATTGCAAGCCTGTTTGATCGTAAGTCATTGCACGGTTCCAACCTTCCATTTTTACAACCTCAAGGTTGCATTTCTTTTTCAGCATGTTTTCTCCGTTCAATAAAAGGGCCAACTCTCCACAAGTCAGGCCATACAGGTATGGGATCTTAAACTGGCTTACGAACGAAACGAATTTGTCGTCCACCAGTCCGCCTTCCACCTTCTGTCCTCCCAATGGATTGGGGCGGTCGAGTACAACAAATTTCACATTGTTTGCCGCCGCTGCTTGCATAGCAAGTCCCATTGTGCTGATATATGTAAAAGAGCGACATCCGATATCTTGAATATCATATACCAGAACATCAATGCCTTTCAGCATAGCGGCTGTTGGCTCTTTGGTTTTTCCGTGTAAAGAATGAACAGGAAGTTTTGTCTTAGGGTCTACGGTGTTATTTATATGGTCGCCCGCATGAGCATCTCCCCTTACTCCGTGTTCGGGGGCGTAAAGTGCTACCAGCTTCACGTTCGCAGCTTCGTGAAGAATGTCGATGGTCGATTTCATATTGTTGTCAACACCTGTCGGATTGGTGATTAGTCCTACCCGTTTTCCTTCCAGAATTTTGAAGTTTTGATCTTTCAATACTTCAATTCCTGTCTTTATTGTTATTTTCTGTGCAAATGAATTTGTAGAAACGGCACAGAAAAATGTTATAGCTATGATTAATACTTTTTTCATGGTTCTTATTCTTCTATTGTTTCTTTTTCTTTGTCTTTTTCCGCTTTCCCGTAATTGGGGTCTATTTTAAGTAAAGCAACGGCAACGATCGGGACAATACAGCAAATCATTACCCATATAAAGAAATGATTATAGCCTAACTGTTCTTGCAGCCATCCGGCAAACATGCCCGGAATCATCATGCCTAATGCCATAAATCCTGTACAAATGGCATAGTGTGCAGTTTTTTGCTCTCCTTCCGAGAAATACATCAAATAGAGCATATATGCGGTGAATCCGAAACCGTAACCAAATTGTTCTATGAAAATGCAAATATTGATAAGTATAAGGCTTTCTGTTTGAGAAAAACTCAGGTAAACAAACGTGGCTATTGTGATAAGCATGCTCATGGTCATAGGCCACAACCATTTTTTCAAACCACCCCGTGATGCGGCATATCCTCCGATTATTCCCCCGAGGGTAAGCCCGATTATTCCGATAGTTCCATAAACCAAGCCTACTTCACCCGTTGTAAGCCCTAATCCTCCAATATCCCGCGAATCGAGCAGGAATGGATTAATCAACTTCAATGCTTGTGCTTCCGAGAAGCGGAATGTTAGCATGAAAAATATCGCAATTCCGATTTGTGGCTTTTTAAAGAAAGTCCTGAATGTATCGACAAAGTCTTTCAGTATCGTTTTCGATGTCACATGTTCTGCTGCGGGTTTGTCCGAATCGGGTTTTGGTAGCATTACCTTATGATAGAAGCTAAAGAAAACGAACAATCCTGCCAACACAAAGAATGTGATAGACCAGGCGAAAGGAATGTTTCCCGACAAGCCTTTATATTCTACCGTACTGGCTGTTGTCAGTTTCGGGTCAACTTGGAAAACCATGTACGCAGGTTTGTTCCAATTCTTTTCGGTGAATGCCAGTCTGTCGCCATGAATCAGGGATATGCTTTTATCTCCTCTGTCCATAGTTGTGTTCAGTACCATTTCTTTGCCTGTTTCCGGTTTTTTTGAAAGCCAAACTGCCGTAACTATAACATTTCCTGCATGATCAAGCTCTGCAACTTCCCGATGTTCTCCGAAATTCCGTTTAATCCAGCCTCCGAGGGGTTTGGAGACATTGGCAGTCCACCAACCGTCTTTTTTCTCACCGGTCGGAGTGTCTTTTTCAAGGTCTTCTTTATGTATAAATCCGTTTTCTGCATTAAGAACGGCTACGTTTTTCAGGAATGTTTTCAGGCTGTCTTTATCTAGTCCTTGTGTGCCGACTTTCAATGTTTCGGCAGCTGTGATGAAGTGTATTTCGCCCTCTTGTTCCGATATGTCTCCAACATTAGGAATCATCATCGTAGATTGGGTGTATTGAGGAGATACTTCAATTTCTATCTTTGCCGGTTCCACTCCGGTTACCCCTTCCAGAAATCCGGCAAGGATAATAAGCACTCCTTGTCCCATAATTGTGGAAACCCGATAGAAAGTACTGCGTATCCCCACATACTTTGCCTGATCGTTCGAGTTCAGAGCAAGCATATAGAATCCGTCGGCGGCAATGTCGTGAGTTGCCGAACTGAATGCCATCAGCCAGAAGAAACAAAGCGTGGCTTGGAAGAAGAACGGCATAGGAATGGTAAAAGCGATTCCTGCCATACCTGCCCCTATCAGCAGTTGCATCACAAATATCCACCAACGTTTGGTTTTAAGCAAGTCTATAAATGGACTCCAGAGGGGTTTTATAACCCAGGGGAGATATAACCAACTGGTATATAATGCTATATCCGTGTTAGATATTCCCATACGTTTATACATAATGACGGAAATAGTCATTACAGCCACATAAGGTAATCCTTCGGCTAGATATAGCGTTGGAATCCATGCCCACGGCGATCTTGTTTTCTTCTCCATATATTTTTCAGTTACAAGTTACAAGTAAACGAGTTACAAGTTATTTTTCACTTAATAAAGTGTTTCTATTTCAGCTCCCACATAATAGTGCAGGAGTATTTTATCGTATTTGTACCCTTTCTCTCCCATGACGGCTGCGCCTATCTGACACAAACCTACGCCATGCCCCCATCCTGCTCCGTGAAAAATGAACTTTTTACCGGTTTTTTCTACAAAAAATGCCGAACTATACAGATGTGATGTAGATAAAGTCCGTCTTATTTCCAATTCTTTCCCGATAATCATCGTTTTTTTTGAACCGACTATCTTCAATTTTACCAGTCTGCCTGACGTTCCTCTTTCTATGGGGATGAATTCTTCAATTGTACCGAAATCTATGCCCGAACGTTTTTTTGCAAGTTCGGATATTTCTTCTTGAGTATATTCAACTTTCCAGCGATAGAAATTTGTTGTTTCCTGATCGTAATTGTTCAGAACCTGAGACAAAATGCCTTTGTCCTGTGTATTGCAAAATGCTTCGGGGCGTGTGCCTATCCATGATACAGTATCCTCTTCTTTTGTCAGGTCGGGCAAATCCTGTGGATTTTCACTATCCCTGAGTTTTACGAGGTAGGGGTGTTTTACATCTTCCCAGCAATTTTGGAACTCTTCAACTCCACCTCCACAGCATTTTGAGAAGCGGGCATCGCAGATTTTACCATCCGATGTCAATACTTGTCCCCGTGTTTCCATTATTGCCTGTTTCACAGTCTCAATATTGGCGGATGCTCTCGTAATTCCTTGATAGCGTTGGCAATGGTCGTCTGCACAAACATCAAAGTTTATGTGGTCTTCACGGTCATACCAACGGATAAGTTCTTCATCAGTTTCGGTAAATGTTGAATATGTTTGATTGTTCGCTGCAATTTCTTTGTTCTTCTCAATTTGAGCCAACAGCCAACTGCGAGAGATTACCGCATGAGCTTTCAGCAACTCAAGTGATGCTGTTGCGCTCATTTCGGAGGAAATGACACTTGTGAGATAATCTTCTACTTTGATGATGTTGATAGCTGTTATTTCATCATTTTCTATGATAAAGTGCAGTGAGCCTTGAAATACCTGGTCTTCTTTACGTTCCCAGTGAAAATTGACGCCAATAACAACATCTTTTAGCATGAAAGAGGAATCCCCGTTTTTTGCTTCGAAAAACAAATCGTTATAGCAGTTTCCGTTCCAAAGAATCTTGCCTTCTTTGAAAGAGATATTTTGTTCTCCCTGAATTTTTTTTCCGTCGCAAGAATATTCAGAATTGAGAACAAAACTTATTTGTTTTCCCGATAAAATTCCAACTTTTACTAATGGTTCCATTTACTGATTTACTTTTTCTATTATTTGCTGCATTTTTTTGTCACTTATGCAAACCTCCTTCAATATGCGGGTTATATCATCAGTTGTCACTTTCTTAAAATCTTTTTCCTGAGGAGTGATAAATACACCCCCCATATCAACAGAAGCAGGACTGATCAGTATATTTTTTTCTCCTTCTTCGTAGAAACAGATTGGGCGGTGCTTTTCGCGAGGAAAAATACAACTGAACCAAGTCCCATTTTCGTACCATGTGATTATATTCATCATAGGTTCTTTTTCTCCGTCTTTCACCTCCAATAATGAGTAGAGTTTTTTGAAAAACGCAATAGCCTTATCTTTGTCATCCGATTCTATCAAGAAAAAGTTTCGGAGATAATTCTTTAAAGTATAAACACTTAGTCCGTTTTCTTTAATGATAACACTCTTTTCAACGTTCTTGCAATCTTCTTCAATAGGCATAAAGCCTTTGTTGCCTGCCTGAAAGTGAACGTGATCGGGTGCAGAAGCTCCGCACTTAGGGCCATTGTAGAAAATTGTAAACTCATCCAGATCTTTAGCCAGATCGAGCATGTCGCCATATCTGTTTAAAATCAATTGGTCAACATGGTGATAAGATGGTATGGTGAAATGTTGAGGAAATATAGGAAACGGATTTACCAGTATTTGATATTCTTTTCCGTATGGTATTCCCTCCTGAATCACAGGCAAATTGATAGGGCAAAGAAAGCATTTTCTCTCTTGAATGGACTTCGTATCAACCTTTGCTGCAGTAGATTGTATGCGAGCAGGGTTGAACTGTACTCTTATGTCAAATCCATCGAACCGAAAGTCTTTCGTTTCCACGTTTGCCAAAGCTGCATAGTTTGAACGGGCTAAATCCCATACTTTCAATTGCTCTGCAAGCAGGTTCTTTATATTTCTTGATGTTACGGACATATATTCTTTTTTATGCTTGTCAACTTGTTTACTCGTAACTTGTAACTGAAACCGTCTAGACTTTTTCGTTTTATTCAATTTTGTCATCCAGAGAGTATCGAAGGATCTGTTTTTTTAGATGTTTGACTCGCTTTCGCTTCGTCGATTGTTAATTCACTACGTTCAACATGACAAAAACTCAAAAATTAAGTATAATTTAAAAAGTCTAGATGACTTCACTGTTTTAAATCTTTACTCTTGCTTGTTTATTAAAACTGATACGTGCTTCAACTTCCCATGTGCGAATCCTGTCTTTGTATGTATTGTGCGCATTCATTTTCACAATGTCAAGCGAAGCGTCGGAGTTGTCGTCCCAACGGCGGCATAGATACAAAACGTCATAAATACGTCCAATCTGATATTCACGGGAAAAATAAAGTCCTAACGCATAATCCTCACCATAACTGGTATTTGGCACTTTTATTTTTCTCAACAGAGGAGTGTAAAAAGCACGGGGTGCACCAAGTCCGTT
Source organism: Dysgonomonas sp. 520 (assembly GCF_010501095.1). GTDB lineage: Bacteria > Bacteroidota > Bacteroidia > Bacteroidales > Dysgonomonadaceae > QVMP01. The sequence goes on along the minus strand of NZ_QVMP01000020.1, from coordinate 38,797 downwards.
GATGCGCAGGGCATTGTTACGTCCGTTTTCGGGAGTCCATTCTTTATGGTCAATAATTCCGGGCGGAATCATTTTCATGTCGAAGTCTGTCAGCATATATGTACCCACCACCATAGCGCAATTTTGTGCATAAAAAGCGTCAACTATTTTTTGCAGCGTATTTTCATCAGAATAAACGTCGTCACTATCCAACTGAACGGCGAATTTTCCACACTTATCGTGGTACACACCAGCATTCCAGCATCCGCCAATGCCAAGTTCTTTATTTTCAGGGATTAGGTGGATGAGCCTGTCGTCAGTAAATTCGTCTATTGCGTCGGATGTTCCGTCGGTGGAATAATTGTCGACAACAATCAGGTTGAATTTGAAGTTTGTTTTTTGGCTCAATACCGATTTTATAGCATCCTTAATGGTGCGTATGCGATTGCGAACGGGTATGATTACTGATGCCTCAAACTCAAATTCTTCTTTATTGAAGTTAACAATCCTGAAAGAGGGAGCAAGATATGCGCCTATCTTTTTAAGGTGATCTGTGCATGCAGCCTCCATCTCTATTTGTGTGTCACGGTTTTTGGGGTCTACATAATCAAATATCTTTTCTCCGCTCTTGCGGGTGTCATTTTCTATTTCTGTGTATAGATATTCGTTGATGTGAACCAGGTCTGCATGCTGAGATAGTTTCAGGCGGAGGTCGTAAAGTCCTGCCGATTTATATTCTTTATCCATCATCGCAACGGCTTTCTTTAAATCGTCCGACTTGTAGATGAGAACCGAGCCAAAATTGAAGTCGTCTCTTAAACTTCCTTTTTGATAAGCAATTACGGGACTGCTTGTTTTCTTTTCATCAGCCATCTGATAATGATCAGCATAAACAAGTCCTGCGCCGGAATCCTCAGCTATTTGTATCATCCTGTCGAGGGCAAACATTCCCATTCTTAAATCTGCCGATTTGGTGTAGATGAGGGTGTAATCGGCGTCGGCTTTTTCTGCAATTTTTTTTATCGTTTTGGTAGACCTGAGCGAATCGATGGATATTGGTTCACAATCTTCCACCGAGCCTTCACTGTCGTCATTGGCCAGTAAGTAAATCTTATTTACTAATTCGGATTCCCTTAAAGATTTTATGGTTTCCCTAACTTGGGCTACATTCCGGAAAGGAATAAAACAATTTATTTTCATCTTATTATGGTTATTATATTGTTATTCAATTTTTTGTCATCGCAAGGTCTTACCAATGTTTCCGGCACTGATGGATATACACACGAACATACACATTTCTTTATCGCACTAAAGGGATAGCTATGGTTGTTTGCCGGAGCATTCTTTTCTATTTGTTCCCGTAAGAGATTTTCGTTTTCAGCCCTTAAAGCGAAGATAATACCATTTTTTGTACTTCCGAATACTACCCCGTTTTTTTCAACAGTTGAGGCTTCAATTACGGCATCAATTGTTGGCTGTTTGCATATTTGAGGGGTAAAACGAGATTCTTCCGCACGTAAAGGTGTCAGTGTGTATGAAAAAAATATTATTATGTATAATAGGTATTTCATAAATTTATTTTTCGAAGCAAAATGTTGATTTTGCTTTCGTGGTGTTTTTTCATGTTTATTTGTAACTTTATTATGCTCTCAAGATATTTATCCGTTGCATTTTCTAATAAAACGCCAAGACAGAAAGGTGCGACAATTTTTTTTTATGATGGATAAAAAACTTAGCGGTTTGCCGTCTTTGCGCTTGCCTTGATAAATGCAATGTCGATTTATCAGCCACTTACAGTCGTTTTTTGTATTAAAATAAGCCCGAAGATGATTTTTGAAATTATATTTTTTGGCCTGTTCAGCTTGAAATATCCTAACCATTAAATATAGATAGTACAAATATATAAATAAATTTTCTCATTTGTGATATTTTTGTATATAATTTAGTTATTTATGAAAAGTATACATAATTTAAATATATAGTGATTCGGGCAATTTCCTTTCTTTTTTCGAAAATAAGGCTTCTTTTCTTTTTGATAGCTTGTGTTTTAGGTGTTTATTGTTTGTTGAGTTGCATGTGTAATGCTTTTTTTGTGTATGAAAATAAATGATGATGCTTAAAAAAATATAGAAAATATGTATTTAAAACATAAATAAAGTGAATTATTTTTGTTAAAATTGTATTCTCGTTTGTTTGGAAAGAAAATGAGTCGTAATTTGCGTCTTGTAATGGATTGGTTAACATAAATTGATTTGTTACTTTATGATAAACACAGTTCGTCTTATGTGGATTTTGCTCAGATTGCAATGTTGGTAACGGGTGTTCTCTCCTTTGTTATTTATATTGCTGACAGTAAAAGATCTTTTTTATTCTTGTATTTTTCATTGTAAAAATTTACTCATCTTATAAATTAAGCGTAAAGGGCGTTTTAGACAATCTTGTGTGATTAAAATATGTATAATTTTGATAAAATACAGAAAATGAAATTAAATTATTTAACAATGAGGGCGCATTATTGTAGCTGTGTTTGATATTGTGAGAATATTGATGACGGTATAAATCTCAATATAAACATTAAAAGAATCCTTAAATTGAAATGAATGTACATTATGTTAATTTTTAAATATCATGAATTATGAAAAAATGGCTATACTCATTATTTCTGTTTTTTTCTCTTTCAATATCAGCTTCTTATGCTCAGAAAACAATAACAGGAGTTGTTGTTGACGAAGAAAAAGAGCCATTGATAGGGGTGACAATTACGGTGAAAGGCACGGCGAGTGGAGTTGTTACGGACTTTGACGGAAAATATTCTGTTATAGTTGCCGATAACAATGCTACTCTGGTTTTCGCATATCTAGGTATGCACACACAGGAGATAAAGGTGGGTACATCTGCGGTGATAGATGTTACTTTGAAAGCGCAATCAACTCTGATAGATGAGGTTGTGGTTACGGCAATGGGCGTTGTAGCCGAAAAAAGACGGATGAATTTTGCTGTTCAGTCTATCAATTCGGACGATATCTTGGCTGCAAGGTCTACAAACTTCATCGATGCTCTGCAAGGAAAGATTGCAGGGGTTAATATTACCAATCAGGGAGGTTCTCCGAATGGAGGCTCTCAGTTGATAATCAGGGGTATATCGTCTATCAACTCTCAGCAAAACAATGAACCGTTGTTTGTGATTGACGGAATGCACATCTCCGGAGGATCGGGCTCTATGGCTGCCCTGAATCCTAATGATATAGAGAATGTTACGGTGCTTAAAGGTGCTGCGGCTTCGGCTCTTTACGGACAAGAAGGGGCAAACGGTGTCATTATGATTACAACAAAATCGGCTCAAAAAGGCCGCACGGTGATAAGTGCAAACGCCAGCCTGCAAGTTGATAATGCTTTCAGGGTGCCTGAGTTGCAAAGTACATATCTGCCGGGTGGACGAGGCATTATTGGTGCATCTCCTACAACAGGAGGATGGGGGCCTATTGCTCCGGCAGGAACGGAAAAATATGATAATGCCGATAATTTCTTCCAAACAGCACTTATGCAAAAGTACGATGTATCGGTTTCGGCCGGTTCGGAGAAGTTTACGGCATACGGATCGTTAAACTATACTTCGCAGGAGGGGATTATTCCGTCCGACAAAGTAGACCGTGTGGGGATGTTGTTGAAGGCTTCTTTTGATCCTACTCCTACATTGAATATTTCGTTTATGAGTAACATTATCAATACGAAAGCCAATGACCCATTCCCCGTATCAACGGCTTCTACCCTCAATGCAATGATGTCTACACGGTCGTCGGTACTTTCCAGAGTTTACAGTTGGCCTATTAATAATGATATGCGCAACTATAAAGACCAGTATGGTGATATAGATTGGCTTTACAGAGCGGACATTTTGGGCAATTCGCCTTTGAATCCGTATTGGAGAGCTAATGAAGACTATAACCAGACCGAATCGACAAGAAACTTATTGCAAGCCGCCGCAACGTGGAAGCCAGTAAAAGGTTTGCAACTATCGGGTCGTTTAGGCTACGAGCATAGCAATTCGATGTTTGAGGAATATACAACTCCTCGTTTTTCCGAAGCTGATTATGTGAACAGGCCGGAAGAAATAGTTAGCAACGACAAGTACGAATCAGCCAGGCGCGAGTTGTTCGGTACACACAACATGAGAAGTGCGAGAGGCAGTATGTTTTCTGCACAGGCGATAGCCAGATATACATATTCTATCAATAAAGACATGTCTATCGAAGCGATGTTGGGTACGGAATTGAAGGAAAATAAATCTACTTCTATCAGAATTGGCGGTTCGGAATATATAATCACAGGTTCGGGTTTTTATAGTATAAACAATCTTAAAAATTCGGTAACCGGAGCAAATCAGGACAACTATCCGGGTTTCTCGAAGAAAAGGACTTACGGCTATTTCGGAGAACTAAGATACGATTATAAAGGTTTGGCATCGTTGAGTGTTACTCTGCGAAACGACCATACATCAACTTTACTTGAAGGTGAAAACTCTTACTGGTATCCTTCTGTTACGGGAGGATTGGTCTTCTCCGAATTATTCAACCTGACCAGCGATATTTTCAGTTTCGGAAAATTGCGTGGAAACTGGGCGAAGGTGGGTAAAGATGCCAGTCCATATCAGTTTGGGCAAAAATTTGTTCAAAAACCAAACTTCCCTGATGGCGGTTTTGGGGTAGACCCAACTTTAAGTGTGGCCTACACATTGAAGCCGGAGATGAATAAATCGTGGGAGATTGGTGCAGACTTGCGTTTCTTCAACAACCGCACACGATTGGACGTGGCATACTATTCGACAGGAGTTGACAATCAGATCGTGTCGGTACGTGTAACGCCATCGTCAGGAACTATCATGCAAACCAGAAACGAAGGTAGCATAGAAAATAAAGGTCTTGAATTGTCTCTGGAACAAGACATTCTGAAAACGAAAGAGTGGAACTTGATGGGATTCGCTAATTTTAGTTTCAACAGAAGTAAGGTTGTCAGTTTGCCCGACGGTCAGGATAAATTGTCGTTCGACGCAGCCCGTGTGGGTAGTGATATTTTCCCTTCGGCATGGCTGAATGAGTCGACAACCGGTATCATCGGTAAAGATTATCTGAGAAATGAAAATGGAAAGGTTATAGTTACCGAAGATGGAAACCCAATCATTAATCCCGAAAAGTTTGTTTATCTCGGCAATCGTGAGCCTGACTTTATCATGGGGATAGGTAGTAAGTTGAATTACAGAGAATTTGGACTATCATTCCAGTTCGATATCAGAAAAGGCGGGGATGTGGTTAACGGAACTTCCCGTAGCTTGATGAGTTCGGGTATGCACGAACGTCTGGAAACTTACCGCAACAGGCAAATAGTGGTTGATGGTGTTGTGAATAAAGGAACGGCAGAAAACCCTGTTTGGGCACAAAACACCACACCTGTGACTTTCGATCAGTTGTTTTATTCAACATATTACGAGCCGGTTAGCTCTAACTTCATTGAAGACGGCTCTTACGTGCGTTTAAGTTATGTGACTTTAAGCTACGATTTTACGAAATTCATAAAGAAGACAATATTTAAAACATTGTCTGTTGCTGCTACGGGACGCAACTTGTTTTTATGGACTCGCTATTCAGGGTCTGATCCGCAAGTCAATTCTCTAGGAAATAGTGGTGGTAGTGGAAGTATGGGGATTGATAATCTTAATGTTCCCAAAACCAGAAGTTTTAGTTTCACAGTGAATGCAACTTTTTAAAATTGAACAGTTATGAATAAAATATTTTATATAGCTCTAGCGGTCTTGTCTTCTTGCTTCTTTATGAGTTGCGATGACTTCTTGGACATAAATGATAACCCGAATACGACTACAACAGTGACTCCCGACCAGTCTCTGCCCGTAATCTTATTCTATGGAGCACAATTGGTTTATGACCATGCCGAATATAATGTCTATCTGGCACAAGCCTTAACAACAGGCGGCAGAAGCCAGACAGGAACATATCCGTATAAACAAGGTTGGGAATTTTTGTCCGTAAACAGGCATCCTCAATGGAGACGCCACTATTACGATATAGGTACAAACCTGAACGAGATGGAAAAGGCTGCCGAAGCCATTGGCGCCAAAAATTGTGTATTGATAGGGCGTACCATCCGCTTGATGTCTACGCTGTATACTACCGATGCTTTTGGCGATATGCCACTTTCTCAGGCATATAAGTCTAATGCACCCAAATACGACACTCAGGAAGAAGTTTACCGGTGGATGTATGACGAAGTGGAGCAATTGCTGAAAGATTATGATGATCCGAATTGGAACAATAATTCTAAGAATATAAGAATCACAGAGTCTATAGACCGGATATATGGTGGCGATCTGGAAAAATGGAAACATTTTACTTACGGATTGAAGGCCAGAATATATTTGCGTAATCTGCCTAATTGGAATAATACAAATGAATTTTGCGATTCAATTATCATAGCAGCAAATAAGGCTTTGGATGGTTGGGTAGAGCCAAATTACAAATATTCGGGAGGTACACAGTTGGAACGAAACTGCCCGTGGGGACCCAAACGCCCTATTATCAATTCGTGGGAAAGCCGCTCCAATGAATTGCAAAACGCTATCCCTTCTAAATTCTTCGTTGAAACAATTTTGGGATATCCAGCAAAACGATCTCAGTATGGAGTTGCCGACGATCCTCGTATGGTGAGGTTGATGAAAGAAGCTCCGGGACCAAAAGATTCGGATGATCAGGATACGAAATACCGTTATCTGGAAAATAACATCGGAATGGATGCTTCATATAAACAGGTGAATTATCCTAACATGTATTTGACAAACGAAAGTCCTGACAGATACGGGGTGTTCACATCGAACGATTCTTATATATCGTTGATGCTTACGGAAGAACTTTTGTTGATAAAAGCCGAGGCTCAGTATTGGAGAGGACAAAAAGAGGAGGCGTACAAAACTACGTATGAAGCTGCCGAAATGAATATGAAGAGACACGAGTGCAGATCGACCCACGTGACCATGTATCTGAAACGGGAAGAATATCTGCCTCAGGCAGGATTTAATATCGGTCACCTGATGCGCCAGAAATATGTGTGTATGTATCTGCAACCTGAGATATGGACAGATATGCGCCGCTACAAATATAGCGGAAGCAAGGTGAAAGACGGCGAAGAAAAAGTGAAGTACGATGGTGTGGAAATATATCCCAACTTGCGCAGGCCATACAACTTGTATGAACCGTATTGGGGCAATAATGTGGAATGGGTTCAGCGTTTGAACTACGACCCGGAAACAGAAGATGTGTATAACAAAGCAGAGCTGGAAAGATTGGGTGCATATCAAAATCCTAATTGGTTGAAAAAAACTATGATTTGGGCAGAGTAAATTCTTTTTAAAATTATACAAGTATGAAATACATAAATAAAATATTACTATTTGTTGTCGGATGCGGGTTGCTGGCTTCATGCACAATTAATGACCCGATTGACGACTTGAACAGGGTAGGGGAGTTTGCTCCCACTGTTTATTGGGAGTTGAAATCGGACGCTGTCAAAGCGGGTGATTCTGTGGAGATTTCCAGATTGCAGTATTACCCCTTGGACGGAAAAAGTATTGCAAATATTAGCGTGTGGTACGACGTGAGCCGTGTGACCACCATATCGGCGTCGTGCCCTTTGGTTACTTCTTTTACGTTCAACTATACGCCTGTCGATACTACGGAGTTGGTAAGAGTATTTCAGTATATAAAAGACTTCCCTCATTCCGAATCTTTTTGGAGTGATAAAGATTTGACCTACTTGATGAATGTCAAATTTCCAACGAGTTACACTTTGCGGTCTACAATCTGGAAAGATGTGGAGAAATGGGATCAGACCAAATACGAAACATTGTTTCCGGAGGGATTTCTGGAGGAATTTCGCGAGAAACTTTATCCTCAACTCGAAGTTGAAGACTTACAGAAGATTCTGACCTCAACAAATCCTCGTTTCGAGACGGAAGAAGATTTTATGAAGCATGTGAAGCGCGATTCAACCGAAAACAAAGGAGTCTTCTATGTCATAAAGGAAGAATCGAAAGAACTGATCAAGGAAAAATTCTATTCAATACCGCTCGATTCGTTGACATATAAGTCTGCAGACGGATTGTTTATGGTGTCTTACGACAGATACTATTTCTTAAACGCCAGTGTTAGGGTAGAAGATTCGAATGGAATAGCATCTTTCACGGAGAAAAAGAAAATAACATTGAACTAAGGGTATAAAGTTTTTTAATAATAAAGTCATTCAGACTTTTTAAAAGCGTAAACGAGTATGAAAAGAATTATATATATATTATTTGCTTTCACATTTGTTCTATCGTCGTGTGAAAACGACCCTGATATAGAGCATTTTCCTAATCCCGACATTGCTTTCGTCTACGAAGTGGACGGCGACTATGAGCATGACTATTTTGTAGGGTCGGACATTCAGTTTATCAATACATCGGTGTTGGAAGGTTCGGTTAGTTGGGATTTTGGCGATGGCACTACAAGCAATGAGCCCAATCCTATTCATAAATATGCCAGTCCGGGTGTTTACAAAGTGAAAATGGTGTTGGAGAATAAGGGAGAATTGATAAAAGATTTGATGATCACTGAAATTTTCCCAAGGGTTTTCTACACGTCTTCCGATGCTGTGACGGAAATTTTGAAAACAAAAATGAAATTGGATTTGTATCTGCCCAATCCGGAGAACTACGACGTAAGGTACGAATGGATTTTTCCGGAGGGAACATTGGACGCAAACAAGCAACCTGTTACGGAAAGTTCTGAGAAAGATCCGGGAGAATTGACTTTTTCAAATGTCGGTTCTCAGCAGATAACACTGAAAACCACCTTTTACAAAGAAGGTACGGACTTTGAAAAGAAACTGGAAGAGGTGGTTGTGAATGTACAGGTTGGTTACACCAAAGAAGCCAAAACCTTGTATTATGCGGTAAAAGGCGGAAACATTATGGCGCTGAAGGTCATTAAAGACCTGCAGTCTAATGTGAAGAATCTACCGTTCGACCTTGGTGTGAAGTCGGGTCAGCATCCGTTCAATATACTGTTTCACGATAGTCTGTTGTATGTTATTGATGCAGGTAAAGTGTTCTATTTCCAAAATGATGATACTTTCAGAAACATGGGTGACGGAAAAGTTTCTATTGTAGCGCAAGATGGCTCTACGGTTGAAACAATGTTTACTAATGATGGAGGCTATGCGAACGACGACCCGTTCTGTGGATATATAGATCCGGCATCAAATACACTTTATTGTTCCGACCGCAATACGGGAATCAGTAAAGTTCCATTGACAGAAAGAAATAGTACCGGGAAGAGAACCGGGTCGGATGGAAGCGACGAAGGTGCCAATTATCCGTTCTGGGTACGAAACGCGCGTTTAGGTTATTATTCCAAAGGTATTCTGTACGGTTCGTTGAACAGAGGATTCACCAGATACAATAACATGTGGTGGTGGGCTAAGACCAACAACGACGGAGGTATATTCCGCTTTGTGGATACGGATATATTGACAAAAGATTATGATGCGAAAAATCCTTCACCGGTTCCTTCATCGGGAGCAATATTACCAGGACAGAAGGTGAAATCATTTGTGATAGATGAAACGAGAAAGGTATTGTATGTTGCCACTGCTGCATCACTTACCGAAGGTGAGGTATATCGGATTCCGATAGATAAGCTTACCGCAAATATGAATCCGGCAGAATATCAGATACTGAAATTGTTGCCGGATAGTGAAGGCCCTGTCGGGGAGATTCCATACATCACGCAAATGGTTGTTGACGAATCGGATGGCTCTCTCTATTTTGGCTACAGGTCAGGAGCGGGAGAAGAAGAAAAGACCGGACTGAAGCGTTACGACTATGAAACCAAACAACTTGAAACACTGGTTGTAGGTCAGGCCATTTATGGTATCGCTATAAATAATGAGAAATCTAAGTTGTTCTAAAAAAAAGTAGTTGAGTGTCTGTCGTCAACGCTATCGGTGTTGACGATGGACGCTGAATTTAAATCGTTAAATATGAGAAAGTTATTACTGATATTTATATCTTTTGCCATTGTTGCCGGCGCTTATGCCCAAGTCTCTCCTAAAAGGGAGATGAGGGCAACATGGTTCACTACCGTTTTTGGACTCGACTGGCCTAAGTCTGTTATTTCGACAACGGGAGACGTAGACCAGATTAATCGCCAAAAAGCGACATTGATAGAATTGTTGGATGCTGTAAAGGCTGCAAATATCAATACCGTTCTTTATCAGGCAAGAGGTAGAGCCGATGCGATGTATAAGTCTTCGTACGAACCTTGGGCTACCGGCTTGGTTTCGACAAGAGGGCTTGATCCGGGATACGATCCGTTGGAGTTTGCCATTGAAGAGGCTCACAAGAGAGGGCTCGAATTGCATGTCTGGATTAATCCTTACAGGTTTGAGTCGACTGCCGGTTCGTGGGACGGACAGGCCGGCGATTACAGAGTGACACATCCCAAATGGGTGATAACTGCACCAACAGAGGTTAAAGCAGGAGTAGCTACCAAGTGGGGAACAATACTAGACCCCGGGAATCCGGAAGTTAGAGCTCATGTGAAGAATATTATTGGCGAAATAGTTAATGATTACGATATAGACGGAGTTCTTTTTGATGATTATTTTTATTTGCAATATATCGATTATCAGGGATTGATAAGAGATCAGGCTTCTATTGACGCTTATAAGCCTTCGGATATGTCTATAAAAGATTGGAGGCGCGAAAATGTGAACACGTTTGTAGCCGAAGTGTATGATACGATAAAGACAGTTAAGCCTTATGCGTGGTTTGGCATAGGCCCTCCCGGAAAATGGTCTACGGATGTTTCCGTTGCTAATAAATATGGAGTAAGCCTGCCTGCCGGTATCACCGGAGGATATGCCTATGAAGGTATTTATGCCGATGCCTTGGCGTGGATGAAATCGAAGACAATTGATTATATCTCGCCCCAGATATATTGGGCAACGACAGAAACATCTTCTAACTATACAATACTCTGCGAGTGGTGGTCGGATATGGCCAGCCTTTTCAATACCCACATCTTTGTGAGTCAGAATCTGGCGGAGATACTGGATGTACCCAAATCAGGAGTTGTAAAGATTGACGAAGAAGAAATTGACGCTGGAGGTTTGTCTCATATCGAATTGACAGGCTTGCTGAATATGCAGAACGAGTCGGAAAAACCAATGCTGACAAAAGCTGCCATTCCCGGAGCCGATTTCGCAATACAGATCGAAAACAACAGGCTGTTTAATAAAAATAATGCTCCGGGTAGTGTTTTCTACAATACATCGCCGCTATTGGTGAAGGCTATAAATAATTATTTCGCCTCGAAAATATTTACACACAAATCATTGACCCCTGCAATGATGGTTGCTGTCCCCGATCAGGGATTGGTTACTAACCTGAGGGTAGAAGGCAATGAACTGAAGTGGAACTACACCTCCGATGATGTGCGGTATGCCGTTTATGCCATTCCGAACGATGTGGCGGCTAATGTCGGAAATTTTGCTACATCTCAATATTTGCAAGGTATTTCGTATAGCAAAAGTTATGCTATCGCAGCGGATAAACCAACAAGTGCTTACAAATATGCTGTATCCGTATACGACAGGTATGCAAACGAATATAGTCCGGTGATAATGGGCGGTTCGCCAACCACATCATCGCCCGTAACGTTAATTTCACCTGCAAATAATGCTTCGCCGATCAATCCGTTTGGTTTCACTTGGCAGCCTCAGTCCGATGCCGAATATTATATTTTTGAATTATCCGATAAAGCGGATTTTTCAACAATACTTTATAAAAGAGACATGGAGAGGAAGACTCATCTGTCGACAATTGATCTTGATTTCCTGAAAACGGACGAAAAATATTATTGGAGGGTGAAAACAATAAAAGTTAATGCTCCGGTCAGTACGTCCGAAACAAGAACAGTTGTTGTTGGAACTGAAAAATTATCGGTAACATATCCTGCTCAGGACGAAACGATATCTCTTACACCAACCGTTACTTGGCAATCAGGAGGCGGGCAAGACTTCTATATATTGGAGGTGTCTAATGTCAACTCGTTCACGTCGCTGGTTCATTCGGTGGAAACAACAGAAACTTCGTATACTTTGCCTGAAGGATTGTTGAATAACAACTACAACTACTTCTTCAGGGTGAAGGCGGTCTTTAACGAGCATAAGTATACCTCTGATGCAGTGAAGGCTTCTACTCAGCTTGTGCCTCCGCCCGTACCTGTTATTATAGAACCAGCCAACGGCTCGGAACTGCCGCAAGAAACGCTTCTGGTGAAATGGGAAGCATCTCCCACGGCATCGGGTTTCAGGGTCGAATTGAGTAAGAATGCAAGTTTTCCGATCAGGGAAACATCAATTAAGAGTGTTGGAAAAAATGTATATGAAGTTGTTTTCGATAACATAGATTCCAACGCTACATCTTACCTGAGGATGAGAGCCAATTATGGCGCATCTTATTATACCGCTTGGTCTGAGGTTTATACATTGTCGCCGTGGTCGTCTATTGGCAACTACTTGGACGATAAGTTAAACTGCTACATCAATGGAGATTATCTGGTTGTAAACTCCATCGGAAATGCTGAAATATCGGTTTCGGTGCTAAGCCTTTCGGGTAAGGAGGTTGAAAAAGTGGTTAAAAACCGGACTGTTTCGGGCGTGAATAATGAAGTTGCTCTGCCAAGCCATTTAAACAGAGGTGTTTATTTAGTGAGGATTGAAGTGGATAAGAATATTGCAGTATTGAAGTGGATTCACTAGATCGGAGTAATCGGATCAACTACCGGTTTGCATGATTAGGATTATTTATTTATAGAAAATTTCTTATTGTTTAATTAAAAATTTTGAGTTATGAAAAAATTTTTACTTGGGGCTGCGGCCTTAACTTTAAGCGTGTTTATGGCAAATGCTCAGTATACACCAACAAAAGATGCGGATGCGCCTTATTCTTCATCCGACGGAAACGTAACCATGGAGTCTGTATGGATTAGGTCCCTTAAGACTATAGTAAGTGATGATGGAGTTACAAACAACTTTCCTGCAGATATTCTTACAAATGCAAATGCTCGCTGTTATGCCTTTAAAGACGGAAAACTTATCTTCGTGCATAGGGTAGTTGTGGGTGAAAACACCGTGCCCAGACTAGAGGTGTTTGACGCTGCTACGGGAGACTATCTGGAAACAAAGAGCCTCGACGGATTGGCTTTTACAACTCCTAGCGGATCTGTTAATAACTCTATTGCTATTGATGGTGCCGGAAATATTGTTTTGTTTAACTTGGTTACCGATATCTACTCAGGTGCATTGGATATGTGGGTAATGGCAGACTTGAATGCTACTCCGGTAAACAAAATCAGGTTTTCTTATGGTGCTCAGGAAAGTCTATTCCCCGAAACTAAAGACGGAACTGTTCGTATAGATAACTTTAATGTATACGGAGATATGAACGGAAACGGTTATGTGATGGGTGCTGTTGCTGCCAGTGGAACAAATCCGCATAAGGACTATCTGACCAGCGTTTTCAGATGGGATATTAAAGATGGAGCATTGGTGGGCACTACCGATCCCGATTCGGATTTCTCGCCTGAGCTTAACTTTGGAATTCCCGGACAACCGACAATCATCAAGTTGGAAGAACTGTTTCCTATAAGCTCTCTCAATTTGGGAGGTGCTCCTTATGTGCGTCCTATTAGCGAAAATTTGTTCTATGTAGACGGACAGGCTTCTTATCCAAGTTTGTATGATATGGAAGGCAAATTGCAAGATGGGTTCTCTAAAGCCCCTGCCGGAGTTGCGTTTTTCAGTGCTTCGGGTTGTGGTGTAGACGAAGTTGTAATAGGTGGCGTAACTTATTTCTTATCGGCTTTGTACCTTAACAGCCAGGGTAAAGATGGATATCCGGACAACTCTTTTGGTTTGTTCTCTTATGAAGGTGGATTCAGTACAGCCAAGTTCTTATTCGATTTCCCGAAACAAGGATTTGGAAGTGCGTCAACAACAGCTTATTCTACATTGCCGATAATAGATAAGAAAAGCATTTCGTATACAGCAACCGAAGCAACTGTTGATGTTTATATATTCATTTGTAACAATGGATTTGCAAAATATCAGATGAAAATTAAAGGCAACTTTAGTGGAATAGACGATGTTGCTGTCGATGCTGTAACAGCCAGATATGTTGATGGTAATATAGAAATGACGGAAGAGGTTGGCTCTGTGGAAGTTTATACATTAACAGGACAAAAAGTTAATGAAGCTCAGAACACGAAAATTGTGTCGGCTCCATTTACTAATGGCTTGTATATTGTGAAAATGACAACAAAAGCCGGAGAAACATTTTCTGAGAAAGTTTTAGTAAAATAACAATCGGGATATATATTTGTTAGATAAAGAGAGGGTGTCTCAGTGTAGTAAGTTTATTACTTCCTCGAGATACCCTCTTACTCGTAGTGAATTTAGAAAATAAAAGATAATTAACAGAAACATAATACATATTTACATTGTCATCCTGAGTAAAACGAAGGATCTGGATTGAAAATACATAGATTTTTCACTTCGTTCAAAATGACAAAACCAATATGAGTCTTATAATAAATGAGTTAACATCAAAGTCTTAAATGCACTATGGGTACCCTCTTTTTTCATTTTATTTCACCACAAATACAATATTCATATAAGCGTCTTTGTTCGCTTGCTTCAACACCGTGTATGACATAACTCCTGTGGCACTGATCGAATTGACCGTAATAAGTACCGGATCGTAATAGGTTATGTAATAATACAAGTCACTTGCCGAAAAATTGCCCATCGAAGCTGACGCACCCACACTGCGATACATGGGCGTTGAAAATTGGCTCTGGTATTCGGCAAACAAATCGAGCGTAGCAGCACCCAATTTCCCGGTCGGAATGTTGATTGAGGGCATATAGAAGAACTGACGGTTGAACAGTGTCAGGCAATCCCACACGGGAGCGGTTTCCGTTCCGATGTTTTGCGAAACACAATTCTTATCCGTATCGTAGACCAAAAGGCTGTGTGCCGGTTTCACAATGGCTAGTTTTTGAGCCGTAGTCATACGGGGTAGGAGCACGCCGCTCCGATTGCCATCCTTAGCCATGTCTAAAGCGGAACTGGCATGCGGACTCTCGTTGTTGATACCTACCTGCGCATTGACTGACACGACCGACAGGCAAAATAGCATAAAGCATATATAAACTATTTTCATATTTTTATTCGTTTTCTGAATTAGACAAACTGGTGCGAATCATACGATTGGTGCGGATAGGGCAGTCAATAACCCGTATCTGTTGTCTTATAGGAGATAAGAAAGCGCCATCCGCTCTTTGTGGGGTGACAGTAACCTCATACAGTCCCGACGTATTGTATGTATGCTTTTGAGTGTAAGTGCCATTGCCTGTATAGCTAACCGCTTTCGTAGAAGAACCATCACCAAAATTCCATATCAGTTGAGCAGGGATATTTGCACCTGTGGCCGAAATCACAATTTCTAATTCTGTTTGATAAGCAGAACAAACAGACGGTTTTTCTTCTATTTGTATATTCAAATTCCCGTTGATGAAGGTCGGTAAACCATCATTGGCATTATTGATCAGATAATTATCAAATATCCTTACATCATTTCCCCCGTCATCGGGATCTAGTATCACAATCAATTTTTTTGTCTTACTTATTAT
This sequence comes from Dysgonomonas sp. 520, assembly GCF_010501095.1. Taxonomy (GTDB): domain Bacteria; phylum Bacteroidota; class Bacteroidia; order Bacteroidales; family Dysgonomonadaceae; genus QVMP01. The sequence goes on along the minus strand of NZ_QVMP01000020.1, from coordinate 23,018 downwards.
TCCATATATTTTATTATCCGGTCCGATTGTGAAATTAGAAACGGGACCTAATGTTGTTATAAGAGGAGGAACGGTTCCGCTGGTCAGATCAGCATATTTCATCTTAAAATAACCTTGTTTATATTGTGTAACGTATATATATTCACCGGAAGGAGAAAACTCTGTTCCGTATACATTGTCATTAAAGTTAACTTCTCCCACATTAGATACCACTCCTGTTGCCGGGTTGAAATCCGCATAAAAAAGACTATTACAGTTGTATGAAGAACTTATTAGTTTTGTGTTATCAGGCGAAAGCCTTGTCACACTAACATAGCGATAAGGGCATGGAGCCTCAGTGTAGAGGTACATATTGGGTGTGGTTGAGATTCCGGTACTTGTTATTGACCAGACGTAAAAAGCACCATCTCCTCTGTGAATCAACCAATAATCGCGACCGTTTGAATTAGGTGCAACCGTTATATTTTCGTAAGTGGACCCCAATAGATTGATATTTTTTGTAGTTACCTTGCCAAGACCTCCATTTTCAGTTAAATCGACTATTGAATAATTAAGACCTTCAGTATCGAGTCCTGCAGTAACAGTGATGATATAATATTTAGTTTCGTCCTCAGGAAAAGGTATCACAATACCCGATTGAGAAGATGACGGGTGCCCCTTCAATCCTGCACCGTTGTCCATTTCTATATTGTTTTTGTTATAAACACTCATACCGTCCGATGACATCAATAGATTACCATCCCTGTCAGATATGGTAAAACAACCCTCTGTCGTACTAAACGGTCCTGTAACGGGTGTTGGTAAAGACACTCCGGAAATGGTCTGCATCTGGTTGAAATTCAATCCTGATTTTTCTCCGAAATACCACCAGTTCATATATTTTTTATTCGGGTCTACTTGTGCAGGCAGCAAAGTGCAGCAGGCTAGCAGCAATAATAATATTTTTATTTTTTTCATTTTTCTTTTCTTTTTGTACTTGTCATGCAGTGCATAGCGAAGCATCTATATCCAGCGAACAAGGTACTAGTTTCTTAACTTGTCAACTCGTTTACATGTTTACTCGTCAACTATTTAAGACAGATTCTTCGTTTCACTCAGAAACAACGTTCGAGGAGCGAAGGCGACTCAATGACAAGATGCATTTTTATTTTACAACCATCACCACATTCATAAAGGAAGCGAAAGGCGCCGCCGCAATGATGTCATAATTGAGCACGCCATTGGCATTCAAGCTATTCACTTTTATCACCGTATTGTCATAATATGTGATATAATAGTACAAGTCTGTTGCCGCGGGGAAATAGGGAATACTAGCCGGAGCACTGGTGCTGGCTGCCATGGGCGTGTTGAACTGTGTTTTGTATTCGTTATACAGGTTCAGAGTTTGCCCTGTTGCCACAGCCGAAGCGTCGATGGCAATGGATGGCATATAGAAAAACTTCGATTGGTTGTCTTTCGCCGACAAGCATACCCACGAGGGGGCGGCTTCCGTTCCCACGTTTTGCGAGATACACTTTGTGGTGGTGTCGTAAACCAGCAATCCGGTTGCCGGAGAGGTTATCGCAGTTTTTTGCGCAGTTGTCATGCGGGGCAGTAACATCCCCTGGTTGTTAGTGGTGCTCTGCACATCCAAAACGGCACTTTGGTGTGGCGAATCGGTGTTTATTCCCACCTGCCCGTAAGAGAAGGAGCAGGCTAAAATAAGCGATAAGAATAATAAAGTTTTTTTCATAAGTTTTAACGTTGTTTGTCGTGTTAATTTTTTACCCTCAGTTCGTTTTTTGCCTCTTATTCAAAAAGTTTAATTTGTTGATATCTAGTAGTTTGTGTGCTCTGTCACTTAGCAAGTGACGGAATATTTAGGTGTGCCCTGTATTCGCCTGATAATAAGAGTATTATGTAGGGGTGAAAAAAGCACATATTGCGGTTTGTAAAACATTAGGTAAACAGTGAATTTTTGAGGGCAATAAAACGTAATTCTAAATGAAATAAAATTTTGATAATGAGTGTTTTATCAAATGGGTAAAAATAGATAGACCCGATTTTTTTGTTAGATATTCATTAAACACGCACAGATTCAGGAACTTAAACAACAACAAATTATGAAATTTGAAAATAACAGAACAAAACCCGGCATCCGGTTCATTGACCTGGATAGAGGTGAAAAATGGGTTTCCCAAGCAGACAATTGCAGAATCGTATTAATCATTTCGGGAAGATTGGATACCTCCTTTTCGGATATTAAGCAAGAATCTATTTCGGCAAATAAATTGTTCTTCCTACCCTCCGGGTATGGGTGCATGATGAGCGCATTGGAAAATTCTTCATTTCTGTCGATAGATATTAGTGATGAGGAGTATCTTTATGACAGCTTCAGGATGGAAAATTTGAAAAAGTCTGAACATCAGGGTGTTATTTATCTGTCTTTTAATGAAGTCATAAACGGCTATATCAACTCGCTCCTTATTTATAAGGACAAGAGTGTGGATTACGATTTCCTTGCGGATATCAAGGCTAAAGAGCTGATTTGCATACTGAAAGCCTCTTGTTCGAAAGAGCAATTAGACGATTTTTTCAGCACTTACCTGACAGACGACCTTTATTTTTCGGAGCAGGTCAGAAGGTTGTCTCAAAACATAAAGAATATAAAGGAACTATCTGATCAGATGCATTATAGCTACTCAGGATTCAATAAAAAATTCAAGAAAGTTTTTGGCACTACGGCCTATTCATGGTTTAGGCAACGAAGAGCAAATCAGATTTTCCACGAAATTTATCACACCGATAAAAGTTTGAAGCAAATTTCAACGGATAATAAGTTCAATACATTGTCTCATTTCAATGAGTTTTGTCATAAGATATTGGGGGCTTCGCCACGGCAAATCAGGAACGAAAGATATCAGAAGCAAAATACATAATTTTAAGGAATATTTAGGGTAGTGGGCGACACATATTTTGCCCTAAATTTGCATTAAGAAAAACCTCTTAAAAATAGACGTCTGTCACTTGCTAAGTGACAGACGTCTGGATATTATAGATAATGAAAGTACAAATATACGCAATTTTTTTATATGGCAAATTTTTCGGGAAATAATCTCGAAAGAATGTTTTGTAGTAAAATTGTGTGTGTCTATCTCAGATCACAATCCGTAAAGTATTTGTGCATTATGGGAGGTTTTCTCAATCACTTCTTGTTGGGTGCAATCGAAAATTTCGCTCAGTTTTTTCACAATTTCAACAGTATACGACGGCTCGTTTCTTTTCCCTCTGTACGGAACGGGTGGGAGATAGGGCGCGTCGGTTTCGATGACAATGTGAGAAAGGTTGGTGTGTGTAAGCACTTCCGGAAGTTTTGAGTTTTTATAGGTTACAACCCCGTTGATGCCAAGATAAAAATTCTTTAGATTCAGAATTTCTGTCATTTCTTCCAGCGTTCCTCCAAAACTGTGGAAAACCCCTCTCAAATTTTCCTTATCAACATTGTTGATGCACTCTATTGTTTCCCTGATGGCATCACGACTATGAATTGATATGGGCAAATTGTACTCGATACTCCATCTGAGCTGTTCTTCAAATGCCAGCTTTTGTTCTTGTTCGAGGCTCCTGTCCCAATAAAGGTCAATGCCTATTTCACCTACTGCAATGTATTTGTGTTTAGAGAAATTTTCCTTTATTTGCTTCAAATCCTCTTTCCAATCGAGGGTCACACTTCCGGGATGGAGCCCCATCATAGGGGCGCAATAATCGGGATGTTTTTCAACCAAATTATGAAGCCGGTCAACGGAATTCAAGTCAATATTGGGTAGAAGAATTTTGTCTACACCACAGTTCTTTGCCCTGGTTATGACATCGTTAATGTCGTTGTCAAAATCGGGTTCGTAGATGTGCGTATGTGTGTCGATGATGCCCATTGCAGTATTATGAATTGCGGAACATCAGGTTTTCTGCGAACTTGTATAATTCGGCTTTTTGTTCTTCGCCTACCGAAACTTTATTTAAAGAAGATACTCCCTTTTTATAATATTCCTGAATTAGTTTTTCCGATTTTTCTTTCAGATTCAGTTGATTGTAAATTTCTGTTACGGCTTTTATTTTTTCAGCTTCCGCAAAATCGGTTTTTTCTAACCAAGGAGTCAACTTCTTGTAAGATTCTTCATCTTGCAAAGCATTGATAAATAAATATGTTTTCTTATTGCAAAGAATATCGCCACCTATTTTCTTTCCGAAGGTAGCAGGGTCGCCATATACGTCTAGCAAGTCGTCTTTCAACTGAAAGGCAAGACCTATATTTATCCCGAAATCGTAGAGTGCGTCTGCATCCTGATCCGATGCTCCAGCTATCATGGCTCCTTCTTTCAGCGCACAACCTAGCAATACGGCCGTTTTCAGGCGTATCATTTCCAGATATTCGTCAACGGTAACATCCATGCGTTTCTCAAATTCCATGTCGTACTGCTGACCGCAACAAACTTCGGTTGCTGTTTTCGAGAACAAATCGAGAACAGGCGAAAGCACGTCTTTTCTTGTTTTAGCCAGTTCCTTATAGGCTTCGATGAGCATTTCGTCTCCCGATAAGATGGCGGCATTGTCGTTCCATTTAATGTGAACAGCGTCTTTTCCACGGCGCATATCTGCCCGGTCCATCAAATCGTCGTGCAACAGTGTGAAATTGTGAAATATTTCGATGGCAGCGGCTATCGGTTGAACCTCCGCCAGATTGTCTTTATACAGATTGTATGCCATTAATGCTAATGCCGGTCTGACACGCTTACCTCCAAGTGCTAAAATATAGCTGATTGGTTCGAACAGAGATTGAGGTTTTTCGTTGAACTCAATATTTTCTATCTGTTTGTTCAGGATTTCTAATATTTCGTTGAAATTGTATTGGCGCATAATCTTTTTTTATTAATCGGTTTTACATGGAGTGCAAAGTTAGGTAAAACATTCAGATGAAAAAAGAGATGCGGTTTTCGGATGCAACTAATTTGTCCACGAAATGGTTTCGATGATTTTCATAATATCCTCCCTTACGTATTCTACCACAGGGGCAATGGAGTCGGGGTTGACTTTATGATTGAAGTATAGCGATCCTCTGAAGAAGTGTTTTGTGCTGTCGGTTGCATAAAATTGGAGTGGGGTGGCGGCATTGCCCTCAATGTTGTAAATGGTAGCGGATACCTTTCGCAGAGGGTCATCGTATAGAGACGAGCTTATGTCTTCGGCCACAATGGAGTGGGAATAGACCAGACGGTAACTGTCTTCGAGTAACTTTTTCAAGTCGGTTTTGTTTTTCACCGGAGTGTACGAGCAGTGTATGCTGGCATGGTAGTTCGGATATTCAATATTGAACCAATGACCGACGGATATGTCGCTTTTTATCTCTTTTATGTCGGAAATTTCGGGAAAAAGTAGAGAAAAATCGGAAGTTTTGTAGTTTTTGTAACCATATTGCGATTTTTCTATCCGGTTATATCCGATGGGTTTTGGAGTATACTCGGAGCAACTGTAAGTTATGGATATGAAAAAGATAATTATTGAAATATATTTTTTCACCGGGCAAATATTAGTATAACTTATAACTTACTTTTTAAAACTTATAAAGATCGGCCTTAGTCTATTGTTAATATCATTTTGTTTTCTTCCGCCATTTTCCGCATGTTCAATATTGCATAGCGCATACGTCCCAATGCAGTATTGATGCTTACACCGGTGAGTTCGGATATTTCCTTGAAACTCAAATCCTGATAATAGCGCATCTCCAACACTTCGCGCTGATTGTCGGGCAAAAATTGGATCAGTTTTTTCACGTCCTGAGTTATCTGAGCGTTGATCAACCTTTCCTCGATGGTTATGTCGCAAAGTGTCATGTTGTTGAACAAGTCTACTTGCACTTCATCGTTCGATACTGTGTTTTCACTTTTTTCCTGACGGAAGTGGTCTATTATCAGATTATGGGCAATACGGGTGATCCAGGCACGAAATTTACCGTTTTCGGTATATCGTCCCTGTTTGATGGTTGTAATGGCTTTAATAAAAGTTTCCTGGAAAATATCTTCTGTCAGTTCCTTGTTTTTGATTATAAAAAGGACATAGTTATATATATACTTCTTATGCCTCTCCAGAAGACAGTCGAACGCACTATTATTTCCCACAGAATATGACTTTACCAACTCTTCGTCGGTCATCATTTCCAACATAGTATTCATTACCTTTTTTGTTTAAAAATCAAAGAGTAATGTTTGTCAATAGGCGTAAAAATTGAAGATGATACAATAAATATTTTTTAATAGTAACTACAAATAAATGACATTTTTTGCAATTAAACAAAAAAATGGTTGTGAAAATTTAGCTTTCTGCCTTTAAACAGCTTTATGAAAAGGGAAAAGCAGAGGCAATACGAAGATCATTACAATACCCATAATGATTTGCAATGGCAATCCTACTTTCACATAATCCATGAACGTATATTTTCCGGCCGACATAACCAAGGCGTTGGGCGGCGTAGAGAAAGGACTTGCAAAACACATGCTGGCGGCAACCGTTACGGCAAACAAGAACGGATAGGGCTCGCATCCCATTCCTAAAGCTGCGCTCATGGCGATGGGGGCGAAAAGTACGGCTGTTGCCGTATTGCTTATAAACATTGTCAGGATGGATGTCCCGAAATATATTCCTGCCAGAAGGGCATATTCGCCATATTGCCCCAGATTGTTAACCAATCCTTCCGAAATGAGTGCTGCCGCACCCGTTTTCTCAAAAGCTAGCGACATGGGCATCATTGCCGCAATGAGGACAACGCTTTCCCAGTTTATGTTATTGTATGCTTCCTCCATGTTGCGAAGGCAACCCGTAACAACCATAAGTACGGCGGCTATCATCACGGCGGTAACCGCCGGTACGATGTTCAATACCATTGCCAATACCATGAAAATCATTATCGTTGCGGCAATAGGGGCTTTGTTGTCAAGAGTCACTTTCTTGGCTTCTTCCAACGGCTGACCGACGAGGACAAGGTCGTTCTGCCTTGTTTTTCCGATACTGGCTATCTTATCCCACGTTCCCTGAATAAGGAGGGCGTCGCCCGATTGCAGTTTCATATTCTGAAAATCATCGGTCATATACTTGTTGTTGTGCTGTATCCCGATAATATTCACGTTATATTCTTCTCTGAAATTTGTGTCCGATATCCGTCTGTTTATGAGGCGTGAACTGGGCATGATGAATACTTCTGCCACACCAATGTTCTGAAAGTCGGAAAAAGAGCCTTCTTCTTTTGCTGCTGTATCTTTTATTGTGAGTCCGGCTTCCTGTGCAAAGCGTTCGATGTCTTCTTTTTTACCTGTGCAATAGAGCCTGTCTCCTACGTTTACCATTGTGTTCGGGCCTGCCATTTCTTCGCTGATGGTGGGGCGAGACAAACGAGAGGGTTTCACCAGACGGCTTATTTTTGAGATATTTATGTTGTAAATACTGGCTATTTTCAGTTCTTTTAACGTGAATCCGGCTATCGGCGATTTTTCTTCTATATGCAACACATAGAGTGTCTGGGAAATGTTGTATTCCTTGATCAGGTCGTCTAACGATTTGCCTTGTTTGTCTTTAGCTGAAGAGCTTTCGTCGCTCGAAAGAAACCATTTGCTAAGGAAATATAGTAAAACAATGCCTACACTTAGTGCTATCAATCCCACGGGAGTGAAGTCGAAAAAAGCCAGGGGTTCGAAATCGTATTCGATTAGTTTTTCCTGAATAACCATATTGGGCGGGGTACTGATAAGTGTCAGTATACCCATACTGCTGGCAAAGGCAAGAGGCATAAGCAGCCTGCGTGACGAAATGTTTGCCTGTGCAGCCATACTCACCACAATGGGAATCATAACGGCAACTGTTCCGGTGTTACTGACAAATGCCCCGATTGAGGCGGTAACAATCATAACCAATACAAAAAGTCTGGTTTCGCTGCTTCCGGCAAGGCTCAATATTTTACTGCTTATCATTTTCGCCAGACCTGTGCGGAAGATACCTCCCCCCACAACAAATAGTCCGACCATCATAATAACCACCGAGTTCGAAAATCCTGACAATGCTTCCGACGGGGTCAGTATGTTTGTGAGCATTAAAGCCAAAAGAGCACAGAGCGCAACAAGGTCGGAGCGTACTTTGCCCCTCATAAAGAATATAGATGCCAATAACAATATGAGTAACGTTATTTTCATCGGGGTGAAAAACTCCCCAAGTCCTAAAAACAATTGTGCCATTATTTTTTATACTTTTTGAAAATTCTTATTTCGTTAAGGTCGCAGACCTGTTTTTTTATATTGAAACCGTCTAGACTTTTTCGTTTTATTCAATTTTGTCATCCTGAGAGTATCGAAGGATCTGTTTTTTAGATGTTTCACTACGTTCAACATGACAAAAACTCAAAAATTAAGTATAATTTAAAAAGTCTAGATGACTTCATTAATTACATTACGTGTTGCAAGTAAACAGGTTGCAAATTTTGTGATGTGTAAGCCCACTCGTTTACTCGTAACTATCCGCAGGATGAAGTAACTTTTAACTAAAATATAAAGCAAATATCTTTACCCATACAAAGATACTAAGATTTTGTTGTTACTATCAAGATAAGTAAACGTTAATGAATGGTATTTTGTTGAAAGTTTTGCCAATTTAGCTTTAAAAAGTTATATCTGCTATTTATATGTTCTGATTTGGGGTGTTTGGCAAAGTATTTGTTGTGATAGGGATAAAATGAGTAATACGATTAAGAAAATATATTAGAATAAGATATAAAGACATGACAGAGGGAAAGAAACAGGAGTTTGTTTCCGACGATGAGGTTAAAGATGAAAACCTGACAAATAATCAGTCGGAAACCGAAACAGAAGAAGCTAATAGTGACAATATGTCTGAAACAGGAGAAGTTGATTTGCAGACAAAGTACGATGAGTTGAACAATTCATATCTGCGTTTGCATGCCGAGTTTGACAACTACAGAAAGAGAACGTTGAAGGAAAAGGCAGAGCTCATAAAGTCGGGAGGCGAAAGGGTTTTGTCTGATATTTTGCCTGTGCTCGACGATTTTGAAAGAGCTATCGAAACTATTGGTAAGGCTGAAAATCTGGACGCCGTGAAAGAGGGTGTCGGACTTATTCATAACAAGTTTGTGGCGTTCCTCAACAAACATGGAGTAAAAGAAATTGAAACCGTGGGGCAGCCTTTCGATGTTGACAAGCATGAAGCGTTAACAACAATTCCTGCACAAGATGACAGCCAAAAAGATACGATCGTAGATTGCGTTCAGAAAGGCTATGTTTTGGGAGACAAGGTTATACGTTATCCTAAAGTGATTGTTGCTAAATAAATAAGACTAACTGACAAATGACAAATACAGAGAAAAGAGACTATTACGAAATCCTGGAAGTGCCTAAAAACGCTACGGCTGAGGAGATAAAGAAAGCATACAAGAAAAAAGCGATACAATATCACCCCGATAAAAATCCGGACGACCCTACTGCCGAAGAAAAATTTAAGGAGGCAGCAGAGGCTTACGATGTGCTTAGCGATGAGCAAAAACGAGCCAGATATGACCAGTTCGGACATAATGCGCCCGGTGGTTTTGGCGGTGGATTCAGTGGCGGAGGATTTTCCATGGATGATATATTCTCTCAGTTCGGGGATATTTTCGGTGGTCATTTTGGCTTTGGTAACGGCGGCGGTGGCGGTCGTCGGATGAATAGAGGTTCCGACCTGCGAGTGAAAGTGAAATTGTCGCTGAAAGAAATAGCTACGGGTGTAGAGAAAAAAATAAAACTGAAAAGATATGTTGCCTGTTCTTATTGTAAGGGAACAGGAGCGGAAGATGGAACTGCTTTCACTACTTGTACCACTTGTAACGGTTCGGGTGTCACCACCCGTGTCATGAACACTATTCTTGGGCAAATGCAAACTCAGGCTACATGTCCTACTTGTGGTGGCGAAGGTAAAATTATTACAAAGAAATGTACTCATTGTTCGGGTGAAGGTATTGTAAAAGAAGATGAAGTTGTTACATTAAATATTCCTGCGGGAGTTGCAGAAGGTATGCAGCTTTCGATGAGTGGAAAAGGAAACGCTGCCCGTCATGGGGGGATCAATGGCGATTTGCTGATTCTGGTTGAAGAGGAAAAGCATCCCGAATTGCTGCGTGACGACAATGATGTTGTCTACAACTTGTTGCTGAGTGTTTCCACTGCCGCTCTGGGAGGTAGTGTGGAAGTGCCCACGATAGACGGAAAAGTGAAAGTGAATATCGAGCCGGGAACACAGCCCGGAAAGGTTTTACGTTTGAGAAACAAGGGCTTACCCAGTATAAACCGTTATGGTACGGGTGATTTGCTGATAAACGTAAGTGTGTATATTCCCGAAAAGCTCAACGACAGCGAGAAAGCCACTCTTTCGGGGTTGGAAAATTCACCGAACTTTCAGCCGAATAAGTCAATCAAGGATAAAATATTCAGCCATTTCAGACGAATGTTCGATTGATAGAACAATATAGTGTAATAAAATAGCAGGGGCTGTCCATATAGGACAGCCCCTGTTGCTTTAGTAACTTCGATAATCTTCCGAAAATTACGGTTTTGATTATTCCTTCATAAACTTCCTGGTCCATTCGCCGGCTTTCACAATATAAATGCCCGGTGTCAAGGAAGCTACATTGATAGAAAGCTGCGTTTGATAAGAAGAGAAAGTTTGAGAGAACACTGTTATTCCGTTAATATCCACAATTTCAACTTTCAGATTTTCTTTAGGCAGTTGTCCATTGTCAACAATATGCAGCATTGTTCTTACCGGATTAGGATAAATCCACAAGCCATTTTCCTTTTTATCTGTTGCTTCAGGAGTTTTTATATTTGTTGTTATCGAATTGCTCGCTATCGGGAACAACTGTATGCTCGTATAGTTCTTTTCGGCTTGTTCAACGTCTTCCGCTTCGCTTGTTGCTGCCCGCAAGTTGCCGGAAGTTCCCTTCTTCACTTTAGCAATAGCATACACGCTTCTCGTTTCGTCAACCGTAGGAATACTAAACGCTGCTGTTGCTATTTTTGCTGTGCCGTCGGTGTAGAGATCCGAAGCAGGGAGAGTTTTCAGCGTGGTTCCCGAATAAAGCTTTTCGCCAAAAATATCTTCATAAATACCAACCGTTATTTCGTATTGAGATGTAAGCGGCGTTGACGAATTGTTTACGATTCTCACTACTGCTGTATTTTCGGTAGCGGTATTTTTGAGCGAAACAAGATCAACTTTCATCATGAAGGCAGTCAGGTCGAGCGTACCGGTTGTGGTATTGTCCGAACCGTCGGCAAAGGTAGCTGTAATGCTGTAATTTACAGGATCGGTATTTTCGAGCGGAATCGTAGTTGTACCACGTAAAACCTGTACATCGCCCGGTGCTATTTCCATTACCATGGTTTGCTCTGCTCCTGTGCCAATGGTCAGAGCGAGCGAACTTACCGGCTTGAAGCCCGCATTTTTCACCTCAAACTCTACGTTCACATCTTGGTTGGCTTTTATTTCGGCCATATTGAAAGATTCCGACAAACAGGCTATTTTGTTTTCAAACATCACCTGTTCTTCCACTACTATTGCCCCGTGAGATTCGTTACTGATAGTGGCTACCGTTTTTATACTATTGCCCGATTTGTAACCATCGAAACTCATAATTAGTTGTTCGTCGGGCACAGTCAGCAGTCTTTGAGGTTCGGAAGCTATGATTTTGCCGTCCTGCTTGTCCAGTTTGACTGTATAAAGACTAGTTTGCACCTCGCTTTCGCCTACCACTTTCGTAGCATTGTAAAGAATAGCCAAATCCTTTATAGCCGTTGCCGAATGGTCGGCAAGCAGTTTGTAGGCAAACGAAACTTTATTGGTCATTCCTGCAAAACCCGAAATACTGTCAATAGCTTGTCCGTTTTTCGTTGTTGCAAGCAAGTACATATCGTTTATGTTGGTGGTATCGTTTTGTGCACTCTGTCCCATAAAACCGACATAATAATTGTCGCCTGTACTTACAATTTGCGGTTTACGCCCGATGCGCCCGGTTTCGATATGTTTGATTTCGTCTTCTTTCGAAACATAAATTAATTTGATTTTACCGATAGAATCGGTTCCAAGACGCATTGCCGCTATCAGAATCGAATCGCCGTCAATGGCAAGACTGTAATCGGCAAGATTGTCGGCAGCACCAAGATCGAGTGGCTTTGCGCTCCACGATGTTCCGTCGTAACGAGAGAGCTTCAGGTTGCCACTAACTCTTGCCCCTGCTGCATCAACTTTGGTAAAACCACTGCGCCAAACTACGGCAGCCTTTGTTCCGTCGGACGATACGGCAGTTTTGGGCGCCATATCCGTTTTGCGGTCTGACAACGATATACCGGCATCAGACAGCTGGGTAGTTTGCCAATTGCCGCCATTATTTTTAATTGCCGCATATATGTCCATATTGTTCGACTGGGTTTTGATGTAAGTTTCTTGCGAAATATTGTCGGATTTCTTTCCAATAGCTTCGTTTACCTGTTCGTATGCGGCAACCGATACGCCGTTAGCGGAAGTTGCTACGTCGAACCCGAAAGCGGGAAGCGTTGATTCGGGAAGCATATCACTTATATTACCTGAAGAATAAACAGAAACCCTATCGTCGTTTTGGTCGGCAGACTCTTTTAGATTACTCAACATTAACGAATTGCCCGAATCGAAATACTTTGGATAAGCGTTAGCCGCAATATCCTGAATAATTGTGTTAGGCATTGACAGCGAACTGCGACGATAGGATTGTGCTACCGAACGTAGTTTTGGTGCGTCTCGCAAATACGGGTTTGTATTATTGTTAGGATAGTACCACGTTTTGCTGACATCGAATATTTTCCATTCGTCTTCCCACGACCAGAACAAGAAGTAAGCATGTGCCCAAGCATACATGTTGGCATAAACATTAAACTTTCCGCCTGCCGTGAAACTTTGGCTATCGCTCGATGGCAAATAAGGTTTCAGCACCAGTTTATTCATGTTTTTAAATCCTGCACGACCGGTTACCCCCACTTCTACGCCTGCAATTCCGATGTCCAAGCCTGCGCTGACATCAGCCCTGACGTCGAGGCTTAGTTGCGTTTCGAGCCAAAGGTCGAATTTTGCTTTGTTTACACGTCGTTTCCAGTCCTCGTCCGAGGGTTTATTCATACCCATGGTGGCCGAAACAACTCCGTCTACACCAATGCCTACATTAAGCAGTGCGAGCGGAACTTTTACGTATGCACTTGCCGAAAGTTCGACAGACACAGCACCCTCATTGATACCGTATTCGTACGAATGTGTCAACGGGTCGTACTCTCCGTATCCTTCCATGTAGCCACGCAACCCAGCAAAGGCATTTGCCGAACTATGCCGTGGAGTTCTGTTTTTCGGACGCATTCTAATTGTACCTTTCAGCTCGTCGAACGCCGCATCAAATTCGTCGGCACGTCCCAGCAATTCCATTCCCATATTAGCCTGACCTACAAGCGGTACATCGTTAATAAAGTTATGCGAAACAATACCGCGCAGATAGTAGCGGTTGCCCTCGGTGCGGGTTTGAAACTCGAACGGAATGGGGTCGGGCAAAGAGAAATTAAGCTCATTGGCACGTTCGAAGGCTTTGTCTTGATTACCTCCGGTTTTTGCCACATCGGTCATACTCTTAACATCGAACTTAGCCGGACTGAGTTGGATAAGGTCTTTCAACTCTTGTGTGATGTTATCTTCATACACTTTTGGGTCGATTTCGTCGTTGAACAATCCGGGTAGCTCGGCAATCACATTACCATCTACTTCGATATCGGGGAAAACTGCATTCTCGGCAATCGGATCACCGTTTTCGTCGTTACCATAATCAATCACATCGTTGAGCCGATAAGATAGATTGGCATAAGTGGTTTCAAAAACTCCATATTCCGAAGGCTCTATCAACTTGTAATTTATAGGTGCTACCTCCCCTTTGGGTGTAACCAACTTGAAATCTTCAGGCACTTGATCATTTTCGAGTGCTACTGTTACATTCAACACTGCATTTCGGGTATCAGCCATGCGGTCGTATGTAGTGATAGAATTGCGGCCTTTCTCGGTCAATAATTTGTTGTCGTAGGTGAGCATGTTATATACATTCCCTACTTTGAAACATCCGGCATAAGCCCTTTTTGGCTCAGACCAATATCCAGCATGCAGACCCCAGGTTCTATCGCCAAATGTGTGAAGAATAGCATTCTCTCCAAACACTTCGGCCGATTGTGTCCAAAGCTTGATGGTAGGCTGTAGTAACTTTTCTGTTTTTTTTCTTAACGTGATAGTTATTCCGCCCGTTTCGTCAAGTTCTCCTAATGAGGGGTTTGAACTGAATTTTATTAACCTGGGTTGATATCCCTCGGCAACAACATCCAAAATATGGTAAGCGTTCTGTTTCGTATTGTGGGCATTGTGCCAATACCAAACTTCATAGTTATGCAAATCTAAAGGTAATAAATAGTAGCCATTTGAAGATGTTGTAATTGAGCCGTCAGATTCTTACTTTCTTCGTAAGGTTTGCTTGTTTTAAATAAAACATCTCCAAACAACGAGTGCTTACCAATAAATCCATCCAAGTTTTCTACCGATATTTCAGAATACCCTTGCCATTTGTGACCCCATTTTTCGCTGGAAAAGCTAATTGAAACAGTTGCATTGTAGTAATGCCCCATATCTGTTAGTTCTAACCAACCAGAGGCTTCGGAAGGTTCTTGCCATCTTAGATCGTTAGAGATAAGGAATTCTTTATAGCTATCGGAAGTAGCACAAACAAATTTATGCGACTCTTGACCGGCAACCTCCCAATCATCTTAGTCATACCATTGTTTGCCTATAAACACTTCAAATCCATGATAATTAGGGTTATCTTTATTCAAGTACTTAACTTCATATTTGAGAGTTAAATCTTCCCCGACCATCACTTCTACAGGAACATCCCGGATGAGCCTCACTTCTGGTTTTTCGGGCAACAAAAGATGAATGTTAAACGTATCGCGCAACACACAAGTCATTACTCTATCTCCAACAGTTTGTTTCAGCGGAAAAGACATCTCTACACGGTAAGGTTTAGCCCAGATGGTGTCTGCCCTCCACGCTTCGAACGCTGTTGGTTTTTTTGGGAATGTATGATCGTTGAAAGGAATGTTATAAACCAAGCCTCTGGCATTCTCAAGCATAGAAGGTGTAACCTCGAAAGCATCAACAATTGGCTGATATTGTTCGGAATCGGAGTGGATAACCTTTACCGATACTTCTCCATCAACTTTCCAATCGCTGTTTTTTAAATTATGCGAAACCCATATATTGTTCCTGTTGGGTTCGTTTATCATTTTATAATATCCGGAATCATTTGCAATACTCCACTCGGGATAATCGCCAACTACATAAATATCGAACGACTGTATTAAAACATCATTATTGGCCTCAATATCCATCAACTCGCGATATTCAACCTCGTGGCTCGTAAAAGTTATAGTGGTTTTGCCATAACTCTTTGGCTTGAGTATGCCGTTTACCGAAACTTCGGCCACTGCAGGGTCGCTGCTTGTCCACGTTCCGGTTTTAAACGTCGATTCTATTGGATTTGTTTTTGCAAGAATAGCAACATTCGGCAGATTAATATTTACATAATTATCTTTAGGTAGCGTAAACTCAAACGATTCTATTGGTTTAAATTTCGCTTGTTTCGATGTAACTATAAATGACGTATTTGCATTATATATATAATAATCTGTTGTTGGTATAACGTCATCCGGCCCTGTTGGCTCGCCTTTTACGCGGTGCACTACTTCGGCTGTTACAGTTATTGCACTATTGGTTTGATTTTTGGCTTCGGCAATGGCAATAATGTTGTTATTTATACCGTCGAAAGTGAGGTAGGCGTGATTAGTAAACGTTTTTCCGCCATCGAGCGTAACATAAATATCGTTGAGCCAAGTGTTATTCGGGAAGAGTTTTTGCAGCAGTTTACTGTTCAATACCGGAATGGTAAGCTCAATAGTTGCACCTTTATCGTAACTTGTGGCATTGGCCGTAATTGCGCCAAAACGCGGCGGAACATTTATCAATTGCCAATCGTCTATAATTACCGGCATTGCGTCGCCCATATTCATGTTTTCATCCGAGACATAAATCTGAGGAATTAAAGTTTGATTTGCCGCTACTTTAAGGTTCATTAAAGAATCGGCTTGACGAACTAAACATGGTCCCGGAGACTCTTTGTCTTCCCACGGCGAGGGTTTTTGTTATTTCGCCTGCAGCAAATTCGAGAACGCCCTCGTCCAAAAATTCTTCGTTTTCTTTATCTTTCCAAAATAAGGGTCGTGAAAGATTATTGTCGTAGATGTTGCATTGCAGCGTATATTCAATACGAACGGGATAGTTTGCCCCGGCACCTTGCGGTCGCATGAGCGTGAGCGTGTAAGACGTGCCGTTGACATAAAAGCCTTTGTCAATTTCGTACACATCGGGGTTGTCGGGACTGACAACTCCTCCCTCAACCGTAATTACATCATTCGGGATGATGAGGGGCGGAACTGCCCATAATAAGGATGGGGTAAAACTCATTAAAATCAAAGTTATGACAAGTTTTTTAAGATTGCCAAGAGTTGTTTTTAATAGTAACATAGAATTTACAGATTATAATTTTTATTAATATCTGTAAAATTACGAAAACTCAACTGTTTGCGAGGTGACAAAACGACAATCGAGGTGACAAAACAACAAAAAATTTAAGAATTGAGATTTTTTTCTTTCCCGACTGTTGGCGAGCCACCTGTTTGTTGGTAAAACTGGCGAATCAGATTTCTCGCATTAGAATATCCCGATTGTTCGGCAATTTCGTTCAATGTCATTTCAGGGTTTTCCCTTATCAGTTTTTTTGCTTCGGCAAGACGCAGGCTATTTATCCATTGGCGAAAAGTCATATTTTTGTTGGCGTTGATATATTCCGAAAGGTAGTGGCGGTTGGTGCCAATGTAATGCGCCACATTGTTAATAGTAATACCTTGCTCCATAAGCTGTTTTTCGTCAATCCAACGTCGCAGAAGACCGGTGTTTATTTTTGCCGGACTTTCTGTGTTTTCGTCATTTTGGGGTGTTTCTATTATTTCAAACTGCCATTGATAATTAAGTATCTGTATTCCGAAAAAAGTATAGAAACACAGAGATGTGAGCGCAAAAGCTGTTCCGAGTACAAAGTTAAAATACTGAGCCGTAACAAGTGCAAATACTCCCACAACGAGCGCAGCATAAAACACTATGGCAATCCACCGTAGGCGAGCAGCAAGGTCTTCGGAGTAGAAATTGTCCATCGTTACACGAAAACGCCGATAACTATCAGTAAAGCAGTAAGTAAAATAAACAAGCGTAGCACAATACATCATGGTGAAAACATAAACCGAAACTTCAACTGCCGATTTTGGTAAAATAACATAGCAAGCCACCACAGCTATTATGTATAAGGCAACTGTGAATAATTTGTACTTTGAGTTGTTCTCGATTAACGCTTTTCGTATCGAGCAACAGCAGACACGATAGCGTAAAAATTAATGCTTGCGATACTGCAACCACAAGCGTAATAACCTGTGAAAGCAAAATTTTCGGGGTTTCAGCGGCGGCAGTTTGTCCGCCAATATGACTCAATAATTCGAGCAGTTTACCAACTGCCACACAAAAATACGCAGCTGCCATCAGCCGTTTGGCTATATGGAAATTGCGCATCGTTGTTTCGTTTTGGCTGTGTTGCGCTATAAATAGCAAACCCAGAATAGCTGTGGCAACAATAAGGGCAATAAGGGCAATGTAATATGATTGGACAATCATAACAGCACTTCTTTTTTTAATATTTTAGAAAAACGAATATTCAACCTGTATACCAATGAATTGCAAGAATTATCAAATAAAGAATTGGGTAATTGAAAAATAATATTTAACGCGATTCTGTACATCTATCTGTAATGTGAAACTTTTAGGATGTACAATGTTACTACTTTTTTTCTGAATTAACGAGGCTGATGACGTGATTTTGCTTTACTATTTATAATTCGCAAATTCAGTTACAGAACTGAGCTTTTATAAACATTATCTATAACCCGTAGTGTATTTAATACTTTGATGTTAACTCATTTATTATAAAATTCATACCGGCTTTGTCATTCTGAGAGCAACGAAGAATCTGGATTCTCAAAAAAACAGATCCTTCACTTTGTACAGAAACAACGTTCGAGGAGCGAAGATGACTCAATGGTAATGTGGATATGTTTTGTGTTTCAGTTAGTTATCTTTTATTTTCTAAATGCACTACGGGTTATTATATTCTATTTTTCTATTCTGAACCAGTCTATATCGACCCACGAACGGGATGTGTTTTCTTTTTCGTTCATGATGAACATTCCTGTTTTTGCACCTATCCATTTGCCTTGTTTGGCTTGAAACGATTCGCCTACATTCTGAAATTTTTTGCCATCAACACTATAACTAAATCTGCATAACCCTCCGTCCTTAACAGACACACGCACGTAGAGATGTACATTATCAATAGGAGTTTGGTAATTCATTCGTTTATCAATCTTCAGTCCGTTCAATATAATTTCCGATACTTTATTCTCTTGCGTCTTTTGCTCGGCATCAGTGCAGGTAATTTGTTCCAGTAGATATTTATCTCCTCTTTTCAGTAATGCTATATAGGAATAGTCCCATCCCATCATTATTAGCCCTGCCTTATCGCCATCATTCTTCAAAACTGCTGATATTTTGGCCGTAGCAGAAAATTGTGGTGCAGGTAATTTTTGCATCAGCAGATTAGGTATATCCCAGAAGTTGGAGTAATTATCGGGGTAATATTGTCCGTACATTCTGTAATAGCCATCAGTTGAAGCAAAACCCCATGCTTGTCCGGGGTTGGAGTGCCAAGACCATTGCAGTCCGAGTTTCGCTGAATCAAATTCATCACTTTCCACAGGAGTTTCTATCGGATATGTCTTCCCAACATTTGGCTTTTTATATGTTATTACAGGTTCTCCACAATAATTTTTATCATTGATTCCCATTACAGGCCAGCCATCTTTCCAGTTGACCGGTTGCAGATGCAAAATGCGTCCGTAAAGACCTTTATCCTGAAAATGTATGAACCACGACTCACCTGTTTGTGTCTCTACCAAACCGCCCTGATGAGGTCCGTTAATATTGGTTTTGCCCTGAGCCAGAATTGTCTTTACTTCATAAGGACCGTAAATGTTCTTCGAGCGTAAAGCAATTTGCCATCCCATAGCCACACCTCCCGCAGGAGCAAGCAGATAGTAATAGCCGTCTTTCTTGTAGAACTTACCTCCTTCTACTGTATGGTTACCATCATTACCATCAAATATCAATGACTCTTCGCTGATGACTTTTGTGCCATCTTCATTCATCTCGCAAACAGTCATTATGCTGTTCAGCCTTGCTCGGCTTCCTGCCCAAGCATGAGCCAGGTATGCTTTACCATCATCATCGAACAAAGGACTTGGGTCTATCCTGCCTTTTCCGGGTAATACCAAGACTGGTTTATCCCACTTGCCAAGTATATCTTTTGTTTTTACTACATAGATACCAAAATCCGGATCACCCCAGTAGATCATATATTCTCCTTTATGATAGCGGATGCAGGGAGCCCAAACTCCTTTTCCATGCTGTGCCTTGTCGAAGAAATTGGCAGGTTCTACACTTTCCGGATACAAGTCTTTCAGCGCATAGTTGACTAACTGCCAATTCACCAAATCTTTCGAGTGAAGGATAGGCAAACCCGGTACGCAGTTGAAGCTGGATGCGGTCATATAGTAATCGTCACCAACACGTATTACGTCGGGATCGGAATAATCGGCGTAAAGAATCGGATTCTTATATGTACCGTTTCCTTGATCCGACACCCAAACTTGTGATTTGTAAATTTGGGCATTGACTGTCGTAGATAGAATAAGACTTAGTATAAAAAATATTTTTCTCATAACTTAATTTTATGGTAAGCTGTTTTCTCAAATTTTACTTTCTTATTTTTTTCTGTGATAATCGTAACAGGTGTATCACATGCCAACCAATAATCACCGTTTTTGTATTCTAATGTGGCGTTAGTCTCTTCGTCAGCCTCAATCGTAAACCCTTTCGCTTTTATGAGTTTTCCATTCCCCATGAAGATCGTAAAATCATTTCCGTTTTCTCTTATCACTGCATAAGTGGCATTTACCGACATATCGTTATAAAGGGCAACTTCGTCTTTCACCGATGAAAATATATAGTCTATCCAACCCGATTTGTTTTTTACAATCAAACCCACAAAATCGGGTGAAACATTTTTAGCGTTGAAAGAATTGATTGATTGTATTGACCTGCCTTCATTTTCGGTTGTCGGTTCAAATATGGAGACAAACGGATGCTTCCATGCTTCGCCATGCTGACGGGCGGCGATAGTCAGATAAGGATCTTTATCCACCTGATAGGGTAATCCGTGATCGCCCCGAAAAGATTTGCACGATGGGGCTTTAATTGAGAATACTTCCCGACCCTCATAGCCTTTCATCCATAAATTCATATAGATATGGTTGTTGTCCGGCATTGTCATTTTCCAAACGGCTTGATAATCTTCATTCGTTTTTGCTGATTCTTTATCCCACATATAATCCAAGGCAAAGAGATGTCCTCCTGCAAAAGCCATTTCCTGACTTGGCTGTAAGTTTAAATGTTGCCCTGTTGTGTTTTGAATAAACAATTCCTGACCTAAGTTATGATAAAAATAATCGTGAAATTTATCTCCTTTTCGTTGTTTCTTCGAACGGAAAATATCTACATAATAGCCCGATGTTTCTCCTGTGCTGACAATACTTAGCAGACGGTTTTGATCACTTCTGCTTTCAGGCTCAAGAAAATAAACCTCCGAATAAGTTATGTTGGGATAATATCCGTTTTTTTGTCCCGATGCCGGATAGCAGGAAAGCAAGTCGAAAGGATGATTGCTCAGCATCTCAGGATATTTGGATATGCCGTCTACCATCACCGTATTGTGTGCAGGAAACTGGGAATAATATTCCAGATAAGGTTTTTCAAAATAAGAAGACCCGATTCCCGACTCGGCACCTAATACATAGCCCTTTCCATACAATTCCATAGCTATACCGTTACTGTGGGCATGGTTGCCGAACGAAGCATATTGAGATATCATCAGTCCATTTTGTCTGTCATTATATTTATTCCGCTGAACAAACCAACTCACGTTAGGAGCATAAAATGTTTGTGTAACATAGTCGCTTAGTTTTCCTTTTCCGATTTTTTTATCTAAAACAAGTGGTTTGGTTGTGAAAAAAGTGGATACTTGTGCAGGAAGGTTACTCCCTTTATTTTCTGTTTGTTCTGCTCTTGGTTCAAATAGTTTATACATCTCAGTAAATAACTTTTCATCAGCCTTGTCCTCATATTTCTGAGCCATTCGTATCATATCGCTGAAAGCTTCGGTGTTGATATTACTGTAATGAGAATCTCCAAATGCGGTGATTTTATTGTTGGGAAACAAGTATTGAGGCAATACCTCCACAGCTTTTCTTATAACCGGAGTATATGACAGTAGATTCTGATTGAACGTATTATCATAATCACGGATAAAGTTAGTTAAATCCCGTGTTACGCCTTGTGCATATCCCGGACATTCGTTCCAAATACCCGTTTCCATATTATAGCCGAATTTCATGAAATCGGTCAGCGACCATTGGCGGGCAGAACTTTTATTCAGAATGTAATCAATATAATATTCACGTCCTTTTCCATCTGCATATTTACTGTTATCTTCCAGCACCATAGCCACTTTCAGTATGAATTTAGCTTGGTGCAGATTCCAGTTGTTTTGAGGAACCCCGTTTTTGATGGTTAGGTCTATCCACTTTTTGAATGTAGTGGAATATATATCCATTCTGTCTTTATGATTCTTCTCTATGTAAGCATACAAGAAATCGTAGGTGTAAGACAATTCGTTAAGAATCCGCTCCTGTATGACCTCAAACGTGGAAAGTCCGGCTAATGTTTGCGCATGACCGTTGCCCAGATCCAGAGGCTCGTTGCGGTAATACATGCCGATCATGTAAGTATCGAACAAGTTGAATGCAAACTTCGCATATTTATTATCATCGGTCAGCCAGTAGAGAAAAGCGGCATCTTTAGCCAACTTCATAATTTCTTCGTTGATGCTTTCTATGCTTCCTCCCGATACATTCGATTGGTCTACCCATTCCAAAGGATTTCCTTCTTTGGCAGTATTATGAAAATAAACTCCTTTAGTATCATCCATATAAGGAATCACATCTTCAATTTTTGGTCTTTTTATTGGCGAGCCGATTCCTCTTGTACTTCCAAATCTGACCGTAGGAACAGGTGCTTCACCGTCGGCATGAGAGTAAACACCTCCACGTATATATACATTCGTCGCCTTGCTTTTCCAGTACATCATCAGGCGGGAGGTCAGCCAATCCTCTTGCGTCCGGGTCTTTTCTACGTAAGGGTCGATTCTATTTAAAATACCTTGCATCACCTCTTTTGCCCAAACTTCTTCTTTTAGTTGCTTTTGCAATACAGGCTTGTAAGCGGGTGTTGTCATCAAACGAGGATGTGTCTGTGGTAAATCAGACGGTAGGGGAATATCTTGCCCGTATGAAAAAAAACAATTTAATAGTAATAATAATATGCACGTATGTTTCATCTATACAGTGTTTGAGAATTTAAGGTCTAAATTTTGTTAGAATACTTGATGTTTACGATGAAACCGTCTAGACTTTTTCGTTTTATTCAATTTTGTCATCCTGAGAGTATCGAAGGATCTGTTTTTTAGATGTTTCACTACGTTCAACATGACAAAAACTCAAAAATTAAGTATAATTTAAGAGTTTGTTTAAATTTTATTCAACAATAATTTTATAGAAGCAATTTTGACCATC